>NZ_SPQG01000001.1:0-32806 GCF_004944975.1 Halorhabdus amylolytica
CAGATTCTCCACGGCGAGTTTCGTCTCGCCGTCGAAGTCGTAGCTGATCCACTCAGGTCGGATCTCCTCGTCGCTTTCGCCGCTCGTTGTTAGTCCGCCCGTTCCGTCCGTGCCTGCAGTTTCGGTATCGCCGATCGCGTTACTCATAATCGAGTTTCCTCCTGAAGTAGCGTCGCGTCAGAATCCCAACCAGGTAGAACGATAGCACGACTGCCAACAGCAACAGCGCTGTCCCCCACCCTTTCGAGGGAGACCCGCTGACGCCGGCCGCGATGACCGCCCACACCTGTTTGGGAAGGGCTTTCGACGCTTCGAGCAATGCCCCGTTGTACACGAATGGGGGTTCAGTGATGAACTGGAAACCACCGAGCACGTCGACCGACTGTCCGGCGTCCCCGACACCCAACACCAGGATCAACGGCGCGGTCTCGCCGGCGATGCGACCGACGCCGAGAATAACCCCCGTGACGACTCCCGGGACGGCCGCCGGGAGCACGACACTGCGGATCGTCTCCCACCTGTTGACGCCCAGCGCCGCGCTGGCGTTCCGGTACTCGTCGGGGACCGACTTGATCGCTTCGCGAGACGTGATCAACACCAGGGGTAACAGCATGAACCCGAGGGTGATCATCGCGGCCATGAGACTGGGTGTGTCGCCCAGCCGCGGGATCAGGAACGCGGCCCCGAACAGGCCAAAGACGACGCTCGGCGTACTCCAGAGGGCGTTAGTCGTGATCTCGACCAGGGCGGTGAACCGGCCCTGTTCGGCGTACTCCGTCAAGAAGACCGCCGCACCGACCCCTAACGGGATGGCGAACAGGGAGGCCCCGACGACGATCCAGACCGTCCCGACTACCGCGGGAAGGATGCCGCCGGGTTCGGCACCCAGTGGGATCGCCGAGAACATCACCATCGGCCAGGAGAGCGTCCCGCCGTCGCTCACGGTCAGCCCCGCCACCGAGAACGGCGAGTCCGTCGTCGCGACGTGGCCCACAATCAGCACGACGAAGCCCGTCGCCGCGACCAGGCCGAGGCGGATCTCCTCGGCCAGTAGCCGGCCCATTAGGCGCTGCTCGGCGTCGTCAGTCCCCGTCGCCCGGCGGGCCAGTGTCGCCACCGCAGCGACGACGAGCCCGGCCATCGCGCCGACGGCCGCCGCCGCCGGGAGCAGGTCGACGCCGCCGACCGACGGGGTCGTGGTCGTCGTCGGCTGGAGAAGTGTCGCTGCCAGGACTACTCCGAGGCCGCCGAATAGCCCGACTTTGACGAACTGTGCGTTACGGCGGGCGCGCTCGGCGAGGGTTCCGTCCCCGGCGAGTAATCCACCGACTGCGACGACAGCCAGGACAGCGGCGGCGACGCTCGCCACGACGACGCCCCCGAATCCGATCGTCTTCCCGAGCGGGAGCCCGAACGGCTGCGGTCCGCCCAGCAGGAAGACGACCGCGAGGGTGAGGACGGCCGCGACGGCGAGGCCGAGGCCGCGCTGGACGGCGGACTGTCGATCGAACGACCGCCCGACGCCGGTGAGGCTCCCGTACTTGCGGTAGAAGTAGGCGAACAGGACCGATCCGGGGATGGCGACGATCAGCGTGCCGACCGTCAGCTCGGGCGTGACGGTGAAAGCCGTTTCCAGCGCCTGCTCCTGTCGGCTCTCCATGATCCGATAGGTGAACCGGTGGACGAATGGTTCGCCCCGGATGACCACTGCGACGAGAAGGGCCGCGACAGCCCCGACTGTGGCGAGGGGAAGGACGCGGACGATCTGTCTGACACCACTGTTCCAGTCGGGCGCCCCTGCCGGCCGGCGCGCGTAAGCGAGCGCCGCGACCAGGACCGGCGAGAGGACCACTAGTCCGGACAGGGCGCCGATGGTGAAGCCGTGGAAGGTGTAGTGCAGCCCCCGGATAGCCACGAACGTCACGATCGAGATCATGACGATGACCGTCAGGGTGGCGTTCAGGTAGATGACCAGGAACGACCCGTACTGGCGGCCGCGGGCGCCGTATCTGGCGCGGGCCTTTGCGGCCGCCCAGCCCGCGAGCAACGAGCCGAGCACGACGAAAAGCGAGACGACGACCCCGCCCGTGAGCCCGCCGTTCATCGGTTCGGTCGGCGTCCACGTCCAGCCGGCATCGACCACGGAGCCGACGACGATTATCCCTAGCAGGGAGACGATCAGCGCCGCCGGCAGCGTCGATCCGAGGTCCTCGCGCGGCAGGACGGTCAACAGTACCAGTGCCGCCGCGACGAGCAGGCCGGTCAGCACGACGGGTACCCCGTCGAGGACCAGCCCGTTCAGCGCGACCCCAAGGACGAACCCGACGCCCCCGAACAGCAGGCCGGCCAGCGCGCCAGCGCTCGCGTTTGGTTCCGTGTCCACGACGCCGATCCGCGAGATGATCCCGGCGAGGCCGACGGCCAGACCGTCGAGCACCAAGACGGCCCCCAGCAGCGCCCCCAGGTCGACGCTCGGGACTGTCGAAAGGGTTGTCAGCAGGGCCAGGCCGGCCACCAGCCCGACACCCAGTCCGCGAACGCGTTGTGAGGGGATCGCGACGACGTTCAACGCCGTGAACGCGGCGACGAGACCGACACCGCCGACGCCCGCCACGGCCACGCCGGCCATGAGATCGGTCAGGGCTGGGCCGGTGGTTTCGAGTCCGAGGGCCCCGACAAGCGTCGCCAGCCCCAACAGGAAGTTGAGGGCCGCAACCGCGATGGCGACGTCGAGGGCCCGGTCGTAGTAGTCGGCATCGCCGCTGACCAGCGTCGCTTTCTGATCGTGTGCGTACGCATCGCTCATCGTTCACCCGTGAGTTTGCGTTGCATCCGCCGTTCGATGTACTGGGCGATCACGGAGATGGTCGCGACGATCACGAACAGCAACACGCCGGCGACGAACAGGATATCGATGGTACCGGAAGAGGCGCTCCCGTAGGAAGTGGCGATCCGGCTCGTCAACGTGACACCCTGGTCGAAGACATCGAACAGCGGGCGGGCGAAGCCGGTGCCGGCGCCCATGATCGCCGCGACGGCCATCGTCTCGCCGATGGCCCGGCCGAGCCCGAGGATGACCGCTGCCGAGATTCCCGAGAAGGCCGCGGGGATCGAGATACTTTTCATGGTCTGCCACTCGGTGGCCCCCATCGCGATGGCGCCGTCGCTCATCGAGGCGGGGACACTCGAGAGGGCGTCTTCCGAGACTGAGACGACTGTGGGCAGCGCCATCAACCCGACGACAGTCCCGGCGATGAAGAAACTCGCCCCGGCATCCAGGAAGGCGCCCTGAACGAAGCCGTTGAGCACCTGAAAGCCGATGAAGCCGTAGACGATCGACGGGATGCCGGCCAGAATCTCGACGGCGGGCTTGACGATCTCGCGGACACTCTCGCTGGCGATTTCGGCGATAAACAACGCACCGAGCAGGCCCAGCGGGGCCGCGACCAGGCCGGCGATGATCGTCACGATGACCGTCGCCCAGATGGCGGGCAACAGCGACACGACGCCGCCACGTGGGTCCCAGGCCGTCTCGCCTCCAGTCACCGGTAGCACGGCGTCGAGTCCGAAGAACCACCGAACTCTCCCGTTCGGGCCCTGGGGCAGGGCTGCCAACGCCAACCCGTGTTCCTGGAAGGCCGGCCACGCGCTCCGGAACAGGAAGTAGGTAATGAATCCGACTGTCAGGACGGTCCCGACGGTCGCGACGGCGGTCATGATCTTTGCGACCCGGGCCTGGTGGGTCCACCAACCGACCGTCACTGTCACGATGAAACCGGCAAGTGGGTACGCAACCAGGTCGTTGGGTCCGAGGAACGTGTAGCCGACGCCGACGATCGTCACGACGCTCGAAAGGCCGACGAGGGTCTCCCCTGGCGTCGGTTCCGAGCCGACGAACACTCGCTTTGCGCCCACGAGCCAGCGCCAGGCGCGCCCGGGCAGGGTCAGCAGTGTCCTCTCGATCCGGGCCGGAAGTGTGAAGACCATCTGTGCCATCCGTCCCGGGAGCGCCAGAAGCCATTGCCCGGCCCGGTTCGCCAGGGCAGTTACAACCCCAACCAACGCCCGGAATCGCTCGATCAGTCCCTCGCGTATCCGTCTCTGTATTCCATTAGTCATAGTACTGGAAAGAGCGTGTTCGAGATCGCCGCCCGGTAGGACCCGCGTTCAGACCTGGTCGGGGAGTTTCGAACGCTCCTCCTCGAGTCGGCGCTCGCCGAGCGTGAAGTAGTTGTTCGGCGCGACGAACGTCTCCTGGCCGAACGGATGCAGCATCATGTTGATGGCCGCGGCCTCCTTCATCGAGGTCCCCTCCCAGGTGTACATGTGGAGGTCTCGCGAAAGCGGGTAGCTCCGGGAGTCCAGCCCGTTCTCGGGATCCTGGTAGGAGTAGGTCGTTCCATCCCACTCCAGGGAGATGGGATCGACGCCCTCGGTGCCGAGGAACGCCAGCGCCAGGTAGCTGATGGCGTTGTCGGCCTGGGCGACCGCCTGGGCCAGGCGCTGGTTCTGCCCGTAGCGGTTGGCGACCTGCGTGTCCTCGGTCGGGTTGTCGAAGACGTTGCTGACGAAGGCGGTCCGGGTCCCGGAGTCCCGGACGCGTCCGAGCACGCGGACCTCGCGGTCCGGGCCACCGAGTTCGCTCCAGTTGGTGATCCGACCCTTATAGAGGTCCTTCAGCTGCTGGCCGGTGATCCCCGTGACGCCGGCCTCCGCGATCTCTGCGGACACCACGAGCGGCTGACCGTCGACCGCGACGACGTGGTCGACGAACTGGTCGTAGGAGTCACGCTCGGGAAGTTCGTCCTCGACGTTCCCCGAGGAGTTACCGATGTCGTAAACCCCGTCCCGGACGTTACGGACGCCCGTCCCCGAGTGCGAGAGGCCGACAGTCCAGCGGAACGGCGGTTCGCTACTGTCGTCCGGCTCGAAGCCGTACAGACTCGCCCAGTAATCGGCGAGATTCAGGTCCGTGTCGATACCGTACTCGCCGTGGGGCCAGTACTCGGTGTCGTCGGCCGGACGGTTGGCGTTCCAGTAGGCTGCGGCGTCCTCTGCGACCGGATAGACCGTCGAGGAGCCACCCGATTCCAGCGTGCTGGTGTCCTGTTGCTGGGACGTCGTGGTCGCCTGCCCCTCGGTGGTCGTCTGCGTCGCTGTCTCGGTGGCCGTCGCCGTCACTGTCGCATCGTTTCCGTCCTCGACGTTTGCCTGTGTCGTCGTGTTCCCACCACCGCTGCACCCCGCCAGCGCACCTGCCCCGAGTGCGCCGATCGACAGGATGAATTTTCGCCGTGATTCACTGTCCGGACGCGTCGAATCTCGCGTCATCAACGTAGAGGGGGGTAGATTTGACTAAAGGGGTTTATAATAGGGGTACAGGGTGGTACGACTGGCTCTCGACCGCTATGTATCGATATACGCTGCAAGCATCGCTATTGGTGACTATATAGCGGACTGGTCCATCATCTGCCTGAACATTGTTTTCCCAATCGATCCGAAGAAGGCCACGTCTCCGTCGGCTTCTCCACTGCTCTCCCCGGGCCGCCTGCGCCGACGGACCACAGTTTCGAACCGATCGTCTCCCCTTGCTCGACACCGTCTCAGGAGAGGACCGAGTCGAGCATCGAATGTGCACTTCCGAGTGTTGTCCCCTCGAACTCGTCGTTCCCGCAGGTTTCACACTCCTCGGGCGGCCCACCCCTGACGTGGCCCACGAGCGAACGGGTCTGTACCTTGCCACACTGGGTGCATTCCCACTCTTTCGTCATGTTTAATGGTAGTATTTGCCGGATAATGAGTCTTTTTTCAGCACACAACCATTAATTCATTGATGGTTTGAGGAGATAGTCGACGAGTCAGCGAGCAAGTTCGAGGATTCCGAGTTCACTCCGTCAGGAGAGGACCGAATCGAGCACCGTGTGCGCCGCTCCAAGCGTCGTCTCCTCGAACTCGTCGTTTCCGCATTCACCGCACTCCTCCGGGGGACCCGCTCGGATGTGGCCGACGACAGTGCGTACCTGTACCTTGCCACACTCTGTGCATCGCCATTCTTTCGCCATATTTCGTTATAGACACTGGTAGATAATTAATATTTCTCCACGATCGGTCGCCACCGTACCGTGCACTGTCGATCCTCCCACGGGTCTGTCGGGCACTTGCCCTTCTCGCGGTGGGTTCCCATCTGTGTTCCCGCCAGTCGAATCGGTCGTTTCCCTGCCGGTGACTCATACGGATTATTGTAGATTATTTCCGGATAACGCCGACCCGGGGGTCGACGGATACCGGTAAATCACTACAATAATCCGTATCAGAGGACGTATCGGGAATGGCACTTCGTCTCAACGATCCCGGTCCGGTCCCCACCGGTGATCGTCGTAGGACCGCTGACGGTCGCTGTCGAACTCCCGGCCGATCCGCTCGCGCAACCGCTGTTTGCTCGTAGCGTCGATGCGGGCGAGTTCGTCAGCTTTGGCGACTGCCATCGGCGGACCGCGTTCGGCGGCCACGTCAGCGACGATCTGTCGAATCAGCCGTTCCCGGCGGTCCCGTTCGCGCGTCACGGCGTAGGGTGCCTCGACGCGGTAGACTAGTTCTGTCCGGGGGTCGTACAGCGAGAAAAACGTCACCTCGTAAGCCGCCGGATCGAGAGAGCGGGAGATCCCGAGGGCGTCGCCAGCCGTCGAGAGTACCCGGTCGGTCCCGACCCGTGAGCGAAACCAGTTAGTATAGGTGATCGCATCGGTCCGGATCTCGCCGTCCGCACGACGGGCGAGGACGTGCTCGAAGAGGGCGTCGTCGTTCGCCCAGGGTGCGGCCGTCCGCTCGCGTAGCGTCCGCGTCACTCCGTTGGCCACGCTGTTCTTGACGAAGCCCACGATCGGGACGTCTCGGTCGACGAAGCGTTCGACAAGGCGGACGTAGTTCTCGACGACGTCGGCAGGACGTTCGTCGGTCTCGAAGAGGTTGGCCAGTTCGGGGTGACGGTCAGTCCAGTTGAGCAACCCGGTCGGGTAAATCGGGCCGTCGAGGATCAAGAGGTCGGTCACGTCGCCGGCGTGTTCGAGCGCGTGGTGGCTCTCGGCGAGGTACAGCGCGAGCGCGTGGACGACTGTCTGGGCGTAACGGTCGACCCGGGGCACCTCGAAGAGTCGTTCGTGGGTGTAGCCCTCGTCGTTCCGGCGCCACTCGTCGTCGCCGAGGGAAAGCGTCGAGTCGTTAGTATGAGCGCCGACGACGACCGTCCGACTCCGGTGGAGATCCAGGTCTGACGGGACGGCCGCCATCGCCGCCTGGGCGACATCCAGAACGAGGCCGTTCTTGAACGTCGTGGGATTGATTGTGCCCGAGTCCAGCCCGTGCTGGGTGTCGAACGGCCGCTCTTCGAGGGCAATCTCGGGGAGGGGGGCCGCCCGCCGGTAGTGCTCGTCGAGTGGTTCGAGGACCGCCTCGCCGTCGCGATACAGCGGGTCGAGGAACTCGGCCCAGACGGTCTCGGCGACGTCACGATGGTCGACATCCTCGACACGACCTCCGAGCCGACCGGCCAGTCGCGCGATCCCCTCGACGTGTACCGGGTCGAGCGTCATAGCACCCTTTCCGAACACGCTGATATTAAGCGGTCGGGTGACAGGCCGATCGAACGGCCTCGATCTATATATCGAATTATAATTGTCGAATCGGTGGACGGGCGTGCGAACGAAGCGGGATTTACCGGCAAATATCAAAAGGTATTAGCCTCGGGCTGGAACTTCGGGGTATGGACGCAGGATTGATCATCCTCGACGGCTGGGGGCTCAACGACGATGAAGGCGCACGCGATGCCGTGAAGGCTGCGGACACGCCAAACTTCGACGAATACTGGGAGACCGGCACACACGACCGGCTTGATGTTTCAGGCCGGCGCGTCGGCCTTCCGGAGGGTCAGATGGGCAACAGCGAGGTCGGGCACCTCAACATCGGGGCCGGCCGCGTCGTCAAACAGGACACTACCCGGATAACCGACGACATCGAGGACGGTTCGTTCTTCGAGAACGAGAACTTGCTGGGGGCGATGGAGTACGCCAAAGACAACGACGGGCAGGTCCACTTCATGGGTCTGGTCAGCGATGGCGGAGTTCACTCCCGGCAGACCCACCTCCACGCGCTGATCGAGATGGCCGCCGACAATGGCGTCCAAGCGGTCACCCACGCCTTCATGGACGGCCGCGATACCTCGCCGACCGGTGGCGCCGACTACCTCCGAGAGCTTCAGGAAGTCATCGAAGAGAACGGTACCGGCGAGGTCGCGACCGTCACGGGCCGATATCACGCCATGGACCGCGACCAGAACTGGGAGCGCACGAAGAAGGCCTACGACGCCATCGTCCACCGCGAGGCCGAGTTCTCGGCGCCCGACCCGGTGACGGCCGCCGAAGAGTCCTACGATCGGGACACGACCGACGAGTTCATCGAGCCGACGCTGATCGAGGGTGGCCCGGCCCTCGAAGAGGGCGACGCCGTCATCTTCTTCAACTTCCGATCGGATCGAGCCCGCCAGCTCACCCGGATGCTCAACTCGATCGATCCGGACTGGGACTTCGACACCTCGCCGCCGGAGACTCACTACGTGACGATGACCCAGTACGACGAGACGTTCGATCTTCCCGTTGCCTATCCGCCGAACCAGCCCAAAAACACGCTGGGCGAGGTCGTCTCCGAGGCCGGCGGCACGCAGTTGCGTCTCGCAGAATCAGAAAAATATCCCCACGTGACGTACTTCCTCAACGGCGGCCGCGAGGTCAAGTTCGATGGCGAACTCCGTGAGATCGTCGAGAGTCCGGACGTACCGACCTACGACGAACAGCCAGAGATGAGTGCCGAAGGAGTGACCGACACTGCCATCCAGTACATCGAGAGCGACGATCCCGACCTGATGGTGCTCAACTACGCCAACCCCGACATGGTCGGCCACACCGGGGACTTCGATGCAGCCGTCGAAGCCGTCGAAGCCGTCGATGAACAGCTCGGCCGGTTGGTCGATGCGGTGCAGGCGGCCGGCGCTGACCTTCTCATCACCGCCGACCACGGTAACGCCGACGACCTCGGTACGGTCGACGATCCCCACACGGCCCACACGCTCAACGACGTCCCGATCGTCTACCTCACCAGCGATGGGGACGACGGCGGTCGCACCGTCCGCTCCGGTGGCTCGCTGTGTGACATCGCGCCGACGCTGCTGGAACTGCTCGACGTCGAGCAGCCCGAAGAGATGACCGGCGAGTCGCTGCTGGAATAGGTCCCTTTCGTTTCTCTCGCTATTGTGACGTGAGGTATTCAGTCGAGCAGACCTACGTGGACTGTCGCACCGGGCTTGCGCGATTGACACCCGCCCTGAAGGGCAGGATTCTCTCGCTGAATCAAGCTAGCCGGCGACGATTCGACTCGGGGAGGAGATTGTGGCCGTCTCGTCCACAGTCCAGTCCGGTCTCGGACACGAAGAGAGGGCGGTCCGGACAGACGCGGATCGGGTCGAGCATCGTCGTGACTGTCCGGGATCGGTCCCCAAAACCGTCGTGAATGTACCCGATTGCGGTCGATTTCCGGACTCCGTCTGTCGATGCCAGGAAGTTTATAGGCGTTCAGCTTCGATGCACGGTTACCATGAGACATCCAGGCCTGAAGCTCAGGATGGCCATCGTCGGGTCTATCCTGTTTGGATTCTACGCGGTCGTGGCGCTGTTTGCCTACGCCGCTTTCGGCGGTGGGACGACGGTGCTTGCGTTGATCCTGCTGGGCAGCGTCCTCTTCGTCGGCGTCCAGTACAAGATCGGTAAGTGGGCGGCCTTGCGTAGCGTCGGCGCCGAGGACATGCCCGAGGACGATCCGCGATTCAGGGACATCCACCGGTCGATCGAGCGGATGAGCCGAGAGATGGACATCGAGAAACCCCGCGTGATGGTCGCCGAGATGGGCGTGCCCAATGCCTTTGCAGTCGGTCGGAAGAAGGCCGGTGTCGTGGTCGTCTCCGCGGAACTCATCCACATGCTCGACCACGAGGAACTGGAGGGTGTCCTCGCCCACGAACTCGCCCACATCCGCAATCGCGACGTGGTGATGATGGTCATCGGCCAGGGGATCGCTTCGATCGTCGCCATCGTCGCCCAGTTCGCCGTGCTGTTCGCCGGCGACAACGACTTCGGCGATTTCATCATGGCGATGGTCGTCGGCAACGTCGTCCAGTTCATCGTGATGATCTTCGTCATGGCCATCTCGCGGTACCGAGAGTACGTCGCCGACAGTGACGCCTCCGAAATCACGGGCGGCGAACCTCTTGCGCGGGCACTCGAGAAGATCAACTCCGCCGATCACGGCCGAAGCAAGATCGACGAACAGGCCAGCGCCCTCTGTATCAAAGGGGAAGAACGCAGCCTGCTGTCGAAGATATTCTCGACGCACCCGCCGACCGAGGAACGCATCCGGCGGCTCCGTGCCTGATTTTCGCGGTCGTCGGCTGTCTCGTCTTCGTGACGCTCACTCCAGTCGTACCGGGCCGCTATCCATTGGTTCGCCGTCTTCCAGCAGCCACGCGAACACTGGCACGTATGCGACCCAGGCGAGGAGATAGCCGACTCCGACGAGAACGCTCCGCGCGCCCAAGCCGCCGTAGATGGCGTCAACCACCCCGATCAGAACCACGACGACGGCGAGAAACGCGATCCCCGGGCGATCGAGCCAGTCGTAGGCGACCCCGAGCAGGGATCCGAGTACGTAACAGAAGGCGTACCGGGCGGTCGCGACCAGCGCGATGTTGCCCCAGAAGAGGACCCACACCGGCACGTCGAAGTCACTCTCGAGACCGGCGAGGAGGAGTCGCACCGCCCGATAGAACCCTTCCTGCTGGGTCAGCATGCCGACGACTGTGAGGACGACCGTCAGCGCCCCGACGACGCGGCCGGCGACGACCCCGACGCTGCCCGGATCCGTTCGTTCGACCATCGCTACGGATCGTGCTGGTGGGTCTCTGCCCTACTCGAAGGTGACTGCAGTGCCGTAGGCGATGACCTCCGAACCGCCGTTGGCGATTTCGGAACTCTCTAAGCGAACGTTGACGACTGCGTCGGCTCCCATCGACCGGGCGTCCTCGGCCATGCGCTCCAGTGCCTCGTCGCGGGCGTCGGTCAACAACTCGGAGTAGGCCTTCAACTCGCCGCCGGTGATGTTCCGGATGCTCTGGGTGATGTCCCGCCCGACATTTCGGGCCTTGACGGTGTTGCCGCGTGCGATGCCGAGCGATTCGTCGATCTCTTCGCCAGGTACTGTCTCAGTGGTGACGAACTCCATATCCCCGGATGTCGCGGGAGCCTACTAAAACTGTGACCTGGACTTCACGACGCGAAGCGCTTATCGACAGGAACAGCACCGGGGCAGGCCGCCGGAACGTTCGATGAGGTCGTGGCGGTCGCTGCAATCTAGAATCAACAAAGCCTCTACACTATTCCAAAACTGGTTAATACATCATCCATATTGGCTGTTATATGGTTTCAGTCCTTGCGGAAACGCGTCTTGGGTTATACTTCCAACTTTTGGGCTTGTCACTCTTTGTCGTTGCTATTGCCGATTATATCGAGGTGATAGACATAATGTCGTTCCACATATTTGCAATTTTCATCGCACCGATAGGATGGATCCGATATCTGCTCGATAACAGACATAGTCAAAGACATTCTGAATAACTATATCTCACATGTATTTCACCGGACGCTCTTCAAAGGAACAACGCCGGGATCGTCTGCCGGAAGATGTTCAGCGAGATCACGAACAGGAGCGCGACCACGAACCAGTTGAACCGCTGTTCGTCGATCTCCAGTCGCCGGAGGTACGTCCCGACGAACAACCCGACGAGCGTCACGACGGCGATGACTGATCCGAGCCACAGTCGGTAGGGTGTCATGAGGTCGGTGAACAGCGCCATCTGGAGGATCCGGACGGTGAAGATCGCACCCAGCACCATCGAGAGGCCGCCGATGTATCGTTCCGTGTCTCGTTCGAAGGTGTGGAAGTAGGCGGGCAGCAGCGGCCCGAGGTTCGCCACAGCGAGCAAGAACCCCTCCAGCGCGCCAGCGACACTCATCGCGACGGGGTGGTGGGCTTTTTCGACGGTCACGAACCCCTGGCCGAGCTGGAAGAGCACGTATCCGAAGACAATCACGCCGATCAGGAACGGCACCAGCGGGCCGGTCTCGACCGCGTCGAGGACGGCCACACCGACGACCGCGCCGGCGATCGCCAGCGCGAGCAGGAGCCATTCCTCGCGGACGAACTGCAGTCCGGTGTCAGTTTCGCCCACCTGGAACATGTTGAGCATCCACGGCGGGATCGCCAGGACGACCACCGCCAGCGTCGGATCGATCACCGATGCGAAAATGGGGGTCGCGATCAGCGCGTAGCCAAAGCCGATCATGCCCTTGATCGCGCCGGCGAGGATCGCGACACCGACGAACACCACCAAGATCCCCGCCGAGACGTCCGACTGAAGGCCGCTGGTTATCCCTTCGACGCCGGGGAAGAAGACGATCGATCCGGCGAACACCGACAGTGTTGCCAGGAGCATGGTAACCTCCCGGTACCGGAAGGACCGGAGGTGTTCGAGGAACGCTGCCGGATCGACGTGCGAATCGCCCGTAGCCATCGGCTACCTTCAGACAGGGATTCTATCCGGTTGGGGGTTGAGACGACGGTAAGGGACGCATCGATATCGGTCGGCTCGAAACACCGAAAACTTCTGTGTACGGGCCGGGAACGAGCCGTCTCCGGTAAAGTCCTGTTGCCGCCACGTCACAGATACCGGCACGTCTGTCCGTCTTTTCGTTCTCTCTCAGTGATAGCGGATTCGGGGACATTTTGTCGCTGGCCGTCGAATCTTGACGTAATGACAGACGACGAGCCGAACGTTCCGATCGTTTGCGAGGAGTGTGAGACGACCGCCGAAGTCCCGTTGTCGGACCTTGCGGACCGACTCGAAGGACACAACGAGCGGATGCACGACGGGGAGGCGATCGCGGAGGTCGATCCCGATGTGGCCGATCAACTCGCGGACCTGATCGCCGACGAACTCGGCCTACTGGACGGCTAGTCCGTCGCCGTTCCAGTCCGAAACGAAAGATCGAGCGCGTCGGCTGAGTGGGTGAGCGATCCCAGCGAGATGACGTCGACGCCAGTTGCCGCGTACTCGGGTACCGTTTCGACCGTGATCCCACCGCTGGCCTCCGTCAGCGCGTCGCCGGGGTCGTTTTCCACGAGCAGGTCGACCGCTCGCTCACACTCGCCCGCACTCATGTTGTCCAGCAGGACGATGTCGGCTCCGGCGTCCGTGGCTCGGGGAGCGTCTTCCGGTTTCTCGACCTCGACCTCGATTTGCGTCGCGAAGGACGTCTTCTCGGCGACGTGCTCGACTGCGCCTTCAAGCCCCATCTCGGCGATGTGATTGTCCTTGACCATCGCCATGTGCGAGAGGTCGAGTCGGTGGGTGTCGCCGCCGCCTGCCACGACCGCACGCTTTTCGACCCCGCGCAACCCGGGGGTCGTCTTCCGGGTACTGGCAATCTCGACACTTTCGCACACCTCCCTCGCGGCGTCGACCGCCTCGTGGGTCTTCGTTGCAATGCCGGATGCATGAGCGGAGACGTTGACGGCCGGTCGCTCCCCGCGGAGAATGTCCCGCGTCGGTCCGGAGACGGAAAGCAGAACCTCACCCGGGTCGATCGCCGTCCCGTCCTCGACAGCTGTCTCGATCGGACAATCCAGATATTCGAAGACGGCCGTCGCGGCCTCGATTCCGGCCGCGATGCCTTCTTCTTTGGCGACGAGCTGGCCCTCGGTCGTGCCCGGGATGTGGTTCGTCACGTCGTGGTGGCCCAGATCTTCGCAAAGCCAGACTTCGATCGTCGAATCGGGGATCACGGTTCTCACTCCGCGTGGAGACCGACGCTTTCCTCGGGTTCGACGAGGTTGTGCGTCCCGACGCTTTCGTCGTTCTCTGCCGCGGCCCGAGCGATCAACAGGGCGACGACGCTTGCGTTCCGGAGTTCGTATAGCGACCGGGACGTGCGCGTCCGGACGTAGGCGTCGACCTCGCCTTTGAGTCGCCGGAGAACACCGAGTGCACGATCCAATTCGTCTGGATCGCGGTCGATATCCACGTACTCGCCCATCACGCGGCGGAGTCGAGTGAACTTTTCGCGGGCGAAGGAGTCGGGCAACGCCGGATCGCGGTCGTTCAGGTCGGGGACGTCCATCGGCATGGGTTCACGCCCAGGTGCGTCCTCGCCGGCCCGCAGTCCCCAAACGAGTCCCTCCAGCAGACTGGTGCTGGCCAGGCGGTTGGCCCCGTGGACGCCGGTATGGGCACATTCGCCGACGGCGTAGAGCCCATCGAGGGAGGCTCGTCCGCGACCGTCGACGCTGATCCCGCCACAGAGGAAGTGCTGGGCCGGCGTGACGGGGATCCCCGATTCCCAGTCGATGCCACGCTGTTCGCACTGCTCGACGAGGTCGGGGAACTGGCCGGCGAAGTCGACTTCCGAGACGTCGAGGAATACCTCTCCGCTCAGATCGCGCTCCCGTTTGACCGCCCGTGCGACCACGTCTCGGGGGGCGAGTTCCGCGTCCTCGTCGTAGGCGGGCATGAACCGCTCGCCGTAGGCGTTCTGGAGGATCGCTCCCTCGCCGCGGACAGCCTCGCTGATCAACAGCGTCCCGCCTTCGTCGACGTACACCGTCGGATGGAACTGGACGAACTCCATGTCCGCAACGTCAGCGCCGGCGAGTGCCGCCATCGCGATCCCGTCGCCGGTCGACCCGCTCGGGTTCGTCGACTCGGGATAGAGATCGCCGACGCCGCCGGTCGCCAGCACCGTCGCGCCGGCGAAGATCGGTCGGACGTCACCGCCGGATTCGAGATACGCACCGCGAACTTCGCCCTCGTGAGTGATGAGGTCCAGTGCAGCAGTGTCGTCGAGGACGTGAATGTCGGGGTGATCGTCGACGAAGGCCAGGAAGCGTTCGAGGACGTACGACCCAGTCGAGGCGTCGACGTGGAGGATCCGCTCCTCGTCGTGGGCGGCCTCGCGGCCGAAGTCGAAGTCGAAGTCGTCGTTCCCGTCCCCTGTGTCGAACGGTACCTCCAGTGTCTCGACGAGCACGTCCCGGACGGCGTCGTTCGCCTTTTCGACGAGGACGTCTACAGCCTCCGGGTCGGCAGTCCCAGCAGAAGCGTCGATAATGTCTTGTTTGAACTGTTCCGGATCGTCCCGTGAAATGGCGATGCCGCCCTGTGCCCACCACGTCGATGCGTCCTCGGGTCGACGGGCTTTCGTCGCCAGCGTCACCTCTGCGTCCGTTCGGGCGGACGCGAGTGCAGCGGCACAACCCGCAATGCCGCCGCCGACGATCAGCACCTCGGTTGATTCCTGTCCCGCCATGATTAGAGTTCGAGCATCCGGTCGAGTGCAGTTTCCGCCCGATCCGATGTCATCGGATCCACGTCGATAACGTTCTGTTCGCGGCCTTCAACCAGCTCTTCGAGCACCCACAGCAGGTAGTTTGGGTCGATCTGGCGCATCGCGTTACAGTCCATGCACGCGTCACCACAGAGGGGAACGACCTCCACTTCGGGGTGCCAGCGATCGAGGTGGTTCGCGAGGTGGATCTCGGTCCCGATGACCCACGTCTCACCGGGATCTGCTTCCTCGACTGCGCGCGTAATGTCGGCAGTCGATCCGACTCGATCCGCGGCTTTGACCACCTCACGCCGACACTCAGGGTGGACGATTACGTTCGCGTCAGGGTGCTCGTCCCGGAGGTCCGTGATATGCTCGGCGCGGAATCGCTCGTGGACCTGACAGTACCCTTCCCAGAGGATGACGTCGTTGTTCCGGATCTCGGTAGGGTCCGTGTCGTCAGCCCAAGGGTCCCAGACGAGCGTGTCGTCTTCGAGACCCAGGTCGTGGGCAGTGTTGGTCCCGAGGTGCTTGTCGGGGAGGAACAGCACTTTCTCGCCGCGCTCGAAGGCCCACTCGAAGGCGTCGGCGGCGTTCGAGGAGGTACAGACCAGCCCGCCGTGTTCGGCACAGAACGCCTTCAGGTCGGCGTAGGAGTTCATGTAACAGATCGGGATCACGTCGTCGTCGGTCGCGGCCGTGAGTTGCTCCCAGGCGGCGTCGACCTGTAGCGCCTCAGCCATCCCGGCCATCGGGCAGGACGCCTCCATGCTCGGGAGGATGATCTGCTGGTCGTCGTCGGTGATGATATCCGCGGACTCGGCCATGAACGTCACCCCACCGAAGATCACGTACTCGGCGTCAGACTCGGCCGCTTCCTTGCTCAACTGGTAGGAGTCGCCGATGAAATCGGCGTGTTCGACGATCTCCCGGCGCTGGTAGTTGTGACCCAGGATGACGACGTCCTCGCCGAGTTCATCGAGGGCCGTTTCGATCCGTTGTTCCCGCTTCTCGGCGTCGAGATCCCGGTAAGCCGGGGGCAACTGCGAGAGATTGTCGTATTTGAATAGGCTGAGCTCCGTGTCCAGATCCGCCGTTTGCATGTCGGGCACAATGTGTCACCGTGTGTGTTCTGTGCGTTCAGTCCTCCAAATTGAAAAAGATTAGTATTCAATAACTCGATATGGTGGAAGTATTATACAGGAATTGCCGCATTACCGGGCTCGATCGAACACATCTCATTTTGCGCACCGCCACCGGGATTCACCCATACAGGGTAACACTAATTGGGAATATAGAGAAGTATAAACTGAGATAAGAAGATATTTTCTTCCACAATGGGGAAATATATTTTCCCGTTCGGAAGCCTTTAAGTGGGTGGCGGGAGTAATTCGGCTTGCATGAGTTCCCACGAACGTGTACTCAAGACCGAAGGCGAAGTCGAAGGATCCGAAGGACTGCGAATGGACGCTGAACGCGCCGAGGAGATCGTCGACGCACTGAACACCGATCTGGCGGCGACGTACGTCCTCTACCACCAGCTAAAGAAACACCACTGGAACGTCGAGGGTGCGGAGTTCCGCGATCTGCACCTGTTCCTGGGCGATGCCGCCGAAAACGCCGAGGACTTCGCCGACGAACTCGCCGAGCGCGCCCAGGCGCTGGGTGGCGTTCCCCACGCCAGTGGGGCGACGTTAGAGGCCGAGGCTCCCGTCGAACCCGAGGACGAGGACGTCTACGACATTCGGACGTCTCTCGAGAACGACCTGGAGATGTACGGCGATATTATCGAGACACTCCGTGAGCACGTCGAGCTGTTCGACAGCCTGGGCGATCCGACCACGGCTGAGATCATCCGCCAGAACATCGTCGAAGTCGAGGAGGACGCCCACCACATCGAGCACTACCTCGAAGACGACACGCTGGTCACCGCCGACGCGATGGAGTAAGCGGATTCGTCACACCCCCGGCTCGATCCCGTCGGCGATCGTCGACGCCACGCGGGCGTTCGCCCGGTGATCGATCGCTTTCGTTTCGAAGATTTCTCGCGTACTCGGGAGTGCTGACTCGTCGCCATCGAAGGAAAGTCCGGGATACTCGACGCGAGTCAGGACCAGCGGTTCCGGGGGTGCGGGGGCGATTCCCTGTGGGCCTTCAAGCGCTTCGTCGCCGAGAAGTGTCTCGACGCGATCGAGTCCCGTCCCGCCGCTCGCAACCGCGTGGATCACTGTGACGGCCCGGCGGACGAACTGGCGCGGAAAGCCATCCGAACGGAGCGTGACGACCAGGAAGTCCTCGTCCCGCCGAACCTCACCGACGAGATCGCGAACTGTCCCGGAGTCATCGGGCGTAAAGTTCTGGAAATCGTGTTCTCCCGAGAGCGCCTCGATGGCGTCGCGTGCTCGCGACAGCAGGGCGTCAGGGGCGTGGAGGTGGTAAGTGTACTCGCGTGCAGTCGCGTCGTGCGTTGCGTGGAACTCCCGGTCGACGTCCGCACTCGCCCAGGCCCGGACGTCGACCGGGAGTTCGCTGTTGAGCGCGGCGGGCGTCAGCCAGTCGGGACATTCGAAGGCGACGGTCTGGGCGAGTGCGGAAACGCCGGCATCAGTCCGTCCGGCAGCGGCGTAACCTGGCAGGACATCGCCCGCAGACGCGTCGAAGACATCGAGATCACGGAGAGCGGCGAGGATCGCGTCCGAGACGGTCCTCACGTCGGGCTGGCGCTGGAAGCCGTGATACGGGCGGCCGTCGTAGGCGATCCGGAAGGCTCGTCTCGAAGCGTCGGTCACGGATCGAATTCGACGGAGCGGGCCTTCGGACTTTCGCACGTCACCCGGTCACGAGTCAGGCCCACGATACAGAAGGTCGTACTGGTGGGCGATGTACGTCAACCGTCCGTCAGCCAGTTGCTGTCGACGGGCCGCGAGCCAGTCGTCACCCTCAGCGACCGTTCCATCTGAGAGGGCCGTCTGGACGAATCCGAGAATAGCATCAAGGAAATACGCTTCGTCGGCGGGATAGATCCCATCCCGAGGGCGAAGGACCCAGTCGGAGGCGGCCATCGCGAGTAGATCGCCGTCCGCACGTCGAGAAGCGTCCGCCAGGTGACGTCCGGCGTGGACGTCCCGGCCGGGTTCGGCGTCGATCGCCGCGTGGTAGGCCGCTTCGACTTCCTCATCCACCGGGTGATCGGGCTGGAATATCGTTCCCCCGTCGAAGGTGATCGGGAGGTAGGCGAGCCCTCCCGGGGCCAGCGCCGATTCGACCCCGGCCAGTAACTCCGAAATCGAAACGAGATCGGCGAAAGCCTGAGCGACGATCAAATCGACATCCTCGGCGCGTTCGAGTGTCCCGAGTGCGTCGCCGGTCTCGTAGGTGACCGAAAGATCTTCCACAGAAAAGCCGCGGTCGCAAACCGTGACTCCGTGGCCGGCCCGTCGGAGTTCGGCCGGCCGCACGTCACGCGCGAAATCGATGACACCAGCGTCGCCGTCGACCCCGCGATACGTCCCGGTATCGATCCCCCATTCGAGTAGCCCTGGCACCATCGTTCCCGTGCCACAGCCGACGTCGAGGATCCGTGGCTCGGAGGGCAGCGCCGAGAGTAACCGCTCACGAACCCGTGGTGAACGAGACCGGTCGTCGAGCGACCGCTTGGCCTCCAGATAGCGGGTTTCGGTGTGGTTCATCCATCGAGACGACGTGCGTGACTCGCCCAGGAGACGTCGTCTTCCCACATGCGGATCCGGAGGTGTTCCGGGTTCGGATTCGCGAGCGCGTCCGCGACGCGGTCGCCGAACAGGCGGGCGAAGTGTTCGACGCTCGGGTTCAAGCCCTCGAATTCGGCAAGGTCGTTGAGTAAGGCATCACGATACCGGTCTTCGAGGTCATCGAGAATCGCTTCGACGTCGTCGATGTCGACGAGATACCCGTATTCACCGAGTTCGGGGCCGGCAAAGCGAACCTCGACGGTGAAGTGGTGGCTGTGAGGAACCCCCTCCGGACCCGGATCGGGGACTGTGAGGTAGTGCTGTGCAACGAACTCGCGCGTCACTGTCAGTTCGTACGTGTTGGTCGTCATCTGTCTGTCTCCGTGTCAGTGTGTTGGGCGTGTGTCTGTGTCTCCGCAGGGTACGTGAGCAGGATCTGGAGTGCGTTCTCGGAGTGGTTGTCGAGTCGACGGTACGCGGACGGCGCGTCTTCGAACGGGATCCGGTGGGTAACCAGCGAGTCAACCGGGAGTGACGCCAGATTTTCGAGCGTGACCTCGGTGCGCCGATCGAACGACCAGCGCCCACGGAGTTCGGGGGCGATCGTACTGACCTGACTGGACTCGATCGAGACGCGATCGCGGTGGAAATCCCCGCCGAGATCGGGCGTCGGTGATTTCGTCCCATACCAGGAGCCGACGACGATCCGGCTATCGTAGCCCGAAACAGCGAGGGCGTCGTCCAGGGCCGACGGCGCACCCGATAGTTCGTAGAGCAGATCGAACCCTTCAGGCCCAGCCGCGTCGTTCCAGCGTGTCTCTGTGTACTCGTTCGGTGCGATCGCCGTATCGGCACCCAGTTGTCGGGCACGTTTTCGACGCCCCGCCAGTGGATCGACGACAACCAGTTCCGACAGCGGAAACGACGCCAGCAACCCGATCGTACACAGACCGATGGCACCCGCGCCGAAAACCACCACCCGTTCGCCGATCCGCGGCGCCCCGTCGAGAACGAGTGTCGTCGCTGTCTCGACCGTCGGGTACATGACCATCTCTTCGGGGCCGGTCCCATCTGGGACCGGGACGAGGGCCGAAGGTGTCGCGCTGAACACCGTCTCGTGAGGATTGAACGCGAAGACGGTTCGACCAAGCCACGACGTATCGACGGCCGAACCGGTCTCGATCACGTCCCCGACTGCCGCGTAGCCGTAGCGTAGCGGATAGGAGAGATCACCATCCAGCGCGTCGAGCGTCTTGTCGGCCGGGAGGTCGCCTGGCGCCTCGCCGCGATAGATGAGTAGTTCCGTCCCGGGACTGATCGCCGAGACGCGCGTTTCGATGAGTACCTCCTCGGCCGAGTACTCGACCGACCGTTCGCGAAGTTCGACCGCTTCGGGGCCGGTGAAGTAAAGCGAATCCCCCGCCATCAGTCGTCGGCCGGGAGCTGGGCGGCGCTCCGAATCCGTGCGCCGATCGCTTGACACTGTTCAAGGGCGTCTTTTCCCCCGGCACCGGCCGCGCAAGCTGTCGGGCCGCGACCGATCCCGGCCTGCAGTTCGATCCCGGTCTCGACGGAACCGACAGTCTCCGACCCTGTCTCTGGCGGTTTGTCGTCCGTGACGGCGAACATGTCGTCGAAACGGCCGTAAAAGGCGTCCCCATCGACCGCACGGACGAAGGTGGCGAAATCGGCGAGCAGTGACGCCTGCAGGGATTGAGGGTCCGTTTCGTGCCGTGACTTGGGTGTGACAGGCCAGGGATCGTAGTCGTTGCTCTGTACCAGCGCGATCCGGGTTGCTGTTGTCACTGGATCACATACGGACGGCTCGATAATGATTGTTCGGACTGCTGTGGTTTCTTCCTGTGGGCCTCTCAGTGCCGGAGACGCAAGTCAGAACGACGAAAGACGGCCGAATCGATCGATGGGACGCCAGTCAAACCAGCAGCATGTCAATTAGTACCACGACCACAGAAAGTATCTCGGATCGAATCCGTCTCGAAGGTAGAGTCTGGACGCACCTCAGCGCTCCCGGCCGAGACGGCCGGTGACGACCAGGAAATCCCGGGCGAACACCGCAAGCGACGGAGCGAGAACGAACGGGGCCGCGGTCCGGACGAGCGTCGTCGGCGCGGTCGGCGTGAGTGCGACGGTGAGAAACACCATCTGGACGCCGGCCAGGTACTTGCCCAGATCGCTGTCGGGTGGGTCAAACAGCGGTCGTCCCCTGTGTCGTCGCCAGGCCAACCCGCTACGATAGACGTACCTGGCGGCCGACAACGAGAGGTACCAAACGGGGAGGACTCCCCAGAGGACGGCAACCAGCGGTGCAGCGACGAAGCCGAAGGTATCGAAGGCCATGTCAAGGCGTTCACCGAGTTCGGTCTCCCGGCCGACCGTCCGTGCGATCGTCCCGTCGAGTTTGTCGAGAACGATCCCGCACCCGTACGCCAGGGCCGGCACCCACGCGAGGCGAGTACCGGGCGGGACGACGACGAATCCAGCCACGACCGCATACAACGCGCCCCGGAGCAGGGTCAAGGAGTTCGCTAACCCGAACAGCCCGGCCAGCGGTCCCTCGGCGGCCCGTATCGGAACGAGACGATGACTGGCGTACCACAGCAGGCCGCCCAGACAGAGACCGGCAACCGCTGCGGGGTCGAGCATCCAGGTATCGAGCTCGCCGGGTGGGTACAGCCCCCGGAGGACGACAGCGAGTGCGACCGCCCCCAACACCGGAAGCCCCACCTCCATCCCGACAGACAGTGTCCGGTTGGGGCTTCGTTCAGTCATTCAGGCCACATCTCCCACCGGAAAGGTACTGGGTCCCTGTGCCGGCGGACGTTCGCGCTCGCCTGGGACCGTTCGACGGTTTCATGCAGGAGCCGCTCGGTCGTTGGGACCGGACGAACCTAAACCTGTCACAAAGTCAGGAACGCAACAGGGCCAGCAGGACGCCGAGCAATGCGAGCTGAGCGATCTTGTCGACCGCCCCGAGCGTCCCGATATCGGCCGGGAAGGACTTCGGACCGTTGACGAAGTTTATGACGAACCACAGGACGATCTGGACGAGAACGAACGGGACCCCGACAGCGTAGACGGTCCGACGGCGATAGTCGACCAGTACGAGGACGATCGCGCCCAGAAAGCCAAGCCCCGCAAGGACGAAGCTTATCCCCATCCCCGAAGGGAGAATTCGCACCCCGAGCAGCAGGTGAATCGCTGCGCTGACGACGGCTGCGAGGATGCCGATCCAGTGGAGCCCACCCAGCGATTCCGTCCGGATCCTCGGTCCCGCCGCTTCGGTTGTTGCCATACCACACATATCGGTGAAGGTGTACATAATCGTGGTGTCGGCGGAGTGACTTACCGCATCGTCGGCCCGAACGGGGTTCCGTAACGTCGTCCTGTGATCGCTCGACAGTCCGGTTACCGCTCGAATCCGGGGTCACGGAGTGAATCGATACGATCGATTTCGTCGGGAGAAAGTCGGTGTGTGCCAGCGGCCAGGTTCGAAACGATGTGGGCCGGCGTCGTGCTCGAAGGGATCGCCACGACGTTTCGGGAGACGTTCCAGGCGATGACGACCCCAGCCGGCGAGAGATCGTACTGCTCACCGATCTCGGCCAATACTGGCTCGTCCAGCAGACCCGGTGCGGACAGCGGGGAGTGAGCGACCACTCTGATTCCGCGTTCGTGACAGAACGAGACGAGGTCGTTTCGCGGCTGGTAGGGATGGCGTTCGATCTGAACGATCGCCGGTCGAACGGTGCCCGTTTCGAGGATCGTCTCCAGTTGGGGTTGCGTGACGTTCGAGGCGCCGAGCGTCCGGGACAGTCCCCGATCGTGGATGGCTTCGAGATTCTTCCAGGCCGTTTCGAGCGATATGTCGTCCGTCTCGATATCACCGTCGTCGTTTTCGGGGAACGTCAGTGCCTCCTGACGCTCGACGGGCAGTTCGGCCAGCCGCGTCAGCGGACCGCGATGGGCCCAGGCCTCGGGCCAGTGTAACGCGTAGCAGTCAAACGCGTCGATGCCGAGCTCGGCGAGACTTCCCGTTGCGGCCTCGAACATGTGTTCGCGCCGATGGTTCGTCCGCCAGACTTTCCCGAGGACGAAGACGGCCTCGCGGTCGGGCGCACCGGGTGCGGAAAGCAACTCGCCGATCCGATGCTCGTTGCCGTAGAGTTCCGCGCTGTCGAGCAAGCGATAGCCCGCGTCCATGGCCGTCGCGATCGAGTCCCGGCGCTCGACGTACTCGCCGTCACGATATCGCGAACAGCCAAAGCCGATCGGCGGCAGGTCGATCCCGTCTCGGTCAGTCGCTTGGCCATCTCGGACGCTCGGACGAACGTCCTGATCGGGGAGCGGATCACGGGCCACCCCGAAGTCGCGGACCGTCACCGGCCCGCCGTTCGCAGCGGCGTCCTCGATGGCGTTGCAGACGGCGACGACGTGAGCTCCCCGCCGAGCGCTTTCCCGAGAGGGAGCTCCCGCAGCGACGGTATCGGCGAGTCGCTGGACGGCGTCGATGTATTCGATCGACGACGAGGGTGATTGTGGCGGTACTGTGGTATACTCCCGACCGACGCGACCGAACTGGACGTGGTCGACGGCCGTCTCCATCGCGCCAGTCCCGTCCAGATACAACGAACCGTCGTCGCCGTGGAGTTCCAGGCCGTAGAACTCCCGACTCCGGTGGGGCGCGTAGAAACTTGCCGTCAGCCGGACGGTCGGGCCGGACTCGAAGGCGAGCATCGCCTCGATGTGGCTGGGTGCCGACGGTCGTCGTTGCTCCCGCTCGGGCCAGCTGTCCAGCGTGTCGGCGACGCGAACCGTCTCGACAGGGCCAAACCACGAAACGAGTAACGTCAACGGATAGACACCGCCGTCGTACAGCGGGCCGATCTCTAGAAACGAGTCCGGTCGGTCGTGCCAGTCCGTCACGCGACCCACGTGGGCGTGAGCGTAGCCCAGTTGCACGGGACCTGGACGGCCGTCGGCGAGGACGCGTGCCGCCCGACGCTGTGACGGTCCCTGGGGATTCTCGGGGGCCACGCCGAGGGCGAGGTTACGTTCGCGTGCCATCGATAGCAACTGCCCGGCGGTCTCGCCGTCGAGCGCGAGCGGTTTCTGGGAGTAGACGTGTCGGTCCGCCGCGAGTGCCGTTCTGGTCACCTCGGCGTGGGCGGCGTGGGTCGTCAGGTTCACGACGATTGGCGCATCGACTGTCGAGAGCGCCGTCTCCAGGTCGGTAAACCACGGAGAGTCGTTCTCAGCCGCGAGATTTTTTGCCCGCTCGCCGTCGATATCACAGACGCCGGCCAGCGAGAGCGAAGTCGATTCCAGGCCCGACGCGTACTCGGATGCGATCGCACCGGCGCCGACGAACAGACAGTCCATGGACCTACCCCGGGCGGGACGCACTAATGCGTCCCGGCGAGCGCAGTCTCTTCGAGGGGTTGAGGGTGACGGACGCCCGGGCGATGCCGTTTTGTCCACCCGAAACGAACGGCGACCGTGACAGAACCGGGAATGGGTCGGCTCGGGACCGCCTACCTCCGGGGACTGCAGGCGATCGGCAAGCGGCTCGACACCGGGACGAACGTCTTCGAGCGCGACTGGGACGTACTGGTTGTCCTCGACGCTTGCCGGGCGGACCTTCTGCGGGCGGTCGCCCCGGAAACGGATCTGATCAACGAAGTCGATTCGATGCGATCTGTCGGTAGTTCCTCCTCGGAGTGGCTCGAAAACACGTTTCCCGGTCACCCGGAGACCGCCCGAACGGTAATGGTAACCGGGAACACCTGGACCGACCGCTACGTCGAGGCCGACGCCTTCGTCGCGCTGGACGAAGTCTGGAAGTACGCCTGGGACGAGGACCTGGGAACGATTCCGGCGCGGACGGTCACCGACCGGGCGATCGCGATGGCCCGGAATCGACAGCCTGAGCGGCTGGTCGTCCACTACATGCAGCCTCACCACCCGTTCGTCCCGGACCCGCTTGCGGAAGACGACGGCATGGTTCGGAACAGCGATCACAGCAACCCGGCGAACCCGTGGGTCGCCCTTCGACGTGGCGAGATCGCGACCGGCCGTGTGTGGGACGCCTACGAGGCCAACCTCAGACACGTGCTCGAGGAGGTCGAAACCCTGGTGGACAACGTGACGGGCCACGTCACGATCACCGCGGATCACGGCAATCTCTTCGGCGAGTGGGGACTGTACGGCCATCCGATGCACCTCCCGCTACCGCCGGTGTTGACAGTCCCGTGGGCCGAGACGACGGGTGGCGGTCAAACCGCCTACGCTCCGAAGTTAGCGCCCCCGGAGCCCCTTCCCGTGAATCGTGTCTACGGGGCGGACGGCGATCGAGAGCGACTCGACGCGCTCGGCTACCGATAACAGACCGGAGCCCGGGGTATATTTTCTTCCGGCCCAAACGCCCCACATGGCACAGGTCGCCGTCCTCCACAACACGCTCGACTTCCAGGGCGGTGCGGACGCGGTATGTCTGGGGACCTGTGAGGCACTGCTTGCCGACCACGAGGTCACGCTATTCACCCTCAGCGAGACTGATCCCGCCGTCCTGGCGGACCGGTTCGACGCAGACCTCGAGGGGCTTGCGGTACGGACGCCACCGGCCAATGGACCGATTGCGAGGACACTCGCCCGGCTCGGCCCAACGATCGGACCACAACTGGCCTTTCGAAGCGTGCTCGTCTGGCGGTACTTCCGAGGACACGCGGAGGCGTTCGATCTGACGGTGAGTACCGCAAACGAGTTCTCACTCCCGGGGCCGTCCGTCCAGTACGTCCACTACCCGCAGTTTCACCTCCGAGACCGCGCGGACGCCGATTCCGGCCGACTGAATCCAGTGTGGAGCCGGGTGTCCGGTCCTGACCGATGGAACCTTCGACGTGCGACGCTGCTCGCGAACTCGGCGTGGACTGCCGACGTGGTCGAAAATATCTACGGCGTGCGTCCCGAGGTACTGCACCCGCCAGTCGACCCGGTCGAGGGCGGTCTCGACTGGGACGACCGCGAACGCGGGATCGTCGTCGTCGGGCGGATCGCGCCCGATAAGCGGGTACTGGACGCGATATCTATCGTCGACAGTCTCCGCGACCGCGGCCACGATATCCATCTCCACGTCGTCGGGTCAGCGCCGCGCTCCTATCGGCGGTATGCCCAGCAGGTCGCGTCGGCCGCCGGCCAGCGATCCTACGTCGCCCTCGAACGTGACGTCCCCCGCGAACAACTGCAAGCCCTGCTTCGAACCCACCGCTACGGGCTGAACCTCAAGCCTGACGAACACTTCGGTATGTCTGTCGCCGAGTACGTCTCGGCCGGAATGATCGCGTTCGCACCCGACAGCGGCGGTCAACGGGACGTTCTCGACGGGCGGTCGGATCGGTTGTTCGACTCGCCGGAGTCGGCCGTCGACCTGATCGAATCGGCGATCCGCACTGACGACCGTCCGTCGCTTCCCCGAGATCGCTTCACCCGCGACCGCTTCAAAGCCGCGATCAACGAGTACGTAAATCGAGTGATAGCACGATAGCAGTCCGTCGTGGATCCGGGACGCGGAACGTGACGCTTTTCGCCGTGACGGTCTGACCATCGGACGATGAACGTCGGTTTCGATCTGGATGGTGTCCTCTTGGACTCGGCGTCCGATCTGTCCTGGCTCGACCGTGGACTCGACGACGCGTTGGCGGAACTCGGTATCGAACGGACCGAGGCCAACCGCCGAAAACTCTACCCTGACGCGATCGCCGACCTCGAGTCGGTCGCCGAGGAGTTCGACGTCGACCCGGACACCCTCTGGGCGGCGCGGACGCGCAACTACACTGGTGGGAAGGTAGAAGCTATCCGCTCCGGTGAACTCGGGCCCTACGGGGACATCGACGCTATCGGCCGACTTCTCGACGAGACGTTGTTCTGCGTGAGCAACTCCCCGCAGGAGGTCGTCGACGTGTTCTTGGATGAGACCGGGCTCGACGAGCACTTCGCCGTCGCGGTCGGTCGAGGACATTCCCGAGAAGCGCTCGATCGTCTCAAGCCCGATCCTGCGCTGTTCGAGCCGGTAGCCGACGTCCTCGATGACGACGAATACGTCTACGTGGGCGATCGGGATAGTGACCGTCAGTTCGCCGTCCGGACCGGGATGGGATACGTCCACCTGGATCGTCGTGAGCGGACACTCGACGACGCGGTCGCAGATATCGAGAACGGGGACTGGGAGACACCGGAACCCAGTCAGTCAAAGTCGTCGTAGGTCGGTCGACCGCGGTCGCCAGGGAACGAATCGACGGGTACCTGCACTTGCTCGCCCGACGCCATGTCTTTGACCGTGATCTCGTCGTCTTCGAGGTCCCGTTCGCCGACGATGATCGCCGTCTCGGCGTTGATCGAGTCGGCGTAGTCCAGTTGTGCGCCAAAGGAGCGATCGGAGACGTCGGTCTCGACGACGTTCCCCTCTTGGCGCAACTCGCGGGCGATCCGCGCCGCGACGGGCCGAGTGTCGCCGACCTGCAGGACGTAGTAGTCCGTCGAGAGTTCTTCTTCCGGCCAGACGCCCGCCCGCTGGAGCAGGAGGGGAAGCGTCGAGTTCATCACCCCCGGCGCGACACCGACCGCCGGGGTGGGCTGGCCGCCGAAGCTCTCGATGAGGTCATCGTAGCGGCCGCCGCCGAAGACCGCCCGGGAGACCTCGCCGACGGAGTCGAAACATTCGAAGACGACGCCTGTGTAGTAGTCCAGCCCGCGAGCAGTCTCCAGGGAAAGCGTACAGTACTCCCGGACACCGAAGTCCTCGGCGGCGTCCAAGACGGCCTGGAGGTTCTCGACGGCGTCGGCAACGCGGTCGGTCCCGGCGAAGTCGGTCAGTTCGCCGAGGTCGTCGGTCGCGAGCAGGTCGTCGAACTGCTCGGCTTGCTCGTAAGAGAGGCCGGAGTCGGTCAGGAGATCGTAGTATTCGGCCTCCTCGATCTTCTCGCTCTTGTCGACAGCCCGGATCGCCGCGCGGGTGTCGATGTCGGCGTCGAATGCCTCCAGTAGGCCGCCAAGGATGTCACGATGTGAGACCCTGAAGTCGAAATCCTCGGCGTCGAGACCGAGGTTCGTCAGCGCGTCGGCGGCAAAGGCGAGGATCTCAGCGTCAGCTTCGGGTTCCTCGCTGCCGAAGATGTCGACGTTGGTCTGGTAGAACTCCCGGAAGCGACCCTGCTGGGGCTCCTCGTAGCGCCAGAACGGCCGGGTGGAGTACCACTTGATCGGCTTGGCGAGGGCTTGCTGTTTCGCGACCACCATCCGGGCGACCGTGGGCGTGAGTTCGGGTGTCAGCGCCACGTCGCGGCCACCCTGGTCCTCGAAACTGTAGAGATCCTCGACGATCTCCTCACCGCTCTTCTCGACGTACAGCCGCGTCTCCTCCAAGGCGGGCGTCGCGATCTCACGAAAGCCATACTGCTGGGCGGTATCCTCGACTGTATCGATGACCTCACGGTGGGCCGCCATCTCCGCGGGATAGAAGTCCCGAAACCCCTTGATACCGTCGTACATATCCCCGCATTCGGACAGTGCGCGTTTCAACCCTTCCTTCCGGTCGCGTCAAGAACGCTGACGGATACACGATTCGTTGCGCGACTTCGTCAATCCTGTTTGTCGCCGGAGTCGGTCGGTCCTCGATCGGATCGACGGCGGTCTCCATCCACGTCTCGACGGCATCGTCGGAGAATCCACCGTCGATAGCGTCGGCTGTGGCACTGCGGAAAAGACCGGCGGATGCGGCGGCGTGCTCGGCGTCGGCGATCGCCCAGAAGCGGTCGCGATGGTCGGTCACTCTTAACCCGATTGGCTACGAATATTTACTCTGTTCGAGAAGTGGATTCGTCGCTCTCGTCCGCTTGAGAGATATTCTCCGAGAGCTTTTCTTCGACTTGGCCCTTCCTTCCGCTGAATATCTGCCCTTCAAACGAAGGACGCCCCTCTATCTCCGCTTCCGCTGGCTCCGTAGTCTTGTCGTCACGCATCTGTCTCGCCTTCGTACTCACCGTGGAAATCGCCCGTGAACATCGGCTGGCCTTCGAATTCGGGGCGATCTTCGTCGTCTGCATCGCCCCCGGACTCGGATGTTTCAGATGGACCCATTGTTACTCGTATCTATATTATCGACATGAATTGGTCTTTGGTCCGTTGACGCCACCACACGCGCACCCCCCTGTGTGCTTGTGTGTGAAAGCGGGTATACCACTTGACATCCTCCCCGCGCTGAAGCGCGAGGCTTTCGCCTCGAACCTCCCGTAAAAAGCAGGTTCAATAGTACTTGCGGTGGCATGACATCTTGGACTGTCTCAGTCGTGGAGGCAGGCATGGAACGTGGTCGATGCGGGAGGGGGGCTCGCTTTTCTTTTCGGCGCGAACGCAGTGAGCGCCGAGGTGTTTTTCGTCGAGCATTTTGCAAGGGGGTCCCCACTGGTGACCCCCCGCAGTAAAAGTCGTCTAGTAGTGCCAGGGATAGTCGTCGAAATCTGGTTCCCGACCCTCGTTGAAGGCGTCCCTTCCTTCGTGAGCTTCGTCGGTCATGTACGCGAGGCGCGTGGCTTCCCCGGAAAAGACTTGCTGGCCGACCATGCCGTCCTCGGGGAGGTTGAACGCGTACTTGAGCATCCGCATCGCAGTGGGGGACTTGCCCTCGATGCGCTCGGCCCATTCCAGGGCCGTCTCTTCCAGTTCCTCGTGGGGAACGACCTCGTTGACCATTCCCATGTCGGCGGCTTCCGCGGCGTCGTAGGTCTTCCCGAGGAAGAATACCTCACGGGCCTTTTTCTGTCCTATTTGGCGGGCGAGATAGGCGGAGCCGAACCCCCCGTCGAAACTCCCCACGTCGGGGTCGGTCTGGAGAAACTTCGCGTGTTCTTCGCTGGCCAGCGTCATGTCACAGATCACGTGCAGCGAGTGGCCGCCGCCGACCGCCCAGCCGGGAACGACCGCGACGACGGGTTTAGGCATGTGACGGATCTGACGCTGTACTTCGAGAATATGAAGGCGGGGCCCCTCTCCCTCGGTATCTCCGTCCTCGTACTCGTACCCGGCATCGCCACGGATCGACTGATCTCCCCCAGCGGAGAACGCCCAGCCACCGTCTTGCGAGGAGGGGCCGTTGCCGGTCAGGAGAACACAGCCGACATCGGTCTGGCGTTTGGCGTGATCGAGTGCGGCCGAAAGTTCGTCGACTGTCTCCGGCCGGAAGGCATTGCGAACGTCGGGACGGTCGAAGGCGATGCGGACGGCTCCCACGTCGCGGGCACGATGGTAGGTGATGTCGGTGAAATCGACCGACTCGATCGGTTGCCAGCGATCGGGCTCGAAAATATCCGAAACCATACCCATCGTCGGGTCGGCCCGAAGAAAAACGTCCCGGACAGGTCGGAACGGACGACGTGGGGAAGGCCGGCGTCTGACGCTCTGCCAAGAATTAAGGCACCCCCTCCCCAGATTCCGAGTATGCCAATCGACCGAGACGCGAGCCCACAGGAGATCACGTCGCTAGTTGGCCGAGAAGTGTACTCGAACAACGGCGTCTACGTCGGCGAGGTCGAGGATCTTCGACTGAATCTTGATGCCGAAGCGGTGACGGGGCTGGCGCTCCATCAGTTGAACACCGAACTGTTCGACGCGGAGACGACCAGCTCCCGTGGTGCGATCGTTCCTTATCGGTGGGTACAGGCCGTCGGTGACGTCGTCATCGTCAACGACATCGTCGAACGGGTCCGGAACGGGGAACCGGAGACCGACGACGTCGTCGCCTAAGAGCCGTTTGAACTGTCCGATCCTTCGACGCCCATCGCCTCGAAGAGTTTCGAGCGGACGGCTTCTTCCGTGAGTTCGAGGAGGGTATCGCGATTGTCTTCGCTGGTCTCGATTCCGGTGAAGATACCCAGGGGAATCTCGACGCTGGCGTCCGTCGAGTGGCCGGCAGTCTCGCCGATCTCGCCGAAGGCTTCCTCCAGGACGTTGCCGATGTTCATTCGGATGTCCTTCGAGCGTGCGGCCAGGTAGATCGTATCGTCGGCGATCGCGAAGACGGCGGTGGTAGTGATCCCTTCGAGGTTGAGCAACTGCTGGGCGGCCTGTGCGAGGGCATCTCGATCGCGGATGAATCCGGCGTTCGAGACGAGGTGGCTCCCTCTGACCTGCCGGTTGCGGATCGCCTCGGCGAGGACGTCGAGCGTCTCCGGACTCATGCTGGGAGACTCGACCTGTTCGAGCGTGTCGTGGTCGGCGAAGGGGTAGAGATATGCAGCGGCCGTGAGATCGGCCGGCGTCGTCTCGCGTTTGAAGTCCAGCGTCTCGGCGCGGATGCCATAGAGGAGCGCGGTCGCGACCTCTTGATCGAGACTGAGATCGAGTTCCTGAACGTATTTCGTGAGGATCGTCGACGTAGCCGAGACGTTCGGCCTGACGTCGGTGAACTCCGCCTCGGTTCCGGTTTCGACCTCGAAATGGTCGATAACGATGTCGATCCCGTCGCCGAACCCCTCCGAGGGCGTCCCGCTCTTGGCGTAGTCGACAAGCGCGAAGGTATCGTACTCGTCGAGATCGACCGCGGAGCGGGAGGTGAGTTCCAGGCCGAGCAGGTTGACAAACGCCCGGTTCTCGTGGTGGCCGATGTCGCCCTCGTAGATGATGTCTGCCTCGACGTCACGACTTTCGGCGATCGCACGGAGCGCGGCGGCGCTGGCGATCGAGTCCGGGTCCGGGCCGCGGTGGATCAGGATCGCCATCCGAGCCTCGGTGTCGTCGATCACTGCTGCGAGTTGGTTGGCCTTGTGTTCGAGTTCACCGGTCTCCAGCGCACGCAGCGCGGAGTCAGCGATCACCGCCGAGGGGTTGATCACGACGTTGGCCCCGAGTTCGGAGAGTTCGTCAGCCGAGACCGGGTCGGAAGCGCGGGCGACGATAAACTGATCCTCGTCGCGCGCCCGCAGGTGTTCGACGGCGGCGGCGTTGGCGTTCTCGTCCGGCGAGAGGATCAAGACGACATCCCGATCGTCGAGTTCGGCAGTGACGGACTCCTGGCTGATGTCCGCGGTCCGCGCGTTGAGATCCTGATCTCGCAACGCCTCGACGCGTCCCTCGTCCTTGTCGAGGATAAGGACATCCTTGCCCTCCGCCTCGAGTTCTTCGGCGACGGCGTGGCCCACACTTCCACACCCCAGGATGGCGTAGGTCGACATCGAGGCCATCGTGACGTCGGTACTCATTAGGACGGTCGTTGGCCCGCGCACCCTTAAACCGTCGCGATTGTCGCCAGAAACTGAGATCCACTGTCCGGGAGGAAAGGAAACGTATTTGAATCGCCCGACGCAACCCAGGAATACCTGGGCCGGTAGCTCAGTCCGGCAGAGCGTCTGACTCTTAATCAGACGGTCAGGGGTTCAAATCCCTTCCGGCCCGTGCAGTGAACCGGTGAGCGATGCGAACCGGTGAACGAATCGGACGGAAGGATTGAATCAGGAAAGTCGCAGGACCGAGCGAAGCGAGGTCATCGTCTTTCCGTGGTTCAAATCCCTTCCGGCCCGCTCACTCTGGCGCTCGCAACCCGCGAGCGCC
>NZ_SPQG01000001.1:32948-33083 GCF_004944975.1 Halorhabdus amylolytica
CGCTAAACTTTTCATCGTGGGGTGTCCTCGCGCCCTCCGGGCGCTGCGGGCACCACTCCTCGAAAACGTTAGTATTCAAAAGATCCGGACGCTCACTGTGTTCGCGTCCGGCGAAACGACTCGCTTCGCTCGTCG
>NZ_SPQG01000001.1:33156-147481 GCF_004944975.1 Halorhabdus amylolytica
GAAGCGCCGCACGCCCGGAACATCTCCATTCGGTTCAAATCCCTTCCGGCCTCTTTCGTCATCCGGTTCCTCCCGAGGCAACGGCCGTCTACAGTCACGGATCAGACGACCTCGACGTCAGTGAACTCGAAGCGGGCGCCGCCGGCTTCACTTTCGGAGACAGTGATATCCCAGCCGTGGGACTCGGCGATCTCGGCGACGATGGCAAGTCCGTAGCCGGTGCCGTCCTCGGTCGTCGTGTACCCCGATTCAAGCACATCATCGCGTTCCTCAGGAGGAATCCCGGAGCCGTCGTCCGCGACGTAGAAACCGTCTTCGAGGTCGCCAACAGTTACTGTTACAGCTGTATCTGCGTGTTCGAAAGCGTTCCTGACGAGATTCTCGAGAAGTTCCCTGAGCTGGCCGGGATCGGCACGGACGGTCCGATCGGTCTCGACCGAGAGCGTCGCGTCCCCCGTCTCGACGGTGTCCCAACAATCCCTGGCGGCAGCCGAAAGCGCGATCGGTTGGGGATCGGTCGCGGATTCACCTTCGTGAGCGAGCGTCAGCAAGTCGTCGATGAGTGTCTCCATCCGTTCGTGGGCCCCCGCCACGTCTTCGATGTGCTCGCTGTCGCATTCCTCGGCGACGAGACCGAATCGGGCGACTGCGACGTTCAGCGGGTTCCGGAGGTCGTGGGAGACGATGCTCGCGAACTCTTCGAGGCGGTCGTTCGTCGACTCCAATTCCTCGCGGGCGCGCTTTCGTTCGAGTTCGTAGCTGGCCCACTTGTTCATCAACCGGACGAGCGTCCGTTCGGCGGCAGTGAACGGACGGGTGCGTGGCTCCGACGCGGCGAAACACAGCGTCCCGTAGAGCTCGCCGTCGACGACGACTTTGCCACCGATGTAACTGCCGAGTTCGAAGACGTCGTATGCGTCGTCGTCTTCCCAGCCCGCGGTGATGGCGTCCTGGATGGCGAGCAAGCCGTCGGTTTCGATCGTCCGCCGACAATAGGCTTCCGACAGCGGACAGGACTCCCCGGGTTGTAGTAACTCGTGGTCTCCAGAAGACTGGACGATCGTCTGTGTCCCGGGATCTGGGGGGTCACCGGACTCGATCCGTGAGAGGAAGCCGTAGGGTAGATCGAGTTTCTCACAGCCGAGTTCGAGGAGACGGTCGATCTTGGTCCCGAATCTGAGCTCCGGGTCGGTCGTCACGTCGTAGATCCCCTGTAAGAGATCGACTGTAGCTTCCCGGTCGCGGCTCCGTCGTCGGCGTTCCGTGATGTCCTCTTGAAACCCGACAAAGTGCGTGACCGCACCCTCGTCGTCGGTGACTGGCGCTAACGTCACCCGATTCCAGAACGGCGAGCCGTCCTTTCGATAGTTGCGGAGTTCCACCGTCACGGGCTCCTCGTCGTCGACCGCCCGTTGCATCTCGTCGACAGCCGACGGATCGGTGTCCGGGCCCTGCAGGAATCGGCAGTTCCGGCCGAGCACGTCGGACTCGTCGTAGCCCGTCAACTCCTGGAAACGCTCGTTGGCATAGACGATCGGGTTGTCCGGCTGTCCGGGATCGGTGATGACGACGCCGACCGGCGCCGCGTCCATGGCTCGTGCGCGCGGACCGATCGGTCGCGTACGACTCCCCTCGTCCGTCACAGGCGCGAGACGGTGGCGATCCGACCTGTCAGAACGATCCACGCGATCCTCAACGGCAGCTTCGACGCGTTCGACGAGTCGCTCGACCCCGTCGCGCTTCGGGACGTACTCGGATACCCCTGCGGCGATGGCCCGGCTGGCGACCCGTTCGTCGCCCGCGACGCTGTACAGCACGATGGGGAGCTCCGGGCACGTCTCCCGAACCGTTTCGAGGAACTCGATGCCGTCTCCATCGGGCAGTTCGTCCGCTGTGACGATGGCGTCGATCGACTCCCTTCGGCATCGTTTTAGGGCCGTCTCGGGATCCGTGACGGAATCGACGTCGAGACTGTTGGCACTCGTCTCGAGCCCAGTCGCCACTGATCTGGGATTCGGACCGACGTAGAGAACTCGTCTCGTCCCTTCACTCATTGCTGATCGATTGTCGGAGGTTCGCCCCCCTCGATCATAAGGCCGTGGATGGTTCGGGTAGGGAAGACGAGTTCTTTCGTCCAGTCACGGGTTTGACGGACAGTCACGGCGACGAGCCGCTCAGTCCAGCCGGCGGACGCCGTGGCCGGGATAGTCACGTTCGAACCGGTCGGCGAGTTCGTCGTCGTCGACCTCGATGAGGACGGGGCGGCCGTGCGGACAGGCGTAGGGGTTCTCACACTCGTCGAGCCGTTCTAGCAGGTCGACGATTGAGCCCTCGGTCAGCGACGTATTGCCGGTGATCGAGGGGTAACACGCCAGGTCCGCCAGCAGGTCGTCTGCGGCGGCCTCGACGGTCGAACCCGGTTCAGTGTCCGTATCGACGAACGAGGCGAGGACGTCGCACAACAGTTCCGGATCAGCAGTGTCGGCCAGCAACGTAGGGACCGTCCGGACTGCGATCGTCCGATCGTCGACGCGTTCGGCCGCGAACCCGAGTCGCGAAAGCGCCGGTTGAAACGAATCGAACAGTTCGACTTCACGGGCGGTAAGCGTGAGTTCCACCGGCTCCGCGAGCGTCTGGGTCGTCGTCTGTCCATCGAATTCCGCCCGAAGCCGCTCGTAATTGATCCGTTCGTCGGCGGCGTGCTGGTCGATCACGATCAGTCCGGTGTCCGCTTCGGCGACGACGTACGTCTCCCGGAACTGTCCGAGGAGCCGCATCGCCGGGAGCGAGTCGAATTCCCGGTCCAGCGCCTCACCTTCCCCGAAAGTGACCTGCTGACCGCTGTCGACGACGCGACTGTCAGTCGGCGGCTTGCCGTCCGTCTCCCGATCCGTCACCGAGTCATCGGATCGATCGACCGATCCGGACTGCGTCTCTATGTCGTCACCGTCGTCTGGTGAGTCCTGAACGCTCGCGTCATCCGTCGTGCCACCTGGCCGTGTGTCGGCCGATGCACTGGCAGTTCGCTCGCCTGTAGTCTCCGGGTAAACTGTTTCGTCGTCGTTTGACGGGGCAGTATCGGACGGTCCGGACGAACCGCCAGTCCAGTCGGCCGACTCGGACGGGCGACCGTCTTCGGGAGAGGACTCAGGCGTCGTCGGACGGGCGTCTTCGCCAAAAGCGGTCTCTGTCGTCGTCGGACGGGTGTCTTCGTCGGGTTGACCGGACGGTTCGGACCCTTCGTCAGGGGCTTCCGATAAGTGAGGGTCGACGGTCGTCTGTTCGGGCGCGGACCGCCCGCGCGGCGCGCTCGACCGGAGCAACCCTTCCCGCAGGAGGGCGGACTCGACAGCAGTCTCGATCTGTTCGCGGAGCCCCGCCTCGTCGACGAATCGGACTTCCATCTTGCGGGGATGGACGTTCACGTCGACAGTGCCGGCAGGCAACGACAGGTTCAACACGGCGAACGGATAGCGATCGGCGGCAAGTTGCTTTCCGTACGCGGAGACGACGGCGTTACGGGCCGCCTTCGACCGGACGTAACGGCCGTTGACGAACATCGAGAGGTACTCTCGGCCGGCGCGGTTGGTCTCGGGATGGCTCACCAGTCCAGAGACGTCGGTCAGCGGGCCATCGGGGAGATCCCCGGAACCGAGTTCGATCATCGATTCGGCGACCTCGCGGCCATAGACCGCCATGGTAGCCTCTCTGAGTGATCCGTGCCCGCTCGTGGCGAAAATCTCCCGACCATCGTGTTCGAGTGCAACGGCGACGTCCGGGTTAGCCAGCGCGTAGTTCGTGACGATCGTGTTGACGTGGTCGAACTCCGTCGCGTCCTGGCTGAGATACTTCCGGCGGGCAGGAACGTTGTAGAAGAGATCGTCGACTTCGACAGTGGTCCCTTCAGGACAGCCGGCGGACTCGACGGTTGTGACTTCGCCGCCCTCGACGTGCAGGCGCGTTCCGCGATCGCCACCGCGGGGACGCGTTGTTATCGTCAGCCGCGAGACGGCCCCGATCGCGTGCAGCGCTTCCCCGCGAAATCCCAGCGTTGGGACCCCCGATTCCAGGTCGTCGATGTCGCTGATCTTGCTCGTCGTGTGCTCCCGGACAGCCGTCCGGACCTGTGACTCGGTCATGCCGACGCCGTCGTCGCTGACGCGGATCCCGTCGGTCCCGCCAGCTTCGATCGCCACCCGGGCGCGTGAGGCGTCGGCGTCGAGACTGTTCTCTAGGAGTTCCTTGACGACCGACGCCGGACGCTCGACGACCTCCCCGGCGGCGATGCGCTCGACGGTCGCCCCGTCGAGTTCCTTGATCTCCGTCACTTCTGTCATACGGGTGTCGATGCCCGATTGTGACGGCAGCGACTTGAGTCCCCCGCTCACCACGTGATACGGAACGTCCTATCATCTCGTCATAATGCTCTCTCCCATCAAAACGTCCCCAATCACGCCAAACAGTTACGGTACGTGCCCTCTTACCGTGACACATGGACCTCTCGGACGTCTTCGAGAACCTCCCCGATCCAGGGTCGTACTCGTTCCCCGACTACACCATCCCACAGGGTGAACCCGTCATGCCGATCGCGGTGACGGACGAGGAACTCGACGCCATGCTCAACCTCTACGAGACGTTCGCGGCGGTCGATCCGACGGGGATCGATTCGAACCCCTTTCTCGCGACCACCACGGAGTTCCTCCAGCAGACCTTCGGCGCGCCCGCGTATCGCCCGGACGAACAGCTCGACGACGACATCGCCGCGATGCTCAACGACTTCGCGGACGACCTCGGCGGTGCGGAGATGGGAGTCGTCGACGCCACGCCCAAACACCACCAGACGCTGTACTTCTTTTTGGTCAGTGCGAAGGGATACCACATGGCTCCCCACATTCGGTTCGATCCCGATCCCGACGCAGTCGAGACACTCTATCGTCTCTATCAGCGCGTCACCGAACAGGACTACTATCTCAAGCGTCCCTCGACAGTCTTGGAGTGACGGTAATCGCGCCCTCGGAACCACCAGCTTCCCGATGGCTGGACTTTTGGTGGCGGGGGACCAACCATTGTGGTATGCAGACTCGTACCCTGGGAGCCACTGGACAGCGGAGTACCGTCGTCGCGTTCGGAGCGATCGCGCTGAACTGGCTCGAACAGGAGGGCGCGAATCAGATGGTCGAACTCGTCCGTGAGCACGGCATCAATCACTTCGACGTCGCGCCGACTTACGGCGACGCCGAACTCAAACTCGGGCCGAAGCTCCGCCAGTACCGCGAGGACATCTTCCTGGGCTGTAAGACCCAGGAACGATCCTACGAGGCGGCCTGGAAGAAACTGGAGCGGTCGCTCGACAGACTGGGCGTCGACACGATCGACCTCTACCAGGTTCACGGCCTGGAGTACGAGGACGAACTGGAAACGATCACCGCCGAAGACGGCGCGTTGCGGGCGTTCCGAGAGGCACAGGAGCAGGGACTGATCGACCACATCGGGTTGACCAGCCACGGGAATCCGGACCTGATCCTGGACGCCATCGGGGAGATCGACGACATGGATTCGTTGATGTTCCCACTCAATCCCGTAGTGGATGCCAGGGACGACGCGGATCACGACTACGACGCGGTCCTGCAACGGGCCGATCAGGAGGACATCGGGACACTCGCGATCAAGACCTTCGCGAAGGGGCCCTGGCCGGACACCGACGAGTTGCCCGAACACGAGCGGCCCTACGCCAACTGGTACGAGCCGGTCGACGACCCGGAGACGATCCGCGAGCGGCTGAACTACACTCTTTCCCGTGGCGTGACGAGTGTCTTGACGCCGGGCGATCCCAAACTCGTGAAGATGGTGCTGGACGCCGGTGACCGCTTCGAGGAACTCGACGAGGCGGCACAGCGCGCCATCGTCGAGCAAGCCCGTCACGACGAGAGTCCGGTCCCGGAGCAACTCCACCACTGACATGGACGTCCCGGCGACGGTGAGGACGGCGCTCGCGGACCGTCCGGTCGAAGGGCGGCGCTGCCTGGAAGCCGGGGCGGGCGCGGGCAATGCCGCCGCCGGACTGCTCGACGCTGGAGCGGCGGACGTACTCGCGGTGACAAACGACCGTGAACACGCCAGAACCGTCCGGGAGCGTGTCGGGACGGATCACCCCGGCCGCGTGGGGGTCTTCGAGGCCGATCTCCGGTCGATTCCGCTTCCCGACGACTCCGTCGCGGTCGTCACCGCACACGCGCTGTTCAACGTCGTCCCGACGACGGACCTGGACGTGATCGCGAGTGAGATCACACGTGTCGCTGCACCGGGAGCACACCTGCTGGTCGACGATTACGCGCCGCTGCCGGACGGTGCGTCGATCCGCGACCTCTTCGCCCTGGAGAACGCAGCACGTGAACTCGCCGACGCCAGACCGGCACTGACGTTCTATCCCGGGGGCGTCCTCCGTGGCGTCTTCGAGACGCGGGGCTGGGAGTTCGACCGCCGGAAGACGCTGCTCGATCCCGTGCCCTGGACGGAAAGTCACGTCACCGCACACGCCGATACCGTCCGGGACGCGGCTGCCCGGATCGATGGCGACCTCCGTAATGTCTTGGTCAACCGGACGGACAGTCTCGTTACCGAGATCGGCTCGGAATCGGTCGGCGAGATGTACAGCCTGGCATTTCAGTTGCCGGAGTGATCTAGTGTCGATCAGCGTCCGTCCAATTCGTCCTGCAACTCCTGGACGCGGGCCATCAGTTCGACCGGCGGCGTCTCGTTGACGTCCAGCGACGACAGCTCCTCGAGGACATCCTCCGCACTATCGCCGAACCGGTCGGCGATTCGATCGCCGTCGCGACCACCCGAGTCAGCGTTCGCCGCCGGATCGCCGCCGTCCGCACTCCTGGCGCCGCTTGCAGTGAACGTCCCTGCAGAGAGGTCGAAAACGGCCTGTGTCGTTGCGCCGGATCCCCCTTTGGCTTCGATGGCCTTCTCCTCGCGCAGGCGATCGAGTACGTCCTGCGAGCGATCGACGACGGGATCGGGAACGCCCGCCAGATCGGCGACGTGGATGCCGTAGGAACGGTCGGTCGCGCCCTCACGGACGGTCCGGAGGAACGTTACCTCGCCGTCGTTTTCGTCTGTAGGGCGGGACGAACTCCCGCTCGAAGACGGCGATCGGGGTTCGCCGTCGACCGCGACGTGGACGTTCTCGACGCGGGGGAGATGCTCAGCCAGGCTCGTGAGTTCGTGGTAGTGAGTGGCAAAGAGGGTCTTCGCTCCCACCTCGTTGTGGAGGTACTCCGTCGCGGCCCACGCGATCGAGATGCCGTCGAACGTCGCGGTCCCTCGCCCCACCTCGTCGAGGATGACGAGGGATTCGTCGGTCGCCGAGTGGAGGATGTTCGAGAGTTCTTGCATCTCGACCATGAACGTCGAGCGGCCCTGTGCAAGTTCGTCTAAGGCACCGACACGGGTGTAGATACCGTCGACCAGGCCCACCCGGGCCGAGCGGGCTGGCACGAACGAACCGATCTGGGCCAGCAGGACGATCAGGGCGGCCTGGCGCATGTACGTCGATTTCCCGCTCATGTTCGGCCCCGTGACGACCAAGAATCGGCGGTCGTCGTCCATGTACAGGTCGTTCGGTACGAACTCTGTCGTCTTCTCGACGACCGGGTGGCGACCTGCCTCGATCTCTAAAGCGCCGGAGTCGTGCAGTTCGGGTCGCGTCCAGTCGTTGCGGACGGCGTGGGTCGCCAGTGCCGCGAGGACGTCCACTTCAGCCAGCGCGGCCCCCACGTCCTGAAGCAGTTCGGCTCGTGCTGCCACACGATCGCGCACCTCCTCGAACAGGCCCCGTTCAAGTTCGTGCCGTTGTTCCTCCAGTCGGAGGATTTCCCGCTCTCGCTCTTCGAGTTCGTCGGTCGTGTAGCGCTCGGCGTTTTTCAGCGTCTTGACGTTCTCGTAGCGGTCGGGAACCTTTTCGACCTCGCTCTTGCCGACCTGGATGTAGTAGCCGTCAGTCTTGTTGCGGTCGACAGAGAGGTGGGTGATGCCGTGTTCGCGGCTCTCACGGTCGGGCAACGTCTCGATCCATTCCAGAGCCGCTTCGTGCCGTTCGACGAGGTCGTCGAGTTCCTCGTCGTATCCCCGCCGAATGATCCCCCCTTCGGTGATCGTCCCCGGCGGGTCCTCGACGATCGCCGCGTCGAGTTCCCTGGCGAGGTCGTCGATCGCGGACCGATCGAGTTCGTCCAGGCGGTCGGCCAGCGGTGAATCGACGAGTTCGGGAGCGTCGGCGACGATTCCCCTGACAGACTCATAGAGCGTGAGCGTATCGGCGGCCGCACGCAAGTCGCGGGCGTCGGCGCTGCCGGAAGCGGCCTTGCTGGCCAGCCGCTGGAGGTCGTAGGCCTCACTCAGTTCCTCCCGGAGGCGCTCGCGGGCCATCGCGGCCGACGCGAGCACAGCGACGCCATCGTGCCGCCGCCGGAGATCCCCCTCGGATCGACGTGGGCGCTGGAGCCAGGCGCGCAGCGTCCGCGTACCAGCGCTCGTGACCGTGTGATCGATGGTGTCGAGCAACGATCCGGACTGGTCGCCCTGCATGGTCTCGGTGAGTTCGAGGTTGCGCTGGGTCGTCGCGTCGAGTTCGACGTGCTCACCGGCGCCGTATCGTTGCAGCCGCGTCATCGAGGCGAGGACACCCTGGCCGGTCTCTGCCACGTACGCGAGGACAGCACCCGCGGCGGCGATCGCGGCCTCGCTCTCGATCCCGACGCTTTCGATGGTCTCCGCGCCGAACTGTTCACGCAGGCGGTGACGCGCCCGGCCCGGGGCGAAGTCCTCTGTCGGATGAAGAGAGAGCGAAGCGTCGGTCCGCTCGCGGAGCCGATCGAGCGTCTCGTCGTCGGTCCTGACCGTGGGTCCGGGGAGGACCTCGGCGGGTTCGAAGCGGTATAGTTCGCTGAAGACAGCCTCCCTGTCGGGCGCGTTCGTGACGAAGAACTGCCCCGTCGTCACGTCGGCGAAGGCAACCCCCCATTCATCGTCGTCCTCCACGATAGCAGTGAGATAGCGGGCCTGTGCCTCGGTCGTCTCGAGGAGAGTCCCCGGCGTGACGACCCGGTCGATTGTGCGGGCGTGTCCGTCCTCGGTCTCGTGCTGGTCGGCGACAGCCACGCGAAAACCACGTTCGACGAGGCCCTTGAGGTACGGCGTGAGTTCGTCGACCGGCACACCGGCCATCGGATAGGAGGAACCGTGGCTGGACTTCTGTGAGACTTTCAGGTCGAGTTCGTCAGCGACGGTTTCGGCATCGTCGCCGAAGAACTCGTAGAAGTCACCCACCTGCATCGCCAGGAGGTCCGCGTCAGTCCCCTCCTTGAGGGAGAAAAACTCGCCGACGATTCCCGTCGCATCGCTCATGCCCGTACCTGTGATCGAAGTGGGTTAAAACGCTACGGGACCGTCCGGGCAGACGGCCACTGGACTGATATACGAGGATCGCAAACTCGGCACGATGACCGCCCGCTGGATCATCGCGGGACTGATCGCGCTCCTCCTGTCAGCACCGCTTGCCGGGGTCGCGGCCGCGACGGGGGACCGATCCCCGGCTTCGACCGGTATCGAGGTCCCGGCCGCCCAGACCGGCGGCGACGGGAACATCACCGTTACCCAGCACGTCCGCCTCACGCCCGGGCAACCGGGCGAAGTGGCGGTGACGATGGCGGTGTCGCTCCCCGACCGCGTCGAGAGTTTTGCCGTCGACATGGCGACTAGAGCGACGGTGACCGGAACGGACGGATTCGACCAGGACGGGGGCCAGTACCGCTGGACGGGAGCCACGGACCCGACGATTACCTACACTCTCCGGGCCAACGAGACGGTCACGGGCGAAGGGCCCGAACCCGTGAGCGGGACCTATCTCTTTGCGGACGCGGGGTCGTGGGCACTGGTCCGTCCACCACGCATGAGTACGAGTTGGAAGTGGTTCGGTGAACGCGTGGGCGTCGACTGGAACCTCGACGTTCCAGGTGAGGGAGCCACCGGCGGAACAATGGCCTTCCTCGGACCCCATCGCACGTACACCCAAAGCGCACACGGACAGACCTTCGCGGTCGTAGTGCCCCGGGCGGCGGAGATGGACGCCGATCCGCAGGGAGTTCTGGACGCGTTCGCGACGGCCTCGGAGGATCTGCGGATGGGCGACCGGGACGAGCGGGTGTTCACCGTGGTCGCGCCGACGAGCGTCGACTGGGCGGTGAGGGGACTTCAGACCGGCGACAGCGACATGTACGTCCTCGCGAACGAACGCCTGGACGCGCCGGACAACGCCTGGCTCCACGAGTACGTCCATACGCGACAGCGACTGGACAGGACCGCCTCGACGAAGTGGCTGACCGAGGCCAGTGCCTCCTATTACGCTTCTTTGCTCGCTATGGAGGGCGATCTGATCGGGTTCGATGCGTTCCGACACAAACTCGCCCGGGGGGCGGACGCGCGCTACGACGACGTGGTGCTCGCCGACGAGTCGACGTGGGTTCGCCGGGCGGAGTACGAGAAGGGCGCGCTGGTGGTCGGGGAGATCGATCGCCGGATCAGGCTGGCGACCGACGGGGCGAAGTCCTTCGAGACGGTCCTGGCCGCACTGAACCGAGCGGATCAGTTCGATCACCGTCGCCTGCTCGCGCTCGTCGAACGGGCGGGCAACAGGAGCGTTCGCGCGGCGACCGACCGCTACGTGCGGACCGATGCCGGCCCGGAGATGTGGTCCCGGGCCGACCATGCGGCGGCCTTCGACGGGTCGCCGGCACACATCACTACCCGGGTGGCCGAGGACGCGACCTACCGGATCGAGGGGTCCGACCGCAACGAGTCGGTGAAGACGATCCCGACGCTGACGGCCGGCGAGCGGTTGATCGTCCCCGTCAGGGTCACCAACGACGGCGGTGCCGACGGGGACTACGAAGTGGCGCTGACGGTTGATGGGACCGTCGTCGAGCGTGCGACGGGGACGCTCGGTGCGGGGGAAACGATCACGGTCGAACTGGGACACGGCTTCGGGGAGGCGGGGACTTACCGGCTCTCCGTCGCCGGAAAGACCGTCGACGTGACGGTGACAGCGGCGATTGAGTCGACTCGGACAGCGACGGAACAGGAGAGGACCGACGAACCGACGGACAGGGGGACCGAGACACCGGCTCCGTCGACCGAGACCGCGACGACGGGCACGTCTGGCCCGGGGTTCACCGCGCTGGTGGCGCTGTTCGCGATCGCGATCGTGGCGTGCCGGAAGCGGTAGTCACGCGACCGCGACGGGCGTCACGCGACCGCGACGAGGAGGTGTTCCGTCCGTTCGACGAGTTCTTTGGGGGAGGTCGCCAGACAGATCGTGACCGGCACTCGACCCTCACCGCCGGGATCGACGACAACGGCCGGATCCTCGACGCCCGCGAGCGCGGGTTCGATCCCGGATTCGAGCGTGAGCGGGCCATCGAGCGTGACCACGGTCCCGGGAAGGGTCGCCAGCGCGTCCCCGATCGCGTCGTCGTACCGCCAGTTCGCGGCGAAGCGATAGTCCGCATCGATCTCACGGGCGTCGAGCAAGTATCTGGCGGCGTGGGTGGAGGCGCCGAACCGAACGCCCCGACCGGTCGCGATCCCGTCACGAGTGCGCGTGAGCCGTCCGTCGACGGCGGCGATCTCTTCGATACGCTCGGCGAACGGCGTCGCGCCGACCACGTTCGTTCCGACTTCAGGGATCAACGAGCCGACGTCCCGCTCGACGAACGATTCGACGAGACGTCGGACGGCCTCGGCCGTCTCGGTCCGGGCAGCACGCTCGCGTATCTCGACGAGGTGGTGGACCCCGCCCGGTCCCTCGCCGACGTCGAGATTGTACCGGACGGCCCGTGCGAGCAAGTCGATCCCCCTGCTCACGCTGTCGGTCAGCGACTCGCCTTGGGCCAGGTGAGTCGCGATCGCTGCCGAGAGCGTACAGCCCGAGCCGTGAGTCGCGTCAGTCCGGATGCGTTCGTGACGGAATGTCCGGACATCCTCGTCGGTGACCAGCACGTCCATGACGTCCTCGCCGGCGATGTGACCACCTTTCACGAGAGCGGCCTCGGCCCCCATGTCGAGTATTTCCTCGCCGGCCTCGACTGCCGTCTGTTCATCGGTGGGCTCGATTCCCGTCAGGACGGCCGCCTCGTCGGCGTTGGGCGTCACGAGCGTCGCCTCGGCGATCAACTCCTCGTATGCTTCTTCGCCGTCCGGTTCGAGCAGTCGGTCGCCTGACGCGGCCACCATCACCGGATCGACCACGAGATCGGGTAGGTCAGCCGCGTATTCGACGACCGTCTCGATGACGTCACTAGTCGCGAGCATACCCGTCTTCGCGGCTTGTACGTCGAAGTCCCCGATGACGGCCTCGATCTGGGCCTCGATGTGCTCGATCGGCAGAAGCTGACTTCCTTGGACGCCGGTCGTGTTCTGGGCCGTCACGCTCGTGATCGCACTCGTCCCGAATCCGCCGACCGCCTCGATCGTCTTGATATCTGCCTGAATGCCCGCGCCGCCGCCGGAATCACTGCCCGCGATCGTCAGTACAGTCGGCGGCTCGTGGGGTGCCTCGTTGCGTGTCATGGGTGGACTTATTTGGCGGTTGTACAAATCCGTGATGCATCCGGGTCGCGCCGGAACAGGATATATCTGCCCGGCGACCGAATACTGTCTCGCGATGGCATATACCAAAGTCAACTACGAGGACGTCGAACCGGTCGCGGGATCGATGCACTTCCTGCGGGATGCCCTGGACTGTGAGACCGTCGGGGTGACGGTGCTGGACTGTGAGGCCGGCTGGTCGGGGAAGGCGCACGATCACGCCGAAGAAGACCACGAAGAGGTCTATCTGCTGGTGGACGGGGAAGCCACCGTGACGATCGACGACGAAGACGTCGAGATGGAGTCAGGCGACGCCGTGCGCGTCCCGCCAGAGGCGACCCGCGAGATTCACAACGGCGACGTCGACAGTACGTTCGTACTCGTGGGCGCACCCTGACGCGCCCTCGCTACTCGGGGATTGTCGGAGGCCTCGCTCATTCGAGGTGTTCTTCGACGACATCGGCGTGCTGGTCGACGACGAGGGTTAGCCGATCGCCGTCGTGTTCGATCGGGACGGCGACCCGGAGCGGATCCGTCGAACGGATCTCGGCGGATGGCTGGACAGCCCATTCGAACTCCCAGACGGGCGTGTCAGTGATGTCGACGCCTCGATCGTGGTAGAATGCGACGACGGCCGGATACCAGCACAGACAGGCGCCCACGTTCGCGTACTGGACCTCTCCGCACCGCTGGCAGGCGTAGCTGATGCCGGCCTCGAAGACGTCGTAAATCCCGTCCGGATCGATCTCGACCGTACTTTCGATCGGGCCGTGACAGACCGGACAGAAACCTCGATGGGCAGTCTCGAACTCCTGTCGGGTCCACTGTTCGGCCACCAGCGGCCACTCCTCGCGGGGATAGTGTTCGAAGGTTCCCGGCGGGACGGCCAGGCTTATGACGTCCCGATCACAGTTCCGACAGGCGACTCGAACGTGATCGTCGTCGAAGATCCCCGCGAGCGTTCCCTCGCAGTAGGGGCAGTCGGCGTCGACGGGGATGGCATCGGCCTCTACCGTCTTCGTGTACGGCCCGGCCAGCAGCGATCCCACGACGTCCATGCCTTCCGCGGTCAACTTGTACCCATCCGGCGTCTTCCTGATGAACACGCCTCTGAGTCGATCCAGATGGTAGTTGAACTGGCCGCTGTCGCCCGTCCCGACGGCGTCGTTGAGATCGGAGAACGATAACGGGTCCGTTGCATCGAACAGTGCCCGGAGTGCCGACAGCCGGGTTTCGTTGCTGAGTAGTTCGAACGCGGTGTCGGCCGATAACTGCTCGACGACCGCACCCGACTCGGCAGTCACGTTTTCGGCGTCCGAACCGCCGTCCGTCACACGGCAGGGCCGACTCCCGAGGGTCGCTCCACGGGCCGACTGTCCGGATCGACCTCCACCGTCGACATACCCCTCGTCAACGTGGTCCCGGTCGGTCATAGCATCCGGTCAGTCTCCCCGGAGTAAATAGGTCAGGGCCGAGGCACCCGCGGCTGGTTTCGTCCGTCGAGACGGACCGCCGAACTGATCGTTCCCGCCAGGAATCCAACAGGAGTGTGTTTCAGTAATGGTGCTTACAGAAATGTGTTTCAGATTATGTTTATAGTCTTTCGTTCCATTGGTTCATACGTACCGATGGACCGACCACATACCCCAACACAGGGACGGACGTTGTCGTCCACTCACAGTCTCGGCCGGGTCATGACGGTCACCTTCGTAGTGACGTTGGCCCTACCGGCGATCGTCGTCGCGCTTGCTGGCCCGCACCTGGCGCTCGCGTTCGTCGCCGGGCTTGCGACGGCAAGAGTCTACACTCGCCTTCCGGCGGCAACTCGGTTGGTGGGACGGTTCCGTTCCACCGACACGCCACCCGGGCGACCGGCTGGCCAGTAATATCCCGTCCCCGCGACTGACGTATCGGCTCTCCAATCGTTCCATTGTGGCCGTGCAGACAGACCAGAGGCCTACGACATCCACAGCCCAACGGTAGAGAGATCACGGCTTGACGGCGACTGTATCGAACCGAGACGTGACAGGCGCCTATTCGGACTGTGCCGCCTGTAACTTCCCCATGTACTTTTCGAAGGCCGCCCAGTAGGGGTCCTTCCCGGGGTGATCGACCTCCTCGTCGTCCACGGTCAGTCCCGAGCCGTCGGTAACCCGTCCGGCGTCTGCGGCCGGAATACCTTCGTCCTCAAGGGCGGCGAGCACGTCGTCGACGCCGTCGGGATCAACCGTCGCCAGCAGCGTCCCCTCGCTGATGGAGATCCACGGGTCGATGTCGAAGAACTCGCAGGCGGCCTCGACGCCCGGCTGAATCGGGATCCGGTCGCGCTCGATTTCGAAACCGACGTCCGCCGAGCGGGCCATCTCGAAGAGCCCACCGTAGACACCACCCTCCGTGGCGTCGTGCATCGCCGTGACCGGGCCGGCCGCGGAAGCGACCATCGCCTCCTCGATCGGGCTCATGTCGTAGAAGCGGTCCTTCGCGGCCTGGATCTGTTCGTCCGGCACGTCACCCTCCATCAGCGAATCGAAGTGAACTGACAGCAGGCCAGTGGCCTCGATGGCCGGCCCCTTCGTAACGATCACACGGTCGCCGGGTCGGGCGCCGTCGGGTGTCACCAGATCCTCGAAGTCACCCACTGCCAGAGAGGTGCCGCCACCGACCATCGGGTAGTTACACCCGGCGTAGCGGCCGGTGTGACCGGTGACGATCGAAACGCCCAGTTTCTCGGCCTCCTCGTGGAACGTCTGCCAGACGGTCTCGAACTGTTCGTCGGTGATCTCCGGCGGGAGATTGAAGTCGACGCTGAGATACGCGGGATCGAGTCCCGACACCGCCACGTCGCTGATGAGGATGTGGAAGGCGAACCAGGCCGCCCGTTCGAAGCCCGCAGCGGGCACGATGAACACGGGATCGGTCGCCATCGCCAGCGCCTGCCCGCCGACATCGGCCACGCCGAAGTCGACGCCGTGCTGGGGCTTCAGGCGGACGTCCTCGCGGTCGGCCCCCAGGCGCGGATAGATGTACTCGTCGAAGAATTCGCGATCGGCCTTGCCGAGTTCCGGGTCGCTCATACACTCCGTGGTAATCACGGGTGGTACTTAGGCTACCTGTCCTGGTCCGACCGATCCAGCGGGCGCGCGCATCGTCGGCGTGCACCGGGAACGACGAAGGACCGCTTCGAGAACAACGCTGAGGAGAGAACGCACGCAACGATCGGTCCCGATGGCCCGGTCGATCATCCCACGGCGATCAATGCGATCCCACAGATCGCGAGTCCGCCCGCGATCAATCTGACGCGGAAATGTTCCTCTCCGAGCAGGACCCCACCGGCGACCACCGCGACGATCGCCTGGGCGTTGATGATCGGCGAGGCGATGCTCGCCGGCAGGATCTGGAACGCGAGCAAGACGACGTGGTTGCCGACCGCAACGATCAATCCGGCGAGGGCGAACAGCCACGCGTCGTCCCGGAAGGTGTCGGGGATCGGTCGCCGTCGGGCGAACGGGACGACCATGGCTGTGGTGATGGCGAACATCACCGGCAAGTACGTCTGGGGTGGCAGGGCGAGTTCCTGCATCATGACCCGCTTGCCCACGTCGACGAAACCGAAGACCGCCGCACTGGCGAGTGCGAGCTGTGGCGCCCGCGTCCTCAGCGCCCGGCGGAACGGTTCGAGCAACTCGCCCGGCTCGTAGTTCGCCACGTAGATCGCAGCCGTCGCGACCAGCACGCCCGCGATCTGCACTGGAGTGAGTACCTCTGCGAGCAGGACGACCTCCAGCGGCAACACGAACAGCGGGACCAGTTTGCTGATCGGGGCGACGTAAGACACCTCCCCCTCGACGATCGCTCGAAACATGGTCAGGATCGCGATCCCTGTAAGCAGCGATACACCTACCATCAGCGCCACGCCCTGCATCGAGAAGTTGGGGAAAAGAGGTCCGTCGAGAGTCAGGAGGCCGATCGGCAGATACGTGAGAAATGCAAAACCGTTGACGCCGGCGAGATACACCGGGGCCGGGTACGCCGTGAATCGTTGTTTGATAAGGACCAGATAGCCACCGAACAGCAGGGCGGACGCGATCGCATAGCCGAGTCCGAGTTCGAACGACACGCGTTGATTTCGTCCGACCGCCTGAAGAGTATCCCGATTCGATCTCGACGTGACCGCCGAAACAGACGCTGTCTCCCGATTTGAAGCCGATACAGGCCCAGTTCAGGTCGGACGCGACGACCACCTCGTTGTCGATTCTACACTGATCAGTCTCGCCAGTGGTCCGATCGACTCTACAGGCCGGGGGACACAGCCACTGGCCCGGTATCGGTCACGAAGTGCGTCCGCACGCGATCGGAGAGTCTCCGTGGAGATTCTCTGATAGGCGGGTGTGGTCGACCTGACCCATCGAGAGAACTCGGAGGGCCATCGACAAAACGGCAGCGAGAGTTCCCGGGACGCTGGATCGACCGATCCTTCGCTCGGTCGCCGTGCAGTTCGCGGAGCAAGCTTTTGAGCGTCTGGACCCAACGATCAAACATGTCCACGTTCGGCGACGAAAGGGGTGTCCCGGCCGATCTGGTCGTCGAGACTGGCGACGGGTTGCAGTGTACCGCCTGTGCTCACAGGTGTACGCTTTCGCCCGGCCAACGCGGGATCTGTGACGTCCGCGAGAACGTCGACGGGGAGTTGCGACTGTTGACCTACGGGACGGTCCACGACCCGACCCCCGGTCCGCCCGGGACGGCCGATCCGATCGAGAAGAAGCCACTGTATCACTTTCACCCGACGACGCGCGTGTTGAGTTTCGGCGGGGCCTCGTGCAACTTTGCGTGTCAGTGCTGCCAGAACCACCATATCGCGTTCGCTGCACCCGAGGACGTCCCGCTCAGAAACGTCAGTCCGGAGGAGATTACGACGAGTGCCGACCGACAGGACTGTGCAGGCGTGGCCTGGACGTACAACGAGCCGACGATCTACGCTGAATACGTCCGGGACGGTGCCCGTAGAGCAAAGGAAGCGGGACGCTACACGGCAATCGTCACGAACGGCTACTTCACCGAGGAGTTCGTCACAGAGGTAGCTCCACATCTCGACGCCGCCAACGTCGACATCAAGGGTTTTCGCGAGCAACCCCACGTGAAGTACATGGGTGGACGCCTGGAGCCGACGCGACACGGAGCCGAACTCCTCCAGGAGACGGACACCCACCTCGAAATCACCTACCTCACGATCCCCGACCTCAACGACGACCCCGAGGAGATTCGGGAGTTCGCCGAGTGGGTCTCCGGGGATCTTGACCCCTCGGTACCAGTGCACTTCACCCGATTCCATCCCGATCACAAGATGCGCGACCGTCCGGCGACGCCCGTCGAGACGCTCGAACGGGCCGCCGAGATCGCCCGCGACGTGGGTCTCGAGTTCGTCTATGTCGGTAACGTCCCCGGTCACGCCGACAACGACACGCGGTGTCCGGACTGCGGGAGAACGTGGATCAGGCGCGACGGGTTCCGGGCGAGCGTCGAAGTGGATCTCGAGGGGACGTGTGACTGCGGGCGCGAGATCGACATCGTTGTCTGAGAGAGGTTTGTGTTCCGCTGGTCGCTGTTCGCTCACAGCGTTCCCGGACTGGCCGCGATCATCACGCCTCTTTGGCTGTCCTGCTGTCGTCTCTTCCGCCGCTAGAAAGATCGACCCGGACCTCGAGTAGCCGGTTGTTCGCCATCGTCTCGGCTGTGAGGTCGATACCATCGTACGTCGCACGGTCGCCTTCGTCGACCAGGCGGCCGGTCTGATCCATGATCAACCCGGCAATGGTCTCGAACGTGCCGTCTTCGGGAAAGTTCGTACCGAGCGCCTCGTTTGCCTCGTGAACGTTGAGTTCACCTCGGACGATCGCAGTGTCGTCGTCGAGCCAGCGGATCGGCGGGGCTTCCCGCTCTGCGAGGACTTCTCCGATGATCTCCTCGACGATGTCTTCGATGGTCACAATCCCGGACGTCGTCCCGTACTCGTCGACGACGACTGCCATTCGACGGCGCTGCTCGCGCAACTCGGTCAGCAGCTCGTCTACATCCTTTGTCTCCGGAACGACGTATGGATCTCTAGTCACAGACCGAAGTGACGGATCGTCCCCCCGGAATCGCGCCTCGGTCAGATCGCGAACGTGAACCGTCCCGACAACCGTATCGAGGACGCCCTCGTACACTGGAAGTTCGTTGCGTTCGTTCTCCAGACACGTTTCGATGGCCGTCTCGATGTCAGTATCCACCTCGACAGCGACAACGTCCGGGCGCCGAACCATCGTTTCCCTGACGATCCGGTTGTGAAATCGGAGCAAGCGCTGGAGCATTCGGTGTTCGGCCTCGGTGAACACGCCCGCCCGCTGGCCGGCTGTGATCACCTCCCGGACCTCCGAGCGCGTGACGTACGCCCGCTCTAAGTCCCTCTCGTTCCCCATGAGTCCGTTGATGGCGTCGGTGAGTACGTCGAAGACCGCAACCAGCGGGTACATGAGTTGTTGGGTATATCGTAGCGGGCGGGCGATCCGGAGTGCCCAGGACTCGCTGTGTTCGACGCCGTAGGACTTGGGTGCGCTCTCGCCGAACAACAATACGATTGACGTGACACCAAACGTGGCGATCAACACCGACTGGCCGGGATCGAAATATAGTCCCAACAGTCCGGTCGTGATCGCCGACATACCGATATTCGCAACGTTGTTCCCGACGAGAATCGTCACCAGCAGTCGACGCGGGTCGGATTTGAGCGTGGACAACGTCTTTGCGCCGGCAACCCCGTCCTCGACGAGCGTCGCGATACGATGATCGGCCAGCGAGAAGATGGCGATCTCCGAGGACGCAAAAAAGGCCGAGAACAGCACGAGGATCACGACCGCGAGAATCCCGATCCCCGTGATCGTCCCCCGAGACATATCGAGAGCCGCCACGAACCCTCCGTCAGGTATCAAAGATACGACTGGCGTATGCATACGGACAGATGGGACAACAGCCCTGAAAAGGTCGGGGGCCGCTCGACAATCAGATATCCAGCTTCGCGATCTCCTCTTTGAGTAGTTCGCCGGATTCGACGAACTGCTCGCGTTCGCGATCGTCGAGATCCAGATCGACAACCCGTCGGATCCCGCCGCGGTTGACGACGGCGGGAAGGCTCAGATAGACATCCTCGAGGCCGTACTGGCCGTCTAGAAGCGTCGAGACGGTCAGGATCGAGTTCTCGTCGCGAATGATGCTCTCGACAATCTCTGTCGTCGCAAGCCCGATCGCGTAGTAGGTCGCGCCCTTGCGCTCGATGATCTCGTAGGCGGCACCGCGGACTTCCTCGGCGATCAGTTCCCGGTTTTGCAGATCACAATCCAGATCACAGACCGGACAGTAATCGTCGAACGGGACGCCGGCCATGTGGGTCGCACTCCAGACGAGGACCTCACTGTCGCCGTGTTCGCCGATGACGTACGCGTGGATGTTTCGCGCGTCGATGCCACAGTTCTTGCTGAGAACGTTGCGGAACCGGGAGGTGTCCAGAACCGTACCCGTCCCGATCACTCGATGCCAGGGGAGATCCGAGACCTTCCAGGTGACATAGGACAATACGTCGACAGGATTCGCGACGACGAGGACGACAGCGTCGTCGGCGAGTCCTTCCGTAACTTGTGGAATCATGTCGTGGAAAATGTCGACATTGCGTTCGAGCAGTTCGAGACGGGTCTCGCCAGGCTTCTGACTCGCGCCTGCCGCGATGATGACGACATCAGCGTCGTGAGCGTCTTCGTAATCGCCGGCATAGATGTTGACCGGCTTGACGAATGCGGCACCATGACGCAGGTCCATCGCTTCCCCTTCCGCCTTTTGGTGGTCGATGTCGACGAGAGCGATCTCCGAGACCGAGCCGCTCATCATCAGCGCGTACGCCGTGGTGGCACCGACGTCACCTGCTCCGATGATCGCGACCTTCCCCTTGATTGGTGTTTCTGGCATGGGTTATGCTCCGGTTTTACTGACAGGCAGGGATAAAGATTCGGAGGGAGGCCAACGGCCCGGGGCGGACCGTGGAATACAGATCGCTCCGGCGACAGAGAAGTCATGAAGTGTCTGGCGGACGCAGTCACTGACGAGTGACGTCCCGTGACGCGAACGACCTACACCTGTGACGGCTGCGGGGCACGATTGGACAATGAGAAGGATCTCACGAAGGAAGACGGGAGGGTCCGGCCGTCCTGGAAGTGCCGGCGCTGTCAGACGAGTGTTCCCCCGGTCGTCGCCGAACGACTCACCCACCAGAAGCAACACGGCCGGGAATGACCGGTGGGCGCCGGGCGACTTATGTCCTGTCAGCTCCGAACTGTCATATGCGCGTACTGGTCACCGGAGCGACCGGATTCGTCGGCAGCTATCTCGTCCCCGCGCTCCGGGACGCGGGTCACGATGTCGTCGCGATGACGCGCGACGCGGGCACGTACGATCCGCCAGCGGGCGTCGAAGTCGTCGAAGGGGACCTGCTCGAAGCGGACTCGCTTTCGTTCTCCGACGGTATCGACGCAGCCTACTATCTCGTCCACTCCTTAGAGACCGGCGGGTCGTTCGCCGATCGCGACCACCGAGCTGCGGAGAACTTCGTCGACGCCGCCGACGCGGCGGGAATCGATCGCGTCGTCTATCTCGGCGGCCTCGGCGAAGCCGGCGATGACCTCTCGGAACACCTCCGCTCGCGCCAGGAGGTCGAGGCCGTCCTGGCGAGCGGGGAAGCCGATCTCACGACCCTTCGGGCAGCGATCATCGTCGGCGAGGGCAGCGCAAGCTTCCGGATGGTACGCCAACTCGTCGCCCGACTTCCCGTGATGATCGCCCCGCGATGGCTGCATACGGAATGCCAGCCGATCGCCATCGGAGACGTGATAACGTACCTCGTCGGCGTTCTCGATCACCCGGAGACGGCAGGGGAGACCTACGAGATCGGCGGTCCCGAAATCCTGACCTACCGGGACATGCTCGAACGCACGGCGGCTATCCTCGGCAAGCGACGGTACATCGTTCCGGTACCTGTCCTGACGCCGCGGCTCTCCTCGTACTGGGTGGAGTTCGTCACTGACGTCCCGCGGGCGATCTCCCGACCGCTGATCCTCGGACTGAAGAACCCGGTCGTCGTCACTGACGACAGCATCGGCGACGTGATCGATATCGAGAAGACGCCCTTTGACGACGCCGTCGCGCGGGCGTTCGCTGACAAGTCCGGCGAATGACGGCCCGTCGATCGGACAGCCCGGACGTGACAGGTTCACGGAGCAACCAGCGATGGGTGTATGAGAGTATCGCCGGTGCCCTGCCCGGGATCGAGCTGTCGCGACCGGCGGCACTCCTCGTGCAACTCCTGGCCTTCGGCACGGGTGTAGTCGTACTCGCGGTCGGGTACGATCGCTGGGGCAGTCTGCCAGCGGGTCTGGCCGCAGTCGCCGTCGCGTCGGCCGGCAGCGCGTTCCTGTTGACACTGGGCCGACGCATCCGGGATCTGGATGTCCCCGAGAGTTACACCCAGGCGCTGTTCGGGACGAAAATCGAGATCGTCCTCGGGCTGATGTCGTTCGTCGCGCTGGTGACCTACCTGTTCGTGATCGACCAGCGGAACGGCGGCGAAACGTTGCTGGTCGGAGTACTCGGCGACCCGCTCCCCGCGCCGGGCGTATTCCTCACGTTGCTGGTGTTGTGGGACGTCTGCTACCGCATCGGAACAGGGTGGTGGGCGAGCCTGATCGGTCTGTGGCGGAGCCTATCCCTGGCAGAGGCGATCGACACAGGGACGCGTCGGGAACTGCAACACCTCGATGTGGTGACGATCGGCTTCGCCTGGACGCAACTCGCCCTGGTACCGTTCGTCCGCGGGCACCCGTTGCTCGTGGTCGCGCTGGTGGGACACGTCGTCGCGGTGTCAGCCGTCTCCAGCGCGTCGATCATCGTCCTGCGCCGGGCAACGTGAACGCTCCGGTAATGACGGTTTCATCTTGATCGATCGTTTAGGTAACGAGTGTCTATCCCTGGGATACCGTGGCTGGAGCTCACATGGTCGCACGGGCCGGCGGTACAGTGACCGATCTCTCCGGCGATCGCTGGACGCCGAGGGCAATGGGATCGTCGCCTCGAACGGCGAGGTTCACGACGAACTGCTCGACGCACTCATGCAGGACGATCTCGATAGCTGAGGGGAGACGCCCCGAGATATACCGACTGCGTCACCGATTTCTGTCGATCAGCGCGATCACGTCCTCGGCGGACTGGAACCCGTCGGCGAGGCGTTCGACGGGGTCGCTGTCACGGAACACGACCAACAACGGGACGCTACGCACGTCGAAACGATCGACCAGCGGCGGGTCGTCACGTGGGTTGACCGTCGCGATCACGGCATCGCTCTCCCGGGCGACGACCCCGAGGACAGGTTCCATCGACGCACAGACGCTACACCCCTCTGTATAGAACTCGACGAGGACAGTATCGTAGGTCTCGACAAGCGCGTCAAGGTCCTCGGCGTCGTCGAGAGAAACCGGGCGTTCGGGCGGGTCTGAAGTGTCGAAGCGTGTGGCGACTGTCATTGATAGCTGTTGGTACTGGAAGGGGAAAGACCACTCGATATTGTTCGACAGATGCAAGTCCGGCTGTTATGACCGGCCACCGAGCCGGCGACCAACGGGTATTTGTCCGCCGGGCCGCACTCGTTCGGGCATGGACGCGGCGCTGGGACCGCCGGCGAAGATGGCCGAGCGGCGCGAGGATCTCACCCCGATGTTGAGCCAGTACGTCGAGTTGACCGAGCGCTACGACGACGCACTCGTTCTGTTCCAGTCCGGTGACTTCTACAAGGCGTTCTGTGAAGCAGCCGACGTTCTCGCCAGGATCTGTGAGGTGACGCTGACCGAACGCGAGGACTCGACCGGCACGTATGCGATGACCGGCGTTCCGATCGACAACGCCGAATCCTACGTCGAAAAGTTGCTAGACGCGGGTTATCGAGTGGCGATCGCCGATCAGATCGAGGATCCCGACGAAGTCAGCGGCGTTGTCGAGCGAGCGGTCACGCGGATCATCACACCGGGGACACTTACTGAGGACGAACTGCTCGGCGGGGCCGAGAACAACTACGTCGCCGCGCTCGCCGCCGAAGACGGGCGCCTCGGCCTCGCCGTCCTCGACATCTCGACCGGCGATTTCTACGCGACCAGCACCGATGATCGGGAGACAGTCCGGGACGAACTCGGCCGCTTCGCCCCTGCAGAGGGGATCGTCGGTCCGGACGCGCCGGATCTGTTCGGGGCCGACTGTACGGTCAGTCCCGTCGATCCGGGATACTTCCATCACGGGCAGGCACGCCAGCGAGTCAGCGAGTACTTCAGCGTCCCTGACCGGCTGCTTGGGACCGCCGCCGAGATCCGAGCCTGTGGCGCCTTGCTGTCCTACGCCGAGTACGCCCGCGGCGGGGAGGATGGGCGACTGAACTACCTCAATCACCTCACGCGATATGATCCCCGGGAGTACATGGTTCTCGACGCGGTCGCCATAGAGAGCCTGGAGATCTTCGAGCGCCGGAGCGTCACCGGCGGCGCGGACCTGACGCTCCTGGACGTGATCGACGAGACGGCGTGTGCCCTCGGTCGCAGACGGTTGACCGAGTGGCTCCGCCGGCCGCTGATCGATCGAGATCGGATCGAAGCACGACACGCGGCCGTCGGGGAACTCGTCTCGGATCTGCAAACCCGCGAGCGACTCCACGCGCTGCTGGCGGACGTCTATGATCTGGAACGACTCATCTCCCGTGTCTCCCGATCTCGGGCGGACGCACGGGATCTCCGCTCCCTGAAAGACACCCTCGACGTGATCCCGGAGATCAAGGCGGAACTGGCTGGGGCGGACACCGCGTTGCTCGCCGATCTCCACGATCGTCTCGACGAGATGGACGACGTCCGTGGGCTGATTGACGATGCGATCGCGGTCGATCCGCCGACTGAGATCACCGAGGGCGGGATCGTCAGGGAGGGATACGACGACCGACTGGACGAATTGCGCGCGACCGAACGGGAGGGCAAAGAGTGGATCGCCGATCTGGAGGAGAGCGAGCGCGAACGGACCGGTATCGACTCGCTGAAAGTCGGACACAACGCCGTCCACGGCTACTACATCGAAGTGACCGACGCGAATCTCGACCGGGTACCCCAGGACTATCAGCGCAGACAGACGTTGAAGAACGCAGAGCGGTACTACACGCCGGAGCTCAAGGATCGCGAGGACGAGATTCTCCGCGCGGAGGGACGGGCTGACGATCTGGAGTACGACCTGTTCGTCGAGGTACGCGATCAGGTCGCCGCCGAATCCGAGCACGTCCAGGCAGTCGCCGACGCCGTGGCGACGCTGGACGTCCTGGTTGGGTTTGGGACAGTCGCGGCCGAACGGGACTACTGCCGCCCTACCTTCGACGACGGGATCCACGTCGAGGGCGGTCGTCATCCGGTCGTCGAGCGGACTGAAAACGCGTTCGTCCCCAACGACACACACCTCGACGAGGAAGCCTTCCTCGCGGTGATCACGGGGCCGAACATGAGCGGGAAGTCGACGTACATGCGCCAGGTCGCCCTGATCGCAATCCTTGCCCAGGCCGGGAGTTTCGTGCCTGGGGAATCTGCCGATCTGGAGATTGTCGACCGCGTGTTCACCCGCGTCGGGGCCAGCGACGACATCGCCGGCGGGCGTTCGACGTTCCTGGTGGAAATGAGCGAACTCGCGACGATCTTAGAGAGCGCGACCGACGAGTCGCTCGTGTTGCTCGACGAGGTCGGCCGCGGGACGAGCACGACCGACGGCCTGGCGATCGCCCGTGCCGTCACGGAGTTCGTTCACGACGAGATCGGCGCGACGACGCTGTTTGCCACTCATCATCACGAACTGACCGACGAGGCGGCGGGGCTGGAGAACGCGGTGAACCGCCACTTCCGGACCGAACGCGAGGGCGGTGACGTCTCGTTCCCCTACGAGATCGCGCCCGGCGCGGCCGCCGCGTCCTACGGCGTCGAGGTGGCCGGGGTCGCCGGCGTACCCGAGCCGGTGGTCGAACGCTCGCGGGAATTGCTCGACGATCGTGACGAAAGCCGTCCAGAGACAACGTCGTCGGGGTCCGGGGGCGAACGTGGTGACGGCCCGGACGAGGAACTCGCCGAGGAACTCCGTTCGCTCAACGTCGCCGAAATGACACCGATCGAGGCGTTGAACGCGCTGGCGGCGTTACAGCGCCGTGTAGAGTAGAGTTGCGAGTCGGGTAATTGCTGTCGTGAGGATCAGTATCGTGGGCGAGATCAAAAGATACGCGACCCCGGAGTGCCGAATCCGCATATGGACGATACCGGAGACGACGAAGCACTCAGCGATCGACGGCGCGAGGAGTTACTTGAGCGCGTCCAGCGCAAGAGCGCCACGGTCGGCCAACGCCTCCCGGAGTCCGTCGAGATCCAGGGGACGGAGATGAACTTGAAGGAGTTCGTCTGGGAGACCAAGCGTCAGGGGAGTGTGCCGCCGGAGTTGCGTGACCGGGTCCGGGAGGTGCGGGCGAAACTCACCACCGAGCGGAAAGAACGGAAACAGTGCCTGGAGTCGGCCGAATTGACCGAGACGCACGCCGAGGAACTCGCACAGTCCATCGTCGGCATCGACCGTGCGCTCTCGGCGCTACAAAACCTCCACGAGCCCGATCTCGCAGATAGCGCCCGTCAGCAGGAAGTCGAAAGCAACCGGCGGTGGGTATCGTTCCTCGACAACATTCTGGATTGAAAGAGCGACTGGACGGGCTTACAGTTCCAGCCACTCGCTGGGTTCGGACGTGAGTCCGCGGACGCGTGCTTCCCTGACCCCCTCGCGTTCGCGGATCTCGATCATGCCGTCGAAGGCCTGTTTGATCACCTGCAGCGTCTGCTCGTCGTGTGCGCTGGCGTCGATCGTGAACAGGCCGAGGTAGTCGGCGGCGTCCAGCCGCGAGGACAGGACGTGACAGAGCTTGAAAACCGTCTTGCGGTCAGTGTAAGTCAGCATCGTCGACAGCGACGACAGTGAGAGGCGACCCCGTTGGACGCCCCTGTCGTGGAGGGTTTCGAGAGCTTCCGTGATGCCGATGCCGATGCCAGTCAGATCACCGGGAGAGGACGCGTGATAGACGAAGACGTCGCTGTCTTCTGGATCACTCGCCGTGGCGTCCCCGGCACAGTCGATGACCGCGAGCGGGAACGAATCGGTGGCGACGTGTTCGTCGAACTCCTCGACGATAGTGCCGGCCCGATCTCCGGTCGAAAGAATAACCGTCCCCTCGCCGGCGGCGACGCCGTCTGCAAGTATGTCGTAGACTAGACCCTGCTTACCGGTCATGGCCGGCCCGGAGATCAGGATGCTCGTTCCCGGTCGGACGGATTCGAGGGCGTCGACGTCGAGTACTGATGAGAGATCGTACATGGTCCCGGATCGGTCAGTGTTCGTCGCCATTGCTCAACTCCCGCAACGTGGCGATGAAGTCCTCGTCGTTCTCGACGCCACCGAGCGTCCCCGAGAGTTCCCCTTTGAGTTCCTCGACGCGCTCGGTGAGTCGTTCGTACTCGTCGCTCTCTGCGAGTTCGGCGCTGTTCTTCGTGGCCTCCAGCGTCGCCTGTTTCTCCACCAACGAGTAATACTGCTGGAGAAGGTCGTCGTAAGTCGAACGTTCGAGCAAGTTCGAAACCGTTTCGTGGAGTTCCTGACTTCGGATGGGCTTGGTGAGATACGAGTCGAAACCCATCTCAAGGATGTCGAAGTCCGGTTCGACGGCCGTAACCATCGCGACCCGGCAGTCGCTATCGCTTTTCCGGATCCGCTCGAGTACCTCGTCGCCCGAGAGCCCGGGCATCATCCGATCGAGCAACACGACATCGACGTCGTCGTCCAGCAGGTCAAGCGCTTCGCTCCCGTTCCCGGCCATGCGAACCTCGTACTCGTCCTGAAGCCAGAGATTGTACGTCTCGGCGACATCCGGTTCGTCTTCGACGATGAGGACGACTGGGGGGTCGGAATCTGACATCGCCTATCTACCTGACGATAATTACCTCCTGGTACATATCCCTGTGGGTCCGGGGAAGACGCGACGGGTCGACCGTCCGCGTGGCTACCCTTGGCCCGACACGACAACACGAAAAGGCAGCCACTCCAAGGACCCAACATGATCGAAAATATCGCGGCTGAGACGGGTGGGTTCACGTCCAACGTGTTCCTCGTCACGGGGGAGCGAACCGTCCTCGTCGACGCCGGCAACGGGTTCGACGTCGTCGGAAAGGTTCGAGATCGCGTCGATCACCTCGACGCCGTGGTTCTCACGCACACCCACCCGGATCACGTGGGGAATCTCGAAGCCCTGACCGATGCCTTCGAAGTCGATGTCTGGGGCTTCGATCCGGACACAACGGGTGTCGACCACGAACTGACAGACGAGGCTACGATCACGCTGGGCGATGACGCCTACACCGTGTTGCACACGCCCGGACATAAGGACGACCACGTCTGTCTGTACGCCGCGGAGCCAGGAATCCTGTTCGCCGGTGACCTAATCTTCGAGAATGGCGGGTTCGGACGGACCGACCTCGAGGAAGGCGACCGCCAGGTGCTCGTAGAAAGCATCGACAGACTGCTCCGCACCGTCGAAGAGGACCTCTCGGAACTACACGCCGGCCACGGCAAGAGTGTGACCGTCGACCCGTACGGGACGATCGAACTCGCCTCCCGGGCGGCCCGCATGGGGTAGCCAGTGAGCGGGGTCACGCCGTCACGAGTGCGACGACCGAACACCGACAACACTGTTACTCGAACGCAGTCGCTAACAGCGCGTCATAAGCCGGTTCGTACGCGTCCGCCACGGCTCCCGGGTCGCGTCGAACGTCCGCACTAAGCGCCGGCAACTCGACGGACGCCGTTGGTTCCAGCAACTCGACGACCGGAGGTACCCGTTCCTCAAGGCGGCCCTCAGCTGCCGACCCCGCGGCAACGGTACAGGCTTTCGCGTAGCGGTCACCCGGATAGATCCGCGCCCGTCGCGGTTCGACGATGGCGACCACATCGGGCTCGAATCCCGTCAGCGGGCGGGCGATGTCCCCGTACGACTCGACGACCGCCCGATCGGTCGCGTCGATCTCCTCGGCGATCGATCCGAGCGCGGGCACGTGCAGTCGCTCCATGGCCGCATCGAGTTCGGCGGTCGACTCGACGACGGTGGCGTCTCCGAGCGCAAGCCCTTCACGGAGGGTGCCCGGCAGTTCGACCGTCCCGTTGACTAAGTACTCCCCGCCGACGCGGTCGAGAAGGAATTCCCGATCAGTCTTCCCGAGCAGACCGGGTCCACCGCCGGGACTCGGTCGCCAGAGACGATGGATCGGGTTCAACGACTCCGGCCGGCGATCGCCGGGACTGGCCGCGGCCAGACGCTTGGCGTCCTTTCCGTAGAGCAGTCCCTCCTCGATCGCCCGCCGGTAATCGTCGTGATCGAACCAGTAGTCGTTGCCGGCACGCGGTTTGAATCCGACCGATCCGGTGTGTTCGAGCAAGCCCACGGAAAAGGTGGTCTTCCCGGCGTCGACACGGTCGGCACCGGCCACGAGCAGATTCATGCGTCGGGTGCGAGACCGTAATACCCGGGTTCATCGTCGCCGTCCGGTTCGGCGAAGACGAACGATCCCGCGAACTTGAGCATCCACGGGATCGCCCAGTCGAGCAGGACGTTCTCGGTTTCGACGTCGAGTTCGGCGTCAGGGTCGACGCCCTGTAGCAGGCGGGCGAGCTCGTAAATCGTGTACATCTGATCGGCATCCAGAACCTCCGTGGGTTCGCGGAACTCGAGCGGTCGCAGGTCGTCGAAGTCGGCTTTCGGGCGCGGCATACATCTCAGTAGGTCGATCGACGGCCTAAAGGTCACGTTCCAGTCACGGCCGAATCCTCGCCATCGAGTGCGTCCGAACGCCTGCCGGGAAACACGGCTGGCCGACGTGAACAAAACGGCGTGAGATAGTGTAGGGTAGGGTAGGGTTCGGCGGCGTTACTCGAAGTGATCGAGACACTTCTGGTACTCTTCGTCGACTGTCTCCCAGTTGACGACCTCGAAGAAAGCGTCGATAAAGCTGCCGCGGTCCGGCCCGTAGTCGTAGTAGTAGGAGTGTTCCCAGACGTCTAGGGCCATGATCGGGTGAGAGCCCCACAGCGCACCGTTGTCGTGCTTGTCGACAGCGACGTTCCGAAGCTGCTTTGCGACGGGGTCATAGACCAACAGTGCCCAGCCGCCGGCAGCACCCGCGGCGGCTTCGAACTCGGCCTTCCAGGCGTCGTAGGTCCCGAAGTCCTCCTCGATCCGCTCGCGAAGCTCACCCTCGGGCTCGCCGCCGCCGTTCGGGGACATGTTCTCCCAGAACAGCGTGTGCAGGTAGTGACCGGAGCCGTTGTGGGTGACGTTGCCCAGCGCGCCGCCAGTGGTGCTGTGATCGCCCGATGCGCGGTTCTCGGCGAGCGTTTCCTCGGCCGCATCGAGGCCGTTCACGTAGCCCTGATGGTGGGTGTCGTGGTGCCACTCGAGAACCTGCTCCGAGATGTGTGGTTCGAGGGCATCGTAATCGTACGGCAAGGGCGGCAGTTCGGGGTCGGATCGCTCTGACATGTGAAATTCCTCCAGCTTTTCTGATGTTCGGACTCCTGTTAAAGCTTTAGATGGGGGATGTTAACGAATGACTGCGACCGACAGAGAGAACTCCGTTGTCCGGCGAAACGGACCTCTCAGCGATCTGACCGCGAACTGTCTAGAAGTGTATCCATTCGCAGGAAAGTTCGGGACACTGCAACGATTGTCGATCCACATCGAGTCGTCGCCACGGAATCAGCTACTCCTCACCGCGCGCTCGTTCGAAGGTGGCAAGCGCCTGCTCGCGTCGATCACCGTGATCGACGATCGGTGCCGGGTAGTCGGGCGCGTGCATCTCGCGGGCGTCGGGGTCGAGTTCGTGCCAGGAGTGGACGATATCAGCCGGGACGCCCGCGAGTTCGGGGACGTATTCGCGGATGTACTCGGCGTCAGGGTCGTACCGCTCGCCCTGGGTCATCGGGTTGAAGATCCGGAAATAGGGCTGGGCGTCGGTCCCGGTCGAGGCCGCCCACTGCCAGCCGCCGTTGTCGTTTGCGGTGTCGTGATCGACGAGTTTCTCTCGGAACCAGTCGTACCCCTCACGCCAGTCGATCAGCAGATCCTTCGTCAGGAACGAAGCGACGATCATCCGGACGCGATTGTGCATGTACGCCTCCTCACGGAGCTGGCGCATGCCGGCATCGACGATCGGATACCCCGTCATCCCGTCTTTCCAGGCTTGCAGTGTTTGGGGGTTCTCCTGCCACTCGATGGCGTTCTCGTAGGTCTTGTAGTTCTCCGAGACGACTTCGGGGTTGAACCAAAGCACCTGCGCGTAGAACTCCCGCCAGGCCAGTTGTGACTGGAACTCTTCGACGGACTCGCGGGCCTCTTCGTTCGGGGCTGTTTCCTGAGCCGCCTCGGTGGCGTCGTAGACCTCCCGGACGCCGATAGTCCCGAACTTCAGGTGGGGCGACAGCCGGGACGTACAGCCATCAGCTGGAAAGTCACGACGCTCCTCGTAGCTGTAGATGTCCTCCGCACAGAAGTCGTCGAGCAGGTTCCGAGCGACGGCAGGGCGCGCCTCGGGAATCGTCGCTTCGGGCTCCGGAACGTCGAGGTCAGCAAGCGCCGGGATCTCGATGTCGTCTTCGATCGACGCCAGGTCGTTCTCCGTGGGAGCGTCGACCGACACAGCCTTCTCCCGGTCCTTCCACTTTCGCCAGAAATAGGTGAATACCTGGTAGGGATCGCCGTCGTTGGTGCGGATCGTACCAGGCTCGTGGAGAACGCTGTCGTGGACGGCTTCGCGCCCGATATCCGCAGCGTCGAGTGCTTGCCGAACGGCCGTGTCACGTTCCCGGGAGAGTCCAGAGTAATCACGGTTCCACGTGACTACGTCGGCATCGTGGCGCTTCGCGATAGTCACCAACACGTCGGTCGGATCGCCACGCCGGACGAGGAGATCGCTCCCACGATCGCGGTAGGCCTCCCGAAGCGATGCGAGTGCGTCGAGGGCGAACGCGATCCGCGGAGGACTGGCGTGTTCGAGAATAGCCGGGTCGAAGACGAACACCGGGACGACTGGTCCGGACACGTCGATTCCGTCACCGACGAGGGCCCGATTGTCCGCGAGTCGGAGATCACGCCGGTGCCAGTGAATGCGCATGGGGACTCCTCGGGCGCGATTCACGTCAATGCTCGGCTCGAATCACGCCAGACGGTGACAGCCAACCCGTTCGATACCGCAAGCCTGCTCCAGATACAGTAGGCCGCCATCGAGACCGGTGACCCCGGAGCGTTCCCCACCTCAAGCCTTATGCGCGTACCGCGTTCGAGAGGTGACATGGCCGAACCGGTCCACTACCGGGTCGCCGACGGGATCGCAACAGTGAGCATCGTCAACCCGAACCGACGGAACACGTTGACACCGGCGGTCGTCGACGGACTGGACGAGGCGCTCACGGCCGCCACGGACGCCCGCTGTCTCCTCCTGCGGGGAGAGGGCGATACGTTCTGTACCGGTGGTGACCTGGTCGGGATCGTCGAACACACTCACGGCGAACTCACACGGGAGGCGTTGCTGGATCGCCTTGCCGGGATCGACGACCTGATCGAGCGGCTCTATCGGTTCCCGATTCCCACAGTTGCGGCAGTCGACGGTCCGGCTTTCGGCATCGGCGGGACGCTGGTGCTGGCCTGTGACCTCGCGGTGGCCGCCGAGACAGCCAAAATCGGCTTCGGGTTCGGCCGGATCGGCATGCCACCAGGGGGCGGGACGTCGGCTCTCCTCCCGCGCGCCGTCGGCCCCTCGGCCGCCAGAGAACTGTTGTTCACCGGCGAACTCCTCGAAGCCGGCCGCGCGGCGAAATTGGGGCTCTTCGATCGCACCTATCCCGCATCCGAGTTCACGGCGGGCGTGGCGTCGCTTGTCGACGCGATCGTCACTGACGGGATCGCCCTCCACAACGAGACGAAGCAGCTCTTGATCGAGAACGACGGACTCTCGCTGTCGGCGACGATGGCTGCCGAACGGGCGGCAACGCGGCGGCTACTCGGGACAGAACAACAGCTCGAACGCATCCGGTCGTTTCTCGAAGCCGGCGGATCGAAACACGGGCGTGATCCCACTACTGTCGACAAAGAGTGAGTTCGAAAGGAGGGCGATCAAAGCTTGCTCTCTGCATCCTCGGCGAGTTCCTTCATGCGCTTGCCAACGCGGCCGGCGTCGGAGAACTCGTCCTCGCTCATGGCGTTGGCCAGCGCGTTGCCCAGGACGAAAACGGCATGTTTGTGCTCGCTCTTGGACATGTGAACGTCCGCAGGCGTAACGTCCAGCTCCTCGTATGGATCGAACAGCGTCTCGTCGACGCTGTCCTGTTCGCGGAAGTAGTCTTTTATCTGGACCATGTGCTCGTGTAACTCCAGAAGTTCGTCTTTGTGCATTCCTACCCCTGAATTGTGGAGAGTACGGCTTAAGTATTGTCCGTGGACGGCTACCAGACTTCCTCCACTGGCCGTTATCGCCCTCAACGATCGATGCCGGTGTGAGTATCTAGATCCACGACAGTCCGAGCGTGAATCGACCGTAGCCCATGCCGGCGGCTGCTCGACACGCGACGCCGAACAACCAGAGGGACGGCATCAGAACACGTACTCGTCCTCGTGGCCCATCATGCCGTCGTCCTCGAAGCCTGGCTCCTCCTCGTCGTCGATCGGGCCACTCGTCTTGTAGGCCTTCAATCCCGTCGAGAGGAGGTCTTCGATCGCATCCTCGCGGTTCAGGAACTCGCCTTCCTCGACCAGTTGCGCGATCTGCATCTCGAGATGTTCCGGGACCGTGATCTCTACTTTCGCCATCGGGTCGTTCGAGGGGTTATCGGGAGGGGTATTTAAGCTTGACGGGGAAAATACCAGACGTGATACGAATACTTCCCGTTACGTCAACTTTCTTTCGGTATTTCACTCCAGTTCCTTCATCTTTTGGGATCTTTCGGCATGTTTTGCACTCTCTGGAGATATCTAAACCCGAAAAGTCGGGCTATCGTCAGCCCTTAATGGATCGTGGCCCAAGTGCAGCGAGATGGAGTCAGCGCGCGCCGACCTGGTCGAGTCGGATGACGACGGTGGGTCACTCGTCGTTCGCGGGGTGCCCGTCGCCGACGGATCGTCGCTCCCCGTCCTCGCCGGAAAGGGGGCCGAGCGACCGTCGATCGTCTGGCAGGGACCACAGGAGCGTCTCGAGGCGCTGGGCGCCGCGGGAACGATCACTGCCGACGGACGCGGTCGGTTCGAAGCGGTCCGTCGTCGCGCGGCGGCGCTGTTCGCCGACCGCGAGGTACCCGCCGAGTTGCCGGCTTTCGCACGGCCACGACTGTTCGGCGGGTTCGCCTTCCACGGGGGGACGACCGACCGACACGAGGAGCCAGACTGGACCGGGTTCCCGGACGCGTGGTTTGTCCTGCCGGCAGTGAGTCTGATCGAACGCGACGGGGAGCGGTGGCTCACCGCGAGTGCCGTTGGACCGAACGCCGAGAGCGAGGCCGAACGGATGCTCGAACGGTGGCAACCCAGGCTGGACGACGGGACCGATACCGAGAGGGTCCCGCCGGGGATCGACGGTCGCCGTCAACTCCCCGAACGCGACGCCTGGACCGCACAGGTCGAGGCGGCGATCGATCGCGTCGAAGAGGGCGAGTTGCGAAAGGTCGTACTCGCGGGCGCGCAGTCTGTGGACCTACAGGAGAGCCTGTCGTTACCGGCCGTGATCGATCGCCTCGGCGCGACCTATCCCGACTGCGTCCGGTTCGCCTTCCAGCCCGAGAAACCGGGCGCCGGAGTGTTCTTCGGGGCGACGCCCGAACGACTCGTCACGCGTCGTGGACCGACCGTCGAAACCACGGCACTCGCGGGGTCGACGGGTCGTGGCGAGACGGAAGCCGAAGATGCGTGGCTCGCCGAGCAGCTGCGCTCGAGCAAGAAGGATCGCCACGAACACGCCCTCGTGGTCGAGGCGATCCGCGACCAGCTCGAAACCGTCGCTGAGACGGTCGAGACCGGCGATCGAGCGATCAGGAAGCTCGCGACCGTCCAGCACCTGCAGACGCCACTCCGAGCGACGCTCGCGGAGGGCGTTCACGTCCTGTCGCTGGTCGCTGCGTTACATCCGACGCCGGCGGTCGGTGGCTTGCCGCCGGACGCGGCGCTGTCAGCGATCCGTGAGGCCGAGGCGTTCGACCGCGGCTGGTACGCCGCGCCGATCGGCTGGTTCGACCCGGCAGGTGACGGGAGTTTCGCCGTAGGCATCCGGTCGGCGCTGGCCCGAGATCGCACGGCGACGTTGTTCGCCGGCGCCGGTATCGTCGCCGACAGCGACCCCGACGCTGAGTGGGACGAGATACAGTTGAAGTACCGACCGATCCTCGACGCCCTACGATGACAGCACCCAACCGGAACACACTCTGGGCGGAAACACTGGTCGACGAACTGGCCGCCGCCGGCGTCCGGACTGTGGTTCTGGCACCGGGCAGTCGCTCGACGCCGCTGACGGTCGCTTTCGCCGACCACGAGGACGTCGAGGCGCTGTCACTGTTGGACGAACGCTCCGCCGGATTCTTCGCGCTAGGTCGAAGCAAGCGGACGGGTGAACCAACGGCCGTCGTCACGACATCCGGAACCGCGACGGCGAACCTCCACCCGGCTATCCTCGAAGCCGACGCCGCGCGCGTCCCGCTGATCGTCCTCACCGCCGACCGACCGCCGGAACTCCACGATAGCGGCGCAAACCAGACAATGGGCCAGGAGGATCTCTACGGCGATGCGGTCCGTCGCTACCGGACGCTCCCGGAGCCAGCACCGCGACCGCGGGCGCTACGTTCGCTCCGCGTGACTGCCTCGCGTGCCGTTGGGACTACCAGGGGCACGCCGCCGGGACCGGTCCACCTCAACGTTCCGTTCAGGAAACCCCTGGAACCGACGCCGGTCGAGGGCGACGTGCCGACGGACCTTGCTGAACGGGCACCCCTGGCCGTGAACGGTCGCGACGGACCGTTCGTCCGAGTCGATCAGGGGCGTCCGGAGTTATCGGGGGACGAGCTATCACGCGTTGCCTCGACACTCGATGACGCCGAGCGGGGATTGATCGTCACCGGTCCGGCGAACCATCCAACGCCCGCTCGGGACGCCCTGGCGGCGCTGGCGCGGGCGACTGGGTTCCCGGTCCTGGCCGATCCACTCTCGGGACATCGATTCGGACACGACCCGGGCGAAGTGGTGGTCTGTGGCGGATACGACTCGTATCTCGACGCAGCCGACGCGTGGAGGTGGCCCGATCCCGACGTCGTCCTCCGGTTCGGTGCATCGCCGACTTCGAAGGTCACGCGACACTATCTTCGGGACGCCGACGCGAGGCAGTTCGTCGTCGATCCGGCGGGAGAGTGGAGAGAGGCTGAGTTCACCGCGAGTGATCTCCTCGTGGCCCACCCGACCCGACTCGCCCGTCGACTGTCTGACCTGGTGGATCACGACGGGAACGACGCGTGGCGCGAGCGGTTCGAAGACGCCGAGTCGGCCTACTGGTCGCTGATCGAACGCGAGTTCGAATCCCATCCCGAAGATTTCGAAGGGACGATCCTCTCGACGGTCGCCGCGGAGATGCCGCCAGCGGGGACTCTCGTCGTCTCGAACAGCATGCCCGTCCGCGATCTGGACCGGTTCGGGCGTCCCCGATCGAGTGACCTTCAAGTACTCGGCAACCGGGGCGTCAGTGGTATCGACGGCGTCATCAGTACTGCTCTGGGGGCTGTCGGGGACGGGCCGCTGGTCCTCGCGATCGGCGACCTGGCGTTCTACCACGACATGAACGGACTGCTCGCGCTGGATCGCTGTGACGTCGACGCGACGATCGTCCTGCTCAACAACGACGGCGGCGGAATCTTCCACAAACTGCCGATCGAGGACTTCGACCCGCCGTTCACGGGCTACTTCGAGACGCCCCACGGGCTGGATTTCTCCTCCGTTGGGGACCTCTATGGGGCCGAGTTCGTCCGTATACAATCTCCCGACGTGTTCCGGTCACTGTACGCCGAGTCACTCGAAAGCGACGGCACTCAGATTCTCGAGGTCCGAACGGACGCGACCGAGAGCCATCGCCGTCGCGAGGGACTCCACGAACGCGTTCGCGAGTACGGTCCCCGGTGATCGGGCGAGAGGTCAGAGTCTGCGAGACGAGAACAGAGCGAGCGAGAGGGGACCCGCGGTCGCGACGATCGCCCCGAAACTCTCGATTGACAGGAGAGGGACGTTCCCGAGACCGATGAGAATGGCTGTTATCAACGTCCAGAAACCGAATACGGGGATACTGATCGACGGAACCGCCACGAGATAGATCACCAGCGCGATCGCACAGGCTCCGATGACAACCCTGAACCCCAGCGGGAACTGCGGGACGAGACTCGAAACTGCGAGGATGGGGTAGGCCACCAGCGTGGACAGAAGCAGGATCGAACGTTCGCTCCGCGGACCTGCGTACCCGGTTGCCGAGTTCGATTCGTAGGATGGGGTCCCGCTACGGGTCGCCCAGGGGACACCCTCTGGGTTGACGTTTGCGGTCGCGCTGTTCGTCACACCTGTCCGCCGTCGGTATCCTGCGTTGTGACTTCCGGTCGAAAACTCGTGGTCGTCCACACTAGCCCGCCGTCGATGCCCGGGTTTGTCACGCCCGGGCGGATACTCGTGATCTTCCGTGCTTGCGGATGTCCGGGCCCGGTCTTGCTCGGTCGAACGCGACCGTTTCGACGGCTCCCCGTTCGGATCGTGTGTGTCCGTGACGGTCACGTAAGCCTCGTGACCGAGGCGATCGTAGCGCAATCGCTCTTCTTCGTCGGTGAGGACGTCACCCGCCTCGATCACGGCTTTGACCGCGTCAGTCGACGATCCTTCCTCGCCCAGGTCCGGATGGGTGTCCTTGAGCCGTTCGCGGTAGGCGGCTTCGACATCCTCGGCCGTGGCGGAGGGCGAAACCCCGAGCACGTCGTAGAACGTCCGGACCATCGACATCAGGTAGTACGACTGTCAGGTACAAACGAGCTTCGGTCGACGGGACCCGAACGTCGTCGCGATCAGCCTCGCTCGCCGGCAGAGGTAATCTCGGACTCGTACTTCTGGCGGAACTCGCCGATGAGCTGGCCCATTTTGGCGTACCAGTCGTTGAGCGTCCGCTGCATCTCGTCGGCGATCTCCTCGGGATCGGTCGGATGGTAAACGTGGTAGTATCCACCCTGCTCGTAGTTGACCTGTTCCTTCTGGATGAACCCTGACTGCAGGAGTCGCTGGACTGACCGATAAGCCGTCGAACGCTCGCGATCGACGGACTCTGCGATCTCGTCGATCGTCAGCGGCTCCTCGGTCGCGGTCAGGGTCCTGAAGACCTCCTTGTCGAGTTCCTTGAGCCCGTGGATGCACTCCAGCAACCCCTCACATTCCATGTCCTGTTTGAGATACTCGGCCATCGACGCTGACATTACTGGAACGTAGTTGGGGAGTGCCGTTCAAAAGTGTTGTGTGAAAAGTGCATCACTGTGGATCTGAATGTCGGTTCTCGGTCACTACGGACTCGACCAAGGGGCCGAATCAGTCCGACTGACAGATCACAAAGCCGATCTCAGTGCCGGCAGATCGACCAACAGTATTGTACAGTATTTCAAAATCCTTAAGCCGCTCTGGGGTGTATGATCAGTCGAGATGACCGACGCGGAGGACATCGAAGCGATCAAACATCGCAAGAAGGAGCAACTCATGCAACAGGAAGACTCAGAGACGAGCCAGCAGGACGCACCGAACGATCCGATCCACGTCGAGAGTTCAGACGAGTTCAATTCGATCGTCGAGGACTACGACGTGGTCTTCGTCGACTTCTACGCGGACTGGTGTGGTCCGTGCAAGATGCTCGAACCGATCGTCGAAGATCTGGCCGAAGAGACCGACGCCGCGGTCGCCAAAGTCGACGTCGATGCTCACCAGCAACTCGCCAGCCAGTTCCAGGTCCGGGGCGTCCCGACGACCGTGCTGTTCGCCGGCGGTGAGGTCGCCGAACAGGTCGTCGGCGTCCGGGACAAGAGCCACTACGCGTCGTTGATCGAGCGACACGCCGTCTGAGGTCACTCTGACGTCCGTCTTTTCCGCCCCTCTCCCGCCGTACCGATTCGCCGACATGGACGAAAAAGAGGCCTGGAGCCGACAGGACCCGGAACGTTTCGGTGGTGGAGTGATCGCGCGGCCCTCTCGAAACCCGACTGGGCTGAACTCCCGAGTGTGACGGAGTCGGTCCAACCCGGATGGCGACAAAGCTTATCATGATTCGTCCGTCAGTGTGAGGCACAGATGGAGGAAGCGTTCGTTCGCCTGTTATGTCCAGAGTGTACCAAAGAGTGGCAATCGACGCCCCGCGACCTCCCGGCCCCGCAAAACACGTTCAGTTGTCCGGAGTGTGGCGAACGGCGGCGACTCTCGGAGTTCATGCGCACCGAACACGACCTCGAGACGTTGCGCGATCTACAGTGAGTCTCACCCGCTCGTCGACGAGCGGGCACCACACGCCTCACAGCGAAGCAAGACTGCGCCCTGTTCGCGGACCAGCTGAGTATCCGGCAGTCCACACTCCGAGCAGATGACGAACTCCTCGGTGTATGCCTCGATCGCGTCTGCGAGACGACGCTTCCGGAACTCGCCGGTCAGGCGCGCCCGGCCGCTCTCGTCGATGTGGCCGCTCGTCCCCAGCTCGTCCTGCAGGAACTTCATGACGTGATCGTCCTCGCGGTCGAGTCGTCGAGTCGTCGCCTGAAAGTTCTCGTAGACCGTGACGTTGCCCTCCTGTCGGACGTCCGGGTCCGGCACGTCGAACCGATCCGATCCCGACTCGATGTCCGGCGTCCCCTCGATCGCGCGATCGAGCATATCGTCGTATTCCATGCCCGCAGGTTGCTCATCGTCCAGTAAAAACCTTTCAACCCTCTTCGAACGATCCGTCTGCCCCCCGCGCCGGCACAAGCGATCGCGGACTTCGGGACTGTCGGCGCCGGGACGATCGACCTCCGTATCGCCCGCGCCGGCACAAGCCCATCGCGGACTTCTAGTCTCACCTGTCACTTCGACAGCCGACCCCGAATCGAGATAAATCAACCGTTAGGAACCGCCTGCTTGCCGGAGACGTATGGTAACAGTTCTCAGAGTAGTACTATAACCCTCCAGTCGTTACGGGCAAGTGACCATGAAAAAGCAGGAGCTCATCCATCTCCATGGGCTGCTTGCACAGGTACGTGATCACTACGAAGAAACTGTCGGCGAGGAAGTCGACCACGAGCGATACACGGAACTCGGCGTCAAGCCCACATCGATCCATAAGTCCAAGACAGACCACAAAGCAGCCGTCTTTGCGCTTGCTGACGGTATTACTAGCGAATTCGGCGAGGAAGAAGTCGAAACCGTCTCCGCAGCGGCCGACTGACCGGTTCTGGGGAAACGTCGCTGCTTGCGTGGGGTACTCCATCGACGAAGGAGGGCTCCAGTCCTGAACCGAGCCACTCTGTAGCGACTGCTGGGCCACCTGGTAGTCCGGGACGGGCGTATTTTTGGGTCGAAAACGTGGTCCCAGTCTCTCGGGCTACTCGTCGATCAGTTCCTCGAACTCGGGTAAGACGTCGTCCTCGCGGGAGGACTCGGTCGGTGAGGCGTCCCCGTCAGCTTCGGTTCGCTCTTCTCCCGAATCGGTCGTCTCCACATCGTCGTCACCGTCAGCGTCAGCATCGTCCTCAGCGTCGGCATCGTCATCTTCCGTTTCGAGCTCCTCGATCTCGAGAACGTCAAGTGGGATGTTCTCCAGGCGCTGTCCGATCTCCTTGCGGGCGATCCGTGCCGCATGCTCGTCGCGTTCGACGTTGAACACCGTCATCTCCAATTCGAGAGCGACCAGACTCTCGTCGGCGGCGATGAACGCCGGGTCCAGTTCCTCGTTACAGTGTGGACACTGGCGCTCGCCCATGTTGATCTCGACGTAGTTGAGATCGGGGTTGAGCATCTCCCCGGTCTTCGAGATCGCGATGCGGACTGCCTCGTCTGCAGTCTCCACGTCGTACACTGGGACGGCAGCTTCGACGACAACGCGACAGTTCATACACTTGAGTTCGATCGCCTCCGATATGAAGGTTAGCCCGCCCATCGACTCGAAACCGACAAAGGGACGGGTTCCCCACGCCGATACGGATGGATTCAGGGACGCTATCGACGGACGAAGTCGGGGCTTTCGATCTGCAGTCCACTCTCGAAAGCGGTCAGACGTACCTCTGGGGGCGCGAGGACGGGTCGATGTACGACCGCGGAGACGCGTACGGCGGTGACGCCAAGTACACGACGGTCGTGCGACCGGAGAACGCCCCGCCGGGGGATCCCCTTGGCACGAAAGTGGGCCCACAAGTGGTCCGCGTCAGGCAGATCGACGATTGTCTCGAATGGGAGGCGACGTTCGACGCCGAGACGACCCTCCGCCGCCGGCTCCGTCTCGACGACGACCTTGCGGCGATCAGGGCGGCCACGTCTGACGATTCGATCTTGCAGGCGGCGTTCGACCGCTACTGGGGGATGCGCGTGGTACGGGACCCCCCTTTCGAGACGTTGATCTCGTTCATCTGTTCGGCCCAGATGCGCGTCTCCAGGATCTACGACATGCAACGCTCGCTCGCCGACGAGTTCGGCGAGTCCGTCACCGTCGACGATCACACGTACCATGCCTTTCCGACGCCGGACGCACTCGCGTCAGCGACCGAATCGCAGTTGCGGGACCTCGGACTGGGCTATCGGGCTCCATACGTACAGCGGAGTGCGGAGATGGTCGCAAGCGGAGAGGGCCATCCGGCGGAGGCAGCCGGCATGGCTTACGAGGACGCCCGCGAGTCACTCACGCAGTTCGTCGGCGTCGGCGAGAAGGTCGCCGACTGCGTCGCACTGTTCTCGCTTGGCTTCCTGCAAGCGGTGCCCCTCGATACCTGGATCCGGACGACCATCGCCGAGTACTTCCCAGAGTGTGATCGCGGGAACTACGCCGAGACCTCGCGGGCGATCCGCGAGCGCCTCGGCGGGGAGTATGCGGGCTACGCTCAGACGTACGTCTTCCATCATCTCCGGAACGACGGCACCGAGAGATCGGACTGAGACGGACGGGCTGACACGGAAACTGGAGCGATCGGGAACAGTGGGGAGTAGCGTTTTTGGGCCCGCACTCGGAAACATGGGTATGAGCGAACGCACGCGTGCACACGTTTTCGTCTCGGGGCGGGTCCAGGGCGTGTTCTTCCGGGCAACGACGCGCGAACGGGCGGCCGAGCACGGCGTCGACGGCTGGGTGAAGAACCTCGACGACGGCCGCGTCGAGGCGGTTTTCGAGGGGCCCGAGGAAGCGGTCGAGGCGATGATCGCGTTCTGTCAGGAGGGAAGTCCACAGGCCAGTGTCGAGGACGTCGAGACAGAGTACGAGGAGCCGACGGGACTGGACGGCTTCGAGATCAGGTACTGAGACTCAGATCTCCGACAGGGAGTCGTACTCCGCCCAGCACTCGCAGTCGAGGTCGTCGATCGACGTCACCTCGTCGGGCAGGTCCGAGAGCGGCATCCAGCCACTCTCCTGTTGTTCACAGTCGTCGTCGTGAATGGAGAAGTCGTCGTCAGACATCAACGGCATCGTGGGGCGATTCGGTTTGGATCCGGAAAAACGCCCGGACCCGCTTCGATCGCTGAAAATGCTGAACAGTTAACCCGCCGGCAGGCCAATCCCCTCCCATGACTTTCGGGAGCGTCATCACCGGCGCCGAGATGGCCGTCGTCGACGCGAACGCCGCCGCGCTCGGGGTTCCGCCGAAGCAACTCATGGAGTCCGCCGGCAACGCGATCGGTCGAACCGTTCGTGAGCTTGCCGATCCTGACGATCGCGTCGAGATCGTCGCCGGCACGGGCAACAACGGGGGCGACGCGTTCGTCGCGGCCCGGTTTTTAGAGGCGTACGACCTCCGAATCACGCTGCTCGGGAGTCCGGACTCGATCACGACCACGATCGCGCGGGAGAACTGGGACGCCCTCGAACGGACGAGGATCGAGACCCGTACCGTCAGTGATTCGACGGCGTTCGATCTCGACGATCCGGACGTGATCGTCGATGCGATGCTCGGGACGGGAATCTCGGGGGGCCTGCGCGAACCAGTCGCGAGCGCCGCAGCGGCGATCAACGACGCCGACGCGACGGTCGTGAGCGTCGATGTCCCCTCGGGGCTGGACGCTGCGACGGGCGCTATCGCGCCGGGAACTGTCGAAGCGGATCGTGTGATAACTTTTCACAAGCCAAAACCCGGCCTGGCGGATCTGGATGTTCCAGTCGACGTCGCCGATATCGGCATCCCGGACGCGGCCGAACGGATCGTCGAACGGGGCGACCTCCTGGGACTCTCCCGCCCAGCGGACAGCCACAAGGGTGACTTCGGCGAAGTGCTGGTCGTCGGCGGCGGACCCTACACCGGCGCACCGGCGCTGGCCGCCCAGTCGGCCCTGCGGGCGGGCGCTGACCTCGTCCGCGTCGCCTGTCCGGAATCGATCGCCGACACGGTCGGGAGCTACAGCGAGAACCTGATCGTCCGCCCGTTCGCCGGAGATCAGTTCGATCCGGACGCCGTCGATCACGTCCGCGAACTGGCGGCGGCCCACGACACGGTCGTCTTGGGTCCGGGGCTCGGACGCGCAGAACCGACACTCGATGCGGCGCGAGAGTTCCTGGTCGGCTTCGACGGCACGGCAGTCGTCGACGCCGATCCGCTCGCCGTTGTCCCCGACGTGGACAGCGACGCGACGCTGATCTGTACCCCTCACCGCGGGGAGTTCGAACGCATGGGCGGGCAGGCATCCGCGGACGTGGACGACCGTGCCGACGCCGTCGCGGAACTGGCTGCAGATCTCGACGTGACGCTGCTCGTGAAGGGGCCGACGGACGTGATCTCTAACGGCGAGCGAACGCGACTTAACCGGACCGGCAATCCGGGGATGACCGTCGGTGGAACCGGCGATGTGCTCGCGGGCGTGACGGGCGCGCTGGCCGCCACGCTCGACCCCCATCCCGCTGGCTCACTCGGCGCGTACGTGACCGGCCGGGCCGGGGATCTCGCTGTCGACGAACGGGGGTACGGCCTCGTCGCGACGGATCTGCCCGATCGCGTCCCGACGGCGATGTGGGACGAACGTGACGGGTGAGCGCCGAGATCACCTCCGAAGGCGCGCCCGCACGAGACCATCGACGTTTTATCGATTCTCGCTCGTCTCGACGCCGGTGATCTCGAAGCGTGCGCCACCGGCCGCACTCTCCGTTACTCGTATCTCCCACCCGTGAGCGTCCACGATCTCCTTGACGATCGAGAGGCCAAAGCCGGTTCCGTCGGCTCCAGTCGAAAATCCCGGATCGAAAACTTCGTCGCGGTCGTCCTCCTGGATACCGACACCGTCGTCCGCGACGTAGAAGCCATCGTCGAGGTCGTCCACTGTCACAGTCACGTCCTCACCGCCGTGTTCGACTGCGTTCGTGAACAGGTTCTCGAACAGTTGTTTCAACCGGCCAGGGTCAGTGTCGATCGTCTGTTCGGCTTCGACTCTGAGTGTCGCATCCTGCGTCAGTACTGTCTCCCAACAGCGCGAGGCCGTCGTTCCGAGATCGGTCGGTTCGAGATCGCTGGCCTGCTCGCCCTCTCGGGCAAGCGCGAGTAGATCGTCGATCAACGCGAGGCTGCGCTCGATCGCGTCCGCTGCATCGTCGAGCGAATCGCTGTCGGCTGTCTCCCGTGCCAGTTCGATACGGCCGCTCGCGACGTGCAATGGGTTTCGGAGATCGTGGCTAATCACACTGATGAATCGATTGAGACGATCGTTGTGCTGTTGTAGTTCTCGTTCCCGTCGCTTCTGGTCGGTGATATCGACGTGTATCCCGACGGCACGGATCGGCTCACCCTCGGACGTTCGTTCGACCACCTTTCCGATATCCCGGATCCACTTCCAGTCCCCCTCGGCCGTGCGCATCCGATGTTCGGTATCGTAGTAATCCGTCTCACCCTCGATGTGGGCGTCCAGTACTGCTTGCACGGCTTCTTTGTCGTCCGGATGGACGCGACTCTCCCACGCATCGAGATGGGGTTCGATGTCGTCGAGCGTGTACCCGAGCATCTCCGCCCACTGTGCGTTGTACTCGACAGCGTCGGTCAGCATGTTCCAGTCCCAGACTCCCAGACCCGTCCCCTCGACGACCAGGTCCAGGCGCTCTTTGGTCTTCCGGAATTCACGTTCGGCTCGCTTGCGCTCGGTGATGTCCCGGACGATCGACAGGATAGACGATTCGCCGTGGAACGTGACCGTCGTCGCATTGATTTCGACAGGGATCGTCTCTCCGGACCGCGTTCGGTGTTCAGTTTCGAACACCGACCGGCCGGCCGCCATGACTTCCTGGACGCGCTCGGCGACCGTCGCTGGCTCGACATCGACGTTGAGGTCCGCCGGTGTCATCGTGAGAAGTTCTTCCTCCGAGAAACCGTACCGTTCGACGGCTGCCTGATTAACGAACGTGAACGACCCCTCTTCGGGATGAACGAATATCGCATCGTCCATTTCGTCCAGTACGGACTCGAGCGTCTCTCGACGTTTCGTCTGGGCTGTGACGTCGCGGTAGACCCAGAGATGACCGTCGCCACTCGGTAACTCGATCGGCTTGTACGTTCGTTCGAACGTTCGGCCGTCCGCACGTGACAGTTCTTCAGTGACTGGCGACGTCTCCTCGGCAACGAGCTCGTCGATCCGCCCGACGAAGCGTTCCGGATCGAGGAACTGTTCGCTGACCGTCCGGGCCATCTCTTCACAATCCGCACCGACGACTTCCGCCGGTGTGCCGGGCAGGTCGAACAGTTCGAACAACCGCTCGTTGGTCGCCAGGACGTTCCGTGCTCCGTCTTCGGCGAGAACGCCGACGGGGAGCGTTTCGATCAGCGTCGAGAGGATCGCCGTCGTCCGTTCGAGTTCCTGCTCGCGTTCCTTTCGGTCGGTGATGTCGCGGTTGTTCGTAACGATCCCGTTGATTGGATCCGTATCAAGATGGTTCGAACCGTTGACTTCCAGCCAGCGCCACTCGCCGTCAGCCGTTCGAAACCGACACTCGACGGAGACAGTCTCCGCCGGTTCTTCGAGGAGGTTGTCGAACGCAGCCTCGATCGCAGCGACGTCCTCGGGGTGGATGTATTCGAATCCGTTCCGTCCGAGCAATTCTCCCGGCCCATATCCCAGAATACGCGTGACTGCGGGACTCTGGTACTTGATCGTCCCGTCCGCATCGAGAACAGTGACGATATCGGTCGATTGTTCAAGATACGCTTCGTAGCGTTCCAGTTCGTGTTCCCGCCGCTTGCGCTCGGTGATGTCCGTGATAAATCCTTCCAGGATTTCAGTATTCTCCACGGTGGCGTCGACCAACCGTCCGCGTTCCCACATCCATCTGATGTCGCCGTCCTTCGTTCGAATACGATACGTGACTTCGAACGGCCGCTCCGCGTCGACGGCGTTCTGGACACGTTCCCACATCCGATCTGCATCATCCGGATGCAGGACGTCCTCGCTCCAATCGACGTCTCCACTCTCGATGGCTTCGGCAGTGTATCCCGTGAGCGTTTCACATTCTCCCCGAACGAACTCCATGGGCCAGCCAAGTTCGTTCCGGCACCGATAGACGATCCCGGGCAGGTTGCTGATCAGTGTTTCCAGCCGTCGGCGCTGCTCTCGTCGGTCGGTGATGTCGCGGGTGAAGCCGACAACCCGGACGACAGTCCCGTTATCGTCGAAGACGGGCTCGCCTTTGACCCAGACTGCGCCCTGTTGGGCATCGCCACGCAGGATTCTGTATTCGATATCGATCTTTTCGCCGTTCGAGAGGCGTTCCATGGCGTCTCTGACCATGTCGCGATCGTCCGGATGGACTCCGTTCAGGAAGTCCCGCGGATCGTCCCTGATCGCGGATTCGGACCGATTCCAGACGTCTTCGTATCCTGAAATAAAGATGAGTTTCTCCCAGTCACGATCGAACATCCAAAGACAGTCAGTCGTGCTTTCTGAGAGTTCTGTCAGTCGCTTTCGCGTCCGTTCGGCTTCCTGCCGGGCGCGATACTGGTCGACACTGTTCGCGATGCGATTTGCCAGGACCGCATACTGGTCAGTGCCTCCCTCCTTTTGCATATACTCGGTCACGCCCACAGAGATGGCCTCACTGGCGACTTCTTCGGACCCTCTGCCGGTATAGAGAATAAAGGGGAGGTCCGGGTGGGTCTCACGGACAGTTTCGAGAAATTCGATCCCGTTCCGGCCAGGCATCTCGTAGTCGGAGACGATACAATCGACCTCGACACTGTCTAAGACCTCCAGTCCGTGTTCAGCGTTCGTCGCCGTTTCGACCGTGAAGCGGTCGTCCTCACGTTCGAGAAACGTCGCGGCTAGATCGGTGAAGTCCGGCTCGTCGTCGACGTGGAGAACTCTGATCGTCTCGGGCCTATCCACCATGCATTTGTGCTCGTTACGGGGATAACAACGGGAACGAACTTAAGCGATTGTTCCGGGGGAGGAGCCGCCTAGACTGTCATCGCCGTCCTGGATTGGGGGTACGGGGGGCGTTCAGAGGGATCTTCGACAGAATCACGAGGCGTCCGACCGTCGCCTGGGACATGCCGACGATCAGCGACACGTACCTGAAGAATCGCTGGCGGGTCCAGCCCAACCACGCCAACAATTACGGCACCGTCCACGGCGGTAACGTCATGAAGTGGATGGACGAACTCGGTGCGATGTCGGCCATGCGCGCGGCGAGCGAACCCTGCGTCACGGCTTCTATCGATCAGATGAACTTCCACCGGCCGGTACCGACCGGCGAGACAGTGATCATCGAGTCCTACGCGTACGAAACCGGACGGACCAGCATCAAAGTGGCACTCGAGGCCGCTCGCGAGAACCCACGGACAGGCGAGCAGGAACTGACTACCAAGTCGCGATTCGTCTTCGTCGCCATCGACGAGGACGGCGCCCCCGTGGAGGTACCGGATCTCACCGTGGGTAGTGACCGCTGTCGGACGCGACAGGAGAAAGCCTTCGAACGCGAGCGGAATGGAGAGTGACGCCGCCGGTTCAGGCCGACGCTTCGGGAAGGTTCCCGGCCTTCGCCCGAGACTGTTCGACGACCGCCGGCCGACCCTCGAATTCGAGGACGATCTGCTCGCCGTACTCGACATCCTCGACGTGGGCGTGGTCGTGGATCCAGGAGACGACGCTCATCGCGTCGTCGGTCATCGGCAAGACGAGTCGTTCGCGCCTTAGATCAGGCAGTTCCTCGTCGATCCGTTCACGCAGGCGATCGACGTTATCACCGGTCTTGGCGCTAACGGCCACCGGGTTCGGTGCGAGCGCCGAGAGTGCCTCACGCTTGCGTTGTAACTCCTCGTCGTCGACTCTGTCGACCTTGTTCAGGACAGTCAGGATCGGTGCTTCGTTGCGCTCATAGAGCGTGTCGTGGGACGTTACCAGTTTCTCCCGGATCTCTTCGACTGACTCGCTGACGTCGACCACGAGCAAGACCAGATCCGCCCGATAGACCGAGTCCAGCGTCGACTTGAACGACTCGACCAGCCAGTGTGGCAGATCGGAGATAAATCCGACCGTGTCGGTCACGAGGGCGTCCCGCCGTTGTAGGTCTACGCGTCGTGTGGTCGTTCCGAGCGTCGTGAACAACCGATCCTCGGATTCCGCGGTTTCGTCCAGATCGGGATGGATATCGCGGTTCTCGTCGATATCGAGATCGCTTGCCAGGCGTCGCAACAGCGTCGATTTCCCGGCGTTGGTGTAGCCGGCCAGCGCCACGAGGTCGAACCCCGACTCGCGGCGTTGTTCGCGGCGCTGTTGATCCGTCTGCTCGATCCGGTCGAGTTCGTCCCGGATGCGGGAGATCTGGGCTTTGATGTCCTCCTCGCGACTCTCGTCGTACTCGCCAAGCCCCATGAACCCGGGGCGCTCGTCGCGTTTGGCCAGACTGGCCTTGGCCTCCGCGCGCGGGAGTTCGTATCTGAGTTCGGCCAGTTCGACCTGTAGCTGGGCCTTGCGGGTCCGTGCACGCTGGCCGAAGATTTCGAGGATGAGCCGAAACCGGTCCAGCAGCCGGACCCCCTCGGGTAACTCGTTGCCGAGGTTGAACGTCTGATAGGGTCCGAGCTGGTTGTCGAAGACGACGGTTGTCGCGTCAGTATCGACGACGCGTTCGGCGACCTCGGCGGCCTTCCCTTCGCCGACGTGATAGGCGGGGTCTTCAGTCCGCGTCTGGGTGAGCGTCCCGACGACGCGATACCCCGCGGCCCCAGCCAGGTTCTCGATCTCCGTGGTGTCTCCACTCCCTTCGTCGACGCGCTTGACTACGATGGCCCGTTCGGTGTCTCCAGTGTCTCCCGTCACTCGTCGTGGGCTACGTGACGCGAAGTATTGAAATCTGGGTCCGGTTGCCGGCGTCGCCACTGGTCGGTCGGACACCAAAGGGGAACGTGGGGGCTGAACCCCCAGCGTGTGACACTACGGAGCCGTTTGGCTCCGGTAAGGCCTATGGGCCAGAGGATCATAAGTCCTGAGACGGTTATCAGGCGCTGAAAAGCAGCCAACGCCGGGGTCGGCGTTACTCTTCGTGGCTCGCGACGCCGATGTGCGGACCGACGTCTGCGTGATCGTCCAGCAGTTCCTGCATCCGTTCGACGGTCGCCACGCTACGAGTCGGGCCGGTCTTGAGGAAGTCCTCGGTTCGGTCGATGACCATGCGCGTGTCCGATTGCAGGAGGAGGATCGGCACGCCTTCCTCCTCGGCGCGGCCGACGATGGCGTTCGACGGACGGAATCCGCCACCGAGGATGATACACTTGATCCCCGAGGCTTCCAGGGCAGCCGTGATGATCTCCGGACGGTCGCCGCTGGTAATCATCACCGCGTTCTGCATCCGGCGGAACTGCGTCAGCGCGGACTCGCCTGACATTGCACCGACGGTGAAGCGCTCGACGAAAAGATCTGTCCCGGCGTCGGAGGTCAACACTTCGGCCCCGAGCCGTTCGGCCAGGTCGTCAACGGTCAACCCAGCAAGTTCCTGGACGCGCGGGACGACGCCAAGCACGGGGATGTCACGGTTCTCGAGGAACGGCACGACGTCGGTGGTCAGCTGGTCGAACACCGAGTCCGGAACGGCGTTGAACAGAACACCGGCCAGCGAGTCGCCGAGCGTCTCCGCCGCGGCGAGGATGTCGTCGACGTCCTCCGGTTCGTCGTAGCGCGAAAGCAGGACGACCTGGGCGTCGAGCATCTCGGCGATGTCGGCGTCCGTGAGGTCGACGATACCGCCGGTAGTGAGCCGGTCGGTCCCTTCGATGACCATCATGTCCCGTTCGCCGGCCATCTTCTCGTAGTTCTCCAGGACGCGATCACGGAGTTCTTCCGGTCGTTCACGACCCTGGATGGCCTCCTGAACGAACGTCGGGGTGTAGACGATCGGTTCGAGTTCGTGCATTTCCGAGTCCAGTCCCAGCAGCTGTCGGGCGAGCATCGGGTCTTCGTCACGGGTCTTGCCCGTCGCGCTCTGGAGGCGCGTGCCCTTGGGTTTCATGTACCCGACGCTGTGGCCGGCCGCGTCGGCCAGCTTCGCGATCGCGAGTGAGACTGCGGTCTTGCCGGTCGCTTCTTCGGTCGAGGTGACGAGTATGGGATCCATATGTTAGTCCTCCGGTGGGAGTGGGTTTAAAGTTCCTCCTGATCGACGGTCAGGCGGATGTCGACCGCCGAGACGCCATCTGGCGTCGCGACGAGTGGGTTGATGTCCAGTTCTAGTATCGCGGGGAAGTCGGTGACGAGTTGGGAGATGCGCTGAATCGTCTCGACGACGGCATCCTCGTCAACGGGCTCGCGGCCACGAGCACCGCGTAACAGCGGCGCGGAGTCGATCTCGTCGATCATCTCCTCGGCTTCGGGCTCGCTGACTGGCGCGACCCGGAAGGTGGCGTCCTCCAGCACTTCCACGAAGATCCCGCCGAGCCCGAACATCACCAGCGGGCCGAACTGCGGGTCGCGGTTGATCCCGACGATGGTCTCGGTCCCGGCGTCGAGATTCGCCATCTCCTGAAGCTGGACACCCAGGATCGTCGCGTCGGGCTGGTAGTTGCGCGCGCGAGCGATGAGGTCGTCGTAGGTTTCGGCGACCTCGTCGTCGGGGACGCCGACTTCGACGCCACCGATGTCGGATTTATGCAGGATGTCCGGACTGACGATCTTCATCACGACGTCGCCGTCGATATCGCCGGCCGCCTGTACGGCCTCGGTCTTGTTCGTCGCGATGGCGCTATCGGGCATCGGGATACCGTAGGCATCCAGCAGTTCCATCGCCTCGACGCCGAGCTTGTTTGTGTCCCGATCCTTCGTTCGTTCGAGGATCTCACGGGCACGCTCGCGATCCACGTCAAAGTCGGTCGGGTCGACGTACTCGTGTTTCTGAATCTCGGCGTACTCCCGGAGTGCGTCGAGGCTTTCGACGCCGCGGGCGGGATCGAAGTACGACGGGATCCCGGCTTCGCCGAGGATCTCGTTGGGTTTCTCGGCCGTGTCGCCGCCCATGAGGCTGGCTGCCATCGGGACACCTGACTCCTCGTGTTTCTCGACCATGACGTCCGCCAGCGTCTCGAAGTCGATAGACTGAGGCGAGGAGACGACGATGACCGACCCGACGTTCGGGTCCTCAAGGACGATGTCCAGCGCCTCTTCGTACCGGTCCGCGGGGGCGTCCCCCAGAACGTCCACGGGATTGAAGATGTTGGCCTCCGCCGGCATGGCTTCCTCGAGATCCTCGAGGGTTTCGTCGGTGAACGAGGCCATTTCGAGGTCCGAATCGCCGATCGCGTCGGTCGCCATCACGCCGGGACCGCCGGCGTTGGTGACGATGGCGATATTGTCGCTTTCGGGCAGCGGCTGGTCGCCGAGGATAGTCGCGTAGTCGAACAGTTCCTGGACGCTGTTGGCCCGGATGACGCCGGCCTGTTCGAGCCCTGCCTCGTAGGCGCGCTCGCTGCCGGCGATGGCCCCGGTGTGGGAGGCCGCGGCCGAGGCCCCGGCTTCCGTCCGCCCGGACTTTACGGCGACGATCGGCGTGTCTTTCGTCACGTCTCGGGCAGTATCGATGAACTCCCGGCCGTTCTCGATGTCCTCGAGATACCCGAGGATGACGTCCGTGTCAGGGTCGTCGCCCCAGTAGTCGATAAACGACCCCTCGTCGAGGACGGCTTTGTTGCCAAGCGAGACGATATCGTTGAACCCGACGTTGTGGTCGCCGGCCCAGTCGAGGACAGCCGAGATGAACGCCCCGGACTGGCTCATAAAGGAGATGTTGCCCGCGATGGCCGACTTCTCGGTGAACGTGGCGTTCATCCCGACCGACGTCGAGATCACACCCAGACAGTTCGGCCCGACGAGGTTGAGATCGTATTCGTCGGCGATCTCTTTCATCTCCCGTTCGCGCTCTACGCCCTCGCTCCCGGACTCGCCGAACCCGGCCGTGATCACGGCGACGTCACGGATGCCGGCCTCGCCGGCCTGGCGGAGGACGTCGTTGACGATCTGTGGCGGGACGACGACGATCGCCAGGTCGATGTCCTCAGTCCCCGTGAGGTCGTCGTAACACTCGAGTCCGAACACCTCCTCGGAACTCGGGTTGACAGGTACGACGTCACCGACGTAGCCGTCGAGAAGATTCTCCATGATTGCACGCCCGACGGCCCCGTCGCTTTCGGTAGCACCGACGACAGCGACCCGTTCGGGCGCGAACAACGTATCTAATTGGCCCATCGTATCTCCTATAAGTTGGGTATCACGGGGGAAATATTTACCTGAATCGTCTCCGTCTGGGTACGAGTGTCGTGCAGATTCATGGAAGATAGACGGCCGGTACCGTCCGATCTTTCGTTCGCCCCGTGATACCGAATGACGATACTATCGTTGACATGTAATAAATTTTTTCATTTGTGGCGCGGGTCTGGTCGGGGTGTCCGATCAATCCGGGCAGGACTTGATCGTACCTTTATGCGTCTTCCCCCGAAGGGGTATGACATGAGCAGCGATTCGGTTCGGCCCACGCCGGCCGAGATCGTCGGCGAACTCACGCGAACGTTGCGAGCACTCCGGCGGGAGTTACGTGAGGCGAACGGTCGGGGAGGACGGAGACTCGATCGTCTCGTCCAGTTCACCAGCGAGGTGACCATCCCGGCGACGATCCTGGTACTCGAAACGAACATTCGGGCCCTGGGTCTCCTGCAGCGGACGCTCAGACTGGCCCGCGACGCCGAGGCCGAGGAGGGGTCACAATCGGCGGAGCTGTCGTCGGTTGGACACTCGGTTGTCGACCGCATCGACGAGGCCCTGCGCGAGGCCCAGTCGACTGTCGAGAAGACGTCCACCGACGAGAAAGCACGGGAACTCCTCGACGAAGCACGGGAACTCAACCGCCAGTTGGCGGCCCGGCTCGATGCTGACGACGCGGGGAATCGGCTCGATGCTGACGATGCCGGGGCGACCGCATCAGTCGACGTCGAGTCCGAACTCGCCTCGCTCAAGGACCAGTACGACGACACGGGCGATAGCGAGGCCGACGCGGACGACGGACCTGACGGGGATTGATCAGTCCTGGGTTACAGGGAGGTCGGGTTCGCCGGGCAACAGGGACTCGAAGTGGTCGCTCGGGAACGGCGAATGGAACAGGGGTCTTTTTTACCGTCCGGGTGCCAACGAACTGGCAATGAAGTCAGTAGACGACCTTATTGACAGCGCGGAGGAGTTGACCGGTCTGGGGCTGTCGAAAGGCGAAATCGCCGACGAATTGAACGTCTCCAGGGAGACCGCGAACTGGCTCGTCGAACAGACTGAGGCCAGCGAAACCGTGTCGACGAATACCGATGCGCCCCACGATATCCACGTCGACTGGAGCGCGATCGGCCGTGACAGTCAACGGCTCTCCTACGTGGGACGGGCGATAGCCGATCTGCTCTCGAAGGAGGGCGAGGAAGTGGACCTCACTATCGGGATCGGCAAGTCCGGCGGCCCGCTGGCGACGACCGTCGCACGCGAACTGGAGTCCGATCTCAGCGTCTACACGCCGAGCAAGCACCGCTGGAACGATACGGAGAGCGAGACGACAGGGTCGTTCTCACGGAACTTCGCATCGATCCGCGGGCGGGACTGTTACATCGTCGACGACAACATCGACACCGGCAAGACGATGACTGAGACGATCGAGATCGTCCGCGAGAAGGGGGGTAACCCGGTCGCCGGAGCCGTACTCACAGACAAACACGGCGAGGAAACCGTCGAGGGGGTCCCGATCCACTCGCTGATCCAGATCGTTTCGATGAACGAATAGAGGTTTCGCCCCGTCCGACCATCCGACGGGCGTCGACCGACCGAAAGTCCGAAAGCCTTCTGCGGGGTATGCGGGGACATGCTCTCGCTGGCGCTCGCCGGGAAGCCCAACGCCGGGAAGTCGACGTTTTACACGGCGGCGACGATGGCCGACGTCGACGTCGCCAACTATCCCTTCACGACGATCGACGCCAACCGCGGAGTGACCCACGTCCGGACGGACTGCCCCTGTCTCGATCGTGACGGGCGATGTGACAGCGAGCACTGTCACGACGGCAAGCGCTACGTCCCGGTCGAGTTGCTCGATGTCGCCGGCCTCGTCCCCGGCGCCCACGAGGGCCGGGGGCTGGGCAATCAGTTCCTCGACGAACTCACGGACGCAGACGCGATCCTCCACGTGGTCGACGCCGCGGGTGCCACCGACGCGGAAGGCGAACCGATCGGCGTCGGCGAACACGATCCCGTCGAGGACCTGGATTTCATCGAACGGGAGATGGACCTCTGGCTGGCGAGCGTCGTCGAACGCAACTGGGAGACCGTCGAACGCCAGTCCCGATCGCCCGAGTTCGATCTCGACGAGGCACTCACTGAGTTTCTCACTGGCGTGGGCGCGACGGAACTCGACGTCGCACGGACACTCAGGAACGTCGAATATCCCGAGGATCCGCTCGCGTGGACGAACGAGCACCGCGAGGCCCTGGCCCGGGAGATCCGCGAGCGGACCAAGCCGATCGTCGTCGTCGCGAACAAGGCCGACGCCGCCAGCGCGGAGAACGTCCAACGGCTCAAAGAACGCAACGAGGCGACGATCCCGGCGACCGCCGACGGCGAACTCGCGCTCCGCCGTGCGGCCGAGGCCGGCGCGGTCGCCTACGATCCCGGCGATCCCGACTTCGAGATTCGCGGTGACGTCAGCGACGACCAGCGTCAGGGACTCGAACAGATTCGCGAGGTGATTGCCGAACACGGCGGAACGGGCGTTCAGGCGGCACTGGACGAGGCAGTCTACGACGTGCTCGATCACATCACGGTCTACCCGGTCCAGGACGAGACCCACTGGACCGACGGCCAGGGGAACATGTTGCCCGACGCATTCCTCCTGCCGAGCGGTTCGACGCCGAAAGATCTGGCCTACGCTGTCCACAGTGACATCGGCGACGGCTATCTCCACGCCGTCGACGCGCGTGAGGGGATGCGGATCGGCGACGACACGGAACTCGAAGAGGGCGACGTGATCAAGATCGTCTCGACGGCGAACTGAGGGGGATAGAGATGATCGACGATGCCGTTCCGGTAGCCGAACTCCGTCCGAGTCAGTGTTACCTCAATGCCCCGAAAGTCGCCGCCGTCGTCGACCGAATCGAGGGGGCCGTTTTCGATCCGGGACCGCTCCCTGTCTACGAGTTTGACGGCCAGCGGTACCTGACAGATGGACACACGCGAGCGTTCGTCGCCTATCTCACCGGCTGCGATCGAATCGCTGTCTACGAGGACGAGCAGGTAGCGGCGGAGTACGATCTGTCCGTCTATCGTGCGTGTATCCAGTGGTGTGAGCGCGAGGGGATCGAAGGAGTCCCGGATCTGGCCGGTCGCGTCGTCGGGCCGGCGACGTTTCAGACCGAATGGATCGATCGATGTCGGGAACTCGCTGACGACAGCGACAGCGATCCGGCCGGTGGAGGGTAGTTACGCCACGGATTCCGTCGCCGAACGCATGATTTCGAGGGCCTCTTTCAGCTGTTCGAGATCGGTCGCGTAGGAGATCCGGGCATAACCTTCTCCACCGTCACCGAAGGCCTCACCCGGCACGACCACGACGCCGCGGTCGATCACCGCCTCGACCCACCCCTCGGGTACCTTCGGCATCGCATAGAACGCACCCCGCGGTTTGGGCGTTTCGAGGCCGATGTCCTCTAGGCCGTCGAGAAGGACATCCCGACGTTCCTCGAAGGCGTCGACCATCTCCTCGACCCGGTCCTGTGGCCCCGACAGGGCGGCCTCGGCGGCGTATTGCGCGGGCGCGCTCGCACACGCTTGACTGTACTGATGGACGCGCAACATTCGCTCGATGCGATCTTCGCTGCCGGTGACCCAGCCCAGCCGCCAGCCCGTCATCGAGTAGGTCTTCGAGCAAGCGTTGATCACGACGACGTTGTCACGCTCGGCGAATTCGGCCGGCGAGCGGTGGTCACCCTCGAAGACGATGTGTTCGTAGACCTCGTCGGAAATACACAGCACGTCGTGCTCGTCGGCGATACGGGCGAATTCCCGCATGTCCTCGGGAGACTGGACCGCACCCGTCGGATTCGCGGGGCTGTTGACGACGAACGCTGCCGTCTCGTCGGTGATCGCCTCCTCGACGGCCACGGGATCGAGTGTCAGGTCTTCCCGGAGGCCCACCGGCTTGGGCGTCCCGCCGGCGAGGTGGGTCAGCGCCTCGTAGGAGACGAATCCCGGATCGGGATAGATGACTTCCTCGCCCGCATCGACGTGTGCTTCCAGAGCGAGATGTAACGCTTCGCTGCCGCCCGACGTGGCGATAACGTTCGCCGGGTCAACGTCGAGATCGTTGTCGCGGGCGTGCTTTGTGGCGATGGCCTCGCGCAACCCGCGGGTGCCCTTGTTCGAGGTGTAGGCATCGGCATTGCCCGCCCTGATAGCCTCGACGGCAGCTTCACGCGCGTGTTCGGGCGCGGGAAAGTCCGGCTGGCCGAGTCCGAGGTTGATCGCGTCCTCGCTGGCAGCCTCGAAGACCTCGCGGATGCCAGAGATCGAAACCTGCTCGACACGGCTGGAGAATCTGGCCATACTGTGTGCCCGGGCCAGCGTCCCGATAACTCTTGAGGTTCATCCTAACCGGCAGCTCGATCAACCGGGGACACCCACGGAGCTCGAAAGCGCACGGTCCGACGACTTTGTCCGAGAAATCCCCGCGATTTCCGCCAATTACCTGGATTATTTATAAATATAATCAGTTCTCTCTTGATCGGGTAGGAGATATTTTTCTCAATTTCAATTAGAAACAAACATATACGCCAGAGAAAAGTAGAACGGAAGCAAAGACCATCACGGTCGGTAATGCTCCCAGAAGAACGCCGGCGACACATCGTAGAACTGGTCGAAGGAGGGGGTGGCTGTTCAGTCCGGGAACTCGCCGAGGAACTCGACGTCTCGAAGGCGACGATACGCCGTGATCTGGACCAGCTGGAATCGCTAGGTCACGTCAATAGATCCCACGGTGGAGCTGTCCCCGTTCCGTCGGTCGGTGCCGAAGAATCGTATACGAATCGGGAGATCCAGCACTTCGAGGCCAAGCGGGCTATCGGCGAGCGCGCGGTCGAGGAGATCCGCGACGAGGAGATCGTCTTCTTCGACGGCGGAACCACCACGCTACAGGCGGCGAAATGTGCCCCCGAGGATCGGGGGTTCGTCGCCGTCACAAACGCTCCGCCGTTGACTGAGGAGTTACTTTCGCGGGCGGAAGAAGTCAAGCTGACGGGTGGAACGCTTCGGCTCAAGACCCGAACGCTCGTCGGGCCAACCGCCGAGCACTTCATGGAGCAGAAGTACTTCGACCTGGCATTGCTGGGGACTAACGGGGTTCACAACTCCGTCGGATTGACCACGCCAAACGAGGTGACGGCGAAGATGAAGTCCCTCATGATCGAGCGCTCCCAGCGCGTCGTCATGCTCACCGATGCGTCGAAGTTCGGGGAGTGCAGTTTCTCCCAGTTCGCCCGGATCGACGAGATCGACACGCTGATCACCGACGAGTATCCGCCGGAGGCACTCGAACGGGTCTTCGACGATGCGGGTGTCTCGGTCGTCAAGGTCGATGTCGAATGATACTCACCGTCACGTACAACCCGGCCGTCGATCACACGATCAGCATCGAGACCGAACCCCGGCCGGGACGGGTCGAGCGCGCCACTGAACGTCGTTTCGACGCCGGTGGGAAGGGCATCAACGTTTCGCAATATCTCGCCGCCCTCGGCGTCGAAACAACCACGACGGGACTACTCGGCGGATTCACGGGCGAATACGTCAGGGATCTCCTTGCGGCGGAGCCGTTCGACGCCCCGTTCGTCGACGTTGAGGATGCCACGCGGCTGAACGGGACGGTCCACGCCGCCGACGGCGAGTACAAGTTCAACGAGCGCGGGCCGTCGGTGGATCCCGACGTCGTCGAGGATGTCCTGGCGGTCGTCACCCGCGAGTTGCCCGACCAGGTCGTCGTCGGCGGAAGTCTCCCGCCCGCACTCGGTCCTGACGCGATCGACCGGATCTCCCGAGCCGGCGACTGGGAGACAGCGGTCGACGTCGGCGGCGAATTACTGGCGCGACTCGAAGCGCACTACGCCTGCTGTAAACCCAACCGTGAGGAACTCGCGGCCGCAACCGGTCGGTCGGTCGATTCCGTCGCCGAGGCGATCGACGCCGCCGAGGAACTTCGCCGGATGGGATACGATCGCGTCGTCGTCTCCTTGGGCGCGGACGGAGCGGCGCTGGTCTCGGAAGACGAACGTCTGTACGCCCCTCCACTACAGACGACTGTCAGAGACACCGTGGGGGCTGGCGACGCGTTGTTGTCGGGCGTACTGGCGGGGTTCGAGCGGGGAGTGTCCCCAAAGCAAGCACTTGCACTGGGTGTCGCAGTCGCGTCCCGTGCCGTCGCCACGACCGGGTCCGGCGTCCCTGACCTCGATGACGTCGATACGTTACAGAACCGCGTGGACGTGTTGGATCGGTCCAGTGAGCCACCGTGACGTTTTCGACAAACAATTTATTTCGTACATAAACGTACAAAACAATCACGTTCGCGTATTTAATTGCAAAGTGCATCGTCTATTATCCCTGTACCATGTCAGCTGAAGATAGCACGGATTCGGAACTCAGGAAGAGCCTCGTGAGTCTAAAAGAGGACGTGATGACGGGCGTCTCGTACATGATCCCGTTCGTCACGATCGGCGGGATTTTCCTGGCGATCGGATTCATGTGGGCGGCGACGCCGTGGTCAGGGACGACCGTCGAGACCATGTTCAACGAGAGCGCCTACGGGACGGCCGCGTGGTTCCTCGGCCAGATGGGGACAAAGGGACTGTCGATCATGGTCCCGATACTCGGGGCGTACATCGCCTATTCGATCGCCGATCGACCCGGTCTCGCGCCCGGGTTCATGCTGTCGTATATCATCCAGGACGGGGTCGTGTTGGAACAGTCCGCGACCGTGATCGGGTTCCCGGCGGGCCAGGCAGCGGCGGGGTTCCTCGGCGCGCTCGTCGCCGGACTCCTCGCGGGGTACGTCGCCAACTGGTTCAAACAGCGAGACGTACCGAACGTGATCAAACCGATGATGCCGGTGTTGATCATTCCGGTGGCTACCGTCGCCGTGCTGTTACCGGTCATGCTGTTCCTCATCGGCGTACCTGTCGCGCTGGCCAACGCCGAGATGACTGGCTTCCTGAGCGGGTTGCGGGGTGGCGAGGCAGTCGTCATCGGGCTCGTCATCGGCGCGATGATGGCCTTCGACATGGGCGGCCCAGTCAACAAGGTCGCGTATCTCTTCGGCGTTGGCCTCATCTCCGAGCAGGTGTACGGGCCGATGGCGGCGGTGATGATCGCCGGCATGACGCCGCCGTTGGGCATGGCGCTGTCGAACTTCCTGGCGCCACACAAGTACCCCGACGAGATGTACGAGCAGGGCAAAAGCGCGGTCGTGCTCGGCCTCTCGTTCATTACGGAGGGCGCGATTCCGTACGCGGCGGCCGACCCGTTCAGGGTGATCCCGAGTCTGATGGCAGGCAGCGCTGCGGCAGCCGCGACAGCCATGACGATCGGCGTCGAGATGCCCGCACCACACGGCGGTATCTTTGTCCTGCCGCTGGCAGATCCCATCTGGGGCTTCATCGCAAGTCTGGTCGTCGGCACCGTCGTGACAGGCGTGGTCGTCACGCTGTTGAAGCCCGATCACGTTCCCGAATCAGAAACCACAGAGGCAGCCGATTGAGACCGACTTCCAATTCATGGACGAAGCTACTATCGACCAGGTCATCACTGAGGATCTCATCGTCCTCGAGGAACCGCCAGCGAACAAGGAAGACGCCATCGAGTACATGCTCGACATTGCCGTCGAGGCGGGCCGGGTCACCGACCGCGAGGCGGCCCTCGAAGCGGTGCTCGAACGCGAAAGACAATCGACGACGGGTGTCGGCAAGGGGATCGGTATCCCCCACGCTAAAACCGACGCCATGACCGAACCGACGGTCGTGTTTACCCGCTCGACGGAAGGAATCGACTTCGATTCGATGGACGATCGGCCCGCGAAGTTGCTGTTCCTGTTGCTCGTCCCCGCCGAGGGCGGCGAGGAACACCTCGGAATTTTGAGTTCGCTCTCGCGAGCGCTGATGCACGACGAGGTACGGGAGAACCTGCTGACCGCCGATTCGAGTGCGACCGTCAAGTCCATCATCGTCGACGCACTAACATGAACGAGGTACACGATAGCATACCACAGATGATCCAGCGTACAGTCACCGTCGTCCCGGAAGAAGGGTTGCACGCGCGGCCGGCGTCGGCGTTCGTCGAGGCCGCAAACGAGTACGAGGCCGATCTGCAGGTCGGGCCGCACGAGGAGGATCCGGTCGACGCCCGGAGCATGCTCGGCGTGACGAGCCTGGGCGCGAAGGGCGGCGATGAACTCGTCATCTACGCCGACGGCGAGGACGCAGAAGCGGCCCTGGACGCACTGGAGGACGTACTCTCGACTCCGGAGGACGAGTTCGACGATGAGTGAACGCAGGTTCGAGGGTACGGGTGTCACGCCGCTGTCGGGCGTCGGGACGGTCCGGTGGTACGACCAGTCAGTCGAGTTGCCCGATCCGCCGGCCCCCGAGTCAGTCGACACCGACGCCGAACGCGATCGCTTCGAGGACGCCCGCGCGGAGGCGCGCGATCAACTCCAGGCCGAGCGCGAGCGGGCCGCCGAGGCCGTCGGGGAGTCCGAGGCGGAGATTCTCGACGCGCACGTGCAGTTCCTCGAAGACCCCCAGATCGTCAGCGGCGTGGAGGACGCCATCGACGGCGGGTTGCCCGCCGAACACGCTGTCGAGGAGGGCTTTGCGGACGCGATCGAGACGCTCGCCGCGGCCGGCGGGAAGATGGCCGAGCGGACTGACGATCTGCGGGACATCCGTGACCGACTGTTCCGTATCCTCTCGGACACCGAAACCGTCGACCTCGCTGACGTCCCCGAGGGAACGGTCGTGCTCGCGGAGATGGTCACCCCGAGTGACACGGCGAAACTCGACCCCGAGCGAGTTGCGGGCTTCGCAACCGCGAAGGGCGGGCGGACCTCCCACGCTGCGATCTTCGCGCGCTCGATCGGCATCCCCGCGGTCGTCGGCGTCGGGGAGTCGCTGTTCGAGATCGAGGACGGGGCCGAGGTCGTCGTCGACGGGATCGAAGGGATAGTCATTCTCGATCCCGACGAGGAAACCCGCGAGCGCGCGAGCGGCGGTCGGGACGTCGAGATCCGGACCGAACCAGTGGCGACTGAGGACGGGACGGAGATCGAAGTCGCGGCCAACCTCGGGACGCTGGCGGAACTGGACGGCGCGGCCGCCCAGGGCGCGGACGGGATCGGGCTGTTCCGTTCCGAATTCCTCTTCCTCGACCGGGAGTCCCCGCCCGAGGAGGACGAGCAGTTCGAGACCTACGTCGAGGCCCTGGATGCGTTCCCCGATGGGCGGGTCGTCGTCCGGACGCTCGACGTCGGCGGCGACAAGCCGATCCCCTACCTCGAACAGCCCGAGGAAGACAATCCCTTCCTGGGAGTTCGTGGGATCCGCCGGTCGCTTTCCTTCGACGACGAACTCTTCCGGACGCAGTTACGTGCGCTACTGCGGGCCGCGGGCGTGGGCGAGGGGACGCTCAGCGTCATGTTCCCGCTGGTCTCGACCGTCGAGGAAGTCGAGTCGGCGCTGGCGACTGTCGAGGAGGTGAGTGACGTCCTCGATGACGAAGACGTCACCCACGGACGCCCAGAGCTAGGTGTGATGATCGAGACGCCCGCCGCCGTGCTGATGGGGCCGGAACTGGCCGAGTGCCTCGATTTCTTCTCGATCGGGACCAACGACCTCACGCAGTACGTGATGGCCGCCGACCGGGAGAACGACGACGTCGCCGACCTTCACGACCCGCGCCACCCGGCCGTCCTGCGGGCGATCGACCGGAGCGTCCAGGCCGCCCACGCGGGCGATGCCTGGATCGGGATGTGCGGCGAGATGGCCGGTAATCCCGAGGTGACGGAACTACTCGTTGGACTCGGACTCGACGAGTTGAGCATGAGTGCTGTCACGATCCCCGACGTGAAGGCCAACGTCGAAGCGACCGACGACGAGACGGCTCGCCGGGTAGCACAGCGGGCGCTCGCCGCGACCACGAAGTCAGAAGTGATCGAGACACTGAGTGATACACAATGAAACTCGTCGCAGTCACGTCATGTCCGACAGGTATCGCACACAGCCAGATGGCCGCCGAGGGACTCGAGCAGGCCGCCGAGAACCTCGGCCACGAGATCAAGGTCGAGATCCAGGGCGCGATGGGCGCTGAGAACGAACTCACCGGGGAAGACGTCGCCGAGGCCGACGCGGTCATCATCGCGGCCGACACCTCGGTCAGCCGGGACCGCTTCGAGGGAAAACCGCTCGTCAAAGCGCCCGTCAAGGATGGGATCAACGACGCGGAAGACCTGATTCGGACGGCCGTCGAGAAGGCCGGCGGTAACGTCGAATCCCCCGCCGGGGACGAGCAGCCAGACACCGAAGGGGCTGGCGGGGAACCGGACGCCGAGACCGGGCAGTCACCGGACGCAGGGACGGGTTCGACCTCGAAAAGCGAGGAGTCGGACCGCAAAGAGGACGACGGCGGGATCGTCGCCAAGATCAAGTCGCTGTTCAAGGGCGCGGCCGAACCCTGACTGTATCGCCCCGTCCGATTCGGGCCTGACGACGCCGAGTTGCCTACAGTTTTACCCTCCGGGCCAGTAGGCCCGTGCGATGACCGACGACGAGGTGCACGAGGGGCTGGCGGACGTGACAGTCACGGAGACAAGACTGAGCGATATCGACGGCGAGGCTGGACAGCTGTGGATCGCGGGCTATCCCGTCGCCGAACTGGCAGCGAACGCGACGTATCCCGAGACGGTCTTCCTGTTGTTGTACGACCGCTTGCCGGACGCCGCGGAACTCGAATCGTTCGAGGATCGACTGTGCTCGTATCGCACGCTCCCTGAACCCTGCCACGACGCCGTCGTCGCGGCCGCCCAGCGTGGGGCCGGGCCGATGGCCGCTCTCCGAATGGGTGCGGCGACGGCGACAGCCGTCGAGCCGAACGATCCCGAGGCCGACGCTCTTCGGTTGATCGCTCGGTTGCCGACGATCACGGCGACATATTGGCGGGTGCTATCCGGTGAAGAACCGATCGAACCGCGCCTCGATCTCGGCCACGCCGCGAACTACCTGTATATGCTGACCGGCGAGGAACCGACCGACGCTCAGGTCGCGGGCCTGGAGACGTATCTCACTGCTGTCGTCGATCACGGACTCAACGCCTCGACGTTCACCGCCCGGACGATCGTTTCGACGGAGTCGGAACTCGTCTCGGCGATCACGGGTGCGATCGGCGCGCTCCGTGGGGACCTCCACGGTGGCGCGCCGGATCTGGTCCTTCAGATGCTCGAAGACCTCGAAGCCACTGACGACGTCCGAGCGGAACTCGAGACACGTCTCGACCGTGGCGAGCGGCTGATGGGTTTCGGCCACCGGGTGTACGACGCACGCGATCCGCGGGCGACTGTTCTCGAAGACGCCACAGCTACGTTCTACGAGGGAGAGAACGATTTCTTCGCGATGGCAAAAGACGTCGAAGCCCAAGCGAGGGACCTCCTGGCCGAGCGCAAGCCTGAATGGGATCTGGAGACGAACGTCGAGTTCTATACCGCCGTGTTGTTACACGGCGTCGGGATCCCATCGGAACTGTTCACGCCGACGTTCGCAATCTCGCGGGTCGCCGGCTGGAGCGCCCACTGTCTCGAACAACTGGAAGACAACCGCTTGATACGTCCGCGCAGCACGTTCGTCGGAGAGCACGGCCAGGAGTGGGTCCCGGTCGAGGAGCGATAGGTTCTCGAGGGAGGGACCACTCCACAACCGGCCGAACCTGCTCCCTTCCGACTGGTTTTACTCGTCGTCCCCGAGGGAAAGATATGAGTGTCGACACCGACAGCGGGGAAACCGAGATCGAAACGGTCGACCGACTCGCCAGTGAACTCGGCGCGGCGATCGCCGACCTGCCCGAACACGAGGCGTTCGTCGAGGCCAAAGCCGCCGTCGAGGGCGATGAAGTGGCACAGGAACACATCGCGACCTTCGAGCGCAAACGCGAGGAGTTCCGCCGGGCACAGCAGCGCGGCGAGGCCAGCGAACTCGATCGGCGCGAGTTAGAAAAAGCCCACCGAGAACTGCAGTCGCTTCCGGTTATGGAAGAATACCTGCAGGCCCAGAGCGCCCTCGAACGACGCCTTGGAAGAGTAAACACCGCGATCTCGACGGAACTCGTGGTCGACTTCGGCGAGAAGGCCGGCGGCTGCTGTCAGGACTGATTCGGGATTTCCATCTCGACCCCGTAACGTTTAGCTTATAGCCGATCGCCAGTAGAAGCATGGTCAGTTCTGACTGGGGCGAATGGCTCCCGGAAGCGATAGCGAACACGACGCCCGAGGGGGTCGCGATCTGGTATCTCGGCTGTAACGGCTTCGTACTCAAAGACCGCGCGGGGACGACGCTGTTTATCGATCCGTATCTCGGGACGGGCAACCCGCCCCGGACAGTCCGGATGCTCCCGGTGCCGTTCGACCCCCGGGATGTCCGTGCGGCCGACGCAATCCTCGCGACACACGAACACGTCGATCACGTCCACGGACCGAGCCAAGCCCCGATCCTGGCGGAGACAGGCGCAGGGTTCCACGCGCCACCCGCGAGTATAGCCGTCACAGACGAGGAAGCCTGGACCGACGAGTGGAACGTCAGTGAAGACCAGCTCTCGACCGTCGACGTCGGTGATACCTTCGAAGTCGGTGGGTTCACAGTCAACGTCGAAGCGGCGAACGACCCGGATGCCGAGGATCCCGTTTCGTACGTCATCGAACACGAGGCAGGGGTGTTCTTTCACGGTGGCGACGCGAGGCCGGGCGCGTTCGAGTCCGTCGGCGAGGCCTACGACATCGACCTGGGTGTCCTCGCGTTCGGTAGCGTCGGCATGATCCCTGACGGGATCGGCGAGGAGCCGACGCGGACGCGGTGGTACAGCGACGAGAACGAGATCGTCGAGGCCGCCAACGAACTCCGGCTGGACGCCCTATTGCCGAGTCACTGGGACATGTGGAAGGGGATGAATGCGGACCCGACGGCGCTGTACGAACACGTCCGCTCGTTCCCCTATCCCAAGCGACTCGACATCGTCGAGATCGGCGATCGGGTCGACCTCTGAGTCAATTCTGTTGACTGCATATCAACTCCCGGCAGAAGTAACTTTAATACGATTGCTCGACCGACGTATGTTCATGAGCAACACGCAGACCTACGAGTCAGTGAAGGTTTCCTCGGACGGGGTGACGGTGGTCAAACGGTTCGAGGCCGACGAGTTCCCGGTGCCGGCGATCGCGTTCAACATCCAGTCGGCCCGGACCGAACCGGTGACGGTCACGCTGACTGACAGCGTCCCGACGGACGTGGCTGTCGAAGACCTGGGTTTTCATCCGGAATACGGAAGCGAGTACTGGACCATCGACGAAGACACGATCTCGTTCGAGCGCGAGATCGACGAAGACTCGGAGTACACCACGGTCTATGGGATTCGCGCCACCGGGACCGACGATGTCGAGAAGTTCCTGACCGAACCGACGATCGAGTCGGTCGACCCGCCTCTGGAAGACGAAGGGGATCTCGTCGAGGACGCCGGTAGCGATGTCGTTCGGGACGTAATCGCCGGTGAGAGCGACAGCGTCCCCGGTCTCGAGGAAACCGACGACGAGGAGATCGAGACGCTCGATCTCGCCGACCCCAACGAACCCGACGAGAGCCCGGCGTCGGGTGGCGGGGATGGCGACGAACCGACCGTCGGGGGGGTCCAGCCTGGTGCCGTGGCGAAGACCCTCGCCGCGGAGATCCGACAGGATCACGTCGACGAGGCGACCCTCGAGGTCCTGGAGGAGGAACTCGATCTCGGATCGAGTACGGATGAGGGTGCCGTCGACGCCAGGATCCAGCACCTCCAGAACGAAGTCGCCGATCTCTCCGCGTACACAACCGCCCTCGAGGAGTTCCTCGACGAGAACGGCCAGGGCGAAGAACTCATCGAGGAGTTCCGCGACAGACTGGAGGACTTCGACAGCGAGCTGGAGACCGTTCACAACGAACTCGAGAACGTACAGGGCGAGATAAGCTCCGTCCGATCGACCGTCGAGGACAACGAGGAGACTGTCGAGGACGTCGAGGCCACGGTCTCGGATCTGGAGAGCGAAGTCGAGGAGGTCAAAGAGCAGGTCGGCGACGCCAGCGAAATCGACGAGATCCGGGAGGACATCGAGGATCTGGAGGCGTGGCGCGAGCAACTCTCCTCGGTTATCGGCGGCGCCGAGTAGGGATCCGGTTACAACTCAGGGGAAAACCCCGTCTTTCACGGCGGAGAGGATGTCGATTCTGCGTGTTCCACTCGAAATCGGTCTCGTTTTACGCGCGCCCCCGAACTCACTTCTAATGACGACCGTGCGGATCGCCGTCCCGCGGAAGGGCAGACCCCTCGAAGCCGTGCTGGAACGGATCTCGTCGAGAACGGGGGAGACCGCCCTCGCCGACGACATCGTTTCGACCCTGCGCTATGAGAAAGCCATCGCCAAGGGAGAGCAGACCGCCGAGACGACAGTCTACGAACGACTGGCCGAGTACAGCGATCCGTCGGACCCGACCGCCCCGGAGTTCTCCCTGTTGCGCGACGATCGGGAGTCGATGCCGCGGCGGATCGTCTTCGACAGCGTAACCCTCCCCACTGACACCGTCGACCTCCAGTTGATCGGCCGAGAGGAACCGTTTCGCGCCCTGCGAAAACACGAGTTCGCCCTTGGCTTCGACAGCGCTGACCTCGTCCTCGAGGAGGTCGTTCGGCTGGATCCTGAACCGCTCGCGACAGTCACGGCACTCAACGAGCGGATCGATCCCCGCGACACCGACGTCCGAGTCTCCACGGGACTGGGTGATACTGTCTATCACACGCTACTGGCGACGCCGCCCGTCGCGCGCTCGCTGGCAGGGGAACTCGATCGGGATTCGGTCGCAGCCTACGAGGGCGGACTCTGTCTCTCGCCGCGGTACGAACGACTGGTCGAAGCCGTCCTGGGCACACGTGCTATCGATGGGATCGAGTTCCGTCATCCCGACCGCGAGCAGTCAGAGGAAGCTGCCATCGCTGAAACTGGGTTGGGAGTGTACCTGACAGTCAGTGGCTCGACCGCCCGCGATCACGGTCTGGTCGTCGGTGAGCGGCTGTTCCCGAGCGAGACCGTCCTGCTGGAGAACGGTGCCGAGTCGCGACCGGGCGTCGAACAGGTCACCGAGCTGCTCGAAGGATCAGTCGTCGACACTGCCCTGACTGTGCAGTGATCTAGCAATCGCTACCGCCGCCGGATTCGGCGGACCACTATCGCTGGACCGCGAATCCACCGATCCGCACCGTCCGTTCGACGGTCGGACTGTTTACACCGTCAGCCCGTACAACCACGTCGAGTGCCCGGGGCGTTTCACCCGATGGGAGTGACCACTGCGCGACGACGGAATCAGTGGTGTTCGGTGACAGCCGATCGCTCGTCACCGTCTCCTTCCGGGTCGTTCCCCCGCCGGTCGTCACTGGGCCAAACGTGACGACGCTCGTATCGGAGCCGTGATTGGTGACGGCGATCTGTAGCGTGAACAGCCAGCCGTCAGCTGTCGTCTGGATCGATCCGGACTCGATCGTCGCAGTCACGTTCGCTTCATCGACGCCTGCGAGGAGGTTGTCACCGACACTGAGTGCGTCCGGCGTCGGGGTTGTCGCGTCCTCAGCGCCGCCGAAGTGCTGGCCGAACAGGCCGAAGAACGTCACCCCTTCGATGACGACCGGAATGGCTATCGCGACGACGAGCAATACTTTCGCGAGTGTCGTTCGATCCATCGATAGTGAGCGAACACGCGGGTATCAGACCGGGAATCCCGGAGTGCCGGGCGCAAAGATGCCGTCGCCGAGCATGCCGGCCAGCGGCGGGCCATAGGCGATCAGGATGAGCACGATCGCGATCGCCGCCCACAGCTTGAGGTTGTCCAGGACGCGCGGCGAACTCTCGGGACCCGACAGCGCCGGCGGGAGATGACTGTTGACCGAGAGCGTTCCGCGGCCCCGTTCGGCGAGCCACGTCCCGATCATGACGGTCATGAACATGCTGAGAGCGACGAAGAGGATCGTGCCGCCGAGCACAATCTGGAGTTGCATCTCGCCCATCCCGCCGACTACGTTCGGGAACGTCGCATCGACGACGTTGTACTCGGGTTCAGCCGTCCGGCGGGGGACGCCTGCAAGCCCCGCCCGGTGCATGGCATTGGACATCAGCGTCATCCCGATGAACCAGACGTACGGCTGGACGGTCGCCAGGGTGCGATGCTGGAGACGTTTCCCCGTGATCTGTGGCACCAGCCAGTAGGAGACAGCCATGAACGTCAGCGCCGCAGCAGTGCCGACGGTGAGGTGGAAGTGCCCCGGTACCCACAGGGTATTGTGAATGAGATAGTTGATGTTCATCCCGGCGTTGATCATCCCGGAGAAGCCCCCGGCGGCGAACATGATCCCCGCCAGCGCACAGCCCGAGAAGGCGGGATTGTCCCACGGGAGCTTCCACAGCCAGCTGAGGTAGCCTTTTCCGCCGCGCTGGCGGGCACCGTGTTCCATGCTCGCCACGACGGTGAAGGCGGTCAAGAGGCTAGGCAACAGTAGGAACATCGTGTTCGTCATCGCGATGAACTTGAAGCCTTCGGGGATGCCGGGGTCGACGTACTGGTGATGGAACCCGACGGGTGTCGAGAGAATGACGAACAGCACGAAGACGACACGGGCCAGGGTGTCGCTGAGCAGGCGGCCGCCGGCGAGTTTCGGCAGGATGGTGTACCAGACGAAGTACGCGGGCATGAGCCAGAAGTACACCACGGGATGGCCGAAGTACCAGAACAACGTGCGGGTCAGCAGGGGATCGACCTCGCTGATCAGTCCCAGCGACCACGGAATCAGGAAGACAACGACCTCGACGGCGACGCCGACCGTCGAGACGTACCACATGATCATCGTCGTCAGGACCATGAACGTCTGGAGCGGGATGCGCTCGCCGTCGTTATCCTTTCGCCAGCCCCAGTAGGCCAAAAACCAGTCGAGACCGGCGATCCAGGAGCCGACGATGAGCAGTGCGGCACCGACGTAGAAGACCGGGCTGGCCTGCAACGGCGGGTAGAACGTGAACAGGACGTCCGCACTGAGTGGCAGTTCGGGCACGAACCCGCCCAGGATCGAGACGGTTGCCAGGATAGTCCCGACGAGCATGACGAGAAACCACGACCACGTCAGCCGGGGATTTGGGAGGGACCGTTCCAGACTGTTTGTGACGCCCCAGGTGAACAGTCCGGCGATGAAGAACGTCGTAAACACCAGCGCCAGCAGGACACCATGGCCGGTGAGGACGGTGTAGTAGTCGGTAGAGTTGATCAGTCCACGGAAGAAGCCCGTCCGGTGGACGGCCTGTATCAGGCCGAAGATCCCGCCGATCGACAGCGCCGCGAACGCGACGCCGAAGTTCGCGCGCACTACCTTCGCCGCGTCTGGGTAGTCGTCGACGTATGCCATGTCAGGATCCTCCCGGGCCGTCGTATTCTGCCTGTGGGACGACTTCGATGGTGCCCTCCATCGTGTGATGGCCGCCACCGCAGTACTCGTGACAAACAATACCATACGACGCAGTTTCGTCGAAGTCGACAGTTAACTCCGCGACCTGACCGGGGATGACCATCGTATTGACGTTCGTCCCGGCGATGTTGAACCCGTGAGTCACGTCCGGACTCGTGATGTGGAACGTCACTGTGCTTCCGGCCGGCACCTCGATCGGCTGGCTCGTCCCCGGGGCAAACTGGAACTGTCGGGCGACGACGTAGACGTCGTACTCGTTAGGCCCGGTCTGTCGAACCCCGGGGTCGTCGAAGGCGGTCCCCGATTCGCCCGCGGCGACAGCCTCGGGATCGATCGTCCCGCCCGAAGCGTCGACCATCTTCACGCCCGGTCCCAGCGCGCCGTAGGCGATCGTCGCGATGAATCCGACGATCAACAGCAGTGCGATCGCGATCCAGACTTTCTCGAAGCGATGTATCTCCATATCTGATCCCTCCTAGCCGATCACCGTCGGGCCGCGCCCGAGGAACTCCACGAAGTACATGAACACCCACAGCAACACGACCAACACGAGGTACCCGAGGACGAGCGAGAGTGTCCCGGACGGGTCGTACTCGTCGTGTTCGATCGTCGTCTCGGGTTTCTCGACGGGCGCCTCTTCGGCCCGGGGCGGCCCCTGATCGACTTCGTCGACTCGTTGCAACTGTTCGCGGGTCTCCTCGCTCGGACCTGACGGGCCGCCGCCACGCCGGTATCGCAGGAACGCGGCGAACAAAAGCGGCGACGCGACGGCCAGCCCCAAACTCCCGACCAGGAGCCAGGCCCCTTCGGAGAGACTGATCCCCCCCGGGGAGCCGCCGCCTGCGTCGGCCCCGGCACCCATGTCTCCGACGACGATCGCACCCTTCATGCCGACTGCGAGGTGTGGATCGCAGTAGTATTTCGAGATCCCGGTCTCCTCGAAGGTGTGCTCGAACGTCGTGCCTGCCTCACGGACCGGATCGCCCGAGGAGTAGCCGTCGTTCTCAGCAACGACGTTGTGGGCGCTACCCTCGCCGGTCCACTCGAAGACGACTGTCGTTCCAGGGTCGACGCGGACGGCGGCCGGCCCGAACGCCCAGTAGTCGCCGTTGCCCTCGACGCCGACCTCGACGGTGACTTCCCCCTGGCCGCGGCGATCGACAACCCCGTCGAAATTCGAGACGTCCGAGAACCAGCCGTCGAAGTCCACGCCGCTCTGTCCGGCGGCCGTGCCGACGGCAGCCACGCCGCCCGCAGCGATTGCCGTGCCGGCGGCCCCGCGAAGCAATCCGCGCCGGCTGACTGTCGGTCCGGCGTCCTCGCTCACGGGACCGTCACCTCCCGATACGTGTGATTCGATCGGCACCCGCCAGCTGTCCTGGATCGTCCGTCTCTCGCCGAGACGGGCGCCGTCGGCGGTCCCACCTTCGATGGGTGGTCCTGCACCATGCCCGATAGCTTTCCCCTCTCCCGTATAAAACCAGCCTTCTCTTGTAATCCCATGAAATGAGGGGTTGGGTTTTAAGCACTCGAACCCGAAGCGCCGGTTATGGAACTCGACGTGCGCATCTATCCCCTGCTCGCATTGCTGGCACTCCTGCCGGTCGCGGCGTTCGTTCAGGGTCGTTCGATGCTGGCGGTGTTGTCGCTGGTGAGCGTGCTGGTGATCGCCGGATCCTTGTCGCTGATGTTCGGAATCGTCGAGCCCAACGGGGGCGAACCATCGGCGTGACGGATCGATCCGCAATCAGTGGATCGGCTCGATCGAGCGCGCGCTCGCCCGGGCGGGAGTGACCCGCCAGAGATGGCTGGATCGCTCACCGACCCGACGCTGGCCGTCCTGTTCGCCGTCGGCTTCTTCGGCGGCGCTCATTGCCTGGGGATGTGTGGGCCCCTTGTGACGCTGTACGGCGAGCGGATGACCGGTCGAACGGATCGCGGGCCGAGCTTCCACGAACTCCGCCAGCACGGACTGTTCAACCTCGGACGCGCCGGTAGTTACGCAATCATTGGGGCGCTGCTCGGAGCCGTCGGCTCGGTCGCCGCGACCGCCGCCGGGTTCGGTCCGCTGGCTACCCAGGTCCGTGCGGGGGCGGGTGTCCTCGTCGGGGCGGCGATCGTCCTCGTCGGCCTGGGATACGTCCGATCGGGGACGAGTCCCACCGGCGGTTCGCTTCCCATCGTCGGGTCGGCGTTCGAGCGCGTGACCGGCGCGCTGACGACGCGCGTCGATCGACTCGCGGACGGTCCCGGGATCGCCGCGCTCGGGGCCGTTCACGGGCTTCTTCCCTGTCCGTTGCTGTACCCAGCGTACCTCTACGCGCTTTCGACCGGGTCGGCCCTTTCGGGTGCGCTCGCACTCGGCGCGCTGGGACTCGGAACGATCCCGGCCCTGTTCGCCTACGGGACCGCCTTCCAGTCGCTCCCGGTCGGGACGCGTCGGCACCTCCATCGCGCGCTCGGCGTGGCTTTCGTCGTTCTCGGGACGATCCCGCTCGCCCGCGGACTCACGCTGTTCGGCGTCGCTGTCCCCCATCTCCCGCTACCGATGCCACCCACTCTCTCGTAAGTATGTCCGATAGCTGCACCCTCTGTGACTTGCCGACGCCCGACCCGCCGGTGACCGGCGATGGCGTCGACGGGACGTTCTGTTGTCGGGGCTGTCTCGAAGTCGCGAGCACGCTGGAGGACGTCGAAGATACGGACGCCGAGACTGCGAACGAAGTCATCGAGACCGGTGACGCCGCGTCCGCGGAGGGGGAGACAGCCTACCTCTCAGTCGATGGGATGCACTGTGGGACCTGTGAGGTCTTCGTCGAGTCCCAGGCGGTAGAGTGTGCGGGCGTTGGCGCTGCGGAGGCGAGTTACCCTTCGAACACCGTCAAAATCGTGTACGACGAGGAACGGACAGACGCGGGTTCGATCGCGGAGGCAATCTCGGGACTGGGCTACGCCGCGAGCGAACGCGAACAGGGCGATCACGACACGGAAACGATCCAGCAGGGACGGCTATTGGTCGGTGGCTTTTTCGGCATGATGACGATGGTCTGGTACGTCCTCTTCCTCTATCCCGCGTACCTCGGGCTCGAAGATTTCGTGCTGTTCGATCTCGCGGGACCGGCCGGTACGTACCTGCTGGCGAACGTCTGGATCATGGCCACGATCGTCCTTGGGTACACCGGCTTTCCGATCCTCCGCGGGGCGTACGTCAGCCTCCGGGCCGGGCATCCGAATATGGACCTGCTCGTCGCCCTGGCGGCGACGACGGCTTACGCATACAGCGTCGTCGCGTTCGTCCTCGGCCAGACGGAGCTGTACTTCGATATCACCGTCGTCGTGATCGTGGTCGTGACGCTGGGAAACTACTACGAGAGCCGCATCAAACGCCGGGCCGCTGGCGGCCTGGGCGAACTGACGGCCCAGCAAGTCAAACGGGCGCGCCGCCGGACGGCCGACGGCACGGAAACGGTTGGCGTCGAGCGACTCGCACCCGGCGAGGAAGTGGTCGTCGAGAGCGGCGAGCGCGTCCCGGTCGACGGGACCGTCTGCGAAGGGAGTGCTGCCGTCGACGAGTCACTGGTAACCGGTGAGTCATTGCCCGAACGCAAACAGTCCGGCGACGCGGTGATCGGCGGGTCGCTAGTAACCGACGGCGGGCTCGTCGTCACGGTCGCCGAAGGCGCCACGAACACGCTCGATCGGCTGATCGATCACCTCTGGTCGATCCAGAGTTCCCGGCCGGGCGTCCAGCGGTTGGCCGACCGGATCGCTGCGGTGTTCGTCCCGGGGGTGCTCGCGATCGCCGTCCTGGCTTTCGTCGTCCACCTGGTGATCGGGTCTGAACCGACAGCCGCACTGTTGACGGGGCTGGCCGTCCTCATCGTCTCCTGTCCCTGTGCGCTCGGACTAGCGACGCCCCTCGCCGTCGCCTCCGGGATCCGTGCGGCGCTCGACCGCGGGATCGTCGTCACCAGCGGCGCGGCCTTCGAACGGGCCGAGACTGCGGACGTCGTCGCATTCGACAAGACGGGGACGCTCACGACAGGGCGACTGACGCTGCTGGAGGTTCCCGAGGAAGACATACTCCGGCGGGCCGCAGCTCTCGAGCAGTTCGCCGCCCACCCGATCTCCCGGACCCTGGTTGAGGCCGCTGACGGACCGTTCCCCGAGGTAGAAGACGTCGGGACCCATCCCGGTCGTGGGGTGGGCGGCACAGTCGACAGCAGTGCTGTGTTGGTCGGCTCGCTCGCACTGTTCGAGGAACGGGGCTGGGAGGTTCCGGAATCCCTCCAAAAGCGTGCCCGAACGGCCAGCGATCGCGGGCTGATCCCGGCGGTGATCGGCAAGGACGGGGAGGCAGAGGCCGTCGCTGTCGCGGGCGACGAGCCGCGTCCGGAATGGGAAGAAACCGTCGAGACCCTGGCCGCGGATCACGAGGTCGTCGTCATCACAGGTGACAGTGAGCGTGCAACCGCCAGGTTCCGCGAGCATTCCGACGTCGATCGGGTCTTCGCAGGTGTCCCCCCGGAAGCGAAAGCCGAGACGGTCCGCCGACTCGGGACGGAAGGGACCGTCGCGATGGTCGGCGACGGAAGCAACGACGCGCCGGCGCTGGCCGCGGCCGACCTCGGGATCGCGATGGCGAACGGGACCGAACTCGCGGCCGAGGCCGCCGACGCCATCATCACGGACGGTGAACTGTCCCCAGTCCCGTCGGTGTTCTCGTTGCTGACGGGTACACGCCGGCGTATCAGACAAAACCTCGCGTGGGCGTTCCTGTACAATGCCATCGCGTTGCCGATCGCCGTCGCCGGGCTGTTGAACCCGCTGCTCGCTGCGGTCGCGATGGCGACCAGTAGCCTCCTCGTGGTCGGGAACTCCGCCCGATCGCTGTCCTAATCGGATGTGACTGTCTTCAAGCGATCAGATGTGACTGTCTTCAAGTGATCGGGTGTGACTGTCTTCAGGCGATTGGATGTGACTATCGAACGATCGGGTGTGACTATCGAACGATCGTGACCGGGACCGTCGAGCGTCGGAGGACTTGCTCGGCGACGCTCCCGAGGACGAACCGCGAGAGCCCCTCCCGGCCGTGACTGCCCATGACGACGTGGTCGACGGACTCCTCGGTCGCGTACGTGACGATGCTCGAGGACGGGCGGCCGACGGCGAGTTCCTCGGCGACGACAGTGAGATTGGCGTTCTCGGCTGTCTCACGGGCGTCTGCGAGAACGTCCTTTCCCCTGTTCGTTGCCTCCCCCGGGGAGTCGTCCCAGTAGCCCGGCAACGATGTCCAGTCGAAGTCGTAGCTCGCCTTGACGTGATCGACGACGTAGAGGAGATGCACCGACGCGTCCGGGAACTCGCGCGAGACGAACGACAACGCACGCGCCGAGAGCGGCGAGCCGTCAACCGGGACGAGCACGGACTCTACCATATTTCCTGTGGAACGGACACACACATCAAGGTTCGCCCTTCCGACGGTCGCCCTCGTTCGAACAGTCCGTCTGATCGCCGTCGGACCGACGACGGACCTGGGACGGGAGACGTGACATCAGTTCGACCGGCCGGTCAATCGATCTCGCGTCACCATGTACGTGGTCGTGATGACCGCTCCCACGGTCAGGAAAACCCCGCTCAGGAGACTGAGGGCGGTACCGATCCCGAGATATCCGGCGAGGATCCCGATGACGGCCGGGAACAGCGAAACGCCGACGTAGTTTGCGCTGGTCGCGACGGCGTTGACTGGGCCGCTGTATTCGGGGTGTTCGTCGACACCGAACGCGGACAGCGTCGGGAAGAACCCCGATATCGTCACCCCCAGGCCGAGTATCGCGACGACGAACAGCGGGACGGAACTCACGGTGAAGGCCAGGTAGACCAAGGGTGCAGAGACGATCGCGAGCGCGAGCGTCAGCGGAAGGTACGGAACCCGTTCGACGACGACGCTGTAACCAGCCCGGGCAGGGATGTAGGTGAACAGGTACCCTGAGAGGATCAGATTCGCCTGCGCGTCGGTGACGAACTGGCTGGCGAAGTACGGCAACCAGGTGAAGATACTCCCCTCGATCCCGCCACTGAAGACGAGTGCCCCCGACATCCCGAGGACTGCCGGGTCCCGCATCACATCCTGGAGTCGAGCGAGCGTCAGACCCCGTTCGTTCGACTGTGAGACGGGCTCTCCGGCCCGGAACAGGAAGGCGAGCGGGACGACGAAGAAGGCGGCGACGACCGGGAAGACGAACCGCCAGTCGGCGACGGCGATGATCACGTTCGCCAGTAGCGGGGCCATAGCGCCGCCGACCGCCCACGCCATCGCATAGAGGTTGAACACCCGCCCACGCTGGGTGGGATAGAGGTGACTCAACGCCGGCCGATCCAGCGCCCGGACGACCCCATCCGCGGTTCCCTGAATCAGCAACATCCCCAGAAAGAGCACGTAGATCGGCGCCCCAGCCATCGACACCAACGCGACGATCGCTACTCCAAGCCCGCCCAGGATCGTCCGCCGGATCGGCAGATGTCCGGCGAGTAACCCGACCACCAGGACGGCCAGCAGGAATCCAGTGGTCCCCGCCGGCGCGACCAGTCCGAGGACGGCCTCGGAAACGTCGAACGCGTCGGCGACACGGGGCAACACTGACCCTCGCATCTGGAAGGCAAGGGCGTCCCCGACGACGAACGCAAAGATGGCAGCGGTCCAGCGCTGTCGATCGTTCACACGTCGGCATACGTTCCTGCGGTGAAAACGTTCATCATTCGTCGCAGTCCGGAGGATCGACGCCGCGCGATCGCTCACCGGCGCCGATGACCAGTGGAAGGCTGTCAGACGGGGAGCGAAAGAGAGGGCGATGGCTGACGATCGGCAGACGTCTAGAGCGCGTCGGGAGTCTGTCCCTGACGTGTGAGTGCGTTTGTCCGGGAGCCGGTCGGTGGCGACGTGGATCGCCGACAGAGTGTGTCGATCGTGGTAGCGAAGGGGCAATCAGCGGACGACCGTTACCGGCGCAGGTGCGCGACGGAACACCGTTTCGGCGACGTTACCGACGAGGAGTCGATCGACGAGTGACCCGCCGTGACTGCCGATGACGACGTGGTCGAACCCCTCCGCCCGGCTGACGATCGCCTTCGCCGGACTCCCCATCCCGACGTCAGTGTCGATCTCGTGGTCGTACTCGTTGGCGATCGTATGTGCCTTCTCGAGGACGGCCTCGGCGTGGGATCGTTTCGCTGCCTCGAGGTCGTCCTCGATAGCGATACTCATCGCCTTCCCCATCCACGGCGACGGCTCACCGACGACGTGAAAGACAGTTATATCGGCGTCAGGATAGGTATCCAGCGCGTATTCCAGCGCTCGCTCGGCCATCTCGGAGTCGTCCATCGCAACGAGAACTTGATCGGTCATACTCCTGCTACGGGGACAACAATGATAAATACTGACATGGAAGCCGTCCCAGTCCGAGACCACGGACAGAATCAGTACATATACAGCGGGTGATCGGGAAATCAAGGATATGATCAGTCTGTTTCTGTCACTCGGCGTTCTCGTCGCGACGTTCGTCGGGTTCAACATCGGCGGGTCCTCGACGGGCGTCGCCTGGGGACCGGCCGTCGGGGCGAATCTCGTCAACAAGACGGCCGCCGCCGGACTGATGACGGTCTTCGTCTTCGTGGGTGGGTGGACGCTCGGTCGAAACGTCATCGACACGCTCGGCGGTGATCTGGTACCACGATTCTCACCCACGGCGATCATCGTCGTTCTCGGGTTCATCGGGCTGGGGATGCTGGTCGCCAACGTTTACGGCGTCCCAGTGTCCACGTCGATGACTGCCGTCGGGGCCATCTCCGGGTACGGCTTCGCGACGAACACGCTCGATCGGGCAGCCCTCGGTGGCATCGTCGTCTGGTGGCTCGTTGCGCCGATCGTCGGCTTCTGGTGTGGGAGCCTCATCGGTCGGTACATCTATCCGTATCTCGATTCGCGGGTGTCGATCCCCCAGTCTGACGGGCCGTTGGTGACCTATCGATGGCTGGCGGTCGTTCCCGTCCCTCAACTCGGTCCGGGAACGACGACCCGGGAACTATACAGCACGGCGCTCGTGTTGCTCATTGCCTGTTACATGTCCTTCAGCGCGGGGGCGAGCAACGTCGCCAACGCCGTCGCGCCGCTTGTCGGGGGCGGGAGTCTCGACGTCAACGTCGCTATCGCGCTCGGAACGGTCGCCATCGGCATCGGGGCGTTCACTATCGCCCGACGGACGATGGAATCAGTGGGTAACGACATCACGGACCTGCCGATGCTAGCGGCAATCGTCGTCATGGTCGTCGCGTCGACGATCACGACCTTCCTCTCGTGGATCGGCATTCCGATGAGTCTAGCCATGGCAACGATCATGACTATCATTGGCTTGGGATGGGGTCGGGCGACGCGAACGGCAACTGTACCGGAACTGGTTACGGGGAAAGCCCAAACGCAGATCTCGGTAGACTCCCTCGCGGCCGAGACGTCCGACGGGCCACAGTCGATCGGCGAGGAAGAGCCTGAAAAGATCGAAACGGCCACCCAGTTGTTCGATCCGGGAACTGTCGTCCGGTTCGTCTCCTTTTGGATTATCGGTCCCAGCATGGCGACGTTGCTTTCGTTCGCTTTTTTCACCGTCTTCTGAAGACCGCCTGTAACATGCCATCCAGAGTCGACAGTTACCACTCGATCGAGTCCCACCACCTAAGCCACTGTAGGCCGTAGGTCGTTCCCCCGAGAGATGACAGTGGGCCAACCTGAAGAGACGACTGCAGAAGAATCGGTCGCGATCGCCCGCGAGGCCGCCGATGTCGGGGCCGAAGTCGCCTGTCGGTACTTCCGGGAGGGCATCGGCAACGACTTCAAGCGCGATCGAATGGATCCAGTCTCGAAGGCCGATCAGGAGACCCAGGACCGGATCGTCGAGATCTTAGAGGAGCGTGATCCGGCCGCCGAGATCGTCGGCGAGGAGAACGATGCCGCGAAGACCGTCCCCGAATCCGGCCCGGCCTGGCTCGTCGATCCGATCGACGGCACGAACAACTTCGTCCGGGACAACCGTCTCTGGGGAGTCAGCCTCGCCCGGACTGTCGACGGCGAACCGATGGCCGCCGCGACGACACTCCCGGCGATCGGTGACACCTACGCGGCTGGCGCGGGCAGGGTCGAACGCAACGGTATCGAGTGTTCGGCTAGCGATCGGACGGATCCGTCGTCGCTGATCGCCGCGCCGATCTTCGGCCTCAAACAGCGTGATCGGGACGACTACGACGAGGTGACCGGGTACATCCATCACGAACTGGGCGACCTCCGTCGATTGGGCAGTGGCCAGACCTCGCTGGCGATGGTCGCCTGTGGTGAACTCGACGCGGCGATTTCGACTGTCCACATGACTGCCTGGGACACCGTCGCCGGCGCGCACATGGTCCGGGCCGGGGGCGGTCGCGTGACCGAACTGGACGGCGATCGCTGGCGTCACGACAGCGACTCGTTGATCGCCACGAACGGCGAGGTTCACGACGAACTCTTGGCTGGGCTCCGTGACCGTCTCGAACGGCGTTGATGCGAGGGCGAGTCAGTGTGCGCCGCCACCGTACACGATCGTGCGAACGAGCACGAACAGCCCGACGGCGGCGTAGACAACGATCAACAGGACCATCACCGTCGATTCCGGCAGGCGGTTGTTGAGGTAGGCGCCGGCCTGTCCACCGACGACACAGCCCGCGGCGACGAACGACCCCGTGACGAACGGGACCGACAGCCCACTGGTCAGTGACGGCGCGAAGGTCAACAGGCCAACGTTCGTGACGAGCGCGGCGACGATCGTTGCATGGAGAACCAGCGCGGCCGTGCCGGTCGACAGCGCCAGCGGGACACGCCGACGGATCGCCAGCATAGTTTGTGTCAACTCACCGATAGCTATCCCGACCAGGCCGGCGAGGGTCCCGCCCCCGAGTGTGATCAGGACATCGGGAGGTTCCATGTGGAATGCGGTCGTGTCATCGCCGTCGCCCATCAGTGCCCGGCTGTTCGATCGCTCGGCGGGCGTCTCGGCGGCTCCGCCCATCGTTTCGCTGGGCGGGGTCTCGCTGGCGTCGTGGCGATCCGAGAGCACGCGCGTTCGCGGCTCGTAGTCAGTGTGTAACACGCTCAACAGCGACAGTTCGGGCTTCTCGGCGACCGCATCGACGATCGAGGGGCCGTGCTCGTGGGCCTCGTAGAGAACCAGCGACAGGGCGACCAGGAGGACACCGAACCCAATCATCAGCAGCGTCGAGGGCACGGCATACGAGACCGTCCGGGCGAGGACCGCCGCCGGAATCGTGAGTACGAGTAGCTTGCCCGCGACGTTGAAGTCGATCTGATGACGATACCAGTAGGCGGCGACCGACGAGGAGTACCCGAACAGTTCGACGTACAGCGCCAGCCCGATCGCGCCGTTGGTCGCCAGGTCGGGAAAACCCGGCACGAGGACGGGAAACAGGAACAGGAAGGCGGGGACGAACAGCACTGCCGCCTCCATGGCGAAGGTGTTGACGATCGTCGCGATGGTGAACCCCAGGAGCACGAGCGTCAGCAGGCCGACCAGGGGGATGGCGGTGCCGAACATCTCAGCCCACAACCCGTGATGGAGGTCGCGGGCGGTATCCGAGCGACGCATCGTCGCCGACGACTGACTGGCACATACTGGGCTTGCCGTGGATCGATCCGGAAAAACGGCGTGTTCTCGACTATCCCTGTGAGGGGATCACGCGCCGGGTTCAGAGTCCTCTGCGGGCGCTGGCGGTCGGCTCGTCCTCGAAAAAGCCCTTGATGATCTTCTCCTCTGCCCGGTGGAGCGTCTCGCTGCAGGTCGATTTGGCCATGTCCATCGCGTCGGCGAGTTCCGTCAGCGTACACTCCCGGGGCGTGTCGTAGTACCCGCGGTCGATGGCCTCCGTGACGAGCGCAGTCTGGCGATCGGTCAGGACCTGCTCGGCCTCGACGTGCTGGCGCAACTGCTCGACGGTGAAGGAAATACCCAGCGTCTCGAGTTGATCGCCCAGTTCCGAGAGCCGGTCCTGGGAAGCGGTCAACTCCCAGCGGGCCTGGCCGTCGCAAATGTCGAAAGGCAGTTCCAGAGGAATGCCGGAACCGACAATGGGGAACAGGAGAAGAGGGTCGGTCGTCTCGAACTGGACCAGCGCCGTCTCGTCGTGCCGGCCGAGCACGGCCAGGTCGGTAACGGTCTCCTCGTCGTCGATGGCCGTCACGACACCCGCCACGTCCGGCCCGTCGACCTCGACCAATCCCACCCCCGACTCCTCGCCCTTCGGGAACGCCGAAAGGACGCGGATCCGCGAGTCGGGGTGATCCATCGAGAGCGCGCCGATCCAGATCCGTCGCGGGATCGATAACGTCAGCGTGGCGTGTACCATGTAGGGAACCTGTTCGGGCCCCCGTAGGGTAGTTGTTCCGAATATGTTCGGTCAACCGGCACTCGAGCGAGGAAGGTGTTCGACGATAGATTGACGCGGCCCGGGAGTGGAATTGTGGGTATGCAAGAGGTCACCGTCACCAGGGACGTCTCGGCCGATCCCGAATCGATTAGGGCAGGATTCGACGACATGGGGGCGTTCATGGCGGCCGCGGGGTTCGACGAGGTCACAATCACGGGCGACAGCGTGACCGTGGCCCGGAACATCGGTCTCGCCGAACTGGAACTTACCCTCGAGATCGTCGAGAGCGATGCGGACCTGGCGTACGAACAGGTCGAAGGGATGTTCGACGAGATGTGGACGACCTATCGCGTCGAGGGAGAGAGAAAAGGATCGACGATCACGGCGACGACGCAGTTCGAACTCGGCGGGATGATCGGCTCGGCGCTAGATGCGACGTTCATCAAGCGCCAGCGGACGAACGAACTCGAGGATCAACTCGCCTATCTCGATCGGGCAGCCACCGCCGAGTGATCGCCCGGCCGGTTACGAACCCGGCAGAATATCACCCAGCGCGCCGCCGACCGACATCGGTAGGATTGCCGTTGCGAGTTCACCGACGGCGACCAGCGGTTCCGAGAACGTGAGCCGGCCCCACATCGTCATCAACACGAGGGCTGTCGCTGACGCGATGAACAACACGCCGGCGAACCGTCGCGGGATGAATCCGAGGTACGGATCCGTCACGCGTACGTCCTGGATCTCGGCGACGTAGAGGATCCCGAAGACGAGTGCGAACGTGACTCCCGTTGTCCCGAGCAGGAAGGGCGGATACGTCGCGAGATACGCCCCGACCTCGCTGGTTCCGCCCTCGACGAACATCGGGATGCCAAAGAGGACACTTCCAAGCAGTGCTTCTGAAGCGTCCGCCCGGTCGAATCCCGAGATAACGCGCCCGAACGAGCCCTGCTGGCTCACCGACAGGGCGGTCTCCCTGACGGACTCGACACGCTCGCGTTCCTCGGGAGAATCGACGGTCGCCTCGAGTTCATCGAGTTCCTCCACCAGATCGGCGACGTTCGGTTTTGTAGGCGGTTCCGTGGACTCGGACGGATCGACGGCCATGTGATCGGCTACCACCCGCCCGTACAAGAACGTGACCCGGCGGTACGTCACTGGAACACCCGCACGTCGAACCGGCAGAGCAAGACATACGCCGACAGGTAGGCCACGGTCAGGAGGAGCGCTGCCGGAAGCGGCTCTCCGCCAGCGAAGGAACCGCCTACCGTCGCCAGGGCGAGCAACAACACGGACCCCCAGACGAGGGCACTCCCGACGGCGAGAAACAGAAATTCCCCCAGATTGCCGAGAGACACGGTTCCGATCATGACGGGATACGTAGCGCCGACCGCCAGCACGACGAGGACGATCCCGAGCGTCGAATCGGTCAGTGGCGACCCCAGTAGCCGGTTACCGATCGAGAGAACCGGAGCGAGCAGGATCGTCCACCCGAGGATCGCGAACGAGACGTCCATCGTCGCCGAGAGCCACGAATCCAACACGCCCGAGGTACCCCGGCTACGTTCGTCGTTCATACAAACTAACACGTCGACGATCGTGAAAACTGCTGTGACTACTCCCGTCGAACGTCCGCGCCGATCGACTCCAGCACGTCGAAGAAGTCCGGGAACGACACGTCGACGTGTTCGGCCCCGCCGACGGTCGTCTCGCCGTCAGCAACCAGGCCAGCGATCACCAGGGACATCACGATCCGGTGGTCCGCACGGCCATCGACGATCGCCCCCGAGAGGTCCGTGTCGCTCCCGTGGATGGTTAGGGTGTCCTGCTGTTCAGTGAGGTTCGCACCCATCGCGCCCAACTCCTCGGCCATCGCACTGACGCGGTCGGTCTCCTTGTACCGGACGTGCTCACAGTCGACGATGCGGGTGTCGCCCTCGGCTATTGCCCCGAGGACCGCGATCGTCGGCAAGAGGTCGGGCGTGTCCGCGACGCTGACCTCGACGCCCGTCAGATCGGACTGCCGGACCGTGATCTCGCCCGCGTCGCGATCCCATTCGATATCCGCGCCCATCCGTTCGAGCACTTCGACGATGGCCGAGTCACCCTGTGCGCTCGGGTGGGCGCTCGTGACCGTCAGCCCGCCCGGTGCGGCGAGCGCGCCCGCTGCCAGCAGATAAGACATCGAGGAGAAGTCACCGGGGACGGCATACTCACCTCCCTCGGGCTCGTAGGTCTGCCGTCCCGGAACTTCGAATCCGTCAGCCGTCGACACGGCCTCGACGCCGAACGCTTCGAGGACTTCGATCGTGATGTCGACGTACGGAGCGGACTTGAGTTCGGTCTCGAGATCGATTTCGACCCCCTCGTCGGTGATCGCGCCGGCCATGAGCAGGGCGGTGATATACTGCGAGGAGACGTCTCCCGGGATCGAAACCGGGCCCCCATCGACTGGACCTTTCACTACCAGCGGGGCCTGACCGTTTCCGCGGGTACTTTCGGCGCGCCCATCGAGCTGTTCGATCCCGTCGAGCAGCGGCCCCTGGGGGCGCGAGCGGAGGGAGCTGTCGCCCGTGAGCACCGTGATCCCGTCGGCGAGCGCGGCAGTAGCGGTTACCAGCCGCATCGTCGTCCCGCTGTTCGCACAGTCGACGATGTCCGCTGGCACGTCAGGACGACCGTCGAATCCGGCGACTTCGAGTCGATTCTCGCCGCGCTCGACGCTGCCGCCGTAGGCTTCGACGGCGGCCATCGTCGCCTGGGTATCAGCACTGACCAGTGGATCGCGGACCGTCGCGCCGTCGGCGTACCCCGCGGCGAGGATGGCTCGGTGCGTGTAGCTCTTCGATGGCGGTGCCTGTGCCATCCCCTCGACCGTCGACCGGGTGACGTGGACGTCCATGCGCGAGTGGTCGGGAGGGGCCGACATGAGGGTTTCGTAACTGTTAGTGAATTCGAACGGTACCGGTGGCGATTCCGATTCGACAGTGACGAGTGACGAACTGCATCCGCTGTCATGTCGTTCGTTCGGCAGTCCCGTGCCGTCCGTCTTGTGACATGATGCCATACATTTTTCTTTCGAAGCGTTGGATGTCCGGACATGCGCGAGTCGATTCGGGTGCTTTACGTCGACGACGACGAGGACGTTCTCGATCTCGTCGCGACGATGCTCGAACGCGAGGACGATCGGCTCAGGGTGGAAACGGCGAGGGGTGCAAGCGAGGCGATGGACCGGCTGGAGGGGGACGGTTTGGACTGTGTCGTCAGCGACTACGAGATGCCCAGCCGGGACGGACTCGAATTGCTCGATGCCGTCCGGAGTGAGTATCCGGAGCTGCCGTTCATCCTGTTCACGGGGAAGGGGTCCGAGGAGATCGCCAGCGAGGCCATCTCGGCGGGCGTCACCGACTACCTGGAGAAATCAAGGGGATCGGAACAGTATACCGTCCTCCACAATCGGATCGAGAACGCGGTCGAACGGTATCGGGCCAGCGAGCGCGCAGCGACCCTCGACCGGATCCGGGGCACCGTCAGGGACGTCAATCAGGTGTTGGTCCGCTCGCGGTCGCGAGCGGATCTCGAACGGCGAGTCTGTGACGTCGTCGCTGACGGGGAACCGTACGAGTTCGCCTGGATCGGTGAGCGAGATACGGACGAAGGGGTCGTCCGGCCACGAGCGAGCGCCGGACGCGGCGAGGACTATCTCACGGAGATCACGATCACGCTCGAGGACAGCCCGACTACGGACGGTCCGACCGCACGCGCCTTCCGGGAGAACGACCTCGCCGTGACGGAGTCGATCGCCGAAGACGAGGCCTTTGCCCCCTGGCGGAAGGCAGCCCTGGAGCGTGGGTTTCGATCGAGTGCGGCCGTTCCGCTGTCCTTCGAGGACGAACAGTATGGCGTGTTGAACGTCTACTGCACCGAACCGGAGCCGTTCGACGAGACGGAGATGGACTTGCTCCGGGAACTCGGTGGGGATGTCGGGCACGCGCTCCATCGCATCGAACAGGAGCGTCAGTATCGACGGCTCTTCGAGGAGTCCATCAACGCGATCGCCGTTCACGAAATCGTGACCGACGAGGACGGCAAACCGGTCGATTACGTCTTTCTCGACGTGAACAATGCCTTCGAGAACATGACCGGCCTCGAACGCGACGGCGTTCTCGGCGAGCGTGTCACGGACGTCTTGCCGGACGTCGATCCGACGTTCATCGAACGATACGGGCGGGTCGTTCTGGAAGACGAACCGGTCCAGTTCGATCACTACGCGGAGTCCCTGGATGCCCACTACGGCATTGCGGCGTTCCCGCTCGGCAGGGACCGGTTCGTCACGACGTTCAACGACATCACGACGCTGGTCGAACGCGATCGGGAGTTGGCCGAGACCAACACTCTCCTCTCGGCGCTGCTCGAGAATCTGCCCTTCGGCGTCCTCGTCGAGAACCCCGATAGAGAGATTATGGCCACGAACCCGGCGTTCTGTGAGATATTCGACTTGTCCATCGACTGTGAGGAACTGGTTGGCGAGGACTGTGCGGCCGCCGCGGCGGAGGTCAGCGACGATCTCGAGGATCCGGAGCGATTCCTCGAACGTATCGAAGAGGTGCTCGACCGTGGAGAACCCACGTTGAACGAACAGATCCGGATGACCGACGGTCGGACGTTCTTCCGGAGTTACGTTCCGTTCTCGCTGCCCGAGGGCGACGGGAACCTCTGGCTGTATCGGGACGTGACCGATCGCATCGAACGCGAACGGGAACTCGAACAGACGAACGAGCAGCTCAAGACGCTCCGCGACCAGCTCGAACTCGCGCTGGAGACGACCAACGCCTACACGTTCGACTGGTATCCCGAGGACGAGGAGATCCGTCGGTACCCGACCTTCGAGGACGTTTTCGGGATTGACTCGGCAGCAGTCAAACCCGTCTTCGACGCATTCATCGAGATCGTCCCGCCGGACCACCGTGACCGCGTCAAAACCGTCATCGAGGGGGCGATCGAGGACGGGACGTCCTACGATCTCACCTATCCGGTCGAACCGGGTGACGAACGGATCTGGGTCCGCGAGCAGGCCGAGGTCATGCCCGGCGAGGACGCGACCCGTGTCGTCGGGACAGTCACCGACGTGACCGCGTTGAAGCAGTACGAACGCGAACTCGAACGTCACAACGAACGGCTCGACGAGTTCGCAGAAGTCGTCTCACACGACCTCCGGAACCCGTTGAACGTCGCGACCGGACGGGCGACGCTGCTCGACGAGGAGTGCGAGAGCGAACACACCGGGGCGCTACTGGACGCGCTCGACCGGATGGGGGACATCGTCGATAACACGCTGACGCTCGCTCGGCAGGGCGACGCCGTCGGGGAGACCGAACCCGTTCCGGTGCCGGCTGTCGTCGAGCAGTGCACGGAGATGATCGACGCCGAGGCCGCGTCGATCGAAACCGCCGACGAGTTCCGGATCCAGGGCGATCCCGACCGGGTGCGCCATATTTTCGAAAATCTCCTCGCGAACGCTGTCGATCACGCGTCGGCGGACGCTGTCGACGGTGAAACAGCAGGGACCGACGAGGAGGTCACCGTTCGAGTCGGGCGGATCGACGATCGCGGGTTTTACGTCGCCGACGATGGACCAGGAATCCCCGAAGACGAGCGCTCCGACATCTTCGAGCCAGGATACACCACGACGACGGACGGGACCGGGTTCGGACTGACGATCGTCGAACGGATCGCCGAGGCCCACGACTGGGACGTCTCCGTGACCGAGAGCCGCGAGGGAGGCGCGCACTTCGCGTTCACCGATGTCGATGTCGTCACCTGAGAGTCGGACAGTAGGGGGACTCAGCGTCGATCACTGGACGCTGGCACTCGAGGCGCGATTGATCATGTAGACCGCGATCGCACCGAGGATGACGTCGAGAACGATCAGGACTGCGAGCGAGGGAACCAGCGTGTTCCAGATCCCGCCGAAGGCAGTGACATCGAGTACTTCCATCACGTCGGCGTCGAGCATGACCGCCCGCGCGGCGTCGACGCCGTAGGTGATCGGATTGTAGATTGCGACCGTCTGGATCCAGTTCGGCATCGCACTCACCGGCAGGAAGGCACTCGAGACGAACAGCAAGGGGAGCTGGAGCATGTTGGCGGCGATAATCGTCGACTCCTGGTCGCGGGTGATGAGCGCGACGGTGTTCGAAAAGGCCAGGAACCAAAGCGAGAAGAGGATCGCAATGGCGATGATCGCCAGCGCTCCGAGGACGCCCGTCGCGACGTTCGCCCCGAGGACGACCCCGAGGGCGAGGATAATGACGACCTGGATGACAATGCGGATCAACTCCGAGAGGGTCTTCCCGAGGAAGACGGCTGCGCGGTTCATCGGCGTGACCAGCGTCTTCTGGAAGACGCCGCTCTCGATGTCGTCGACCAGTCCGATCCCCGAGGAAGAGGCGACGACAAGCGAGATCTGGACGGCGATCGCGGGCAGGAGATACGACTCGTAGCTGACGTTCGTCTGGAGGGCCCCGCCGGCGACGTTGCCAAACACCTGCGTGAAGAGCACGAGGAAGATGATCGGCTGGACGAGCGAGGAGATCACCACGAAGGGATTGCGGATCGCGTTGATGTTCCAGCGCATGAAGTTCGTCCAGACGTCCCCCAGGAAGGAGTTCGACGTGCGCTCGACCCCGGCGGCGGTTGTCTCTGTATTCATAGGTCACCTCCGTCCGCGGCGGTTGTCTCTGTATTCATAGGTCACCTCCGTCCGCGGCGGTTGTCTGGTCCGGGGCGGTCGCTTGGTCCGCGGCGCTATCTTCAGTCCCGGCAGCCGCGGACGCGAAGCCGTCGTTCTCGTCGTCGATGTGTTCGCCCGTGATCGCGAGGAAGACGTCGTCCAGCGTCGGCGACCGGACGTTGAACCCGGTGACCGTGATCCCGGCGTCACGGAGCGCGACCAGCAGGTCGGGGCCCCGATTTCGGGCCTCCCGCGACGTCACGGAAATTCCGACGTCGGTGACGTCAACGACCGGATCGTCCCCGAAGAGGTCGCCGTCCAGGGCGATATCGGCGGCACGCTCGCGGGCGTCGGTGCCGTCCTCGAGTTCGACGTCGAGAATCTCGCCGCCGACCTCGCGTTTGAGCGTATCAGGTGACCCTTCGGCGACGATCTCGCCGTCGAGAATGACCGAGAGGCGCTCACAGAGTTGATCGGCCTCCTCTAAGTACTGGGTCGTCAGGAAGATCGTCGTCCCGCGGTCGTTGATCTCCTCGAAGTAGTCCCACAGCCGGTTGCGGGCCTTCGGATCGAGCCCGGTCGTCGGCTCGTCGAGGAAGACCAGCGGCGGCCGGTGGACCAGGGCCATCGCCGCGTCGAGGCGTTTCTTCATCCCGCCGGAGAACCCCTCGGCCCGCTTGTCGGCCACGTCGGCCAGGTCGACGAGATCCAGCAATTCGTCGATCCGGCCGGCCCGATCGCCCCTGGGGACGCCGTAGGCGTCACAGGCAAATCGGAGGTTCTCGCGGGCGGTCATCTCGGTGATGACGCTGGTCTCCTGAGCCATGTACCCGATGGACTGGCGGATCTTCCGGGGTTCGTCCTCGACGTCGAACCCGTTGACCCGGACCGTTCCGGCAGTCGGCGAAAGCAGCGTCGCCAGCACTTTGATCGTGGTCGTCTTGCCCGCGCCGTTGGGTCCGAGAAACCCGAAGAACTCCCCCTTGGGGATTGACAGGGAGACTCCCGAAACCGCCTCCGTCCCGTCGGCGTATGTGAGTTCGAGACGGTCGGCCTCGATCGCGTAACACCGATCCGACTCGGCTGTCTGCCGTCGTTCGTCTTCGCTGTTCGTACTCATCGCCTGAACCGTCGGATTTACGGGCGTAAAAATGAATTGATTGAATATTTATTCAATATATTTTAGTCGGCGCCATTCCTCCGTGAAGCCATGGAGAGCGCTAACACGGCGAATGTATTGGGCCGTCCGCCGACTGACTTTTCGTCTTGGGCGAAACGGAACCGTGCGGCGTTTGAGCGTCCAGCCACAGGTGGTGACCAACAGTATGTCGTCTGATCCGCTCTTCCCCGACGAACCAACCGAGACGCGCATCGAGATCCTCAAAGCAACCTACGAGGCGCTGCGCGAGCACGGCTACGCCGATCTGACCATCCAGCACATCGGCGATCACTTCCCGAAGAGCACGTCGCTGATCTACCACCACTACGACGGGAAAGACGAACTCCTCCTGGACTTCCTGACGTATCTCCTCGAAGACTTCGCGGCCGACCAGGAACTCGATGACGGCGAGGGCGAGGACGCCTACGAACGGCTGTCGGAATTGTTCGATCACGCGCTGACTACGCCGCCGGACGACGACGCGGCGGCCTTCCGGGACGCGATCATCGACCTCCGCGCGCAGGCGGCCAACGACGACGCCTACCGTCGGCACTTTGACGAGCACGACGAGTTCTTCAAGGCGGGGATTGAGCGGATCGTCGTCGACGGGGTCGAGGACGGGGCCTTCCGGGACGTTGATCCGGCGGCCGTCGCCGAGACGATCCACACGCTCGTCGTCGGATCGATGGTTCAGGAGGCCACGACTACCTCCTATGACCCGTCGTCAGTCCGGGACGAGGTGGAAGCGTACGTCGAACACCGGTTGCTCGCTACGGGTCGGTAGGCCTTTGGCCCGGGCGACCCGAACCGGTCGCATGGCACGCGATCTCACCGCTCTTGAGGAGCGCCTCGCGGAACTGGACGCCGACGGCTACCTTCTGGACGCCGACGGAAGCGATCCCAATCAGTACTACCTCTCGGGGTTCGACGCGCCCGATCCCTTCCTGACAGTGTATGCGGGCGACGTCCACCTCCTCTTCCCCCGGAGCCTGGAGTACGGCCGGGCGAAACGCGAGTCGGCGGCCGCGACCGTATCTCGGTACGTCGATTACGACTACGATAGCCTGCTCGAAGAGTACGACCGTCGGGAGGCCGCCGTTCGCGCCCGCACGGCGTTTCTCGCCGAGCACGACGTCGAACGCGTCGCGGTCCCGCCGCGGTTCCCGACCGGAGCGGCCGACGGGCTACGCGAGCAAGGAATCGAGGTCACAGTCGACCACGAAGACGCGATCGAATCGGTCCGGGCGACAAAGACTGACACCGAGATCGACCAGATCCGCACCGCACAGCGGGCCAACGAGCGTGCCATGGCCGCCGCAGAGAACCTCATTCGAGGATCGTCGGTCGACGACGAGGGTCGGCTCGTCCACGACGATGACGTGCTGACCAGCGAGCGCGTCAGAGAGGAAATCGAGGTGACGCTGCTCCGGAACGGCTGTGCGCTCGACGAGACGATCGTCGCCTGCGGGGCGGACGCGGCCGATCCACACGAGCGCGGCAGCGGACCGCTGTTGGCCGATGAGCCGATCATCGTCGACATCTTCCCGCGGGACAAGTCGACGAAGTACCACGCCGACATGACCCGGACGTTCCTGGTCGGCGAACCGACCGAGACGATCCGCGAGTGGTTCGATCTGACCGACGAAGCCCGACGGGCGGCGATCGAGGCGATCGAACCCGGCGTTACTGGCAACGAAATCCACGATGTCGTCTGTGACGTCTACGAGGATGCGGGACTGCCGACACTCCGTAGCGACGGGAGCACCGAGACCGGTTTCATCCACTCGACTGGTCACGGCGTCGGACTGGCGGTTCACGAACAGCCAAGCGTCAGTCCGCAAGGCGGCGAACTCGAACCCGGCCACGTGATCACGATCGAACCGGGCCTCTACGACCCGGACGTCGGAGGCGTCCGCATCGAGGACTTCCTGGTCGTCACCGAGAACGGGACGGAGAATCTGACCGAGTATCCGGTCTCGCTCGTCGAGTGAAGACTGTCATTTACAATCGTTATATTTATTGCTCCTGCTGCCATCGGGAGTGATACGATGTGCACCCTTCGGGTACGTGGGCCAGCAATCCGCTGATTCCGGTCAGTACCGTCCGCCGACCACTTGCGATCCACGTACCGATGAGTTCCAATCCGAACCGCCGACCGACCCAGATCACGTATCGACCGCCGACCACCGACCAGCCCGAGATCCCGGAGCGCGACCGCGAGCCACGTGGCGAGGGAGACGCCGCGCCGAGCGTGTTCTCCCCGACCGATCGTGTGAGCTTGCCCGAGATGTTCGAGACGGAAGCCGACTACCAGGACCGGTAGACGGCGATAGTGGGCGCCCGGTCGCGCGCGGACACAACGCCTTTCTCACCTCCTCACCACGGGTAGCGTATGACCGAGTACACGACGGTGTCGATCCCGAAGGACCTCGCCGAGCGCGTCGAAGAGACCATCGAGGGGACGAGTTTCTCCTCGACGAGCGATCTCGTGCGGTTTCTGCTGCGCAGCATCGTCATCCAACACCAGCAGTCCGAGGAACTCACCGAGGCCGAGTTCGACGAAATAACCTCACAGTTGCAGGATCTGGGCTATCTGGAGTGAAGCGGTACGGATCCAGTCAGGCGATCAGGGTTCGATGAGTTCTTCCGGCGGTTCGATGTCCAGTAGCTGGAGATCCCGTCGAGTGCTGTCCCGGTCGAAGACGGCGATCGAGTTCCGGTCCCACGGCGGGACCGCAACGAAAAGCGAGGCGTGGAAGTCGTCGGTCTGGGCCGGTTCGAGTCGCCCGTCGGGATGGGAGACGAACCGACCCGCCGTCTGGCCGGGCGGCGTACCGAGGTCGACGCCGAAGACGGCGCTGACCGACCCGCCGGCACTCGGCAGATAGAAGTGCGTGAACACCGGCGCCTCCGGCGCCAGATCCAGGTCCGGCAACTCGCCAGCGGGTGTGACCGACAGCGAAACGGTTTCGGTGTCGGGCGCGCGCTCGGCCGCTCGTTCGAGCAACACCTCGACCAGCCCCTCGGTCGCGTAGATCGGCTCGGTGGCCCCCGTCGTCATCCGAAAATCAACTCCCTGGCTGCCTTGGCGTACAGCGCCGGCGTCCGCCGTCGTGCCCCGGAGAGCGCGTCGGCGAGTGTCGCCGCCGCGTCCGTCCTGACGGGTTTCCCGTGGCCGACCAGCACTCGCTCGGGATCGAACTCGGCCAGCCGACGTGGCGGTCGCAGACGCTTCATCGGGTGGACGCCCAAACGTTCCTCGCCGGCCAGGAAGTACGACGCCGTTCCGACCGACTCGGGGACGACGAGCGTCCCCGTTTCCTCGTCGTACAGCGCCGCTTCCTGCCAGAACCTCGACCGCGAGATCGGGTAGACCGTGTACGTCTCCGCCAGGCTCGTCCCGAAAGTCTCGACCGGCGCATCGATCTCCCCGGCGACCCCGTCCATCCACTCCGGGATGTGGACGGCAACGTCGTGTCGACGGGCGATCGGACCGGCGTCGCGTTTGTGCCGATCGAGCACAACGACCACGCCAGCGACGGGTCCGATCTCCGCGAGATGCTCGTCCAGCCCCTCGCCGTCGACTGGATCGACGAGCCAGACCTCACCGTCGACGACGAGTGCATGACTCGCTCGTTGCATCGACTCCTCGGGATGGGCGATCCAGGTCGTTCCGCCCTCCCATCGATCCGCGGGATCGAATGTCGCCCGGCCCGTGGCTTTCAGTGGCATACGACACGATAAGGGCTCCGGGTGTATAAACAGTCAGTCCGTGGACAAGCACGCCGTTCGTTCCCCTCAGTCGAGGAGTTCGATCAGTGGTGGCGACGGTTCGATCAGTGGTGGCAACGGTTCGATCAGTGGTGGCGACGGTCCGATCAGTCGAGTCGACTGGTGTCGATCTCGATCCCGGCCGGCGTGATCACGAGAAACCCACGGAAGTGTATCAGGTTTCCGCCGTTGTCACGCACGTCCCGGGCAAACCCCGCGGCCCGTTCGTTGACGTCACCTTCGACCTTCAGGACCAGCACCGCCCCACCCTCGAGGAGTTCCACCCACTCCCCGTCCGGAGTCGTCCCATCCAAGACGCCCAGCACTACACGCGCATCGGGCGCTTGTCCGTCCTCTCCCTCCAGGTGTGATTCGACGGTCTGTAGGTCCAGATCGAACTCGCTCATACGCCTTGCTGGTGTGGCGAGGGTAAAAATCCACACGCCGTCCCGTCACCGGTCGCCGGACGGGGCCCGTGATCCCCTTCGAGAGGTCCGAGAAGCACGTCTCCCAAGCAGCAACTCAGACCGTCGTCCACTCGCCCGTCCGGTCGCTCCGCTGGATGGCCTCGAGGACGCGCTGGACTGCCAGTCCGTCCCCGAAGTCCGGCGCGTAATCGGTCCCGCCGTCGATCGCCGAGAGGAACGCATAGTTCTCGTGGACGAACGTGTGTTCCCAGCCGATGACGTGACCCGGCGGCCACCAGTGTTCGAGGTAGGGATCGTCGGGATCCGTCACGAGAACGGTCTCGAATCCCCGGCTGTCCGCCCGGAGAACTTCGAGTTCGTTCAACCGTTCGAGGTCGAATCGGAGCGATCCCTTCGATCCGTTGAGTTCGATCGTATTGGCGTTGTCGTGGCCGGTGGCGAACCGCGAGGCCTCGAACAGTCCCATCGTCCCGCCCGCGAACTCCGCCTGGGCGGTGTAGGCGTCGTCGACGGTCACTTCCCGCGTCTCGACCGCCGACCCGTCTCCGGCGTCGATGCCGCCAGTGCCACCTTCGGCGACCGGTCGTTCGTCGACAAACGTCCGCAAGTGACCCGAGACGCGTTCCACGTCGTCTCCAAGCAGAAATCGCGCGAGGTCGATCGAGTGTGCCCCCAGGTCGCCCAGCGCCCCGGAGCCGGCCCGTTCGGCGGAATTGCGCCAGCTCCATGGCGCGTCGGGATCGACCAACCAATCCTGGAGGTACGTCGCCCGGACGTGGTTGATCTCGCCGAGTTCACCCGAGGCGACGAGGTCGCGCGCGAGCTGGATCGCCGGGACGAAGCGGTAATTGAAGGCGATACCCGCCGTCGCGTCGCTTTCGCGGGCCGCCTCGGCCATCCGCTCGGCTGCCTCGAGCGTGTGTGCCAGCGGTTTCTCCGAGAGGACGTGTACGTCGTTCTCCAGGGCCGTTATCGAGGGGTCCGGATGGAGGTCGTTCGGCCCAAGGTTATAGAGGACGTCCACCTCGTCGATCGCGTCCCGCCAGTCCGTGACGTAGCGGTCGAACCCCAGTTCATCGACGGCCGTCCCGAGGGCGTCTTCGTCGCGCCCGATCAACACCTCCCGATTCACCGCCGGGGCGTCCGGGAAGAACATCGGCAGCCGCGAAAGCGCGTTCGCGTGAGCCCGTCCCATGAACCGGTAGCCGAGAAATCCAGTTTTCAGTGTCATGGTATCACGCCCAGTAGGCCTCCCCGGGTGTGGTTTCGAGGACGGCGCGTTCCAGTACGTCGATGGCCTTCTCCAGGCCCTCGCGACCGCTCGTCAGCGAGTCCTCGTGTTCGATCGAGAGGGCGCCGTCGTATCCGATCATCCGGAGCGTGCTGACAACGTCCTTCCAGTGGGCTTCGTCGTGACCATACCCGATCGAACGGAAGAGCCACGATCGCTCGGCCTCCGCTGTGTAGGGCGTGGTATCCAGGTATCCCTTCAACCGCGCGTTGGCCTCGTACAGTCGCGTGTCTTTGGCGTGAACGTGGTGGATCGCATCCCGCTCGCCCAGGAACCGGATGGCCTCGATGACGTCGATCCCCTGCCAGTAGAGGTGTGAGGGATCGAAGTTCGCCCCGACGTACTCGTTGGTCGCCTCACGCAACCGGATCAGGCTCGTCGGCTCGTAGACGAGCATATTGGGATGCATCTCGATCCCGATAGTTACGTCGTGGGCCTTCGCGTGTGCCGCGAGATCACGCCACTGCGGAATTGCGACAGACTCCCACTGGTACTCCAGGGCGTCGGCGTGCTCGGGCGGCCAGGGCGCCGTGATCCAGTTCGGCACCGACCCGTCCGGGCTCCCCGCCGGCAGTCCCGAGAACGTGGTGACGGTGTCGACCCCGAGTTGATCGGCCAGCCGGATCGCTTCCCGGAGTTCGGTCACTGCCCCCTCGGCCCGCTGTTCATCCGGATGCAAGGGGTTGTTGTGCGTCGCGAGCGCGCTGATGTACAGATCGCGTTCGGCCAGCCCCTCGAGCAGCTGTCGTTGAGCGTCCTCGTCGTCGAGGAAAGTCTCGCGCGGGAGGTGATCGTCGCCACCGAACCCCCCACAGCCGAACTCGACCGCGTCCACACCGATATCGGCGAGGCGGTCAAGTGCAGTCTCGCGGGACTCATCCCCGAAAACGACTGTCAGTACGCCGATGTCCATGATCGATCGCACGGATCCGGCCGGGATAATTGTTGGCGTATCCCGAGTCCAAACGCGCCGACATCCTCGAGGAACTGGTCGTCCGGCCGGGATGCTCGTTGGCGTGCCCGGTTCGGCGGCCCGAGTGCGGCGTTCCCGGATAGGACGAACACATGCGGGACGAGCTGATGGCATGGTTTCATACGCCGAACGGGCGTAGGATGAACGACGTACTATGTCGAGACACCCACTGGAGGGACGATGAGCGTGGGGGGATCGGCACATCCCTGGCACAGTCGCTCCGTCGAGGACGTTTTCGAGACGGTAGATTCCGATCCGACGGGACTCAGCGACGAGGAGGTGGCTCGCCGACGCGAGGCGTACGGACCGAACGAGATCAGGGAGGGCGAGAAGATCTCGCCGTTCGCGATCTTCCTCGACCAGTTCAGGGACTTCCTGATCTACCTGCTGCTGTTCGCAGCGTTCATCTCGATCGCGATCGGGGTCCTCCCCGGCCACGAACCGGAGTACGTCGACGCGGCGCTGATCTCCCTCATCCTGCTCGCCAACGGAATCTTCGGGTTCGTTCAGGACTACCAGGCCGAGAAGTCCATCGAGGCACTGAAAGACCTCTCGACCCCTGACGCGACGGTCATTAGAGACGGAGAGCGCCACGTTGTCGATTCGGCCGAGGTCGTCCCGGGCGACGTGATCGTTCTGGAAGGTGGCGACGCGATCCCCGCCGACGCGCGACTGATCGAAACTGCGAGTCTCGAAACGGACGAGTCGGCGCTGACGGGCGAGAGCACGCAGGTCGGGAAAGGGATCGATCCTGTGCCGGAGGACTCCCCGACTGCCGAGCACACGTCCATGGTTTACATGAACACGTCGGTCGTTCGTGGGCGGGGCAAAGCTGTCGTGACAGAGACCGGGATGGACACGGAAGTGGGCGCCATCGCCGAACAGCTCGGCGAGACCGAGGACAGCCAGACGCCGTTCCAGAAAGAGGTCGACGAACTCGGCCGGACGATCGGCCACGGGATCGTGGCGATCATCGTCTTCGTGGGGATCGTCCAACTGCTGTTCACCGATGCGGGTCCGGTTTCGACGCTGCTGGTGGCGATCACGCTCGCAGTCGCGGCCGTCCCCGAGGGGCTGCCCGCGGTCGTGACGCTGACGCTCGCGCTCGGCTCGCGGCGGTTGCTCGGAAAGAACGCGCTCGTGCGTCGCCTCCCTGTCGTCGAGAGTCTCGGCTCGGTGGACGTCATCCTGACGGACAAGACCGGAACGCTGACCGAAGACGAGATGACTGTCCGCCGGATCTACGCCGACAGAGTCTACGACGTGACCGGAACGGGCACAAACCCGACCGGCGAGTTCGAACGCGATGGTCAGACGGTCGACCCGGACCCGCTCGAAGCGATCCTGCGCTGTGGGACAGTGTCTAACAACGCCGAACGAGCGTCGCCCGAAGAGGACGAGGCGTTCTTCGGCGATCCGACCGAGATCGCGCTCAAAGTCTCGGCCGAGAAAGCCGGCGTCGAACCCGACGTCGAGCGCGTCCATGAGATCCCGTTCTCCTCGGCACGCAAGCGGATGACCGTCGTCACGGCCGACGGGATGGCTTACATGAAAGGTGCGCCGGAGGTCGTTCTCGAACGGTGCGACCGTATCCGTGAGGGGGATGAGGCGGTTCCGTTGACCGACGAACGCCGACGGGAAATAATCACCCGGAACGAGGCGTTCGCGAGCGATGCGTTGCGCGTACTCGGGTTCGCCGAGAAGTCGGGTGTCGATCCGGACGCGGGTGAGGACACGATCGAGGACAGCATGGTGTTCCTCGGACTCCAGGGGATGATCGATCCGCCGCGCGAGGAAGTCCCGGAGGCCGTCGCCGACTGTCGGGCGGCCGGGATCGACGTGATCATGGTGACGGGCGACAATCGCGAGACGGCAACTGCTATCGGTGAACAGGTCGGGTTCGATCCCGACGGAGCGATGACGGGCGCGGAAGTCGAGGGACTGTCCGACGACGAGTTACGTGACGCCGTCGAGCAGACCGAGATCTTCGCCCGGATGTCCCCGACCCAGAAGGTCCGCGTCCTCGAAGCCGTCCTCGCGAACGGCCACAACGTCGCGATGACCGGCGACGGCGTCAACGACGCGCCCGCGCTCAAACGGGCCGACGTCGGCGTCTCGATGGGCGAACGCGGGACTGACGTCGCCCAGCAGGCCAGCGACATGGTGTTGCTCGACGACAACTTCGCGTCGATACGAAACGCCGTCGCGGAGGGTCGCGGCGTCTTCGACAACATCCGGAAGTTCGTCAACTTCCTGCTGTCGGCCAACGCCGGCGAGGTGCTGGCGGTGTTCTTCGGAGTGTTGATCGGTAGCACGCTGTTCCCGTCGCTGTTCGCCGGGCAGTCCCAGGCGCTGATCCTCACGCCCGTAATGCTCCTGTGGATCAATCTGGTAACGGACGGCCTCCCGGCGCTGGCACTGGGCGTCGATCCCAAGACCGACGGGATCATGCGTCGGCCGCCCCGGGGCAGTGACGAACCGGTGATCGACCGCCAGAGCCTGGCGCTGATCCTGACCTTCGGCCTTATCTACGCCGGACTCGGGTTGCCGCTTTTCTTCTACGGGCTGGCGATCACCGAGAGCCTGATCGTGGCCCAGACTCTCCTGTTTACGTTCATCGTCCTCGGCGAAATCGTCCAGACCCAGATCATCCGGTCGCGTTACGGACTGGGACCGTTTTCGAACCGCTGGCTCGTCGCCGCGCTCGCGAGTTCGATCGTCCTCCATCTCGGGGTGCTTTATACACCTGTCAGCGAGTACTTCGACGTGGTCGCTCCGGGCCCGACCGAGTGGCTCTGGATGGGGGCGACGGTCGTCGCCTTCACCGTTCTCGGAACCGTCGCGGTGACGCTTCTGGACCGCCTCTTCGAGTAGTGGCTCGGATCTCGGATCACACTCGCGACACACGATACCTGGTCTCTGACCTGTTCACGACCCAAGACTCACTTCGTTCGCCCTCGCTTCGCTCGGCTGCGCGGGTTGCGACTGCCAGGGTGCAAATCCACAGCGATACGCGGTGCTGTCGGTCACGGATTTGTTCGCGACAGCAAGCGGGCGCTGAGGGCGCTCGTTCGATCGACGAACGGATCCCCTTTCAGGCGTGAGACGGGCGAAATCGAGAGATCTAAAACCAAGATATGTCAGAGAATTGTCCGTTCTGTTGTCACGCTGTGAGAGAGGGCGCGTATCTCGCACTGACAACCTCAGTTAGCTACATTGAGAACGCCGAAAAGACGGCGAGGCGTGTGCCTTACTCGCCTGCAAGTCCCGTCATTGGTGACGCCCCGGCGACGATCGCACCCGTCGAGATGATCGCGGCTGATAGCGTCACGAAGTCCCCGCTTGGCGAGAAGCCTGCCAAGTTCGCCCCGACATCCACGATGAACACCGTGACGAAGAAGCTCAGTATCGCGAACACTAACAGTACCAGCGCCGCGATGAGACTCGCGATCAATCCACCGAACGAATCGAGTATTGCCATCATCTTTCCTCCACAATTCACAGCAGAGTACAGATAAATAAATCATTTTGTTACTCTCGCCGGAATGTTTTTCATTTCTACGTTTGTTATTTGATGGCATATCCTTATGTCCATCATCGATCCGATACGGCGAACTGGTGAATGGTTCTCCGAGTGGTCATTACGATACATTCCGGACCCATACACTATCGCGATCGTCCTCACGTTTTTGACATTCATGGGGGCGATCGCCGCCGGCACGGGGCCCCAGGCGACCATGGAAGGGTGGACCGACGGCGTCTGGACGCTGTTGCCGTTCATGGCGACGCTATCGGTCATGTTGATGGCCGGGGACGCCATCGCGAAATCGCCGGCACTGACCCGCGTGCTCGAGCGGATCGCCGCGATTCCCTCCTCGCGGTTCACCGCAGTCTGGTTCACCTCGTTCGTTGCGATGGCGACGGCACTGGTCTCGTGGGCAATCGGCCTCATCGTCGGCGCGATCATGGCCAAACGGGTCGCCTACGAGATGCGCGAGAAAGGGATCGCGGTTCACTACCCCCTCCTTGCGGCCGCGGGCTACACCAGCCTGATGATCTTCCACTCGGGACTCTCTTCGTCGGCGGCGCTGATGATGACCGACATCTCGTTGATTCCGGCGTCCTGGCCCGCAGAGTTTCGACAGGTCATCCCGCTCGCCGAGACGATCAGCAGCCCTGTCAACCTCTTGACTGCGGGGCTCCTCCTCGCGATCATCCCGCTCGTGATGGCCGCGATGCACCCGAAGGATGAGATCCGGGAACTGCCACGGGAGATCCGCACCGAGATCACCGAGACGCTCGATTCAGAATTGCCGAGCGATCCACAACCGGAAGACAGCGCCATGCCTGCCCCGTCGAAGCCGACGGTCGCCGACCGCCTCAACAATTCGGCAATACTCGGGCTCGCCATCGCGGTCTTCCCACTTTACTTCTTGATCGACGCCTGGATTCTCATGCCTGGCGGGATAGCCAACCTCACCCTGAATAGCATCAACGCACTGTTCGTCTTGGGTGCGGTCGTCCTCTGGAAGCGCCCGATCAACATCGTCAACCAGATGAAAGACAGCGTAAAGAATATCTCGGGAATTATCTTCATGTTCCCGTTCTACGCCGGGATCGCCGGCCTGCTGACAAATACGGGGCTGGCCCGGGAGTTCACCAACTTCTTCGCGTCGGTCGCAACGCCGGAGACCTGGCCGGCGATCGGCGTGCTCGTCTCGGCGCTGGTCAATGTCTTCATCCCCTCTGGTGGCGGCCAGTGGGTTGCACAGGGGCCGATCCTGATCGAGACCAGCCAGTCCTTCGGGCTTGATCCCTCGGCGGCGGTCATCATGGAAATCCTCGGCGACCCCCTCTCGAACATGATCCAGCCGTTCTGGGCGATCCCATTGTTGGCGATCGCTGATCTCCGGGCGCGGGACATCATCGGCTACACCGCCGTCGCGATGGTCGTCGGCCTCGTGATCGTCTGTACGACCGTGACGATCTTTCTGGGGTTGTAACCGATGTCCGAGAACCCACCCGAACGAGATCAGAAACAGGTCGCGATCGCTTGCCAGGGCGGCGGGAGCCATACGGCTTTCACCGCGGGCGTCCTCGACGAACTGCTTGGAGCCGATCTCGATATCGATATCGTCGGCTTCAGTGGTACCTCGGGCGGGGCGATCTGTGCCGCCCTCGCGTGGTACGGCCGGGAACATCCCGAGCACAATCCCGGCGACCTCCTGCTCGATTTCTGGGCCGCGATGGCCGCAAAGCAGCCGACCCAATACGCCACGAATGCCTGGGTACAAGGAATTTTACAGCTCCAGCGGCTCGGGTATCCGGTTCCGGAGGTCAGTCCCGATCAACTCCCGAAGACGGTGCGTGAACAGGACGACCTCCGTCGAATCCTTGAACGGCTCGTAGATTTCGATACAGTCCCGGACCTCGTTGAGGGGGACGCGCCCGTGTTATTGATTAGTGCGATCGACGTCCTCAGCGGCGATTTCCGACTGTTCCGGGAGGACAAACTCAGCCCGGAGACGATTCTGGCCTCGACGGCCGAGCCGAGTCTGTTTCAGGCCGTCGAGGTCGGCGGCAACTACTATTGGGACGGGCTGTTCGCCAAGAATCCGCCGATACAAGCGTTCAGCACGACTGAAGGCGTCTGTGACCCGGACGAAGTGTGGGTCATCAAAATCAACCCACAGCATCGCGACCGGGTTCCCAAACGCCTCGACGGGATCAACGACCGACGCAACGAACTCTCCGGCAATCTCTCATTAAACACCGAAGCCGGGTTCGTCGAGCAGGTCAACGAGTGGATCGAAAAGGGATACCTCCCGGATCGCTACACGACGACAGACATCCGTCGGATCCGACTCACGAAGAACCTCGACTGGCACACCAAGCTCGATCGCGATCCGCAATTCATCGAGACGTTGATCGAGGACGGGCGGAAAAATGCGCGAACGTTCCTGTCCGGTCTCGAAACACGCTGACTACCGCAGCCAAATCTAATACGTCCTCCTCCTGATAGTCGTGTATGAGTGTCGTTTCGACGCTTGTCCCGTCGGTCGTCGCTATCGCCATTCTGTTGGGAGTCAGCGCGTTCTTTTCGAGCAGTGAGTCGGCGCTGTTCTCGTTGTCCGAGGAATGGGTTCAAGCCACTAAAGCCGACGAGTCAGCAGAGAGCCGCACATTGCGGGAGTTGCGCGGGAACCCACACCGGCTACTCGTCACGCTCCTGGTCGGGAACAACCTCGTCAACATTGCGATCACGAGCATCGTCACGTTGCTCGTCGCGACCTACGTCCCGCCAGGGATTGCGGTCGTCCTTGCGACGCTGGCCGCGACCGTGCTGATCCTGGTCTTCGGTGAGATCGTCCCAAAATCCTATGGACTTGGGCATGCTGAGTCCTGGAGTTTGCGTGTTTCACGCCCGATTTCGTACGTCGAGTGGACACTCGGACCGCTCGTCACGCTGTTCGATGCTGGCACGCGATCACTGACACGGTTGCTTGGCGGCGACCAGAAGATCGAGGACACGTACATGGGCGACTGATCCGTCACTTTGCAGTGTCGTGAGACAGCGAGCGGAGCGAAAGCACGAGTACCGCACCGGCGAGGACAAGCCCGCCGGCGACCGTAAATGCCGCAAGGTACCCGAACGTCGCTATCCATCCACCGAGTAGCCCACCGATACTGCCGGCCACCGCCCCGAGAGCGGCGTGGATTCCCAAAATCTCACCGCGGATCTGTGGCGGCGCGAGTCGCGTGACGATCGTCGCCCCCAAGACAGCCATGAACCCCCAGGTCCCGCCGATGACAGCCATGCCGATCCCGACGAGCCCGATTCCGAACAGGAACGAACCAATCCCGGTCGCGAGGACGATCGCCGGCAAGAAGACCGCCCGGGCCGTGAGTGCCCCAGCCTGGAGGCGCCGGATGTCGTACCGTGAGGCCAACCGCCCGGCCGGTTCGTACAGCACCGCGGAGCCGAGACTTGCCACCAGGTACAGCGCGAAGATCTCGGCCGACCCGAAAGCAGACTCGGAAAGTAACAAGGGAAGTGGCGCCCAAAACGCGGCCGACCCGGTCAGAAAGAGTGCTGTAGCGACCAGGTACATCACCAACGCCGGATCGACGCTGCCGCGCAGACGATCAAGACGGAACGTTCGCGTTGACCAGTAGAGTCGGTTCGGCGAGAAGGCGGTCGTCGCCCCCCTGATTCCGCGTCGTGACGCGGTAGCGATTCGAGCGATCCGTCTGATCTGGGGTCGTCTCGTGACATGTCTGTCGGGGGTTGGCAACGTCCGGAGCGTACCGGCCGCACTGACGGCCGCGGTAACGGAAAACAGCCAGAACAGGGCTCGTAACGCCGTACCGGTAGAGAGGAATTGGCCGGTGACGATCGGCCAGACGGTTCCAAGGACAAGCCCACCGGCCCATCCGTACCCCTGGAACGCGTTCAGCCGACCGATCCGCTCGGTCCAGACCGACTCCGGCGTCGCGTCGACGACGATCATCGTCACGACGGGGGCGACCGAGGCGACGACCAGCCACAGCGCCGCGTTCGCCACGATGATCGTCGTGATGTCCGAAGAAAATGGAATTGCAACGAGGCTGATGGCGACGATCGCCAGCGTGAGGCCGACGAGCGGCCGACGGTTGTCGACCCGGTCGGCGAGTCGCCCAAACAGAATCGACCCCGGAGCCCCGACGATTGCGGCCGTCGAGGCCAGCAAACCGAGTTGGACCGGCGATGCGCCGAGCTGGACGATGTACAGCGGCACGAGAAGCGATGCACCCCCGAAAGCCACGGACCCGAGCGCCCAGGGATACAGCCAGCGATCAGTCATCTGGTGATGGGTTCGCGTTCGACGGTCACGGGTATAGTTCCGGGGGATCGACCCACATCCGGAATCTGTGCTATCGATCAAACGCTATCGTCGGCCGGACAGAATAGTCCTGCTTCCGAGAGCCGTATCTCGCCGATGTGAGCATTGCCAATGCGTTCTGAACAGTCGCGTTTCGCGTAACGAACGAGGGTCTACAAACGGCCCACCCAGCGGTAATTACGATTCCGTCGTGGCGTCAGTCGTTTCTACAGTGGTCCCGATTGGCTCCGTATCTTTTCTCCGTGAGTTAACGGCCTTTAGCGCAGCGAGGCCAGCGTGTTTTACTGCACCACCGGCATGTTTCACTGCTGTGACTGTCTCTTGTTTGGCGTCTTCGACGTCCGCTGCTGCCTCTTCGACGTCCCCTTTCGCTTCATCAATACCCTCTTTCGCTTCGTTGATGCCCTCTTTTGCATCCGTCACTTGCTCGGGCTCTTCGTCTTCTAACGAACCGTCTGACTTCTGGCTCCGAAGTTTTCGAAGTGTGAGCACGCCGATGGCACCGGCGGTTAGGACTACCAATCCCGTTTTTACTTTCCCCATACGCCACGTAGGATCTGTTAGTATTTATAATATCTCCTCCTAACAACTACACACTGATATATTCGGATACTGTTGGCTGTTCGATACGAGTCCAGTATCTACAACGACTCAGTACGTCAGACTCATCCCACCCTCGTGGGTCATGTCGCCACCGTTGAGGTGTTTGCTGTGTTCCGAACAACCCATCACGAAGAGATTCGCGACCTCATAGGGCTCCATCATCTCCTTGACGCGGGTCCGTTCGAGCATGACGTTCTCGACGACCTCGTCGACTGTCATCCCGCGACGATCGGCGGTGTCGGGGAGTTGCTTCGCGACGAGGGCGGTCTTGACGTAGGCTGTACTGACAGAGAACGCCCGGACTCTCCCTTCACCTTCGGCGGCGATCGACTGAGTCAGGCCCCGGAGGCCGAACTTGATGGTATTGTACGCTACTTTATCTCGCGTGACGATGTGGCCGTGCACCGAACACATGTTCCCGACGACACCGCGGCCGTCGTCGTTCGCCCGGAGGTGCGGAAGACAGTGTTTCGTCAGCACGAGCGGTGCGCGTTGCATCACGTCGTGCATCAGGTCGTACTTCTCGATCGGGAACGACTCGATGGGTGCGACAGTCTGGATCCCCGCGTTATTGATCAGATACCGGAGCGTTCCTCCTTCCGTCGCTCGCTCGACGATCCGTTCGAGCGCGTCGTCGTCAGTCAGGTCCCCGGCGACGGTGAGTACCTCTCCTGGAAGGTCCATCTCGGTAGCCTCCGAGTGCGTCTCTTCGAGTCCATCCTCGTCTCGATCGGTTGCGACGACCGTCAGACCGTTAGCCGCGAACGCGTGAGCGGTCGCGCGTCCGATCCCTGCACCCCCACCCGTGACGATCGCTACGTTCTCGGCGGTGTAGTTCCGGTCGTCGATCTCCAGGAAGTCCTCGCGAGTCGGCTCGCTGGGCCCGTACTTCGCCATCGCCTCCTCGACAGTCATGTCGGCCATGCGCTCGGGGACGAGCGCCAGGCGGAAATAGTTCGGCCCGCCCCATCTACGGCCCCCGGACCGTGACGGTTGTCATCCGAACCCTTCAGCTTCGATCCGGCTGGCCGGTACCCCGAGTGACTCGACCACCCGAACGAGTCCGTACACCATCGCGTTGATCCCGCACGCGTACACCTCCATGGTGGCTGGGTCGAGCCGTGCGTCGATGCCCGAGCGCGGTTGCTTCTGAAGCCAGCCTTCCCAGGGTGTGTTGAGTCCGGCGGTCACGACCGACGGATCGACGTGTTTGAGCAGGCTGTGCTGGACGAACTCCGTCTCCCCATCCCATTCGGAGAGGACAGATTCCAGCACGAGACACGGGACGAAATGAAAATTCTCGTGCGTTCGATCGAGTTCACGGAATTCCGTTCGGTACGGGAGATCGTCGTCCCAGTCGGCCCCGAGGAACAGCCAGATGTCACGCTTCTTACCCCTGTATACGTCGCGACCAGTTTCGAACACGTAGTCGATCATGCTCTTGAGTGGCGCGACACCTGTTCCAGTCGCGACAAACACCTTGTCTCGTGGAGAGTGGTCTCCAAGGACGAGTTCGCCGTACGGACCGCGGATCGTAACTGTCTCCCCGGGAGAGAGGTCGTCACAAATTCGCGGCGATAGCCGGCCGCCCGGCACGCGCCGGACACAGATCTCAAGATCGTCCTGCGTCGGTGACCCCGACAATGAGTACGCCCGCGGGATGGCGCTGTATTGAAAGCCGACGTACTGTCCCGCGACGAAATCTACGTCCTCGTCGGTTTCAAACCGGACACGAGTGAGCATCGGCTTCGGCCGATGATAGCGTTTTGATAACGTCGTCACGTTTCGAGCCACGTCTGCATACCCGTCGGCGGCGAGCTCTGACGCCAGATCGTCCCATGTTTGAGGATCGTTGAATGGGTCATATGTGCTTTCGAGCCCCGCTGGTTTGAGCTGGCGAGTGACCGCGCTCTCCACTTCCGAACGGCGATCGACGTCCATTGCGTCGACATCCGTGATCCTGGCTGATTCGGTTACCAGCGGAAGGTCGGCGATCGAATCATGTTGGGAAGCATGTTCGCGAACATGTACCATGTTGACGTGAATTCACCGCCACGTCGAAAGGTCTTCTGCTTAAATGGGTGACTTTCGATCAGAAAGCAGCTGATGATGACTCGGCTACGGATGGAGCCTCATTGTCCGGATCGCAGGATTATGATTTCGAGGGAAACCCAATTCAACGACGAGTGAAACGTTTACGTCTTGAAACCTCGAAGGATCGGTAATCCCCGAGATCGTCTGAGGTGTGTTGTTCGCGACAGAGAGACGGGCGCTGAGGGATTTAAGCCGAATGCAGACGGTCCTACTCGCCTCGCTTCGCTCGGCTGCGTGGGCTGCGACTGCCAGGGTTCAAATCCTCAGCCGACGCTCCTCAGCGCTCACTGTCGTTCGCGCAGAACGCACGGGCGCTGAGGGATTTGAACCGAATGGAGACGGTCGCTCACTGCGTTCGCGCTGCGACTCCCCGGGTTCAAATCCCTCAGATGGCCCATTTGCTGCTCGCGCATTGCTCGCAGCAAAATGTTACGGGCGCTGAGGGATTTGAACCACGCCCTCTCGGTCGCGACGCTCCCTCGCGGTCTCCCTCACATCCCTCAGATGGCGCATTTGCTGCTCACGGTTTGTTCGCAGCAAAATGCTACGGGCGCTGAGGGATTTGAACCCCCGACAGCTTGGTCCGAAGCCAAGTACTCTGTCCAGGCTGAGCTAAGCGCCCATTCGGATGCATTCGAACCCTATGGACCCACTGTAAAAAATGTCTCCATCCGCCGACGGTGATCCGAAGGGCGGTATGCTTATCCATGGCGCACCCAGAACGTGACACATGCCAATCACTGACGACGACGCCCTCCGAGAGGTTCTCGAAACCACGAACACGATCGCCGTCGTTGGATGTTCCTCGACGGCCGGAAAGGACGCCCACGAGATTCCGAAGTACCTGCTTGATGCGGGCTACGACGTGATCCCGATCAACCCGTTCGCCGACGAGATATTCGGCCAGGAGACGTACGATTCACTCCAAGCGGTCCCTGACAAGATCGACATTGTGGACGTGTTCCGACCCAGTGAAGAAGTCCCGGAAATCGTCGACGCGGCACTCGATCGTGCGGATGATCCACTGGTCTGGCTTCAGTTGGGAATTACCCACGACGACGCGGTCGAACAGGCGGAGGACGCGGGCTATCGCGTCGTCGAAGATCGCTGTATGAAGGTCGAACACCAGCGGTTGCTGGGGTAAGGACTACCCGAGACCCGATCACTGACCGGCGTCCGATCCGGCACCGGCCTCCGCCGTGGGTTCGGCGGTTTCCTCGACGTTCGTCCCCGATTCGGCCGATTCTGCAGTGGCGTCCGCATCCTCGATGTGGACGTCTGCGACGATCGACTCGACGTCGAGTCCTTTCTCCTCTGCGAGTGCCTCAAGGAGCGCGCGTTGTTCGGCGAGATCGTGCTCGATCTCGTCGACCTGCTCGCTGGTGGTCTCGACCTCCTCACGGAGCGACTGAACCTGGCCGCGCAGTTGGTTCATCTTCTCGTAGAGATCCTCCGCGGCGCTAGTCACCTTCTGGAGTTTCTTCGCGGTGTCTCCGAATCCCATGATATCCGGTTGTGACTCGCTGCTTGTGCGCCTTTCGGTACGTAGCGTCGCCGTTAAGGCGTGGCCGATCGGACTCTCGTTCATGGATCGGACGCGTCTTGCCCCCACAGTCGGAATCCTCGCCTGCCTCGCGTTCCTCGGCGTGCTCGCAGTGCCGCTGGGTTCTCCGAGTGCCGGTCTGTACTACGCATCCGGGGCACTGAACCCCTTGATCGGCGGCTTGCTTGCCCTCGTGACGGTGATCGTCTTCGCAGCCGGACGTCAGCGGCGCACCGATCCGTCCCTCGCCGCCGGCGTCGCGCTGGCTTTCGGACTCGTGATCACCGTGACGGTGATCGCCTGGGCGAGCACTGCCAGGACCGACGTGCTGTCGAACACCCAGTACCATCGCTACGCGCTCGCCGGGACGGCGGCAGCTGTGCCCATCGTCGCCGCCTGGTACGCCCGAGAACTCGACGTGTGGTGAGTCGTGGTCGGTCGGACCGACGAGCCGAAAGGCCCTTATGGACAACCGGAGTAGGATCGAACCGGACTAGGCCGGGCGGTTAGGCCCCGCTCTCCACCCGCGCTATGGTCTTCAGCGGGAGCCGAATCCCGGGGGCGTCCGGACAGACGGACGCGGGCCCCGTTAGCCAACGTCGAAGCCTCGTCCTCCGGGGGTAGCGGTCGACGCCGAATCGCCTGCAGGGGCGTGCCGGTGTCGTTAACCGGGGGCACTCCGCCAGGCGCGGAAGCGAGCAGCGGACCCCCGGACACCTGCCGCTCGCAGGGTCGCGGGGTGGAGGAGGCACGCGGGACTCCCCGCGTCCGAACGCCGGGCTATCCCGGGCGTCCATCTCATTCATATCCAACCACCTTTTTCGCGGAGGCATCGCCGCGAGCAACTGCTCGTGGTGCAACCTCCAGCAAAAACGTGGGCGAAAAAGGCCGCCTCTGCCGTCTTCGACGGCTCCGGCGGTGAAACGTCTCGCGACGCGTTACGTATGCTTCCAAAACCGGCCGACCGCACTGTGTCGAGTTAGTCCTCGACCGACTCGGCCAGTGCACCGCCCTCGACGGCGAGTTCCCCTCCGATCGTGCGATTCGGATAGGGAATATTGATGCCCTCGGCGTCGAAGCGTTCCTTGACAGCCTTGACGTACTCCCCACGAGTCTTCACGAAGTCCGAGCGGCTCGGGTTCGCAATCCAGATCCGGGATTGCAGCCCCACGGAGGAATCCCCAAGCTCGACGAGCCGGACCGAAGGCCCGGGATCGTCGAGAATGTCGTCGTGCGCTTCGGCCTCTGCGAGGATGATCTCCGTCGCTTTGTCGACATCGTCGTCGTAGCCGATTCCGAACGTGAACTTCATGCGTAGCTGATCCTTCGCGACGGGGTTTTTGATGACGCCAGTGGTCAGATCCGAGTTGGGAACCGTCAATAGTTCGTTGTCGAAAGTACGCACGCGGGTCACGCGGAGGCTGATGTCTTCGACGATCCCGCTGTGGTTGTCCCACTCGATCCAGTCACCGATGCGGAACGGCCGGTCGGTGAAGATGAACACGCCGGCAACGAAGTTCGCAATGACGTCCTGCATGGCGAAACCGATTGCCAGCGTCGCCGCAGCACCGATCGTCGCGAGAGCGGTGAGGATGCTGCCGAACCCGGCGAATGCAAAGGCGACCGCGACGGAGACGAATCCGAGTACCCCACCAGTGAGCTTCCGAAGTGGTTTGCGGGCGTGGGTGTCCAGACTCCGGGCCTTCATCAGTCGATTGACGAGGGGGACGATAGTCGCCCGTCCAAGGACGTACACGCCGACTGCGACCAGTACGAACGTGATCGCAGCACCCACCGTGTCGGCATACGGGACGTTAGCGTTTTCTAAGAGTCTCGCGATGAACCCGGAGTCAGCCTGTAACACCAACCCGGCGACGGACGCGCTCATCGCTGTATCACCGCCGTGTGGCCCCGTGTGTCGAGGACGCTTCCGTTCGCCTTTTCGGCCAGTTCGGCAGCCAGTTCTTCGGTGTCACCCTCGGCTCTGGCCGCTCGCAGGAATTTGACCTTGACTGCGTCACGATCGGCCAGTTGCTCTGAGAGTTCGTCGGAAACGGCGTCGATACCGTTTTTCCCGACCCAGACAGTCACGTCCAGATCGTGCATCGGATCGCTCATGTGGCCGGGATTCGAGTGCGACCGGTTTCAAGCTTCGCCACTCGCTTCGCAATTTTTGTTCGTCGTACTTACGGAAACCGAGGAGTGTGCTCCGACCAGGGCGGGGGACGTCACTCGTATGGATACCGAGCCTGGGTGCCACATTCGCAAGTCACGACGACGTGACCGTCCTGAGTCCGCACGCGGGCGTTTCGCCCTGGCAGTAGATACGCGTCACAGTCGTCACAGACGAACCGCTCGAAGGATTGTGGAAGCGATAGCCGGTGTCGCTGGGCGATCCGACGAGACCGACGGACGAGTTCTCTCGCACGCTCGTGTTCGTCCGCTCGGGCCGCCGAACGGGCCTGCTCCGCAAGGATTTCGATCCGTTCGGCCGCGATCGCCGCGTCGTCGCTCATCACCCGGGCCAGAACCGTCTCGCGGAAAGCGATGTCGATTCCGATCGAAGCACAACGCATTAATCGACGCTCGTCGAACCGTCGAGTCATGACACTGCCGTCGGTCGCCGCCTTCACTGACACCTACTTCCCGACGGTCAACGGTGTCACGTACACGATCCAGTCCTGGCGGGACTGCTGGCACCAGCGGGGCGGGGACATGCCGATCGTCTATCCAGGGTCGGACGAATACGATCCCGATGAACGGGAGTATCCGGTCAAGAGCGTTCCGTTCCCGTTTTACGAGGGGTTCCGCGTCGGCGTCCCACGGGTTCCCGACGGCGTCGGCGACCCGAACCTCGTTCACGCCCATACGCCCTTTGGACTCGGGATGAGCGCGATGCGGCTCGCCCGATCACGCGATCTGCCGCTGGTCGCCTCGTATCATACACCGACCAGTGAGTACGCCGCATACGTCTCGCTTGGCGACCACGTCGAACGGACGATCCGACGGACTGCCAGGCGGTACGAGCGATGGTTCTTCGGCCGTGCGGACATGGTCGTCGTCCCGAGTGAGCGGACCCGCGAACACGTCCGCGATCGTATCGGGATCGAGGCGACGGTCGAAGTCGTCCCCAACGGAATCGACACCGACCGGTTCCGGCCTGTCGATCCCGAGGAGTTCCTGCAACGTTACGACCTGCCGACGGACCGACCGATCGTCGGCTACACCGGTCGGCACGGCTACGAGAAGTGTCTTCCCGATATCGTCGCCGCGACCGACGACATGGACGTGACAGTCGTCTTCGGCGGCGACGGGCCGGCACGGCCGGATGTCGAGGCGCGGGCTGAAGCGGCCGACCTCGACGTCCGCTTTCTCGGTTTTCTCCCTCGCGAGGAACTCCCCGCCTTCTACTCGGCGCTTGATGTCTTTCTGTTCTCCAGCCCCGTCGAGACCCAGGGATTGGTCGCCCTGGAAGCCAACGCCTGTGGTACGCCCGTCGCTGGTGTCGACAGCGGGGCGCTGGCGGAGACCATCGAGGACGGCGTCAACGGCTATTCCTACCCGCAGGGAGACATCGAGGCCTTCCGTGACGCGATTCGACGGGCGCTCGACGAGCGGGAAGAGCTTGGCGAGCACTGTCTCGAACGCCGGGAGACGATCAGCAGCAATCACGCTGTCGACCGCCTGGAGGAGGCCTACGCCGACGTACTCGACACTGAATCGCCGGATACACCGAAAAGGCGAACCTGACGGTCGGGTGTTCGATCAGGCGCGCGCTGGCTGCCCGGATGATCGTTCGCTCACTCGCCACACTACGACAGTGCGCTGGCTGCTCGGATGATCGTCCGCTCACGCGACCACCTTTTTCCGTTCGGGTCCGTGCGACGGACCACTCACGCAAAAACCTGGACGAAAAAGAGTTCGCTCCGCTCACTCGCCACACTACGACAGTGCGCTGGCTGCTCGGATGATCGTCCGCTCGCCGAAGGCAGGACCGATCAACTGGAGTCCGACCGGCAGTCCGTCCGCCGTCTCGCCGGCCGGCACCGAGATGGCGGGCAGGTTCGCGAGGTTGATTGGCGTCGTGTTCGCGTCGGCGAGGTACATCGTGAGAGGGTCATCCAGACTTTCGCCCCGCTCCATGGGCGGGACTGGCATCGTCGGCGACGCCAACACGTCCGCCTCGGAAAGCGCCCCGTCGAAGTCCTGTTTGACCCACGCCCGGGCGTCCTGAGCCTTCTTGTAGTACTTGTCGTGATACCCTGCCGACAGGGCATAGGTACCGAGCAGAATCCGGCGTTTGACCTCCTCGCCGAACCCTTCCTCGCGGATCCTCGCGTACTCCTCGTTCCAGTTGCCTTCATACTCGGGTGTCGGGCCGTAGCGCACGCCGTCGAATCGTGCAAGGTTCGAAGAAGCCTCACTCATCGCTATGACGTAGTAGGCCTCGACAGCGTGTTCGACCGACGGGAGGTCAACCTCGTGGTAACTCGCACCCTCCGATTCCAGTTCGTCGATGGCGTCCCAGAACGTCTCGACGACGCCCTCCTCAGCACCGTCGAGCAACTCCGTCGGGATCCCGATCTCCAAACCGTCGACGTCGCCGTCCGCGGCGTCGGCGAAAGCGTATTCCCGCATATCGTCGGGTTCCGAACCGCCGATCTCCGCGTGGGCGCCACGCGTCGTCGCATCTCGATCGTCGGGAGCGGCGATAATTTCAAGCAGTTCCGCGGCTTCTTCGACCGTCGGCGCGATCGGGCCGATCTGCTCTAAGGAGTTGGCGTAGGCGATCAGGCCGTACCGGGAGACCAGCCCATAGGTGGGTTTGATCCCGACGACGCCACAGAACGCGGCCGGACACCGGACCGAACCCCCGGTGTCGCTACCGAGCGCGAGGTCTGCCTCGCCGGCAGCGACAGCGGCTGCCGAGCCACCCGAAGAGCCACCGGGGACGTGCCCCTCGGCAGCGGGGTTCTCGGTCGGCCCGAAGTGGGAGGTCTCCGTCGTCGTCCCCATCCCGAACTCGTCCATGTTGGTCTTGCCCGGGATCGTCGCACCGGCTTCCTTCAAGCGCTCGACGACTGTTGCGTCGTACGGTGGAACGTAGTCGGCGAGCATGGCCGAGCCGGCGGTCGTTCGCACGCCAGCTGTCGAGATATTGTCCTTGACAGCGACCGTCCGACCGGCGAGTAACCCGTCGGTGTCGCCCGGAATCATCTCCTCAGTGATGTAGACGTTGTGGCTCATGAGACGCGTGGGCCCTTGAAGAAACCGTCCTCGCTCTCGGGTGCGTTCTCGAGAGCTGCGTCCTGATCGAGACTCGATTCAACCTCGTCCGGACGCATGACGTTGGTCAGTTCGGCCTCGGGCTCGACTTCGGGAACCTCGTCGAGCGTCTCGAAGTACGAGAGGATGTCAGCGAACTGCTCGCTGAATCGCTCACGTTCCTCGTCGTCCAAGTTCACCCGTGCGAGGTCCGCGACGTGTTCGACCTCATCGGGATCGACGACCGATTCGCTCATGTCCATCCGCTGGGTACCACTGCCACTAAGGGTTTCGAAAGCCCGGGAATCAATCGGAAATCCGGCGATGGCTGCCGGTTTTGGCCGACCAAAGAATTTAAGTCCTGTGGGTAACAACAGAAGGACGAGCGAAACAGTTCTTCGGGCATTCCGCCCGTTACGTACTCGACCAATGTCAGATACGACCCTCAGAAGTCACGAACGAGCGACTCAGCAAGAGACGAGTGAGAACGAACGGACCGAGACGCACGTCTGTCCGGAGTGTGGCGGGACGCTACAATCGGACTCCGAGCGCGGCGAGACAGTCTGTAGCGAGTGTGGCCTGGTCGTCGAGGAAGACGAGATCGATCCCGGCCCGGAGTGGCGTGCCTTCGACGCCAAGGAGAAAGACCAGAAGTCCCGCGTCGGTGCGCCGACCACCAACATGATGCACGATAAGGGCCTCTCGACAAACATCGGCTGGCAGGACAAAGACGCCTACGGCAATTCGCTGTCCTCCCGCCAG
>NZ_SPQG01000001.1:147608-162660 GCF_004944975.1 Halorhabdus amylolytica
CGTCATCTATCGCCGCGCCCTGGACGAGGACCTCCTCCCCGGCCGCTCCATCGAAGGTGTCGCCACCGCCTCGCTATACGCCGCCGCCCGACAGGCTGGTACCCCGCGGAGTCTCGACGAGATTAACAACGTTTCCCGCGTCGAGAAGGACGAAACCGCCAGGACGTATCGCTACGTGGTCCGGGAACTCGGCCTGGAAGTGAAGCCCGCAGATCCCGCTAGTTACGTTCCCCGCTTCGCCTCGGACCTCGACCTCAGCGAGGAAGCCGAACGCCACGCCCGGGACTTACTGGAGAACGCCAAACAGGAGGGCGTCCACTCGGGGAAGAGTCCCGTCGGACTCGCCGCCGCGGCCGTCTACGCCGCCTCGCTGCTGGCCAACGAGAAAGTCACCCAGAACGAGGTCAGCGAGGTCGCGAACATCTCCGAGGTCACCATCCGAAACCGGTATCACGAACTCCTGGAAGCCAAGGAAGGCATCAGAACGGCCTGATTCGGCCCCGAATCTGATTTTTGGCGTGGCTGCCCCGATCGGCAGGTTGAACTCTCCCGCATTCTCGAAGGCGTCCATGGAGACGACGCGTCACTTCGTCGCGACGGTCTACGTTGTCCACGACGGCGAGACGGCCTTACACGAACACGACAAACTCGACATGTGGCTACCGCCCGGCGGACACATCGACCGTGACGAACTCCCCCACATCGCCGCCCGCCGGGAGGTGACTGAGGAACTCGGTCTCGAACCCGACCTCGTCGCGCCACAGGGCGACCTCTCCTCGGCGACCGCCGAAAGCATCCCACAGCCACAGCACTTCCTGCTCGAGGACATCAACGTCCACGACGGCGAGGTCGGTCACCAGCACGTCGACTTCATCTTCTACGGGGAACTCGAGAGCCGGGAGATAGATCCCAGCGACGGCGAGGCACCCCCGGAGGCCTGGGAATGGTTCTCGCCGGCCGATCTGGAGCAAGCGAGTGACAGACTGCCGAGTGACGTCGTCGAGATCGGCAAACGGGCGATCGAAGCAGTGGACGAGCGTTGACCTCCTCCCACCCCTAAAGGGGTGGGATTCCCCGAAGGGGATATTCAGGTTGCGCGTTTCCTCGGCGGTGAAGTACGCTTTCACGTCCCGCGTCAGCGGTCGCCGTCCGGTTACGACCCCGGATGTGCTTTCCAGCGCGTACAGCCGGGTCAACGCGGCCTTCCTCCCCGGTCACGCCGGGCGTCTGCGAAGCAGACGGTGGAGTGTTCAGTCCACGAGGCCGCACGGTTCGCCTCAGCCGAACTGTTAGGCCGTGCATGGTTCACCCTCCCGTTGACGGATGTTTTCGGCGGCGTTCAGGTCGGCATGGCGGCCACGGTCGCACTCGGAACACGAGAAGTGGTCGCCGTCGCGCGAGCCTTCGGCACCGCAGGCCGAACAGCGTTGACTCGTCTCGAACGGGTCAACTTCTTCGACGCGAATCCCGGCTTGTTCGGCTTTGTAGACGATGAACTCCTGCAACTGGTGGAAGTGCCACGAGTGGACACCACGCCAGTCGCTTCCCTCTCTGATACCTTCCAAGTCCTCGATTTTCAGCACGGGATTCTCGAACTGTTGCGCCCAGTCAATGAGGCGACGGGAGGCTTTGTGGTTGCAGTCACGAATCCGCCGCTCCTCTTTGTTACCCACGCGGTTGCGTGCGCGAAGCGCACCCGCTTCTTGAAGCGACTCGCGTAGGGAACGATATTTGCGGCGGATGTATTTCGCCTCACGACCGGACACCAGCATCGACTCGCCCGTTTCAGCGTCGGCGGCGAGCAGGTGGTTGTGGCCGATGTCCACGCCGATTGCCGTCTCGTCACCAGTTTCGGCGTCGTACTCGACGGTGAACGTACAGAACCAGTCGTCGCCCCGGCGGTACACCTGCAACCGGGACTTGTCAGCTTCACCGTCCACGAGCCGGGCAACGTCGTCGGCTATGTCGTCGTACACGTCGATAGGCGTGTACCACCACCCCGAGATACAGGGGAATCCGACGACAACGGAACCGTTCTCGGTGCGGTCAATCTCCCAGTTCTGGTTGTTGACCGCGAACGGCTGGCTGGCGTGGTATTCCACGATGCCGTCCTTCTTGTAGTCGGATTTGGCTTCGCGGATAGCCTGATTCTGGATGGCCGAATAGAGGTCGTTGTCGATACTGGCCGTGGTCACGCTCATTCCGAACTCGTCGGCTTCCCACCCGTTGATGCAGAACTGCTTGGTGTTGCGGTACAGGTGGGTGGCGCGTTGCCACTCCCTGCGCCGCTGACGGGATGGGTTGTGGAACGTCGTGGTGACGGTCGTCGTGACCACGGTTACAATTGTAACGTATATCTGGGCGGTCTTAAAACGTGGGAATATCGGGCAGGCCGACACCCGTGGTTTGCTTCCCAGTTGTCGGCTTCATCCCACGGCTAAAGCCGTGGGCTTTCGCCTCGCAACCACTGTAAGAGCGTTACTCGCGAGCCGGCACGTCGATCGTTCCGTCGTCGAGATCGGCTTCGACTTCGCGGGCGGCCTCGACGAGGTTCGCCATCTTCTCGTAGGCGACCTCGCGGGGAAGCAGCTTCACGCCGCAGTCCGGCGAGACGGTCAGCCGTTCGGGCGGGACGACCTCGAGTCCTTTCTTGATGTTCTCCTTGATCTGTGCGACGGATTCGACCTCGCGAGTGTGGATGTCCACGACGCCCATCGCGAGATCTTTCGTGAATTCGGGCTCTTTGAACACGTCGATCTGCTCGAAGTCGCCGTTGGCAAGTTCGAGGTCGAACTCCTCGACTGGGAAGTCGAGAATTTCGGGGTAGATCCGCGAGTAGTCGCCATAACAGACGTGCAGTCCGAGGCGGACGTCCTCGGGCACGTCCTCGGCAATGCGTTCGAGGGCCTCACCGACGATCGCGTGATCGTCAGGCGTCGTCGCCAGTGCCGGCTCGTCGATTTGAATGTATCGAGCGCCGGCATCGACCAGGGCCTCGATCTCCTCGTTGACGAGGTCCGCCAGCGCGTATGCCAGTTCCTCCTCGGAGTCGTAGACCTCGTTGAAACTCCAGGACGCGAGCGTGTAGGGACCCGTGATGGGGACCTTGACGGGCGCGTCGGCCACGTCGGACGTGAACTCGTATTCCTCGACGAGCCAGGACTCGCCGTAGTCGACCTCGTCGACGACGCTCGGTTTGTCGAAGTAGTTGTGGCCCCAGACCTTCACGCGGCCGTTGAACTCGTAGCCGTCGATGCGCTTGGCGAAGAACTCCACCATCTCGTTACGGCGCATCTCGCCATCGGTGACGACATCCAGTCCCGCACGCTCGTGTTCGTCCGTGATGAGTCGCGAAGCGTCGTCTTTGGACTCCTCCCACTCCTCTTCGTCGAAATCTGCCCCGTCGTCCTCGAAAAGTTCCCGGGCACGGTCGTGCCACTTCGGCTTCGGGTAGGAGCCGACGACGGTCGTCAACAGGAAGTGCTCGTTGTCGTGATCGTCCGGTCGGAACTGTTCGCGCGTGTCGCTCATGCTGTCACCTCCTCAGTTGCGGCCTCCGCAAGCGATTCGAGCTTGGATTCGAACTTGTTCACTGGCAGGTAGAACAACTCGGTGTTGGGCGTCGCATAGACGGTCCCGAAGTCGTTGGTCGTCTCGCCGAGGAACCACTCGATACGCTCCCGTATTTCGGCGGGCGTCTCGACGAGCGTGTTCTGTCCATCGACGAGCCCGAGGGAGACGTCGTCTTTGGTCCCGTACTCGTTGACGTTATACAGCGTCTGTTCGTGGTCGCTCACCAGATCGTAGCCCACGGCGTCGATATCTGCGTCCAGCAGATAGGCGTGTACCTTCTCCTCTAAAGCGCCCCAGTAGGTGTGGACGACGACGTCGGCGTCGACCGCGCTCGCGACGGCGTCGATCGCCTCGCTGGCGCGCTCCTCGGCACCGTTTTCCGGCGGCTCGGCCACTAGCGACGGCTCAAGCAGGTACAGCGTCTCGATGTCGGGAAAGGCGTCGGTCTCGCCGGCCAGGAACTCGGCGACGCCATCGAGCAGTGCGGCGTCGTCGCCGTAGTGCTCGTCGGTCGCGAGGTCCGCGAGGGAATACGGTCCAGGCAGGACGGCCTGCAGTCCTCCTTGAACCGTCTCGGCGGCCGCGTCCAGTTCGGTCGCCACATCACCGTCCGGCGTGAGTTCGCCCGCAATCACGGGTTCGCGGTAGAAGTTGTTGTTGTCGTAATAGCGGACGATCCCGCGCGTGTCGACATTGTCGTGGACGGCCAGGGGGTGTGCGAGCATGTCGTCCCACCTGAGTTGTCCCTCGACGATCCGATCCAGTCCGGCCGACTGCTGGGTCTGTAGGACTTCTTCGCGAGCCCGATCGTACGCGGCAGCGATCTCGCCGCCCTCGTCGCCGCGAATCAGGTCGCTTCGCTGGTGACCTTTCAGGTCCGCGAGGTCGTCTTTCGCCCAGTCCGGCAGGGGATACAGTCCCGGCGTGGTCGCTACTACCTCTGGCATTGGCAGGCCTAGGAAATGACGGGGCTTAATATTTCCTATTCGTAGAAATGCCCCTGGGTAATTACAGGGATGGCATCGAGTAACTGTCGAATAGACGCAGTTTGTCGTCGCCGACTGTCCGTCTGTTTTCGACCAGTCAAGAGGAGACGTTCGATCGGGTATCGACGTGAGAACGTTGAGGTAACTGTCCGGAGATGAATCAAAACGTTCATGTAACATCTGTTCTATGCTGACTGTAACCGTGGGGAACACGAACATGACCGGCCGGCCGGCGGCCTACTGTCCGAAGTGTGGGTCGGTGGGAGAGCACGTTGGGGCCAGTGACGGGACGCGGGGGTACGAATGTGGGGACGAGACGTGCGGCCACGTCTGGCGGGTGACCGTCCATCCACAGCCGATCGAAGCTCCAACGCGGGCTTGATCGGGTTGCGTTAGGCTGTCGAGCCCTCCTCGATCATCGACTGGTGCCCGACCCGAATTACCACGACGACGCGTTCGACCACAGTGACTATTGGGTGGGCCCACCAGCGGGGTGTATGAACCGTCTGCTCCAGTGGATACTCTCGTTATCTCTCGGTGTGTCGATCGGCATCGGGACGTACGTCTGGCTAGTCGCCGATCCGCTGTTCGTGGGCGTGATCGTGTTGTTCTGGACACTCGGAACGGGGTTCTCGATCGACTATCTGGTGCCACAGACGGGGCGATCCGACGACTGGGAAACGGCACGCTGGTCGGGTGCCGCCGGTGGGTTGATGGCGCTGGCAGCGACCCTCGGAATCAGTCCGACACTGCCGATTTCGGCTGACCTCCGCCTCGCACTGGGTCTGTTCGTCGTTGGCAGCTGGCTGACGGCCGTCAACGTCGGTCTGGCACTCGGGTTAGAAGCGGGGGCACGGGAATGGATCGGCGGCGGGCGTTGATCGAGCAAGCAGTTTCCGGGCACGGACCCCCGGAGTATTTTACGTCGACACGCCAAACGAAGCCCACAGTGAGCCACCACAGCGACTCCCCGGTCAGCGAGAGTGTGGAGATGTATCTCAAGGAGATCTACCTCCTCTCGCGCGGCGGCGACCCCGCTCGGACGGGAGACATTGCGGATCGACTCGGCGTCTCACCCCCCAGCGTCACGCAGATGCTCTCCCGCCTGGAAGACCATGGCCTGCTCGAATACGAGAAGCGACGCGGCGCTTCACTCACCGACGACGGCGAGGAACGCGCTATCGACCTGCTCGCCAAACACTGTTTGATCGAACGGTTCCTGGTCGAGGGACTGGACGTGACGGAGGGATTTCACGACGAGGCCTGCCGCCTCGAACACACCCTGAGTGACGACGTGGCCACACGACTGACTCGTTACGTCGAGCGTCGAGAAGAGTGTCCGGACTGTTATGACGCGGAGGCACAGCACTGCGAACACCTCTCTGCCGGAGCCGACTGAGACGGATTATTGTAGATTATGTCCGAATGACGCCGACCTGGGGGTCGACGGATACCGGTAAATCACTACAATAGTCCGTATGAGCGCCCGATCCGTCAGTACAGACTGAGCACCGCGCTCGGTGCTGGCCAGCGGACTCAAATGATAGGCTCGACGATGTCGACGCCGGCCTCGAGTAGTTCCTCCATTCGCCGTTCACTCTCAGCCTCCGCGTAGATCCGCAGTTTCGGCTCGGTCCCGCTGGGTCGGGCGAGCAGCCAGGATCCGTCGGCCAGCAGGATCTTGAACCCATCGGCATCGTTAACCTCCTCGACGGGAACGCCCGCAACCGACTCCGGCAGCCGATCGCCGATCGTCCCGATAACACGATCTTTCTCCGAATCGGGACAGTCCAGATTGCGCCGCCCCTGGTGGATCTCGCCGTGTTCGGCCAGCAACGCGTCGATCCGATCGTCGATCGGCCGCTCGGCCGTCGCGACAGCCGCGACCAGCGCCATCAGGACACCGTCCTTCTCGCGGACGTGTCCGCGGATCGAGAAGCCGCCGCTCTCCTCGCCGCCCATCAGGGCGTCGTACTCGGCCATCCCCTGGGCGATCCACTTGAACCCCACCGGGACTTCGTGGACGGTCTCGCCGTGGGCCTCGGCGATCCGGTCGATCAGGAACGTCGTCGAGACGGTTCGGACTGCCGGGCCTGAATCAGTCTCCAGCAGATAGTCGTAGATCGCGGCGAAAAAGAGGTTCTCGTCGAGGAAATCACGTTCGGGCGTCACCACCGCGATCCGGTCGGCGTCACCGTCGTTGGCCACGCCCAGGTCGGCGTCGCGTTCGTCGACGTTAGCGACCAGCGCTTCGAGATTCTCCGCGGAAGGTTCCGGGGGCGTGCCGCCGAATTCCGGATCCCGCTCACAGCGACGTCGATGGACGGTCGCACCCGCCCGCTCGAGGAGGTCGTCGGTCACGCCCCGACCACTGCCGTGCATCCCGTCGTAGACGACCGTGAGATCCTCCAGGTCCGGTTCGAGCAAGTCGAGAGCGTGATCGTAATACGGTTCGAAGAGGTCTTCCTCCTTGATCTCGCCGTGTTCATCCTCCGGTAACGGGTCAGGTTCCCGGAGTCGATCTTCGAGTGCTTCAGTCACTTCAGGAAGGGCGGGGGCGCCGTCCTCGGGGATGAACTTCACGCCGTTGTACTCCGGGGGGTTGTGACTGGCAGTGAGCATCAGCGCGCCGGCCAGGTCCCGATCGACGATCGTCCAGGCGATCACGGGCGTCGGACAGTCCCGCTGGGGGACCAGAACATCGAAGCCATTGGCCGTCAACACGTCAGCGATGTCCTCGGCGAAGCCGGGGGAGGATTCCCGAGCGTCGTAGCCGACGGCGATGGTGTCACCGGCGTGATCCGCCTCTTCGCGCAGGTAGTCGGCGACAGCCTGTGCGACCATCCTGATCCGCGGCGCGGTGAAGGTGTCGAGGGTAGCCCGCCATCCGTCAGTACCGAACTCGATGGGCGTATCCATGTGTGTCTCTGCCGAGTCGGGGCTAAAAAACGCGCCGATCCGAGTCGGTACTTGCGACGCCGACGTTCCTCGGCGTCGGCGTACCGATCAGGTGTTGGTCTGACCGCCGTCGACGACCAGTGACTCGCCGTTGACGTAGCTGCTCATGTCGCTGGCGAGGAACAGGGCCGCGCTTCCGATATCTTGGGGTTCGCCGAAACGTCGCAGTGGCACCTGCTGGCGGAACGCCTCCTCGCTCTCGCCGCCGATGATCGGCACGTCGTCGGTCACCATCTCAGTCTCGATCACGCCAGGGTGGATCACGTTGGCCCGGACGCCCTCCGGCCCGTACTTGTCCGCAAGCGAGTAGGTCATCAGTCGGACGGCCCCCTTCGACGAACAGTACGAGACGAAGTCCCCGGATCCCTCCAGGCCGGCAACGCTGGAAAGGTTGATCAGACTCCCGCCGTCGGACTCGACCATCCGCTCGATGGCGACCTGGGCACCGAAGTACGTACCCTTGACGTTGATGTCCATCATCTGATCGAGTTCGTCTTCGGTGACCTCCGTGAACTCTTCGCCGCGGAAGATACCGGCGTTGTTCACCCACACGTCGAGACCACCGAGTTCTTCGGCCGCGTCGGCGGCCGCCTCTAGATCCGCCTTCTCGGAGACGTCACACTCGACGAACGTGGCGTCCACACCGTACTCCTCGGTCACCAACTCGTGGGTCGGCGTCCCACCTTCCCGTGGTTCCTCCCGAATGTCGGCGTTGACGATCGCTGCACCTTCCGACGCGAAGGTTTCACAGATGTTCCGGCCGATGCCACTCGATCCGCCCGTGACGACCGCGACCTGGTTTTCGAGTAGGGCCATATGCTTCATCCCAAGGTTCGAGAGAAATAGTAATATATGTTTGCCCCTTTGTCAGCATATGAATTTCGACCTTGGGTTTTGAAGAAGAAAAAGAATCAATCGAGTCGAGATAAGATTGATCACTCGTCAGTCGAACTCCCGGTATCAGTCTCGGTAGTGTCGCCGAGCGCGGCGTAGCGATCGACGAGTTCGTCGGATTTCCACTCGCCGAGTTCCCGGGGATCGACGTGGACGAACGCGTCGTCGACAGTTTCGAGGTCCTCGACGGCCCGGACGACTGCCGTTTCGATGTCGTGGGCCTCACGGAGCGTCCGGTCGCCCTCGACTTCGACGTGGAGGCTGACGTCTATCTCCGGGCCGACGTAGTGGGCGATCACGTCGTGGGCACCCTTTACTTCGGGATGTTCGAGTGCCCGTCGGACGATCTCGGCCCGGAGCTCCTCGGGAGGTGCTGCCCCGACGAGATAGTTAACGTTGTCTCGGACGACTTCGACACCCGTATGGAGGATACCGACTGCGACGACCATCGCCGCCAGGGGATCGAGTAGCGGGAACCCAAGTGATGCACCGACGACGCCGGCCAGCGCGGCACCCGCCGTCAGCACGTCGTTGCGGTTATCCAGGGCCGTCGCGACGAGCGCCGGGGACTGCCATTCCTGGCCGATACGGAGACAGTACCGGTACAACGCGAGTTTCGCCACGATGGAGAAGACAAGAACCGCGATAGCGGCCGGACTCTCGACCGGATCGACTGCGCCCGAAAGCAGGGCAGTTCCCGACTGATAGATCACGAGCGCGCCGGCTGCGAAGATACCGACGGCGACGAACAGCGACACGAACGGCTCGATGCGTTCGTGACCGTGTGGATGCTCGAAGTCCGGCGGCTGGGTGGTGAGGTACAGACCCGCGACGATCACCAGCGAGTACACCGAGTCCGCGAGGCTGTTGATCGCCTCGGACTCGACGGCGAAACTCCCCGTTTCGAGCGCGACGGCACCTTTCACTATGAACAGAAGCAGGTTCGCTCCGAACAACAACAGGCCAACCCGCCGGAGCGTCCCCCGTCGTGTCATCGGAAAGGGGTTGGCAGCGGTCCGTAAAGTGACTTCGTGTTCCCGGGAACTTCTCCCGACACACGGGTGCGTCTCGGTCGGACCGTTCCAACGGGACTTAATACGACGACTTCGACGTTCCTCTATGCACTTCGTCCGTCCTTTACCGGTCAGTTCGACAGGGTGTCCCACAGGGGTGGTATGGTGACCGTCGCCGTCGTCGGCGCGGGGATGTCCGGCCTCTCGGCAACGCACTTCCTCGCCTCGAAGGGCGCTGAGGTCGAGACGTTCGAGGCGTCGAACGAACCCGGTGGGATCGTCCGCTCAACGACGGTCGACGGTCATGTACTGGAACACGGTCCCCAGCGGTTGCGCCTCTCGAAACCGGTCCAGTCCCTGGTCGAGACGCTTGACCTCGGGGACGAACTGATCTACGGGGACGACGACCAGTCGCTTTACGCTTACTACGACGGCGACCTCCGGCCGATGCCGCTGTCCGCCCGGGACGCGATCACGACTGATCTCCTCTCCTGGCCCGGCAAGGCCCGCGTCCTGCTGGAACCGCTCACCAGGGGGCCGAAACCTGGCGAGACCGTCGAGGCGTTCCTCACGCGAAAGTTCGGCGAGGAAGTAGCTACGCGCTTCGCGGGGCCACTCTACAGCGGCCTCTACGGTACCGATGCCGACGAGATGTACGTCGAGTACTCGCTTGGGAAGGCACTGGATCGCTTCGGCGTCGAGGGCAGTCTGCTGGTCTTCATGCTGAAGAAGTTGCTCCAGGGTGTCGAGACGCCGCCGATCATCTCCTTCGAGGACGGCCTCGGGCGACTCCCGGAGGCAATGTACGAGGCTCACGCAGAGTCGATCCATCTGGAAACGCCGGTCACGGACGTCCGACGGGACGGTGAATCGTTCCGTGTCGAAACCGATCGTGAGACGGTTGCCGCCGAGACAGTCGTGTTCACGACGCCGGCACCGACCACGGCCGCACTGCTCACGGACGTTGACGACAAGGCGGCCGAAGTCGTCGAACGGTTCTCGTACAACCCGCTCGGCGTCGTCCACCTCCGTTCGTCCTTCGATGGGACCGGCCACGGGTTTCACGTCATCGACGACGGATTCCGGACGGACGGCAGTACCTGGAACGCCAGCATGCTCGGCCGGGACGGCGTCTTCACCTCCTACGTCGGAAGCGGCGACCCGACGTTCCTCGACGCCGACCGCAGCGTTGTCGGGCGCAAAGCGGCCAGGGAGTTCGAGACGATCACTGGCGCCGAAGCCGAGGTGCTCTCAGTGAACGTCCTCCGCCCGGGGATGCCGGCCTACGACCGCTCCTGGGAGGCACTCGAAGACCTCTCCCTCCCCGAGGGTATCGAGATCTGCTCGGCGTTCACGTCGCGTGCGGGACTGATCGGGCGCATCACCGACGGGCGCAAAACCGCGGCGTCTGTTCTCGAAGACTGATCGGCCGCTCGTCCATCCCGTCTATGACCTCGTGGAGTGTCCGCTACAACCGGACGGCGTCGTCCCTACTGTCGACTGTTGCCCCCTCCTGATCGGCGAAGGCGTCGTGGAGACGGTCGTAGGACTCCTCGAGCGCCTCGACGATGACTTTCGTCTCGGAGATGACGGCCATGAAGTTGTTGTCCCCCGCCCACCGCGGGACAACGTGGGTATGAAGGTGATCGTCGATCGACCCACCGGCGGCGTTTCCACCCAAATTCAGCCCGACGTTGTAGCCGTCGGGGTCGAACGCGGCGTCCATGGCGTCGATCGTCCGCTGCTTGAGTCTAGCGTGGTCCAGCAATGCCTCGTCGTCGAGTGCCTCGTATTCGCCGCCGTGAGCATCCGGGATGACCATCGTGTGGCCCGGGTTATACGGGTAGTTGTTCAACAGGACGTAGGCGTGGTCGCTCCGGGCGACTACCCGACTCTCGCGGTCGTTCCCGCGCTCCGGAAGCTCACAGAAGACACAGCCCCCGACGTCCGGGTTCTTCTCCGGACGCTCGACCCACTCGATGCGCCACGGCGCGAAGACCTGGTCCATGTTCGCACACGCCGCCGCGGCGTTTAATGAATTCCGTTCCGAACGATCGAGCCGTGATCCCTTCAGTTGAATCTTTCGGCAGTTTGATTCAGTTTTCCCGCAGAAACGCACGGGACGGGTTCGATAAACGAAATCGGGGCCGCTACTCCGGTATCACGCCCAATCGTACCCGCGTACCGCGATAAACGGACGAAACGGACGTATCTTTTTATTGTATAATCGTGCGTTCTCCGAAACGAGATGGCAAGCACACCGGAACCGACCGACAGAATGGCGGAGTACTGTCCGACCTGCAGGGCCGAGCGCCCCCACGACGTCTCGGTCACGCTGGTGACCGAGAGCGACACGACGGCCAACGCAGCCTACTCGCGGGAACCCTATCGGGTGAGCGAGTGCCTCGACTGTGGTCGGCGGACGGAACGACGCATGAACGACGCCTGATGTCGAGGTCTCGCTCTCTCCGGTCGCTTCGATCTCGCTACTCGCGGTTCGTTTTACTCACCGCTCGCTTGTTTCGAGGCCTCCCTTCGGTCGGCCTCGCTGTTCACGGTTCGCTCCCCTCACCGTTCACTTTCAACGAGATCTCGTTCGCTTCGCTCACTCGATCTCGCTGCTACCGACTCCGGGTCGTCACTTCACACCCGTCCTCGGTCACGATGACGGTATGTTCCTTCTGGCTAACGTAGTTTTCTTCCTCCTCTTTGAGAACGGGATAGCCGTGGACAGCGTCAGCCCGTTTCAGGCGCTTGAGCGCCATACTCGGGCGGCGAACGTCCAGCCACCGCGTCGCGAACGGCAGCGTCTTGAACTCCTCGACGATCTGTTCGAGAGCCTGTCGTGCCCCACGATCGCGGACGGACTTCTCCCGGTCGAGAGCGAAGATTTCCTCGTCACTGCCCTCTCTGACTTTGCCGCTGCCGTCAGTGGCGAAGGGCTCGATCGCAACGACGTCACCGGCTTCCAGGGTGACGCTCTGACTGACTGCCCGATTGGGAATGTTCGGCTCGGTGTGCTGTTCGTACTGGCCGAGACCGTGACCGGTGAGGTTGACCACCGGGTTGAAGCCATACCCTTCGATAGTCTCTTCCACGACGCGGCCGATTTCACCGGTCTCGACTCCCTCCTCGACGATATCGAGTGCCGCATCGAGCGCCTCCGCGGAGGCTTCGGCGAGTTCGTCCTGGCCGGAGAGGTCGACCGTCACGGCCGTGTCGGCCAGCCAGCCGTCGACGCTGACACCGATGTCGAGGTTGATCATCTCCTCGCCGAAAGTGGTCTCGTCGTCGATCCCCGGCGTCGCGTGAGCCGCTTCTTCGTCGATACTGATATTGACCGGAAAGGCCGGTTTTCCCCCCTGATCCCTGATCTCGTCTTCGGCCCATTGGGCGACATCGAGGTGGTCGACCCCGACTTCGACCATCTCCGCGGCTTCGTCCCGTACGTCCGCGAGTATCTTGCCCGCTTCCCGGTGTTTCTCGTACTTCTCGGCGTCGAGGTCCACGTCGCTCATACCCGGTCTATCGGCCGCGGGATGAAAGTGTTTGCTGGTCGCTATTGATTTCGCCCGACGGATTGATCCGTGAATGGAGGGCGAATCCGATTGGACTGGCAGTTTTGAATACAAGATCAATAATAGTCGTCATCGACAAGATCCATGGTGTGTCCGAGACCGTACTTTTGTCGGGGTTCGCAAAGGAAATGAGCACTCTTTCGGTCTTTCGGGCTTGAAACAGGCGGATATGACGGACTTCGTTCGTCAATGTGTCTATGGCTACAATCAGCCACCGTACGTGCCGTCGACGTTAATCGCATTATCGTCGAGCACTATCTCGGTTGAGTCAGCGTCTGGACTCGGGCACTAAATCATCTTTCTGGCCGTACTCGTAGATTACTGTCCAACTTCGTTGGACAGCCAATGTATCAATTCGATAGTGGCCGTCACAGAAAGATTTAAATCCCCAGTCGCAATCTTGCGGTCGATGTCCGCGTAGTTTTCTTCGTTAAGTGATAGGTAAACTGCGAATTACCCGACTTGACGCTATATGACTTGATTGATAACACTAATCATGACAAATGTTTTTTGACGCCCTCCAATTCGATATGTAGTATTCGGAAATATTGCGACGGCCAAGTATAGTTGAATATTTACATCAAGGATAGGCACAAGTATCCACTCAAGCTCCATAAACTCCATATCAACCCATTCGCTATCTTTGATCATGTATTGGATCGCAGTGGGATTGGTATGTCTGTTTTTTTGGGCACTTATCGGGAAGTACGTCTATCGAGAGGCGGAAAGGGAAGATCGGCCGTCGCCGAAACTACGGGCGGTATTTTGGGGTATACTTGGTATAGCTGGCGCAATAATTTATGTCGCTCATATTCGTGAACGTGAGAAGAAACGGTTAGCCTGGCTTGGATTTGCAATTATATTGTTCACATTGTGGGCAATTGGAACCGTCGGTCTCTGGGGATTGAGTAGCGGATTCTATCTTTGGGCTGATCTGTTCGTCGGGATGTTTGTCCTGTACTGGCAGTTCAATCTCGAAACCGTGAAACCAGACGAGCAAGCAATAAAATCCTCATAAGTGACTTTCGTGTAGTGCTACGTCGATCAATAGTTACGCTCTTGGATAGATATTTTTTGAGGGCTCCATCTCTCGGGATTTGTGTGTATGATTGCGAAAGTAAAATTCTGCTAAAGACGTTCAGATCTGGACTTATCTGTCACTGGCAGAATGAAGTGATGGCATCATTAACGCTCTTGTGAAATGCATTAATGGTGGACCGCACCTCTGCGATTCGATAGCCATTATGAACCGGACGATACTGTGTCAAATCGGGATTGTCACCGGCTGAACGTGGGGTCGTACGGACACAGGACTATTTCGCCAGGGCTACCAACAATCTGTTTCCCAAGAGCGATCATTAAATTAGTTGGCCGTGGTGAATCGCCAGACGTAGTTTGATTTCACTGTTTCACTGCCTGGTTGATGTTGTGAACCGCACACATCAAGACGAGTTCTCGAAATTGGCCATACCAGGATCGCGCACGCACGGCGTCGCCGAGCGTGCGCTTGATCGTCGAGAAGACGGTTTCAGACATCGCTCGTTGACGGTAGCGAGGCCCATCGATCCGCGCGTTATGCGCGTGATCGATGGGCCGGAACTCACGATGCTTGATCAGCGGCCTCACGCCTTCTTCGCGAAGTTTTTCGCGTAATTGCATCCAGTCGTAGCCTTTGTCCGCAGCGAGGCTGGTGAGGTCGCCCGCGTTGCGGCGGGCGACCTGCCAGCCGAGCTGTGTATCGTGACGTTTCTCAGTCGTACAGTGAACGTCCAGGACTGCTTGGCTTTCTGTATCTACGAGTGCAGTCGCTTTGAGCGTCTGAACGCGGTAATCCGTCCGGCGGCAGTAGTGTTTGCTCGCGTTTTCTCGGTCGAAGAACGTCGCGTCGATGGCGGCGTGACCGCTCAGGTCGTGCAGCTGCGACGAGAGGCGCAGCAGCACTCGCCACATTGCTGTCTTGATCCTATCAAACCACTTGACTAACGTCGAGTGATCCGGGAGATCGGCCGCTTCGAGGCCGATCTCCCCGAGAATATGTGGCATCTCGCTC
>NZ_SPQG01000001.1:162670-209113 GCF_004944975.1 Halorhabdus amylolytica
GTAGGATTTCTCCAAATAAACCCGCAGACAGTGCAGCGACACAACCGCGTAGTCGGCGAAGCCGCCACCCCCTTCGGGGGCGGCGACTTCGCCTCGGCCACCGACAGCATTTTAAGCTAACTGAACCGCTTTCTTTGTGAAGCGGGAGATCTTCGACATAGGCATCGACGGTTTCCCGCTTCATCTCCCTAGTTCTGACGGTCGAAGCCGACGCTGTCTAGTGATTCACCAGAGCCAATTAGTTTACAAGATGAAATGGTTAGATTTTTATATCATTCGTATGAACATCCATTTGTGAAATCAAATAACAATTTTAGCAGACGGGAATTGCTCGAAAAAGGTATCGCTACTTCCGCACTGGCTGCGCTTGGATTTGTTGGAGCGGTTCCCGCATCGGCGTCGGAAGATTCTGATGAAATCAAACCCCTCCTCGAATCTATGGAAGTAAAGGCGATCAAACGTGTGGACCCCAGCTTGGAATGCAGACCGGACGACGCGGTACTGATCGCTACTGGGGAAGATCCCTCGTCCGCTTCTGTGCAACAGGATACCAGTGGTCATCCTGCCGGAGCGGCAATTCCAACGAATCATGGCACACTGACGGTCGTAACCACGGGTGGCGAGCATACAGCTATTCTTGATTTCGACGAGCGGGTTCCGGAGGTCGAGATCGACTGGCCAGAGGGCACGACAGCACGGCTAAAATCCAATGAAAACGAGACAACATTCCAGCGATCCGCAACAAAGAAAGAAACTCATCGAATATTACGGAAGATAAGTCGAAACGATCTTGCAACGGCAGATAACGTCGAGGTGAGTATAGCACCCAAAGAACAAGAGTTCTATATCCACCATATGAATGCGGAGGATCACGAGATCGAGCGAATTCGAGGCCATGATCCGTCGATCGGCAAAGCACATGGGAGAGACAATAAAGGTCAACGGACGCAGAAACCAGTCCAAGGAGGGTTCCAGGTGCTCGAAGAGAAAACGTTTGCCGCCGGAAATGATCAAATATCAACTGCATCATCTTGTGACTGTGACAAGGCGATGGCCGATCTGATATTTTGCGTCTACCAGGCCGGTGGGTGTTTCACGTGTTTCCTAGGATCACCTGTACCGCCAGTTCTTGTGGCGTGTCTGATTCTCGTCTGTGCCGGAGGAACTGGTGGTGTTATGCTATCATTCTTCGGGAATCTTGGGTGTGTCCCACCATCGAGCAGAGTCAGCAAAGGATGTCTAACGGACTGTGTTGACGAGTGGGTATAGGTAGCTATGGGGAACGATTAGACCCAACCCACGTTCGAGCAAGATAGACGACGCTCCTGAACCGCCATTCAAGAGAAAATGTAGTTACGGAATTATCGGTATTGCGGCGCTTCGAATGTTCGTCTTCAACCTCTCAAGTACCATGATCATCGCCGTGGACATCGGAACGGTGATCGTCTTTTCGCTGTTCATCCTCTATGACGTCAGCAAGATCCAAAAAGAGGACTACGGGCCAGTTGGCGATGCAATATCTCTCTACCTGGATTTCTTCTTGATTTTTCATCCACGTCCCCGAACTGCTCGGGGAAGCAAATTGACCATCTCGCAAAACCCGTTCGGCGTCCATCCGGTGAACACCTACCACCGAATCGACGTGATCCCGGAGTGTCCGCGCCTTTGGAAGAAAAACGAGGAATGTATATCTGATGCGACTGCCGGTGAACTGCTATCAGCCGGCGGGTTCCGCATCTGCGTTGGTGTTCTCGCTCTCCTCGTCTGAAGGATCGCCTTTACGCTGGGCGTTGATCTGGTCGACGATCGTTTCGACGGTCGCTTCGGTGGCGTAGACCTGTAGCGTTGTCCGTGACGTCTGGACGGCCAGATAGTGGTACGTTTCCCCCGCCTCGTCATCGTCACGGAGCCGAGCGGTGACCACACTCAGGGCGAAGGTAACCACCCCGACTCCGAAAGGTGCTGCCGTTAGCAGTGGCGAAAACGACATGAACAGCCACAGCGCGATCGTCGCGAGGATGCCGATCGCCAGGCTGAGCACACCGAGTCGAAGGATCGCCGACCCCGTTCCGGACTGCATCGTCTCGGTTTTGATCGCTTCGACGTCCTCGAACTCCACTGTTTCGAGGTCCTCGTCCAGCCAGAGGAGTCGTCGATCGGTCAGGCCTAGCGTCTCGGTCGGCCCCATCCCCGGTGGCGACAGTTCGAACCCGCGAATGATCGTATCGACTGTCCAGGTCTCGACCAACTCCTCGTCATCGCCGAGAAACGATGCCAGCGCACGTTCGGTTCGATCCATGGATGCAATCTCCCTCAGCTGTCGCCCCACTTCCGGGCGGTCTTCGGTCGGCTGGCGATGTCCTGCACGTTCAGCGGTTCGTCGGCCGATTCGATCGCTTCGAGGGCAGCCTCGGCACTCTCGATAGTCGAGAAGTACGTGATCGTCTCCTCGACACAGATCTCCAGCACGTCCCGGTCCCGCGAGACGACGAGATCGATCTCGCCCTCACGCAGGGCCTGCTCGATCGCCGTCTTGTCCTCGAAGTCGTCGAAGTCGAACGTCTCAAAGTGCTCCTCGAACCCGAGGACCGGCAGATCGACGATCGCCGTGCCCGAAAGCGGGATCGCCTTCCCGACTGCCTGCTGGGCCTTCTGGTAGGCTTTACCGAAGCTCCCGGCGGTCCCCATGACCTCGCCCGTCGACTTCATTTCCGGGCCGAGTCGCGGATCACTGCCCGGGAGACGGTCGAACGGCAGGACGACCTCCTTGATCGAGACCTGTCCGGGCTGTTGCTCCTCGACGTCGAGTTCGTCGAGACTCGATCCGGCCATGACCTTCGCGGCCAGCTTCGCGATCGGGACACCGGTCGTCTTCGAGATGAACGGCACCGTCCGCGAGGAGCGAGGATTGGCCTCTAGTACGTATACAGTTCCATCCCTGACGGCCAACTGGACGTTGAGCAGCCCTTCGGCGTCGAGTTCTCGGGCAACTTCCTCGGCCACCTCGCGGATACGCGGCATGACATCTTTGATCTCCTGACTGCGCGGCGGAATCATACAGGCCGAGTCTCCGGAGTGGACGCCCGCGGTCTCGACGTGTTCCATCACGCCGCCGATGAGGACGTCCCCGCCCTCGCCCGCGGCGTCTGCCACGGCGTCGACATCGAGTTCGACCGCATCCGCCAGGAAGTCGTCGACGAGGATCGGCTTGTCGGGACTGACCCGGACTGCTTCCTCGATGTAGGTCTTTAAGTCCTCGTCGTTGTAGACGACGTCCATCGCCCGACCGCCGAGTACGTAGGAGGGACGGACGAGAACCGGATACCCGATATCGCGAGCCAGTTCGAGCGCTTCCTCCTCGCTGGTCGCCGTGCCGCCCTCGGCCTGATCGATGCCCAACTCGTCCATCAGGCGGTTGAACCGGTCGCGGTCCTCCGCTAAGTCCATCGCGTCGACCGACGTACCGAGAACCTCACAATCCAGGTCACGGCGTTCGAGTTCCTCCTCCAGCGGGTGTCCGATGTCGACGGAGGTCTGACCGCCGAACTGGACCATCACGCCGTCGGCACCGGTCTCCTCGACCACGTCGGCGACCTCCTCGGCGGTGATCGGTTCGAAGAACAGGCCATCAGAGGTGTCGTAGTCCGTCGAGACCGTCTCGGGGTTGTTGTTGACGACGTGGGCCTCGATTCCCATCTCCTCTAGGGCCCGGACGGCGTGGACCGAACAGTAGTCGAACTCGACGCCCTGGCCGATCCGGATCGGGCCGCCCCCGACGACCACGACACTCTCGACGTCCGGATCGACCTGGACCTCGTTGCGCTCCAGTCCAGAGAGAGGTTCCCGCGCGGAATAGTAATACGGCGTCGAGGCCTCGAACTCGCCGGCGCAGGTATCGACCTGCTTGAACGACCGGTCGGGCGCGGCATCCTCGACGTCTTCGACTGTGACGGCACCGGTCCCGCCGTCGGCCTGCGGGGTGACTTCCCCGTTCTCGCTGACGACTCCCCGTTCGTCGAGCAAGCGGTCCGGCAGCCAAGAGGCGTGGGTATCGTCGAAGGCTCCGCCACTGGCGAGGGTCGCGACCTCGTGGTTCGTGAACCCGGCCTCGGCAGCGACGTCGAGATCGCCCGCGCTGGCGGCCTCAGCTGCGTCGGCGATCCGCTTGTAGCGTTCGACGTACCATTCGCGGATCTCTGTCAGTGCCGACACTTCCTCGACGGAGTAGCCCCGTTCGAAGGCCTCGAACATCGCGTAGGGCCGGTCGGGTGAGGGGCGGACGAGGTACTCGCTTTCGAGTTCCTCGTCGCTCACGCTGGCCCAGTTGACGGCGGGATCGTACTCGCTCGAACGGAGCGCCTTCAACAGTGACTCCTCGAAAGTCCGGCCGATAGACATCGCCTCCCCGGTAGACTTCATCGCCGGCCCGAGTTCGAAGTCGACGTCGCGGAACTTGTCGATCGGCCAGCGCGGGACTTTCGTGACCACATAGTCGATCGCAGGCTCGAAAGCAGCAGTCGTCTCGCCGGTGATCTCGTTTTCAATCTCGTGGAGGCGCTTGCCCATCGCGACCTTCGCGGTGACCCGGGCGATCGGATACCCCGTCGCCTTCGAAGCGAGTGCCGACGAACGGGAGACGCGTGGATTGACTTCGACGACGCGGTACTCGCCGCCGGGCGAGCCGTCGTCCCGCCAGGCGAACTGAATGTTACAGCCGCCGTGGATCTCGAGTTCGCGGATCACCTTCAGCGCCGTGTCCCGCATCTCCTGGTGACCCTCGTCCGGGATGACCTGTGAAGGCGTGACGACGATCGACTCGCCGGTGTGGATCCCCATCGGATCTAAGTTCTCCATATTGCAGATGATGATACAGGAGTCGTCGGCGTCACGCATCACCTCGTACTCGAGTTCGATCCAGCCATCGATAGACTCGGTGATCATCACACGGTCGTCACGCGACAGGCGAAGGCCCTTGCGGACCTGCTCTTTCAGTTCGTCCATGTCACCGATGACGCCCGATCCTGCGCCTCCGAGCGTGTAGGTCGTCCGCATGATGACTGGTAGCCCGCCGACCTCCTCGACGGCGTCCTCGACCCCGCCGATCGAGTCGATAGTCGTCGAGGCAGGGACCGGCTCGTCGATCTTCTCCATGCGCTTGCGAAACTGCTCGCGGTCCTCTGTCGCGTAGATAGTATCCAGTGGCGTGCCCATCACGTCGACGTCGTGGTCCTCCAGTACCCCTTCCTCGGCGAGTTCCGCGGTGACGTTCAGCCCGGTCTGGCCGCCGAGGCCGGCGATGACGCCGTCGGGGTCCTCCTTGCGAATGATCTCGGCGATGGCCTCGGTATTGATGGGTTCGAGGTACACCTTGTCGGCCATCTCCGGGTCGGTCATGATCGTCGCCGGGTTCGAGTTTACCAGGACCACGCGCGCACCCTCCTCCTGGAGCGCCCGACAGGCCTGGGCCCCGGAGTAGTCGAACTCGGCCGCCTGACCGATCTGGATCGGGCCGCTTCCGATCAACAGGATCGTGTGATCTTCCTCGTCTGTCATTGTGCGTCTGGAGTTCGTTCGTCGTAATAAGCCCGGCGAAAGGTTACGATACTCGCAAGTGAATTTCGAAAATCGTATCGACCCTGGTCACTCGGCCCGTCGTAACGAGCCTCGGCAACGGTGCCCCGGTCGTCGCGGTTCACACAACTGATAGCATTTGAAACCACCATCCACGAATTCCGGACGAAAAAACAACGGAACTGCTTTACGAGAGTCCGAAATAGGACGGAAGTCGACCGGCACTCCCGTCCCGACCGTGATCACTGTCCGCGGTCGTCGAACCGATATCGGTAGGGCCGGTCGCGGATCACCTCAACCTCGCCGGTCTCGGCGTGACGACCCAGGACGGTTGCCACCTGATGGGCGCTGTCAAAGGACTCGCCGTGCTCCTCCAGCAGGGCGAGGATTTCTCTGGCAGTCAGGGGTTCCTCGTGATCCGCCTCCCGCAACACGGCGCGGATCCGCTCGAACTCGCCGTGGCGTAACATAGTCTGACAATTGTTCCCGAACACCATTAATTACCGTCAGACTACCGTCTGACGGACGATCGGACAGTTTCGATAGACGACGGCGCGATCGACTGTCACACGAAGCGAACGATTCGCGGAAACGTCACACGCCTGGTCAGACAGCCGTGTCGTGCTCGCCTTCGAGGTCGCGTTCGGCCCGGTAGACGTCGACGAACTCGCTCACGTCGAACTCACGCATCTCGGCCTCGAATTCCGTGATCGTGTCCTCGTCGTTCGCGTGACTGACGGCGTGTTCCATCAAATCGACGATAAGTTCGACGACGATTTCGTGGAGGCGTCGGGCGTCGAAGTCAGTAATCCAGACGAGTCCACAGCCGATGTCGCCGTCCTCGGAGACGTCCTCGGCGACGACAGCGTCCGGGAACTCCTCTAAGACGATGCCCATGAGGTGAACGGTTCCGAGTTCCTCGGCCTCGTCGGTCGTCTCGACCGTCTCGCGGAGCACGTCGACCAGAAACTCGGGCAGGAAGCGGGCCGGCGGATGGACGTCCATGACGAGTGCGTGTGTCGACCCACACGCACAGTCGAACTCCCGCATACCCATGTCGAGTTCGGAGAGGCCGATTGACTCGCCACAGGGGAGTTCGATGCGGTCGCCCGCTCCAGGGACGCGAGGTGTACTCATCGGCCTGGATTGCGCCCGCGGGCGGTTAAACGCCCCGATGGGCGACGTCACTTCCGCGTCCCAACGTGTCGTCTTGCCGACCCCGGCAGGTCAGGGCCAGTCGTCGCGTGTCTCTTCCTGTTCGGCCTGAGCCGGCGGTTCGGGTTCGCCGAGTTCCCACTCGGCGGCCTCGGCCGCATCAGTGACGTCCAGAAACTCCCAGCCGGCTTCTTCGGCCAGTGCCGCCGCCTCGTCGTCGGTACCGACATAGACGTAGCGTGGCGTCTCGAACTGGCCCATGACGTTCTCCAGACTCTCCGTGCGGCCGCGGGGTCCGGAGAAGAAGTCCTGGCGGACGCGGTGTTTCCGCGCGAAGTTGGTGACGACGTACGTCGGTTCGTCGGAGACGATGCCGACGTACTCGCTCCACTGGCGTGCGTCAGTGAACACTGCATCGGGGTGGGCCAGTTGTCGCAGCGCGTCGAGGTCGAAAGCGAGAGTCATCTCACCGCCCGTATCGCCGTGCATGTGTCTCAACATCCGACTGACGCGCAAAACCGTGTCGATCCGGGACGGACCAGGCGGTCAGTCACCGTTCGAGGGGGGACGGAGCCAGCGCTTCGAGATCGACCTCGGGCGCAAGCAGTGCCTCCTTCTGGTCGGCGACGGGTCGTTCCTCGCGGATGATCCGCTTGAACGCGCTCTGCTGGGAGAGATCGCCGATCAGAACGCCGCCGATCAGCTTACCGTCCTTGAACGTGAGGCGACGCCACTCCTCGTCATCGTACTTGCGTTCGGCTGCGTCGTCGCCGATCGTCGGATGGCCAAAGGAGAGAAACGGGAAGTCGAAGTGCGTGATCGAGTACGTCGGCACGTATCGGAAGGTCTCGACGGGTTCGTCGGCGACCATGTTCGCGCCGGCGACTGCCCCCTGCTCCTTGGCACTCCCCCAGGAGCCGTTCTGTGCCCCCTCGTCGAGGATCACGTCGTGGTAGCGTGTCAGGTCGCCGGCGGCATAGACGCCTTCGACGTTCGTTTGCATGTGTTCGTCGACGACGACGCCGTCGTCGAGTTCGACCGGTGTCCCCTGAAGGAATTCCGTGTTGTAGTCCAGGCCGACAGCGACTGCGGCGAACTCGGCCTCGTGGAACTCGCCGTTGGAGTCGATGGCACCGCTGACGTGACCGTCCTCGTCGACCTCGAAGTGGTCGAGGCCACTCTCGAAGACCAGATCAACCCCTAGATCCCGGAGCGCCTCATGGACGATTTCTGCACCGTCGAGCGTCAGCGCGTAGCGCCACCACCGGTTTCCGCGCATCAGGTAGTCCGCGTCGACGCCCTGGGCGCCACAGATCGCCGCGAGGTCGATACCGAGCAGGCCCGCGCCGACGATGACGCCCGTCTCGGCCTCGCTGGCGTGCTGGCGGATCCGCCTGGCGTCTTCGAACGTCCAGAAGTGGTGGATCCCATCGGCGTCGCTGTTCTCGACGGGCAGCTCGATCGGCGTGCCGCCAGTCGCGACCAAGAGATTGTCGTACTCGTAAGTGGAGCCGTCGTGGGCCTCGATGACCTTCGCGTCAGTGTCGACGTCCGTGACGTGAGTGTTGAGTTCGAGGGCGATGTCGCGCTCGTCGTACCACTCCTCCTCGTGGATCGCGATGGGATCCTCGGGGAGTTTCCCTTTGGCGAACTCCTTGATCAGGATCCGGTTGTAGAGAGGTTCGCCCTCCTCGGTGATGACGGTCACCTCGGCGTCTGGATCCGCCTCGCGGATCGTCTCCGCGGCGGAACTGCCCGCGATCCCGTCGCCGAGGATCACGTGCGACGTGGTCATGATACCGTCCTTCGACCCGGGGCCTAATGTGGATTGCTATCGGCGAAATCATATCACTCGATCCGGGAACCCGCGTGTCCGAACGTCGCTCGTTACCGGATGCCGACTTCCCTGAGTTGATGGGGCTCGACCGAGTATTCCGACCCACATGAAGATCAAACAAAGCGTCAAACACTGGGCGGCCAAACAGAGCCTGACTGCACCGGTCGTCGGCGAGATGGTAGCCGACAGACTGGTCAACCTGCATACCGGTGTCTTCCTCGACTGGGCACAAGAGGAGTACCAGGAGGAGCGACGCGAACGCCTGGAAGCGTTCTTCGATGCGACGATGGATACCTACGTCGCCGCCTTGAAGGAGGGATACCCCGAGGCCGAGGCCCGCGAGATAACCCACGCTCAGGCCAACTTCGACTTCTACAACCACGGCTGGACCGAAATGATGGAGTTCCCCGTCGAGGAGGTCGAGATCCACTACGATCGCTACGCCGACTTCTTCGAATCTCACGGTATCACGATCGACGATCCGTTAGGGGAGTTCGCACCCGCCGGTGGACTACCCGATGCTCCCTCGACGCCGGAGAAACTCGACGACCCCGAACATCCCCACGCGATCGGCGGCTTTGCCGACGACGTCTACGTCGAAACCGAGGACGGCGAGGTCGTGATCGGCGGAGAAGAGGAACCCGACGAAGTCGACGTCGAGGAAGCACCCGGCGTCGACCGCGATGTTGTCGAGGGCAGGGAAATCGAGTCCTGATCGGCAGCGCAGTCCCGATCGCGTTTTCCTGAACGTGCGGCCGACGGAGTAAGCCCTGAGTGAGTCTGCATACAACCGTATGCACATGTCGAAAAGTATCCGACTCTCCGAGGAGGCCTACGAGCGCCTCGACGTTGCGATCGAAACGTACTAACGTTCGACTACTCAGCCTCGCCGATCCGTTCGGCACACGCCTCGCCGGCGACGATCGCCCCGTTGATCGAACGTTCGGGGTACTGCGCCCGTGAGGCCATCCCCGCGTAGTAGACGCCCGAAGCTACGTCCTCGCTCAGATCGTAGGGCACCACCATATCGAGGTAGCCCCGCTCGTAGATGGGCGCAGTCTTGGGGCTGCGTGCCGTCTCGATCCAGTTGACGGACTCCCGATCGAAGTCGGGGAACAGATCTTCGATACCGGATAGCCAGGTCTCTTCGACGCCTTCGTCCTCCTTCTGCCAGAGTTCGTCCCCCAGATCCTGAACGTACTTGACGGCGTACAACAAGTGTTCACCGCCGTATCGTTCCGCCGACACATAATTAGTGTGTTCGATCAGCGCGCCGAAGGGCGCCTCGTCGGCGATGTTGAGCCAGTAGGTGTCCGTCAGGGCTTGCTCCATACTGATGACCGAGCAGACGGTCCCCTGGAAGTCGATGCCACACTCGTAGCCCGTCAGGTGTTCGAGAACGTCCGGCATCGTGGCGACGACCACCGCGTCGACGTCGTGGGTCTCGGTTCCGTCGCCGGTCTCGACGGTGAGGGAGCCCACGGCGCCGTCCTCGATCCCGAGATCGGCCACGCGAGCGCCCGTGACGACGTTCTCACGGCCGACCGATTCGAGCATGGCGTCGATGAGTCTGCCGAACCCCCCTTCGAGATAGCCAAGCAGTTCGCCTTTGAGGATGTCCCGCTCGCCGCGGAACTTCACCCGCCCGAGAAGCCAGGCGGCACTGACCGACTCCCAGCGGTCGCCGAACTTCGCCTCCAACAGCGGTTTGAAAAACCGCTCGAAACAACCCCGCGAGGTGTGATCGAGGATAAACTCCCTGACCGGCACGTCCTCGAAGTCCTCCAGTCGTTCGTAGGTGTCGAAGGAAGGAACCCCGCCGCGAACGTCGACATCCAGCACGAGCATTCCCAGGCGAAACTTGTCGTAAAGCGAAAGGTGCGGATAGGCGAGGATCTCCCATGGTTTGTCCATGGGGTGGACGACGCCGTCGACGTAGTAGGCGTCGCTACCGTAGCGCCACTCCAGATTGTCACCAAGCCCCAGTTCCTCGATCCACTCGACGATGGTCTCCTCGGACTTCGAGAGGTGGTGGTAGAACTTCTCGACGGGATCGCCGGCGGTTTCGTATGTCGCCGCCAGTCCGCCGAGGTCGTCGCTCGCCTCGAACACTGTCACGTCGTACCCTCGTTCTTGAAGGCGACGGGCCCCAGCAAGCCCGGCGACCCCGCCGCCGACGACACCGATCATGGGCCGGCTTCGGCGGGTCCGCGAATAGGCCTTTCCGTTACGAACGGGCGGAGGCTAGTCGTGTGGTCCGACGATCCGAACGGCGTTCACTCTTCGGCGGACGGGCGCTGAAACTCCAGAACTGCGATCGCACCGGTCGGATCGTTGTCCTCGAACCAGACGTCCCCGCCGTAGAGGTCCATCATCACCGCGACGAAGTACAGCCCAAACCCATGAGCGGTCTGGCTGACGCTCACGTCCCGCTCGAACAGCGACTCCTTGAGGTGATCCGAGACGCCTGGCCCCTCGTCGGCGATCCGTACCTGGAGCCACTCGCCCATCGGTCGTATTTCGATTTCGACGGTCGCCGAAGCGTCGTCGCCGTGTTCAGCCGCGTTCCGAACGACAGCCTCGAAGACGTCGGCAAGCAGGCCGTTCGCCAGCACTGTCTGATCGTCGTCGACGTCACCCTTGACAGTGAGGGTGTGTTCGGCCTCGACGCGTTCGAGGGCGGCAGAGAGGGGCGCACCCACGTCGACGGCCCAGACCCGATCACCGTCGGATGTGAGTGTCTCGGTGATCGAACGGATCTTCCCGGTGAGTTCCGAGAGTTCCGCCGACCGCTCCCTGATGCGATCGACGCGTTCCTTGTCGTCTCCCTGGAGATCCCTGGCCAACAACTGCGCGTTGCTGTCGATGACCTGGACCCCATTGCGGATGTTGTGTCTGAGCACGCCGTTGAGGAATTCGAGTTGCTCCGTCCGGTGGCGGACGACGCGACGGCTCTCCCGGAGTTGCTGTTCACGGGCAACCCGATCCAGCGCGGTCTCGGTCGCCCCGGCGAGGATCGTCGCGAACTGCCGATCCTCGGCCGAGTACGCCGTGCCCTCCCGGGAGGCGATACACAGCAACCCGTGTTCCCCGAGCGACAGCGCGAGTACGCCGTCCACGTCGAGCGTTTCGAACGGGCTCCACCCCCAGTCCGATCCCGTCAGAACGCCTGTCTCCTCCGCGTCGTACTGTTCGAACAGGACCGCCGTCTCCGCCGTCACGTCCGGCGGACGTCCGTCGATCGCGTCCTCGACAGACGAGGAAACTGCCGCCGTACGGAGTCGGCCCTCGTCGGCCAGAAAGACGACCGCGATCTCCTGACCAAGGACCCGTTCGACGAACGAGACGGCGACATCCGCAACCTCGTCGTCGATCCGTGCCTCGATGAGTCGCTCGGTGGTCGCCTGTAGCGCCTCGATCCGATCCATGCGGCGCTGTTGGACGGTGACGTCCCGGAGCACGATCAAACGACCGCGGCAGTCGCCACGCGAGTCCGTTATCTCGGTGTCCCGGGGATCGAACAGCGCAGTCTCACCTGGATCGTTCGGGTTCGTTGCCCGGACCAGATCCCCGGATGCCACGCGATCGAGCAAGTTCGGCGCGACAGCCTCGACGTTCCGACCGGTCAGTTGCCCCCCGTCGAACGCGTCGATCGCCGCGTCGTTGTGATCGACGATTCGGTCGTCGATGTCGAGGACGAGGACGGGATCGGGGAGTTCGTCGAGAAGCAGGTCGCTCGCGAGCGGGGTGACCGACAGGAAATCGTAGCGAAACAGCGCCCAGCCGGCGATCACTCCACCGAGTGCGAAAGTCAACGGCGTCGGATCGAGTCCTGTCCGTGAGCCGATCCCGACGACGAACAGAGCGTTCCCGACCACGGGAAAGAGGCTGCCGCCGACGATGGCGCTTCCCTGGCGCCGGTACACCGGACTGGCTGACAGCAGGAAACGAACGAGGATCGCGTATCCGACGAACACGAGCAGGTACGCCACGCTGACGCTCGCCCAGTACGGGACGCCCCGCACGAGCGTCGGTACAGTCACGCCGGCGACGGTCCGGAACTCGACGGCGATATCGACCAGGCCGTGCAAGGGGGCGGTCACTGCCAATCCAGCATAGGCGATCGGAATCGCCCAAAGGACAGCGTATACCGCCGGCCGACGATATCTGTCGAGCCCAGTGTACGCGAGCGTGAACGCGACCCACAACGGCGGGATTCCCGCGGCTGCGATGTCTGCAGTCACCAGTAACGCAGCGATGATCTCGGCGTCCCCGGCCAGCAGAGCGCCGGCGTAGGCGACCGACCAGAGACCAGCGGCGACCATGAATCCGCCAAAGGGCTTGGCGGCCGGGACGTCCCGCCGATGCCAGGCGAAGGCAGCCAGCCAGGCACAGACCACACCGCCGGCGAGGCTCCCGCCGATCAGCAGGAGATCGATGGAGGGGGCGGGCATGGAATAGTTCATACGGCGGTTCGCGTGACGGGGGCTTATGTTTGGGGGTGATCTGAGGCCCGCATTCGCTACCTTTTTGCCCGCTGTCGGGGAAAGCCGGGGTATGCTGACGGCGCGGGCGCCGGCCACGAGCGCGAACCTCGGCAGCGGCTTCGATGTCTTCGGGATCGCACTCGAACGGCCAGCCGATGTCGTCCGCGTCGAGCGCGCCGAGAAGACGACCATCGAGGTTACCGGGGCCGGCAGCCAGTACATCCCCGAGGATCCCGAGAAGAACACCGTGGGGGCCGTCGTCGACGCGCTCGACGCACCCGCCCACATCAAGATCGATAAGGGAATCCGGCCCGCGTCCGGCCTCGGTTCTTCAGCTGCTAGCGCCGCTGCCGCGGCGGTCGCGCTGAATGAACTCTACGATCGCGGGAAGTCCCGGAAGGAACTCGTTCCGATCGCCGCCGAGGGAGAGGCAGTCGTCTCCGGGGACGCACACGACGACAACGTCGCCCCGGCGATCCTCGGAGGGTTCACGATCGCGACGCCGGGCGGCGTCACACAGATCGATGCTTCGGTCTCGCTGGTCGCCTGTCTCCCCGAGATCGTCGTCTCGACGCGCGATGCTCGACGGGTGGTGCCCAGCGAGACATCTGTCGACCAGCTCGTCGAGACCGTCGGGAACGCCGCAACGCTCACCAGCGGGATGCATCGCGATGATCCCGACCTCGTGGGGAGAGGGATGGAAGACAGCGTTGTCACACCTGCCCGAGCGAAGCTGATCGATGGATACGACGCCGTCCGCGAACGGGCGCTTGATGCGGGTGCGACGGGCGTCACGATCAGCGGTGCCGGCCCGGCCGTACTGGCCGTCTGTCGACCGGGCGATCAGCGCGGCGTCGCTTCGGCCATGCTCGACGCCTTCGAGGAAGCAGATGTCGACGCACGGACCTACCAGACGCGGATCGGCGACGGCGCGACACTGTACTGAACGAGTGACTCGAGACGAAAAGACATCTTACTGGACGGCGATAGGGCCCGGATCAGGCGTCCGGATCGTCACTGCGTGACGTGACCGTTTCGCCAGTCGTCTCCTTGACCTGGAATCCCCCGGTTTCGGCCCGTCCGGAGAGTTCCCGCTGTGGGAACGGGATCTTGATCCCCTCCCGTTCGAAAGCTGCCTTCACCCCGGTAACGACGCCGGAGACTGCGTTCCACTTCCGCGGCGGAGTGGGGTGATCTATCCAGAAACGCATTTCGAGGACGACCGCCGAGTCGCCGAATTTTTTCGGCACGATCTGTGGCGGCGGCCCGTCGGCGACCGAATCTACCTCCTTGATCGCTTCCAGGGCGACGGCTTTGGCGCGTTCAGGATCGCTCTCGTAATCGATACCCACGTCGACTTTGAGACGAAGGACGCCACGCCGGCTCCGGTTGACGATCGCCTCGTTGCTGACCTTGTCGTTGGGTATGACGACCACCTCGCCATCGAAGTTCTCCAGACGGGTATTGATGATCGTAATATCGGTGACAACGCCCTCTTCGCCGCCGATCTCGACCCAGTCGCCGATCGTGAACGGCCGGGAGAACATCAACACGAACCCGGCGATCAGCGAGCCGAGCGTCTGGCGAGCGGCAAGCCCGACGACGATCCCGAGAAAGCCCGCGCCGACGAGCAGCCCCTGAAGTTCGACACCCCAGAGACCAAGCGCGAGCAGCCCGCCAAACAGCAGGATAACTATCTGGCCCATCCGGACGACGATCTCCTGTTGGTGGTCGGTCATCCAGGACGCCTGTTTCCCGATCCGGCCGATGGCCTGTTTGTACTGATCGGCGATGACGTAGATCGCGCCCGCCAGTACCGCGGTTAGCAACAATTGAAAGACGAGGTCCATCGAGAGACCGCTCGATCTTATCAGTGACTCGACCGGAGTGAGAAGGTTCCAGATGATCAACAGGGCGAGTACCTCCAGGATCACCACCGCGAACTGCATGGTCCGAACGGCGAACCGTCCGATCGTCGTCGGGAGGTACTCCTCGACGACGTCGACGGCATCCGCGAGCCATCCGCCGAGCAGTCGTCGCCTCACTGTCCGACGAAGCTGTCGAACGACGAACGGAACGATCACCACCCCGACGAGGAGTGCGAGGGCGATCACGCCTGCACTGACCGCCACGCGCCACTCGACAGTCGAGAGACTCGACAGGAACTCCCCTATCTGGGAGAGTGTCGAGGCGACACTGGCCATAGTATCCCATGATACGGGGGCTCCCTTGACGGTTGCCTTCGTCGCTCGGGCAGTCCATCTTTACGACACGTCTATCAGTATCCCGGGACTGAAAATAGGGCGATTGGGGCCGACTTCGGGGATTCGACGTTCCGGTCCGCAAACGACACGACTCTCAGACGCCCCGGTCCTGCAGCTGTTCCTCTTCGGGCAGGTCGACGTTGGCGTCGCCTTTCATCCCGCCACCGATGTCCGAGGCGATCTCGGCCAGCCGCTCGGGGTCGTCGTAGTTGTTGACGGCCTCGACGATCGCTTCGCCCATGGCCTGGGGATCCTCCGCACCGAAGATACCAGACCCGACGAAGATGCCGTCACACTCGTGATACATCATCAGCGCGGCGTCGGCGGGGGTCGCGATCCCGCCCGCGGCGAAGTTGACGACCGGCAGCCGACCCATCTCGGCGGTTTCGTGGACCAGGTCGGCGGGCGCTTCGTGCTCGCGTGCCCAGGCCTCGCGTTCCTCGTGGCTCATGCCCTCCAGCTTCCGGATGGCGCCCTTGATCGTCCGCTGGTGGTGGACGGCCTGGTTGACGTCGCCCGTTCCGGCCTCGCCTTTCGTCCGGATCATCGCCGCGCCCTCGTCGATTCGTCGCAAGGCCTCACCGAGATTGCGCGCGCCACAGACGAACGGCGTCGTGAACTCCCGCTTTTCGATGTGATAGGCGTCGTCGGCGGGGGTCAACACCTCGCTCTCGTCGACCATGTCGACGCCGATGGCCTCCAGAATTTCGGCCTCCTTTGTGTGGCCGATCCGGGACTTGCCCATCACCGGAATCGAAACTTCCTCGATGATCTCCGTTACGTCCGCGGGGTCGGCCATCCGCGCAACACCACCGCGCTTGCGGATGTCCGCCGGGACGGCCTCCAGGGCCATGACGGCGACCGCACCCGCGTCCTCGGCGATACGGGCCTGTTCCGGGCTGACGACGTCCATGATGACGCCGCCTTTCTGCATCTTCGCGAAGCCGCGCTTGACGAGTTCGGTACCCCGACGCAGGTCTTCGAGATCGGTTTCCGTCATTGTTTCCGGGTTGGCTATGGATTCACTTAACGAGTCGCTTTCGCGCGTCGGAAGGTGAGTCAGAGTGATCTGTCCAGCAGCACCCGATCACTCGTCGCTGTCGGACTCCGACTCGCGCCAGAAGAGCTCCTCAACAGTCGTATCGAAGAACTCGGCGAGATCGAAGGCGAGTTCGAGCCGTGGGTCGTACCGTCCCTGTTCGATTGCGCCGATAGTCTGTCGCGTCACGTCGAGGGCCTCGGCGAGATCCTCCTGGGTCAGATTGCGTTTGACCCGTCGAACTTCGATGTCGTTATCCATGCGTTCAGACCGTCAATTGTGCATCTGCAAGTAGCGGAACGCCCCGTACCAGCCGAACAGACCGATGCCAGTGACCGCCGCCAGGGTCGCCTCTCCCGAGAACGTGTACACACCGAACTCTCGGGCCCATAGCAGCGCACCGCCGAGTACCACAATCGCCATCAGAACCCAAAACGCGGCCTTGTACGCTAGCAACTGCATCCGCTCGTCGGTCTGAGTGACTGTCGTCTCCGTCTCCCGGCGATGGATCCAGTAGACGACAGCCGGAATCAAAAACACCAGAAACGCCATCTGGGCGGTGTCACCTGTTCCGAGAAAAGGTGTGATCCCGACCGAGCCCAGGCCAACACCCAGAAACGTCGCCACGAGCGCCAGTGTCCGTCGCCGCGAAACGTAACCTGCCTGCCAGCGGAATGCGACCGCTCCTGACAGCCCGACGAGGACACCGCCCACGAGCGTCAGGCCGACTCCCGGCAGATAGCTGAGGCTCGATTCCAGTACCAGCGCGTAGCCGGCACCGAACGCTGACACCCCGACCGCGAACAGCCCAATTGCCACCCATGTGTCGCGCTTCATATGTGAAGGTTGTTTTCCGCTATGTTAATGAAGCTTTCCATTGCCGGACCACGTGTGATCCTCGGTTTTATCCAGCGGAACGTGACCAGATGCAGGCGTGTTCGATCTCGGCATCAGAATCGCTTTCGCCCCGGAAGCCACCTTGCTCGCCGTTAGCGCCATCGCGGGCGGGATCTGCCTGGGGACGATCAGTGGGCTGACGCCCGGCTTGCACGCCAACAACTTCGCGCTGTTACTGGCGGGGGTCGCCCCAAGCGTGCCGCTTCCACCGCGATTGATCGGCGCAGCGATGCTCGCCGCGGGCGTCGTCCACACGTTCCTGGATTTCGTGCCCGCGCTGGCACTCGGCGTCCCGGACCCGGCCATGGCCGCCTCGGCGCTTCCCAGTCATCGCCTCGTCCTCGGCGGTCGCGGCCGTGAAGCGCTCCGACTGTCAGCGCTCGGAAGTGGACTGGCAGTCGTCTTCGCGCTGCCGCTTGCGATCCCGGTGACGCTCGCGATGCTCGAAATCTATCCCGTACTCGCCGAGCGGCTGCCCGTCGTCCTGACGATCATTGCCGCGGCGGTGATCGCAACCGAGCCGACGAATCACGCTCGCAAGGCCGCGCTGCTGTCGTTCGTCGTCAGTGCACTCCTCGGGGTAATGACACTGAACGTGCCTGCCGATGGCATCCTCTCGGTCGGCAGCATGCTCGCGCCGCTGTTCGGCGGACTGTTCGGTGCGCCAGTACTGATCGACGCGATGCGTGGATCCGGCGTCCCGAGACAGGACGATCCGGCCGTCCGGACGACGCGGACGTCGGTCGGTGGTCTCGCATTACTGGGCACCGTCTCGGGGGCGATCGTCGGCTACCTTCCGGGCGTCTCCAGCGCCATCGCGGCAACGCTGGCACTGGTCAGTGCCCCGTCGAAGTACGGCAGCCGCGGGTTCGTCGTGACCACGAGCGGCGTCAATACGTCGAACACCCTCTTTGCGCTCTGTGCATTGCTCGCCTTCGGCAACCCACGGACCGGGGTGCTGGTCGCGCTCGATCGCTCAGGTGCGCCGCTGGCCTGGCCGCTTCTCGTGGCGGCCGTTCTCATCGCCGCGGCAGTCGGATTCGTCCTCGTCGTCGTGGTCGGCGACTGGTACATCGGGGCTGTCCGACGACTCGATCACGTCCGGCTGTCTGCCGGCGTGCTCGTCGTGCTGGCAGTGCTCTCGGGGCTGTTCGCCGGTCTGATCGGCGTCGCCGTCTACGGTGTCAGTACCCTGATTGGCCTGATCCCTGCCAGATTGGGTGCTCGGCGTGTCTCGCTGATGGGAGTGTTGATCGGGCCGTTGATCCTGGGTGTGTGAGCGTGTCGACGATCGGTTTTCGACTGGAGGTCAGTAATCGACCGATTTCCCTTCCGATTTCAATTTTTCATACGTTCGATGGTGATCTGGATAAGCTATCGCATCGAACTACCGACGATCCGGGCCATCAATCCGAGAAGAAAATGACGCTGATTGCTGTTAGCAAGTATATTGTCAGGTCAGGAAGAGGGGCCTACCGTAGTCCGTTGATAGCTGCGTTCATGACCCGATCATCAGTGTCGATGCGGCGACCCCGAAGAATCTCGTCCGCACGTTCATCGTCGATCTCGGCACAGACTTCACAGACTGCAAGTCTGATCTCGGCATCGTCAGCGGCGGCGTGGCGCTCAAGAAGTGTGAACGCTTGATCAGGGACGCCATCGGACTGAAGGTCGTCACCCAGTTCACGGATCTCGGCCGCTGTCAGGTCGTCATTTTCGAGATCTGTGAGCCGTGCTTCGAGAGACGCCGCTTCTCGTTCGTTTTTCGGTTGATCAGCGCCCGATGAACGCTCTTCCGAGGGATCTGTCTCCGATAGTTCTTCGTCCTCTGGCGGCGATTCCGTTGCCGTTGCTGTATCTGTTGACGCCTGGGCTGCCGTCGTTTCGTCCACCGACGTATCCGGATCTACCGCCCCCTTCGATGGAGAGCCGGCTGTAGAAACTGTATCCGTTGCAGATGGAGTCTCAGTGGAAGCGGTGGTTTTCTCGTCATTCACCGAACGGGGTTCGGGGGAAGATGTTGTCTCCGTTGGATCCACGGACGCCGTCGATTCTTCTGCCCGAGCAACGTCATCGACTGATCCCGGGTTGAAAACGGCGTGGCGCCCTTTCCATCCGGCACGGAGAATCCCACCGAGCAGTGCGAATTGACCGAGAGTAATGAGAAACAGCAGTGGCTGGTCGAATCCCGGAGATTCTCCCACGAAAACGCCAAACGTAGGAAGGATTCCGATAAACGAAACGAACGAGCCGAGTGTGAAGATCAGTGCGAACGCGAACGCGATGCCCCATGTGACTTTCCTCCGAACGCGGGCGACCACCGCAAAGAGACCGGGCAAGAGTGCGACCTGGAAGGAACCCACCAACAGATCCCCGATGGAGATGTACTCCAATGCACCGACACTCAGGACGATCAGAATTGGGATGAAGAATGAATACCCGGTGTATGCCGCGTAAAAAGTCTTGAAACGACCAAATTGACGTTCAACATCGGCATCCGGAAGCGCTTGCTCCGGCTCCTCGGAATCGTGTCGTGTTTCCTCCAAAGGAGGTTGCTCCCTGTTTACTTCCTGTTGATGGGTTGGTGACTCCGACCGGTCGTTGGCCGCTGCTTCGGCAGTCTCTCTGGCAGTACTCGTGGCACCAGCAGCTGCGTTTGCAGCCTTGCGCGAGCCACCGACGAGTTTGAGGATCGCTGTTTTGATTTTCCGAAACACTGACAACGCGATGAAGAGGGGTGCGAGGGCGCTCTTGATCGGCGCCATCAACAATCGTTTGAGCATGGTTTAGATGACTTCGGGATATTGTGATTCGTCCACACCCAGCGTCTCTAGCAGGGCCCCTGCCGGCGGAACCTCCTCTGCCGATGTGGCGGTGGCGACTTCCTGAAGCACACCTTCGAGTTCGTCCAGTCGGTCGGTGACTTTCTCGAGGTTGAGAATCCGCGGAGTGAGAGACAGATACGTCGACTCCTCGACTTCGATGAGGTCCTCTCCATCCATGGTTGGCATCGACCCGTCGCCGAGTTCCAATCGACCAAGGCCAGTGACAGTGACTGGCGTGACCAGTTCGAGTTCACCTTCCACGATGGCCTGTGGTAACACTGTCGAGAGTTGCTCTAGTTTCGTCTCACCATATGACTTGAACGTATAACAGAGTGAATCCTGTGCAGTTAGTTTCCGTTCAGCGGTGACGACGCCGATGACCGCACAGTTTTCGAGAATGACGTCCATCCCGACGACGTTTCCGTAGACGATTGCGTTTTTGAGCCGGATCCGAGTACCAGTTACCGTGCCATGCACAGTCATTCCGGATCCGACGACTTTTCCGTCGGTTCCGACTTCCCCCTGAACGGTCCCACCCTCGAATTCGACGCTCTCGGATCCCATCACGGATCCTTCGACAGTCCCACTTTCAATAGCGACAGTTTCCCCGTAAACGCTTCCCTGAACAGTCGCCCCGTCGTAAATCCTGACCGGCCGCCCGATCTCCGCTTTGGTAGTTGGGACGATCTTGCCGTCGTATGTCTCTCCCGCTTCGACGACAGCACGCGTTTTTTCTATCGAAGCCATTCAGGACCCCCCTTCCGTCGCGACGGTGATTTGCTCCCCTACCGCATCGTTTACCGTCTCATCGTACGAGAGAAGGGGTCGACCGTCTTCGATGTGTGATTCGAGGGAGTTTGTGATCGTCGATCCGTCGACGGTTTTGGTATCCGTATGCTGGAGGTCTGTCCGTCCGGTCAGTTGATCCATTCCGGGAAGAGGATCGAGTGAGACCGACACAGGACCGTCTTGGGAAGTCGTTTGGGAGGGCGCAACGACGTGTTGCTCGGTACCGTCTCCTGTCTCGACAGTAACGACGTAGTAAGGTACCTGGATCGTCACCGGTTCCGAGCGTGGGAGGTCGAAGTCCGTTCGAGTCTGTCGAATGCGATCGACGAGTTCGTTCTGCTGGCTGACGAAATCGTGAATATCCGCGATCACTTCACCCGTCGTCGACTCGATCTGGTCGTGGCGTTGCCTTTCTGTCACTTGATTCTGTGACTGGAGGTTCCGCCACGTCGTCGTAACGTGCTCGACGAAGGGTTCCTCGATACCGTCCTCGAACTCGTCTTCGTCGATTTCGAAGATATGCGCACCGAGATCTCTGATGCGCTTTGCGGCCTTATCGTCGAGTTCCTCGTGCTTTCGTTCGTACCGCTCACCGATCCGTTCCAGTTGACGCTCCAGTTCGTCCCGTTCGGCCTCGATTCGATCCTGTTCCGCAGTAATCTGGGGCTTTATTTCCCGCACCTCCGCGACACGTTCCATCATTTTGATTTCGGCCTGTGCCTGGATCGTGTCGCCGATCGCTTCAATGATCTCTTCGACGCCGTTAGTGATGGCCGTATGGACCTTCTCTACCTCGCCCCTGACTTCTTTAATCGACTTGAGAATGTCCCCAGCCGTTCTGTGGATCTTCTTCAGGATCGGATGCAGATCGTCGTTTCCAGCCATCTCAGGCTCCCCTCCGTTCGGGCCGGTTCTCGTTGTTCCGTTCGATTGCGTTGACGACTCTTGCGGTGTTGACGTTTTCCGCTACCTGTTTTCGAGCTGCTCGATTCTCCTGAAGTGCCTGTTGAGCGGCGAGGAACTCACGCTGTCGCTGTCGTTCCTCCTCACGCATCATCTCGGCTTTCTTTTCAGCCTGCTTTTCTGCCTCTTCGATCCGATCTTCCACGATACCTTCTGTTTCTTCCAGCACGCGCTCGGTTTCTGCATCGATCTCTTCGAACGCTTCAGCGACGTCCCGTTCGAACTGATCTAATCTCTGTTCGTTTATCCGTTCGTATTTGTCCATGAGATCACTCATGACCTCGACGGTGCCTTGCTTTGCACGGGCCTCCGTCTGTAGATCCCGAATCTTCGATCGAATGTCCTTGATCCGTTCCTCGACGGTCCGAATCTCCTCTCGTTGTTGTTCGTACTCCCGTTCTTTCAACTCGGCTTTTTGATCCTCGATCGATTCGTAAATCTGCCGGCGCTCGTCGTCTTTTTCGATCCAGAGTTGCTCCCAGACATCGAGAACGATATCGTCCCGAATCCGGTGGCGGGGAATCCCTTCCGATGGTGCGAACGACGACCGGCACGTCTGACAGTACCATTCACCGTCGTCACGCACTTCGAGACGTGATTCGATCTCGTCTCTCATACAGTCCGGACAATAGAAGTGATGAGAAACGAGTCCGAACATATCCCCTGCCGTTTGAATGTGTTCGTTGAGCAATTCTGTCGCCGTCTCCTGGAGGCCAGACAGATCGTTTGCGATGCGACGGCTCTGCTCACTCACGTTGAGCAGCACTGATTCGCCGTGATCTTCGTTGGCCATCGACTCGAATTCGTCAAACGTCTGCACCTGTTGTGCCGCCTCTTGGCGTGACAATGAGACGCCGCCGGCATCGACAACACCCTCGTCGGCTACAGATGCTAGCCGCGAAAGTGATTCGACAGCCGGATCGTCGTTTTGCAGGACTGGTGAGGTGACTTCGTGTGTCTGACTGTTCTCGATCTCGGCCTTGATCGAGTTGAGAGTCTCAACGAACTCACTTTCGACGTCCGTTTCCTCAGTCATCACGACGGGAAAATCCTGGATCGAATCGAGCGTCTGTTCGACGTTCTGAGCACGTTCGGGTTCTTCGAGGAGATTCAATTGAAACTGTTCTGACTTGATCGATTCGGTAGCATCGAAAACGACTGTCCCATCATCGTCTGGCACCAGATGACCTGTCCAATATCCCGTTTCGACTGACGAAACGGTCACGTCAGGACTTCGAGTGCGGACGTAAGCGCTGGCGCCGACTCCCGCGACGATTCCACCCCCAGCTATCAGTAATCCTATCCCCGCTTGGCCAGTCCCAACGAGCGCGATCCCCACGATAGTTGCAACAGTGGCAATCGCGAGAGCGATCTTTAAATACGACCACTGTTGTTCGTAGTGCTCTTCGAGATCGTTTCCGATCACCTCGTGGATCGCGAGCGCACGGGCTTGTTGTTCGTCCAAACGGTTTGCATCACTAAATACAACAGACGGTATCCGCATATCTGTTAGCCCCTGTCTGAACTTACATAAGTTATTCCCCGATCCATTCACTCCAATTATAGGTATATAGTAATGTAATAAATCTAATTTAAGGACATATGTAGATAGCCAGATCGGCGATATAATCTGTTGTACTCGATGAAACGTTCTGGTCATATAGTAGATGAGAAGTAATATAAAATCCGTAGATATATAGAAGAGAACATTTCACTCATCCATATTTTTGATATAAAATATTGCGGCCAAGATCATCCTTCAACTGGAGTGGAGTCGCCGAGTTGTTGAACGGGGAGTGAAAATATTCACCCGAACAGCTGTTTCAGCAATGAACTGAGAAGTTCGAGCGAACTTCGATTCGACGAATCAGGATCATTTGCGGAGATCGTTGATTTAGTTGTCTGAGAGCGCTGTACTCCTGTCGTCTCATCCGAGACATACTCTCGCTTTAGAGTCCCGGCTGTTTCCCCCTCGAGCCCGGGTGCACGTGTTCGTCGCTGCCAGGGGAATTCTTGTGAGTTGGAAGTTTGTGACTGCTCACGAATGGTATTCAGAACCCCTGGATCACTCGGATCACTGCCGAAGTTACTGCCATCGGTAAAGTCTGCGTGACCGGATCGAGTTTTGGAAGAACCACCAACTGACGTCGTATATTCGTCTTCCGGGCTACAGATCAGTGATACCGATTCGTCGAGAGCGACTGCTCGAAACAACGACGTCAAGTCACGTCGAAAGTCGAGCATCGACTCGTACCGATCATCCTTGTGAGTGGCAAGTGCCGTTCCGAGCACGCCATCGACCGCTGCCGGTAGAGTCGGATCGATCGCAGTCGGTTTCTCGGGCGCGTCTGTCAGATGGCGATCCATCATCGTCTTCGGAGATCCGGAAAACGGTGGATCTCCAGTCAACAGTTCATAGATGACGGTCCCAAGCTGATAGATGTCAGTCCGTTCATCCGGCGACCCGAGCGTCTCCGGATCGAACTGCTCCGGCGCTGAATAGCGGGGAGAAAGCCCATCGACCTCTCGGGAGTGATGGAGAAGTTGCTTGGCAAGGCCCCAATCGCTGACTTTCGGAACATCCCACGTTCGTGGCGTGGTCGTTCTGAACAGAATGTTCGCCGGTTTGAGATCAAGATGTGCGACCCCATGCCGGTGTGCGTTCCGGACGGCGTCGGCGACGCGTGCACCGATCCAGAGGGACTCACCGATCCCGGTGTTGCCGATACGATCGGTAAGATCCCTTGAATCCATATATTCGAGTGCGATCCAAGGGACTGGCGTCGTATCCCAGTCGATGACACCGACAATGCCGTCGTGATCATCGAGTTTTTCCCACGTTTCAGCTTCGGATACGACGGTCTGAAGGATCCGCTCATCGAGAGTCCCCTGAACACGAGGTTGTTTGATTGCGATCACCGTATCCGATTGTGGGTCCTCCATTTTCGTCACGTCGGCGGTCCCACCGCTTCCGATTTGGCCGCGTTCCTGTAGGGACGAAAAATCGATGTCGACTGTCGGTTTCGTTGGGATCTGTTCCGGGATCGTCGCGTATTCCGATGGGTTTAGATCCATGAATTCGAAATCACTTTCAGGAGTCAGCCGATTTGCTCGGAACCATCTCACCTGTCATTCTCCGCTCCGATGTCGAGCCAGGAATCGAATGTGGGTTCGTCTTGATGCCAACTGCCACGGGCACAGTGGCCCGCGGCTTGTCAGTGGACTCGCCGCGTCGTGCCGAACGTCCTGTTCGGTGTTCACGGGTCTGCATTCCTGACTTCGGGGCCGGTTGACTGCGGCCCGTGATCGACGACAACTGTAGGCCGACGACTACTATCAGAATGATTGGATTCCAGGATGATACAAATTGTGGATAGTTCGGCCAGTGTCGGCCTCCTCCCCGCCCACGGTGGGGCGAGGAATCCGTCTTGCTACCTAGTTTGAAACGATGCGAACTTGTGATCATGTGTGTGATACAGTCTCGCCGTAAATAGTATTTCTCCCAGCGATTTCTCTGGATTGGACGAGACTGCACTGACAAGTGAAAAATGACCCGTATCTGGTTCACCGCCGGTGGATTTCGGTTGTTGACCGATCGCGACACTGCTGTATCGCTAGCACTGTTTCCGAGGCGGTTCACCCTTTGGTTCCAATCGCAGACTGAACGAGAGCGTTGCCCTCACTCCATATCCGGAAATCCCTTTCCACATTCGGGACACGATCGAGCTGATTCCGGGACGGGTTCACCACAGTAGAGACAGTACTTGGTGCTTGGGCGATCGTTCTGTGTCGTGTCTTTCTCCGCACAGTCGGGACATACCGGTCCGGTGTAGATCCCATGCTCCTCACAGATGTTCTGTGTGTCGCCGCTTCGATCGCCACCGACGTGCATCTCGTTGGCGACAGTATCCTGCACATCGCCAGAGGTCTCACCATCGACTTCGAGTTCCTTGGCGACCACGTCCTCGACAGTGGTCCGCTCATCGACGTTCCGTTGATCGCCCATCACAACGTCACCATCGGCATCGACGTCGCCGTCGATAATATACTCCTCACGGGCTTCCCGTTCGACAGTCAATCTGAATTCCGTCTGATAGCCGACCTTCAGCACGGCATCTCGTCTGATTCGTGCGCTGAATCCTTTCTCAAGTTCCTTCTGGTCGCCCTCTGTCCGGATGTGAACTCCATTCGTGTTCCCCTCATTTCGGACCTCGATACATTCCGACTCTGGCTTGATGACTATCGGGGCTTCGTCACCGCTCTCCCTGGAGACCGTGACATCTGCAATGCCGAGTGTAACCGTCCGTCCGTCAGTGTTGACCGTGATCTGTTGACCGTTATCCGGATCACGGTAGATCTCTGTGCGTGTCTCGATCGGAATCCGCCCCATATTTGTCTCTTCAGTTGATAAGTATCCGTTCATGCCGTCCTTTGTAATCAGTAGCTGATTCACGTATAAGAAACTGTAGGACTATGTTAACTCAGGTGATACAGAATCCGCTCTTCGAGTTGCGATCGAGCGATACGCTGGAACGTGGGATGGTCTGACGACGTCTACCGTCAGTGAAACATTGTCGGTAGGAAACTGTCCAAGCGTATACAATCGTTACTCGAACGCGACCAGCAATGCGGACGATGTGGCTGAAGAATTTGATAGTGACTTAGATATGTCAGAACCATCCATCGAGACAGCACCATCCAATCAAACGAGTTTGGAAGGGGTTAGTTGGGGCTTCCATAGCCATCCCTGCCTGGCCTCGCCGTCCCAAACCTTGTTGAATTAGAATCGTTTCTCGAAAATCCTCCACGTCAGGAGAAATCCAACGCTAATCCAAAGTCTTCGAGGTATAACTGCTCTCCCTTGCCGTTCGCCTCTATCTGATCGAAGGCTTCCCGCGCTACACGCACGTCGAAGCCCTCGTCCTCGACGACTTCCTCCAACAGCACGCTGTCGACACCCGCCTCCGCAAGATAGCCCGATCGAATTGCGTCCACACAGGCCTCGACCCGCTCGGCGTCGACAGGAAGTTCATAGAGTCCACGATTGTGAGCCGCAACGCCGTCGCTCTCGTCGTAGACCAATTCGCCCGTCGAGAGGTCGACCAGCACCAGACTCAGATTGCGACTGTACCGCGTCCGGGCAATCTCACCGGCCTCAACCTGCTGGATCACCCGGTCGGTCCACCCCGTCGGCGAAGCCACGCCCAGAAGGTAGTGGTAGTCGTTCTGCTGGGCCTCGTAGACAGCGCTGTTGACGACCGATAGCAGATCGTCCAGATCGGCAGGCGAAGCGTCGAAGCCATTGGTTACGAAGGCTTCGAGATGGGACAGCGTCGCCGCTTCGATGACCATCTCTCGACTGCGCGAGAGACCCAACAATTTGGAACTCGTAACGAAATACCTGGCTCGTCGATTGAGCGGGTATTCCTCGGGTGCACCGTCAGCGGGCAGGAGTCGATCGAGTCGACCCCGTTCGTTGAGATGTTCGCTCCGATCGTCCCAGTAACCAGCCGGCACCTCGAAAGAACCATCAGGAGTTTCCACGACAGTAGCGTCGTAGACCGACGTATCGAAGCGGCCGATATAATCCATCTCCAACAGACGCGCCAGCGATGTTCCAACCGCGTTCTCGGGCAACTCGGCTTCATCGCCAGCCAGCGATTCCCGGACGTTCTCGACGTCCGATTCGAGGTCTCGCTGACGATCTTCGAGTTCGTCGCTGGCTTGTTCGAGACCCTTGCGTTCGTCGGCCAAGTCATCGACTTCCGAATCGAGTTCCTGCTGTGTCGCGGACAACTCACCACGCGCCTCTTCGATCCCTTTACGTTCCCCCGCGAGCTCGTCGATCTCGGCTTCGAGATCGTCCTGACGTTTTTCGAGCCGATCCCGAGCAACTCGGATCCCCTGCCGTTCGCGTTCGAGACTGTCGATCTCGCTCCGGAGTTGTTCGCGTTGTTCACGGAGTGCTTCCAACTCTTCTTCGACGACGGCCGTCGTTTCCTCGCGGGCGGAAGCCCGGGCCTGCTCTTTGGTCTCCGCTTTGACCTGCTCCAGTTGCTCGATCTTTCGTTCGAGCCGTTCCTCTAACTCCGATGTCCGGTCGATTCTGCGAGTGAACGCTTCGAGCATCGCCTCCTGCTCGGCGGAGATATCCTCGCGTTGCTCCTCAAGCTGGTTGATCTCGCTTCGTATCTCCGACCGATCGACGGTTTCGCTGGTGACTGTCCGCTCCAATCGCTGGAGTTCAGCTTCGAACGTCCGCTGCTGGCTACGGATGTCCGACTCGATCTCGGCCGAGAGGGACTCGAACTCGGCCTGGATCTCTTCGCGGATCATCGCGCGTTCATCAGCCGATTCCGAGACAGCTTGGACGGCTGCCTCGATCGACTCAACCATATGCTCGAGTCCGTGGGTCTCGACGTAGACGAAAAAGCCCTGGCGGATCTTCTCTCGGCGCTCCTGGTAGCGATCCAGAAGCTTTCGCATGACGTCGCTCTGAACGTCTGGCTCGTCCATCAACTCGTCCATATTGGCGATCTGCGTCGAAGTGTACTCGGTGACAAGTTCGTACACCTCTCCTTCCATCCGGCGGATCTTCTCCTCGATCTCGTCCTCCGAGAGCACGTCGAAGCGCTTGTACCGCTCGAACTCCAGAACGGCCTGTAGTTCGGTGTCGACAAAGTCCTCGGTCATCGCCCGCGGGATTGACCCTTCGTCGTAGAAACTCGCCGCGAGGAGAAGTCGTGCCAGCCGGAAGTCCCCGCGAACGTCCTCGCGCTCGCTGTCGGTCAGTCGGTCATACTCCTTGGAAAACTCCCAGACGAACTCCTCTTCGTCGGCTTTGATACTGTTGTACCGTTCGATGCGATCGCGGTCGGGCAACTTCTGTAAGGCGGCCAGATCTTCCTCCAGGACGACCGCCGACTCGTGGGTCAACTCCTCGAAACGCTGTTGGAACTCGCTCATGGTTGTTGGCTCTTCGCGTAATCGCTCAGTTCTCGTTCGAAGTACTCCCCGAGGAACGCCGGTGCCGGTGGATATCCCTCGACCTGTATCTCTACCGCCGTCTCGCCACCGTCCTCCTCGAGTGCGTAGCTGATGTCGGCCCGTCCCTTCTTCGTGTAGACCTCGTATTCGTTGTGTGCGGCCGACTGGAGGACCGCCTTCTTCTTCGAGAGCATGTACTCGACGAACGGTTCGACGGTTTCGGCCGGCGCACTCACCCGTTCCGTGACAGTCGTCCGCTCGGGTTCGGCCGTGACGTCGACTGGCTCGAGGCGGTAAGCCCGGACTTGCTCTTCGGGGACCTTCGAGACGAGCTGTTCGTACATCTCCTCGAGGTCGACGCCTTCCGCGATCCGGGATAGTCCCGACAGCGTCGACACTTCCCCTTCGGCGTTGTCGAAGAGATATTCGACACGCTTGCGCTCGGCATCGGAGTCGTAGTCAACCACGAACAGGAACTCGCCGTTGCTGTCACTGGCCATTGTCACTGAACTCGTCACGTATGGGAAGGCTAGTCGACACCGGTCGTTGTGAACAGCCGGCCGGAACAGCTGACATGCCGATCGATATCATCGCTGTCTAACACCTCCAACGCTATATACAAAAGCTTTTCTCCAATCTGGAGGGGAGTGGTTGGGACGAAACGGTTATCGAGCCCATTAAGAGCGCATATAGCACCAATACCCGGAATAGCTTGCGAGAGAATTACGTGTCCCAGGTATCTCCAAAAAGGAGACTAAGCGTATCGGCCAGACAGTAGATAAATTTAAGTGGGTCTATATGGATGTGTGTGATGTGGAGACAGACAGACCATGTCAATCATGCTTTGGACGGGGATCGTCTTTGCGGTGAACGTCGTGATGGGGGCGGCCCTCATAGCGGGTGTGTTCACACTGATGGAACGTCGAATCACGGTTGGGGCATTCGGCGGGATCGCAGTCGGTGCCGGGATGATCTACGCAGAGGCGACGGTCGGCGAAGACATCTTCAGTCCGACGATCACCGAGATGAAGTTCTTGGTCATTGCAGCGGCGGCAGGTGCGGTGCTCGGTGTAACCGCTGTCTTGCTGGCAATCGAGCCGGAGTTGTAGCCTATCGAGTACAAACTACTAAGAACAAACCGACTGACACAGATTCATAGGGTATCACAAACCATGCAAGTACGCGACTGGGTTCAGGATTATTTCGGCGAATCGGCCAACTCACTGCTTGATGAGGGCGTCTACAGCGACGAAGACCTGCGACGTGACAAGATCAAACTCCGAAAGCAGCGCAACCGTATCGAAGAGGAGATGAACCAATATTCAAGCGAGTACAAGGAACTCCTCCAGAAGGGGGCACAGGCCAACGAACTCAAACGGGAAACCTACGCGAAAAAGGCCCAAATCGCCAAGAAGAAGTACAAACTCAAGAAAAAGCAGTACCAGAAAAACAGTGTCATCCTCGGGACCGTCGTTAGCGTCGAAGGCGCTCGCGAACTCCAGGACATGCACGACGGCGACTCGACGGAAATCGAGTCGCTCATCAGCGAGCGCGATATCGACGTCGAGTCCGTCCAGGAGGACATGATGAACCAGATGGTCGAGTTCGATCTGGACATGGAGTTGATGCAAGAAGTTCAAGATGGACTAGACATCGACATCATGACGAGCGATATCGGGACCGAGGACAGCGAGGAGATGGAGATGATGGAAGAGATGGCAGCTGGCAAGATCACAGAAGAGGAGATCGAAGTCGAGGAGACCGTCGAGACCGGGTCAGTCGAAGACGTCACTCTAGAGGACGACCTCGAGGAGATCGACATCGAAGACGAAGAGATAGAGATCTGATCAACGGGAGTATCCCGCGGGAGTAACTGTATGATCGAATCGGAAGCTCAGAAGGAAATCTTAGAGGACAAGTACGAACAATACCGCGGGAAGGCCGATGCTTATCGAGCAAAAGGCGAAGCCGATCGAGCGGCCCGTTTCTACCGGAAGGCTGCCGAGACGGTCGACCGTATCGCGGACGTCGAGACCAGCGATACGCTCACCGAAAAGCGCCACGACCTCGCCGAGAACCTCCGGACAGCTTCGACTCAACTCGAAGAGACCGGCTCGTTGTCGGATGATTCGCCAGTCGAAAACGAGAACGACGAGTCCGACGACGGAAGTGCAGCTCGATCGACGGGATCAGCGTCGGAAGAGACGGATCACCCGGATGCAGAGCAATTCCTTGCGGATCCGCCGGAGATGAACTTCGGGGATGTTGGAGGGATGAGCGAACTGAAGGAGACGCTGAAGGACAAGGTGATCGACCCGCTGGAGCGACCGGAACTGTACGAACAGTACGACCTTGGTGTCGTGAACGCGATCTTGCTGTATGGGCCACCGGGAACGGGGAAGACCTACGTTACAGAGGCACTCGCGGGCGAACTCGGTTACAACTTCGTCGATGTCAGAGCGACGGATATCACGAGTTCACTCGTCGGCGAAGCCGCCGACAACGTCGCGGATCTGTTCACGGTCGCTCGTAATCACCAGCCGTGTCTGGTCTTCATCGACGAGATCGACGCTCTGATGCCTTCCCGAGTAGGTGGATCCCAGAAGACCCAAAGCCAGCGACAGATGGTCAACCAGTTCCTGACTGAGTTGACCGAGACCCGCGGCGAGGACGTCATCGTCGTGGGGGCGACGAACCTCCCCGATGAGGTCGACGACGCTGCAGTCAGTCGTTTCCAGGAACGCATCGAGGTACCGCCACCGGGCGCATCGGCACGGGCGGCGATACTGCGCGTCCACTTTCGGAGCCGGCCGGTCCTTCACGAAGAGATCGACTGGGACCATATCAAAGATCTGACTTCGGGGTACTCCGCTCGGGATTTGGAGATCGTCGCCACGGAAGCTGCCCGGATCGCGCTCGAAGAGGCTCGCGAACGTGACGACCTCCAGCCGATCACCCAAAACCATCTGGCCGAAGCGGTCAACGCGACTGAACCGTCGCTGTCCGGGGGTGGGTGATGTGCCCGCAAAGACTGGAGCATCGCACGCCGTAGCTGCGTTCGTCAGTATCCTGCTTGGCGGCCTCATCAGCGATCTCTTGGGCACGTACGCCACGGCGTTCACCGACCTTGGACGGGTCATCGGCAGGCCCGTTGCCAGTACGATCGGGCTCGCAATACCGGCCACGACGACCGGCCATCTCCTGATCGCAACGGTACTCGCTTTCGGCTGGGGTGTCGCCTATCATTACGCCCGACATGGAGACGACGACGGCGAAACCGAGAATGTGGGAGCTCTTTCGAAGAACAGTGGAGTCGATCACCCCTCGAATCCCGACGACAGTGATGGATCCGAGGCGTTAGCCGGTGTTGTCACGGTCGACTACACCCCCGATTCAGCACGGACCGCCGACGCGGAAGTCGGATCGTACCTCGAATCCACACTGCGTGACGACGTTCGCCCCAAATTGGCAGCGACACACGACCTGCTCGTCGACAGAGAACGACGCGAACTCGCCGAGCGTGTGTCATCACTGGCATCGGACATCGAAACGATCGAGCGAGCAATCTCGCCGTCACTCGAGACGACAATGCCCGATCCGGGGCGTCGAAATGGACTCAAAGACTCACACAGTGACCTTCTCGAGACAGTAACGGCTCTCCGGGCGAGCACATCTATTCTTGAATCCGCACTACGAGAGGGGCAACCCGACGTAGCTATCAAGGAGTGTCGATCCCGATACGAGGAACTGCGCGAGGCCAACGAGCGACGTCGACGACTCATCGAACAGGCGAGTGAGACTCTATGAGACAGCCAGAAGCGACCAGGATCGTACAGCCAGCTAACGACCGGGCCGGGAGGAAGCGCCAATGAGTACGTGCCCGAGCTGTGGGACGACGCTGCCCGACGGTGCGTCGTTTTGCAAACATTGTGGGACGGCACTCGAACAGACCTGTCCGGAATGTGGGACGAGTGTCCCCGGGACGGCGAACTTCTGTCCGAACTGCCGGGCTGAACTCGGCCACGGCGGCGGAGACAGTCGATCAGTTGACGATGGGGCATTCCGGCTCCAGCCCCACGAGTTCGGACGCCGGTTGCTCGGCAGCGATCTCGATGCCGACGGCTTGATCGGATGGTTGACTCGGAAGAAAGAAGTCTCGATCGAGACGGGGAACGAAGCACTGTTCCTAGAGGAGGGGGAGATCGTCGAACGACTCGGTCCCGGAAAGCACGAACTCGAGTCATTGATCCAGCGGCTGAAAGAGCGCCGTCGGGAACAGGAGTCGACGATCATCCTCTATGAGGCTCGTGATACAGTCGTCACGATCGAAGAGGAAGTACGGACGGCCGGAGAGTACCCCGTCGCCGTCCAAGCGGAACTCGTCGTGACGATCGACGATCCCGTCGAGTTCGCAAAGAGTCTCATGGCTGATCGTGGCGACGTGACTGATCAGACGTTCCAGCGTCTCCTGGGCAGTCCCATTCAGGACGAGCTCGAAGCCACCCTTGTTGAGTACGACCGCGAGGAGCTGTATGGTAACCGAGAGCTGAAGCGGACCGTCCAACAAGACGTCCGACGGGGGGCTCGCGAGGCGCTCGAACGGCACGGCCTGGGGCTGGTTTCCCTTCGGTCGCTCTCCTTTGCCGACGATCAAGAGCACATCCGCGAGGGGCGCAAGCAGGTCGAGATCCGCGAGCAGGAAGAAGACATCAGGGACGACGAGGCCCGACTCGATCGTCGGGAACGTGAACGCGAAACCGAGGACGTTGTCCACGAGGCGAACCAGCGCGTTCGCCGGGAAACCGCCGAGCAATCGGCCGACCACGAGATCGAGACCCAGGCCATCGAACAGGATCACGAAGTCGACGACAAGCAGCGCCGGCACGAACAGAAGGCCGAGCGCGAAACCGTCGAACACCAGGAAGAGACGAAGACCACCCGCAAGGAGAAGGAAGTCGAACGTCGAGATCTCGAACACGAGCAGGACGTCTCCGAGATGGAAGATCTGATGGACCTCAAGAAGCGCAAGGACATGGACGGCCTCGATATCGAGGAACGCGAGGCCGAAATCGAGATGCGCCGGGAGGAACACGACGTCGAGATGGAGAAAGAACGGTTGGAAGCCCGTGACGAGGTCGATCTGGAGACACTGGCGAGTATGGATGGCGTCGACGAGGCGGTCGCCGAACTCGCCGAGATCGAGAAGGCCGAGGACCTCACACCGGCCCAGCTCGAAGCCCTCGGCGCAAAGGACAGCGACGAACTCGCCAAAGCTCGCCAGGAGGCTCACGACGCCGAAGCACAGCGCGAGCGCGTCGAGGACCAAAAGGAGTTCCGCGAGGAGATCAAGGACATGGCCGAGGATTCGATGGATCAAATGCAGGAAACGACCGAGTCCGCGATGGACTCCATGGGCGAAACCGGGCGAGCAGCCGCCGAAGACACCGCTGACAACGTGATCGTCTCCGATACCGGCAGCGACGACAGCGGTGACACGACGATCGTCCAGGGGGGGTCCGGCAGTCAGGAGGATACCGGTGGGAACACTGACGAAACGGATCGCGGCTCAGGAACCGTCGCATGTCCGGACTGTGGCAGACAGGTCGACCCCGGGGATGACTTCTGTCTGGATTGCGGCCACGAACTCGGAGGTGAGTGACGTGGAAGCGATCGACCAGCATCGCAAGACAGCGTTGGACTCGCCGTACTCTCGGGATCGAGAAGAGGCTATCGAAGCACTGACAACGGCCTTTCCGAGCGCCGACGAACGCGATCAACAGCGGATCGCCGAGACGCTCCGGGAAGTCGCCCTCGAATCGGCTCATCGTGACGAACGTGAACTGGCTAAGGACCGACTGTTCGACTGTTTTGAAAACGAATCGGGGACCATAGACACGGTCCTCGTTGGAATGGTGACCGAGATCGCGACCGAGTCGAAGTTCTCCGAGGAACGTCTCGAGGCCATCGACGCACTCCGAGAGATATATTCCGAAATCGGCGAGCACCAACGGGATGTCGTCGGGAAGACGCTGGCAGAGATTGCCGGCAACGCGACCCGCGAAGAGGAGCGCCGAAAGGCCAGGCGTCGCCTCTCGGATGTGGCACGGACCGAACGCGAAGAGTGTGACACAAGCGACAAGGGGGCCGATGAGGCAGTCGATTATCTCGGGGAGTCGCTGGCCGAGCACCTCGAAAACGCGGCCACAAAGTCACGCGAGGCGTGTCTACAGCGCGCTGAAGAATTGTTTGAATTCCTCGATGAACAGCCGCTGGATGACGGCAGTTACGAGGAAGTACGGGAGGATGTAAAAGAACTGATGGAAGCGCTAGAGATCGTGGATAGTGAAACGCTGGCTGACGATCGCATCGAGCGCGTCGAGCGGATATCCGAGAGGACAAAACGGCTCTATGCACGCGCGTGAGACTCGAAACGGCTACGGCCCTGGACTTTCGCCTCACTACCGAAAGGAATCTCCGTATTGCAACTTTGAACGCCTAGTAGCTTCCTTATACTTTCCTCCGCGATGTACATTATTACAGAAAAGTAAGAACGCATGAGCCAGGTGGGACGTTGCTGGCCACGGATGACGATTTTCCACGGCGTTTATTGACGAACTCGGCCTTGATCGGGCTGACTCAGCAGACGTGAGCGGACAGATCCCCCCGACGGTGGGATAAGAGAAAAACGGTGGTAGAGACCCGTTCGGGATCGAGGGCACCAACGCCCGACTCCCGTTGCGTTCACTCGCCGACGATCGGAAGCGTGACAACGACGTGAGTTCCACGAGCCGCGTCGGCGAATCGCAGGGACCCGCCAGCGTGACTGATGCTATATCGAGCGAGCCAGAGGCCGAGACCAGTTCCGTGTACCACGGGACTCTGCTCGACTTGATCTGTCAGTACGGCCTGCTCTTTCGGCGGAATGCCCGGACCGTTGTCCCGGATGTCGATCCGTACCGCGTTGCCATCACGACTGACCTCGACTGTCACACGTGGCGTATCACTGTCGTTGTGGTCGATTCCGTTTTCGATAAGTTCCGTAAAGGCGTCCTCGAGGATTGGCACTGCTTTGATTTTGACGTCGATCGAACAGTGAACGTCGATCTCCGCTTCAGGCGATGACGCTTGGACCGTTTGGATGGCCGCCGAGAGTAACGGCGTGAGAGACATGATCGTCCGTTCGGTGTTGCCGGTAAGCAGCTCAACAATGTGCCGCTCGGTGTTGATGAGATCGATCACCTCGGTGCCGGTCGTCAAGATCCGATCGGCGGCATCCGAAAGTGTGCCCTGCGTCTGTTCCCGTAGTACCTCAGCGTTCCCGGTGATGACGTTGAGATCGTTCCGAAGGTTGTGTCGCAGAACGCGACTGAGGACTTGTAGTTGGCGTTCGCGATTTTTCCGCTGGGTGATGTCCCGGCTGATTGCGACAGTCCCGACAATAGTCCCGGTCCCGTCATAATGTGGATATCGCGTCGTGACGAATGCGCGTTCTCCGCCGCCTCGAAGTGTTGGTGAGATGGTGTAGTCGATCGCATCTTCTCGTTTGAGTACACGCGTCTTCATTTGCTGGATACGCTCGGCTGTCTCGTCGTCCATGAACGCAAACTCGTCAGCGCCGAGTAGTTCCGAACGTGGGAGTCCAGCATACTCGACGACGGCATCGTTAACGATCTGGAACGCCCCGTCTCGATCTTGAAGCATGATCGGGTCCTCGACCCGCTGGACGATCTCCTCGTAGGTCGCGAGTTCGGCCGTCGCTTCTACTCGATCGGTGATGTCGATGAAGACTGCTGCGATCCGTTTCCCGTCCAGGGGGTAGGAGGTCACCCGATGGTGCTGATCGAGTGGTTCCGAATAGGCTTCGAAATCGACCCGTTTCCCGTTCAGTGCAACATCGCCGTACCGAGTGATGAACGGATCCTCGGTCGGATCTTCTGGCAGATCGAACACATCGCTACCTCTTTTCCCCTGAATCTCCTCGGCTTTGAGTCCCGTGATTCGCTCGAAAGCAGTGTTGACGTCCTCGAACACGTAGTCCACAGCCCGTCCGTCTTCCTCGGTAATGACTCGCTGGATCGCGATCCCGTTTATGGCGTCCCGAAAGAGCTGTCGGTACGCTCCATCGTCTAGTACTCCATTGTCGCTCTCGCTTTGCCGGGAGGCCGTCGCTTTCGGTTGTGTCCTTTCACATCCAGTGAGAACGATGACCGCCGCTGGGGCGTTTTGCCAGTTGATTGCGGTCGCGACGTAATCAACCACCCACTGTTGCCCGTCTGCCGTCGTGATCGACGCTGTTCCGGAATCGAATACACACTCGCCAGTGGTGATTCGCCGCGTCCACGTTTCAAGGTCGCTAACACCAGGGTCGAACTCGACTGACGATCTGACGTCAGTTCCTTCGTCGGTTTCAGCCGGACCGAATTTGACTGTAGCACGACAATTGGCGTAGGTGACGTCTCCCTCTTGACAGACGAAAATCGGGTCCGGCGCACCATCCAAAATCCCGCCACGGGTCGGTACCGGAGCGGATCGGGTCCGATAGCGTCGGGCAACAGCTTCAATCAGCGACGCCACAGTTTCGATCTCGTCTTCTGGCGTCACGATATCGGTCGGTCGGGCTGCACTCACCCGATCAACGACCGCGGCGTTTTGCCCTTTGACTCGGACGAATACTGGCAGGACGGGGTCCAGTGCTCGGGTGATTTCGAGGAGAGTGACCCCATCGACATCAGGGGACGTGGTATCACAAATGAGACAATCGACTGTAGCTGTCTGAAGCTGTTCGATCACAGTTTTGATGGTTTTTTCCGCCACGACGTGCATACCGTCCCGCCCAGTGATCTGTGCGATCAATCCATCAGTGGTCCCCGTATCCATTACTGTGAGGGTCCGAAGGGGCGAGTCCGGTACCATTCCGTATCACAACTTACGTTCGGACGATAATAGTTCATCCGCCGACTGTGAAATGACGGACGAAGTATGGCTGGTCATTAACCAGTCGCTGACTCGATTCGGCGCCACGGATCGGCGTGGGAGAGTTCGGCTGGAGGTCCAGTGTCACGACCACGGTCACGTCGACGGGCGTGAATATGTCGGTCACATTCTCGTATTTAACTCTTGTGGTGATCCGGATCTCCAGTGCTCGCGCGAGGCAGTTTAAGTAGGCTACGGGTGCCACTGTGAGCTACACCATGAGTTCCGACGTGCACACGGCGACGAGCGTTCCAGAACAGACGGCGGCGAATCCACCGCGGTTCATCGATCCGAGCGATGCCTTCGATACCATCCAGGCGGTCACTGGGCGAAAGTGGCACCTCCGGATCGTCTACCACCTGCTCGAAGACGGGCCGATGGGGTTCAGTGTACTCAAGCACTCACTGGACAGCGTCTCCTCGAAAATGCTTTCGGAGAGTCTTTCCTCGCTGGAGGAGGAACACCTCGTCGCCCGTGAAATCGTCAGCGATCAGCCTGTCCGCGTCGAGTATTCGTTGACCGACCGGGGCGCAGCACTGGAACCCGCCATCGCGGCACTCCTCAGATGGGACGCCGAGTTCGACTGCGAGGAGGACGACTGAATGGCTCATTACGATGTACTTGTGATTGGCGGCGGAACAGGGAACAATGTCGCCGCGGCCGCTGCCGATGCAGGACTGGACACGGCATTGGTCGAGAAGGGCCCACTCGGTGGCACCTGTCTCAACCGTGGCTGCAATCCCTCAAAGATGCTCATCCAGGCTGCCAGTGCGGCCCAGGACATCCGGGATGCTGATCGATTCTTCCTCGACGCGTCGCTCGACGGCGTGGACTTCTCGACCATCGTCGCCGACATGGACGAAACCCTGTCCGGGCTTGCTCAGGGAATGGAAGACGCCTACCGCGAGAAAGCGAATCTCACGTTGTACAACGACGAAGCAGTCTTCGTCGATGACCGAACTGTTGTGGTGGATAGCGAACGTCTCAGCGGGGAGAAAGTCGTCGTCGCCGCCGGGAGTCGGCCGTTCGTGCCCCCGATCGAGGGGCTCGATTCTGTCGAGTACCTCACGAGTCGCGAAGCGCTGTATTTCGACGAACAACCCGAGAGCCTCGTCATCGTCGGTGGCGGATACATCGCCGTGGAATTGGGCTACTTTTTCGAAACGCTGGGGACAGAGGTTCAGATCATCGAATCCGGTGAGAACCTTCTCGGTCGGGAAGACCCTGACGTGAGCGAGACATTCACCGATATCGCCCGGGATCGTCATGGGGTCCACACTGGGTATCGGGCGACAGCCGTCGAATCAGTGAACGGTTCTGTCCGGGTCAACGCCGAGAGCGAAGATGGCGACGCGATCACCGTCGAGGGCGAGGACGTGCTGATCGCGGCGGGCCGGCGACCGAACACGGACACTCTCGATGTCGCAGCGGCCGGGATCGAAACGGACGATCGCGGCTTCATCGTGACGGACGAACGACTGCAGACCAGCGCGGCAAACGTCTGGGCACAGGGCGATATCGCGGGCAATGCGATGTTCAAACACTCCGGCGATTACGAAACCCGGGTCGCGATCGACAACGTGGTCCACGATGCCAACCGGCCGATCGATCTCTCGGCGATGCCCCACGCTGTCTTCACCGAACCACAGATCGCTGGCGTCGGCAAGACCGAAGACGAACTCGAAGCGGCGGGCCGTGAGTACGTCGTCGGCTGGCAGTCACTTCCCGAGACACCGATGGGTCGAGCGAAGAAACTGGACGAGGGATTCGTGAAGGTCCTGGCTGCGCCTGACGGCGAAATCCTTGGCTGTCACATGCTCGGCGAGGAAGCCTCGACGATGATTCACGAAGTGCTCGTGGCGATGCGGGCCGGGGCTGGACAGGTCAGCGACATCACCGATACCATTCACGCCCACCCGACGCTGAACAAGGCCGTCGAGTACGCCTTCCGGGACGCTCTGGACGCCTGATCACGGAAACTGCAACTCGCGTGACCGGGCGCCGAAAAATGTACTAACAAGTTCCTACACGTCATAACATATAACCCCCTGCGCGACGGACGCTTCAATATGAGTGGTTCGAGCTACGATACGACGATTCAGTTTCGCGCCGGGTCCGAAAAGGAGGCCGCAGAACTGCTCGACGAAGTCCATATCGGGGGTATCAACGTGAGTGAGCTCGCCCGGACGGGCCTGGTCGAGATGCTCCGCCGGTCGCTTGACGAACGGGACGAGATCGCAATTTACGAACGATATAGCCGCGACGAGATCGACGAAGACGTGGCTCGGGTTCTTCTCGGTGAAAAGATCGACCGGATGGAAGCGGAGCAAGACGCCTTCGAGTCGGCAATGGAGCGGGACACCTCGACGTTCCTCGCTGAGAGCGATGGCGAGTGACCCTCGCCACCCACTCCTGGCCGATACGAGCTCCCTTATTGCCGTTGCGAACACCGACCAGTGGGACGTACTGGCGGACTCGCTCGCGTTGACCACCACGAACGTCTGCAAGCACGAACTGCAGAACCACGTCAACTCGAACACGCACGCGCCGGAAGGAAGCCGCGAACAGTACCTGAAACGAGGTAGCCAGCGCGTACTCGATCACGTGGACGACGATTCCTCGTCGTGGTCGTGCGTGACTGTCGTTCCGCGCCCCCACGGGCCGGATGCAGGTGAGCAATCGCTGCAGCAGGAGCTGTCCGAACACGGTGACTCCTACCAGGTCGTCTCGCTGCTCGATGGAGCCGCCCGCCGGTCGATCAGGCGACTGGTCGAGGACCACGGATACGACGTTGACGTTGTGGGGCCGCCGTATCTACTCTACATTCTGTTTGATAACGACCTCATTTCGAAGGCTGAATTCTGCGAGGCGACGGGTGAGATGATCTGGACAGAAGGGTGGACGGGATACGAAGTCGTCAAGCACGCCTGGACAAGCATTCCCGTAGATTGTGCCGAGTTCCTCGACGACGACATTCTCCCACCCTGAGAGTCAATCAAACGGGAAGCGACTGATACGGATTGGTCTAAGTCATCACCATATCGACCGCCTGCAGTCGGATCGTCGTCACGGTAAACAGTTAGAGCAATCCGTATGTGAACAGATCGATCTCACGCTCCCGTCGCTTAACACTCCACCAACGAACAGTCGAAGACGAACGACTCCTGGACGTCTTCAACGGTATCGATCAAATCCCCGGCGGCCGGACGATCGTCGATCGAGTCCCCGCGGTGGGTGAAGATCACGTCGGCATCGTCGCCGCGTGTATCGAGGACGGCGCTTTGGGGGAGTCGTCCGAGGAGGTCGTGGAGCTTCCCGACCGGCCCGTACCGTGTCGGCTGGTCGTACTGCTCGGCGACGCGTTTCTCGCCGTCGGCCAGCAGTGGAAACGGGAAGTCCTCGACGACGTTGTCCCGCCAGTCGGCCGCTCGCTCGCGTGGCTCGGGCAAGATCGGCAGGACGGCCGTCTTGCGTTCGTTGAACGTCCGGGCGTGCTCGCTGATTTCGGATACCTGCGCCTTGCACTTCGGGCAGTGGTAGTCCCGCAAGAAGAGCAACACGGCGAAGTCCGACGCGTCGATCACAGCCGCCAACGAGAGTGGATCGGGACCGACGCCGACGTTCGGTAATTCGAAATCCAGGGCATCGTTGGCAAGCGTTTGTTGTGACATGTTCAACCCTTCTCCTTCAAGCGCCATCAACGACCGGTAGCGTTTCCGTGAGCGGGTGAGGGAAGCGTAACCGGGGTTCCGTCAGGCGTAGCTATTTGTGCCGCATGACCGTCCTCCACAGGTATGGCCGAAACGAGTGAGCACAACGAGTACGACGTCATCGTGGTCGGCGGCGGTCCTGCCGGCCAATCCGCTGCACTGTACACGACCCGGCTCGGCCACCGAACCGCCATTGTCGATGTTGGCGGTGGCCGAGCGGCGATGATCCAGGAGGTCCACAATCTGATCGGTGTCCCCGAAGACGAAAGCGGGATGGATTTGCTTCAGGTGGGCCGAGAACAGCTGGAGAACTACGGGTGTGATTTCTACCGCGACCGCGTCACCTCCTGCTCGCATGGCGAGGACGGGATAACCCTCGTCGGAAACTCTGACGAGTACACCGCCGAGGCCGTCGTCCTCGCCACAGGGTTCAACGACGTCCGCCCCGACCCGCCGCTGCCACGCACGGGACGAGGACTGCATTACTGTCTGCATTGTGACGCCCACATGTTCGTTGACGAACCGGTCTACGTCATGGGACACGGCGAGAGCGCGGTCCACGTCGCGGGGATCATGCTCAACTTCACCGACGAGGTGGATCTGCTGACCCGCGGGAACGACCCCGAGTGGAGCGACGAGACCGCCGAAACGCTCGACGCCCATCCGATCGACGTGATCCACGAGGACATCTCCGGCGTCCAGAACGGCGAGGACGGCTGGCTCAAGGCGTTGGAATTCGAGGATAGCGTGGGACCACGTCACACGAGCAACCGGACGGAGTCCGGCGACGGCGAAGTCCGGGAGTACAAGGGTGGGTTTGCCATGTACGGCGCGGAGTACAACAACGGCCTTGCGCGGGAACTCGGCTGTGAAATCAACGCTGACGGGACTGTCGAGATTGACGATCACGGCCGGACGGCTATCGAGAACGTCTATGCAGTCGGGGACCTGACCCCGGGTCACAACCAGCTACCGATCGCTCTCGGAGCAGGCGCGAAAGCGGGGATCGACATTCACTTCTCGTTGCGTGATTTCCCGCGCGACCCCGATGTGCTGGATTCCCAGGGCCCAGTTCGCGACGAGGAAGTCCCGGGGATTCCCGACCAACTCCTCGAACAGGCCGTGGATTTCCATACCTACGGCGAATAGGCGACTCGTCAGGTACTGAAACTCTCACGTTCGAGCGACGCGAGTACAGTCAGTCACCGGTTCGGTTTCCGCGTTTGTTTGGGATGATCGGCGATATACACGCTCGTGTCGTCGGGAACGTCTTCAGTCACCCACGAGTTCGCACCGATACTCACGTGATCGCCAACCTCGACCGTTCCGAGCACGTTGCTTCCGGCACCGATGACGACGTGGTCGCCGATGTCGGGATGACGATTGTAGTCTTTTGCGAGCATATGACCCTCGCCTTCCTCTTCTTCCTCGAAGTGCAGCGTCCCAAGCGTGACGTTCTGGTAGATTCGGACCCAGTCACCAACTGTCGCGGTCTCGCCGATGACGACCCCTGACCCGTGATCGACGAAAAAGTACTCGCCGATCTCAGCACCGGGGTGGATGTCGATACCTGTCTCGGTTCTCGCATACTCGGCGAGTTCCCGGGCGTAGGCGAAAATATCCTCCTCGTAGAGAGCATGCGCGACACGGTGGGTGAGGATTGCGTGAAACCCGGGATACGACCGGATGATCTCACAGTAGCTTTTCGCTGCCGGATCGCCCTTGTACGCCGCCTCGACGTCTTTTTTGAGAGCGCGTCGAATTGCCGACAACTGGTCCAGCGTCCTGTCGATGATCTCCGTTACGGTCGCTTCGTCGTGATCCGAATAGGCGGTGATGCCCGTCTGCATGCAGCGACCGAGCTCAGTCAGGCGGCCACGAGTCGTTTCGGGATTATCTAACAACTCCGTCGCGTTCCAGCACCTGGGGAACAGGAGCTGTTTCAGAAGGGGCGACTCCTCACGCAGGAACTCGCGACGAGGATACGTCCGTGAAGCATCCGTTGGAAACGGCGATTCATCTGTTCGATACGACTCAACGAGTGCTGTATGCACGTCGCCAGTGTACGCGTAGTTCATTCGCTTGGCCTCAAGTTATCTACCAAGGTTCGTTGCTCTGTCGGAATATATCACGGGAATCGACCCACTCCTCGAAAGGGCAATCGACATAAAGCGGCAAATAGTACATGGAATTATGCATCGATCCGATGCAGGCCGGAACGCTCGGTCGAGCGTCCGACCGGATGTCGATCGCTCGCCCCGGCGGAAGGGGTCCCAACAGAGCGACCGTCAACGACAAAGCCACGCTTGTTCCGTCCCGGTCTCGCGTCGGGATTGTTGTCGCTGTTGCTGACCGCTCTGTCCCCGTCTCGAGTGGCACCGAATGAACGACGACATAGTCACACAAACTGACACATGACCACACACGATACACCGAAGGCATCGGGACTCGAAACGATCGGCAAGACACCGCTGGTCGAACTTGACGCGTCGCCGGGGGCAGTCCCGGTTTACGCCAAACTGGAGACGTTCAACCCGGGCGGAAGTGTCAAGGATCGCATCGGAAAACACATCCTCGAAGGGCTGGTCGAGCGCGGCGAAATCGAACCTGGCGGGACGATCGTCGAACCGACGGCCGGCAACACTGGCATCGGGATGGCTCTGGCGGCGACCCGTCTGGATCTCGGCGCGATTTTCGTCGTCCCCGAGGGATTCAGCGTCGAGAAGGAACGCCTGATGGACGCGCTGGGTGCTGAAATCGTCCACTTCTCGGGGGACGGCGGAATGGCTGCAGCTGCCCAGAGAGCCCACGAAATCGCCCAGGAGCACGAAAACGCCGTCGTTCCCCAGCAGTTCTCGACGCCGCTGAACGTCGAAGCGCACTACCGGACGACCGGTCCCGAGATCGTCGAGGCACTCGACGGCGAGGTGGGCGCGGTTGTCGTCGGCGTCGGGTCGGGCGGGACGCTGACCGGGATCACCCGTGCCGTCCGCGAGCAGGTGCCGGACGTCAACGTCGTCGCCGTCGAACCGGAGGGGTCGACATTCGCCACCCTGCTCGGCCGCGAACGCGAAGAGAGCCCCTACAAGATCGAGGGGATCGGCACGCACGATCCTGCCGTGACCGACCTGCTCGAACCCGACGAGATCGACGACTTCGTGACGGTCAGCGATCGGGACGCACACAGCGAGGTACAGCGACTCGCAGCCGAGGAGGGCCACCTCGTCGGTTCAAGTTCGGGCGCGGCGAGCCTAGCAGCACGGCGTGTCGCCGAAGAGATCGCAGCCGGCCAGCGCAACGCACCGTACGATACCGTCGTGACTGTGTTCCCGGACGGGGGCGAGCGGTACCTCTCGAAGAACATATACGGCCACTTCGACGAGTGGGAGGGCAAAACATGACCGACGATTTGCCCGATCACGACGACTTCGAGACGCGCGCTATTCACGCGGGTTGGGACCCCGATCCGAAGACGGGCGCGATCATGCCGCCGATCTACGCCTCCTCGACGTTTGCCCAGGACGCCCCCGGCGAGGACCGGGGCTATGAGTACTCCCGGACGGGTAACCCGACCCGAACAGCTCTCGAGGACAATCTGGCGAGCCTCGAAGGCGGCGCGCACGGCCGGGCGTTCGCCAGCGGGATGGCCGCGATCAATACCGTCCTGAATCTACTTTCCGCAGGTGGGCACGTCGTCGTCGGCCGCGACGTCTACGGCGGCACCCACCGCCTGTTCACGGACGTCTACGAAGACTACGACCTCGAATTTTCCTTTGTGGATGCGACCGATCCGGACGCCGTGGCCGAGGCGATCACCCGGAAGACCGAACTGGTCTGGATCGAGACGCCAACGAACCCTCTCATGCAGATCGTAGACATCGAGCGGGTTGCTGCGCTGGCTCAGGACGGCGATGCGCTGCTGGCCGTTGACAACACTTTCGCGACACCGTACCTCCAGCGTCCCCTCGAATACGATGCGGACATCGTCGCCCACTCGCTGACGAAGTACCTCGGCGGCCACTCCGATGTCGTCGGGGGTGCACTCATCACAGAGGACCCGGATATCGATGATCGACTCGGGTTCTACCAGAACAGCGTCGGCGCGACCCCCGACCCGTTCGCGTGTTTTCTTGTCCTCCGGGGGACGAAAACCCTGCCCGTCAGGATGGATCGACACTCCGAGAACGCCCGGACACTCGCGACGTGGCTCGACGATCACCCCGCCGTCGAAACTGTCCACTACCCGGGACTGGGTACTCACCCCGACCACGACGTCGCGACTGCACAGATGGACGACTTCGGGGGCATGCTCAGCGTCGAGCTCGACGCGCCTCTCGAAGCTGTTCGAAGTTTCGTCTCCGAGACCGAGGTGTTCACGCTGGCCGAGAGTCTCGGTGGCGTCGAGAGTCTGATCGAACACCCAGCGACAATGACCCACGGGACCGTCCCCGCAGAAGAACGACGCGAAACGGGGATCACCGACGGGCTGGTCCGTCTCAGCGTCGGCCTCGAATCAGTCACGGACCTGCGGGCCGATCTGGCGAAGACCCTCGAGAATACGATCGACACCTGAGACCGGCGTCTGCCTGTCTTGCAGTCACTCCTCGCCGTAGTCCCCGCCGTACTTCATGAAGAAGTACGCGAACCCGAGCGTCGCCGCCATGAGGAAGCCACTGCCGACGCCGAGCAACTTCGCACTCTCCGGAACGGTCGGACCTGTCGACGCGCTCACTTCGACTTCGGGATAGTCGTCACCGACGACGACGGCCCCTTTCATACCGACCGAGAGGTGCGGGTCACAGTAATACTTCGAGATGCCCGTTTCCTCGAAGGTGCGTTCGAAGGTCGTGCCGGCCTCGGCAACGGGCGGCCCCGAGGAGTACGAGTCATCGTCGGCGACGACGTTGTGGGCGTTGCCCTGACCGGTCCACTCCCAGATAACGGTG
>NZ_SPQG01000001.1:209123-217838 GCF_004944975.1 Halorhabdus amylolytica
CCGCCGCTGCCTCCACTTTCGCCCTCTTGAGCAGCCCCAGTGCCGGCGGCACCCGCGGCTGCAGATGCACCCGCGAATGCGCCCGCCGATCTGAGTACGTCCCGGCGAGACAGGTCCGTAGCGCCGTCAGTCATAGCGGGTCGTTCGACGTCCCCGGTAGTGAATATGTTGGTACGCACAATGGTGTCCGGTTGGCGATCGGAGAATTCGGCCGGCGGCAGTGTCGGGACCAGGAGAGGTGCTCGACGGACCGATCACTGCTCGCGTTCGACGACGAACGTCGTGAACTCGGCGAGGTGGGAGGCAGGTTCAGGTTCGAGATCAACCGCCGCGAGTTCCTTCTTGGCGACATCGGCGATCTCCAGGGCGCGTTCGCGGGCGTACTCGACGCTCCCGGCCGATCGCAAGATGTCGATGGCCTCGAATATTTCCTCGTCGGTGTTGTCCTCGGATTTCAGGATTTCTCCGAGCCGAGCGGCGTCCTCGGCGGGGGCGTGTTCGGCGGCGTGGATCACCATCAAGGTCTTTTTGCCTTCCCGGACGTCGTTACCGAACTCCTTGCCGAAGTCGCCCGCCTGATCCAGCGTGTTCTCGACGTCGAGGATGTCGTCGCCGATCTGGAAGGCGATCGAGAGGTGTTCGGCGTACCTGGCGACCTGGTGTTCGACTTCTTCGGACTGACCCGTGACGATCGCCGCGAGTCTGGCGACGATCCGGGCGAGACAGCCCGTCTTGCACGCACACATCTCGTAGTACTGGGCTTCGTCGATCCGGACGGCCCGTTCGTTGTGCCAGTGGATGTCCATCCCCTGGCCGAGGTGGGTCCGGTTGAGTTCGTACATCAGCATCTCGTAGGCCGCGAGTCGGGTCTCAGCGTCCAGGTTCGCCGGGTTACGCGTGATGACCTTCAACGGCAGGAAGTACATCGCGTTGCCCGCATTGAGTGCGACGTCGACCCCGTGTGTACGGTGAAGTGCCGGCTCGCCGCGTCGCATCGAGGCCCCGTCCTCGACGTCGTCGACGATGATAGTCCCGTTGTGGAGTACCTCCGGGATGATCGCGTACGGCAGGAACTCCTCCGGGTCCTCGCCGAACCCCTCGACGAGCAACAGAAAGACAACCGCCCGCCAACGTTTCCCGCCGCGATCAAGGAGATCCCAGACTGGATCCGAGAGTGCGTGCTGGATCGCAGCGGGGTCGTACCGGTAGGTCGGTTCGCCGAAGAAGTCACGGAGGTAGTCGTCGTCGACCTCCCGCGGGAGCAACTCCGCGATCGCCTCGTCGATGATCGGTCGCCACTCCGCAAGGACGTCCCGCATAGCTCTCCCCTCGACGGGGGCAGATAAAAACTCTTCCCGACGATCGCTGGCCCGTCGCCGGGTGCGGTGGCTTTTTGAGGGCGAACGGCCAGCAATCGTATGATGAGTGACGATCCGGGCGCCGGTCCGATCGCGGTCGTCGGCGACGAGCGAGGGGCCGTTTCCGAACTGGTCGAATCGGTGGGCAGACGCGTCCGCCCGGGGACAGCCGGCAGCATCGACGACGCGACTGTCGTCCTTGCTGTCGGGGAAGCGGCCGTGCTCGACCTCGCGCGCCAGGGTTGTTCGACCCCGGTGATGCCGGTCGCCGTCCAAGGCGGGCTAGAAGCCGTTCCCTCGGACGCGCTCCAGACGGCACTGCAACGACTCGACGACGGGGCAGCCACGGTTCGCGAACGACCGATACTCGCCGTCCACCGCGAGGGCGAACGGGTCGAGACGGCGTTGCTCGACGTGATGCTCGTCACGAGCGAGCCGGCCCACATCTCCGAGTACGCGGTCTCGACCCCGAAGGAAGCGATCTCGACGTTCCGGGCCGACGGCGTCGTGGTCGCGACTCCCGCCGGTAGTAACGGTTATGCCCGCCGGATCGGCGGCCCCGTCCTCAGCCCGGACCTCCGTGGTCTCTCAGTGGTCCCCGTCGGGGCGTTCAAGACGGAGCGCAACCACTGGGTCGTTTCGCTGCCGGCCGACGGTCCGGCGCTGTCGATGACTGTCCAGCGCGAGGACGCCCCGGTCTCGTTGCTGGTCGACGGTCGCGATGCAGGAGGAGTGCCCGCCGGCGATCGCCTCGTCGTCGACGCGGACGGTCACCTCCCCCTGGTCGTCGTCCCCGAGAGCGAGTCGGCGTTCCGAACCGACGCCGAACGGCCGCGTCCGGACGAGGTCGCCGACGGCCGTGGTCTGACGGACGCTGACGTCGATCCCGTGTTCCCTGCCGAGTGAGTAGAGTGCGTTTCCTGGCGATATCGAACGACCATACTCCAGTGACGCAACGACCATACTCCAGTGATGCAACGGCCACGCTCCAGTGCCGGTTTGGAAACACTCTAATGGATACCGGCCGTGGCGTCGACCATGCCACCGGTTTCGCTGTTCGGGCCGCTCGATGCGGTTCTCGGAGACAGCATCGAGTACGTCCTCTTGATCCTGGTGCTCGTGAATCTGCTCACACGGGTGCTCGCTCACCGACGACACGTGAAGGCTGCCGAGGAAGGCGGCGCCGAGGCGATGTCGCGGTTCCTCCCGCACGCTGCCTCGAACGCCCTGCTCGTGCTGGCCGCCTTCTACTATCTCACGCTCCATCACCACGCCGGGATGGTCACCTCGGTGCTCGTGCTCGGGTTGTTCATCACCGACTTCTTCGAGTTCGAGGCCCGCAAGGTCGAGGCCCGTCGTGACGTCCCGATCGAGCGCCCGAAAGGCGCCATCGCCGCCTCGCTGCTCACGCTCGCGTACGTCGCCTACCAGAGTCTCTTTTTCCTTATCGCGCCGGCCTGGGGCGCCGTCGTCTGAGAGCCGACCTTTTTGCCGTGGACATCCGTCCGAAGGCACTTGCAGACATGCGGTACGATGTCGCTATTCGATAAGGCAGCTATAGACGCTGTAGCGAACGATATGAAACCGCCCCCGGAAACCCGTCAGGTTAGGACAGCCTACGACCGATCGTCGTATGCCTGGCGAGCCTGGTTGATCGCGGGCACGAGTACCCAGAAGGCAAGCGCGCCGAAGATGGCGAAGTAGAACAGACTCTCGCCGAGATAGATCGCGATCTGACTGAACACGTCCGGACTCTCGGGATACTCGCCAAGCAGTTGCGTCCCCTGGAAGGAGGGGGTCTTGTACCAGCCGGCGATGACCATCCAGCCCAGTCCGGCCGTCACCAGGATCCCGAAGCCTTTCATGAACTCGTCAGCCATCGGTCTCACCTCCGTCGGGACCCATTCCCTCGGTCCGGAACCGCGTCGAGAACGCGTAGACGACCGCACCGAAGACGATCGTTCCGAGACCGGCGAGTGCTATCAGGGGATCGACTTCCGAGAGCTCGGCCGTGGCGCGATTGGTCGCCCCATCCAGCGCGACGAAGCCGGCGACGATCGCAAGGATGGCGAACAGTGTCGAGAAGACCGAGACAGCCTTGTAGACCCGTAGCGGGACGACCACATCCCGGCGGTCGCTCGCGGTCCCGTCGGCCGTCGCCGTCGACTTGTCGGTCTTTTCGTGTCCGTCGGTCACGGTCGATTCGGTCGGTCCTGTGTGTGTCGCGTGGCTCATGGATCACTTCGGTGGGCGAAGCCGGTAGTACCGGCGGTTGAGTTCGAACATGTACCCCTCCCGCATCGACTTCAACACCGCGTAGGTGATGAACGCTCCCACGAACGGTACCAGGAACGTCAGGTCGAACGTGAGGTGTGAATCCATCGGGAAGAGGTTCTTCACCGACAACACTGCGAGCGTGATCGAGAGGATCACGCCGAAGACGCCGACCGACGCCCAGAAAGGCTGTTCGACCGGCCGGCGGGCGCTTCCCTTGTTCAGGAACGGCACGATGGCGATCGCGCCGACGACGACGAGGTTCGCCAGCACACCGAACGTCCGGTCGGCCATGAGTTTCTGGCCGCCGAGCAACGCCAGATCGGGGTTCAGCGGCCCGAGTTTCAGGAGGCCAAAGGACCAGTAGAGGTACCAGTCCGGCAGGATCGTCGGCGGCGTCACGCCGGAGTTGGCGGGCGCGTCGATGTGTGGGGGCAGCGTCGCTGACAGGAAGACGATCGCCCCGACGAAGAAACTCGTCAACGCGAGGTTGCGGATCGTCTCGTGGGGCCAGGCCGGGAAACCGAGTACGTCACGCTCGACGTAATCCGATTCCTGGCGGAGTTGCTGATCCTCTCGGCGTGCGCGTTCGAAGTACTCGTAGGTCGTCCGCGCCAACCCCTGTTTGCGTGCTTTGCGCTCGCTCCAGGTCGGCGTCTCGTCGTCGGGCGGGACGATACCCGTCCCGCCGCCGTCGGCACGTGCCTCGGTGGTGTCTGTGTCCTCGGTCATGGTTAGTGGGGTTCGGCGATGCCTTGCATCCAGACGATCGCGATGTGGACGGCGATCAACGTAGTCACGATGAACGGCAGGAAGAACACGTGGAGGATGTACATCCGCTGGAGCGTCGCCGGGTTCGGCGTGAACCCACCGAAGATGAGCTGAGCAGCCCATTCGCCGATCAGCGGGATCGAAAGCGCCATCTCGACGCCGATCTGGCCGGCCCAGAAGGCGAGTTGGTCCCATGGCAGGAGGTAGCCCGTGTACCCGAACAGGAGCGTCAGGCTGATCAGGACGATCCCGATGAGCCAGTTGAGTTCGCGGGGCTCCTTGTATGCGCCGGTGAAGTACACCCGCAGCATGTGCAAGAATACCGCGGCGACCATCACCTGAGCCGACCAGCGGTGGATACTCCGGAGCATGAACCCGAAGTTCACCTCGGTCATGATGAACGTAATCGACTCGTATGCCATCGTCGGGTTCCCGGAGGCCCCGGTCGCCCCCGGTGAGTAGTAAAACCCGAGCAGCGCGCCCGAGATCGCCGCAACGATGTACGCGAGCGTCGAGAACGACCCAAGCGCGTACAGCGGATACCAGTACCAGAACTTGTTGTCCAGCCCGTATTGCTCGGTGTGGCTCTTGGGCATCTGCATGTTGACCTTGTAATAGAGGTTCTCTAAGATCTCCAGATAGTCGACGATCCGGAGACGCTTATCGAGCCACATCAGCACGGTCAGGTACGCCGTTTCCAGACGGGTAAACTCCCGCTCTTCCATCCAGGCTTCGTGGTCGTGGTCGTCTTTGCGTTCGAGACTCATTGTCAGTCACCCGGGCGCGGGAGCGCCGTGAATTGTTTTTCGACCGGCTGGAACGGGTCGTACACCGACTGATGACACTGACAGTAGACCCCGTTCTCCGCACCGAAGTTAGTGCTCCCGGGATAAGCTTTGAATCCGGGTACACAACAGAAGTGCGTACACTTGTTGAGCCAGGCCATGACGTCTTCCTGGGTCGCAGCGTCGAGGAATCGGCGGACTGATTCCGAGAGGTTGCTGTACTCCCCCTCACCGTTGATCATCTTCGGGATCTCCGGGCTTCGCAGTACCTGCACCGGGATCGTTTGAACATCGTCTCCCTGAGACCGCCAGCCTGCCTTCGCCGGCTTGCCGAGGCCCCCTTTTCCGATGTCGTTGCTCCAGGTCTCGTAATCCTCGAAATCGGAAAGCGTGAGTGCTTGGCCGTCTTCCATGTCACTTTGCCAGTCGTACGTACCGGTCACAGCACGGAACACGTTGTCCTGATCGGCTTCGGGATCGATCCCGGCGTAAGTCTGGACGCCACAGTACTGGAACCACGAGGAACTATAGGTCATCCCGCCGAGGTCCATCTCTGCGAGTGTAACCTGCTGGCCCTGAACGGTCTCCGTACTGGTGTCCGGCCACCGGCCCTTGATCGTTCCGTCGTCGGCGACCTCGACCGGGACGATCGGCATCGCCCGTGGTGCCGGTCCGTCCGTGTTGGCGATCCCGACGTACTCGGTGATCCCGCCCCCGACGCCGCTGGAAGAGGTCGTCAGCCCGATCGCGGTCGCGCCACCGGTCGCCACGCTCCCGAGGGCGGCCGATCCCACGACGCCTTTCACGAAGCGTCGTCGACCCGATTCAGTCGGATACTTGTCTGGATCTCCTGGCATAGTTATCGCTTCATGTAGGGGTAGATCGCGCGTTTGAACGTCTCGCGGGCACCGTCAGTCATCGACTCACCGTCGACATCGTCCTCACGGATGTAGAGGTCCTCCCACTTCCGGCGGCGCTTCTTGACGATCATCACGTCCGGGAGGAACTCCTTGCGGTACAACAGGAGGATGAACGCGAGGTTGACGAACATCGCCGCCATCGCCGTTCCGAGGAACATGTTCCCGAAGCCGCCGTCGTTCGAGGCGACACCCCAACCGCTGATCAGGCCGAAGGTGAACACGCCGACCAGCGCGATCTCGACGACCGTCAACAGGACGATCGAGACGACGGCCGTCATGCTCTCCCGGGGCGGTTCGTAGCGGTGGATGTCCCCGTAGGTGCTACCCGAAGACGACATCAGTTACTCCCTCCTTTCGTATGAGACGACTCGCCGTACTTCAGCAGGTAGAACGTGAAGGCGATCGTCGAGGAGATTGCCAGGAACGTCGCGATACCGACGTAGTGGGGCTGGAAGGGCACCCCCATGTGTTCGGGATTGACTGGCGTCGACGCCCCCGCTTCCACGGCGGGATAGTCGTCACCGACGACGACGGCCCCTTTCATACCGACCGAGAGGTGCGGGTCACAGTAATACTTCGAGATGCCCGTTTCCTCGAAGGTGCGTTCGAAGGTCGTGCCGGCCTCGGCAACGGGCGGCCCCGAGGAATAGTCGTCGGTCTCGGCGACGACGTTGTGGGCGTTGCCCTGACCGGTCCACTCCCAGATAACGGTGGTCCCGGCGTCGACGTGGATGGCCGGGGGGCCGAACGCCCAGTAATCGCCGTTGCCCTCGACGCCCACCTCGACCGTGACCTCGTCTTGCCCGCGGTAATCCGCCGTGCTCGAAAAGTTACTCACGTCCGAAAACCACCCGCCATAGTCCGGTTGGGCGCCTCCGCCACCTTCCTGAGCGGCGGCCGAGCCGGTCGCGGCGGCGGCCGCCGTCCCGCCGGCGACCGTACCCGCCGACCGGAGAAAGTCCCGCCTGTGCATATGGGTCATGCTGAGAGGCGTATTTGTATAAACCCACCGGAAGCGCCATCTTCGGCGCCTTTTGCCGGTTATACGGCCGGTTTCGACCGCCGCTCGAACCGGGGTCATGTGACGCCCTCTCAATCGGGGTTCGAGAGGGTGCTCCCGTCAGTGTCGATCCGCTCCTCGGGATCGGCTGGCTCGACGGCATCGGCCGCATCGGCAGTCAGTGACTCTCCGAGATCCGGAACGAACGCCGGCCGATCGTCGTCAACGCCCATCTCCCGCAATCGCCGGCGGTACTCCTCGGCCCGGTAGGCGTCCGAGAGCCGGGCGTTAGCGACCAGAACCAGCAGGAACAGTCCGATCCCGAGTAGGGCCAGCCCGGCGACCAAGGCGATCGCACCGCCGACGACGACGGCATACCCGACCAGCACGAGGCCAGCGAGCAACTGGACGAACGAGAGGGCCTGGACCACAATATTGCCCACTTCACCGTCGCCCTCACTGACGTCCTCTGGATCGGGCAGGAGATCACCCTCCGGCGGATCGGGCACCTCGTAAGACTCCATCGAACACAGCGCGACCGAGGGTTTGACGTCGCGCAGGACGGTCCCCTCACCCTCGACCGTCCCGTCGGGGTGGACGACGGCGTAACTCGAATCGGAGTAGGCAACCAGCCGATCATCCTCGCGGTCAATCCGGGCGAAGACGTCCCGATCTGCTACCCGTTGGCGGAGGTCAGCTTCCAGACGATCCAGCAGTCGATTCCCCGTAATCCAGGTTTCGGGATCGAACGCTGCCTCCCACTCCCGTGGTTCCATCTCCGCCATGTCCTCCGGGCCAAAGTTCTCGAAGTCGTACTCGGTCTCGACCTGCTCGCGGAGTTCCGCGAGTGAGGGGTCGTCGTCCACATTCGTCTCCGGGTCGTCGTCCTCGCCACGCTCTGGGCCCCCGTCGGCGGACTTGGCGGGCGTCATCGCCCGAGGGTTGGGTCGCGGTCCGTTTACGGGTTCTGGTCGGCACTGGGTGGCGGACCCAGCCGCTGTTCGCCTGCCGTCGCTTCGGCACGTTTTAGCGCTCGCCGTCCGAACGCTCCGGCGATGGTCACCGACGCCGCGATCGCGACGGCCGTCGTCCTGGCGGTCACGCTCAGCCTCCCCTGCTTCCTGTACGGCGCCTGGCTGATGATCGTCAGCGACCCCATCACGTGGGGCGTGCTCAAACGTCACCTCGCCGTCGTCACTCTCGGGTTGACACTGACGACCGTCCCGCTGATCGCGTGGATGATCCCGAAATTCTGGAGTCAGCGTAGCGGGGTCGCGGTCGTTCACGCCTTCCTGGGCGTGCAGGCCTACGCGTTCTTCGTCCTCGCGGCGACCGGGATCGTACGGATCCTCCGCGCGAAGTGGGCCTCGGCCGAGTTCCGGAGCGCCACCGACTTCGATCTCGAAGCCCTCGACGACGAGGAACGTGACCTCGGCCACTGGCGCGGACGCCTGCGTATCGGCGTCGTCGGTTACACTGTGCTGTGGCTGCTTGCCTACCTGACTGGCCTGCTCAGGTACGTCTTCAAGTACAATCCGCTCGGCTGACGCCCGTCACGTCCAGGGTTCGCCACTCGCCTGAACGATCACGTCCAGGGTTCGCCACTC
>NZ_SPQG01000001.1:217848-242426 GCF_004944975.1 Halorhabdus amylolytica
AATCACGTCCAGGGTTCGCCACTCGCCAGATCGACGTCTCCGTCGTCCCGCTCTGATGGACAGACGTCGGCGAGCACACACTCCTCACAGTCGGGATTCCGTGCCGTACAGACCGCCCGACCGTGGCTAATCATGAGGTGTGTGAACTCTTGCCATTCCGTTTCGGGAACGAGGCCTGTCAGATCTTCCTCGATGGCTTCGGGCCGTTCTTCCTCGGTAAGTCCCAGACGACGAGTGAGTCGTTGGACGTGTGTATCAACGACGATCCCCTCGACGACATCGTGGCCGTGCTGAAGGACGACGTTCGCCGTCTTCCTGCCGACACCCGGGAGGTCGGTCAGCGCGTCCATCGTGTCCGGGACCTCGCTGTCGTGTCCGTCGACGAGTTGCTCGCCGATCCCCTTGAGGTAGCCGGCCTTGTTGTTGTGGAAGGTGATGCCGTAGATATCCTCGGCGAGTTGCTCCTCGTCGGCCTCGGCGTAGTCTCCGGCGGACTCGTAGGTCTCGAAGAGATCGGGCGTCGTCTCATTGACGCGCTCGTCGGTGCATTGGGCCGAGAGGACAACGGCCACCAATAGTTCGAGCCGGTTCGAGTACGAAAGCGAGATCGTCGCGTCAGGATACTCGTCGTGGAGCCGCTCGATGACAGTCTCGGCCTGGTCCTCGCGGGAGGAACGTGGCGTGCCCATACGTCAACTCGGGACGCCCGACCCTTTTGACGTGTCGGGTCCGGTTCGCCCTGCCGGCACGTTGACCCGAAAGATATGTATAACCACGGGTCAGGACCGCTATCTATGCCCGGACCGACGTTCTTGCGGGGCGAAAACGTCACCTTGCGACCGATCGAGGAGGAGGATGCGGAATTCCTCGCCGAGGCGATCAACCATCCGGAAGTCTGGCCGACGCTCGCGGCCGTCGATCCCCTCTCGACCGACGACGAACGCGAGTGGATCGAAAACCTCACCGATGACGACGACATCCATTTACTGATCTGCGCTGACGGCGATCCCGTCGGAACGATCGGCCTCAACAGAGTCAACGACGTCTGGGGGATCGCCGAGTTAGGATACTACGTCCATCCGGACGCCCAGCGCAACGGATACGCGACCGACGCCGCGCGCCGGATCGTCCGGTACGGCTTCGAGGATCGCCGACTTGAGAAAGTCTACGCGAACGTCTATCCGGACAACCACGGGTCCAGGGGCGTCCTCGAGTCCGTCGGGTTCGAACGTGAGGGTGTCTTCCGTGAGCACGCGTTCGTCCGCGGCGAGCGCATCGACGTCCATCGTTACGGGCTGCTCGCGAGCGAGTTCGACCACTGAGACGAGAGGGTATCCCGATCGCGTACGGACTCGACAGTAAGCCTCAAACGTCGACCGACCCCTTATCTATCCATGACACTCCGCCGGCTCCTGCGCGGACAGATCGCCTGGCCGCGTCTGGAAGCCATCGTCCGTGAAGTTCTCACGCGCTACGACGAGCCGGTGGGCCGCGTCGAGTTCCTCGAAGCCGACAACTGGCTGTCGACGCCGATGGTGGTCAACGACCGGTACTTCGTGAAAGCTATCTCCGAACAGCACTCGCTGCTGCACGCAATCCTGACGACCGGTCGCAACGTCGGCGCGTTCACCAGCGGGACCGAAGGCTTTTTCGAGCACTTCGGGACGCCTCTGGAGATGGCCGAACACGAACTCGAGGCCACCCGTCGGATGGCCGAGGTCGGGTTGAACGTCCCTGAACCCAGGGAGGCCTTCGAGGTCGACGGACTGGGCGTGCTCGTCCTCGAGTACGTCCCCGCCTTCCGGTCGTTCGACGAACTCGACGCCCGGGAGGTTCGAGACCTCGCGCCCGACCTCTTCGACGCGCTCGACCGGATGCACGCGGCCGAACTCGCCCACGGCGACCTCCGCAGCGAGAACGTGCTCGTCTCGAACGGCGATCTGTACTTCATCGACGCGACGAGCATCCGCGACGGGATCGCCGAGGCGCGGGCCTACGACGTCGCCTGTGCGCTGGGTGTGCTTGCGCCGCTGATCGGCCCGCGCGAGACCGTCTCTCTCGCCACTGAGCGGCTCGGCGCAGACGCTTTGCTGGAAGCCCGTACGTTCCTCGACTTCGTCACGATCCGCCCGGATCACGACTTCGACGCCGCAGCGGTCAAAGGCGAGATCGAGAAACGTGCCGCCGACTGAGTCGGCGTGTGTTTCCGTCGACTTCCCCTACCCACCTCGCCGTCGCGCCCGCCCAGTCAGTACGATGCCTCCCAGGACGACGACACCGCCGACGACCGTCGGGAGCCCCGGAACCTCGCCGAGCAAGGCAAGCGCCAGCAGCGTCGAACCGACCGGTTCGCCGAGCAACGACGCGCTGACGACGCTCGATTCGAGGTGGGCCAACGCCCAGTTGATGACCGTGTGCCCGAAGACGCCCGGGCCGACTGCCATGCCGAGGAAGAGCAACCACTCCCGGGACGGATACCCCGCGAGCGGCGCACCTTCGAGGCCGACGAACGCGAGTAGCGTGATCGAGGCGACCGCATAGACGACCATCACGTACGGAACCAACGGCAGTCGCTGGCGGATCGACCGCCCGGCGAGGACGTACCCGGCCATAGCGAGTGCACCTACCAGCGCGAGCGCGTTCCCGTAGGTCGGGTCCGGCCCGAGCACGTCCGCACCGAGCAGATCCGCCGCCGACATGAGAACCATGCCGGTCACGGCGACGACAATCCCGGCTACGGTCCGGGGACCGACCCGCTCGTCGAGGAGAAGCGGTGCGCCAGCGGCCACGAACAACGGCTGGGCCTGGACGAGCGTCACGGAGGCGGCCACGCTCGTCCAGGCGAGGCTCTCGAACCAGGCGGCGAAGTGGACCGCCAGGGCCATCCCGGCCAGTGCTCCGCCGGCGAGATCGCGCCATCCGAGTCGTCCGAATCCGTTACGCCCTCGCCAGATCGCCACGGGGGCGAGCAACAGCGTCGTGAACAGCACGCGATAGAACGCGGCGACGATCGACGGTGCGGCACTCCAGCGAACCAGGATCGCACTGGTCGAGACAGCGAGGACGGCGATCGCCAATCCCGTCGTCGGCGGGACGGACCCGGCGAGACGATCGAGCGAACGCGACACGGCGGTGGATCGTCACGCGTTCGCTTAGCTGTTGGGGCTTGCGTCGGAGCAGTGCCATCCACAGGTTCGGCCGCTCGAGTGGCCGGCCCGCCTACTCCAGTCGCGCTTTCGTCTGTCGATGGCGATACCGGAACATCGGCTCGAATCCGACAACTGCGAGCGGACTCGCGAGTCGACCGACGGTGCCGCCAGCGAGGGCGTACTCGACGTGATCTGTCACCCGTGTACCACCCGGGACGGCCTCGAAGCGGTGGGTATGTCGCCAGCGGGCGAAAGGGCCGCCGGTCATCTCGTCGACGAAGTACCCGTCGTCGGCCGATCGTTCGCGTTCGACGATGCGTGTCGTCGCTCGCTGGCGCGGCCCGATCCCGAACGGACGCAGTGACACCGTCGCTTTCGTGCCTGCAACCATCTCTTCGAGGTCAGTCTCGCCGTCCGGGCCACGGACTGCTTCGACGCGGAGGTTCGTCCATCCCGGCGTCAGCGCTTCCAGCCCGTCGATCGTCGCGTGAAACTCCCAGACGTCTTCGAAGGGTGCACGAACGACGACCGACCGCTCGTAGGTAGCCATACTACGAGTACGACGTGGATCGGCAAAACATCACGCCCCACCAGAATTTGTGTCTGAGCACCACCACTGCAATTCAATTCAGCTTCGTAAAGCCGTCTTACGACGTAGCGGTGTCTGGAGCGATCGAACACGGAGACTGCGCCACTCGAACGCTTTCGCTCGTTCGCTTTGGGAGCACTCACTGCAATATTACTTTCTTTCGTGATACTGCAATTCGCGTCCCAAACCTGCCGTCCGGATTATTCTCCGGCGTCTGGTCCTTTTTGCCTCGATATATCGATCTCCGCCATCATATATTTCCTGATTGCATTGTATCTCTCGCTGAGACGGTATTCGGTGCTAGAAAGTGCATCCCTCTCGGGTGCTATTCGAGAGCCCACTCACCTTGTGCGTCCAGTTGATTGAGGTATTCGGGAAGGCGTTCGCGCTTGTATTCGAGCCAGTCAGTTGTGGATGGTCCCATCGGCTGCTGTTCGAGTGCTTCATCCGAAACATCGTGGCCGAGTCCCTGACGGACGTTCCGGAAGAAACCCGTGAGTCGCATATGTTCCTGTTCACCGGTCGAGATTTGGTAGTCACCGGCTGATTTATATATCTCGTGGGCCCGGTCATACGCTTCTTCGCCGTTCTCTCGCTGTGCGATCGTCCGAAGATCCCCGATAAATTCGGGCCACGCACCCCGCCGGAATGCTCCGAACGACTGGGGGCCAAACTCCTGGCGCTCGATGTACTCGAAGTAGTCTTCAGCGAGCAAGATGCCCATATCGCATCGGTTCTGTGTCCGGAAATCGTCATCCGCGATTCGATAGCAGAGAGCAGCCGAACCGAACATACTGACTGCCCCCGGTGTCTGGTCTGGTTCCGGAAAGATGTGTTCTGTTACTGTCCCGGCGTGTTCGTGCGCTGCTGCAGTATACAGATTACCGGCTTGGAGTAGATCTCCGGAATCGCGACTTGCACGCGCTTGCTCGCTTAAGTCTCGCGCTCTCTCTTTCATACTCAACAATCTATGTTTTCATCGGGCTTCTGTCCGTTTTCTTCATCCCTGATATCGTCAATTGCGTCTTTCATTGAATCGTACAAGCTTCCACCGTCATTAAGCTGTGTGATCAATTCATATAGACTATCATGTTTACCGTGCTTTCCAGTCACAATCACTCCAAACCCGTCATCGAACTTTTTAATGAAATATCGTTTGTTGGGGTAATCGAGAATCCTACTCGGATTTTTGATTATATTGTCGATCTTATCGATATCGTTGATCGGCTTTTCGTCTCGAATCGTATGTTCTGGATTGCCTTCTTCTCCTCGGTCATTCTCCGTTTCGACGGTGTAACCATCCGTGTTACATGTATTTTCCTCAGATTCGACCTCAACAGCACGATCAATCTCTTCGGCGGCGACCGCGACGCCGCCGATAATCGTCAGAATTGCTTTGTCTTTGTCGGACAGCGGATCGCCGATGACGTGCTTGTTGGAGCCGTATTCGACGACCGTCCCGGTTTCGATGACATGCTGGATGTCCGCCTGGGAAAGGCTCGTGATTTCATCGATGTACTCCCAGCCAAAACCACGAGTGTACTCGCGCCCGTGAGAGACTTCAGTTGCGTAGACCGTCCCCGTCGTGAGTGCAACCTCTAGACCCGTGGGTGTCTCCCAGGATCCAACAGTTTTCGTCGACGGCACGGAAATCTCAAATTTCTTTGATTGGTGATGTCCGTGGACTGAATCAGCGGAAAGTTCCATTGCTCCACCGACGACGGTGGCACCTACAGTCACCCCTGCGACGGCGGCCCATCCCGGCGGCCCACCGAACGATCCAACAGTTGACGATGGGACGGCGACCGTCGCACCAGCAGCCAGGCCCGCTTTGACGACACCATCGCCGTTTTCTCTATCGTGGAGAATGGTGACATCATTTCCAAGCTCATCGGTCACCATGATTTTGAGACGGTCTGGTCGTGCCTCGGTGAAACGACGCTCGTCTCGATAGTCGAAGCGAACTTCGTACCACTCACCCGATGATGAGATAACTGTTCCAGTCGCGTCTTGCCACTGCCCGCCAATGAGTGGATTCAATGGGTTGATGTGTTTGTGAACAGTGATATCTTCGATGTCTTCAGCCCCGTCGGTTCCACTTGCACGCACTCTAAACTGATCCTGATAAATGAGGTACGATCGCGCAGTTGTATACTCTACTTCCGGGAGAGCATTCTCCTCGAACGGATTCGGATCAACTTGATCGTTGAGGTTATCGTTGTCTGTGTCATCATTTTGGGGATCAGTGTCCCACACGCGAAGTTCTTCATAATCGTCGAGACCATCATCGTCCGAGTCTTCGAGCTTCGGATTGGATCGCAATTCGAAATACGAGGCGACGTGGCTATGTTCTATGCCATTGACGACGAAGTCGATCGGATATTCGCGATATTCAGCCGCTTCTTCACCGTCTGTGAGGGAGTCGTCGTCGGTATGTTTGCTGTGCGGATCAGTCTGGAGATACCGGAGATGACTGCCAATGTGACCAATCGGCAGCCCGTTTTCTTCGAGGACGTCCGGCAGTCCATCGCCGTCGCTGTCTTGTGATCCACCATCGTTTACAACTTTAAAAATAATTCCCGATAAATCTGAACTGTTCTCGAGGCGGTGATACGTTCCATTAGTATTCTTCGCAATAGCAATGAGTTCGCTTTCGTCTGGTTCGCCAACCCCGATAGTGTGTATCGTAATTCCTCGCTCTCTAGCTGTAAGTATCGGAGATATATCATAGTCCCATCCATTCCCCTGCGAGAACAGGACTGCGACTTGCTTCCGGGAGCTGCTGCTCGCAGATTCAAAATGTGAAATTGCTTTATGTATCCCTCCGCTTATGTCTGTACTCTCTTCCGGTTCGAGATGCCCGATCGTACGGTTAACTTCCTCAAAGTCTGTCGTCAGTGGTTGGACGATGTCTGCACTACCACCAGTTTTAATAACTCCGGCTCGATCGCCGTCACCGAGCGCGCCGCCGAGCTCCTTGGCCGCTTGATAGCGGAGCTCCTGGGGATCGTTAGAACCCATCCAGTACGAAGTGTCGATGATGAATTGGACGTCCATTGGCTGGGATGATTCGTCCCCACTCAACCCGTTCGACGGGTTCTCGGCCGTGACATCGGCCACCCAGTTCGAGATCGAGAACACGGCGAACGTCGAGAAGTGCTCAGTTTCGGCCGTCACTGTGTTGTTCTCGGCGTCGATCGTCGAGTTGATCGGGACGTAGAGTTGTTTCTCTCGGTCGTACGTGACGACCACCAGATCCGACTCGTTGCTCGTAGCGGGCAGCGAGTCGTCGTACTCGATCGTGACGTTTGCTGACTCGAACTCGCGCGTCGATTCGATCTCGACGATCTCCGAGACGCTCATGTTCTGTACTCGCTCACCCTCGGAGAAGCGTTCGGTCTCCTCGCCGATGGACACACCACCGGCCACGTTCCCCTGACCAGTCAATTCGACGTCCACACCAAGACTCTCGTTGCCCGTCGTGGTCGTGTATGTCTCGTTGCCATCCTCGATGCCATCACCGTCTGTGTCGTTGTCCAGCGGATCAGTAAAGAACGGGTCGGTCAGTTCGACACCGTCGTCCAGTCCGTCGTTGTCAGTGTCTGCGCTCCACGGATCGGTGTCGTTGGCCAGTTCCTGGGGATCAGTCAGCCCGTCAGCGTCGATATCCGCATACTGTGGCGATGTTTCAGCGTCATATTCCTCAGCGTTGCTCAGATCGTCACTATCGAGGTCTTCTGCGCCATCGGTTGTGCCGTCGTCATCGGTGTCAGCATCGAGTGGATCCGTCCCGATTACGAAGTCTTCAAAGCCATCGGGCAGGTCGTCATCGTCAGTGTCAGCATCGATTGGATCAGTCCCCAGTTCACGTTCTCGGATCGTCAAAAGGTGATCGCCATCGAAATCTTCGTGGCCATCGATCGTGCCGTTGTTGGCCTCGTTGCTGTCCGTCGACGGCGCGTCACTATCGGGGTCGAGCGGGTCCGTACCCGTCACGTCCGCTTCGTACGTATCGGGCAGACCGTCACCGTCCAGGCGGAGGACGACCGTGCTTACCTGGCTCTGCCCGGATGATCCGCCACCGTTGCCGTTGTTCCCCTTCTGTTTGCCTTTCGCCTTGCCGTTTTTCGACTGTTGGCCGTCCTCGCCAGCGACAGCAATCTCGATCGTATTCACACGCTCGGTGAGATTGATCGTTTTCGCGAAGGTAGCGTTGGTATAGCCGCTACGAAGCGGGAGGTCGACTGTGCGATCGTCGTTGATCGTCGCGGTGGCGTTCACCGCCTCAAGCCCGGTCGGATCAGTGACGTTGCCGACAAGCGTGTACTGAACTGTCTCGCTTCCATTGTGGATCGGATCTGTCTGTCGCGTCAGCCTCACCTTCGGGCTGACCTCGCGATCGATTAGCCGCAAGGCAGTCTGTGCCTGATTGAGTGCCACGCCATACGTCCGAACTGCCCGCGCTGTCGTGCGAATAGACTGCGTCCCCGACTTGTCGGCAGCACGATCGCGAATCCGCTCGGCCCGGGCGAGTTGGCGCCGGGCATTCTCGATGTGGGCCTTGGCGCTATGATAGGTGCCTGGGCCAAGACTCTCTTCATTGTCGTCGAAAACATACTCGGCGTCGCGGATCACCTGTCGAGCAGAGCGGTTGTCCGCTCGCGCAACCAATTCGACAATCTGCTCGAGTCGCTCCGCCTGGTCAGTCCCGTCGAAGGCAGTCAACGCTCGCAGTCCCACGGCATCATCGATAAACGCGTGCTGGTCGTTGACCCGTGTCGAACCCTCGTAATACGTAAATGTCCCGTTGACCCGCGAGTGAGCGCGGTCTTTCGCCGAATCTAACTGGTTCGATTTTGCTGAGAGATTCTTGATGCGTTCGATCGCCTGGGCCTTCAACACGGCTGGCGGTCCATCGATAGGTTCTTCAAGCGACTTCTCTCCATCCGATGGTGCGTTCCCTGCCTGCTTTGTGACCGTATCGGTACCGACAACCCCCGCGGGCAGTACCGAGACGACAATTAAAATCGATGCGACGAGTGCGAACAGCTTCCGGCCCCCTCCACTTGCGGACATATTTTCCGAAATACGCACCCAATTAATATGAGCTTCTATCTGAATTTCATTACTATAATTATCATATCTGGAAAATTATGTCTGAGATTACAATCAGATTAGATTACCACTTTTGGCTTGATGACGCGTGTTTTGATGTCGATCCGTTCGAGCGTGATGCGAAAGAAACGGCATACGAGCGGTGATCCCATCGCTCAGAGACCTAGGACGGGAGAGTGCGCGTTCGCCGTAGTAGCCACGACAAAGATCCGAACAGAAAAACGCGAAGCCCGTTAAACCGGCCGAACGAATAGCGATTCAGGGCCAGGTGCCGCCTTCCTCGCTGGCTGCGAGGACGCGCCGGAGCGCGACGACGTAGGCGGCGACCCGAAGCGTTTCGAGATCCTCGTCCTCGTAAGCCGTCACGAGGTCGTCGAACGCACTGACGATGACGTCCTCCAGCTTCTCGTTGACGCGTTCCTCGCTCCAGTACTCGCGGGTGCGGTTCTGAACCCACTCGAAATAGGAGACGGTGACGCCGCCGGCGTTGGCGAGGATGTCCGGGACGACCAGGACGTCCTCGTCGGCGAGCACGTCGTCTGCTTTCGGGGTCAACGGTCCGTTCGCGGCCTCGACGATCACGTCCGCCGAAACCTCTGTCGCGAGGTCCTCGTCGATCGCGTTCTCCAGGGCTGCCGGGACGAGGATGTCCACGTCGAGGGTCAGCAGTTCCTCGTTAGTGAGTTCCTCGTCGGCGCCGCCGTAACCGACGACGCTCCCGGTCTCACGCTTGTGGTCCTTGACGGCACGCGGGTCGAACTCGCCGTCAGTTCGGATCGCGCCCGAGGAGTCCGAGACAGCGACGACCGACGCGCCCAGATCCTCGAGGAGGTCTGCAGTGATCCATCCGGCGTTGCCATAGCCCTGCACGGCGACGGTCGCCTCGCTGATGTCCCGGCCGAGGTACTCGAAGGCCTCCCGGGCGACCAGCATCGAGGAGCGCCCTGTCGCTTCGACGCGACCCTCGCTGCCGTCGCTGGTGAGGGATTTACCAGTGACGACGCCGGGTTCGGTCGTGTTCTCTAAGGTCTCGTAGGTGTCTTTGATCCAGTTCATCTCCCGCTGGCCGGTGTTGACGTCCGGCGCGGGGACATCCCGATCCTCGCCGATCAGCGGCCGGAGTTCTGTCGCGAAGGCCCGCGTGATGCGTTCGAGTTCGCTCTCGGAGTACTCGCTGGGATCGATGACGATCCCGCCCTTGCCGCCGCCCAGCGGGATGTCGACCGTCGCGCACTTATACACCATCCAGCCCGACAGCGCCTTGACCTCGTCGCGGTTGACGCCGGGGTGATACCGGATGCCGCCCTTGTAGGGGCCGCGCGCGTCGCTGAACTGCGACCGGTAGGCCCGGAACGTCTCGTAGGTTCCGTCGTCCATCTCGACGGTGAGGTTCATCTCCAGGACGCGCTGGGGCTGTTTCAACCCCTCCAGAACGTCATCGCCCGCGTCGAGATACGCCGACGCGTCGTCGATCTGCTCTTGTAAGCTCTCGAATGGATTGACCGAATTAGACATACGTCCAGTCTCGGAGAGGGGGAAGTTAAGCGCGTCGTTACACTCTTGGACATACCTGGATCCTCACCCAGTCATTATTGCCGGTAAATACTACCCAACACCCGGACCAAAACGCCCGCTACTTGCCGAATTTCGACTCGAAGTCCATATCGGTGAGGATCGATGCACGATACAACAGGGCTGCGGAGTCGTCAAGTCGTGACGACGCCATCGGGAGAACGTTCCACAATAGCTATCCGGACGTGGGGGTGAACCCAAAATATGGATTCTGCGAACGGCGGCCGGGACGGGGTCCGGAAAGGAACCAGGGCCGGGGCGGTCGCCTGGTTGCTTGGCGTCGGCGTCGCTCTCGTGCTGTGGTGGCTGTTCGCGTCGGGCGGCGGCGGGCCGGTCCGCTTTCTCGCGTCGGCGATCGTCTTCTATTACGCGTTCCATCTCTGGCCGGTAATCCCCGTTATCGCGGCCGGGGATGCCGTCCTTGCGTTGTTCGCCCCCATCTCGATGCTGTTGTTGTGCTGGGCCGGGTTCCGTACCGCAGTCGGTGCGGAGACGTCCTCCGGCGCCGACGGGTTCCGCCTGGGCGCGACCGTCGTCACCGGGTACCTCCCGTTGTCGCTGCTTTCGCTGCCGGCCTTTGCCCTCGTCGTCGGGACCTCACCGCTCGCGGACCCGCTCGTGACCGTCGCCATCGTCGGGATCACGGGCGTGGTGTTCCCAGTCGTCTTCGGCGGCCTCGGCGGCTGGCTGGCCGGCCGATGAGACAGGTCCAGCGATCGACGGGTACTCGGCGCGAGGACAACCCCCTCGCTTCACCTGCAATTCGGGAGACATCGAAGCGGTGACGTCCGAATCATCTCCTGGCGAAGCCTACCAACGTGCAGCTATTGCCAACTCAATAGTGCTCCCACCACGTCCGTAGCGACCGACAACTACGACAGGGTCGCGCCGTAACGCCCTCCCATGACCGAGCAGACCCGTACCGACGAGGGGATCACGGCCCGGTACTACGAGACAGACGACGAACGCATGCTGGCCTTCGAACGCGACGGATCGAGTGCGGCGATCGCACAGAACCGGGATGGATATGCCATGTTGAAGGTCCGGTCGTCGCCGGACGGTGACGAACTCGAACGGTACTACGGGTTCGACATGGCGCTGGATCACGCCGCCGAACTGCTCGGTGTCGATTCCGCCACACTGCCGGTTCCCGAGAGCGCAGAAGACATGGGGATGTGAGTAGGTTCGGATCGCTCCCGATAACGACCCGGATCAGTCACTCTCGAGGGTCGTCACGTCCCCTTCTTCGAACTCCCCGATCACGACGTCGACGAACGCCGCGGGATGTTCGACGTGCGGGAGAAGCTTCGCGTCGTCGAAGACGACCAGGCGGGCGTCGGCCGCCTCCGCCAGCTGTCGCCCGGTCGAGACCGGCGTGGTGTCGGCCTCCCGACCCCAGATCAGCGTCACCGGAACGTCCAGATCGGCAAGCGTCCTTTCGAGGTCATCGTCCGGGTCGAGGAATCCGCCGAGGAACGACGCGGGCGCGTAGCGGGCGCCGGGCTGATGGGCGCTCGTCCACTCGTATTCGAGAGTTTCGTCGGTCAGATTCCCGATGTCGGCATACCCGTGATCGCGGTGGAAGTGTTGCAGACCGGATTCGCTGACGATCAGATTGAACAGTCCGGACCCGACCACCGGCGACCGGAGGAGTGCCCGGAGCCACGCGCGGGGCGGATCGCCCATCGTCTCGTCGGTCGGACAGAGCAACACCAGCGATTCGACGTCAGTCTCCCCGGCGGCGCCCGCCACGTAGGCCCCCGACAATGAGGAGGCGACGACGGTGGGTTCCTCGACGAGATCGGTGATCGCGTCCGCGATGAGCGTTTCGTAGAGCGACGCCGAGTACAGGAGCGGCGGCCGATCGGAGCGGCCGAACCCGGGGAGGTCGGGGGCGACGACGTGGTAGTCCGCCGAGAGGGCCTCGAAAACCTCGGCGAACTCCCGGCCAGAGGACGCCGCAGAGATCCCGTGGACCAGAAGCAGGTCGGGATCGTCGGGATCGCCGGCCTCGGTGTAGGCCACGTCGAATCCACGCCAGCGGTAGACGTCGTCGCTCCCACGCAATGCCGGTTCGAGATCGCCGGCCCGATGGGCGAGCAGGCGGTTCCCCAGGGCCGTCGCGCCGATCGCGCCCAGGGTGACGCTGGCTACGGTACGGAGCTTCATACCCGGATCGACGAGTGTCAGCGGTTTATAGGTACTGCCACGGCGGTTGCGCTCGACGATCAGCGTGAGTCCGCTACACGGAAGGGGCCCCTGGGATGGCAATTCTTCTCGTCTGGGTACCAATTCTTTTGGCCGTCGTGGCCGATGTGACGCGTATGGGTACCGAACTGTCCGTAAGCACCGACGAGCGACTCTCGGTCCTGGACGTGACCGATCGGGTCGCCGAGGCCCTGCCGACCGACGCCGACGGGACGGCGACGGTGTTCGTCCCGCACACCACGGCAGCAGTCACTGTCAACGAGGGTGAGTCACGGCTACTCGGCGACATCGAGACGGGGCTGTCCGAGCTGGTCGCCGACGAGGGATGGGCCCACGACAGGATCGACGACAACGCCGACGCGCACTTGCGATCGACGCTCGTCGGGCCGAGCGTGACCGTTCCGGTCAGCGACGGCGAGTTGGCGATGGGGACCTGGCAGTCGATCCTCTTCGTGGAGTGTGACGGCCCCCGGACGCGGTCACTGGAAGTACACGTGGACTGAGCGGTCGACCCCGTCCTTTTCCCCCGCCAGTTCGGACGTCTCGACATGGAAACCCAGGTCCGGAAGTACGCGTCCCAGCACGACGCGATCGCCGACCTCCCACTGATCACGGAATCCGCTCGCGTCACGCGGGTCACGAAAATGGACCAGGACCGGCGACCGGCGGTCACGGACGCGATCCGTCGCTGGCTCGCCGATCACGGTCTCACGGGGCGATACGGCCCCGTCGACGGTCCCGACGACTGGGCGAACCTGCGATCGCGACTCGTCGCTGACGGCCATCCTGCGGTCGCCAGACGGATCTCGACGCTGGCCGAGCGCTACGACCGCCCGAAGCCGATGCTGGCCCGCGTGCGACTGGAGACCGAACGGGACGTGGACTTCGTCGCCGGGCAGTACGTCGGCCTCCGCTACGACGGGACATCACGGGCGTACTCACTCGCAGGATCGCCTACCCGCGACGACATGGAGATCTGCGTGCGGCGCGTGCCGGGTGGCCGCCTGTCGCCGCGGATCTGTGACGATCTCGCCGTCGACGACGAGGTGACGGTCCGCGGCCCGTACGGTGACCTGGTGCTGCAGGACACCTCGCCGCGGGATATGGTCTTTCTCGCGACGGGGACCGGCGTCGCCCCGTTCAAGAGCATGATCGATTACGTCTTCGAGACTGGCCGCGACGAGTGCGACGGCGAAAAACGCGACGTGTGGCTGTTCCTCGGCGCGGCGTGGGCCGACGACCTGCCCTACCGAAACGAGTTCCGGCGGGTGGCCCGCGAGCGGGAGAACTTCCACTTCGTACCGTGTCTCAGCCGCGAGCCGTACCTGAGCGATTGGGACGGAGAAACCGACTATGTCCAGCACGCACTGCTCAAATACGTTGATGCGTCGGCCGTCTCGACGCCGATGGGTACGCTGTTGGACGATCGTCTCCGGGGCGACCCCGAGACGGACGAGTCAGCCGCGATCGATCCCGCGAACGTCGACGTCTACGCCTGCGGTATCAACGCGATGGTCTACAGTCTCGTTGCCGCAGTCGAACGACTCGGCGTCCCGCCGGCCCGGATCGAGTCCGAAGGGTTTGGATGACCTTCACAGATTGACGGGCGTAGCAGGCGCCGGAGTATCGAGAACGCATTTAGGAGGGGAGGATCTATCGGGAGGCATGACAGACGGCACCCCCGGGAATACGGGGTGGTTCGAAGGCGTCGAACCGGGTGACGTGGCGGCGGCCGCGGCAGCGATCCGTGAGGGGTCCGCCGAACGGCCCCGTAACTGGCCCGCCGAGGCGGTCGAGACCGGATTCGCCGACGACGAGTCCGCCTACTACGAGACACTCAAGGAGGCAACGATCGAAGCCGCCGACGCAGGAGTCACCGAACGCGAGCAGGCGGACGATCAGCAGTTGATCCACGCCGTGCGGTCGATGGACGATTGCGAGCGGACGGCGAACGAACTCGCCGAGCGCGTCGCCGAGTGGGCCGGAACTCGCTTTTCCGAGGCCGGGACCGGCATCGAGTACGCTCGTGAACTCGCGACGCGCGAACCGGCTGATACCACCGAGAGACCGCTGATCGGACTCGCCCGTCGCGTCGCCGATCTGGCCGACGAAGCCGCGGTGCTGCGCCGACACGTCGAGTCGACAGCGCCCGACATCGCGCCGAACCTTTCTGCACTCGCCGGCCCGGTGCTGGCGGCGCGGCTAATCTCGCTGGCCGGTGGCCTCGAATCGCTGGCGAAGAAACCAAGCGGGACGGTCCAGGTGCTCGGCGCGGAGGATGCGCTGTTCGCCCACCTCCAGGGGTCGGCCCCCTCGCCCAAACACGGCGTCATCTACACCCACGAGTACGTCAGCGGGACCGACCCGGACGAACGCGGCTCGGCAGCTCGGGCACTGGCCGGGAAACTCACGATCGCGGCCCGGATCGACCACTACAGCGGGGATCGACGCCCGGAACTCGACGCCGAACTCGACGAACGCATCGCGACCATCCGCTCGCGAGGTGAGCAATGAGCCTGCCCGACGGTGTCCAGCGGCGATCCTTCGACGGCGAGGTGGCGCTGGCGACGCGCGGACCGCCAGTCTATGGGGAACCGGTCGTCGACGGCTGGCGACGGTGGGATCCCGAGCGTTCGAAGCTCGGCGCGATGCTAGAGAAGGGCGTCGAAACGGGGCTGACGGGCGACGAGACGGTGCTGTACCTCGGCGCGGCCAGCGGGACGACGGTCAGTCACGTCGCGGACTTCGCGGGGCCGACCTACGCCGTGGAGTTCGCCGCCCGGCCGACCCGGGACCTGCTGGACGTGGCCCGCGAGCGCGAGCGGTTGTTCCCCCTGTTGAAGGACGCTCGCGCCCCCGAAACCTACGCCCACGTCGTCGAGCCGGTCGATGTGATCGTTCAGGACGTCGCGACTCGCGGACAGGCGGCCGTCGCGCTGGACAACCGGCGGTTCCTGAACGACGACGGTCGGTTGCTCATGGCGATCAAAGCCCGGAGCGAGGACGTGACGCGTTCGCCGGAGGCCGTCTTCGATGACGTCCTCGATTCGCTGGAGACCGGCTACGAGATCCGCAACCGGGAACGCCTGGAGCCGTATCACGACGACCATCTGGCGCTGTGTGCGGAGCCACGCTGAGTTCCGTCGAACAGAACCCTTTAGCCCGCCCCAATCCAACGGCGCGGCGATGGCGAGGGTCCCGGAGGAGCACTTCGACACGCTGGGAACGCTGGGTATCGAGGAGGAGCACTTCATCGTGAACGAGCACGGCCGCCCGGTCTCGGGCACCGACACGCTCGTCTACGGCACGGAACCCCCGGCGATCCTCGAAGACCGTCTGGATCACGAACTCTTCAAGTTCGTCGTCGAGACCCAGACGCCGACGATCACCGACCCTGGGGATGCCGCGGAGACACTCGCGGCCGTCAGGGGCGCACTGCTCGATCATGCCCACGAGCACGGCTTCGACATCGCGTCGGCTGGGCTTCATCCGGCGGCCAGGTGGCGGGAACTCGAACACGCGGAGAAGCCCCGCTATCAGTCTCAGCTCGATCGGATCCAGTATCCACAGCACCGGAACACGACCGCCGGGCTGCACGTCCACGTCGGTGTCGATGACGCCGAAACGGCCGTCTGGGTGGCAAACGAGATCCGGTGGCATCTGCCCGTCCTGCTCGCGCTGTCGGCCAACTCCCCGTTCTGGAACGGCTTCGACACCGGCCTGCAGTCCGCCCGGGCGAAGATATTCGAAGGGCTTCCCAACACGGGTATGCCGACCGCATTCGACTCCTTCGCTGACTTCCGGCACTACGAGCGACGCATGATCGAGACCGGCTCGGTCGACGACCGTGGGGAACTCTGGTTCGACGTCCGTCCACACACCGGATACGGCACGCTGGAGGTGCGGATCCCGGACGCCCAGGCGGAGATCGATCGCGTCCTCGCGCTAGTGGAATACATCCGAAAACTCGTTCTCGATCTGGTCGTTCGCCACGAGGACGGCGAATCCGGGACCGACCTCCGGCGCGAACTGCTGGAGGAGAACAAGTGGCGTGCCATACGGTACGGCCGGGAGGCATCGTTCGTCACCCGGGACGGCGACGGGACGGTCGACCTCGGGACCGTCGTCGAACGCGACGCCGATCGACTCGGACTCGAACGGATCGAGGATTTCTACGGTTCCGAGAGCGGGGCTGAACGACAGCGGCGGCTGAAACGTGAGGAGGGAATCGACGCGGTCTGTGAATCGGTGCTCGTTTCGGACCCCCGGTAGCCGAGGGTTTTTCAATCGGGGCGTCCTTCCGTCCTCGTAGAAACAACATGAAGGGGGACGAAGACGGCCTGGACGGACCGGACGACACTGGCGAGGACGTTCGCGATCGTCTCCAGGAGCGGGCCGACCGAGCGGTCGCGGAATTCGACGAACGGCTGATCGACCTGCTGGCCTGGATTCTGGACACGGAGACGCGGGCACGGATCTACATTTACCTGCGGGCCGAGCCCGATAGCACGAGCGAGGAGATCGCCGACGGGACGGGGTTGTATCCCAGCACCGTCAGGGAGGCACTGGCGGAGTTACACGACGAGGAGATCGTCACGCGGGCCAAACGCGAGCACGACGGGGCCGGGAACAATCCCTACGAGTACAGTGCGATCGCCCCCAGCGAGCTGGTCGGCGAGGTCGTCGGTGATGTCCAGGACCAGTTGAACACGGTCGTCAATCTGGACGCCCACCTCACCGAGAGCGAGGAGGCGACTGAAGAGCCGATCACGATCTCCGTCGAGGACGCCGCCGAGACGGGGGCAGAGACCGGCCGGTGAGCGTTCCGAAGGCACTAAACCGCACGCCGTCGAGGGATGGGACATGAAAGTCGCGCTGGGCGGGACGTTCGATCCGATCCATGACGGCCACCGCGCACTTTTCGAGCGGGCGTTCGAACTCGGCGACGTGACGGTCGGATTGACGAACGACGAACTGGCACCCTCGACCCGACAGGAAGGACGGTTCGTCCGCCCTTACGAGGAACGATTGGCCGATCTGAGGGACGAACTGGCGTCGTTCGCGGACGAATACGATCGCGAGTTCGAGATCCGGGAACTCGAGGAGCCGACGGGCATCGCCACCGAGGAACAGTTCGACGTGCTCGTCGTCTCTCCCGAGACCGAAACCGGTGGCAAACACGTCAACGAGATCCGCGAAGATCAAGGTCGTGAACCCCTAGATATCGAGGTCGTCGAGCACGTCACGGCCGAGGACGGCGATCCGATCTCCTCGACGCGGGTCGTCGCCGGCGAGATCGACGAACACGGCAACCTGACGCCCGAACGCGACGGTCGCGATCCCGTGGCGTGATCACCACTCCGGTGCGTCGAAACCCGTTTCTTCTAAGAGGTCCTTCCATCGTTGCTGGACGGTGAGTCGCGAGACGTCTGTGGCCTCGGCGACCGCGGACTGGGACCGTCGATCGCCGGCGACCAGCGCACCGACGTAGACGCTCGCTGCAAGAACGGCGCGTTTCGACCGGTCATCGTCGGGAACGTTCGAGAGAAAGACGTCCGTGGCCCGCGAATGCGCCCGTTCGGAGAGGTCGAGAGCATCGCAGACGCGGTCGATAGTCTCGACGTACTCCTCGTTTGCGACCTGATCGCGAGCACGGTACATGATCCCCACTGTGTGGCGTCAGAACATAATCCCATCGGGAAGTGATCCTACCCTGCAGTCAATCGAGCTGTACGGATGACTCGGTTCCGTTCACTCTGTAAGAACTGTTCGAGGAGTAAGATTTTTGCGTGTGAATGACAAACATACACATGATATGGTCAGTGATCGATCGACGTGCCCGGATTGCGGAGGGACCGGTCGGCGAGGTGACGACGTTTGTCGGACGTGTGGGGGCATGGGACAGGAACCGGAGATGGCACCGAACGAGAAACCGCTCTATATTTCCTGAGGGCGGGATGAAGCGATAGCTTCTTGATGCCCTACCGGATAGCGCCGGATGCGCGCGGGTAGCCAAGCCAGGAAAAGGCGTAGCGCTTAGGACGCTATCCCGTAGGGGTCCGCCGGTTCAAATCCGGTCCCGCGCATGAGCGAACGAAGTGAGCGAAGAGCAGGAGCGGATTTGTGGTAGACCGAGGTTCTGCGCCAAAGGCGCAGGTTCTCGGGCGTGGTTCAAATCCGGTCCCGCGCATTTTGCGGCGAACAATCCGTGAGCCGCAAATGCAGAATGCGGATTTGAAGTAGAGAAGTCGCGCGCAGCGAAGCGAGCACGTCTTCGCGTGGTTCAAATCCGGTCCCGCGCACTGAGGAGCGAAGCGACGAGGGAGCAGAAGCGGATTTGAACCCTACGAGGAACGCGCAGCGAACGTAGTGAGAGAGCATTTCTCGGTCCGGTTCAAATCCGGTCCCGCGCATTTTGCGGCGAACAATTCGAGAGTGAGGAGCGCGCCATGAAGATCCGGACCCGACGGAGAGGGTCCACAGCGAGTCCGACGGGAATCGTGGCGGATGTCATCGGCTCGACGGCGTCGCTTACGAGTCGCTGCCGATCAGTACGAGAGCCAGCGCGAGGGCGCCGACGGCGAATCCTGCCAGGACGAGGAACGCAATCTCGGTCGGCCAGTGGGTCAGCACTGTGCCGATGATCGACGCCCCGAAAGCGCCGACGCCGAAGATTGCCAGGTAGGTGTATCCAAACGAGAGGCCGCGCCTGTCGGGCGGGGAGTACTTCGCGATCGTGGCCTGGGTGAACGGCTGGATGCCGAAGAGCACGAACCCGAGCGTGGCACTGACTGCCAGCAGCGTCCAGACGTTCCCCGAGGCGGGGACGAAAACCACCCCGATGATCGAAAGCGCCGCGACGCCCACCGCGAGACCGCGCTCCGGCTGGACGACGTCAGTGAGCCGTCCGGCGAGGTACTGACCGACGACGCCGACTGTCAGCAGGCCGGTGAACAGGTACCGCGAGAGTTCGAACTCCCGAGTCGCCGGTCCAGCCGACAGGAGAGGGAATTCGCCGTCACTGGCAACGAACGGCGCCAGAAACTCGCTCAGTAGTTCGGGCAGGAACGTCAGGACGCCACGGTAGTACAGGCCGTTGAACATGACGATCCCCAGCACGACGACGAACCCGAGCGTGAACACGCCGCGCGAGGCAGCGACGAACTCTCCGATCGAGTCGATCTCGGTCGTCGGCACCTCGCCGCCGTCCGTTGCCGTGTCGACCGCGGCGTGTTCGTCGAAGTCGACGCGCAGGCCGACCAGCCCGGCGAGGACGCCGGGGAGGGCAAGCACGACGACAGCGGTGCGCCAGTCGACCACGACGAGCAAGAGAGCGGTCAGGAAGGGGCCGGCGGCGATGCCGGCGTTGCCGGCCATACCGTGGTAAGCGAAGGCCAGGCCCCGGCGCTGGACGCCGTTGCTGATGAGTGATAATCCTGCCGGGTGGTAGACGCTGGCAGCGACGCCCCAGGTGGCCAGCGCCAGCACGATTCCGAGGACCCCTGGGGCCAGCGCCAGGAGACCGAACGACAGGCCCATCCCGACCAGACAGGCGGCGATAAGCTCCCGGGAGCCAAACCTGTCGACGAGCACGCCGCCCGGGAGCGCACCGACACCGAACAGTCCGTACCCCACGGCCACCGCGAGGCCGAGGATGGCAGGCGTCACGGTGAACTCGACCAGCCAGACGGTCACCAGGATCGGGACGGCCAGCTCGTACGTGTGGACCATGCCGTGGCCGAGCATCGCGTACCCGGTGATCGCCCGATCATTCGCGTTCATGACCGATCTGGCGTCGTGTCGATGGGTATATTCGGTGGTCCGTACATCGACGCCACCTACAAGCGGGTGGTTCAATGCTGTTTCCGTTTGGATGGGCCGGGCGATACGATCCCACGAGTTCAAGATGTGACGTGGTTCTGGCTCCGAGTCCGGCTCGAACACGGATCTGCGAACCCGACCCGTTCGATCTGCCGTCGAGGCTTGCTTGACCTCTCTCGTCGATCCGTTCGGAATCCAAACCACCTGGATGTTTCTCCCGAGAGATAGATATCGAGACTGTGGTCAAACACGGGGAGACTCAAATCGGGAATTGCCTAGAACGGTGATCGGATATCAATCAAAAATCCATTCTCCTCGTTGATACGCCTCGTCTTTCGAATCGACTCGATCCATCGGAATCCATCCGGCTTTCCATTCGTGGCCACATTGCTCCTCTCTTCCACAGACGCAGAGGACTTTCCAGCCGGTCGCTTCTTCCTTCAACCCGTACCAAACGGACTTCCTTCGACACCGGCGACAGAGCGCATCGTCGTGTTTACGGAACCGCATCGAACAGTCGTGGTCCCGTCTTCCGGGATAAACGATCGGACCCGCACTTATTTCATATCCCGCCGAGATACCCCGACAGCATGACCTACGACGGGCCAGATATTTTCCGTGCCCCGATCGGCAATACTGCCGCACAGGAGAACTTCCAGAACACGGTGATCACCGGTGTCGACCGAACGACGATAGCGGACTACTCCGAGAACATTCCCGATACTGATCCGGTTCGAGTCTGGGGGACGAAAGAATCGGTCGAAGGAACGTGGTCCGACATCTCTCCGGGTGACTTCCTCATCTTCTACCGCGATGGGACGTACGAATACGCGGCCGAAGTCATCGAAACGGAAGAGAACGAAGCGCTGGGGAGGAATATCTGGCCGAATTTCGAGGATGATAGCCCCTGGCTGTGTATTATCTATCTTCGAGAACCCGTCGAACTCGGAATCGATTCCTCGCTCGTCCATGACCTCGCTGGTTACGACATCGATTATCCTATGGGGTTCGCCCCGCTCAACGACATGGGAGTCGGTGGGATCAGAGGAAAATTCGGCTCAGTGGAATCCTTCGTGTATGGTGACTCAAAGACCTCGTCTGTCGATGTCATTCGAGAACCCGAAGCGTCGGTGCCCACCAAAGCGCTCGACGGGCTTCATTTCCCGGACAACCACGGAACTGGAAAAGAGGCCCTCGTGGAGAAGATCAACGACGCGTTCAACGCCGGGAAACACATCATTTTCACCGGACCACCGGGGACCGGGAAGACCGAGATCGCTCGACGAGTCAGCGATTATATTGTTTCGTCTCACAACGACGTCTTCACCGGGTTCGAGATGACAACAGCGACGGCGGATTGGTCGACGTTCGAAACGGTCGGCGGCTATATGCCCGGTGAGGGGACTGGTGACGATCTGGAGTTTCAGGCCGGACAGGTCTTAGGCTGTTTCAAGGAGCGTGGACAACAACGCAACGACTTGCTGATCATCGACGAGATCAACCGCTCGGACATCGACAAGTCCTTCGGCCAGTTGTTCACACTCCTGTCCGGACAGGGTATCGAACTCCCGTTCACTCGTGACGACGAGGAAATCACGGTCCGACCAGCCACTGGATCAGACGAGTCTCTTGAACCGCACGAATACGTCGTGCCCTCGTCGTGGCGGATTTTCGCGACGATGAACAGCTACGATAAAGCCTCGCTGTACGAGATGTCCTACGCCTTCATGCGTCGATTCGCATTCATCTACATCGACGCCCCCGAAATTCCTGACGAGAAGGAGGCCCAAGGACGTCTCGTCGAAGAGTATGCGAACGTCTGGAACATCGATGCGGACGACACGCTTCTCCAGGATGTCGGCGAGATCTGGCACGTTCTGAACGCGGGGGTAGACGAACGGCGGATCGGTCCCGCTCTCGTTCGAGACATCCTCGCCCACGCTTCCGATTCGAAGCAGCACAGAAAAGATGTGCTGACTGAGGCTGTGATGAGTTACGTCTTCCCGCAACTCGAAGGCGTGCGTCGTCGTGAACAGATCGTCGATAGCTTGGCCTCTCTCGATCAATTGCACGAGGGCCGGTTACGGTCGGTCGGCGGGGACCTCCTCCAGATACGTTTCGATGAATAGGGACGAACTACTCAATCAGTTGAGTCAGGACATCCTGGCGTACGTGATGCACGGGACGTTCCCCGAGCAACATATCGTGCAGGAGATCGTGCCATCGGAACTCAATGAGCGGTTTCACGACTACGAGATGCTTGTTCGATTGCATTTCGTTCTCCGATCGGATGTCGTGGATTTCGTTGCGGATCTTCCGACACGTCTCCGTCGCGTGAAAACGCAGACAGAAAACGTCGCAAGAGTCAATCGAGGATCGATCGACGGGAAGATCAACTGGTCGGCGACGTACCGCCAGCGGTACAGCCGAAATCCGCGAGACGGATCGGTTTTCGTCTGCGAAAATCGCACTGAGAACTACGACATCGACGAGAATCTCGTCCTGAAGCGGTTATTGGCCATCATCCACGAAACACTTGAGGAGTGTGATCAGTATCTCGAACGTGAGTACGAGTGGATCAACGATCGATGGAAGGGCGAGTCCGATCTTGTCGAAACATTGCGAGAGGCCCTTCAGCGCAACGTCCACCTCACCCGTATTCGGTGTCCAGAAGCGTACGAACCGACCGATCGGATGCTCCAGCGTGCCGAAGACTCCCGACAAGAGGTGTATAGGGAAGCCGCAAGACTACTTACACGATATCGGCAAACGCTGGCTGGTGAAGCCGACGCGATTACGGAACTACTCGATTCGACAGCAATTGCGCCTGATGACGATGAGACGCTATTCGAGCTGTTCGTCCTGTTTCGCTATATCAGCGTCATCGAAGGACTGACTGACGACCGCTTCGAGCTGCAGACGATCGAAACTGGTTCACAACAGGTAGCTCGTCTCGAAGCGGACGACCAGTCGATCGTCGTCTACCACGATAGCGCTGCCCGCGCACAGGATCTTGAGTTCGTCTCCGATATCTGGGATGAGGATCCACATTCGTTGTCCCGTACCGAGCGTATTCAGTACGAGACCGGGCGAATTAGTGACGAATACTTTCTCGACAACGAGTCACGTCGTCACACTGGGAGACCGGACGTCATCGTCCTTGAGATCGAGTCGGGCGGGACGAGAGACTATCTCATAACAGAGGTCAAATATTCCAAGCGTCAGGAAACGGTCGAACAGGGGATCAAGGAGACACTGGGGTACCTAGCCTTCCTTCGGGATGACGGTGAATTGGTACACGACGATACACGGATATTTGGAGACGGATGGAACGGTGTGTTGGTAACCAGAGATATTGATTCTGAAGCGACTGCCACGATCGAGAAACAGCGTCTCATCAAAATACTCCAGGCGTCGGAGCTTGAGTCGCAACTTCCGAAGATCGTCACTAGATTGCTCGATGATTGAACCGAGGCTCACCCGGATACGGATTGATAACCGGCGTTGCGGATTTCGGACCTCACCGAAGCGGAGGCGGACCTGATCGAGCACTTCGTGCCCGTCGCCGTCGAGGAGGCCGGTGGATTCGCGGACTTCCGCGAGACCGCCACGAAGACGAACTCGCTGGTCGATCGCCTGCCAAAGCTGACGCTGCCCGCCGTCGCGGAGGTGCGTGAGGGACTGGAAAGCTACGTCGAAACGAAGGCACGCGCCGAGGAACTGGATGCGAAGATCGAGCGCACCGACGAGTTGATCGACGAAATTGTCTACGAACTCTATGGATTGACCGACGAAGAGATCGAGATCGTGGAAGAGGCGGTCGGGGAGTAGCATCCGCCGAGTACCGAAGGCACGAGGCGGTTCGCCGGACCCGACCGAAGGGAGGGTCCGGATCTTTTGGTCCAGATTTTCGAGGAGTGGTTCGCGAGCGAAGCGAGCGAACCCGACGAAGAAAAAGGTGGTTGTGTACGAGTTGTACGGGTTGACCGACGAAGAAATCGAGATCGTGGAAGAGGCAATGGCAGAGTAGCATCCGCCGAGCGTAGCGAGGCGGTTCACCGCGAGTGAGGGCGCGACCCGACAGGGCGCGCCCGAGCGAGCGGGTATTTTTGGTCCAGCTTTTT
>NZ_SPQG01000001.1:242436-246630 GCF_004944975.1 Halorhabdus amylolytica
GATTGAGGTTGTAGAAGAGGCTGTTGGGGGGTAGTATCTGCGGGGTGCCGGAGAAAAGAAGATTCGGCGCTGGTGATTTGTAGGACGAGCAAGCCTGACGAACAAAAAGGAGATAGCAGAGAACGAATTCGCGGAAGAATATCTTAAAGTGTTCTGAATATATAGGATCAATTGACAAAGGGGAATAGAACAGTGAACGACAATCTCCGGGAGTGAGTCCTAATGTCGAGCCGTGCTCCCTCCGACCTACGTCAAGAACTCCGAGAAACCGACTACGCCGGCAACGATAAGAATCTCTTTGAGTTGCGGGAAGAAGCACGGGAAACGGTCGATGCACAGCGAGACACGCTGGACGACATCGACACGAAGGCCAGTCGGATTCTCCGCCTCAATATCGCGCTGATCGGAATTCTCGTTTCAGTACTCTCTATCGGAACGCAGCTGGGCTCCGATTCGGCAGGGTTTAGCGGCATTGATCCATTTGTAAATGTCTACACCGGGTTCGGTGTTGGTTCGCTGATCCTCTCGACCACCTTTGCAGCATTGACGTATACCGCCTCGGAGCTCGACGTGGGCATCAGTTCCGAAAATCTCACCGAACTACTCAAAGCTGACTTCTCGCGAAAGGAGATGGAAGAATTGCTCGTCAAAACTATATTATGCGCATTAATTTCAACCGGAGTATTAACGTTCGAAACATCCCACTCATCCAGCTGACCATTGTTTTGATTGTTTGTGCAATCATCTCACTCGTACTGGGGATCTACAAGGGAATTATCGGCTCAGTACCGGTTTGGCTGCTCGGATTTTCGTTCTTGTTGATCGGTGGGATGGTTATAGTCTCAGGAGTGGTTCCACAGACTGTGCGCGCAATTCGTGATCTCCAAGAATGGCAATGACCCAAAGACTATACGACTCAAGGAAGTATCAACACCCATGAGCTCAAAGGAAGAAAGCAACCAATCCGACCGGGAACGAGCACGGGAGAGCTTGCTCCACGGTGGAGAGCGTGTCGCCAAAGGTCGTCAGCGTTCCGACGATGACGACGAATGAACTCGTTCGATCAAAATCGTTCTGAGCCTGCTGGAGATCTCGAGGCTGGTAGCCGCGATCAAGACTGACGGTTGAACGGAACGAACGCCTCAGAACCCATCCAGAAGTATGAACAAGACGAGTTTTGGACTTTGAAGAAATTATCACAACATATCGTCGGTAGTTTCCGCGTTGCGTAACTCCCCGAGCCTCGTGTATCGCAGTCCCTGCGGATACTTCGACTCGTATGGAATCGGGTCTTCGAGTTCGTACAACGACCCCGTTTCGAACGTCACGACCTTCTTGTCCTCGGCGATCTTGGCCCGGTCTTTGTAGTTTAGCGGTTCGCGCATGAGATCGGCTTCGTCGGGAGCAACTACCTCGTCAACCCTTGCGAAGTACCGCACTTCGCGCACGTCGCCAGTGACGTACATTGCCACGTAGTCGAACTCCGACCCAACCCGGACGAATCCCCATGCTTCGTTTTCCTTGAGAAACGGGAGACCAGATTCACGCGTCGGAAAGACGGCCACTTTCGCGTCCGGGTCTCCGTCGATATCGGCCCGGGAAATCGTCCCCGCCACCCGATCTTCTATCGGTTCAAGATCGTCCGGGTTGTCGGGTCCGTCTGTAGAACCGATCTCCGACTGCTCCGATTTCTCTGACTGTGCGGACTGAGAGGAGTGTTCCTCACTCACGAAATGACGCTGTTCTTCGAGTACCGAGCCAAGATTCTGCACGAACTCCCGAGACTGTGCTTCCAGGTCTATTGCGAGTTCGCCGACCTCGTTCTCAACAGCTTTAGCGACAGCTTCGGTGACGCTGTCCTCGTTATTCCGCAGATACCGAATTGCCTGATTCGTTTCCGCGACCTGTGCCGCAATCTCGTCGGACTTCCCGGAGCGGATCGACTCCTTAGTGAGCAGTTCCAGCACGTCCGGGTTCTCGGCCAGATCGTCCAGATCGAACTGGACGACGGAGACCTCCTCGCCCCCGTTGCCAGCACGGTTCTTGGTCAGAACTTCGAAAGATTTCCCGTTGGTCAGAACTCCCCAGTCCACGTCGAGTTCCTGGCGCATTTGACATCCTCTCCGCCCTGAAGGGCGAGGATTCCCGCGTTGGGATATTGTGGTTTACGACGTGACCTGTTCTTGAGGCGCGAATGCGCCAGTTTCCTTGTCAAACAGGAACGTCGATGGCTGTGCCAACCAGCCGTTACTCCTATTCACCGAGAGATTCGGTGAACTCGGAGATACTTTCTGTCGAATGTTCTCGGCCCCGTTCACATCAGCGTTCGCTACCGTCCCGCAGTCGTCGCACACGTACAATCCGCGTTCAACACGGTTCGCGTCACGTGTGCGACCACAACACGAACACGACTTCGACGTATCCCGCTCGGATACCGTCTCAACGGAGATGCCTTCCATCTCGGCTTTGTATTCGAGCAGGTCGGTGAAGCGGTCGAACGCCCACGAGTGCAGGTCGAGGTTGCCGTGTTTGCCCCAGTCCTTTACCTCGTCGTTCTCCTCATCCTCGCGGATGCCGGAAAGGTCGCCAACCACGATGGTTCCAACTCCCTTCTCGACACATCGCTGAACGATGTGTTTCGAGAGCGTGTGGAAGTAGTGGGTGCGTCGTCGAGACTTCTTCTGGTTCAGCCGCGTGGCCTGCTCGGAGTTCGAGTCGTCACACCGGGCAATCCGCTTGCTGAAGTAGTAGTCGTCCTGCTTCAGACAGTTGAACGGGTACAGCTCGGCGTGTCCGTCTTCGTAGGCGAGCGCGGCAAAGTTGTTGATGCCGAGGTCGATGCCGACTGTCTTTTCACCGGGCGATTCGCTCACTTCGATCTCGACTTTGCAGACGAAGTGCAGCTCCCACTCGTCACCAGTCCAGACGGCTCTGACTTGTTGAACGTTCTCCACGGTGGAGAGGTAAATGTCGGGACGAGTCTGGTACTCGCAGAGGATGAAGTCCGACCAGTAGTCCTTGAGGTTCGACCCTTTTGAGAGTCGGACGCGGTCGTATTTGGTGTCGAGTTTGAAGCCGGCGGCTTTGAACGTGACTGTGCTTCGCGGATGTTCGTCGCCGTGTTTGCGGTAGCCGGGCGGATTCGCGGTCGTGTCTCCGTTGCGCCGTTTACCGTACCAGCCGTTGAACGCCTCAGCGAGTTCTTGGAGGACTCGCTGACTTGACTGAGAATGCAGGTCATCGTAGCGTTCGTGGCTCTTGAGGTACGCGGTGAGTTCGTTGTGGCCGGGGATGTGGCCTATCTCAGACCATACTCTGTCACAGACCCACCGTCCGACGTTCCAGAGTTTCGAGGCGGCGAACCCGAGCGAATCAAGGTCGTCAGACACCCGTGACTGGTTCCTGATGGAAGCAGTGTAGGTGCGGGTGACGACCTGTTTCGCCATACGTAACCTATGTAGGTAGACCTACTTGAAGGTGTGGATTACGCAGCGTGGAATATCCCGCCGTGCTATCGTCGTGGTTTGTGTCGTCGTCTGTCGGATTCATCCCCGCCCTGAAGGGCGGGGCTTTCTCCTTGACTTTCCGCAACTGCTGAATCTCGTCGTCGGTGAGCGTCGATCGGACTGGCTTGGCCTCGACGAACACCACCGGTGAATCCCCAACGAGAAGCGCATAGTCGACGTGCGTGCTTCCCGACGCCATCGGGATCGTGTATTCGAGGGCGACTTCCGTCGAGTAGAGATCCCACCCGAGCAGTTCCAGAAACGGCTGGACCAGTTTGACCTTCGTGTTCTCCTCGTCCATCTGTGGAGAGGACTCGATGAGTTGCTGACACCGATTTACGTACTCGGTAATCTCGTCACGGTCCATTACCGACGTCTCCACAGCGACTCCTATTTAAGGTGGTGCCAAGCGACTATCCCGAGTCGGACGGTCGATGGCCTGCGGAAGTTGTCGCTGCCCGCATCGAGGACGTCCCGGGGGTCTGGAGAGCTACGTCGAGACGAAGGAACACGCCGAGGAACTGGAGGCAAAGATCGACCGCACCGATGCGCTGATCGACGAAATCGTCTACGAGTTGTACGGGTTGACCGACGAAGAGATCGAGATTGTGGAAGAGGTTGTTGGGGAGTAGCGTCCGCCGAGTACCGAAGGCACGAGGCGGTTCGCCGGACCCGACCGAAGGGAGGG
>NZ_SPQG01000001.1:246640-288398 GCF_004944975.1 Halorhabdus amylolytica
ATACGATAATGACTGATATCGACGAAGTGCTGGGTTCCCTTTCCGCCGATTTGGACGCAGTCGTCCTCTTCAGTCCCGGGGCGGATCTCTACGAGCGGTTGCTCGATGATCAACTGGTGATCGTCGTCAGCGACGAGGACGAACGGGCGGCCGAGCGGTTCGTCGAGTTGCCAGTGGAGTTCTCGGCACTGTCCGACCGGATTCGGTTCGGCATCGAAGGTGCGCTCGAACAGGAATACGTCACGGAGAACGACCAGTTGCTCTGTCTGGCGGCGACCTATGGCGACGATATGGACACGGCCGTGCGGATTCGAGCCGGCGAGTTCACGGAGTCGGGCGTCTACGATCTGTTCGTCAATTCCCGTGCGGAGCCGGGTGTGATCCGGGATGTCGTGGAGGTCGCGGTCGAACTCGGTAAGAAGGGCCAGAAGGGCAAGCCCGTCGGCGCACTGTTCGTCGTCGGCGACGCCGGGAAAGTCATGAACAAGTCCCGCCCATTGTCCTACAACCCCTTCGAGAAGAGTCACGTCCACGTGGGCGATCCCATCGTGAACGTGATGCTCAAGGAGTTCTCGCGACTGGACGGTGCGTTCGTCATTAGTGATGCGGGAAAGATCGTCTCGGCTTACCGATACCTCGAACCCTCGGCCGAGGGAGTGGACATCCCGAAGGGGCTGGGTGCCCGTCATATGGCGGCCGGGGCGGTCACGCGGGATACCAATGCGACGGCGATCGTCCTCTCGGAGAGTGACGGACTGGTCCGGGCATTCAAGGGCGGTGAGTTGATCCTCGAACTCGATCCGGAGGAGTACTGATGGCCGACATCGCAGAATTGCTCCGGACACTGTTCTCTGAGGAGACGGCGGTGACAGTCGCGATCATCGTCCTATTAGTCGGCGCGGTCGCAGGGTATCTCGTCTGGCGGGGAACGCGGACCCTCCTGTTGAGACTCGAGGTCGACGAGGCCGTCGAGGGGACCGTTTTCGACAGAACGATGCGGAATTTCGGGTTCTCGACGGTCGGGCTGTTGGCGCTGCTGTCAGCGATGTTCGTCTACGTGCTGGCGGTGTTCATCGCCCTCCAGGTGGCCCAACTGATGAACACCCAGATGTTCTGGACGCGCTTGATGGAGTACCTCCCGCGGCTGTTCATCGCTGCACTGGTCGTGATCCTGGGCCTGGTGGTCGGCGACAAGGCCTCCCTGGCGGTGAGCGAGCGTCTCAAGAGTATCAAACTTCCTGAGGTGACGCTGCTGCCATCGTTGGTCAAATACAGTATCTTTTACGTGGCGGCCCTGGTCGCGCTGGGCCAACTCGGCGTGGCCACCACGGCACTGGTCGTCTTGCTCGCAGTCTACGCCTTCGGTCTGCTGTTTTTGGCCGGGCTGGCCTTCCGGGACCTGCTCCGTGCTGGGGCCGCCGGGATGTACCTCCTGCTGTCGGAACCCTACAGCATCGGTGACGAGGTCGAGATCGACGGCAATCGTGGCATCGTCCAGGAGATCGACGTCTTCGTCACCCATATCGAGAACGAGGACACCGAGTTCATCATCCCGAACCAGCGTGTCCTGCGCTCGGGGATCACGCGTATCCGCTGAGTCGATCCGTTCGTTCAGGCGTCAGTACTCCGATCTTCAGATTCGACGACCTCAGCGGGCACGCCCATGACTGTCGCGCCCGCCGGCACGTCCTCGGTCACCAACGAGTTAGCGGCGACCTGCGCGTCGGCCCCGACGTGGACACCCGGGAGGACGATCGCACCCGCGCCGATCATCGCGCGTTCGCCGATCACAACCTCGCCCGTCCGGTACTCGTCCTGGAGATATTCGTGACAGAGTAGCGTCGCGTCGTAGCCGACGATGGCGTCGTCTTCGAGGACAAGCAGGTCAGGCCAGAGCATGTCCGGCGTCGCGCCGAACGCCAGCGCAACCCCGTCGCCGACGTCAGCACCGAGCGCACGCAGGACGGCGTTTTTCAGGCGAACGCTGGGTGCCAGCCTGAGAAACCAGATGATCGCGGGGACGACGAGCATCCAGAGCGGGTTTCGCGTCCGGATCCAGTGACGCAGGGAGTTCCGCGATCCGGGAACCTCGTTGCGCTCGAGGCGGTCGTGTCGCGAGGGCACGTCGTCGCTCACGTCCCCTGCTTGGTCGGCGGCCGTAATGAATAACGTGGGCCCGACCGTCAGGGACGGCGGCAGCGACCGGATGGTTCAGTCGTCCGCGGCGGCGGGCGCCTCCGGCATCTCTGGACGGTGTGCTTCCGGTTCGGTGATCGGACGCCACTCAAGATGTTCCTCGTAGTGGAAGACACGGTGACCCTGACTCGGATCGACGACCGACAGCGAAAGCCAGTCGTTGTCCAGCAGTTCGGTCACCTCGTCGTGGTCGGCCAGCACCTCGGTGACGCGCTCGACCGGCGCGTGGACGACCGTCGAGAGGCGGAGCGGTTGGTGATACGGGCGGTCGAAAGAAGCCAGCAGCGATTGGGAGGGGAGCCCGGTCATCAGGTCGCCGCCGTTGCCCTGATAGACGCCGACGTTCCCGACGGGGTTGTGGGTGATCTTCGACCCGCTGCCGTAGACAGCGTTGTCGACCGTCGAGAAGTAATACTGGGCGTTGATCCACTGCGTGACGATCAACGGGCCAGTGAGAATCGCTTCTAGGGCATCGCCCTCTGGGTCGGTCGACCAGTCGTAGGAGTGCAGGAAGGCCCGGCCGTCGAGGTCGAGGTCGCTCGTGAGTTCACGCGGCCCGACGACAAAGCCGGCGTTACCGGCCAGTCCCCACTCGGGGCGCGTCTCCGCCCAGTCGGCGGCGCGGCGTTCGGTCTCACTGACGGCTGCTCCGCCGGCGTCTGTCGGCGCGACGCGCTCGGCGGCGGCGTGCTCCCGCGCGGTGGCCAGGTCCCCACGCAACTCGGCGAGATCCTCGGCGTGGCTCTCGGGGATTGCGTCGTCGAACAGTTCGATCTCGTCGGTCGTCGTGTTGTGCTCGCCCGCGAGAAAGGCGGTGTCCTCGGGGATTTCGATACCGCGGTCGGCCAGTGCCGTCCGGACCGCGGGATCGTTACAGATCGCGGCGAGAACGCGGGCGTTCGGCCCGCCCGGGTTGCCGGCGCAGGCTCCACAGTCCAGACTCGAGTCGTGGGGGTTGTTGGCCGTTTCGCTCGCGTGACCGACGAAGGCGACGAGGCGGCCGAAGGTCTCGATGCCCATCAACTCGAAGGCTGTCGCGGCGTACTCGACCTTTTCGTCGTGGGTCAGCCCGACTGGAAGGTCGCCGGCGTAAGTGTGCTGGTGGTCGAGAAGTGGATCACAGAACTCGTGGTCGTCCGGCACCACGTCCTCGGCGGTGTCGAACAGTTCCTGAAGCCGCTGGGGGAAGAGCGTCCGGGCCGTGAGTGCTAGCCCGTACCCGCCGCCGGCGTTCTCGACGAACCCGAAGGCGGTGGCCGGGTTCGTCTTCAGCGTCTCGACGAGTTCGCCGGCCGCTTCACGGATCCCTGACCAGCGATCGTAGCTCGTCCGTTCGGGGCCCTCGACCGGCATCTCGGTGATGCGGTGCGCCGGATCGACGATGGGCGGACAGCCAGCAACCGATACCTCGGCATCGTAGCCCCGGTATTCCATCGGGACGCCGAAAAAGCCAGCGTAGCCGTGGGTTTCGTACTCGCCGACGGCCTCGACGTGACGGCGGATGACCTCCGACCGGGTGTCGATGCAGAAGACCAGTTGTGCGTCCGGGCGAGCCGACGAATTGCTTTCAGTAATGGACTCGCTCTGGGCGGCGACGTTGTCGACGAGCTCGGCTCGATAACTCCGCTCCCAGGCGGCCAGGAACGCCGCGGCGAGGTCGTCGGTCGCGTCGCGCTGGGTGCCGTCCTGACCCGTCGAGGGGGCAACGTCGGCGTCGAAGGCGTCCAGTAGGGCGAGGCGGGCGGCGAGATAGCCAGCCAGCGTGATGGGATACCGGGACTGCCAGACACCCCCCTCGGCACGCTGTTTGATCAACCCCGTCCAGCCGGGCAGCGCGGCCAGTTGTTCCTCGAAGAGCGGTGCCCACTGACTCTCCGGGTACTGCTCCAGGACGGCCTCGATGGCTTCGATGGGTTCCTCGGGAAGGTCAATGACGAGCCCTTCCTGGGGGATCTGACCGTCGTGTTCGGCCACCTCGCAGAACGCGGCGTAGAACCCGTTCTCGCGGCCTGGCATCGACCATGCGGCCTGCCCCTCGTCGAGAAACGCCGAGAGCCACTTCGAAAGCACGTGATCGACGTGTTCGACAGCGTCGTCCGGCGTCTCACCCTCGCTGTCTGCGTCCTGCGTATCGTCCTCAATGTCGGTATCCATCCGTTCGAGCGCGGTCTCCGGGTCGATCTCGTGGCCGCGCTCAGAGAGTTCGGCCCTGAGGATTTCGCGGTCGATCCGGCCGTCCGCGAGTGCCGCCCGGAACGTCTCGGGACGCGGATACCCACGACCGCCGAGCAGATCCGCCGCCTGCCGGACTGCCTCCTCGAACGGCACGTCTTCGAACCCCGAGAGGGGGTTGGCCGTGACGAAGGAGTGGATCGGCCACACCGACCCGACGGTGGTCGCTGCCTTCTCGATGCTCGCTTCGATCGATGTCGGGCCATTCGTCGTCTCTTCGATCGAGGTGTTACTGCTCATTGTATTCTCCTTTGGAAGTCAGAAGGGTGCTCGTCGGCGGCTGACTCGCGTTCAACAGCGCGACGTAGAGCCGCCGGCTGCGTTCGACAATTCCGGTCTCCATGGCGACGTACGCCAGGAGGAAGCCGACGGCGACGACAACGTGGACGACGGTCAGTTCGGTCGCCGCCGTCACGATCGGGAGGTCGCTCAGGAGCGCCGAAATCGTCGAATAGACCAGCGCGTAGATCGTGATGGCCGGCAGGAAGACCGTGGGGATCGCCCCGTACCGGAACGCCGCCGGCAGTGACGCCCGGGCGACGACACTACGGGCCGCGTGCAGCGTCGTGACGACCACGATCAGCGCGAGGACGAGCCCGCCGTCGAGGTGGGTGCCCTTGCCAGTCAGGATCGCGAACAGCGCGCCGCCGGCGATCCCGGTCAGAAGCGTGATGGCGACCCCGACGAGGTCCAGCCCGTGGACAGTCCCGTCGTCCGGACTGGTGTGTTCGATCCGTGCGCCGGCGCTCAAGAAATGATAGGCCTTGTAGAAGCCGTGGAGAACGAGGTGGGTGATCGCGGCCCCGAAGAAGCCGAGGCCGGCCTGCATGATCATGAAGCCCATCTGTCCGACCGTCGAGCACGCCAGTTCACCCTTGACGTCCGACTGGACGGCTTTGAGGAGTTTGCCGAGGATCGCGCTGGTCGCGCCGGCGACGACGATCGCGAGCATGAACGTCGGCTCGACGGTGAGTACCGGGGCGAACCGGATCAGCAGGATGCCGCCCGCGTTGACGAATCCCGCGTGCATCAGCGCCGATGCCGGCGTGGGCGCGGTCATCGAGGCCAGCAACCAGGTGTGAAAGGGAATCAGGGCGGACTGGATCATCGCCGCGAGGACGAGAGCCACCGCAGCGACCAACCACACCGGACCCGCGATCCCCTCGGCTGCCGCGGCGACGCCCGAAACCGTCGTCGCGCCGGTCGCCAACCACAGTGTTGCGAGTGCGATCCCGAGCAACGCAGTGCTCGCCAGGAAGTGCCGGCGGGCGACCTTCGCGGCCGTCTGTGCCTGGTTCCAGCCGTCGATCAGGCCGATCAACTCCGCCATCACCAGCCCCATCGCCAGCCACAGCACCCACAAGAGGGCGACATGGTCGGCCGCGACGAGCCCCATCACGATCGCCGTGAACCCGAACACGGCGGCGAAGAAGGCCGTCTCGTGGGCGTTGCCCGTCATGTACCGGCGCGAGTAGCTGTGCACGATCCCGCTGAAGAAGGTGACCACTACCCACAGCAGGACGGTCAGCCCGTCGACCGCGAACAGGCCAGGAGCCTCCCACGAAACACCGAATCGGACTCGCGCGGCGAGGAAGGCAACGCTGGCGGCGAACAGCGTCCAGGTGAGCCACGTCAGTGCGACGGGCACGACCGGCGAGTCCGCCGTCGTGTCCGGGAGCGCTCCGACCGTCGGTTTCGAGGTGCGTCCTGCCATCGTTCGATCCTCACGACCGTCGCGGTTGCCGAGGTGACCCTGCGATCCGTTTGCGGTCGTATTCAACCCCAACTGAGAACAGATTGTGTGTTAAATCTACCTATAGTCACAAAACGTTCGATAAAACAGAATTGTAGAACATTATGTTTTGTAAGTTACGGAAGAAGGATCTGGTGATGACGGCTTGTCAGCGGCTGTCTGTGATCGGACGACTGACGGAACAGGCACGCGGCCAGCCTGGAGAACGGGTTCTAGGAGGTGTCTTCGGTCACTGATCTGGTATCGAACTTGCCGAATGGCGTGGTCTCGTGGGTCCGGACGAGCACTTCGTCAGCGACGGTCACGCCCATGTCCAGCAGTTCCTGTGCGACGGGAGTGATGTCGCTGTCGGACTCACCGACGACGGTGACGAGCAGGTTCTGTTCGCCGGTGACCAGTTCCTGGACCGAGACGACTCCGTCGATAGCCAGAATGTCGGGGATGAGGTCGCCGCGTTCGGGGATCGACGCGGTACAGTACAGCAACATCCTGAGCGGGTAGCCAGACTGCTGATAGTCGACACTGGCACGATATCCTTTGATCACGTCGTCAGTTTCGAGGCGCTGGATGCGCTTGCGGACGGTGCTGTCCGAGGTCCCGGTTCGCTCCGCGATATCCCCCGAGGACGTGTTCCGGGCGTCCTCCTGGAGGGCATACAGGATGGCCCTGTCCACGTCGTCGATTTCCTCCTCGGTCATACCGGTGTGTCGAGGAGGGAGCCACTTACCTTTGTACGTTGTCCGGAAGCGGGGGCGGAAATCTCAACCTCTAAACCGCCGGCAGGGTTGTGCTCGCGTATGGACGACGTCTTCGAATCCATGCTCGCCGGCAACGAGCAACACGCGCGGTCGTTCGACGACCGCTTCGGCGGTCTTCAGGACGGCCAGCGGCCCGAAGCGGTGACCGTCTGCTGCTCGGACTCCCGAGTGCTCCAGGACCACATGTGGGGCACTGACGACCCAGGACACCTGTTCACGTGCGGGAACATCGGGAACCGCGTCGTCCAGCGCGTCGACGGCGACACCGTCGTCTCCGGTGACGTGCTCTATCCGATCGCCCACACGGGTACCGAAACGGTCGTCGTCGTCGGACACACGGGCTGTGGCGCGGTCACCGCTACGTACGACCATCTGACTGATGGCCTCGAGGAACCACCGGGGATCGAACACTGCGTCGACATCTTGGCTCCCGCCCTCGAGTCCGGGATGGAGAACCTCCCGGACGGCCTCGATCGTGAGGGAACGATCAATCACCTCGTCGAGTACAATGTCGACCGGCAGATCGAGGCGCTCGAAGAGAGCGACCACGTTCCCGATGACACTGCCCTCGTCGGCGTCGTCTACGACTTCCAGGACATCTACACCGACCGCCGCGGCGAGGTCCATGTCATCAACGTCGACGGCGAGACCGATCCGGAGACGCTTCGGGAGTCGTCTCCGGAGATCGAGTCACGGATTCGTCGGCTATGGACGTACTAAGGGGAACATGTCCTATTCGAAATAGCTGTACCGCATGTTCCTGGTTTCGCCGCTGCCGACGTTGTATATCATGTCTCTCCTCACGCTATGATGTGTCGAACGCGTCGATAACGGCACTCGTCGAATACGTTTCGACGACGGCTTGCTCGTCGAAATCGGAGTCGTCACTCCAGATGGCGGCATCGCTGGCGAGGGCACACGCGACGTATAGCACGTCGTCCGGGTCGACTTCGCCGATCGCTTCCGCAGCTTCCTCGATGAACAGATGGAACTCTGTGACGGGAACAACCTCGATGTACTGAAAGAGAAGGTCGACGAACTGCTGTACTCGCTGTCGTGTCATTCCGGACTTCTCGGCGATCAGGTTCTCGTAGTTCTCGATCTCGTCGGACACGAACCCGGGCGTCAGTAGATTCGGCTCGAGCGTGACGATGAGTTCCCGTGTTTTCGAGTCAGCGATGAGTGCCGAGATGACGACGTTGGCGTCGACGACCAGCTTCATACAGCGGCTACTCCGAGTGCGTCTCGACGCGTTCGCGCCCACGCTCGTTGATTCTGTCGGCGATGTCGGCGACGTCACTCTCGGTGAGTTCACTGGCGGACGTCAGTTCGTCCATCACCTCGAGTGTCTCTATTTTCTCCTGAATTGCCTGTCGCGTGACCTCGCTCCAGTTGATCTCCGGATGGCTGTCCATCCGGTCTTTGAGATCGTTGTCGACGTTGACCGTGATCGTTGGCATACAGAAATATGTATACACACAGAATAATGTGTCTTTCGGCATACCACTTCCGAGACGCACCCCCGCCCGGTCCTCGAGCGCTCGGTACAGAATATTGCCGGACAGTCGGTTCACGTTTTCCTACTGCCCAACGGCGGGACAGCTATCGAGGCAAACTAACGCTCCCAATTCCACGCTACATACGAGACGGCCGGCTCAGCTACCGGCTTTCCCGCTGTTCGACCTTGTTGAGTTCGATCAACAGCCGGAAGATAGCCTTCACGAGATTGGCATCGACGTCGAACTGTTCGGCGTTCTCGCCGGCCCGATCCATGACACGCTGTTCTTGCTGTTCGTCGGTGGTCGGCAGGTCCTGTTCTTCCTTGACCGCCGCGATCGTGTCGGCGACGTACGTCCGGCGGGCGATCAACTCCACGAGTTGCTCGTCGATCGAGCGGATCTCCTCGCGGAGTTCCGTCAGGTCCATGTCGTCGGGCCGTGATCCAGCCGGCCACGCGCTCACGTCGTCCGGGCGCCGTCCCGTTGTGTCGTCGTCATCCATGTCTGGCCCTCTCGTTGTTCCCAGGTTGCCCGCACACGCTCTAAGTCTTCCCGATTCCCGACCGCCGTCACGCTCGGTCCCGTTCCCGACAGCGAGACACCCTCGACGTAGGGCATCGCCTCGACCATCGGATCCGTCGAGAAGCCAAGCGCGGCGGCGAACGCGAGACCGTTGACGGTCATCGCCCGACCGTACTCGCCGTCGAGAGCGAGGTCGGCCACCAGGTCGGCCATCGGGGCGATCTGGTGACAGCGATCGACGTCGGCATCGGCGCTGTAGGCCCGTTCCGGTGGCGTCCACACCAGCACGTCCCACTCGACGGGATCGTGGGCGAGCAGAGCGTCTTCCGTATTGTCCGTCACAGTCACACCACCAAGCATACTCGCGCTCGCGTCGTCGAATGCGCCGGTCACGGTGACGCCCACGTCCCGGGCGGCTTGCACGCCGATCCTGGCGGCGTCAGCCTTCGAGATCTCCCCGACGGCATCCAGTGCGGAGAGCGTCGCAAGCACCGTCGCGTTTGCGGCCGCGCTGGAACTCTTCAGCCCGGACGCCATCGGGATGTCGCTCTCCGTATGGACCGTTCCACCCTCGCCGTTGCCGAACCGTTCGGTCACGAGTTCAACACAGCGTTCGATCAACGACGTATCGGCGTCGGGTTCGCCCGCGACACTCCCCGTCACGGTCTCGCGACCGTCGAGCGTCACCTCGGCACGCAATTCGACGTCGATGGCAAAAGCCGACCCGGTGCCCGTCGCCAGCGCGTTCAGCACCGTCCCGGCGGCGGGCGCCACGGCAGTCCCATCCATGTAGACACGGACTCGACGAGCCGATATTTACGTGTGCTGGTTCCCGTCCCGGAACGCGGCGTTTTTCATCGCGACGTACCCAGGACAACCATGAGCATCCGCGAGGACGTCTCCCCCCAGACCGTCGGCGTCGAACTGACGGAGGACGGTGTCACTGTCGAGTACCTCGACGGCCGGGAAGCGTTCTACCACGGCGTCCCCAAGCGTCAAGAGCGATCAGTTACGACCGCGCCGGGCAAACAGGCCCACGTCCTCGTGACCGACGGAAAGGAGACCGAGGGGATCCTCGTCTACGTCAACGACCGGATCACCGACGAGGACATCCTCGAGTCGACCGGCGTGGGTCGGGTCCTGCTCGATCCCGGCGAGGCGACGACGATCTTCCCGGGCGTGCGAGCGGAGAGTCGCTCACACCGCGTCGAAATCACGGTCGACTTCGAAGCGATTGACGGGCGTGTGTTCGTCTTCGAAGAGGACGAGATGGGCGAACAGTCCTTCGAGATCGTCCCGGCAAACGAGGTGTGACCCACTGGACAAAAGAGGTGATCGGCGACGCGAGCACCCCGACGGGGACTACTGGATGTACGAAGGGTCTTCCGCGTCGCAATTGTCCTCGTGCTGGCGAGCGTCCTCCCGTTCGTCGAAGAGCATCCCGCAGTGCTCACAGCGGTACCACGTCATCCCGTCCTTCTCGGTTGTTTCGACCATATCTGACAATCTGACGGCCGGAAATAAATGCGTTTTCGTGGTATCCGTTCACTCGTGACGTAGACCGGCCGTGAAACGCCCTCGGGCAGGCAGACAGTCACGGCGAGCAACCTCGAAACCAGCAGGCACTTACTCGCCGGTCTCCCACCCGCGAGCATGCGCATTGCCGAGCGGGAGGATCTCGACGGCGGTCGCGAGCGTCTGACGCTCGTCCCCGAGAGTCTCGACGACCTCTGGCATCTCACTTACGTGATCGAGCCGGGCGACCAGGTCTCGGGTGACACCACCCGCCGCATCCAGCGCAACGACGAGCAGTTACGAGATACGGGTGGTGAACGTGAACACATCTGGGTCGCGCTGGACGTCGAAGATGCGGAGTTCGCCCGCTTCGCCAACCGGTTGCGGGTCAGCGGCGTCATCGCCGACTGTTCCCGCGAGGACCAACTCGGACAGCATCACACACTCAACGTCGAGGAACACGACGAGATCGCCGTCGGCAAGTACTGGAAGCCGGATCAACTCGAACGGATCGAGGAGGCCGTCGAGGCGACCGACGCGCCGGAAGTGGCCGTCGCGACAGTCGAGGAAGGCCAGGCGTACGTCCACACGGTCGCTCAGTACGGTACCGAGGAGCGAGCGAGCGTTACCGGTCCGACGGGAAAAGGCGACTACGCCCGTCCCCGGGAAGAACTGTTCGCGGAACTCACCGAGGTCCTTTCCCGGATGGACGCCGACGCGATCATCCTCGCCGGTCCCGGATTCACCAAACAGGATGCACTCGACTACATCGAGGAGGAGACGACCGACCTCGCGGACTCGATCACGACCGTCGACACGAGTTCGGTAGGCGATCGCGGCGTTCACGAAGTGCTCAAGCGCGGTGCCGTCGAAGACGTTCAGACCGAAACGCGGATCGCCGAGGAAGCGGCACTGATCGACGAACTCATGGAACAGATCGCCGAGGGTGTCGAGGTCGCGTACGGACCGGAAGAGGTGGCCGAAGCGGCCGAATACGGCGCCATCGAGCACTTGCTTGTCCTCGACGAACACCTACGAGAGGCGCGTGCGGGCGTGGGGGAATGGGAGATCGACGCCGATACCGTCATCGAACGGACCGAACAGCAGGGCGGCGAGGTGACCGTCTTCTCCCGAGAGTTCGATCCCGGTCAACAACTCGCGAACCTCGGGGGGATCGCGGCGTTGCTCCGATATCGACTGCAATGAGAGGATGCTAACGAAACGATTTTTTGTCGGGGCCGTGAGCTTCGATCGACGGAGATCGATCATCGCCAATGGACTTCGAGGATCGGGGGGATTTCGCGGAACAGGTCGCGGACCTGAACCGATACGGCCAGGCCTTGAACAGCTGTGAAACTGCCGACGAGGTAGCCTCGCTCACGCTCGAGGCGATGTCTCTACTGTTCGAGTTCCCCTACGCGACGTTCGTCGAGGTTCGTGACGGGCAACCGACAGTCAACAGCAGTACGAACCCGGCGCTGAGAGCGGACGGCGACCCATCCGAGCTCGTCCGGGAGGCCATCGAGACAGGACAGACGGTCACGCGGAACGGTACGGACGCCAGAGTCACCGACGACTCCCCCGTGATGGCCGCCCTGGCTGTCCCGGCGAGCATCGTCGAGGAGGTGATCGTGGTGCTGGTCCTGCGGGCGACAGAGGCCGACGCGATCGGCGACGAACACGTCGAACCGCTCTCGATCCTGGCTTCCCACGCCGCCACGGCGATCAGTAACATTCGCTCGCGGGAGGAACTCGAACGGGCGCGCAACGACCTCGAAACCCGCAAGGAGATGATCGAGATGTACGACAGCCTCCTGCGCCACGACCTGGGCAACGACCTGCAGGTCATCACGGGGTTCGCCGACGCGCTACTGGACGAAGTTGACGACCAGGCTGGTGACTACGCCGAACGCATTGACCGGGCCGCCCGGAGCGCCTCTGATCTGGTCGATCGGGTCGGTAATCTCGTCTCGACGCTCGAGGAAGCCGGCGAACCCGAGCCCAAGTCGCTCCGGCAGGAGCTAGAGGAAACAGTCCGGGACGTCACCGCCCAGTACGACGACCTGACGGTCGCGTTCGAACCCGCGGACTTCGAGTACCAGGTCTACGGCGGCGACCTGCTGGACTCGGTATTCACCAATATCCTCTCGAACGCCGCGATCCACAACGACGGGCCCGTCGCGGTCGACATCTACGCCGAGGAGCCAGGCCCCGAGACGGTAACCGTCGGGTTCGCCGACGACGGGACCGGCGTCCCCGAGGAGGTCCGGGAGACCATCTTCGAGATGGGACAGAAGGGGCCGGAGAGTACTGGGACCGGACTGGGACTCGGGTTCGTTCGCGCGCTCACAGAATCCTACGGCGGGACGGTCTCCCTCCAGGAGAGCGCGGATGGCGGTGCCGACTTTCGCGTCACGCTGGACCGGGTCTGAGACGGGGCAGTGTCGTCCTTGTCCACGGACGGAGGCGAGATGTTATGGTATCGGCGCCCGGAATAACGGGCGACGGAGTATCCACGATGTCTGCCATCCCCGAAGCGTACCACGACCTCTTCGAGACGGAGACGTTCGCCCACCTGACGACGATGATGCCGGATGGGAAACCCCATACTACACCCGTCTGGATCGACTACGACGCCGACGACAACCGGGTACTGGTCAACACCGAACGCGGCCGACGCAAGGAACGCAACGTGGCTCGCAATCCGACGGTCTCGGTGAGTATGACCGATCCAGAGAACCCCTATCGGTTCCTCTCGGTGACAGGCGAAGTGGCCGAAACGACGACCGAAGGGGCTCGCGAGCACATCGACGAACTGGCTCGCCGATACATGGACGAGGACGAATACCCGATGCCGATCGAAACCGAGCGCGTGGTTCTGCGGATCCGAGCTGACGACGTGATTACCAGCGACGAGGAGTAACCCCCAGAGTCAGTAGTCGAAGTAACCCCCAGAGTCAGTAGTCGCAAGTGATCACGCGCGTCAAAGATCGACGGCCAATCCGTCGGTCGCGACCGCGACGTCGCCGACGTAATGCTCAGCGATCGAGGTGAGCATCTCCCCGTGTCGACCGTCCGTCTGCGGGTAGAGGTGCGTCAGATAAACCGTCCCGACGTCGACGTTCGCCTCCGCCAGTGCCTTCCCCAGTGCCGCCGGTGTTGCGTGATTGTCTGTTTCGACGTCGTCCGGAAACGAGCAGTCGTGAACGAGCACGTCGGCCCCGTCAGCGAGTGTGAGAAACGACGGATCGGCGACGGTATCGCCGCTGAAGACCATCGACGGTCCGTCCCTCCCGGCGGGTGAAACGCGGTAGCCGAATCCTGCCATCGAATGGTTGACTTCCCTCGCCGAGATATCGAAGCCCGAAAGCGTCGTCTCGCCGGTCCCGATGTCCGTCACGTCGGGATCGACGTGCTCCCGGAGGTAGTCGTGGACGTCCAACAGATCGGCGAGCAACGTCGTGGTTCCCTCGGGCCCGGCGATCCGAAGCGACGGCGCGTCCGCCAGCCAGCGGGCTTTCAGCAACGGGAGTAGATCGGCAATGTGATCGAGGTGGTGGTGAGTGACAAGTGCCCCATCGAGGTCTGCGTACCCGCCGTTAGTGCCCGAAAGCGAACCCAGAACGCCGCTACCACAGTCAATCAACAGCCGCCGGTCGTCGGCTTCCAGCAGGAGGCCGGTCTGGGTGCGCTCGCCGGTCGGCATCGCGCTGCCGGTTCCGAGAAACGTCAGGCGCATGCCGGGGGGTCGGACGGACGGGACAAAGCGTTGTCGGCGCCGCCGGACCGTTGGCAAGAGCCTTCTCCGGCACGCCCGTCCACGACCACAGCCGGGCGGGCGTTCCGTGTCGCGAGACCGGTACTGGGAGTCCAGTCCTCAGACGGATTATGGTAGATTATTTCCGGATGACGCCGACCCGGGGGTCGACGGATACCGGTACATCACGACAATAATCCGTATCAGACGTCTTTGAGCTTCAGTGGCCGTTTCGCGTACCTGCTCTCACAGAGGTCGATGTCCTCGGCGTACGCCGAAGTCATTTCCGTACTTCACCATCTCGTCAGTCAACCAGTCGCTTGAGTGGCGTCCGACCGTACATTTTTGCGTTGGGGCGTGAGAGATACCGACATATACCATATGACACGCGACAATCGGTATTCTTCGCAAGTTGTGAGAGAATACTGGCAGTACGAATGGGATAGACAGAACGTCTATACGTGTTCCGATGACGCCTCGGACCCGACGTACGTCCTCGGGATGTTCCCCTACACCTCCGGGAACCTCCACATGGGCCACGTCCGCAACTACGCAATCACCGACGCCTATGCCCGCTATCGGCGTCTCCAGGGCGACGACGTGCTCCAGCCGATGGGTTGGGACGCGTTCGGTCTCCCGGCGGAGAACGCCGCCGAACAACGCTTCACTGACCCCCGCTCCTGGACGGAGACGTGCATCGAGAGTATGCGCGAGGAGATGGAGGACCTTGGGCTTGGGTACGACTGGTCGCGGGAGTTCACGACCAGTGATCCGGCGTATTACCGCTGGAACCAGTGGTTCTTCGAACAGTTCTACGAGGCCGGTCTCGTCGAGTACGACGCCGCCGCCGTCAACTGGTGTCCCGACTGCGAGACGGTCCTCGCCGACGCACAGGTCGAACATCCAGCAGAGAACGGAACCGATGGGAGGAACGGCGAGTCGGGGCCAGACGCCGGTCCAATCCGGACGGAGGGCGTCTGCTGGCGCTGTGAGACGCCGGTCGAGACGCGCGAACTCGACCAGTGGTTTTTCACAATCACCGACTACGCCGAGGAATTGCTCGAGGGGCTAGAGGACCTCGAGGGCTGGCCCGAGAGCGTCCGGGAGATCCAGCGCAACTGGATCGGTCGCCAGGAAGGGGCCCGTGTCGGATTCGAGGTCCCGGAGTACCGGAGCGTCGAAGCGTTCACGAAACGGCTGGACACGATCTTCGGCGCGACGTTCCTGGCGATCTCGCCAGGTCACGACCTCGCGACGGAATTCGCCGACGAGGAAGACGCGGTCGCCGACTATCTCTCGGGAACCCGCGGGCGCGACGAGGGTGAGCGGGCAGCCACGGCCCACGGGGTCTTCACGGGACACCACGCGATCCACCCGCTTTCAGGCGAGAAAATCCCGATCTACGTCGCCGAGTACGTCCTGGACGACGTGGGGACCGGCGCTGTCATGGGCGTGCCAGCCCACAATGAACGCGATCACGCCTTCGCGAAGGCCCAGAATCTACCGATCGAACCCGTGATCGACCCAGACGACGGAGAACGTCCCCGAAACGATGACGGCACCGTCGTCGGGGGCCTGCCCTACACCGGCGCGGGGACCCTCGTCGAAAGCGGCGAGTACGACGGGCTGGACAGCGAGCGCGCCCGCGAGCGGTTCCTCGAACTTGACTGTGCCGAGTCAGCCGTCACCTACCGCCTCCGGGACTGGCTGATCTCCCGGCAGCGTTACTGGGGGACGCCGATCCCGATCGTCCACTGTGAGGAGTGCGGTCCCGTGCTGGTGCCAGAGGACGACCTGCCGGTCGAACTCCCCGAATACCAGCCTGCGACCGGCAATCCCCTCGAAGCGAACGAGGACTTCGTCGAGACGACCTGTCCGGAGTGTGGTGACCCCGCCCGGCGGGAGACCGACACGATGGACACGTTCGTCGACTCCTCGTGGTACTTCCTGCGGTTTCTCTCGCCCGGCTTCGGGGACGCGCCGTTCGACGCCGACCGCGCGGCGGAGTGGTTACCCGTAGACGTCTACGTCGGCGGCGAGGAACACGCCGTCCTGCACCTGCTGTACATCCGTTTTTTCGCACGAGCCCTTTCCGATCTCGGCATCCTCGACAGACGGGAACCGGTCGAACGACTCGTCAACCAGGGGACGGTGCTACACGGCGGCCGGAAGATGTCGACGACGACAGGGAACGTCATCACCCCACACGAGTACGGTCCGGAGACGACACGTCTGTTCGTCCTTAGCGCGGCCCATCCGCGCCAGGACTTCGAGTGGACGGCCAAGGACGTCAGTTCGGCCTATGACTTCCAGCAACAGCTCTACGGCATGGTCGATACGTTCGTCGACCGGGAGTCCGGGCGGACCGATCGACGGCCGAGAGACGAGTACCTCGATCGGGCCATCGACCGATCGATTGCCGCCGTCACCGGGGAATTCGACGCCTTCCGGTTCCACCGGGCGATCGGGGAGATACGGTCGCTTGCCGGCCTGCTCTCGCAGTACCGCGACACAGGCGAGCCCCACGAGGAGGTCTACCACCGCGGGCTCGAGACGTTGGCCGTTTTGATCGAGCCGATCACGCCGTACCTCGCCGAGGAACTGTGGAACATGTTGCGACGTGACGGTCTCGCCGTCGAAGCCGACTGGCCCGAACCGACTGGCGACACTGGGAACTATCGCATCGAGCGGGCGTTGATCGACCGGACGCGAGAGGACGTCCGGGACATCTGTGAAGTGGCCGGGATCGACGACCCCGAACGGATCACATTCGTCGTCGCCCCGAAGTGGAAGTTCCGCGCCCACGAGTCGGTCCGACAGACCGACCCCGACGGGGCAGTCGTCAGTCGGGCGCTGGAAGACGACCTCGTCGCCGACCACCGCGAGGAGGCTGGACCCTATCTCGCGGACCTAGAGGAACGGCGTCGCTCGCTGGAACCGGTCCTCGATCCGGCGCGCGAACGCACGCTACTCGAGCGAGCAGGCTGGCTGTTCCGCGAGGAGTTCGACGCCCCAATCGTCGTGGAGTCGGCGTCCTCGATCGATGACAAGGCGCTGGCGGGGCGTGCCGAACCTGGCAAACCCGCGATCCACATCGACTAGCATCGAGAAGCTGTCGATCCCCTCCGGTTTCCACGGCGGGTTCGGGCCGACTAGTCGTCTGCGAGTAGCATCTCCGCGATGTACCGGTCGAGTTCGTCGCGCAGGGATCCAATGCTGTCCGGGTCCTCGACCAGGACCGATCGATCGAGCGTCCCGTACAACGACGCGAGGACGAACTCCGCCACCCGCTGGGCGTCGACGTCGCGGAACGTCCCGTCTGCGATGCCGTCCTCGATCACGTCGACGAGGGCGGTTGTGATCAGCTCGTTCGTCCGCCGGAACTGCTCGCGATACGCCGGTTTGTGCGGCGCCTGGGCCTGCATCTCCATCATGGCCTGGAGCAACTGGACCCGTTCCTCGGCGGGGTTTTCCGGCGCGAGCAAATCCAGCAGCGTTTCGAGGCGTTCAATGGGGGGTTCGTCCCCGTCGGCCTCCAGCTCCGATTCGAACTGGTCGAGGAGGTGGGCGAGGAAGTCCGACAGCAGTTCTTCCTTGTCCTCGTAGTGATAATACAGTAGCGATTTGCTCTTTGGAAACTCCTCGGCAATACGGGAGATGCTCGTTCCCGCGTACCCATGCTTACACAACGCCTGGAACGTCGCGATCATGATGGCCTCCCGAGTCGACGTGTCACTTCCAGGAGCATCAATCACAGAGATCCCTCCTCCTGAAACCGCACAGGGCATCCGTGGCGGGTTGACTTCTATCGCGAGCGGCCGGCACCCCGTCACATCGTCGCGCCGTTCGAAACAGTACGTGTAATCTATCACTCATAGGTGATGCGATCCATTGATCCAGCGAGCACAGAGTCAGCAAGCTCACGAAGGCGAGAGAGTGGTTGCGAATCGGGCAGTGGCTTCAGGAGTTCGTCGATACTATCGGTGCCAATCCCGTCCCCGACGACGGATCCCGGCCACTCCTCGGGGAGCAACTCGTCCACTGACTTGAGTCGGTCCGTTTCGAACCCATCCCTGTCAGAATGCCACCGGGCGACACCCAGGGCAGTTCCGGTTGTCCGTAACGCCCGCCGACAGTCCTCGTCCGCACGTCCGAGTATGCCGGCGAGATCGCCCGCGGTCGCCGTGACGATCGGTTCGATCGGCACACAGTCGATCGACGCCGACCCGCCCTCCTCGACGCGTGCCCAGGCGGAAGCGAGTCGGCTGCTGGCGGCCGAAACGGATCGAAAACAAGCCGCTCCGATCGACGGCTCGACCTCGAGGTCACGAAGTCCGGCGTATGCCAGCGAGTGGAGGTAATCACTCGCTAGGAGTGCGTGGCTCCGATCTATACTCTGAAAGCCCGTATCGAGGAGGCCCGACGCTCGTGCGTTCAACAGTGCCTGTCCGTAGAGCAGTTCGACGGTCGCTGCCGCCTGGACCGCCCTATCGTCCGGCCGCCGTTCACCCGTCGTCGCCATCCCCAACAACAGGAAACGACCACGAAACCGGTCGCTGTCGGCGTCGAACGGTCGTGCGGCATCGTCGGCGAGCTGTGTCGGCGCGCCGGTCAGCCAGGATCTGATCTGTCGATCGATGGCCTCCCGATACGTCCGCCCCACGTCAGGTTCCGGTGCCCCATCCATAGTCACTGACCCTCGCTATCGCCGGATCCGACGGCCCCGGTGCTCCCCGGAACGAGTCCGTCCGTCCGTGACACTCGGTGCATGGAAGTAACTGAACGTTTAGTCAATATTCAAGTTTGTGGGTTCGAAACGAGTTCGAATTTCCGGAACATGGTCCAGTCACGGCAGCGAGCCGGACAGTTCGATAGAGGGTCCGAGCAGTTCGATCCTGAGCGGTCTGACGGGTCATTAACGATCTCGCGAGACGCGTTCGCCGGGTTCAGTGTGGGTTCCAGACGAGAGGACGATGCCCGGTTCGATGCTCGTGTTGATGCCGGTTTTGACGTCGTCGCCGGCGACGACGCCCATCTTGCGTCGCCCAGTCGAGACACGTTCGCCTTTCACCGTGACCCAGACGTCCGCCCCGTCGTGACGGAGGTTCGCGACGTTCGTCCCGGCTCCGAAGTTCACTTCCAGCCCGATCACGCTGTCGCCGACGTACGAGAGATGCGGGACGGCCGAGCCCGCCCGGATCACGCTGTTCTTGATTTCGACCCCGTTACCGACGTGGACGCCCTCGCCCAGGTATGTCGGCCCGCGAAGGTAGGCGTTCGGCCCGACTTCGGCGCCCGCATCGATGTAGACCGGTCCCTCGATCACGACCCCAGGCTCGATCGTCGCTCCTTCCTCGACCACAACGGGACCTCGGAGGTCGACGTCGTCGCTGACGGCCCCACGCAGGTCGCGGTCGATGCCATCGAGCAACAACTCGTTGGCTTCGAGTAACTCCCAGGGTCGACCCACGTCCAACCAGCGCTCGAAGGGGACGGGTGTCACCTCGTAGTCATCGATCACTCTCGCGAGTACGTCCGTGATCTCGTACTCCCCGCGTTCGCTCTCGGGGACGTCCAGCCACTCCCGGGCCTCCGCCGGGAAGACGTATGCGCCCGCGTTGATCTGATCCGTCGGTGGATTGTCAGGTTTTTCGACAATCTCCGTGATCGAACCATCACTGATCGACACGACGCCGTAATTCGAGGGATCGGGGACCTCGTAGGTACCCAGTGCCGGTCCGTCGGCAAAGAGCCGGTCGATCGCGGCAGGATCGTAGAGGTTGTCGCCGTTGAGGACGACGAAAGCTCCCTCGAGTTCGTCACGCGCCGCGCGGAGTGCGTCCGCTGTCCCGGCCTGTTTGGACTGGACCGCGTAGGTCACGGGCACTCCCCGATGGGTGTCCCCGAAGTACGACCGGACGTCCTCGGCCTCGTAGCCGACGACGAAAACGAGTTCGTCCGCGCCGGCGTCGACGGCCGCATCGGCGACGTGGGCCGCGAGGGGGCGACCGGCCACGGGCAACATCGGTTTCGGCGTGTTGTCGGTGAGCGGGGCCATCCGCGTGCCCTGCCCGGCGGCGAGCACGACTGCTTGCATGCCCGACACCTCTGGACGGTCACGGATAGGCCTACCGCTCTCGATCTTCTCTCCCCGCCCGCTCTGTCCCATCCCGTCGGTACCGATACCCGGTGCGTCCCGTCCGGATCCCGGCCGTCGGTCCGACCTGACGGGAGAGAACCGGCAATTTTAGGGTGTAACTCCCGAGACCAACGGTCACGATGAACGGCGGCCTGAGTACGACCGCGTGGCTCGCGCTGGGAGGACCGTTCGTGATCTACCTGCTCGCGCTTGCGGGGTACTACGTCCTGGAGGGACGCCGCGAGCGTGCGCTCCGCGAGGAGTACGAGGGGGAGATGGACGATGGCTGACGGGATTGCCGGCGGGGCGTCCACGTGGGTTCTGGTAACGGTCACGCTGTACCTGATCGTACTGGTCGGGATCGGCCTCTGGGCCTCCCGCCTGATGGACACCGTCGGCGACTACGTCGTCGGCGGCCGCCGCGTCGGCCCGGTCGTCACGGGCTTCTCCGAGCGCGCCTCGGAGATGAGCGGCTGGCTCACTCTCGGCGTCCCGGAGGACGCCTACGGGACCGGCGTGATGGCCTTCTACAACGGTCTCGGGATGATTCCCGCCGACCTACTGTCCTGGGCGGGTATCGCGAAACGGCTCCGGAAGTACACCGAGATCGTCCGGGCGGTCACGCTGCCGACGTTCTTCGAGGTCCGGCTACAGGACGACACCGGCATGGTCAAGGGGGTCTCCGCGCTCGTCCTGCTGATCTTCGAAGGGGGTTACGTCGGCGCACAGATCGTCGCCGCCGGGACCCTTCTGCGCGTGTTGACCGGAATGGAGATGTGGATCGGCATCCTCGTCGGCGGCGCGATCGTCATCGGCTACACCGTCCTCGGGGGGTACTTCGCGGTCGCCTGGACGGACTACCTCCAGGGGGCGATCATCCTCGCCGCGTTCGCCGTCCTGCCAGTGCTCGCCGTCGGCGAGTACGGCCTCCCCTTCGAGCAGTTGAGCGCGATGGACGCCTCGCTGACCAGCCCGGTCGCCGGGATGAGCGGCTGGGCGGCACTGTTCGGTCTGATAAGCTACGCGGCGATCGGGTTGGGCGTGCCCGGCAACCCCCACATCATGGTCCGGTTCATGGGTATCGACCGCGTCGAGGACATCCGTCTCGCGGCCGTTGTCGCCCAACTGTTCATGTTCGTCGCGTACGTGGGGGCCGCGCTCGTTGGCCTTTATGCACTGGTCGCGTTCGGTCAGGGAACGATCGCAAATACTGACACAGTGATGCCGCGACTCACCCTGGAGTTGTTCCCGCCAGTGGTGGCCGGCATCGTCCTCGCCGCGGCACTGGCGGCGATGATGTCCAGTGCGGACTCCCAATTGCTGGTCGCGACCAGTGCCGTCGTCGAGGACATCTACCACGGCTTTCTCGACCGTGAGGCGACCGAGCGCGAACTCGTTCGCTACTCGCGGGTGGTCACGCTGGCGATCGGGGCCGCCAGCGTCGCCTTCGCCTATCTGGCCCGCGAGACCCCGATCTACACGCTCGTGCTCGACTACGCCTGGGGCGGTCTCGGCGCCGCACTCGGTCCGACGCTGATCGCCGCGCTATGGTGGCGTCGACTCACCGCGAAGGGCGCGACCGCGAGTATGCTCGTCGGCGCGAGCACGATGATCCTCTGGACGCAGTGGAGTGCGATCCTCCCGGCAGTCGGGATTGCCATGCCGCCCGAGGGATCGTTCCTCAACGGACTGTTGACAGTGTACGGCCTGTTCCCGGCGTTCGTCCTCTCTACGGTGACGCTCGTGGTCGTCTCTCTCGCGACGACGCCGCCGGAGGAGAGCACCGTCGAGAAGCACTTCTCCGTCTTCGAGAAGCCGCTGCCGGCCATCGAGGGAGACGATGCTGAGGACAGCGGGTACGTCACCGACGGTGGGACCCCCCAGGCCTGTACGGAACTGGACGCCGTCCGTCACCAGGTCGCAACGAGCGAGTACTGGAAAGACGAATGACCGACGATACCCGGCCAGGGGAACCGACAGCCGGGTTGTCTCGACCCGGCGACACCCTTGGCGACGAGGGGACGGTCTCGGCCGTCGTGCCGTCGATCGAGCGCGAGACCGTCGAGTCGACTGGTCGCGTCGGCGCGGTCGCCTATCCCTATCGGATCGTCGAAGCAACGGTCCGGATCCCCCGCCCGTTGCTGTCGGACCGCGAAGACAGGTACGTCCTCAGTGTCGACCGCGCCCGCCGGCTGGCTCTCCGGGCTGACGAAGTCCCCGACGTCGAGTGTCGCACGCTCCGGGACGCACTCGTCGTCGACCCGGAACTCGACGACGCGGAAACGACCGAAAAAGCCCGCGAAACGGCGTTCGAGTGGACGCTCCGGAAATATTTGTCCGCCGAACCGCCGACCGTCACGATCGAATCCGCCGTGGACGCCCACAAGCTGTTCTGGCTCGCCGAGCGGCCGGACGGCGACGTGATCGTCGACAGCGTCCGGGGCACCGAGCGGCCGCTCGACGGCTGAATCGTCGACTGCGAGCGAGTTCGGTCGGCAATCGGGACTTGCGTGATTCAAATCCCTCCTTTCGCATTCGCTCCTCACGTGCGTTCGTCGCAGAATGCTCGGTCCGGGAGTGAGCGGATTCGGAGAATCCGCGAACGTCGATCGACGCTGTCGATCGGGATTTGAACCCGATGCCAGACCTCGCTTCGCTCGGTCTGCCGTGATTCAAATCCCTTCCCTGCGCGCTTCGCTCACTCGTAAAACTCGTTCGCTGTAGTGCTCGGTCCGGGATTTGAACCCAGGTCATCGGCTCGAAAGGCCGAAATGATTGGCCGGACTACACCAACCGAGCGAGCTACATCAGGATCGATGGACCGCTCCGTAATAAATGCCGTCAATCACGTCGCCCCTGGGGCGTGTTAGGCACCCACAGATTTCGAGACGGAATCCCCAAGTCCGTCCCCGCCGTCGACCTGGCCATGGGATTGCTGGATCGCGTCCGCGGCCGGCGGTCGGGCGGCGTCGGCCTGTTCGTCGACGGGCCGAACGTACTCCGGTCTGAGTTCGACGTGGACTTAGACGACCTCCGGGCGATCGCCGCCGAAGACGGCCGCGTGAGTACGGCCCGTCTCTACCTCGACGAACACGCGACGCCAGGGCTCATCCAGGCCGGCGAAGCACACGGCTTCGCGGTCGTGACGACCAGCGGCGACGTGGACGTGAAACTCGCCGTCGACGCGACGCGGGCGGTCGCCGAGGGGCGGATCGACACGCTCGTCGTCGCCTCCCGGGACACCGATTTCAAACCAGTCCTGGAGGTGGCCGCTGAGAGGGGTTGTCGGACCATCGCGATCGCGCCAGGGGAGTACGGTCGCTCCGACGCCCTGGCGAGTACGGCCCACGAGAGTTACACCCTCGACGAGTGAGCAGTTTCGCGAGCGACGTGCAGTCACAGAGAGACGAACGGCTTTTGCGCGAGCAACTCTCCCGGTCGACTATGAGTGAGGACTACGATGGGCCGATCCTCGACAACCACCTCCACCTCGATCCCGAGCACGGCCGGGGAATGGACGCCGTCGAAGACTTCGCCCGAGCGGGCGGGACGCACCTACTGGTCGTGAACAAGCCGTCCTGGATGCTCGAAGACGTCGCCGACGACGAGTCGATATTCCGGGCAGTCTTCGAGACGACCGTCGAGACCGTCGATCGGGCTAACGAGGTCCTCCCGGGACGGGCCTGGCCAGTGCTGGGCGTCCATCCCGCACTGATTTCGAAGCTGACCGGCCGGGGTTACACGCCGGAAGAGGCGCGGGACATCATGCAAGCGGGTCTCGACGTCGCGGCGGAGTTCGTCGCCGATGGGCCCGCGCTCGCACTGAAGTCGGGCCGTCCACACTACGACGTGGGCGATCCGATCTGGGACGCATCCAACAACGTGATGAAACACGCCTTCGAACTCGGGGCCGAGACGGGTTCGGCCGTCCAGTTGCACACCGAGGGGGGCGAGGATTTCAGCGATGTGGCTGCGTGGGCCGAGGAGCGCGGACTGCCCGCCAAGCGCGTCGTCAAACACTACTCGGGCGGCCGACTCGATGGGCCGACCAAGAGCGTCCTCTCGAACGAGGACGAGCTGGAAGTCGCTGTCGAGGAGAACGAACCGTTCCTGATGGAGACGGACTTCATCGACGACCCGGACCGTCCGGGTGCGGTCCTCGGGCCGAAGACAGTACCCCGACGCGTCGAGTGGCTGTTGGACAGCGACCGAGTGGATGCCGTCCGGACGGCCCACGTCGAGACGCCCGCTTCCGTCTACGGGATCGACCTCGAAGCGACGTTGTGAACGGACAACGGACGACGGCCGTTCCCACGATCAGAGTTCGAACGTCTCGTCACCGTCGAGGACGTGGACCTCGGCGTCGCTGCCGAGGGCTTTCACCTCGTGGACGAAGTCTCCGGCGTCCTGTTCGATCGGCGGGAACGTGTCGTAGTGCATCGGGAAGGCGTGATCGACGGCGAGCCAGTCGACCGCGATCGCCGCCTGTTCGGGCCCCATCGTGAAGTGATCGCCGATCGGAACGGCCGCGGCGTCGGGTTCGAGAAACGGCGCGATGACGTCGCGCATCTCCGTCATCAGCCCCGTGTCGCCGGCGTGGTAGAACGCCGTGGCCTCGTCGTCGCTTTTTCGGGTCGGCTCCGAGTCGGAGATCACGAAGCCCGCGGGCATCCCCGCCGACCCGATCTCGTGGGTCGTATTGATGCCGTTGGTGTGATCGGATCGGTGCATCGTCACAAAGGCGTCACCGGCTTCGAAGGTACCGCCGAGGTTCATGCCGACGGTCTCGTTACCGTGTTCGGCCTCGATGTAGCCAGCGAATTCCGGCGTCGCGACGACCGTCGCGTCCGGGTACGCGTCGACGTCCGCGATGTGATCGGCATGCCCGTGGGTCAACAGAACGAAGTCGGGGCTGTCGACATCCGTAGGCGACAGCGACGTCTTCGGGTTGTCGAAAAACGGATCGATCAGCAGTCGCGTCTCTCCGAGGGCGACGCTCCAGGTCGAGTGACCGTGCCAGGTGAGTTCCATGGTCGGTGGAGAATACGGCGGTCCCACACTTAATTTTGCATACGGCAAATCCGGGGCGGCCAAGCGTTTATGCGGGACGGAACCGTTGTTGGGGTATGTCCCCGGATCACGTCTCTCGCCGTCGGTTTCTCCGCGGTCTCGGTGTGGCGACTACCCTCGGTCTCGCCGGCTGTGCCGAGTCTCCCAAGGAGGATGGGGATCCGCTGACGCCGGACAGGACGACACAGACGCCGATCGGTGGAGAGAACGCTCCGATCGAGGAACTCGACGGGACTGATTCCTCCCGCTTCACCGAGGTTTATCGGGCCGTCCGGGATTCGGTGGTGCAGATCAGAGTCCGCACCGCGTCAGGGGGGACTGGTACGGGAACCGGGTTCGTCTACGACGACTCCCACCTTGTGACAAACGAACACGTCGTCGCCAACGCTCGGGACCTGTTCGTTCGCTATCGAACCACCGGCTGGCGGGAAGCCACGGTCGAGGGGACCGACATCTACAGCGATCTGGCCGTCTTGGGCGTCGACGAGCGACCCGATGTCGCAGCGCCCCTTCCGCTTCTCTCTCGTGATCCGCCGATCGGGACTGAAGTCGTCGCAATCGGAAACCCATACGAACTCTCGGGGACCGTCTCCTCGGGGATCGTCAGCGGCGTCGACCGGACGCTGTCGGCCCCGAACAACTTCTCGATAGCCGATACGATCCAGACCGATGCCCCCGTCAACCCAGGCAACAGCGGCGGGCCGCTGGTCGATCTCGAGGGGCGCGTCGTCGGGGTCATCAGTGCCGGCGGCGGCGACAACATCGGGCTGGCCATCTCGGCGCCGCTGACCCGACAGGTAGTCCCCGCCCTGATCGAGACCGGTTCGTACGACCATCCGTATCTCGGCGTCGGTCTGGAGAACGTTACGCCCGCGATCGCGGCCGCCAACGACCTGGCGGAGGCCTCGGGCGTCTACGTCGGTCGCGTCGTCGACGGGGGCCCCTCGGCGGGCGTGCTACAGGGATCGACCGGCGAGGAATCCGTCGATGGCAGACTGGTCCCCGTCGGCGGCGACATCATCACACACCTGGCCGGGGAACCGATCCCGACGAGGGCTCGTCTCTCGAGTGTTCTGGCGCTGGAAACGGAGTCCGGCGAGCCGACGGATCTGCGGATCATTCGTGACGGCAGCGCGGAGACGGTGACTGTCGAGATCGGGACGCGGCCGCCGGTCTGAGACGGTTTCAATCGAGGCGTTCAGCAGCGCCCCGGTCAACCAGCGGTTCGGCGTTCGTCTCCGGGAGTGTGACGATGTCGTCGGTAGTCAGATCGTAGGCCCGATCGTCGACGCCGAGAATCTCGCCCACGTCGTCCATGATCCGGACTGTCGTTCGTTCGACGGACGGGTCCGATCGGATGGCGGTTCCCGTGTCGCCACCGACTGGGGCGCCATCCCCGTCCGCGTCGGACGGCGTCCCAGCCGACGCCGTCCCGCCGTCCCGGCGTGCAGACTCTCGAACTCCCACCGCTTCCGGGGGTTTTTCTTCGGGAACTGCTCGGGATTGCTCGTCGCCGTTCGGGGGAGCGTCGGTCGACGATCCAGCAGGGGGTGAGTCACTGTCCCCAGCCATCAGATCGGCCGCGGACACCGTTTCGGGGTCCGGCTCTTCACGGGGGGGCGAACGTTGGTCGGCTTCCGATCGTTCGACAGGCTGTGAAGCTTCCCCGGTGCCGGCCGGCTGTCGATTCACCTCGTCTATGTTCGAGTGGTCGTCGCCTCCGTCCGGATTCCCACTGGTCGTCTTCCCTTCCAGCACGTCGAAGACGTGCTCGCGACTGTCCTCGATCGACTGGACCAGCGAGTCGAAGAGATCGCGCTCTTCGGTCGTGAGTCCTTCCTCGTCGGTCGGCATGTCCGCGGCCGCCAGCGATGCCATCTTGACAATCTTGCCGACGCGACGCTCGTAGATCGCCTCCAGGGTCTGTTCGGCGGTCGCGATGTCGTCACTCAGACGGTTGACCTCGGGCGCGTCGAACGGGTCGTCGGCCCGCTCGGCGACCCGTTCGCGTTCCGTTCGCAGCGCACGGACGAACTCGCCGGCCTCCTCGTAGAAGGAATCTCGCAGTTGCTGGAGGCTGTCGGTCTGGCGCTCGCGGCTCTGTACTGATTGGATCTCGTCTAGGTCCATGGTCGTCGGCTATTCGGGGCCCTTCTCGGCACGTCCCCGCGACATGAGGAACACGCCGAGGTACTCCGGAACGATACTGTCTCCCTCAGAGAGTGTAAAGCTGTCGCCACCGAGTTCGACCGCTCCCGGCTCGGTCACCTCGACGGCGATGTCGTGGCCCTCGAACGTCTCCGGGACGGCATCGACCAGCGGTTCGAACTCCTCGATCGCGTCCCTGTCGATCCGCCGGACTTCGAGCCCACTTCCGCCGTGGAGGCTTCCGGGCAGTCGGATGAGACGGTTCGTGTCCGTCGTGACAGGTTCGTCGATCGGTGCGTTCTGGGCGGTGACGACTTCACCCGTCAGTGCATCGACGAGTTTCCTGATACCCGGACCACCCGCTTCGAGGTTGCCGCCCTCGATGGCCTCGCGGTTGGCCTGGATGGCCCCGTGGACAGTCTTCGCCCGCCCGTCACCGATCCCGTCGAGTTCCTGGAGACGGGCCATGGCCTCCTCCTCGGGGAGCGCTTCGACCTCGTCGACGAACGAAAGAAGCGCCTCGTGGACGCGTTTGCCCCACCCGCCTTCGGTCTTGAGCGTGCGAGCGGTGACGTTGCCCCGCATCTCCGTCCTGACCAGGCCGTCGGGATCGAGGCCGATCCCACGGACGTAGTCGACGATTTCCCGACGGGCCTCGCGTTCGAGGTGCTGGATACCCTCGTCGCGGACGTGGACATGATAGCCACGACTGCCCGAGAAGACGACCGTCAGGTCCTCGAAACCGAAGTCGTCCTCCAGAAAGTCAAGCAATCGAAGGAGAGCGTCCTTGCAGGCGGCCAACATCTCGGCGTAGGTCGCCTCGCTAGGCTCGACCGAGGGGAGATGGTCGGCGTCGAGATCGAAGATCACGTCCGAGCCTTGCCAGTCCTTGGCCGCCATCGAGGACGCGCTCGGATCGGCATAGCGGCCCGCCGAGAAGTAGACGTGGCGGGGTCGCTCGCGCTCAAGGAACGACTCGATGTCGCCCAGGTCCAGCAGTGATTCGTGGCGAACCATCGTCTCCCCGGGCCCTCCGGTCCACGGAATGTATCCCCACTCGCGTTCGTGGGCGTCAGGCGGTGGCGTCACCGCTTTCCGGCGGTAGTGATCCCCGAACCGGCCCCGGAGATACGCACGGGTTCGCTCCTCCATCGGCTATCCGTTCGAGGGAGGTCAGGAAAGGATTGTTGGTCCTGCTTCTCTATGAAAGCTCGGCGGGTTGTCAGGACTGTTTCCGATTGATGCCGACCGGACATGCAACAACGAAAACGGAGCCATGCTCACTATGTGCGATTGCCCACAGTGTGAGGGGTCACTCTCGACTGAACAGCGAATGCGTCAGCACCACACGAAAGTTCACGGCGACCCCCTTCCGAATCGCGAGTGTTCGGGGTGTGGGACCGAGTTCTACGGCCCCAAAGCGCGACGTGAGTTTTGTTCTGAATGCAATCCGAATGCGGGAGAGCACAACGGTAATTGGCAGGGGGCACAGGAGACCACAACGTATGACCGATGTGACGAGACGTTCACGTACTATTGACAACGATCTCCAGACCAGTGATATCGAACCGTAGGTCACCGGCCTCGCTTTCGGTAGCACTAATAACCGAAACCTCGAATTACGCAGACGTCAACCGCACAACGACCAGCCGTTCGAAGGGGAACGATTCCTCGGCGACGATCGACGAGTTGAGGTCCTGCCCGGCGGCATATTCCCGGACCTCGTCGATCCCGGTCAGACTGCTGACGAGCAGGAACGCCCGCCCACTGGCCCGGAGCACGCGACAAACATCTTCCAGAAACGGATCGACCACGGCGCGACCGTCCTCGCCACCGGAAAGAGCCGCCCCCATCCAGTCGCCCCACTCCGTATCGGGATCGGCCGGGAGATACGGTGGATTGAACGCCACGAGGTCAAACGTCTCAGCGCGGAACGGATTCAACAGGTTCGCCCGGACGGCCACGATCCCGGCCTCGCGGGCCTGCCGACAGGCCGCCGGGTTCAGATCCGACCCGATCACGTCGGCACCGGCTTCGGCGAGCGCGCCCGCCACGTAGCCAGAACCCGTCCCCACGTCCAGGGCACGCTCACCCGGTTCGACGGAATCAGCGGCAGCCTCCGCGAGCAAGTGGGAGTCCTCGCTCGCCCCGTAGACGGTATCGACGCCTCGTTGTTCGGCGAGTGGCGGCCGAGCAGTCTCCCCGGGGTCGACCGACTCCTCGTCGTCAGTCATCGGACTCGAATCCGACCTCGTGGGCCAGACTCGCCAACGCCGCGAAGTCGGCAGGTGAGAGTTTGCCGGCCCGCTTGCCCAGCAGTTCTTCGTCGGCCGCTTTGACGACCGCGTCGGGATCGTCGAGTCCCGAGATGTGAGTCGTGTTCCGGATCCCGTTCCGGACTGTCTTACGTCGCTGGGTGAACACGGCCGTGACGAACTCCAGGAAGAACTCGTCGTCGGAGACGGTGTAATCCGGCTCGCGCGGCAACGCACGGACTAAGGCGCTCTCGACGGCCGGCGGCGGCGCGAAGGCCTCCGGCGGGACGGGTTCGACGACCTCGACGTCGGCGTAGTGGCCCGCCGTCACCGACAGTCGGCCGTACTCATCGGTCCCGGGCGCAGCGGCCATCCGGTCGGCGAACTCCCGCTGGACCATCGCGATCAGTGGTCTCCCCTCGGGAAGCAATCTGAACAGGATCTCGCTGGACGCGCCGTAGGGCAGGTTCGAGATCGATGCCGTATGCTCCGGGAGGTCCACTTCGAGTGCGTCCCCCTCGATCACGGTCAGGTGACCGTCCTCGATCGCGTCGGCGAACTCCTCCTGAAGAAATGTTGTCAGGTCAGGGTCGCGCTCGACCGCAGTGACGCGATCAGCGACAGCGAGCAAGCGATCGGTCAAGGCCCCGTTCCCGGCGCCGATCTCCAGAACGTGGGAGAGATCGACCCCGGCGCCGGTCGCGTAGGTCGGGATCCGATCGAGAACGCGATCGTCGACGAGGAAGTGCTGGTCGCGCCCCGGGTTCCCCCACGCTCCCGCACGGGAGCGCAGTGCGTCCGGATCGCGCTCTCCGGTCTCGAAATCGCGTGTATCGGCATCCCGTCCCTGTCCAGTGGAGGGCGGCGCGTCCGATGTCTCGTCGCCGTTCATTCCTCACGCCGGGCGAACGTCCGATACTTGAGGTCCTCCTCGCGGATTTCCTCCATGATACGATCTGCGAGCACCTCGCGAGGGTTGTGCAGGCCGTCGACACGATCGGTGAGTTCCTCGAAACTCTCGAAGGGTTTGCGCTTGCGCTCGTCGAGGATCGCGTTCCGGAGTTTCTTCCCGATCCCCGGCAAGAGGTTCAGCGCGTGCAGCCGGGTAGTGATCGGCCGGGCGTCGTTGAAGAAATCGACGAAGCGCCGTTCGTTCTCCTCGATGACGTCCTCGATGACGTACTCCAGTTCGGACTGGCCACCGCCGGAGAGATCGGCGTAATCGACTGTCCGTGCGGTCTCGATCAGATCGGCGCTGAGATCCACAGTATCACCGATCGAGAGGTCTGCGTCCGCGGCCAACGTCAGTTCGACCAGCCGAAACTCGTCGGTCGACACCGCATAGGCGAGGGGCTGTTTCTGGTACTGGGGGCGGTCGTCGTCCGACCGGCCGTGTGGAAGATGATCGAGAATTACGGCCGTCTCCGCGTCCGAATCTGACTCGCTGTCGCTCATGTCGTCGGGGTACGGTGAGGGGATACTTAAACCCAGGCGGGGCTATCGGAACGCGGTGGAAGAGAATCGATCTGCTGAGAAGCGGTGGACTCGAAGAGCGTCTAGACGTACTTCGCAACGACGTCAAGGATGTCGTCGAGTTCGTCTCCGTCGAGCGTGTATCGCTCCTGAGCGTAGATCGAACGAAGTTCGTCCCGATCCTGGGGTCGGAGGTTGACGATCTTGTAGGCCGTCGGCTCGTCGACCTTCTCGATTGCGAGTAGCTCCTCGACGAACTCCTCGGACTCCTCGATACCGAGAACGGCAAAGTGATTGACGTGCTCGATTGCCCGGGTGAGTTCGTAGCGCATCTCCCGGTCCTCGTCGGCGGCCCGTTCGCGCTCGATGTCCGCGAGGAGTTGCTTCGCCTCCGCGAAGGTAAGATACTCCTCCTCGAGCTGCTCCTTGAAGATCGTCATGAGGTAGTCACTCCTCGGACTGTTCGCGGAGGTGGGCCGGCTTGACGATGATTGTCTTGTCCTTGCCGCCGTCGTTGATCCGAACCTTGTAGGCCCCGCCCTGCGTCCCGACGACTTCGCCGGTGTGCCCGGAGAAGCGCGGGTGGAAGCGACCGTCGGGGACGCTCGGATCGATCGCGAGGTGAACCGTCTGGCCGGTCGAAAACTCCTGGACGGCCCGGTTTGGCGGCGACGTCCCGCGGTCTCGGGGATCGTTCTTCAGCTTGTTGCGCGTGCCTTCGAGTGGTCCGTTCGAACTGGGCATTCTTGGAACTCGCTAATCCGGTTGGACTTATAAAACGTGCGTTCCGACCCTACAGGCGGCCGACATCCTCGACGGAGACGCTCTCGACACCCTCGACGCCCTCGAAGGCCTCCTCGACGGCCTCCGTGCCGCCCGATTCGTCGGGGACGATGACAGTCGGGATCAACGCGACGAGGCCGAACGCCACGTCGTCGCGGTCGAACCCGTTGATCTTCGCGCCCTCGGGGAGGGACTGCTCGAGACGCTCCTGGAGCGCGTCGAGGTCGACCTCCGGACTCTGCGGCATGACCTTGATACCGGCTGCTACTTTTCCCATGGATGTGGATTGCGGTATGCGGTTATGTGTCTGTCGTTACGGGCCCGTGAAGCCACACTCGGGACACTCATAGAGCGTGCTCTGCTTCCGGCAGGTCGGACACCGGTAGATCCGGTGGCCACAGTCCGGACAGTCGAAGGCCGCAGCGTTCGTCCCCGAGATGTTGATCCCGCAGGAGACACACTTCTGCGTGCGTTTCTGTTGGCTCTCGCTCATACCATCGCGTTCCCGGCCGCGACGTTTAACCCTTACCAACTGCGCCCTCGGCCTCGCTGAGGGGAACGCCGGTCGGTGTTCGTCGGCGTAACGGTCGGTGTTCGTCGGCGTAACGTAACGTTGATGCGCGCCAAGCCGAAGGTACTGATATGGAACTGCGGGTCATCGAGAAGGACGACACCTCGCTGTCGATCGAGATCGCCGGCGAGGATCACACCTTCATGAACGTGCTCAAGGGCGCGCTGCTGGAAACGGAGGGGGTCGCCGCCGCGACCTACGACATGAACCCCGAACAGTCCGGCGGCCAGACCGATCCGATCCTCACGATCAAGACCGAAGCGGACACCGACGCCCTGGACGCACTCGAAACGGGGACCGAACGCATCGTCGAGAAGGCCGACGCTTTCCAGAACGCCTACGACGCAGCGGCGTGACGTCGGCGGATCGATTCCAGAGATAGCGTGCTTCTCCTGTTCTCGATCGGATAGCCGCTGATTTATCGTCTCGGCACGTCATGTGAGTTCGATCCGATCGGCAGGAGAATCGAACTCGCGGGCGTGAGGACTCAATCGTCATCGACATCCACGGCTACGGTGGACATCCCGTCGTCCTCGCGTGAGGATTCATCGAGCGACCGGATCCCCCAGCCGGTCACCCCCATCCCGATCAACACGAGCGGTGAGAGAAAGCCGAGTAAGTAGTACGGTGCGTAGGCGACCGTCGGCACCCCGAGGACGCCGGCCATGTAGATGCCGCCGGTACTCCAGGGGACGAGGGCGCTAGTGGTCGTCCCGGCCGCCTCGATCGCCCGCGAAAGGTTCGAACTATCGAGATCGTACTCGTCATAGAGGTTACGCAGCGTCAATCCGGGAACGACCAGACTCATGTACTGCTCGGCAGCGAGGACGTTCATCGAGAACGCCGAGATCGCTGTCCCGATCGTCAGACTCGCGACACCCTGGATGGCTCGCGCGAGCCCGTGTGCGAGCACCGCGAGGACGCCCGTCCGCTCGAAGAGGCCGCCGAGCGACAGCGCGATCATCACCAGCGAAATGACCCACATTGCCCCCGACAGCCCATCGGCCGCCAGCAGGCCGTCGACTGACTTCACGCCAGTCGCGGGCTCTGTCCCGAAGTGGATCGTCTGCCAGACGGCGACCGGCGAAGTGCCCTGGACCGCGACGGCGGTCGCGGCGCCGGCGAAGACACCCGCGAGCAACGACGGGATCGCGGGATAGCCCCTGAGAGCGAGCGCGAACGTGACAATCACTGGAACGAACGTCAGTGGTGTGATCGCATATGAGCCGTCGAGCGCAGTGATGATAGTCTCAAGCCGATCGACGGGGATCGCACCGCCGGCCTGCAGCCCGAGGACGACGTAGGCGAGTACCGCGATCCCGAACGCCAGCCCCGTTCCGACGCGCATGGCGCTGACGTGATCCATGAGATCAGTGTTGGTTACGGCCGCTGCAAGGTTCGTCGTATCCGACAACGGCGAGACCTTATCGCCAGTGTAGGCCCCGCTGAGGACGGCCCCTGCCGTCATCGGTTCCGGGATACCCAGTCCCGTCCCAATCCCGATGAACGCCACCCCGAGCGTCCCCGCAGTCGTCCAGGAGGAGCCGACGGTAAAGGCGGTCGCGAACGCCAACACGGCCGCGACTGGGAGGAACACGTCCGGCGTGAGGATCTCCAGTCCGTAGACGATCAGCGTCGGGATCGTCCCCGCGGCGATCCAGGCGGCGATCAGCATGTAGACGATCATCAGGATCAAGATCGCCTGCATGCCCATCCTGAGCCCGTCGACGATGCCATCGTAGAGTTCGTCCCAACTCCGGTCGAACCAGTACCAGCCGATCAGACCGGTGAACACGCCGCTCCACAACAGGGGCATGTGCGGACTCGGCTCCTCGATCGGCAACACTACCATCCACAGCGACAGCAACACCAGCATGACGACGATCGGGACGATCGCCTGAGGAAGTGTAGGCCGTCTGTCTGGCGACAGCTCCTCGTACGCGAGTGGCTCGTAGGACAACTGGGGCATTCAGGCGAATGTTTCCGAAGATCGGTATGGATGTTTCCATTCGATGCCGATACGATACAAATTTGTCCAGTAGAGACTACTTGTGGTACACAACACAAAAATGACAACACTCAACAGACGATCTGCGTGACGAACAACCGCCCGTCCGGCCCGTAGTGAAAGTCGATACCCGTTTGACTTGCCGTGTTCCCGAACGCGTCAGTCCCGCCCGCAAGCGCGTCCGTAGCGAGGCCCTCGCCCAGCGACGTCGCGGAGTCCGTCACCGTCCCGTCCAACGGGACGGGCCCGAGCTCGTAAATTGCGCCACGACACTGCACGTCGAAGTTCGCGGCGAGTTCCTCGCCGGTCGGTCGCGATCCATCCCCGGAGACGGCTTTTACCCGGCGCTGATTGTAGTACGTGGCGACGGCATCAAGGGTATCCGTCCGATCGAGTCTCGCACTGTCCGCCGCTTCACGGCGGTCGTTCAGGGCTTCCAGATACGCCGTCTCGACGTCGGCGAGGGAAAGTCCCTCGGCCCCGGTGGCGTTGCCCGGCACGTTCTCGACGGTCGGCGCTTGTTCGGGCGTGAGTCCGGGAATCGAGATCACGCCCACAAATCCGAGAATACCGACCGCGAGCAGTCCGACCAGCAGGGCGGCAGCCGCCAGTTCCTGCCGGCCGATCAACCCCAGGTATCCCCGCGTGGACGTGTCGAACTCCTCGTACTCCAGCGGTTGCTTCTCGAACGTGCCCGCCCCACAGCGCGAACAGGGCGGACTGTTGCGCTGATGGGACCGTCCGCACTCGGTACAGACCCACACGAAGGACTCCTGATCCGACTCGGGGGCCCCGGGAACGACGGCACGCTCGAAGGTATGGTGGCCACAATTGTCACACGGCGGGTCGTTTCGTTCGTGCGGTTTGCCACACTGTGGACACCGCCATTTCATATCCCCACCGCCGGACTACTCCGACAAAGTTCCCCCTGTCTCGGACCGACGAAAGCCGTTCCAGACCGGGCGACCGGGCGATGGTTACTCACAGTCGGACCGGAACGCCACGCTCGTCCAGGTACTCTTTGGTCTCGGCGATCGAGTACTCCCCGAAGTGGAAGATAGAGGCCGCAAGCCCGGCATCGGCGCCTGCCTCGGTGAACACCTCGTACATGTCCTCGGGCCCGCCACAGCCCGAAGAGGCGATCACGGGCGTTTCGACGGCGTCACAGACCGCCCGCGTCAGTGGAATGTCGTAACCGTCCTTGGTCCCGTCGGCGTCGATCGAGTTGACGAACAGTTCCCCGGCCCCGCGCTCTTCGGCCTCTCTCGCCCACTCGATGACGTCCAGTCCGGTCCCCTCACGGCCACCCTTGACGGTCGCTTCGAACCAGACCGACTCGCCGTCGATCTGTTCGTAGTACTCGCCTGCCCCGTCGTACCGACGGCGAGCGTCGACGGAGATGACGATACACTGGTTGCCGAAGGCTGTCGCCCCTTCCTCGATGAGGTCCGGGTTCTCGATCGCGCCGGTATTGATCGATACCTTGTCGGCCCCGGCCCGCAACGTCTCCTTGATATCCTCACGAGTCCGAATCCCTCCGCCGACAGTCAGGGGGATAAACACCTCGTCCGCGACCTTCTCGACGGTCTCGAGCATGGTCTCCCGGCCCTCGGCGCTGGCGGTGATGTCCAGGAAGACGAACTCGTCGGCACCGGCCTCGTTGTATCGTTTGGCCATCTCGACGGGGTCGCCCGTGTACTGGAGGTCCTCGAAGTTCACGCCGGTGTAGACCGCTGCGTTGCCGTCGTCGTCTAAGTCCACGTCGATACAGGGGATGATCCGTTTCGTGAGCGTCATCTGACTGCTCTTTCGGGACGGTCGCTCAAAAGTGGTCTGCACCGCCCACCGTCTCCGGTCGACCAGCTATCTGAACCGTGATTGTCGGATCCGATAGTTGCAAGTGCCGGCCCCGAGAACCGTCAGCTATGAGCGACGGTCACGCAGAAGAACGGCCCGAGTACGATCCGACTGAACCCGAACCCCCCGCCCGGGAACCGCCGCTACGGAGCACTGCCCCACAGGGCGAATACACCACCGGACAGGTCGCGACCGGGTTCGCGATCGCCATCGTCGGACTCGCCCTGACGTTCGGCCTGGCGCTCCTGCTGGCCTGACAGTCGTTCTCCGAGTTCGTCGATTTGATCCGTCACAGGAGAGGATCGAGTTCCCGTCTCTGTGGATCGATATCTGGACTTGCCCGAATCCCCCTTGAGATTGGGTTTCCGTACGGCCCTTGCACAATTTGACGTCTGCACACTGGAAACGAAACTGTCGTCGACGAAGAACGTGAGTGGCAAGTTGCTAAAATCGCACGACGGGACGTCGCAACCGGTCGGTACGCATTCCTTCTCTTCTCAACGGGGTTTGTTTCACTACCCGGCGAGACACAAATACCCTTCTCGGCGACGCTACCGGGGACTAACCGGATAGTTCGCGAAGAAGACGGAGTGTAGTGGACTCGCGGGGATTTGAACCCCGGGCCTCTTCCTTGCGAAGGAAGCGATCTGCCGCTGATCTACGAGCCCGCATATGAATGTAGATGGGTCGAGACAGTTGAATCCGACGATCCGAGTGTGCGGTCAGTCCTCGAGGACGATCTCGATGGAGACGTCGTTGGGTACCTGGATGCGCATGAGCTGGCGGAGTGCGCGTTCGTCGGCGTCGATGTCGATGAGCCGCTTGTGGACGCGCATCTCCCAGTGCTCCCACGTGGCCGTCCCCTCGCCATCAGGGGACTTTCGCGCGGGGATTTCCAGCGTCTTGGTCGGCAGCGGCACGGGCCCTGAGAGTTCGACACCGGTCTTGTTGGCAATCTCGCCGACCTCCGCACAGATGTCGTCGAGGTCTTCCGGACTCGTGCCCGCCAGACGGACGCGTGCTTGCTGCATTATTCGCGCTCGTCGACGCTGAGAACCTGACCCGCAGCAATGGTCTGTCCCATGTCACGGATGGCGAAACTCCCAAGCTCGGGGATCTCGCCGGCCGGCTCGATACTGAGGGGTTTCTGCGGTCGGACCGTGACCTTCGCGGCGTCGCCCGACTGGATGAAGTCCGGGTTCTCCTCGGCAACCTCGCCGGAAGCGGGGTCGATCTTCGCGTCGATCGACTCGATCGTACAGGCGACCTGGGCGGTGTGAGCGTGGAAGACCGGCGTGTAGCCGGCGGTGATCACACTCGGGTGCTGCATGACGACGATCTGGGCCTGGAAGGTCTCGGCGACCGTCGGCGGGTCGTCGGCCGGACCACAGACGTCACCGCGGCGGATGTCGTCTTTGCCGATGCCGCGGACGTTGAACCCGACGTTGTCGCCGGGGCCCGCGCTGTCGACTTCCTCGTGGTGCATCTCGACGGTCTTGACCTCGCCACCCACGTCGGACGGCTGGAAGCTTACGTCATCGCCGGGGAACATCTCGCCGGTCTCGATCCGGCCGACCGGGACAGTCCCGATGCCGGAGATGGTGTAAACGTCCTGAATCGGCAGCCGCAACGGCGCGTCCGTCGGCGGCTCGGGTACCGGCAAGTCGTTGAGTGACTCGAGGATGGTCGGCCCGTCGTACCAGGGCATGTTGTCGCTGGCGTGCTCGACGTTGTCACCCTCGAAGGCGGACGACGGGATGAAGCTGGCGTCCTCGGTGTTGAACTGGACCTGGTTGAGCAGATCCTTGACTTCCTCGACGACCTCCAGATACCGGGACTCCTCGTAATCGACGAGGTCCATCTTGTTGACGGCGACGATGAGCTCGTCGATACCCAGGGTACGGGCCAGGAAGACGTGCTCCTGGGTCTGGGGCTGGACGCCGTCGTCGGCGGCGACCACGAGCACGGCGTTGTCGGCCTGGCTCGCGCCCGTGATCATGTTCTTCACGAAGTCACGGTGGCCAGGACAGTCGACGATGGTGAAGTAGTACTCGTCGGTGTCGAACTCCTGGTGGGCGATGTCGATGGTGACCCCACGTTCGCGCTCCTCGGCGAGGTTGTCCATCACGTAGGCGAACTCGAAGCCGCCTTTGCCCTTCTCTTCTGCTTCCTCTCGGTGCTGCTCGATAACGTGCTCCGGAACGCTGCCTGTCTCGAACAGGAGTCGACCGACGAGAGTGGACTTCCCGTGGTCGACGTGTCCGATGATGGCGAGGTTCTGGTGCGGTTTGTCCTCACTCATTGTAATCTCACGCGCAGAGGCGCTGTATCGGAATCGTTCGGCAGAAGTAATTAAAACGGTTTCGATACGTCGTTCCTGCGATCGCGGTTTCGTATGGCGATCTGGGAACGCATGACACGACCGCGATGGGGCGTCAATGTGCCGTCCGCGAGGGGGACGTCGATCGCGCTCGGCCTAGCCGAGTCGGCCGACGTCGGCGAGGATCGCCGATGCGGTCTCGGGGCCACCTGCCCCACGACCCGAAAGGTTGAGTCGGCCGGCATTCTCGGTCTCCAGCTGGACGATGTTCGTCGTCCCCGTCACCGCGAGTTCGCTGTGTTCCGGGACGAGACGCGGGCCGACGCGGACCTCGCCATCAGCCACTTCGCCGATCAGCCGGATCGTCCGGCCGTCCTCTCGAGCGAGCTCCAGTGCACTCCCCGGCACGTCCTCGATCCCTTCTACGGTGGCGTCGGCGAGCGTGTATTCTCGCTCGCCCTGAGCGAGCACGTTCGCCAGGATCACGCACTTCAACGCTGCGTCGGTTCCCTCCACATCGAAAGACGGATCGGTCTCGGCGACGCCGAGATCCTGAGCCTCGGCGAGGACGTGCTCGTACCCCAGCCCCTCGGCGGCCATCCGTGAGAGGATAAAGTTCGCTGTCCCGTTGAGAATACCTCTGGCGGCGGTGATCGTTCCCGGATCGTAGTCTTCGATCGTCGAGAGAACCGGGATCGCGCCGGCCACAGTCGCCTCGAAGCGGACTTCGCCGTCGCTTTCGGTTTCGAGGGCGCGAACGTCTGCATAGCGCTCGGCCATCGGCCCCTTGTTGGCGAGGACGACGTGTTTGTCCCGCTCTAGGGCCGCCTCGACGTGACTGAATCCGGGTTCGGCGTCGCTGAGCGTCACCGGCGTTACCTCGATCAGTGCGTCGTACTCCGCGGCGAGGACGTCCGCGGGATCAGCGTCGCCGATGTGGGCCTCACCCTCGGTCCGTTGTCGTTCGAGCGCCGCCGCCGTGTCGATGCCGTCGGGATCGATCGCCGCGGCGTCGACGTTGGCCATCGCGGTAACGCGATGCCCGTACTGGCCGGCGAGTTCGGCGACGGAACTCCCGACCGTCCCCGTCCCCATGATCGCGAGGTCCATCAGGCCTCACCCCCCGGGGCGAGGGGTTCGACGACACGGAGATCCTTCTGCTTGGCCACCGAACGGACCGCAGCGAGGGTGTCCTCGACGGCCCCCTGCTCGGTCTGGAGGCGCAACCGGGCACTGGAGACCTCCTCGACTCCCTCCGGTGCGGACAGTGAGAGGTCCGTGACGGCACCGTTCTCCGCCCGGAGTGCCGAGAGGGTATCCGAGAGGTCCGTGTCGACGAGATGACCGACCAGCAGGACCGTCACTTCCTCGCTGTAGCGCTCCTGGCCGGCCTCGATCACGTTGACGCCGGCCTCCCGAAGTGCTTCAACGATCCCGTCGAAGCGGTCGGGCGTCGCCTCCAGATCGACCTCGACCGGGATGTGCCCGCGTGGGGTCAGGTTCCCGCGTTCGTGGTAGATGCTGAGGAGATTGCCGCCGTGTTCCGCGATGGGTTCGAGTGCCCGGAGGAGTTCCCCGGGTTCGTCGACGAGTTCGAGCCGAACTGTGTACGCCCGGACTTCGTCCTGGGGATCGCTCATCGGAGACTCACCTCGGCTGGCGAAGACGCGTGTCTGGGCGCGTACATCGTAACTGATTCACGGGCGGGGGAGTATAAGAATCCCCTGAACGTGGTTTCTCGCGGACGGTATTCGTCCCGCGGTTCCTACTCGTAACCGAACACTTCGACGGGTTCGTAGGGTTCTTCGAGGTATTCGACGTCGGATTCGCTGAGATCGACGTCGAGCGCTTCGACGGCTTCCTCCAGATGTTCGATGCTCGAGGTCCCGACGATCGGCGCGTCGACGTTGTCGTTCTGGAAGTGCCAGGCCAGCGCTATCTGGGCCATCGTCACGCCGTAGTCATCGGCGAGTTCCTCGACACGGCCGTTGATCTCCTCGCTGCCCGGTCCCTCGTGATACGGGGTCCCGTAGTCGACTTCGTGTTCCGCACGCGTCGTCGTCACGAACTCGTCGTGGGGGCGGGTGAGATAGCCCGCACCGAGCGGTGACCACGGCAGGACGCCGATGTTCTCCTTGTTGCAGACGGGATACATCTCGCGTTCCTCCTCGCGATAGGTCAAATGATAGAGGTTCTGCATCGTCTCGAAGCGGGCGAGTCCCTCCCGATCGCTGACGTGCAGCGCCTCCTGGAACTGGTAGGCCCACATCGACGAGGCACCGATGTGGCGGACCTGCCCTCGACGGACGGCATCGTCGAGTGCCCGGAGCGTCGTCTCGATCGGCGTGTCGTAGTCCCAGCGATGGATCTGGTAGAGATCGACCGTCTCCATGCCGAGGCGGTCGAGGCTATTGTCGAGTTCCTGTTCGATCGCCTTCCGGGAGAGACCCTGGGCGTTGGGATTGTCCTCGTCCATCTCGCCGTAGACCTTCGTCGCGACGACCTGCTCGTCACGGTCGTAATCTGCGAGTACGTCGCCCAGGATCTCCTCGCTTTCGCCCGAAGAGTAGACGTTTGCGGTGTCGAAGAAGTTGATTCCCAGGTCGATCGCCCGCTCTACGAGTTCCCGCCCTTCCTCCTCGTCCAGCATCCAGTCGTCCCCGCCCCCGAAGCTCATACAACCCAACGCGATCTTTGAAACCTCCATGCCGGTCGAACCGAGTGTCGTATACTCCATGCCATACGAACCACGAGCCTCGATGAAATATATCTACCGGCGTGAAAACCGAAACAGGAACAGACAGTGGGAGTAGAGTTGGGTTTCAGCTCAATGAACGAAATAGCTGTCCTCGAGCATACGACGGCGCTTGCGCCGTCGTTTCCCCGAGCGCCGACGGCGCTC
>NZ_SPQG01000001.1:288480-305051 GCF_004944975.1 Halorhabdus amylolytica
GTCTTTAGAAGTAGTCGATCGCTTCGGGCAGTTCGGTCTTCATGCCCTTGCGCTCGCGGATCTCCGTGATCTTCTCGGGCTGGAGGTTGTCGGCCATGACGCGGAAGCCGGCGTTCTCCGTGTTCCAGGAGGCTCGACCCTCGGTCGCGCTCCGGATGTCGCTGGAGAAACCGATCATCTCCTCGACGGGCGCGATACCCTCGACGACCATGAGGTCGCCTTCCTGGTACATATCGTCGACGCGGCCACGACGACCCTGGACCTCGCCGCTCGCTGCGCCCATGTGCTCGTTGGGTACGTCGATGCGGACGTCCTGGATCGGTTCGAGAAGCCGGATCTCGGCGTCGATCAGAGCGTTGTGCAACGACTGACGGACGGCAGGGATAACCTGTGCCGGGCCGCGGTGGATGGCGTCCTCGTGCAGGCGGGCGTCGTGCAGCCGGATGAGCGATCCCTGGACTGGCTCGGCGGCGAGCGGGCCGTCATTGAGGGCCTCCTCGAATCCTTCGAGGACGAGTTCCATCGTCTCGTTCAAGTGCTGGATACCCTTCGTGTCGTCGATGATGACGTTCGTCCCGTGGATGTGCTCGACGTTCTGGGACGTATCCTTGTCCATGCCGGCCTCCTGAAGCGCCTCGCGGCGTTCGAGTTCGGGCATGTCCATCGAGGCCTCGCCGAGCTGGATCGCGTCGACGATGTCCTCGGCAAGGGGTTCGACCGTGATGTAGAAGCGGTTGTGGCGGTTCGGCGAGATCCCCTCGACTTCTCGGCTGGATTCCTGAGGTGCTTCCCGGAAGACGACGATCGGTTCGCCGGTCGTGATCGGGATGCCCTGGTTGCGCTCGATGCGCTGGGTGACGACCTCCAGGTGGAGTTCACCCTGTCCGGAGATGAGGTGCTCGCCGGTGTCCTCGTTGATCTCGATCTCGATCGTCGGGTCTTCCTTGCTGACCTGTTGGAGCGTCTCGATGAGCTTCGGCAGGTCGTCCATCCGCTGGGCCTCGACGCTCTTGGTGATGACTGGCTCGGAGATGTGTTCGATCGACTCGAAGGGCGTCATCTCGATGCTCGAAACCGTCGAGCCCGCAATAGCGTCCTTCAAACCGGTCACGGCCGCGATGTTGCCGGCAGGGACCTGATCGACCTCCTCGCGTTCGCCACCCATGTAGATCCCGACGCTCTGGACGCGATTCTTGCCCGCCGTCCCGGAGACGTACAGTTCCTGGCCTTCCTCGATAGTCCCGGAGAAGACACGACCCGCGGCGACCTCGCCGGCGTGGGGGTCGATCCCGATATCAGTGACCATCAAAACGAGTTCGCCGTCCTCGTCGACCAGCTGCATCTGCTCGGCGACCTCGCTGTCGGCGTCGCCACGCCAGATGCGTGGGATACGTCGGGGCTGGGCGTCGACCGGGTTCGGGAAGTGCTCACACACCATGTCGAGTACGACGTCCGAAAGCGGCGTGCGCTCGTGGAGCTCCTGGCGCTCGTCTGCGCGTTCGAGCTCCATGATCTCGCCGAAGTCCATCCCGGTCCGTTGCATCGAGGGCATCGAGACACCCCACTTGTACAGCGCCGATCCGAATCCGACGGTGCCTTCCTCGACGGAGACCGTCCAGTCCTCGTCGATGTCGTCCATCTCCTCGGTCATCCCGCGGATGAGCTCGTTGACGTCCTGGATGACGCCCATGAGTCGCTTCTGCATCTCCTCGGGGCCTTCCTGGAGTTCCGAGATGAGGCGGTCGACCTTGTTGATGAACAGGGTCGGCTTGACCCCTTCACGGAGAGCCTGTCGGAGAACGGTCTCGGTCTGGGGCATCGCGCCCTCGACCGCGTCGACCACCACGAGCGCGCCGTCGACGGCACGCATCGCGCGGGTGACGTCCCCGCCGAAGTCGACGTGGCCGGGCGTGTCGATGAGGTTGATGAGGTGGTTGGTCCCCTCGTACTCGTGAGTCATCGAAACGTTCGCCGCGTCGATGGTGATCCCGCGTTCCTGTTCGTCCTCCTCGGTGTCCATCGCGAGTTGTTCACCGGCAGTCTCGTCGGAGATCATTCCCGCGCCGGCGAGGAGATTGTCCGTGAGTGTCGTTTTCCCGTGGTCGACGTGAGCAGCGATGGCGATGTTCCGGATATGCTCCGGTTTGTCCATCAGTGTCTCACATTCCTGTACGATCTTCTTGCGTCGGCCCATGATACTCGATTCTACCGGCAGGCGCGGTAAAAGGGTAGTGTTTCGCCGTGAGTGGGACGGTTGGAGCGCGAACGGCGAAGCTCGTCAGGGAGCGAGCGACGCGAGCGGACTGACGGTGTTTCCGCGTGAGTGCGCTATGCAGGCGCACGAACGCGGAAGCTCAGGAGACGCCGAGCAGCGCGAGGCGTCTGCTGGTGTTTCCAGCCGGCTGCTCCACTCTGTCGCACCCGGCTGGAAGCTCGAAAGGGAGGACTGAATAGGAACGAACGTTCGGTTCATTCGGTGTTTCGCCGAGAGAGTGCAATCAAGATCCAAACCCGAGAGAGCGGAGCCGCCGGGACCCCAAGAGTCATACGCGACGACCCCTTGAGATCCTCTCACATGGAGTTGCAGGTCGACGGCCCCGGCCCGGCGGCACCGTTTCTCGGGGCGCGGGACCTCTTCGAAACCGAGTACGGCATCGAACGTCCAGTGACCGTCGAGATACGGCGCGATCCGGACGAGCGGACGCGCGTCAGTCACGACGGATCGAGCCACACCCTGATCGTCTCACGCCAGGCGGCCACCAGCGCGATGGCACGGGAACTCGCCCTCCACGAGTTCGCGCACATGCATCATGCCGAGGAAGGCCATCCCTCACACACCCTCTCGACGGAGGAGGCGATCTTCCTGGCGCTTTCCGGCCGGAGTGTCGAGCGCCGGACGCTCTCGCAGTGTTACCAGATCGTTAACCACGCCCGTGACGTCTACGCGGACGATGTTTGGATCGATGTCGCGCCGGCAGCCAAGCTGGTGGACTTCCTGGAGGCCAGTCTCGCCGCTGCGGTGGCGGATCGTCCCGACGATCCTGGGGGGTGGGACCGAATCACGGGCGGGGCCGACCCGGACATCACGGCGGTCAATGCCGCGTTCGCGCTGGCGTTGGTCGAGCGACACGACCTCGTCGAGACCGGCCACCGGCTGTACGATCTCGCCCATGCCGCCGCCACCGATGCGCCGCATCTCGGACTCGACGAGTTTCGTCGCCGGTTTCGGTCGCTCGATCGTGACCCGACCGAAAGCGAGTTTCGAGGCGCTCTGGTCGACCTCACACGGACGTATGCGAGTCGGACGTCGCAGATCGCAGACTGAGATTGAAACCCCTCATACGGATTAGTGTAGATTATTTCCGGATGACGCCGACCCGGGGGTCGACGGATACCGGTACATCACGACAATAATCCGTGTCAGGACAACTGCGAACAACACATCCGACCGCGTACCCCTCGAATATATCATCACAAAGAAGGGGCTGACAGCAACGAAATCGCTGTCCGACGTTCGTGATCGGCGCGACATCGTTCCGGAATAGCAGTAGGCCGGAATACATTTATACCGTATCACCGACTAGATAGGACTAGTAACGATGAGATCCAGGGGATGGACGACGGTTACTGGCACGGACAGGGGCGTCTCCGAGTTGGCAGGATACGTGTTGTTGGTCGGAATCGTTATCGCCGGGGCGATGACGATCATGGTGGTCGCAACGCCACTTATGAGCGACAGCCAGGACCATCAAGAGGACGAGACATCGGAACTCGCCATGGAGGAAGTCAGTGCGCGGCTCACCTCGCTTTCTGCCTCCGGCGGATCGGCCGCGACTGAGTTTCGACTCCTCGAGAATCAACAGCAGACCCACAACGAACCGGAGTTGGTGACAAACCAGGGATACATAAACGTCACCATTAACGAGAACAGCACCTGTTCGGTGAACACGTCCCTGGATTCGATCCGCGTCGAAACCGAAACGGGCGACACGCTCGTCTACGAGGCGGGTGGCGTCTGGCGGCAGTCGAGTGATGGGGGCGTTGTCTCGGTAACCCCCCCGGCGTTCAGTATTCAGGATGGGCACGTCGATATCGACCTGGCGAACCTGACCGGGAGCGTCTCGGGTGGCAGTACCGAAGCGCTGTTGAACGCGACCACGTCGAACCAGGATTCCCGGAACGCGATCGACACGCTATACCAGGGTGACTGCAAGCGCCCGGACAACATCACGGTCGAGATCAAGAGCGATCTCCATGAGGGGTGGGCCGAGCACCTGAAAGAGTCGGGTGGCTACACCAACCTGACTGTCGACAGGAGTAACGGGACGACGACTGCGTTCCTCGCCCAGAGTGCGCTCCCGCCCGTGACCAACGACGCGGTGAACAACGTCGTCAACCTGACGAACGCGAGCTACATGAGCAACGTGACGGTCTCCCAGAACGGGATCGCCGTCAGCAAGAACGCGAGTAACAACTACACAGTCTACGTCCAACCGGTGGCCGACGACGTCGGGATCGGGACGATGCGAAACGTCTCTGCATCCGGCAACGTGACCCGCGATCCGCTGGACCTAGTGTTTGTGATCGACGAGTCAGGGTCGATGACAGATTCACCACCAGACACGAGTCTGGACAAGTACGAAGTCGCGCGGAACGCGATGCAGAACTTCACGACGTATTTGAACCCAGGATACGATCGAGTCGGTCTGGTCGGCTTTCAGGAAGTTAGTTGGAATGCTTATGCCGCAAACGTCTATCGGACGAATGATCGTAGTCTAACCCCTGATTTGAGTCAGTTCAATTCGACTGTAACGAACACTGGACACAGTGGTGGAACGTTCACGGCGATCGGTATGAAACGTGCTCACTCAATTTTGAGTCTACAGTCGAACGAGACCCGGGACAAGTACATTATCATGCTGTCTGACGGAGAGAACACAGGCACACAAGAGATCTACGTCGGAGGTACCAGATACACCGATCCGGACCCGGCGACCGAACGGATTGCCACGCTGGCAAACAGATCTAGAACGACAGTGCATACAATCGGATTCGCGAACAACGCCGGTAATCTGAACGAGCCATTCCTCACACAGACAGCGGCAAACGGCGGGGGGAATTACTACTATGCCGAAAACGCGAGTGCACTGGAAGATGCGTTCGAATTGATCGGAAAACGAATCTCGAGTACTCAACAGGTCGCGCGGACGCCGTTCTCGACGAACCTCTCGGCGAACGGCTCAGTCCAGACACCGCAGATCACCGGGAACGTCTCCAACCTCGCCAACGTCACGCGGAACAACAATACGTTCCTGAACGTCAACGATCCCACCGCCCCCTCGACGTTCAGCCACGCGTTCTCCATCTCGGACGGGGGAATGGTGAACTTCAGCGCGACAGTGTACGGCTGTGACCAGTGGGTCACGACGGGACGGAGCCAGACCATCAACGGCAGCAACTACCCAGTGACGCGCTGTAAGATCATGAACGCATCCAAGAACACGACCGTCTCGGGGAGTAACGTCACTGTCTACACGAACGCCGACTCGACGGCGTTCACCACTATGCTCGCCAATACGAGGACCGCCGACTGGCAGGCGAACCTGACCGACCTCGTCGTCAATCGATCGCTCTACAACGCGACGACGGACCAGCTCACCCTCGACAGTAACCAGGCGCTGGTCCTCTATGACTTCCCGGACGGGAAAAACACCGACAACAGGATGCTAACCCTCTACACGATCGGCCAGAGCGACGAGATGCGACCGGCCAATGTCGTCGACATCTCCATCAGTAATATCGAACTACAGCGGGATTGACGCCGGAAGCAAAATCCACTCGGTGATGCTCGCCCGCAAGGTACGATCGGATCAGTTCGAGAGAATGAGAGAAACGTTCGTCTGCCGGACGTAAACTCGTTCGAGACTCCCTCCACACTGGATCGTCGTCCCCGAAGCGTTCCAGTTTTCGGTGTCGGCGAAGTGATCCGTCCACGGGCCCTCGCGGGGTGACGTCATCTCCACTGTCACGTTCGCGGCATTGGTGGCGTTGTCACCCGTCCGATTCACCGGATAGACGAGTCGGGTATCGGAACGGGTGGCGGTGATCGACACTTCGCCACCGCTGATCTTGCCGGCGTCTGAGCGCTCTTCGAGAGTGACGAACGACAGCACTGCGACGTCGTCCCCGCAGACGAACTCCGGTTCAGTATTCATGACACCGCCGTGTAACTCCTGGCGATAGGTCGCACCGTTCTCGTAGGCGATACTCGTCGATCCCTGTGAGTAGACGAGTGCGTTGAGATCGAGCCACTCGCTGTAGAGTCTCCCGCCGCTCGAATTGAAGACCGAGACGTTCGCCACTGAGCCTTTCTGAACCTCGATGGCGCCGCCGGAGAGGTCGATCGCATCGGACCGACTCACCGCGTCACCCTCCTCGATGCTCTCCAGTGACTGTCCGATGATCTCCACCGTCTGTTCAGCGTTGTCGAGTTGCTGGGCGTCCCGGAAGTCTGTGAGTTGACCGAACCCGACCGTCGCAATCAGCGTGACGGACACGAGGACGATTCCGAACGTGAGCGAGAAGCCGACGAGCTCCGAGACGGCACGTGTGTCGTCTCCGAGAGATGATCGTCGCATTGTTTCGGAAGCGTGTCTGCGTCCCGGCTGACCGCCGTCGTTCTGTGAAGAGAAACGATTCATGCTGTCGTTCCTCTCTGTGTCGATTGGTTCGGTTCGATACAGGCGAGCCCGGACGGACATAGTGTAGTCATGATAGATTCAACTTCCGGTGAAGATGGTTCGACGGGAGGTATCATCCACCCAATAGCGCACCCCGATCGTGGAATCGACCGGATTTCCTCCCCCACGGAATCCTCGAAGCTGAACCGTGATAGTTTCCCCTGGGGCGACGTCGATCGGGTCGACCGGAACGATCGCTCCATCCTCTTTGCCGGACAGATACAACGGATCGTTCTCGTTGAACTCCTCCGTCCCGTCCCAACTACCATCGCCGTCGGTGTCGATCCTGAGTTCGGGATCTGGGTGATCATATCCCCAAGGGCCTGTGCTGTCGTAGCTGCCGGTCTTGTAGTGAATCCTGTTGAAACTGGAGTCCGCTTTGATGCTCACGTGGGATATCGTGATCGTCTCCGACCAGACGTTCTCCATCGTAAATTCGACACACTTTCCGGAGGTACACGACGGCGTCGTCGCAATGTCATCATTGTACACGAGTCCGGACACCGAGATCGTACGGGTTTTGTTCCCGATCCCGCCTTCGTCGTCGACGACCTTGAGTTTGACCTGATGCGTACCGGGCGAGAGTCCGGCAGTGTGATCGTAGATCTGGCCTGACGAGACGTTCGTCCCGTCGATGTACCAGTGATAAGAGACGATCGTCCCATCCGGATCGCGGCTCGCCGAGGCGTCGAACTCGATACTGTCACTGCTGTCGGGGAACGACGGATCGAACGTGAACTCGGGGATCGGTGCCCGGTTGAGCGGACTGATAGCCGCGCTACCCGACTGGCCAACGGTGGATCCGACCCCCATCTGTAGCGTGTGATCGATCGGTACCACGTCCGATTGCGTCGTGGCACCGCCCGTCCGGACGGCGCCTAGCGTGAACGTCGTCGAGTCCAGCCGCTCGATCGAGACGTCCACGTTAGAGGATTTCTGCACAGGGAACTCCCGGACGAGATTCTCACCGCCCCGGGAGACATCGACGACCAGACAGGCGCTGGTAGCCAGGCGACACTCGCTTCCGTCTTCGAGAGAGACAGTGTAAGGGTTCGAGAGCACCTGCGCCGGCTGTTCGACACGAAGCGTCACCTGCTCGCTGTCGCTGCCGAGGTGTGCGGCGTCCTCTAGCTGTGCCGCCAGTCCGGTCCCGATGGACTCGACCTGCTGGCGTGCGCCGACGTCGCGCTTGTCATCGAGGTACGTGTTTGCGGCGAAGATGAGCCCGAAGATCAGGACCGTCGTGATCGCGATTGACATCGAGTGGGTGATCGGCGTGGATATCCCCCGATCGTCGTCGGATAACCTGGTTGCCTTCTTCGGGACGGGCGCCGTGGTGGACGGGGTTCGTTGTCGACGTTTCGGTGTCATGATCCTTCACCGTAGACGGTAACGTTTCGCTGCTGAGTGTACTGGACTGTCGGAGACTGGTAGGTGAGGTCGACCGAGCCGTTCCAGACGACCGGAGATCGACACACCGGATCCGCGCTGGTCGCCCGACAGCGGTCGAACGACGCGAAACTGGCGTTCCACGTACTGTTCGTGACGATCGAGTACTTCCCGGCGACATTGTCGCCATCCGCGACGGACACGTCGTACCTCGGACCGAGGTACTCGTCGATTCCGGTGAACGAACAGCCCTCGCTCGATCCCGTTCCCGCATAGATATCAAGAAGGACGCGACCGCCGCTCGACGTACAGTTGACCGAATCCAGATCCGTCGACGAATTGTAGACGGCAAGCGAGAGGTTGGTCCCGTCGCCGCCGTCGGAGCGATTCATCCGGAAATCGAGTTCCTCACTCCTCCCGGTGACATTGATCCAGGCGTGACCGGCAGTCGTGTTCCGGAGATTGACGTTCAGGAGGAACCAGCCGACATCCGTCTCGTCTCCGGACGAGATGACGGACCAATCGACACCGGGTGTCGCGTGCGGAGACGTGAAGTTCCCGTCCTCGGACTGGACGATCCGCGTCCCGTTGTGGAAGGTCCTGTTGTAGGAGACGTTCACGTACGTCGTCCCGGACATGACGTGCGAACGAGCGAGTGCGTCGTCATAGCCCGCGATCGATCTCGTGACGTTCTCCTGGAGTTGGTCAACCGACCGGTCGTGAGTCCCGTGGTTTACGCGCAACAGTATCGAGCGGGAGGTCTTGCCGGCCTGGAAGGCGAACTCGTCGACCCCCTCGACCTCGGCCGAGACGCGTTCGGCCCCGGCGTTCTCGGTGAACAACACCGTGTTGACTACCATCGCGAGGACGACGATGACCAGCGCGATGACCAGCGCCCCGACGAGTAGCAACTGCCCGCGGCGATCCGACGGGAGGCCCGACCCGTCGTTCCTGGGGAGGCCGGTCACCATACGATCACCCGTATTTCCATGATGTTGTACACCGGTCCGTCGACCGCGTTCGGAACCGGATAGTAGCCGCTCTTCCCGGGGATCGGGTTCGTCGTTGGAGACGTGTCGTACTGCCACAGCTCGGCCGCCCCGGCGGACGGCGAGGTCAACGTCATGTTGTCGTACAGCACGACGCGCTGGGTCGCCACGACGGCGTCGCCATCCGGCGACCCCTGCGAGGCGATCGTGGTCGTCTCGGTCCCGTTGGAGGGGACGGGTTCGAGGTACGTCATCTCGACGTTGTACAACCGTCCTCGCTCGGTGACCCCTTCGCGGAGTAGCTCACCGAGCGGTCCAGGTATGCTTCCCATGCCGTAGCCGATGTCCGGGTTCAGCGCCCCGGAGAACGTCCGACGGCTCTGAGACCAGTTCCGGACGAGCGACGAGAGGTCGTTGTCCTCCGCCTGGGAGGCGATCAGCAAGGCGTCCTCGCTCTGTTGGCGGATGTTCTCCCGTACGTCCGAGTCGACCGCGCCACCGGTCTCGGGCATCACGACGACGATCTGGAGCGCGTACCACAACGCGGTCAGGATCAGCAACGCACCGACCAGTCCCTCCAGGGTGAACGCCTGTCCGCGATCCGTTCGCCCCTCGTTCGTCCCGTGTGTTTGTTGTCTTCTCATGTTACCACGTCCTCACGACCAGTCGGCAGGCCGGGTCACAATCGCCCGACGTTACGTTGACATGTACGATGCGAATCGACGTCGCTGTCTGGTTCCGGGTGACAACGTCCCCGACGTGTTCGAGTTGTGCCGAACCGTTGAGCGCTTCGAGTGTGACGTTCACCTGCGTCGGACGCGAGAGGTTGAACCGCGTCCTGACGTCCGACGCCGAGAGGGCGAACAGATTCTTCGTTGCCGTCGTGTTGAGATGGTTCGGCTGTGCCGGTTCCGAGAGGTTCGAGACGATCGTCGCCGAAATCCGTTCGGCGTTCGCCTGCTTGTCGCTCGAGAGCCCGGACTGAAACGGACCCAACAATCCAGGGAACATCGAGAGGACGATGAAGAACCCGACGATGAAGATGCTGATTCCGAGGACGAAGTCCTGTAACGTCTGTCCACGGTCGTCTCCGGCCCGGCGTCCCTCCGTCCTCGTCGCAGAGTCCTGCATACTCAGCCCCCCGCAATGATCCACACCACGAGCGACACCGTCAACAGGCCGATGGCGAACTTCAACCCGGAGACGAGGTCGACGTTCCGGATGTAGCCGGCGATGACCGACGAGAAGATGGCCTGTAGCGTCACGGCGTGGAAGAACAGCATCGAGAGCATACTCTCGCCGGGCATGTTCGAGCCGAACGATCCACCAGCGCTGACGGAGTCTCCGCCGGAGGCCTGCTCGGACAGTCCGGCCATCGTCCCGAAGAACTGCACCTTCAACATGGCGATGACGCCGAGCAGCGTCAGGAACGTCATGACGATGATGACGACCTGCATCCGTGTCCGGGACTTGCGATCGCGTTCGATGTCGTCCTGATTCTCGCTGGCCTGAGCAGCCGTCGAGAGGACGTCCTGGATCTGGTTGGAGGCCTCCTGGGCGTCGCTGATCAGTTTCACCGTCCGGCTGAGCCGCGGGACGTGATACTTGTTGTTGAACTCCCTGAGTGCCTGTTTCAGGCTCGTCCCGTACTGGACCTTCCGGTAGATGATGGAGAACTCATCGGCCAGCCGACCAGAAGAGGTCTCGGCGACGACCCGGAGGGATTCGAGCAGCGTCATCCCCGTCTCGTTGGCACTCGAGAGTTTCCGCAGGTTCTCCGAGAGTTTCCCGATGACCGACTTGCGATACCGGATGTTCCACTCGTGGAAGACTGCCAGCGGGATGAAGTTGACGTAGGCAGGCACGTATACCCAGAAGAACGTTCCCTGTAGCGGCGCTTCCTCCATTCCCGCGATCGACGTCGGCGCCCAACCAGCGAGCACCGAGAGCAGCACCGCGACCAGCGTCGCGGGGATCGTCAACGCGAGGACGTAGAGCGGATTGTTCCGGAAGAAAATGTGTGGCGCGCGGACAATCTCCATCGCCTGGTGTGACCCCTCCTGGCTCTTGATCCGATCGAAGACGCTGCGATCGCCAGTGTATTCCTCGATCAACCGCAGATTGAGAATCCCCGAATTGTCCTGAACGACGATCCCACGTTCGTCAGTGTCCGGCCGGAGGTACCCGTCGCCGGTCTCGTCCGACGTGACCGTCGAGACCAGCACGAGGAAGGCGACGTTGATCAACGGGATCAACCCGTATACGGTGATGTACATCAGGGTAGTACTCGCGTTACCCATCATGCTCATCACGACGAGGATGATGATCAACAGGAGCGGGAACAACGACAGCGTCATGTACATCTCCCCGAACAGCTCGAGGGTTTCGAGCATGCGCTCCTGGGCCTGCTTGCTCGTGCGCATGTACTTGTTCTTCTGGTCCTCGAGGAACGCCGTCATGTCACCCCCCGAGTCGACGATCGACAACATGTCCGTCAGGAACTGGCTGAGTTCGTCGCTCGGCGTCTCGATCGCCTGGTTGCGGATCGAGGTGCGATAATCGGTGTCGAAGTACTCGGTTTCGAGGACGATCGACTGGAACTCTTTTGAGACCTCGCCGTAGGTGTCGTCGGCGTCGGCGATCGCGTTGAGGATGTCCAGTTGATTGAGACCGCCGACCGACAGCGCGTACATGAACGAAACCGCGTCAGAGAGCATGACGTTGATTTCTCGTTCGCGTGCACTTGCGCGAAAGAACGGCATCGACACCAGGGCACCGAACCCGACGGCGAATCCGATGGATCCGAGTACGAGTCCCGAAACGAGCGTCAGGAACGGGATCTTCAGCGCCTGGACGATCACGAGGAGGTTCTCCGGAAGGTTCAACCCGAGAAACGACGGCGCCTCCCCACCGAACAGCGTCGCGAACAGGAGATACCCGAGCAACATACCGAGCAGCCACAGCGCCGTCCCGGCGATCGTCCCCACGGCCAACGCCCGTGAGAGGAACATCTCGACGTTGTCCGACATGCGGGCCTCGGCGAGTTTCGTCTCGACATTTGCGACGAAGTCCCCGTCCTCGTCGAACAGTCGCCGGAACAGCGGATAGAACCGGTCTGCGAGTCCGCCCACGTTACCGACCGGACCCTCCAGACGTCGTTGTTCCAGGCTCATTCTTCCGTCGTGTCCTCAGTCCCCGCCTTCGGCACGAACTGTCCGAAGTCAAAGCCCTCGTCGTCCCCGGAGTCCCCTTCCGACTCCAGATGCGTGAGGGCGCTGACGATGTCGGTCTGCTCGCGATCCTCGTAGCGATCGAACAGCGGTCCGGCGTTGTCTAACACCTCCTCGGCCTGTTCGAGCAACTCCGGCGACGGATCCGGCCTGGGTACCATCTCCTCTTTGGCCGGATCGACCTCGATCTGGACGGACTCCATCTCCCGGAGATCCTCGAGACTCCGTTCGAGGGTGTCGTTGGCGATCAGCGTGATGATCGTCTCGGGATCGTTGATGAACGCCTGCAGCGTCGCGGCGACCTCCGTGTAGGTCTTTAGCCCCTTCTCGATGAGGTACGACAGGACGACCTTCCGCATGAACAGTTCCTCGTCGAGGCGGTCCTGGTCCCACCCGCGGTCGAACTTGATCTCCTCTAAGGTACTCGAAGAACCCATCTGGAGGAACTCGTCGGACTCGGCCTGCCACTGGTAAACGTCCCGGACGTTGATCTCATCGTTCTCCGGGGAGTACTCGTTGATCTCGGTCAACGTCTTGTTCCGGCGGGCCTTGTTGCCCTGAACCCGCGTCTGAGTCTGGATCGAGACCAGGTCCAGCGCTGTGAATAGCGTCTTCGAGACGTTGATCGGATCGGTCGTAAAGCGCTTGATGACCTCACCGACCGTGTCGGCGTGGAACGTCGAATAACCCGTGTGACCCGTCGACATGACCTGGAAGAGGTCACGGCCTTCCTCACCACGGACCTCGCCCATTACGATGTAGTCCGGCCGTTGCCGGAGTGCCGCCTCCAGTAAGTCGAACTCGTCGATATCGCCCACCTCGTCTTCGCCGAAAGAGGGACGGGTGACGCTTGCGACCCAGTTGCGCTGGGGGAGTTCGACCTCGCGGGTGTCCTCGATGGAGACGATCTTCGTATTCGAGGGGATGAAAAGCGAGACGGCGTTCAGCGAGGTCGTCTTCCCCGAAGCTGTCCCGCCGGCGAATATCATCGACTTGTTGTTCTCGATACACAGCCAGAGGAACGCCATCTCGTCTAAGGAGAACGTGTTCCAGTTGATGAGGTCGATCGGCGTAAAGGGGACGTCCTTGAACTGCCGGATCGTGTAGTTGGTCCCGTGATCGGAGACCTCACGGCCGAGAGTGAGTTGAGCGCGCGAGCCGTCAGGCAGGGTCGTGTCGACCTGGGGCTGGCGTTTGCTGATGCCCTTGCCCGAGCGCTGGGCCAGCTTCACGACGAAGTCGTCAAGCGTCTCCTCGCCGTGTTCGACGTTCGTGATGATGTTCTCGTACTCCGTATGATAGACGAACACCCGGGAATTGTAGCCGTCACAGGAGACGTCCTCGACGTTGATGTCGTGTTTGATCGGGTCGATCTTGGCGTAGCCGATGTAATCCCGTTTGAGCAGGTACAGCAACTTCTCGACCTGATACTCGGTCAACGTGTCCGGGTCGCTTTCGATGACGGCTGGTTCGGGTCGCGCGGCGATACCGTCGAATCGATCGGAGACCACCTCCACGTCCTCGACGTCAGGCTCCGAGCCGTTCCCGAAGAGACCGTCGAGCAGACTGCCCGAGTCCGACTCGGCGGCGACAGGCTCGTCGTAGATGTCGTAGCGGTGGAGTAGTTTCTCGGCCTCCCGTTCGATGACCGCACTCCGACCCCTCTCGTCGTCGTTGACGCTGACGCCCTCCTCGGAGTACTTGATCGTCGTCTTGAGCTTCTTCTCGAGGAAGTCTTTGAGTTCCGCCTCGATCTCGGTCAGTACCGGCTCGATCACGTAGTACTTGCGCTCGTTCTCCTTCTGGGAGTGAAAGACGACGACGCACGCGTAGGGCTTGTTGACCCAGTAGCGCTCGACCTCCTCGAAGTGACGTTTCTTCTCGATCGGGACTGTCTTCTCGAGGTCGTACCGGTTGACAATAGTCGTGTGTCCCCCCACCGTCGAAAAGAACTCGTCTTCGTCGAGTTGATCGTTGACATTGAGGGTCCGCTCGTCGACGACGTCGGTCAAGGTACGTGCCCGTTCGTTTCCCTGGGCTAACAGCGGTTCGATGTCGTCGAACTCTCCGTCCTCGGATTCGTCCTCAGACGGTTCTGTCCGTTGAAATCCCACGATACCGTCCCCGCCCCCGTCTCCGTCCTGGCCCGGCTCGTCACCGTCGCGGAAAAGTGCGATGAATCGCGATCCCGCCGACTCAGTGTCCCCCCCTTCCGTGTCTTCGATTGCCATGAATAGAGGTTCTCTCACTCATACGAAAAAAGTTTACGTCAGACGCCGTGAAGATTTCGTCACACCAGGTCAAAGATGTACAAGAATGTGCACACCTGGATGCCCAGATCAGGAGAGGAACGACTCGAGACGTGCCATGGCCTCCTTCAACTCTCCCAGTCCCGTCGCGTAGGAGACTCTGAGATGGCCCTCGCCGCCCTCGCCGAAGACGTCCCCCGGGACGACCGCAACGCCTTCCTCCTCCAGGAGCGCTTCGGCGAAGGCGTCGCTATCGTCCCACGGTGATTCGGGGAAGGCGTAGAACGCTCCGCTGGCCGGGAAGCAATCGAGCCCGAGTTCCTCGAAGCGCGAGAGGACGAACCGGCGCCGGCGGTTGTACTGGTCGCGCATCTCGGCGACCTCGTCGTCACAACTCTCGATGGCCTCGATGGCCGCGTACTGTGGAGTTGTCGGCGCCGACAGCATCGTGTACTGGTGGATCCGGTTCATCGCCTCGATCACCCCGGCCGGGCCGAGCGCGTATCCCAGCCTGAGGCCCGTCATCGCGTAGGCCTTCGAGAAACCGTTGAAGACGATCGTCCGTTCGCGCATGCCAGGCAGCGTGGCGATCGAGGTGTGTTCGTGTTCGTAGCTCAACTGGGCGTACACTTCGTCGCTCAGGACAGTCAGGTCGTGCTCGCGGGCGAATTCGGCGACCGGTTCGAGTTGCTCTCGGGTCATCGTCGCCCCCGTGGGGTTGTTCGGGTAGTTCATCACGAGCACGTCCGCGTCACGCGCCCCGCTCTCTGTCAGCACCTCTGGAGTGAGAGTGAACTCGTCCTCGGGACGTGTCACCACGGGAAGCGGTTCCCCCCCGGCGAAGATCGCCCCCGGGACGTAGGAGATGTACGCCGGCTGAGCCACGGCGACGGTATCGCCGGGATCGACGATCGCCCGGAGCGCCAGATCGATGGCCTCGCTGACGCCCGTCGTGATCAGGATCTCCTCGTCGGAATCGTAGGCGAGGTCGTGGTGAGCGGCGACGTGGTCGGCGATCGCCTCGCGGAGTTCCAGTTTGCCCCGGTTTGCAGTATAGGAGGTCTTTCCCTGTTCTAAAGAGGCGATCGCAGCCTCCCGCGCGCTCCAGGGCGCCGAGAAATCCGGTTCGCCGACGCCCAGCGAGATGACCTCCTCCTGTTGCTCGGCGAGTTCGAAGAAGCGGCGGATCCCCGACGGCGGGACGGCCTCGGCGCGCGCTGAAGGCTCGATGGTCATGGCGAGACCGACAGCCTGTCGTCCTCGTCGCCGTCCCCGAACTCGATGCCGTTCTCCTTGTAGGAATCCATCACGTAGTGGGTGACGGTCTGGGTGATCTCGGGGATGGGCGCGACCTTCTCGCTGATGAACCACGACACTTCACTCATCGAGTCGCCCTCGACTTCCATGGCGAAGTCGTAGTCGCCGCTGACCAGCCGCAAGGCTGTCACTTCCGGGAACTTCACGATCCGATCGGCGATGTCACCGTAGCTGGTCTCCCGGTCGAGCGTGACGTTGAGTTCGACCATCGCGCGCACCCGCTCGCGATCGAGTTCACTCCAGTCGACGACGGCCTGGTAGCCCCGGAGTGCACCCTCGGCCTCGAGTGCGGCGATCTCCTCCTCGACTGCCTCCTCGTCCATATCGGCCAGCCGGGCCAGTTCGGCGGTCGAGTAGCGGGCGTTCTCTCGGAGCAGCGCCAGGAGTTCGTCGCGACCCTCCATACACGTCGCCGGGCGAGCACGAACAATAAGGTTTGCTACCTGTCGTTGCCCGCGGACGGTGGCCCGGATCTGCAACGATCACGTTTAAGACCGCCAGCCACCAATTCCACGGCGATGCAACGACAGGACGGATACAGATCCGGGTGGGACTTCGTCGCCACGAGCGAAGCGGCAGCAGCCCTCATCGACGCCGCGCTCGAACTTGATCCCGAGCAAGCCGTCACGCGGTCGGAACTCGCCGGGATGACCGACG
>NZ_SPQG01000001.1:305115-505482 GCF_004944975.1 Halorhabdus amylolytica
CGTCTTCGAACCGACCGACGACGACGCGGAGGGACAATCTCGATACGTCGTCGACGGGGATAGCGACGTCCTCGCTGCCGCCGAACAGTTCGATCGGACGCTGTCGAAACAGCTCGCCGACTGATCGACGAGCGATCGAAAGGGCCGGACCAGACTGTATTACCGCTGAATCAACGACTTTGTGTCTAGGGCGAGAACGTCGTATCGTCATGACTGCGCTCGACTCCGAACGCGAGGCCATCGAACGCGGCGAAGTCGCACCGGCCTTCGAACTCCCCGGGACCGACGGCGAGACGCACGCGCTGGCGGACCTCGACGATCACGAGGCCGTCCTGGTGGTGTTCACCTGCAATCACTGTCCGTACGCGAAGGCGAAGTTCGACCCGCTGAACGAACTGGCCGCCGACTATGACGATCTGGCCGTCGTCGGGATCAATTCCAACGATAGCGAGGAGTACCCCGACGATTCCTTCGAGAAGATGGTCGAACTCGTCGAGGACGGCACCATCGCCTACGACGCCTATCTACGAGACGAGTCCCAGGAGGTCGCCCGCGCCTACGGCGCGGTCTGTACGCCGGACCCCTTCCTGCTCGAAAACGACGATGGCGAGTTCCGCCTGGCCTATCACGGCCGCATCGACGACGCGATGAGCCCCGACGAAGAGCCCGAGACCTTCGAGATGCGCGATATCGTCGAAGACCTGCTGGCCGGCGAGGAGATTACCCGGGAGTTCCGGCCCTCGCGTGGGTGTAACATCAAGTGGAAGGACGGCAGCGTCCGACCCGAGTGAGAAAGACGGCAGCGTCCGACCCGAGTAACGGTCGATGGTAGCGTCCGACCCGAGAAACAGTCCTTAGCTCCTGACTAGCGGCCCGGACTCACGGGACAACCGTTTTCTCGCTGCCCCGCGAGTGCCAGAGCATGGCGCAGCGGCTCCCGTACGTCCTGGTCGCTTTCGCTGTCGCGAGCGTGCTCGGTGCTCTCGTGATCGGGCGGATCGACGTACCGTGGCTGGCCACCGGAAGTGAGACCCTCCTGGTCGAGGGGCTGACGGTCGTCGCGATCCTCTCCGGGGCGCTAGGCAGCTATCGGCTCGTCCTGGGCTACCTCTCCGCCCATGCGGTCGATAAACGTCGTCGCCACGACGGCCGCAACGTTCTCCGGCTTTCCTTCGGGATCATCACGACGATCGCGACGCTGGGCGCGCTGACCGATCAGTGGGTCGGCATGCTCGTCTCGCTTGGCGTCGTCGGGTTCGCGGTCACTTTCGCCCTCCAGCAGCCGCTGTTCTCGCTGATCGGCTGGTTTTACATCCTGGTCAACCGCCCCTACCAGGTCGGCGACCGGATCGCCATCGAGGACACCCGCGGCGACGTGGTCTCGATCGGCTTCTTCGTCACGGAAGTCTGGGAGATCGACGGCGACCTCGTTTCCACGAACCAGCCCTCGGGGCGGATCGTCACCGTCCCCAACAGCGTCGTCCTCTCCAGTCACGTCGTCAACTTCTACGGCGAGGGTGTCCCGTACGTCTGGAACGAGCTATCCATGCAGGTGGCTTACGAGACCGATCTCGAATTCGCGACGGGCGTGATGATCGAGGTCGCCGACGAGCACCTCGGCGAGGAGATGGCACGAGAGATCACGAACTATCGCGACCGCCTCGACGAGACGCCGGTCGAACTCGACGTGGTCGAGGAGCCGACGGTCAACGTCCGACAGGAGGAATCCTGGATCGAGTTGCGTCTCCGGTATCTCGTCCATCCGCGGCGGGGGACACGTGCTCGCAACGCGATGTACGAGACGATCCTCGAACGGTTCAACGACAATCCCGACCGTGTGGCCTTCCCGGTCAGTCGAAGTCGATAAGTCGCCGGTCATGACGACACACACCGGGCCGGTGATGAGAGGGACTGGGACGTTCACTACCGGGCGAACGTGAGGGTGATCGACGCCGTTTTGCCGTGTCTGACCACACTGGGACGTATGCCCACAGTACCGGAGTGGATCGAACAGTACGCCACCGTCGTCGGCCCGGAGCCGGACGACGTCATCAGGGAGATGGACGAGTACGCAGAGCGGGAGGGGTTCCCGACGGTCGGCCCCGCGGTCGGCGGGTGGCTCTCTGTGCTCGCCCGCATGGTCGACGCCGAGCGTGTCTTCGAGTTCGGTTCGGGGTACGGCTATTCGGCGTACTGGTTCGCTCGCGCGCTCCCGACCGACGGCGAGATCGTCCTTACCGAGATCGACGCTGACGAACTCGATCTCGCCCGGGAGTATCTCGATCGCGGCGACTTCGGGGCGACGATCCAGTACGAACACGGCGACGCCCTCGACATCGTCGAGACGTACGACGGCCCCTTCGACGTGGTACTGATCGACAACGAGAAGACCCGCTACCGGGAGGCCTTCAAGGCGGTCCGCGAGAAAATCGCACCTGGTGGGATCGTCGCCGCCGATAACGCGATCGCAGGAGGATCGATCGACGCCGACGCAGTCCGGGAACTGCTCGTGGGCGAGCGCGAGAACGCGGGCAGGGCGTCCGAAGGCATCGCCGAGTTCGTCCGGGCCGTACACGGGGATCCGCGCTTTTCGGCGTCGCTGTTGCCGGTCGGTGAGGGCGTCGTGGTGGCGACCCGGATCGAGTGAACGTGCCGGGCGACTTCGCACCGATCCCGACGCCCGGCGGTGAAGGCGTCGTGGTGGCGACCCGGGTCGGCTGAACGGGGACAACCGCGTTCCGGTCGTGGGCCGATTCTCGCCGTTGAAAACTGCAGGTCAATGACTTATATGGGCGGGCGGGAAACAGGAGGGTAACGTCCAGCCCAGCCATGAGTCTGATGATCGATATCCGGAAGCTCGCGTTGTTCAACAAGATGGCCAAGGAGGGTGGCAATACGGTCGCCGACCACCTCAGCCAGATGACGGGGATGGAGACCGAAATGGAGATCACCAAGATCAACTTCATCGACGTCCCCGACATCAAGACCCACGTAGGCGACGAGAAGCAGATCGGTATCAGCATCGAACTCCAGGAGCCACCCCACGGCCACATCCTTTTCCTGCTGAACGCCGACAGTGCCAAGGATCTCGCTCGCGGGATGATCGGCGACATGGACGGAGCCGATCCGGACCAGGAGGGGTTCACCGACATGGAGCGCTCTGCCATCCAGGAGATCGGCAACATCATGACCTCGGGGTTCATCGACGGCTGGGCGAACGTCCTCGAAACGACGATCGACATCTCGACACCGACGTTCACCTACGGTCCCGGCAGTGGCATGGTCGACGATCTGGTCGGCGATCGGGACTCCGAGATGGCGCTGATGTTCGACTCACGGGTGCAGGCACTGGACTCGAACATCGACGTGAAGGTCTACACGTTCCCGGAACTGGATGAACTCGTCGAACTGATGGGTGCGATAGACGTCTCAGCTACGAACGGTTGAATTCAGGATCCGGAACTGTCTCGCTGTAGCGCCCCAACAACGAGGAACCGTATCGTATCGAGTGGGTCGGAAAAAGACGATGTATCGAACCGTCAGAGAGCCGTGTCGACTCAGGCCGTGACGGGGGACCGGACGTCGCCGATCCGCCCGCGATCGAGGCCCTGTCGACGGAGTTGTGCCGGGGTCACGTCCACCAGGCACGGGACGACGAGATCGACGCCCAGTTCCTCGGCCGCCGTGACGATCTCTTCGGCCGGGTCGCCGTGCCGACAGTAGCCCTCGACGGCGATCCCCCGGTGCTCCCCCTCCTCGACGAGCGAGCGCAGGTGGTCCCGGCCGTCGTCCTCGAAACAGTCGATCAGTACTTCGGCGCTACTCAGGGCCGGCTCCCCGTACCGCCGGGTATCCACGACGTAGAGCGCGTGGACCGTCGCGTCCTGTCGCCGGGCGAGATCGAACGCACGTTCGATCCGTTCGGCGGCCCGGTCTGTCCCGTCCGTCGGAATCAATATATGAGGCCCCATCCCTTGTTCACCATTCGTACTGTAGGTCGCGTGGGAGCATATACTTTGCGATTATTAATAATTAAGGTTTCGTGAGACAGAGCATCCGACGGTAGACCGGATCGATAGCTCCACCAGCAGTCGATCGCTTACGCCGCAGTCAACCGGATCGTTACCGTCGTTCCGTCCTCGGTGTCGAACGCCACCGTTCCCGCGTAGGCGTCGACGATGGTCCTGACAACCCACAGACCGACCCCGGTTCCGTGTTCGAGTTGAGTGATCTCTGCCCCCTCGGCGAGGGGTGCGAGTTCGTGTTCCGGGATACCGGGGCCGTCGTCGCTTACGCTGATCTCGACGTGGCCGTCGGTCTGAATGGCGGATACCAACACTGTGCCGTCGCCGTGGACGACGGCGTTCTCGACAGTCTCACGGAGGGCGTCTGCGAGCTTGTCATCGGCGCGTACCGCGACCGCCTCCGCCAGGTCAGTCTCGATCGTCGCCTCGGGATACGTCGCTGAGACATCCGTGACAACCGCATCGACCGTCTCCCGGAGATCGACGGCGCGTTCGTCGTCCGGGTCGTGGTCGATCGCGGCCTGGAAGTCACCCAGCTTCTCGTTCATTGACGCCAGCGACGTCGCCTTCCCCGCGATCGTCTGAGCCATGGAGCCGAGGCGATCGTCGCCGAGTTCCGAGGCGAGCGCCTCGGAGTTACCCAGCAACACCTGGGCGTCGTTGCGGAGGTTGTGCCGGACGATCCGGTTGAGGACGGCGAGTTTCTGTCGTTCCCGCGCCAGCTCGCCGACTCGGATCCGCCGGACGTCGGTGACGCCGATGAGGACGTGCGCCACGGCACTCACCCCGAGTACGTTCGCGATAACCGCCGCGGGCAACGACACCGACGGACTGGCGACGGCCAACACCAGTACCAGCCCGAGGACGACGACGCCCAGGGCGTTCCAGCCGGCGACCCTGAGGACGTGTTCCGTCCGGAGCCCCTCGAAGGCGAACAGAACAGCGCCGCCAGCCACCAGGACGAGACCGACGAGGCCGCCCAGCACGACCAGCCCGAGATCGTAGATCGACGGCGAACCGGCCCGGAACGCCGCGACGACGATCGCGAAGACGGCTACCCCGGTCGCGCTCACAGAGGCACTCGCGAGAAGCCGTCTCAGATCGAAGTTCATGCGAACGGTTCGATCGGTGCCGGCAAAACGCTGGCGACGCCGACATATCCACATCTCGTCAAGCGTCGTTGAGGGATCCGTCTGAAACGGAACGGACGCGAGCTGACAGACCGGGGCGATCGATCGTCTACTCCGGAGAGTGCCAATGGATGGTGATAAAAGTCAGAAGAAGCCGATAAAACCCGAATTCTGTCATGACGAGCATCGGTAGGGTTCGGAGAGATACTTCCCACGTGTGTACTATCATAATCATTCCACAATTGACACAAGCCAAACCCTTTTGTCCGGTCCGTCCCACCTTCATATACGGCACCAACGGGGCCGTTGATATCCAATGACAGAGCACGAACTCATCTGGCGAATCGCGGGTGGTTCCGGTGACGGGATCGACTCGACGAGCCAGAACTTCGCGAAAGCCCTGATGCGGGCGGGGCTAAACGTATTTACACATCGACACTATCCCTCCCGCATTCGAGGTGGCCACACGTACGTGGAAGTACGAGCAAAAGACGAAGAAGTAACGTCCCGGGGCGACGGATACAACTTTCTGTTGTCGCTGGGCGACAGCTTCGCGCGCAACCCCGCCGAAGACGCCTACTACGGCAACGAGGAACTGAAGCCCCTCTCGGAGAACCTCGACGAACTCCGTGAGGGTGGAATCATCGTCTACGACACGGGCCTGATCGACGAGGAGGACGTCGAAGACCTGAATCTAGAGGAGCGTGCCGAGGAGAACGACTGGCACGTCTACCCGATCAACCTCCGGGAGATCGCACGCGAACACGGTCGTGACGTCATGCGGAACACGGCCGGGGTCGGCGTCACCGCCGCGTTGCTGGGGATGGATGTCTCCTATTTCGAGGAGCTCATCACCCAGAACATGTCCGGAGACATTCAGGAAGACAACCTGAAGGTCCTCGACGACGCCTTCGAGCTCGCCGAGGAGTTCGAACACACCCACGACCTGTCAGTGCCGACGGGCGAGAACGAGCAGGAACTGGGATTGATGAACGGATCGAACGCGATCGCCTACGGGGCATTAGACGCCGGGTGTCGGTTCATCGCCGGCTATCCCATGACTCCGTGGACGGAAGTGTTCACGATCATGTCCCAGCACATGTCCGAGTTCGGCGGAATCGCCGAACAGGTCGAGGACGAGATCGCCGCCGCGGCGATGGCGCTGGGCGCGAGTCACGCCGGCGTCAAAGCGATGTCCGGCTCCTCAGGCGGCGGGTTTGCCCTCATGTCAGAACCGCTCGGCCTCGCCGAGATGACCGAGACCCCGGTCGTTCTCGTCGAGGCGATGCGGGCCGGACCGTCGACGGGCATGCCGACTAAACCCGAGCAGGGTGACCTAGAGCACGTCCTGTATACGAGTCAGGGCGACTCCAACCGGGTCGTCTTCGCCCCCGCTGGCGTCAAGGAGGCTTACGAGCAGACGCGGCTGGCCTTCGAACTCGCCTATGACTACCAACTCCCGGCGATCGTGGTCTACGACCAGAAGATCGAAGGGGAACTCAGGTCGGTCCCCGTCGAATTCTTCGATCGGGAACCCGATCCAGACGTCGGGAAGGTCCTCTCCGAGGAGGAAATCAAAGAGGCAGCCCACCACGAGTCGGGCATCTTCGAACGTTTCGACCCTGACGCAGAGGATGGTGTCAGTCCGCGGACTATTCCCGGTCAGAAGGGAGGGCGCCACCTCACGTCAGGCAACGAGACCAACCCGTACGGCCATATCGACGAGGACCCGGACAACCGCGTCGCCCAGATGTCTCGCCGGATGCAGAAACTCGATCGCATCCGTGAGGACCTCGACGAGAACGAGTCGTCCAATCAGGCCTATCGCGGACCCGAGGACGCCCAGTACGGGATTATCACCTGGGGCAGCCAGCAGGGGACGGTCTTCGAGGCCGTCGACCGACTCAACGACGAGGGCCACTCGGTGAAGGCCCTCGGCGTCAGCGACCTCATGCCCTACCCCGAAGCCGAGGTCACGGAGTTCGTAGAGAGCGTCGAGGAGGCCGTCGTCGTCGAGATGAACGCAAGTGGACAGTTCAAGGGCCTCACACAGAAGGAACTCGGTCGCTTCGGCGACAAACTCTCGAGTCTCCTGAAGTACAATGGCAACCCCTTCGAGCCGGCCGAGATCGTCGAAGGCTACGAGGCCATCGTCGAAGACGAACCGGCGGTACCGGGTGATTCCACTACCTTCGTCCCAGCGGCAGGTGACTGACAATGAGTGCATTCAGCGCAATCGGCGAGGATCGCGAGATCGACCGCGAAGAGTTCACCCCTGGGATCGAGCCCCAGGCGACCTGGTGTCCCGGCTGTGGGGACTTCAGCGTCCTGAAGGCGCTGAAACAGGCTCTCCCGGAAGTCGGCCGCAACCCCGAAGAGGTTGCTGTGTTCACCGGCATCGGCTGTTCGGGCAAGCTCAACAGCTACCTCGACAGTTACGGGTTCCACACGATCCACGGTCGGTCGGTTCCGGTCGCCCGTGCGGCCAAGCTGGCCAACCCGGACCTGGAAGTGATCGCCGCCGGCGGTGACGGCGACGGCTACGGCATCGGTGGCAACCACTTCATCCACACTGCCCGGGAGAATCACGACATGACGTATGTCGTGTTTAACAACGAGATCTTCGGACTGACGAAGGGACAGACGTCTCCGACCAGTCCCAAAGGTCACAAGTCAAAGACCCAGCCCCACGGCTCCGCGAAGGACCCGATCCGGCCGCTGAGTCTCGGACTCACAGCTGGCGCCTCCTATATCGCCCGGACGGCCGCGGTCAACCCCAACCAGGCGGCGGAGATTCTGGCCGAAGCGATCGAACACGACGGGTTCGCTCACGTCGACTTCCTGACACAGTGTCCCACCTGGAACAAGGACGCCAAGTCCTACGTCCCATACACTGACGTTCAGGAATCTGACGAGTTCGACTTCGACATCACCGACCGCGAGGAGGCGGCCCAGATGATGTACGAGGTCGAGTCCAAACTCTACGAGGGCGAGGTTCTCACCGGTCGGTTCTACGTCGACGAGGATCGCCCCTCCTACACTGAAGAGAAGAAAGCCACCGGCGAGATGCCCGAGGAGCCACTCGCCGAGCGGTACTTCGACGAGGACGCCGAGTGGGAACGCAGCTACGACCTGCTCGAACACCACACCTGAGCCCAGCGCGATCGCGAGCGACAGGAAGCGGTGAGGGCTTTCACGTTCGGAAGGTATTTTTCGACGTAACGAAAAAGTAGATCCATGAGCGCCGAAGCGACGGCCGAGCGTATACTGGACGTCTTAGAGGACGACGCCCAGGCCTCTTACGCCGAGATCGCAGACCGGGTTGGTGTCTCGAAGCCGACGGTCCGGAAGTACATCAGTCAACTCGAGGACGAGGGTGTCATCGTCGGGTATTCGGCGGACGTCGACCCGAAGAAACTGCCCGGCGAGAGCATCGCAATTGTCGGGATCGACGTCGAAAGCGAGGCCTACGTCGAGATGACCCGCGCCCTCAAGGAGGTCGAAGCCATCGAATCGCTGTACACCTCAAGCGGCGATCACACGCTGATGGCCGAGGTCCGGGGGGCCGACGGTGACGCACTGGGCGATGTCATCAACGACGAGATCGAAGCCCTCGAAGGGGTCGCGGCCGTCCATCCCTCGTTCCTACAGGAACGGTTGAAGTAACGGCCACCACGACCGAGCGCCGGACGAATGGTCCAGGAAGGTCGACACGACCGAACGCCGGGCGAGTGGCCCGGGAGAGTCCACACCATCAAGTGTCGGACGAGTGGCCTGGGAGAGTCCAAACGATCGAGTGTCGGATGGGGAGTTTTTAGGTGTTGTAGTCCCGAGAAACGGGACATGCACACCCTGCTGGTGGTGGGCTGTGGGTCCCTTGGCGAGACGTTGCTCGACGCGCTGGCCGAGCATCGGGGACGAACCGTCGTCGTTCTAGAGGAGGGTGGCAAGCACCTGAAATCGGAGGGTTCAGGCCTCAAAGTAATCGAGGGAGATCCTACCGACGCCGAGGTGCTCGGGGAGATCGAGGATGTCAGATCGGTGCTCGTGGCGGACGAGGACCCGTCACAGAATCTGACGGCGGCCAGAGTCGCCCGCGAGGTCCACCCCGAGGCGTTCTTACTCGCCTATGTCGGGAGCGAGACGACGGCCGACGCGCGGGCCGCCTTGCGGGACGTTGCCGACCGGATCGTCGATCCTCGTGAGGCACTGACATCGTACCTGACTGATCGCATCGGAACCGGCGGGACCTCGATACACGAACTGCGATCAGTGCTGGCCGATGTCGAGGGAGAACTCGCGATCGTCACGCACGACAATCCCGACCCGGACGCGATCGCCAGCGCGGTCGCGCTGGAGCGTATCGCCGAGCGGATGGGCTGTCCCGCTCAGGCGTGTTACTACGGATCGATCAATCATCAGGAGAACCGTGCGATGGTCAACCTGCTCGAGTACGACCTCCGGGCGCTCGACCCGGACGAGGACATTTCGGCGTTCGGCGGGTTCGCACTGGTCGATCACGCCCGGCCGGGGATCAACGACGGCTTGCCGGAAGGGACGGACGTCGACGTGGTGATCGACCACCATCCGCCACGGGGGCCGGTGGCCGCCCGGTTTACGGACCTCCGAAGCGACGTCGGCGCGACAAGCACGCTCCTTGTGGATTACTACCGCCGGCTCGGCGTCGAGCCCGCAGGTGACGTCGCGACCGGGTTGCTGTTCGGTATCCGGGTCGACACCGACGAATTCAGTCGCGAGGTGTCGGTCGCTGACTTCGAGGCCGGCGCCTTCCTGTTGCCCGAGGCCGACGTTGGGGCCCTGGAACGCATCGAGAACCCGAACGTGAGTTCCGCCACACTGGAGACGATTGCGGAAGCGATCATCAGCCGCCAGCGCTACGGATCGGTCCTGTTGAGCGGGGTCGGTCGGATCAGCGACCGGGATACGCTCGCCCAGGCCGCTGACCGCCTGCTCAATCTCGACGGCGTCACGACCACGCTCGTCTACGGGATCAAGGATGGGACGATCTACGTCTCGGCACGCGCCCGAGGGACCGATCTCGACCTCGGCGAGGCGTTGCGGGCGGCGTTCGATCAGGTCGGAAGCGCGGGCGGGCACGCGGACATGGCCGGCGCCCAGATCGAACTCGGAGTCATGGAGTGGGTCGAGGAGGGCGAGCAGTCACTCCGGGAGATCGTCGACGGACTCGTCACCGACCGGTTCCTCGAGGTCCTCGAGATGCATCCCTCGCAAATCTCGCTGGGTGCCTACGGGACAGGGGCCGACGCCGCCGTCGATCCACCGAGCGACGACTGGCCGATGGAGGGTTCGGGCGGACCCACCGACGACGACCGGCCGACGGACGGAGCGAACGTCCGGAAGGACGATCAGTCGACCGACGAACAGGCCGACGAGACCGACGGATATGGCGACGACAGTGGGCAGGAAGACGACAGTGGACAGGAAGACGGCAGTGGGCAGGAAGACGATGATGGACGAGAAGACGACAGTGGGCAGGAAGACGATGATGGACGAGAAGACGACAGTGGGCAGGAAAACGACAGCGAGCACCGGATCGGGGGCGCCGAGCCGAACTAGGGATCAGTTGCCCTGCGGGTGAGAGACGCCGGTCGAAGTGGATCGGCACGCTGGCGTGGGATTTTTCAACCGAGACCTCTTCAGCAACGACGATGGACAGTGCTGAGGACTCGCCGACCGTCGAGGAGTACATGACCCACGAGGTCGCGACGGTCGCTCCCGAGGACACGGTCAAAGCGGTAGCCAGACGGATCCGAGAGAGCGGCGATCACAGCGGCTTTCCGGTCTGTACCGACGGAGAGGTCCGTGGGTTCGTGAGTGCGAGTGATCTCTTACTCGCCGAGGAGACTGCGTCGATCGAGGACGTGATGTCCACCGACCTGATGGTCGCCCACCCCGAAATGGACGTCGACGACGCCGCCCGCGTCATCCTCCGGTCGGGCATCCAGCGGTTGCCAGTCGTCGACGATGATGGAGCGCTCGTGGGAATCATCACAAACACGGACGTTCTCCGGAGCCAGATCGAACGCGCGACGCCCGACAAGGTCGAACAGCTGATGGAGACCATCGAAGCGGTCCACGGCGTCGATGTCACCCAGGAGCGCCGGGTGGTTTCCCTCAATAAACTCACGCCGACCCAGACGAAGGTCTACGGCGACGAACTCGAAGGACGGATGTACGAGATCGAACGTGGACTCGCCGAACCGCTGGTCGTCATCGACAACGCCGGCGACCTCCTGCTTGCAGACGGCCATCACCGGACCACTGCCGCCTCGGAACTCGGTATCGAGGAGATGGAAGCGTACGTTATCGTCGTCGACGAATCGATCGACCTCGAGATGGAGAAGACGGCCATCGAGGAGGACTTAGAGTCGATCGAGGACATCACGATCGTCGACTACGCCCGCCACCCGCTGGTGGAGACGACCGAGCGACTCCAGGACGACGAATAATCCCACGCTGACGTCTCCGACCCCCGATACCAGGGAATCTCGCCTCTTTGGCCACGTTCATATTGGCGAGCGTACACGTGTTGGCCGTGAGTTTAACATGAACGAAGATGATGATCCAGTACTGGAAGCCCGGTTGCCGGACCAGGAGTACTATCGCCCGCCAGCGAAGTTCGTCGGGCAGGCCAACGTCACCGACCCCGCTGTCTACGAGCGTTTCGAGGCGTTCCCGGAGGGGTTCACGGAGTACGGCGAAGTGCTCACCTGGGAGGACCGCTGGGACGAGGTGTTCGACGGGAGCGATCCGCCCTTTTTCGAGTGGTTCGCCGGTGGTACGCTGAACGCCTCTGTCAACTGCGTGGACCGACACCTCGAGGAACGCAAGAACCAGGCCGCCCTGATCTGGGAAGGGGAAGGCGGAACGCAACGGACGATCACCTACCAGGACCTCCATCGACGGATCAACGAGATGGCAGCCACCCTCAGGGAGGTCGGTGTCTCCGAGGACGACGTGGTCACGCTGCACCTTCCGATGGTCCCGGCATTGCCGATCACGATGCTCGCATGTGCCCGTATCGGGGCCGTCCACTCGGTCGTGTTCGCGGGTTTCTCGGCACACGCCCTGGCCGACCGCCTCGAAGACGCTGACAGCGACGTCCTCGTGACGATCGACGGCTACTACCGTCGGGGGGAGTGGCTCGATCACAAGGAGAAGGCCGACGAGGCACTCGAAGAGTCTGGAACGGACGTCGAGACGACGCTGCTGTGGTCGCGACACGACGAACTCCACGAAGGCGTCGAACTCACCGGCGAGGACCCCTACGTCCTCGTCGACGACGTCCTCGCCGAGAAACGCGGCGCGCACGTCGAACCCGTCGCTCGCGACGCCGAGGACCCCCTGTTTCTGATGTACACTTCGGGGACGACGGGAAAACCCAAGGGCTGTCAGCACCGGACCGGGGGATACCTGGCCTACGCCGCGGGCACCTCGAAGTACGTCCTGGACATCGAGCCGACGGACACCTACTGGTGTGCGGCCGACATCGGGTGGATCACCGGCCACTCCTACATCGTCTATGGCCCGCTCGCCCTGGGCACGACCAGCGTCATGTACGAGGGTACCCCGGACTACCCCGATCGATCGCGGCTCTGGGAGATCGCCGAACGCTACGACGTCGACATCTTCCACACCTCGCCGACGGCGATCCGGCAATTCATGAAGTGGGGCGAGCAACACCTCGCCGGCCACGACTTCGACTTCCGGCACCTCACGACGGTTGGCGAGCCGATACAGCCCGAAGCCTGGCAGTGGTACTACGATCACGTCGGCGACGGTGATGCGGTTATCGTCGACACGTGGTGGCAGACCGAGACCGGGGGCCATCTCATCACGAACCTGCCCGCACTCGAGGACATGAAACCGGGCAGCGCGGGCCGACCCTGTCCGGGGATCGAACCCGCACTCTACGAGGACGACGGCACGCCGATCGAGCCCGAAAGCGGCCGGGCGGGCAACCTCGTGATCGAACGGCCGTGGCCGGGAATGCTCCAGACAGTCTACGGCGACGACGAACGGTTCATCGCCGAGTACTGGCAGCGCTTCTCCGAGACTGACAGCGACGACTGGCACGACTGGGTGTACGAGACCGGCGACGGTGCCGTCCACGCTCAGGACGGCTACTACCGGGTCCTGGGCCGGCTGGATGACGTGATGAACGTCTCGGGCCACCGCCTCGGGACGATGGAACTGGAAAGCGCTGTGGCGGAGGTCGAGGCGGTCGCGGAGACCGCCGTGGTCGCCCGCGAGGACGTCGAGCGCGGCCACGTCCCCGACGTCTACGTCGTGCTCAGAGAGGGCATCGAGGAGAGCGAGGACGTCCGCCGGCAGGTGATCGAGTCCGTCGAAGACGAGATCGGCGCGTTCGCCCGCCCCGATCGCGTACTGTTCGTCTCGGATCTGCCCAAGACCCGCTCCGGGAAGATCATGCGCCGCGTGCTCGAAAACATCTCCAACAGCGAGGATCTGGGCGACACGACGACGCTTCGAGACCCCTCGGTCCCCGACCGGATCCGCCAGCAGGTCCAGACGAACGGCGGCGAGTCACCGCGATCGTAGGGGCGACTCGACACGCGATCGAGGCTCACTCGCCACCCGGTTCGTGCGTGTCGAAACGCGCGGCGACATAGGAAACGGCGACCACCAACACGCCGACGGCGAGGCCGACCGTGACCATCCCGTAGACGGCCATACCGAACGCCGAGGCCGGTAACGGGAAGACGCCGAACAGGACGGGATCGACAACGTCCGGCCGCGTAGCACCCAGGATCGTACCCATCAAGCCCGCGATGGCGACCACGACGAGGTAGACGACCAGGACGACCCGTCGCCCACGGATTGCGGTGGTGACTGACACACCCAACCCTTCGTGCCGGAGCCGATTAGGCTTTTCATCCCGCGCTCGAAGAACACGTATGGAAGAGAAGGAACTGCTACTGGCGGCACTGGTCGCGATCGTACTGATGATGGGGATCGCCGCCTTCGTGCTGGTTCTCGGTTGAGAAGCGAGTCAAAAACAACCCGGCCGCGGTGGTCGACGACTACTGGTCGGCTTCCGCCTCGCCGCCGTCAGCCATCGCTTCTTCCTCGCCGCCGTCCGGCAGCGCGAGGCGGTCGGCGTTCCAGCCGAACTCACGGGTGAACAGCCCGTCGTTCTTGAGGTCCCAGGGGTCTTCGTCAGTGAGCGTCGGTGCTTCCAGCCAGGACTGGACGACGTTCCAGACGAATATGATCTGACCGATCAGGAGGATGACAGCCCCGACCGTCGCAGCCTGGTGGAGCAGCGTGATCGCGTCCAGCGGTGCGACGGCAGGATCGAACTCGTAGCTCGCGTATCGGCGTGGCATCTCCATGTACCCGAGCAACAGCATGGCGAAGAAGGTCACGTTGGTGCCGATCATCGACAGCCAGAAGTGCCACTTCGCCAGCGTGCGCTGGTACATCTTCCCGGTGAAGATGGGGAACCAGTAGTAGATGCCCGCGAACACCGCGAAGGCGATCGCGCCCATGATGATGTAGTGGAAGTGCCCGACGACGTAGTAGGTGTCGTGGAGGACGAGATCGACGGGGATCGAGGCCAGGAAGACCCCGGTCACGCCGCCGATGATGAAGTTCGAGACGAACCCGATGCAAAACAGCATCGGGGCCGCGAGTTTGATCCGGCCGTTCCACATGGTGGTGATCCAGTTGAACGTTTTCACGGCGCTGGGGACGGCGATCGCTAAAGAGACCGCCATGAACGAGGCCCGGAGACGCGGGTCGATCCCCGTCGAGAACATGTGGTGGGCCCAGACGCCGAAGGAGAGGACGCCGATGGCAAGCGTCGAGTAGACGACGAACTTGAAGCCAAAGAGCTTCCGTCCGGCGAAACGGGGGAGAATGTAACTGACCAGTCCCATCGGCGGGAGCACGAGGATGTACACCTCCGGATGGCCGAAGAACCAAAAGAGGTGTTGCCAGAGGATCGTACCGCCACCCTCACCGACCGCATAGAACAGCGTCCCGAGGTTCCGGTCCAGCAACAGCATGACGATCGCACTCCCGAGAAGCGGGAACGCGAAGAGGATAATCCCTGACTGGGTGAGCATCGTCCAGGAGAAGATGTCCAGGTTCGCCCAGTTGACGTCCTCACCGCGCTCGGTGAAGATTGTCACGATGAAGTTGATCGCCCCCATCGTCGCCGAGACGCCCGTCAGATGAAGCCCGAGCAACATGAGGTCCGCGCCGAGGTGGGCCTGTTCGACCGACAGGGGCGTGTACATCGTCCAGCTGGTCTGTGACGGGGCGATCCCCGGAATGAGGAAGCCGCCCCAAATGAGGAGCGCGCCGGGGGGCAACAGCCAGAAGGCGATCGCGTTGATCCGGGGGAATGCCATGTCGTCGGCGCCGATCAACAGCGGAATGAAGTAGTTACCAAAGGCCGCAATGATCGGCGTCCCGAACAGAAACAGCATGGTGATCCCGTGGCTCGTCAGGAAGGCATTGTATAGCTGGGGACTGATGACGTCGGAAGCCGGCGTCAACAGTTCAAACCGCATGACCATCACCATGAGGCCGCCGACTGCCAGCGATATCAGCGCGAAGACGCCGTACAGAATACCGATGTCCTTGTGATCGACGGTCGTAAGCCACCTGATCACGCCCGAGGGCTTCTCTCGGTGACCGTAGCCGCTCTCCTCGCCGACGGCGACGGCGCCGCCTGCCAGGGCCGTGTACCGCCGCCAGTCCTCGATCCGGGTGAGTAATGCGGCCACCCCGACGAGGACGAGCCCCATCAGCACCGTCAGCGCGAGCTGCTGTCCTGCCATGGGGAATTCTCCGGGAGGTTCCTACTAAAAGGGTGCGTTGTCGGCACCATTCTCTTATGGTCCCTTCCCCCGATAGCGGGGGTTATTTAGGTTCTAGCGAGGGAAGAACGAAAGCACTCGACCGAGAAGACAACAGAGGCCACTGGAGGGACTTAGACCGTGCGACAGGGACACATCCACTCGCCGAGGGCAGTCACTCCCGGGTCTCGGGCAGCACGCCCGGCGGTTCCTCGGGTTCGCCGTCGCGTTCGGCGTTGGCGACAGCCCGCCCCGCGTAGTAGGTGAGGACGGCGAGCAGGACGATCATCGAGCCGACGATCGCAAGCTGGAGGCCCGACGCCACGGGGTCGAAGCCGAAGGGACTGGCGAGGACGAAGGCGGCGAAAAAGAACACGAGGATGCCCAGGGGGATGACGTTGACCAGGAGATCGAGCAGCGTCTCGTGATCGAGCGGACCGATTTCCATGGTTGGCCGTTCGCCACAAACCGTAAATAGGCTGTTGAAACCGGAAATCGGGCCGACTCGCCGGTAGAGAACCGGCCGAACCGACTACGAGGAAACCACTTCGACATCATTCCAACAGATAGCCAACCAGACCGACGACAAGGAGAATCACACCAGCCCCGGCGATCGCGAGGCCACGGCCGACGATCCCACCGGGGTCACTCACGACCGCAAGGACGTCAAGCGTCGTCGGATCGACCTGCGTCCCGACGACCGCGATTCCGAGGACGGCGAAGGCGACGCCGAGACCCGCGAGCGGACGCCAGACGTCGGTGGCATAGTCCGATTCACGCAGGATCCCCGCCACGCTACCCGCCAGCAGCAACAACCCGCCGACTGCGACGGGATAGAGTCCGACGAAGATCCCGAGTTCCGAGAGGGCGAACCCGAGGGCGACGAAGACCGGCCACGGACTGGCACGGCGGTACCCTCCGGCGGCATCAACCTGCTCGCTCATGGGAGAGAATTGGGCCGGAGCCCGGAAAGGTCCATCGGAGCCGGTGGTCTCTCCGTCAACTATGGGCAACGAGGTAGCGAGCGGCCGGGAGGGGCGTCCTTCGATCGCGGGCGCAAAGTATATGCCGTGCATACGACTTGTTCAGGACAATGACCACACGCGCTATCGAGCGGGTCGACCAGTGGGAGACGCGCTCGTTCGGCGGCGGCTATCGGGGCCTGCAGGAACTCACAGGACAGGACTTCTCCGGCGTCGTCCGCTCGCCGGCCGGCACGCTCTGTATGCTCAACGGCACCGTCATCGGTGTCCTCAATGGGACCATCGAGGATTTCGAGGCCGCCGACGGGACGGCATACGAGGCACCGACGGCAGCGCTCCCACTGTTGATCGTGATGCAGGACCGCGGCGACGAGGTACGGGCGAAGTACTACACGGAGGAGACGCCGCTGTCGAAGGTCGACTCGACGCTCTCGGACGGCGGCTTTACCGGCTACATCGAACTCTCCGAGAATGTTCTCAGCGGGGACTACTACGTTGTTTATCACAGTGGTCGATCGATGAGCGTCGCCTTCGTCGGCAACAGCGGGCAGTTGCTGAGCGACGAGGAGGCCTTCGAGCGGGCCGATGACGAGGTGGGGATTTACAAAGTCCGGGCCGTCGACATCGACCCGATCGAGATCCCGGACTCCGAACCGCAAGCCACGGCAGCGTCGGACGCAAGCGACGTCACCGGCCAAGATCACTCGACCACGACGGCCGACGGGACGACGACGGATTCCGCCGAGGAACCGGCCGACAACGCCACCGAGAAGCGACCTGCGGACACGGACGAACCGACGACAGAGGCGACCCAACCGGACGCCGGGGAGTCCCATGGCGCAGCGACGAACGATACGGCGGTGGCCGAACCCGACGCCGACGAGGGAGCGGTTGCTGCGGAAGAAACCACCCCGGAGTCGACCGATGAACCCGATGGAGAGGCGACGGCCGACGAGGGACATCGGGACGCAACCGAACAGACAACCGCATCGACGAGCCACGGATCGGAGGCCAAGAGGGCCGCTACCCGGGAACGCGAAGGTGCCGACACCGCCAGGAGCGACGGCCCCGCGACCGCCGGGACGACGACCACACGGAAAGAGACCGAACGCACCGGGGAAAAGACAGGGAAACGGAAGTCGGCGGCAGAAGGTGTCGCCGGGACGGAGGAACGATCGCGCGAGCGTGATCGATCAGGGACCGGAGTGACAGTCGACGAAAAGGAAGTCGACTCGGCGGAACGCGAGCGGGAACCGACCGCGGACCGCCGTCCGGAGCCGTCGACGGGCGACCGGTCGACGGAATCCCAGACAGTGGGCGGATCGGCCCAAGGATCGGAGACGGGGAGTGCAGCCGACCTCGAGACACGGACGATTCCCTCGCTCGATCCGGACCGGACCCGGACCGAATCCACGGACCGGCCGTCGGGCCCGGCGACGGCCGCAGCGACGCAATCAGTGTCCCGATCGAAGTCGAAACCGAGTGATGAACCCCGTCCACGGAGTTCGGGGGCCGATGGGTCGACGGAGACGTCCCGCGAACGGGCGGACACCGGATCGACGACCGAACCACCCGGGGCAGAACCCGCAGCGACGGAAGATACGCCGACCCGGACGGAAGATTCGGATCGCGTGAACGCGACCGATGAGACCGACGACCGAGTTCGGGAACTAGAGGAGACGATCGACGAACGCGAGGAACGGATCGACGACCTCGAGACCCACCTGGAAAGTGTCCGAGAAGAATGCGAGGAGATCGCCGCCGAACGCGACGATATCAGGGCCGAACGCGACGAACTCATCGACGAGCGTGATGAACTAAAGGCGGAACTAGAACGGGTCCGCGAGGAACTGGCCGACCTCAGAGAGCAACGCGACTCGTTACAGACCCGGCTCGAAGATGTCGACGCTGACGGTGTCGCGGCCGAGACGCGACTCAGTCGGACGGAGGCGATGGACGGGACCGACCTGTTCGTCCGGTACGACTCGAAAGGCGAACCAACACTGAAGACGGCCCACGACAGTGGGGCGAGTCGGTCCGACGTCAACGCGAACCTCAACGTCGAGTACCACACTCAGTTCGAAGCCGACGGCGCGGTCGTCGCCGGCCAGCCCTTCGATGCGTTCCTCCAGGACACCCTCGAGTTCCGGTTCGTCTCCTGGCTCCTTCGCCAGTTACCCTTCGAGATCCGCGACACCGGCCACCACAAGGCCCTCTCGGATCTCTACGACGCCCTCCCGCGTATCGATCGGGCCGAACTCAACGGAGAGGCCACCGTCGAGTACACTGAAGAAGGCCAGACAAAGCGTACACAGGAGGCCTTCGACGTCGTGTTGCGTGACCGGATGGGCAACCCGCTCGTCGTCGCGAACTTCAACGACACTCGCGAGGCCGCCACCGAGGACGACATGCGTTCGCTCGTCACCTCGGCCACTCGGGTCGGAGAATCCAACGATTCGCTGGCCGGGGCGATGTACGTCACCGCGAGTTTCTTCGAACCGGCGGCTCTCGAAACCGCCTCCGAGTCGACCGGCGGCGGCCTTCTCAGCCGCGACAAGCGCGAGAGCTACGTCAAGGTCTCGCGCAAGCGGGGGTACCACCTGTGTCTCGTCGAGGCGCGTGACGAGCAGTTCCACATGGCTGTCCCTGAACTGTGAACTACCGCAAAAGCAGTCGACCTCAGCCCTCGATCTCCGCCGCGTCGTCGATCTTCATCCCCTCGAGCTTCTCGATAGTGTGATCGACCTTCTCGTCCAGATCGTCGACGAACTCCTCGGTCTCCTCGGTCGTGATCGCCCCCTGGCTCGAAGGCTCGATCAGGTTCTCCTCCTCCAGCACCCGCAGGGAGTACCGTACCTTGTGATGGGGGTATCCCGTCTCGTTCGACATCTTTACGATCCCGATAGGTTCGTTCTCGATAACCATCCGCAGAACTTGCAGATGTCGCTCCAGCATGTCCACTTCTTTCTCTAGCCTGTCTATCATGGCACGTGTTAACTTGTGTTCGGAGGTTTTAAAGGTTGTTGTCCGTCCGCGAAATATAGCAGTTCATTGTACACTGACCGGGAATATAACCCTTGCCATAGAGTGACTATCAGAGGAACATCCTCCTGGGGCGGTCGCCGAATTGGGGACCGTAATCTGTTTATCGGGGTGGGAGAAACTGGCGAACGATGACCGTTACGATCGTAGGGTCACAACTCGGCGACGAGGGCAAAGGCCGGGTCGTCGACCTCTACAGCGACGAGGCCGATGTCGTCGTCCGGTACCAGGGCGGCGACAACGCCGGTCACACGGTGTGTCACGACGGGGAGGAATACAAGCTCTCGTTGGTGCCAAGCGGCGCGATCAGAGGGAAGGTCGGCGTCCTCGGGAACGGGTGTGTAATCAACCCGCGGACGCTGTTCGACGAACTCGAGATGCTCCGCGACCGGGGACTGGACCCCGACGTCCGCGTCGCTCAGCGCGCCCACGTGATCATGCCGTTCCATCGCGTGCTCGACGGCATCGAAGAGGACGTCAAGAGCGAGGACGACCAGGAAGTCGGCACTACGGGCCGCGGGATCGGTCCGACCTACGAAGACAAGGCCGGCCGCCGTGGCGTCAGGATCGGCGATCTGCTTGATCCCGACGTTCTGCGCGAGCGACTGGAGTACATCGCCCCACAGAAGCGGGCCGTCGTCGAGGAGGTCTACGGACTCGATCCCGACGCACTCGAGGAGTATCCCGACGCTTTCGACGTGGATGCCCTCTTCGAGGAGTTCCGCGAGTACGGCCGCCGCATCGAACGCGAGGACATGGCGGTCAACGCCGGCGCGTACCTCAGCGACGCGCGCGAGGCCGGCAAGCGTCTCATGCTCGAAGGTGCCCAGGGGACGATCATCGACATCGATCACGGTAACTACCCCTTCGTCACCTCCTCGAATCCGACCGCGGGCGGGGCAACGGTCGGCACCGGTCTCTCGCCCGGCGTCATCGGCGGCGGCGAGGTCATCGGTATCGTCAAAGCCTACCTTACGCGAGTCGGCAGCGGTCCACTCCCGACGGAACTGGGCGGCGTTCCCGGCGACACGCCGGGTTACGACGGAGACCCCGAGAATCCACGGACTGAAAGCGAGGAACTCGCGACGGAGATCCGCGAAGCGGGCGACGAGTACGGCACCGTCACCGGCCGGCCGCGCCGGGTCGGCTGGCTCGACATGCCGATGCTTCGCCATGCCGCCCGTGCCAGCGGGTTCACCGGACTCGCCGTCAACCACGTCGACACCCTCGCGGGGCTTGACGAGCTCGAGGTCGCCAAGGCCTACGAACTCGACGGCGAGCGCTTGGAAACCATGCCCCCGACCACCGAGCGATGGGCCGACTGCGAGCCCGTCTTCCGGACCTTCGACGGCTGGAAGGAGCAAGACTGGGAAGCGATCGCCGAGGACGGGTACGACGCACTGCCGGCCGAGGCCCGTGCCTACCTGGAGTACGTCAGCGACGATCTCGATATCCCGATCTACGCGATCGGCGTCGGGCCATCGCGTGAGGACACGATCGTCTGCGAACGCCCATACTGATCGCCGGCGGAGCAGTCAGTTGTCGCTGTCCGGCCCGATCTCTCCGGATTCGATCATCGCTTCGAACGGATTGTCCTCGATAGTGAGGGGGAAGTCCACCCGCCCGCGCCGCCGGACGGACTCGTAGCCGCCGAAGATGATCTCCGCCGTGTTCAGCCCGTTGCGTGCCCGGAGTTCCGACTCCCGATCGCCCCCGAGCGCCTCGATCACGTCGTCGATCGCCCGCTGGTGGTAAACCGAGCCGTACTGGTACTCGTCGGACCCGGCGTCGTGGAGTCCTTCGCCGTCGATGTCGATCGTCTCCCAGGTCGCCGTGCCGGCCCGCCTGACCTCCAGCATGGGCCCGTCGTCGCTGTCGATCCGGATCTCGCCGTCGTCGCCGACGACGTGGAACGCGCCGCCGGCGAGTCCGTCGCCCTCGCCGGTGGCCATGATTGCTTGCACGCCGGTGTCGTACTCCCACTGGGCGAACATCTGGTTCTCCTGGTGCATGCCAAAGCGCAGGTCTTCCTCACGGTAGTCCAGTTGGGCGATCACCCACTCGGCCCGGGGTTCGCCAGCGATCATGCCCGCGAGGTCGATCGCGTGGGCTCCGGTGTCGTAGAAGTCTCCCCAGGAGATCTCGATACGCCGGAGATCACCGATCGCTCCGTCCGCGACGAGTTCTGTGGCGGAACGGAACGGCCGACCGAAGCGACGCATCCGGTGGAAGGTTAGCTGGGCGTCGGCACGCCAGGCCTCCTGGGCCATTCGCTGGGCGCCGGCCCACGTTGCGGCCATGGGCTTCTCGCAGTGGATCGCCTCGACGCCGCGGCGTGCGGCGGCCGCGACGAGATCCGTGTGGACTTCCGGAGGGACCGTGATAGAAACCACGTCGGGTTCGATCGCCTCGAACATCTCGACCGCGTCCGTAAAACGGGCGTCAGTGGGTAGCTCGAACCGATCACCGAACGTTTCGACGCGCTCGGAAACGAGGTCGGCAGCGGCGAGAAGTCGACAATCTTCGCGGCGCTCGTAAGCTTCGGCGTGACGATAGGCCATCGCGAAACTCTCGACAGTCGGGTTCTCGGGATCCGGGCCGGTGCCGACGATGGCGACATCGTATGGACTCATGGTATATCGGACAGAGAAGCGCCTGCGGTATTGGACTACCGGTCACCCCAGGTTGAGGGTGACGGAAACGGCCGTTGCCGAGCGGCACGCTTTTGCCGCGGGGGAATCAGGATTGGGGTATGCAGGAGGATCTGATGGACATCATCTGCTGTCCGCTGGACAAACACGACCTCGAACTCGACGTCGAGGAGCGCGAGGACGGCGAGATCGTCACGGGAACGCTTACGTGTACCGAGTGTGGCGAGACCTACCCGATCGAAGACGGTATCCCCAACCTCCTCCCGCCGGACATGCGCGAAGACGCTCCGGCCTGAAGCTTTTTCAACATTCCCTGCGGACAGTCAGATGTGCCCAGTCCGCTCCCCGTTCACGTCAACCGCGAGGAACTGCACGATCTGGCGGTTCCGGAGAGTTACGAGACGGTGGGGAGCTTCGAGATCAGGCTGATAAACCACGGCGAGCCCTCACACGTCCACCTCCACCTCGACGATTCACTGTCCTCGGTCGCTGCGATCGAGGCGACCAACCACTACGTCGACGGCGAGAGCCAACGCCGCGTGAGCGTAAATGTTCGTGAAGGGGCGTCGATCCGCGGGAAACTCAAGGTTGCTGTCGGGTACGGCGCGACGACGCGGTACGTTGACGTGGATATCAGCAAGCCGATCGAGACGACCCAATCGGTCGAGGTTGACGAGTCCCTGTCCCAGCCCCAGCCGAAGGAACCGGAAGAGTCCGGTGGGCCCCTCGAGAAAAGCCCGGCCCTGCCAGTGTTGTCACTCGCGGCCCTGGCGCTGTTGCTCGCTGTCAGCGCGGCCCTGCTGTTTCGACAGTTCGTCGTCGCGCTCGGTGCCTCGGTCGTATTCCTCGGCGTCGCGATCGCGCTGTACGCCCTCGTCGGTGATTGAGGGGACCGAGCGGCAAACTCGATTACGAGTCCTCGCCACGCTCGGTCGCCGGCAACTCCCCGTCTTCGAAGCGTTTCGCTCGCAAGTATCGCGCCCGATAGCGGTTGGCACCCTCGTCGAGGTCGGCCTCCCGAATCTCCTCGACGCGACCCTCGGCGACAGCATCGACGAGGTCATCGAGCTGTGCCTTCTCGCTGGGCGTCAACTCGAATTCGAAGGTCCGGGATCCCTCACGCTCCAGCTCGGTCCACTCCCTGGCGGCGGCGACGAACAGCGAACACGGCTCCCGACAGGGAAACACCCCCTCGCCACGAGGCACGTCAAGTTCCGTTTCCCCGTCCTCGTCCCACTCGCGACGCTTGAGACACTGTGAGTCGACACAACAGGCCTCGGCGGCCCACTCGAGTGCCTCGACGGGCAACTCGGAGACCGACCGGTAGCGACCAGTCTGTCTCTCTGCTGCCTCCCGATAGTGGGTCACGTCGAGGTCACCTTCCCGTTCGCGGTACCAGTTCTCGATCGTCGCCGGGTAGAAGGCCCCGACGACCTCAACAAGTGCGTCGGGTTCGAGCGCCGGGAACACCCAGCCCGTCCGTAGCGTGGGCGCGGTTCGCAACGGTCGGTACCGATCGCGGTCGTCACGTCTGGCGATCGCATCGACATCGTCAGGATCGTCGTAGGTCTGGAGGTCACTGACCGGGACGTCCCGGTCGTCGATGTGTCGGACCTGGTATCGGCGCTGGTCCTCGTCGGTCAGCATCGTCGTGATCAGCAATTCCCCCCACGTCCGGGCGATGCCGTCGACGAGGGCGTCGTAGCGATCCGGGACTGTGGCCCGGTCGGCGTCGTCAGTCGCGCCTTCGAGCCACCTGAGGAACGTACGTTCTGCGGGTCGCTGAGGGGCGGTCTCCCGCCAGTAGTACCAGTTCGTGACGTAGGGGACGAAGGCGTCGGGGACGACGTCGGGAGAATCATCGTCGACAGTCGTCTCCGCACCCTCGACCACGAGGTGGAGGTTCCCGTCGGAGAGACGGGCCGTCAAGCCGTCGTACTCGACGCCCTCACCCGCCGCCTCGCGCAGGGCCGCCACTGGCTCGCGCTCCATACCCGGTCGTGGGCGGCCGGCGGATAAAGCCCACCGCCACCGGCAGTTCGAACCCGGATCGAGGACAGGGAACTCGTCTGTGATCACCCGTGACGGTCTGATACTCTCTCAGACGTGATGGGGGCATCGTCACCTCGCTCGCGTAGCTGTTCGAGGGTGTCACCGACATCTGCGCCAGCGTCGACCGCGCGCTCGACGACGACCTCTGCGAGGAGAGATTCGGTTCCGACGGCGCCCGAGTACCAGATCCGGTGGCCATCGACGCTCGCCGGCGTCCCCCACCCGGTGCGGTAATCGTCGGTCAACCCCATGTCCTCGGGGATGTCCTCCTGGGTGTGATAGCCATCGGCGATAAAGAGGGGGACGACGACGATGTCTCGCGGGTCCCGCCCGCTCGAGTGGCCAGAGGCACTACGCACCTCGCCGTCCTCGCTGGCGAAATAGTCGGTGACGTCGTCGACTTCCGGTTCCTCGTCCATGAACAGCGCCTGGACCTCGTCGAAGCGCCCCCGGGCGCGGATCCGATCGGCGTGATACTCGACCGCCTTCGCCGAGTTTTCGTTACGCTCGGTGCCGTGACCGACGACAGCCAGTCCGACGCCGTCGCCCACGTCAGGATTACCCGTGACCGACTCGGCACGGCGGACGATCACGTCGCTCATCGCGTCGTGGGTCCCCACGGGCCCGCAGTAGTGGACGGTCTGACCGGTGTCGGCGGCAGAAAGGGTGGCCGAGACGGCACTGGTACCGTCGGAATCCCACCCGTCCCAGTCCTCAAGGCGGAACTCCCGGGGGATGACCTGCTCGGTGAAGTAGCCCTCGCTGACGAACAGCGGGACGAGGTATACCTCCTCGGACGAGACGGTCCGAAGCGCCTCCCGGAAGTGGGGCTGTTCCTTCCAGAACGCCGTCCGCACCGTGTCGAAGGCACCGGTCTCCCGGATCCGCCGGGCGTGTTCATGAGCCGGGCGGCTCGACTCGGGATTGAGGTGCGAGCCGTGAGAAACGACGACCAGGGCAGGCATGGTCGCGCTTTGGCCCAGCGTCGCCTTAGCCGTTGGCCTACTGGGGATTTATGCGACCGCCGAACACACGCGGGGATATGACCCTCGCGGAACAGGCACGGGAGGCGGTTCGGGCCCGGCCGTTCGTCCACGAGGCGCTACGGGCCGGTGTGATCAACTACTCCGCGGCTGCTCGGATGCTCGATGTCGGCGAGGAAGAACCGGTCGCCGCGGCACTCCGACGCTACGCCGCCGAACTGTCCGAGCGTGATATGCCGGCGCGCTCGGCCCGAGTGACGATACAAAGCGGCGTCGGTCGGACCGACGACCCGGAGGAACGCCTGCTGGCCGTCGGCGACGCGGCGTTCGCCTCCGGCGATGGACCGCTGACGGCCGTCCTCGTAAACGGCGACGTCGACGCGTGGCTGTTGACCCACGCGCTCGCCCGCCTGGACGCCGAGGACATCACCGTCGAGGCCGCTGGCGTCGCCGACGGGAGTCTCCTCGTGGTGGTCGAACGCCGGGACGGTCCCCGGACCGTCCAGTTCCTCGAAGAACTCGTTTAGCCAGCCCAACCCCCCAGGACAGCGCGGAGTCAGTCGACTCGTGACCGCGCGATCGGGGAACCACGTCGTTCGATCCGACGGATTGAAACGCTCGCCGCCGAACCTTCAGCCAATGACCCTGCGCGTGACGAACACGCTTTCGGGCGAAAAGGAGGTTTTCGAGCCACAGGACCCCGATGCCGTCACACTGTATTACTGTGGCCTGACGACCTCCGACCCGCCCCACCTGGGCCACGCCCGCGGGTGGGTCCACGTCGACGTCATGCACCGCTGGCTTTCGTGGCTGGGCTACGACGTCCACCACGTCGAGAACTTCACCGATGTCAACGAGAAGATCGTCGCCCGGGTCGGCGAGGACGGGGACAGCGAAGCCGATGTCGCCCGATCCTACATCCAGGACGTCATCAGGGACATGCGATCGCTGAACCTGAAACGCGCCGAGGTCTACCCCCGCGTCTCCGAGCACGTCCCCGAGATCATCGACCTCGTCGAGACGCTGATCGACCGGGGGTACGCCTACGAGGCAAACGGCTCGGTCTATTTCGACGTGACCGAGTTCGACGAGTACGGCGAGCTATCGAACCAGACCGTCGAGGAACTCGACGCCCAGGGTGATCCCGAGGAGCGCGGCGAGAAGCGCCATCCCCAGGACTTCGCCCTCTGGAAGGCCGACGGCGTCGACCCCGTGGACATCGAGGAACACCGCCATCCGGAGGCTGCGCCCGCCGAGGAGGCCTGCGAAACGGCCCAGACGTGGGATTCACCGTGGGGGGAAGGACGGCCAGGCTGGCACATCGAGTGCTCGGCGATGAGCATGACTCACCTCGATGAGACCTTAGACATCCACGTCGGCGGCCAGGACCTGGTCTTCCCCCACCACGAGAACGAGGTCGCCCAGAGCGAGGCTGCAACGGGCGAAACCTTCGCCAACCACTGGCTACACGTCGGTCTCCTGGAGACCAAAGCGGAGAAGATGTCTTCCTCGCTTGGCAACTTCGCCACCGTCGAGGAGGCCATCGCCGAACACGGCCTCGGCGTCGTCCGGACCTTCCTGCTGTCGACGGCCTATCACAGCCGGGCGACCTACAGCGAGGAGACGCTGGCCGAGGCCGAAGAGCGATTCGATCGGCTGCAGCGTGGTTACGAGCGCGCGGTCGAAGCCGCCGACAGCGTCGACGCGGCGACGAAAGTCGCGGACGACGATCTGCGGGAAGCTGTCGAAGACACGCACAGGGCCGTTCCCGAAGCGATGAACGACGACTTCAATACCCGCGAGGCGCTGGCCGCGCTCTTGGAACTGACAAACGCGGTCAACCGACACGTCGACGAGCGGGACGCCTACGACTATCGCGGGCTCCGGCGGGCGATCGAGGCCTACGAGGAGTTCGCCGTCGACGTGCTGGGCCTGCCGCTGGGTGGGGATGGGGGCGACGGCGGCGACGTCCGCTTGGCCGAGGAACTCGTCGAACTCGTTCTGGACGTCCGCGAGTCAGAACGCGAGGCCGGCAACTACGAGCGCGCCGACGAACTGCGCGACGAACTCGACACGCTGGGTGTCGACGTCGAAGATAGCGACGACGGACCGACGTATCGGTTGCCCTGAGGACAAATCGACGAGGCCCAAGCGCTCCGTAAATCAACAGGAGAGTCCCTTCCAGATCTCTTCTCCCAGTGCGAGAGTTCCGAGCAAGAGAACCGTTATCGTCCCATTGGAGATGAGGACAGCCGAACCAAAGGCGACGATCGCCACCATGGGAACGAGCACAAAGACGAGTCCAGTGATGGCGAGACGCGTTCCAGGCCCAAAGAACTGCGCTCCCGAGTCTGCGGGTGACTCACTGATTTCGACGCCCGCACGTCGAATATTGGCGAGTATTTCGGGAAGGTTCTCTCTCGATACGATAACCGATGACGGCGTCGTGAATCGGTCAACGAGTCCTGAGCGTCCACCGCTGACGCGGATGAGCGCTACGTCCCCGAACGAGTGAACGGAGGCAGAGACAACTGCATTCAGCTGTATCGTGAATTCCCGCCGACCGACAATCCCCGAGTCATCACCCTGGACAGCCCTGAGGATTCGCGTCGTGGAGTCCATTTCGACATGAGTTGTTGTGTACTGATAATAGCCAATGCTCCAGAGGGAAAGCGTCAGGAAGCCACAGAGCGGGATGATACCCGCAGCGAGCTGTGGTTCGATCGCGAATGCACCGAGAAGGATCGCAATCGGCAACACAGCGAAGAGCAACACCCACGACAGCACAGCGGGATACGCCGTGGCGAGCGCCAATCGCGTTGGCAATCCGAAGATCCCACGCAGATCGACGTCAGACACAGCCCTGACAGAGTCCGGCACCTCTTTTCGAGAGGACATCGTTATCGGAGATTCCCTCTCTTGGCAGCATTTATTCGGTACCTAGACATTATTTTGCAGTGAACTACCCTACCCTACTCGCTCACGGCTTTGGCCGTTCGCTCCTTGAGGGCAGGGCTTCCTGCTTCCACGACGCGCTTTGCAGACACCGAATTGGTGTCCGTAGGGAGCGCAGTCTCCACAGGCATTGATTCGGAGTGAACCACTCCTAAATCTTCAAGACCACGGGAAAGGATGTTCCATGCCGCGTTCGCGTCTCTGTCCGCTTCAAACCCACAGGAGGGACAGGAGTGTTCGCGCACCCACAATGGTTTGTCCGTCTTGACACCACAGGAGGCACACTCTTTCGTCGTGTCTTTCGGGTCAACCGCAACGAAATGCGTTCCTTCCTGTTCGCACTTGTATTCGAGCATTTGGAGGAACGTTCCCCACGCCGCACCTGCGCGGTTCCGCGAGTTGCCCGGCAGTTCAACCAGTCCCTTCGCGTCCAAGTCTTCCACAGCCACCAAGTGGTACTCGGTGGCGTAGTAATTCGACAACTTGTGGAGAAAATCACGACGCTTCCGCTTCAATTCGGCGTGGCGTTCAGCCACGACTTGCTGTTGTTTCACCCAATTCGCAGAGCCGTGTTCTTTCCGTGAAAGGTTGCGTTGAGCGCGTTCTACCCGCTCGCTCTCGTCGGACAGGTCAAGCGAGGCGACCGCCGTGCCGTCAGTGTCGTGAGCGTACTTGAGAACCCCTACGTCGATTCCGACGCATTTCTCGGGATTCGCTGGTTTCTCCGGCGTGGTTTCGTCCATGTCGATGCCGAAGGTAGCGAACCATTCGCCCGTGGCTTCTTGTTTGACCGTGACTTGTTTGATGGTCGCATTCTCGGGTAGATCTCGGGGGAGGTGAATCGGTATCTCACCGAGTTTGCTCAACCACAGGACAGGCCGACCACTCGTATTCTTGAGTTCGAAGCCGGACTGATTGTAGGTGAGCGACCGATACTCCCGAGGCGGTTTCCACTTGAGCATTCCTACGGCGCGTCCGTTCTCTTTCTGTGCTTTCAGCGTTGCGAGGTTGTCGTAGACGCGCTTGACGACCATCTGCAACACTTTCGAGTGAATGCCGTTCAGGTCATCCCACCACTCTTTGAGGTCGGGGAGCGTGTCCTGTACCTTGTAGCGAGCAGGAATCTCATCTCCCTCGTTGAGTTTGTAGAGGACGTGGTTGTACAGTTGCCTACAAGTATCGACGTGGTGGTGACGCGTCTCGGTGAGGGCTCCCGGTGGGTCGAGTCGATACTTGTAGTTGTAGTGCATCTATGACTCTCGTTGTTCGATAAGTTCGTCCAGTTTCTCTTGGACGAACGAAGAGAGACTCAAGTGGTTCTCCTGAATCCACTCCTCTTGGTCGTCACGGATGGAGATGTTCTTTCGCGTTGCCACACCATAATTTACACAAGTTGTGGAAATAAGGTTTGTGATTGGCGTGGGCCTGTGGGCCGGTCGTTGAAGGGTATATGTGAAATGATGACGGCGCTGTATCCCCTCCCTACTGCGTCCCCAGAAATCAAAGATTTCTGGTGTGCGAACGAGAGCTTCGCTCTCGTCAACGCTACTCGGTCGCTTCGCTCCCTGCGTTGCTCCTTGAGGAAGGGGACTTAGCGCCTTATTCCAGTTAATTGTGGGCAAAGTGTGACTCGACTGCACGATTATTCCTGTGATGGACACTCTGTGTGACCCAGTATCGATAATAATTCATACGAAGGAGAGTTTGATCCGGCTTAGGCTCTTAGTGTATACAAATAAGACTCGTTGACCAAAGATTAGCCCCGCTCAGGTCGGATAGTTACGCGATCAAAAGTGCCGTATCAAGTCCTAAGTGACATTACTCCAAAAACGAGAGATGATCGGCCTAATGATAAACCTGGCTTGGACGTGTGGGGCCGGCAACTACGAGCGCGCCGACGAACTGGCGGCGCTGGGTGTCGAGGTCGAGGATAGCGACGACGGGCCGACGTATCGACTACCTGAACAGTCTGAGTTGACATTACATCGTCTTCACGGAACTCGTTCTCAGTGACACGGTCGTATTCGGATCGTGTCACGACCGCCGGTAATAGATACACAGCGCGTGCAGCACGACAACTTACGCAAATCGAATCGGTAGTGGCACAATGGGGACGGTTGCTCCGACCCTCAAGCAATTTTGATGGTCCCTCTGAGAGCAGAATATTCTTGTAGTTCGGCTACTACGTTTTGAATGAATACGGGAGCAGGTCAACACCACGGTTCCGTGGTGCGTGGCCTGGGAAGGGCAGTGAGGTAGTGGCTCACGCCTGTTGACTCCCCAGTTGGTTTCTGGTGTCAATAACGTACTGAGAGACGTCTTCATCGTCAATACGGTTCTCGACAAGCGTCTCAAATTGTCGCTGTGACGAGACTCCTGCTGGGACGACTTCTTTGATCGCCTCGACGGCCATGAGTGCCCGCTGGCCGCGATTTGGTAACCCCCAAGCTGCTCGCGCTCGGATCGGTATCTCAGTTTGTCTGAAGAACCCGCAAATATCACCGACATCCAGGTCTGTCGATTTTTGTAGCCAGGGCTCAGCACCGGCATTGAGCAGTTCCTTCACGATATGGACGGACTGTTCTCTGTCGATGAATGAGGCGCTTACAACAGTCGGTATCCTCTCTTCGTGTATCCCGGTTTCGTCGATTGCAATTACCGACTCAAACGCCTGTCCCGGTGCTGTCGTCCCGGATAATTTGACAGGCGCGACCACAGTATATGCCGATGGGGCTCCAGTATAAACCTTTTACTCTGGAGGTGTTGTAGTCGGTCGCTATCTAGAGGGTCAGAGGGGTGCCTAACTGTGGCTCCTCAAGCCACGATACCACGGCGAAGAAGCGGTAGAGATCAGCAGGGGGAAATGAATTGTGGGCTGCTGTTGTGATGGACTCGCGCTCCATCTCTTGCACACGCAACAGCCACAATATCAGCTTCCCAATATGACGTTAGCGCGTCGATTTGGGACCTCAAAGGAACAGTTGGATCGCAACCACCACGCCGAGCGCGACGCCGAACAGAACGAACACGACGTTCTCCAGGTCGGGCGACCCGGCTTCGACTTCGGCCGAGAGGTCGAGCCACCCCTCCTCGTCTTCGCCGTCCTCGCCCTCTTCTAAGTCTTCGAGCGAGAACCGCCAGCCGTCATCGTCCTCAACCTCATCGACAGCATCCTCTTGCTCGGGGGAGCCCGCGGGCCTCTCGCCAGCCTGCTTGGCGTTGTCCTCGTCACCGATCTCTCCCACGTCATAACTCCACTCGTCGTCCTCGGACATACCAGAGATAGTCGGTCAGTCGGTTAAAGTGCTGTGCGTGTTCAGCGGATCTTCGATCCGAGCGGTGCGTCTTCCTGGGTCGTCAGCAGGTCGGCCTCCTCGCCAGCGGCCAACACCATCCCATTGGACTCGTAGCCGAACAGTTCGGCCTTCTCCATGTTCGCCAGCAGGACGACGCGGGTATCCGGAAGGGTCTCCACGTCGTGGAGTTGCTTGATCCCGGCGACGACCTGTCGGGTCTCCAATCCGATGTCGACCTCCAGGCGAACGAGGTCGTCGCTGTCCTCGATCGGTTCCGCTTCGACGATCTCGCCGACGCGAATGTCCAGTTCCTGGAAATCGTCGAAGTCGATCCGTTCCTCGGCGAGCGGTTCGAGATCCATATCGGCCCCCTCGCTCTGGGTGGACTCGTCGCTTTCGGTTTCGGTCTCACCCTCGTCGTCGGCTGTCGCTTCTGCAACCCGCTGTTCGAGTTTCTCGTTGAGTTCCGTGACGCGTTCTTCGGGGATCTTCTCGAAGAGTTCGGTCGGCTCGCCGAACTCGGCAGGCGGGTCTTCAAGGGCAGCCTCAACTGTCACGTCTGCCACTGAATCGTCCTCCCCGAGTTGATCCCAGAGCCGACCGGCCGTCCCCGGCGTGACGGGTTGGGCAAGTACGGCAACGGCCTTGGCGATCTGGACGCAATCTCGGATTACCGGCGCGGCCTCCTCGTCGTCTAAATTCCAGGGTTCGTTGCGCTGGATGTATTCGTTGCCGAAGCTTGCGAGATCGACTGCCGCCTGGGTGGCCTTTCGGATCGAGTAGTCGTTGACGCCGGCCTCGAAGGCCGTGACTGCTTCCTCAATGCGATCCTCGACTTCCGTCGAGAGGGCCACATCGGGCGTCCCCTCGTAATTCCGGTAGGCAAAGAGCAGCGACCGGTAGGCGAAGTTCCCGACTGTCCCGACGAGTTCACCGTTGACCCGCTCGCGGAAGCGATCCCACGAGAAGTCGATGTCGTCCTGAAAGCCCCCAACGGTCGTCAGATAATACCGCAGGAGGTCGGGGTGAAAGCCCTCGTCAAGGTACTCCCGCGCCCAGATCGCGCGATTGCGGCTCGTCGAGAAGGCGTCGCCGTCCAGACTCATGAACCCACTGGCGACCACAGCCCGGGGTTCGTTGTAGTCGGCGACGTGTAACATGGCGGGCCAAAAAATCGTGTGGTGCTGGATGATGTCCCGCCCGATGACGTGGATGATCTCGCCACTGTCGGGGCCGGCAGGCTCGTCGGCTTTCCAGGCTCCCTCCCAGTCGTAGGTCTCGGAACCGACCCGCTCTGTATACTGCTTGGTCGAGGCGATGTACTCGATCGGCGCGTCGACCCAGACGTAGAGGACGAGATCATCGCTGTCCTCGTCGTCGCCCGGATAGTCGAAGCCCCAGTCCAGGTCCCGGGTGATACACCAGTCCTGTAGGCCCTCCTCGATCCACTGGCGGGGCTGATTCCGGGCGTTCGGCGTCCCCTCCAGTCGATCGAGGAATTCGGAGAGGTAATCGGCGAGTTTCGAGACGGTGAAGAACTTGTGGGTGCGCTCGCGGTACTCCGCGGGGTTGCCCGAAATCTTCGAGACGGGATCCTCGATCTCGCCGGGTTCGAGGTGGCGGCCACAACCCTCGTCGCACTCGTCGCCCCGCGCCGTCTCGCCGCAGTAGGGACAGGTTCCCTCGACGTAGCGATCCGGGAGTGGCTGGTCCTCGGCGGGATCCCAGGCGACCTTGATCTGCTGTTCCTCGACGTAGCCCTCGCGCTCGAGGGCTTCGACGATCTCGTGGGTCAACTCGCGGTTGGTCTCCTGGTGGGTATGGCCGTAGTTGTCGAAGTCGACGGAAAAGCGCGGGAACGTCTCCTCGTACTGCTCGTGGTACTCCAGGGCGAACGCTTCGGGATCGATCCCATCCTGGATCGCCTGGACAGCGATCGGCGTCCCGTGCATGTCCGATCCGGAGACGAACGCGGTCTGCTGGCCGAGTTTCTCCAGAGCACGGGTCAATACGTCGCCACCGACGTACGTCCGCAGGTGGCCGATGTGCAGGTCCCCGTTGGCATAGGGCAACCCGCAGGTCACGACTGCGGGATTCTCGGTCGGGAACTCTTCGTGGCTCATGCTACGGTTTACCGTCAGTGGATTCATTAACGCGATGGTTTGGGCTCATTGTCGGCGAGGTTGAGTTCCGCGAGCGATCGGTTGACGATGCCGACGACGACCAGGTTATCCCGGGTCGCGCCGCCCGAGGAAGTCAGGGAGTAGAGTACGAGTCCATCGCGGCGATAGAAATCCACCCAGTGTTACAAACGGGAAACTCACGTAGAGGGCAAAAACGTTGCTCAGTCCGAGACACTGACGCCGCCGAAGGCGGCGAACCCGGTCACGACCAGATCTATCTCGTCATGGTCGCGGTCGCGTCGCTTGCGCTCGTCCTCAACCGCGCCGAAGACCGGCAGGACGTCCATCCGGACGTTCCACTCCGGCGGAACGGTGATCTCACACCCGCCGAAGAGGGCGGTCGTGTTGATCGTCGCCGGTCGATCCTCGATGTCCGCCTCCCGGAGGTCGAGGCTGACACCGCCAAACAGCGCCGTCAGGTCCGCCCCCTCGAAGGCTGCCGTCGTCGAGCGTTGCTCACTGCCCCCGAAGACCCCGACGGAGCTGATGAAGGCGTCGGCGACCCCCCGGGAGTGCGAGCGGAAGTGGCCGACGATGATCGAGATTCCGAACGCGACGACGAACAGCGGCCAGAACTGCGTGACTTGCTCGGCCGCGAGGTAGTCGAGTGTGAGCAGTTGCCAGGCGACGGCCACGACGACGACGGCGATCGGCCCGAAGAGGTTGGGGAAGTCACTGACGACCAGTGCATACAACCCCAGCAGGACGAACAGTGACGGGACGTACTGAAGCAGGATATCGGCGTCGTAGGCGTCGGTCGTCTCGGCCAGCAACGCGAGGCCGACGACGATCAGGATCGCCCCGAGGACGACCTGACTCTGAGGGTTCGACGGTTCATGGCGTCCCCGTCATCCGGCGAAGATATAAATGTATCTCGTCGAAAACGTCACGACCAATCGGCCGACGTGACGGCGCTTCGAGCGGATCCAGGCCGACGCACCGCTCCAAGGAGAATCCCTATGAGAACCGACGACCGCCCGGGGTTCACGGCGACAACGGCGAGGCCGACGCACCGCCCCAAGGAGAAGGCCTCTCAGAACAGCACGAACGCACCGCCCAAGACGCCGATCGTCACGAGGAGGCGGCCGACGCTGCCCGCGAAGGTCGCCGCCGCGAACTTGAGGTAGTTCTCTTCGAGAATGGTAAAGGCGTAAATCGAGATCGTATCGGGGAAGAAAGGAACCGACAGGGCCAGCGCGAGACCGACGTACCCGTACTGTCGGGCGAGTTGGACCGTCTTGCGCTCGGACCACTCGACGACGTCGAACCGGGACTGCTTGATCCGGCGGATAAGCGGGCCGTACTCCTTGGCCTCCTGGCCGATGTGAAACGCGAAGACGCTCCCGACGGCCTTGCCGAACCCGCTGACGAAGACGATTACCGCGAGCGTCAGATCGTACGGTAATCCCAACTGCATCTGCCCGGCGGGAGCGAGGACGACCTCACTCGGCAGGGGGAGGACGAACGCGATCAGGAACGAATAGATCGCGATGATGACCAGTCCGAGCGGACCTCTCGCGTGGCGGACCGAGTCCTCGAGGACGGTGTAGAGCCACGCCAGCAAGTCCCCAACGGCGCCGAGCAGATCGTGGATTGGACCCAGCAGGCCGAGAGCGATGTCGGCAAGCGGGGCGAGCGTGAGGGCGGCGATCACGGCAAACATTCCGAGCAGGGGGTCCTAAACTTTCATGTTTCGTCCTCGACGCTGTAACCAGTCCCTCTCGGAACGGCTCGGTCCGTATTCAGTACCAGTCGAGGTCGGCGACGAACGACCGCAGCATCGAACGCGTAACGTGGGGCATACAGACGATGCGCATCTCGCCCGAACCCGTCTTGGTGACGCGCCATCCCCGGTCGCGTAGCTGGGTGACCAGTTCCAGCGAGACGTCGGCCGCGATCAACGGCAGTTCCGGCCCGACGACGCGATACCCCCGTTCGCCGAGGCGCTCGGCCAGCCAGCGGGCGTTGCCCATCGAAGTGTGATACTGTTCTCGGTATCCCGCCGGCCACAGCGCCTCCATCGCCGCGACGGCGCTCGCGACGCCGGCCCCGCTGCGGGTTCCCGTCAGCGTGAACTGCGATTCGGACTCGAGATAGGGCGTGTCGATCGTCAATTCGTCCAGGTAGTCGGTCGAGCGAGCGAGAAAGCCACCGGCCGGGACCGCCGCCTGTCCGGCCTTGTGCGGGTCAATCGTCATCGTGTCGACTGCGGCGTCGCCGAAATCCCACTCGAAGTCGGCAAAGGGCAGGAAAAAGCCGCCGAATGCGGCGTCGACGTGCATGAGTGCGTCGGCGTCTTCCGCCAGGTCCGCCAACGCGGGGATCGGATCGACGTGGCCGTACTCGGTCGTCCCGGCGACGCCGACGACACCGACCGTGTCATGGTCGACGGCGTCGGCCATAGCGTCGACGTCAGCCCGATAGTCGGTCGTCCTGGCCTGCCGGACGTCGACGCCAAGCATCTCGGCTGCCTTCCGGAAGCTGAAGTGGGCGCTCTCGGGGACGACGATGTTCGGATCGTCCGTCTCGGCGCGGTTACGCGCGATGCGGACGGCCTGGATGTTCGCCTCGGTACCGCCGCTGGTGATGTACCCGGCCGGGTCGTCCAACCCGGCGACCTCGCCGAGCAACGAGACGGCCTCGCGTTCGAGGTCGGCGACGGTCTGGTACGTTCCCGGATCGCCGGGGTTGGTCGCGAGGAAGCGTTCGGCCGCCTCGCGAGCCGCGGGATGTGGGACGGTACACATAGAGGAGAGGACGCGATCGAATTCCTGCGGCTCGGCCCGCTGCATACCTACCTGTAGTGGACTGTCCGGTTTATCGGTTCCGCTCGTTCGGACGAACGTGACAACAGAAGACTCGTTCGTCGTTCAGGCCTCGATGATCTCGCCGTCCTCCGGATCCGGGACGGCGATCTCGCCACTCATCGTCGTCTTCGCCTGCCCGCCGACGCGGATCCCGTCCCCGGTTCGAACGCGAACGCGTCCCGGCCGGTCGAGAAAGTCACCCTGTTCACACCGGTATTCCGTCCCCTCAACCCCGCTGAAGCGTCGGAGGTACGCGCCGACGGCGCCACTGGCGGTCCCCGTCACCGGATCCTCGTTGACGCCCAGCGAAGGAGCGAACAGCCGACCGTGGACGGTCGACTCGCGATCCAGCGTGTCGAACGTGAACGCGTAGAGGCCGACTGCGCCCTCGGCCGCACAGAGGTCCTCGATCGCGCCGAGATCCGGCGTCACGTCCCCCAGCTGTTCGAAGTAGTTGACGGGGACGATCAGGAACGGCATGCCGGTCGAGGCACGCGCGACGGGGAGGTCCTCACCGACGCCCGCGAAGGCAGTCTCGGTCAGTCCGAGCACGTCCGTGAGTTCGTCGTAGCCGACGTCGACTGCACTCACTGACGGTTTGGACCCTTCGAGCCAGACCGTCCCGTCGGATTCGACTTCGACGGTCACATCACCGGACCCGGTCTCGATCGTGTACTCCCCAGCATCGACGACCGCCCGCTCGAACAGGCGGGCGTAGGCGGCCACCGTTGCGTGGCCACAGAGGTCGACCTCCTGCTCGGGCGTGAAGTACCGCAATTGCCGATCGGTGTCCTCGCTCTCCCGGACGAAGACCGTCTCGCTGGCGCCGAGTTCCGCGGCGATCGCCCGCATCTGGTCGGCTTCGAGTCCGTCTCCCTCGGGGACCACACCCGCCGGGTTACCCGAGAAGGGGTCAGTCGTAAACGCGTCGACGAGGTGTACCTCGCGTCGCTCGTTGTCGGTCATACCACGTGCTGGGTGGACCAGCCGAATATGCCTACCGACCGCGGACGGCCCCGTCGCGAGTCGAGTCGTTGCCGCTCGTCACGTCCCAGTCTCGGTCATCGCCAGCACGCGATCGGCCACGTCCTCGACGACCGCACGGGCGACGTTGTTCGGCCGGAAGTACTCCGCCGGTGCGGACTGGCCCTCGCCCGGCATGAACAGGTGGTTCAGATCGGGATAGGAGTGGAAGGTCACAGCCTCCCGATCGCCCAGGGCCGCCCGCCAGCGCTCGAAGTCGTCTATGGTAACCTGGTAGTCGCGTTCACCCTGGAAGATAGCGAGCGGGACCTCGAGAGCCTCGGCAGTCGCCACCTGATCGTACGCCTGAACGGTTCGCCAGAACGGCCGCCCACCGAGCCCGAAGACGACCTCGCCGTCCTCGATCGAGAGGTCCCGGACGCGGTCGACAATTCGCTCGATCTCCTCTAGTTGGGCCGCCTCCCTGTCGTCGAGTTTCCCGTCCAGCCGGGCCAAATACTCGTACTGGGCGGGGATCACGTCCAACAGCGGGCGGGCATTGGCCGCGAGCATGACCGCGCCGGCGATGGAGTCGTCGCGGTCGGCGATCCGCGGCGCGACCATCGCGCCGATGCTGTGACCGACGACGACTGTCCGGGACGAGTCGACGCGGGAGTGTTCGCGCAGTACGTCGAGCGCCGCCAGGGCGTCGTCGGTGACCTTCTCGTCGAGCGTGAGCGTGGCCAGATCGACGTCACAGGCAGAGGTCCGCTTGTCGTACCGAAGGACTGCGACGCCTCGGCTCGCGAGCCCCCACGCGAGGTCCGTGAAGGGCTTGTTCGGTCCGATCGTCTCGTCCATGTCGTTGGGTCCGGATCCGTGAACGAGGACGACACCGGGGATCGACTGCTCCCCCGAGGGGAGCGTGAGTTTCGCCGGGAGCGAGCAGTCGTCGGTCGCCCGGACGGTCCGATCGTGCTCCTCGAAGGTCGACTGATCGACGTACTCGGGCGGCGAATAGGACGCGTCGGGGGCTGGACGTCTGACGAACAGGCCAGCCATCTCGCCATCGCCCGTATACGACAGCCTGACAATCCGCTGGCCCGCGGTGAACCGGACGACGACGTCGACGACGTAGTACCCCTGTACCTGGCCGGACTCGACGGCCGTGACCTCGACGAACTGGCCGACTGTAGACGTCTGTTCCGTCCAGATCTGTTCGAGTCGGGCCGCGTCGAGCCGGGCCGCGAGTTCCTCGGTGAACGGATACTCCGCGAGGAGCCGATCGTACTCCCCGCCAGCCAACCCGGTGACGAACTCGTGACTTCGCGTTTCCAGGGTCTGCCCGGCGACGGGGGTCGTTGTTTCGGTAGCGGTCGCTGTCGACGTACCGTCTCCCGAATCAGAACAGCCGGTGAGAGCGACGCCGGAGAGGGTGACACACGCCTGGAGGAAGCGTCTGCGGGTTCGCATGTGGAACGATTCGACGCGAGACGTCATAAACAGGCCCCCGGGCTACAGCGTCTGAAGTCGAGAAGTATGTAAAGCCCTAATTGTCGGCGCAACCTGGGTCCGCCCGGTGACCACCTGAATGGCCGATCTGCCAGACGAGTTCCCCTGCACGATCGCTAACTGGGAATACATCTACGGCCTCTGCCGGGACGTCAGCGACGACGTGAAGGCTGACGACTTCGAGCCGGACGTGGTCGTCGCGCTGGCTCGCGGGGGATGGTTCGCTGGCCGGATCCTGTGTGACTTCCTCGGGCTGGACGACCTCACGAGCCTCAAGATCGAACACTACGTCGGCACCGCCGCCAAGGCCGACGAGCCGGAGGTCCGCTATCCCATGCCCGAGGGCTCGGTCGCGGGCAAGGATGTCCTGATCGTCGACGACATCGCCGATACCGGCCAGTCGATCGAACACGCCGACGAATACGTCCAGGAACGCGAGCCCAACGCCGTCCGGACCGCCACACTACAGCTACTCCAGACCAGCGAAGTCGAACCGGACTTCGTCGGCGAACGGCTGGCGGAGTGGACCTGGGTCGTCTACCCCTGGAACTTCATCGAAGACATGATCGATCTGATCGAAGGCGTCATGGAGAAGGCCGACGCCGATCGGTTCAGCGAGGAGGACGTCCGTTCGTTGCTGCGCTCGTACCACGGGATCGATCGCATGGAGATGGAGATCGCTCAACCCGACCGCATGGAGGAAGTGCTGACGGAGATGGAACGCCGGGACGTGATCGAGTATGTCGACGAGGACAGCTGGCGGCTGCAGTGACGGAGTATTTTTGACAGATCGGGTCGTGGGTCGGGCCATGCGACTCGGCGAGACAGACGTCCGTGCACTCGGACTCGGGACACTCCTGGCCGGGTCGATCACGTTCGTCCACGTCGCCGCCGGAACAGGCGGCATCGCCGCGAACACCACGCGCACGCTCGTGATGGCGATCGCGCTCGCGGCCGTGCCAGCCGGCGTCGCGGTCGGCCTGCGGACCAGGAGTTACGACCGGCCACTGATCGAGGGGGGATCGGCCGCCGTCTGCGGGACGGTACTGGGAGTGCTCGGCTGGGCGATCCTGCGCGCGGCCACCGTCGAGGGGCTGGCCCTCGCCTATCGGCTGGATATTATCTTCGTCGTCGTGGGGTACAACGGCCTGGTGTTCGCGGCCGTCTTCCCGTTCCTGTTTCTGGTCGGCGGGTACACGGCGGCGAGAGTGACCGAGTGGACGGCCCGCCCCATCGACGACGAGCTGACGATCGGCCGGTTCAGGTGACGCGCCGAACGGGGGCGCGACGGTGGTCGGCTGTGGCGCCGCGCCGATCCGAAGGGATTGTGACCCGGGCCGACCAATCCCCGGGACGTGTCCGCCATCTCGATCGACGCACTGCTTGGCATCTTCGCGACGGCAATCCTGCCGATCGTCGCTATCGCGGCCGCCGGGTTCGTACTGGGACGGAGCAAGGACGTCGACGCCGGGCCGCTGAACACGATCACGATCTACGTGCTGGTGCCGGCGCTGGTCTTTCACACGCTCGTGACGACACCGCTGAGCGGTGGGACTGTACTGTTGGTCGCCGTCGGCGTCGTCGCGTTCACCACCGTCATGGTACTTCTGGCCGGCGGCACGGGTCGACTCGCCGGTCGTACCGAACCGTTGCTGGGCGCGTTCGTCCTCGCGGGGGCGTTCTCGAACGCGGGCAACTTCGGCATCCCGCTTTCGGAGTTCGCCTTCGGTGCGACTGGCCGGAGCACGGCCGTCCTCTACGCGGCCGTCCAGGGGGTACTGCTGTACACGGTCGGCACGTACGTCGCCGCCCGCGGCAGCGCCAGCGCGTTCGCGGGCGTGAAACGCGCAGCCAAGATCCCGTTAGTCTACGCGGTCATCGTCGCGCTTGCCGTCCGCTGGCTCGGTCTCGCCCCACCAGTCGATTCGGCAGCCATGTCGACGCTCCAGCTGGTCGGGGACTCCTCGATCCCGGTCATGTTACTCATCCTCGGCATCCAGCTGTCGGGGACGAACTACGGGGCCGCCCTCCGTGGCGTGCTCGTCCCGAACGCACTGAAACTCGCTGTCGCACCAGCCGTCGGTGCTGCCATCGCGATGCTCTTCAGTTCGACGCTCGTTCCCCTCGGTTTCGAGAACCCGACCGTCGCGCGCGTGTTCGTCCTCGAATGTGCCGCCCCCTCGGCCGTGACACCGATCATCCTCGTTGGGGAATTCAGCGAACGTGGTGACGGTCCCGTCTCACCCTCCGAGTTCGCCAGCACGGCGATCCTGACCTCGACGCTGCTCTCGATCCCGATACTGACGGTACTGATCGCGCTCCTGCGGGCCGGTGTGATCGTCTGACTAGCGCCCGTCGTCGTGAACGTATTCCAGGGCCGTGTAGTAGCGATCCCGATCGAAGCGCTCGTCGAGTTCGGCCAGGCGTTCCCTGACACGCTCCGGGGTCATGCCTTGTGGTATCGTTTGTTGCCCACAACTATAACTATTTATCATAAAATATACGGCGACCGGATCATTCGGCGAGCGGAGTTTCGACCGAACCGGACGCCTCGGGATCTCTAAGCCAGAGGTCGCCGAACCAAGTGTCCTGCTGGAGGTCGACGCGGCCCTGATCGGCCAGGAAGAGCACCCCCAGGAACGTCTCGACACGCGAGCCGCCGATATCGTCGACCTCGGCGAACAGTACTTCCTCCCGACCTGCCTCGTAGTGCTCCCGAAGACTGGCCGCGACGGATTCGACGAGTTCCTCGACGTCCTCACCGTGAGTCCGGTCGGTCACGTCGGCGGCCGTCGGCTCTGCCTCCTCCCGGAAGTCGTCGCTCGCGTGGTAGTCAAGTTCCTGCGTGCCGCGCTGAAACCCCTGCGGGGACTCGCTAGTGTCGTACTCCCGGGAGTCCTTCCACCAGGTGTCGCGTTCGGCCTCCCGCAACTCCCGGACGAGTTCGTCCAGCGTCCGGGGCGTCCCCCTGGCGCGTTTGCGCTCGAGTCGGCGGTCCATCTCCTCGTCGAGCGCGTCGAAGGGGTCGGCTCCCGTACCCTCCCCCGGCCGTTCGGCGAAAGGGTCCGACTCCATCTCGGGTTCCGAATCCTCATCCGTGTCGTCCTCCAACAGCGCATCGCTCTTCATCCGCAAGAGGACACTCGCATAGAACAGCGCCCGGCCGGAGGTTCGCAGGTCAGCCTCGTCGAGGCGTTCGAGGAACTTATCGGTCACGCGGACGACATCGATGTCCCAGGGGTCGATCTCACCCTCCTCGGCCAGTGTGACCAGTACCTCGACCGGCTCGACCTCCTCCTCGCCCGGCGTCTCGATCGTCGGCTCGTCCGTTCCCCCAGCGTCCGATAGAACCTCCGTCCCGCCGTCGGGTCGTTCGCGTCCGTCGTGACCGGCAATGTCGAGTGGAACGTCGTCACTCATGGAGAAATCACCCCCACGCCCGGGGATCGCTTTCGCGATCCCACCACGTCAGTCATCCGCAGTCACCTCCGCACCCTCGCCCGTCAGGTCGATCCCGGTGACAGCACTGGCGTTGTCCTCGCCCATCGTGACGCCGATCGCCCGCTCGGAGCGTTCAAGCAACGCCGAGCGATGGGAAACGACCACGAACTGGGCGTCACCCGCGAACTCGTCGACCATCTCCCCGACCAGGTCGGCGTTGGCAGCGTCCAGGAACGCGTCGACCTCGTCCAGGGCGTAGAACGGTGCCGGATTGTACCGCTGGATCGCGAAGATAAACGCCAGCGCAGTCAGGGACTTCTCGCCGCCGCTCATCGCGTTCAGTCGCTGGATCGGCTTGTCGCCGGGCTGGGCCTTCATCGTGAGGCCGCCCTCGAAAGGATCGGCCTCGTTCTCGAGGTGAAGTCGGCCGGTCCCGTTCGAGAGTCGCTCGAAGATCTCCCGGAAATGGCCGTCGATCGCCTCGTAGGCCTCCATGAACGTCTCCTTCTTGCGGGCCTCGAACGTCCCGATCCGATCGCGGATCCCCTCGGCCTCCTCGACGAGCGTCCCGCGTTTGTCCTGAAGCTCGTCGAGGTCTGCCTCGACATCGTCGTACTCCTCGATGGCGAGCATGTTGACCGGCTCTAAGGCTTCCATCTCGGCTTCGAGTTGCCCGATCCGCGTCTGGACGACGTGGTGGTCGGGAATCTCCTCGGGGTCGTACTCGCCGACTTCGGCCTCCAGTTCGTCGATCTCCCACTCGAGGCGTTCGACGGTCTCGCGTTCGTCCGCGAGGTCGCTCTCGACGGCGTTGACCCGGTCCTTCTGCTCGTCGCGGGCTTCGCGAGCCTCGCCGAGGTCCTCACGCAGGTCCTCGCGCTGACCCTTCAAATCGGCGAGTTCCGCCTCCAGTTCCGCGACGGCGTCCTCCTTCTCGGCGAGGCGGGCTTCCTGCTCGTCGATCTCATCCTCGAGTTCCGCAATCCGCTCTTCCTGTGCCGCCTTCCGGTTCTGTGCGTCCTCGATCTCGTCGTGGAGGTCCTCGATGGCGTCCTCGGCGTACTGCTTTTCGAGTTGCAATTCGTTCAGACGTCCGTCCAGGTCCTCGAGTTCGTCCTCTCGTTCGTCGATCTCCTCGCCCAGCGACTCGGCCTCGTCGGTCAACGCGGGCAGCTCGGAGTCCTCGATCTCGCTCTCCAGGTCGGCGATCGTCGCCTCGATCCCGTCGATCTCCTCTTCGACGGTCTCGATCTCGGCCTCGATCCCGTCCATCTGCTCGGAGACCTCGGTACGTTCGGCTTCGATCTCCTCGAGTTCGTCCTCCAGCTCCGCGATCCGCTCTTCGGTCTCCTCGTACTCGCGCTCGCGTCGCTCGATCTCGGCCTGGATCTCCCGGAGCTGGTCGGCGGCCTCCGAGCGACGGTCACGGGCGTCCGCTAAACGCTCCTCGATGTCGGCCAACTCCTCGCGGAGTTCCTGACGATCGTCTTCGAGGTCGGTTATTCGCTCGGCGACACGCTGAAGGCGCCCCTCGCCACCCGAGAAAGAGTACCGCGATCCGCCGGAGGATCCCCCCGTCATCGCGCCGCTCTTCTCGACGAGGTCACCCTCAAGCGTCACCAGCCGGAACTCGCCCATGAGGTCCCGGGCAGTCTCCATGTTCTCGACGACCAGGGTATCCCCGAGCACGTAGCTGAACACGCCCGCGTAGCGCTCGTCGAAGTCGACCAGATTGTAGGCGAAGTCCACGACACCGGGGAGATCGGGGGGTGATGGCAGCGACCGCCGGTCCATCTCGGTCAGTGGTAGAAAGGTCGCCCGCCCGGCGTTGCGTGACTTGAGGTGCTCGATGCAACGCTGACCGACGCCGTCATCCTCGACAACGACGTTCGCCAGCCGACTGCCTGCGGCAGTCTCACAAGCACTCGCATACTCGGGGTCGACACCGCCGAGTTCACCGACTGGGCCGTGAACGCCCTCGATATCGGCCTTCCGGATCGTCGTCACTGCCCGGCTGTAGGACCCATCGCCGGACTGCTCAGCTCTGGCCTCGAGTTCGGCGTACTCCTGGCGGGCGGATTCCAGATCGTCCTCGATCTCTCCGATCTGCTCCTGTACGTCTCGTTTCTCGGCCTGGAGGTCCTCGACGACCCCGTCGATCGTCTCGCGGTTCTTCGCTGCCTTCTCCCGTTCGTCCTCCAGATCGTCGATCTCGGCCTCGAGTTCGGGCAGAGATTCGTGCTGGCTTTCGATGTTCGACTCGATCTCGCGTTGCTGGTTCGAACGCCTGCGGGCCTCGTCGAGCAAGCGGTCCTGCTCGCGCTGGAGGTCGTTTCGACGCTCCTTTGCGTCCTCCAGATCGGCCTTTTTTGCTTCGAGTTCCTCGCGGACCTCCTCGTATTCGGCCCCGACTTCCTCGATCTCCTCCTCGACGGCCGCCAGATCGGCCGCCAGATCGTCGATCTCGGCTTTCACCGAGGACTTCTCGACTTTGATCTCACGGACGTCGTCCTCGAGATCGTCGACAGTCTCCTGCTTGCGGTCGATCTCGACGAAGGCATTCCGACGGTCAGTCTCGGCGGCTTCCCGTTTCTCCTCCGCACTCCCGATCGCGTCCTCCAGCCGCGCGATCTCGCCTTTGATCTCCTCGATCTCGCGTTTGAGCTGTAGTTGTTCGTCCTCGCCCTTGCGCTCGATCTCGGCGTTCAGTTCTTCGAGTTCGTCCTCCAGGCGGACGACCCGCCCCTGGCGCTCGTCGAGTTCGCGCTGCCGTGTTGCGAGTTCCTGTTCCAGTTCCTCGACCGACTCGCGAACGTCGGCGAGGTCCTCGCGCTTGTCCTCGAGTTCGGCAGCCTTCTCGTAGTTCTCGAACTCTCGCTTTTCGTCTCTGAGTTCCTGGTATTCTAAGGCCGTCTCGCGTTCGTCCTCGAGTTGTTCGAGGCGGTCTTCCTTCTCTGCGATCCGGAGTTCCGCCTCGTCAATGCGGTCCTCGACGACCTCTAACTCCTCGAAGGCCTGGGCCTTCTTGGCGTCGAACTCGGCGACGCCCGCGATCTCGTCGATGATCTCCCGGCGAGCGCCAGCGGTCATGTTGATGATCTCGGTCACGTCGCCCTGCATGACGACGTTGTATCCCTCGGGGGTGACTCCAGCCTGGGCGAGCAGGTCCTGGATGTCCCCGAGGTTGACCGACCGGCCATTGATGTAGTAATAGGAGTAGTAGTTGTCCTCGGTCTCCTTCACCCGGCGTCTGATCTCGATCTCGTCGACGTCACCGACGTTCTCGCTGCCGGCCGCGTTGACGACCTGCGATCGGGTGAGCGTCCGATCTGAGTTGTCAAGAACGACCGAAACGCTGGCCTCGCGTTCCCCGTCCGGGCGCTCACCGTCCTGATGGCCGGGATTGTAGATGAGATCGGTGAGTTTCTCCGCGCGGATACCGGACGTACGAGTCAGTCCGAGCGCGAAGAGGATCGAGTCGACGATGTTGGACTTCCCCGACCCGTTGGGACCGCTGATGGTCGTGAAGTCCTCGTAGAAGGGGATGCGTGTCTTACGCCCGAAGCTCTTGAAGTTGTCCAGGACGACCTCTGTGATGTGCATGGGGTTCGACGACTCCTCCCTCGATCCAGGCACCCGTTGGACCTCAGGCGATGATGATGTCCGATTCGCTCTCTCCGTCGTCAGTGACCTCGGCCCCCTGGGACTTATCGCCTTCGGCCGACTGCTCGCCCTCGGGATCGCGTTTCTCGGCACCCGCGTCCCGTTCGAGGTCGACCGGATCCTCGAAACCGATATCGGCGTCGACCGCGTTCTCGAGTTCGCGCAGCCGAACCTTACACTCGACGAGTTCGTCGGTGAGCCCTTCGACGGTCGCTTCCAGGTCCTTGACTTTCGATTCCAGTTCCTCGACGCGGTTGCCGCTCATATGCCATTCACCTGGCTCCGCCCGCTTAAACCTACGTCAGACATTCACATCGTTTCTGATACGTCCTCGGGTGAGAGATGACGGAACTGTCAGGTCGCGCGTCGGGAATTTTTTACCGACCGAAGCGAATTCAAGTAGGTATGTGTGTAGAGACAGGGCCTCCATCATGATGGACGGTGGGCCGATCCGCGTTCTCGTCGTCGACGATAGCGAGTTCTTCGCCGAAGTGACCGCCGAGACTTTAGAGTCCGAACACGGGTTCGAGACGTTCGCCCGGGAGAGTGCCCGGGACGGGATCGAGTTCCTCAGGAACGAGCGGATCGACTGTATCGTCAGCGATTACGAGATGCCCGAACGGAACGGCCTCGAGTTCCTCGAAACTGTTCGTGAGACGATCGACGAGGACATCCCGTTCGTTTTGCTCACCGGCCGGGGCGACGAGGAGGTAGCGAGCGAAGCGATCGCGTCCGGCGTCGACGACTACTTCCTGAAACTCGACGTCGTCGAGGACGAGGAGTACGGTCGACTCGCAAACCGTATTCGGAGCGCCGTTAGCGAGAACCGTGCCCACCAGAAGTACGAACTCCTGGTCACGACGTCACCGGACGGGATCGCACACGTGGCGAGCGACGGAACAGTACTCACGGCGAACCCGGCTCTGGCGGCCGACGCCGGCTCCGAACGCGAGGAGATCATCGGCAGTACCCTGCCGGAACTCTTCGGCGCAGTCGGGGAGAAACGTCTCGAGACGGGGCGGACCGTGATCGCCGAAAACGAGCCCGAACGGACCGAGGACGTCTTCGAGGGAAAGCACTTCCACAACATCATCGTCCCGGTCGACTTCGACAGCGATCGCGACACCTTTCAGCTCATTTCCCGGGACATCACCGAACGCAAGGAACGCGAGCGGGAGCTACAACGGCAGAACGAACGACTGGAGAAATTCGCCAGCGTGATCAGCCACGATCTCAGGAACCCGCTTGAAGTGGCCCGGGGGTCTGCCGAGTTGATCGCCCAACAGTGTGACGATCGGGAAGCGATCGACCGGATGGACCGTGCACTGTCGCGGATGGACCGGCTGATCGACGACATTCTGACCATTGCCCGACAAGGGGAGGCTGCCCACCAGCCCGACGCGGTCGATCTCGCCCACCTTGCCGACGAGGCCTGGACGAACGTCAAGACCGACACTGCTCGGGTCGATATCACCGACGTGGGAACGATCGAGGCAGATCCAAGCCGGCTACAGGAGCTATTCGAAAACCTCTTTTGTAACGCCGTACGTCACGGCGGCGAGGACGTGACGGTCCGTGTCGGTGCCCCTGATCACGGGGCGTTTTACGTCGAAGACGACGGTCCCGGAATTCCGGACGACCGGCGGGACGACGTCTTCGAGCTGGGCTACTCGACGGCGGAGGAGGGTACCGGCATTGGACTGTCTATCGTCCAGCAGATCGCGTCCGCTCACGGATGGGACGTCGATATCACCGAGGGAAGCGACAGCGGGACCCGATTCGTATTCTCCGACGTCACGTTCTTCGGGTGAGAACCGTCCGGCGGCATCGGACCGCCATTCACTCGACGGATCGCCCCAAACACGTGGCGGACTGGGGACACAGATCAGTGAACTGGGTCGTTTCCTGAATCGACTCTGGAATTGCTTCCCGGGCGACCGGTTCGTATCCCCGCTGTCTGAAGAAACCACTCGCCGTCGTCAGGAGGAAGATCGTTTCGATGCCCGCTTCGCTCAGCCGGTCTTCGAGTCGTTCACAGAGCGCCGACCCGTGCCCCTGGTTGCGCTTCTCCGCGGGCACCACGATCGATCGAAGCAGCGCCTCGGTCCCGTAGCGCTCGTAGCCACCGACGCCGAGCAACTCGTCGCCGTCGACGGCCACGAACAGCCACACCGGTGACTCCCCGAGGTCCGATGCGGGCAGATCGTTCGCCCGAAGAAGCGCCGCAATACGCTCCCGTTCGTCGTCGGTCGCCGGCCGCACACTCATCGACGCCTCAGCCATCCGCGTCCCCCACACCGTCGGGTTTGCGGGCCTCGATCCGCGCCGAGGCGACGTACTCGCGGGGGTCGCGCTCGGGGTGCCATTCGCTGATGAACTCGTCGTCGTCCGTCGGTTCGATCGAGACATCGATGAACCCCGCCTCGCCGAGCATCGCTTCGAGTTCCGTCGGTGGGGCCGCATCGCCGATGCAGGCCGACACTGACTCCGGGTCGATCCGAAGGTCCTCGGGTAACTCCGCCGTCCGGACGACGTCAGAGATAGCCAGACGACCGCCCGGTCGGAGGACCCGAGCGGCCTCCCGGAATACCTGTGATTTGTCGGGCGAGAGATTGAGGACGCAATTGGAAATAATCACGTCGACCGCCTCGTCGGCGACGGGCAAGTGTTCGATCTCCCCGAGGCGAAAGTCGACAGTGTCGTCTCCGCGGTCGCGTGCGTTCTCACGTGCTTTCTCAACCATTTCGGGCGTCATGTCGACGCCGATGACCCGCCCATTGGGACCGACTGCGTCGCTCGCCAGGAAACAGTCGAACCCACCGCCCGAACCCAGATCGAGGACCGTCTCGCCCGCCTCAAGGCTCGCGATCGCCGTGGGGTTGCCACAACTCAGTCCCATGTTCGATGCATCGGGCACTGTCTCCAGTTGGTCGTCCGAATAACCGATATCGCGTGCTCGCTCCGCCGCGTCGGTGGTTCCGCTCGCGCCACAACACGACGAGTCTGTCGCTCCGTCACCGGCGTCCCGGGTTTCGGCGTCCGTCCCACCACCGCAACATCCACCGCCAGCCGTCCTATCGCCGCGGGATTCCTCCTCAGCCACGTCTCCGTATCGCTCGCGCACTGCCCGACGCTGCTCGGAGGGACTCAACTCGTCAGTGTCGTCAGTCGAGGCCTTCTCACTCATCGACCGATCGCACCTCCTCGATCGTTTCGAGCAGGCGGTCCGCCCTGTCGGTCGACGCGTAGTACCGCCAACGTCCCTCTTTCCGGCGGTCGAGAAGCCCAACGTCGGTGAGCCGGGCGAGGGCCTGGCTGATCGCTCCCTGGCTGACGTCCAGGGCAGCCTCGATCTCACAGACACAGACCTCTCCACCCGCAGCGATACACTGTAGCGCCTCGTAGCGGGTTCCGGACCCGACCGCGTCCAGCAGTTCGAGGTCAGCAGCCACTTCGTCGGCGGAGAGTCCATGTTCGACTGCGGTACAACAGGCCGCACTGTCACGACCCTCCTCGCCCGTTTCCGCCGTCGCTCCGCGATCCATCTTAGTAAACTCTAATATTAGCATACGCTTATATGTTCCGTCCGGCCGATCGCATCCTGGCCGCCCGGGTCGTTAGCCTTTAGCCGCCCCGCGGCCAACCGCTGGCAATGACTGCTCAGGCCACCCAGCAACGGGATCTCACGGTCGTAATCGGGCTGGAGGTTCACGTCCAGCTCGAGACGGCGACGAAGATCTTCTGTGGCTGTTCGACCGATCTCGAAGACGCCGAGCCCAACACCCACACCTGTCCGGTGTGTCTCGGTCTGCCGGGATCGTTGCCGGTGCTCAATGAGGGTGCCGTCGAGGCCGCCGTCAGGATCGGCAAGGCTATCGACGCCGATATTCCCGAACAAACCCGCTTTCACCGGAAGAACTACTACTATCCCGACCTGCCGAAGAATTTCCAGATCAGCCAGTACGACGCCCCAATCTGTGCGGACGGTGAACTCGAATTTTCCGTCGAAGGCGAGCGCCGCACGGTCGGGATCGAGCGCGCCCATCTCGAAGAGGATCCGGGAAGTCTCCAGCACCAGGGCGGGAACATCGACACGGCCGATTACACCCTCGTGGACTACAACCGTGCCGGCGTCCCCCTCATGGAGGTCGTCACCGAGCCGGACTTCCGTGACGCCACGGAGGTCCGAGCGTTCCTCGCGAAACTGGAGGAGGTCCTGGAGTACCTGGGCGTCTTCGACGCGACGCGGGACGGCTCGCTCCGGATCGACGCCAACCTCTCGCTGGTCGACGCCGCGGACGTCGCCGAGGACGGCTCAATCGACGACGACGTGCTCGCCGATGCTAACCGCACGGAGGTCAAGAACATCTCCAGCCACAAGGGCGCACAGAAGGCACTGGCCTACGAGGCCCAACGCCAGAAGAACGCCGTCGAGCGCGGTCGCGAGGTCGAACAGGAAACCCGTCACTGGGACGAGTCCCGCGGGATCACGGTCTCGATGCGCTCGAAGGAAGAAGAGAAGGACTACCGGTACTTCCGGGAGGCCGACCTCCCGCCCCTGGAGGTCAGCCACTGGAAAGAAGAACTCTCGATCCCCGAGTTGCCGGACGCCCGTCGCGAACGCTTCGGGGACGAATACGGCCTCAACGAGGAAGCCGCTTCGAAGCTCACCACGACCAAACAGGTCGCGGACTTCTATGAGGACCTGGCCGCGGAGTTCGATCCCGACCTCGTGGCAACCTGGGTGGCCGACGAACTGCTGGGCGAACTCAACTATCGCGACATGGCGATCACCGACGTGACGGATCGACTCGACGAGATCGAACGCCTCGTGGAACTCGTCGCTCGCGAGGAGATCACCGCCAAGAACGCACGCGAGAGCGTTCTCCGGGGAATGCTCGACGACGGCGACGACCCGGACACGATAGTCAACCGAGAGGGACTGGGCAAGACCGGCGGCGACGAACTCCAGGGTGCCGTCGAGGAAGCTATCGACGAGAACCCTGACGCCGTCGCCGACTACCACGACGGGGAGGGCGGCGCGATCAACTTCCTCGTCGGTCAGGTGATGCAAAAGACCGGTGGGAGTGCGGATCCCGGTGACGTGAACGAGTTGTTGCGGGCCGAGCTAGAGGAGTAGTACCGAGCGCGAGCGTAGCGAGGCTCGAAGGAAGTGAGAGCCTCGAACTGCGAACGGCGTAGCCGTGAGCGCAGTGAGTGCTCGGCTTTTTTCGTCCAGATTTTTCAAGGAGAGGTGCCGGAGCGGAGCGACGGCACCCGACGAAGAAAAAGGTGGGGTGACGTGAACGAGCTGTTGTGGGCTGAGCTAGAGGACTAGATCCCGAGCCACTCGTCGACGCGGACTTCGTAGCCGTTCGACCGGCAGAACTTCGCAGCTTCCCGGCGAACTGCCCGGGAACCTGGGAGTTTCCCTTTCTCGTCGATCTGCTCGACGATCCAGTCCGTGATCGCGGCGAGCCCCTCGTCGTCATCCGCGTCGATCGCCGCGAGAGCCTCCAAAGTCTTTCTATACGCATCACGTCGTGAGCCGCCGAAATCAGCGTCCTGCAGTTCGGCACTCGCCTCGATGATCCGTTTCATCGCCGCGGCGACAGTCGGCCGCTGGACCTGGACGCTGACCGCCGCCGGGGAGTCGAACGTCTCGGCGTCGGTTTCCGGCAGCAGTTCCGCGAGTCGGTAGGTTCCCTCTGGCGACACAATCTCGCGATCGCCGACCGCTTCGACCACGTCAGCCGCCGTCGTCGGGAACGGAAGCGTTTCGAGTTCGTCCTCCAACTCGCCGAGTTCAGTCGCCTCGATCGACGGCTCCGGTTCTTCACGCCGCCTCAGTTCCGTCTCGAGTTCGCGCTCGCGCTGTCGTCGCTCCTCGTCGTGGGCCTGTTTGTCCCGGCCTCGCTTGTCGTCTGCCATTCCAGACTGTTGGGTCTGCGGGCGGATAGATTTGTTGGGAGTGTTTAAATATTATAAGAGTTTGACGTTCGGACTACCATGCACTATTCAGACAGTTCCGAAATTCCGTCTTCCCGAACGAGTATACATTTTCCCACCAAAAGTGGGAGCATGGTAACGGTAGACTCGAAAGGGAGGATCGTCCTCCCACAGAAGGTTCGGAACCGTCTGGGAATCACTCCCGGCAGCGAGGTAGAAGTCCACGAAGAGGGAGGGAAAGCAATCGTCGAACCGGAGGACGATCCGGAAGCGATAATCCAGCGCATGGATCGACTCGTCGAAGAGACGGCTTCCGAACGTGGAGAGACGAAACCGATCGACGGAAGTGTCGATCCGATCGCCAAGAAACATAGAGACGCCGTTCGACGAGGGGCTAACGGGGACAGCGATGAGTGACGTGGACGGCCCGTACCTCTTTGACGTCGGTGTAATCGCTCTCGCACATACGGAAGCACCAGTCCGCGACGCTGCGCTTTCTTCCGTTCGGGATGCCATCACCGGCGACATAGATGCCATCGTTCCGTACCCCGCCGTATTCGGCGCACACACAGTGCTCACGACGTACTACGGACGATCGAACGCCGAAGCGTCCAGACTGCTGGAGAACTTCATAGACGCAAATCGAATTCACTGGTCCGATCGACTGCCGGAGACGCTCGTCAGCGATAGTTTGGATAACGCACGAACGGCAAAGATTGGCGGCTGGGATGGATATTACGCCCAGGCTGCGATTGAGGAAGGAGCAAACACACTTCTGACCATCGACGACGACTTCGAACGGTTTGACGAGCTCGACACCGAAGTGATTCTTTCGTCCGCAGAGTTCCGCGAATTGAACGCGTTTCTGGAACAGTGACTCCCTATCGTATCAAACTGTACTCTCTGGAAACGCCTGACTGTGAGTGTGCTCTATAGAGACTACCTCACGGGCGCAAGCGTGCGTCGCGTGCGCGCCTTGTCCTACTCCCGTCTTGCGATTACGCGCCGAAAGACATATGAGACGCTCTCCGCGTAGCAGGGCACAATGAGTTCCCAACCTGTCGGTGGTGATCGGGCGTGCGCCTGATCGTCACCGAGAAGGACAACGCCGCCCGGCGGATTGCCGAGATATTGAGCGGCGATTCAGCGAGTGCCGAGCGACGGAACGGCGTCAACGTCTACCGGTGGGGTGGCCAACGCGTCGTCGGTCTCTCGGGGCACGTCGTCGGCGTGGACTTCCCGCCGGAGTACTCCGAATGGCGAGACGTCGAACCAGTCGAGTTGATCGACGCCGATGTCGTCACGACGCCCACGCGGGAGAATATCGTCGCGACGCTGCGCAGTCTGGCCAGGAAGGCCGACGAGGTCGTCATCGCGACCGACTACGACCGCGAGGGCGAACTCATCGGCAAGGAGGCCTACGAGTTGATCCGCGAGGAGACCGACACGCGAGTCGAGCGCGTGCGCTTCTCCTCGATCACCGAGCGCGAAGTCAAGGAAGCGTTCGAGAACCCCGACGAGATCGACTTCGACCTCGCGGCGGCGGGTGAAGCCCGCCAGATCGTCGACCTGATCTGGGGTGCGGCGCTGACGCGCTTCCTCTCACTTTCGGCCAAGCAACTGGGCAACGACTTCATCTCGGTCGGCCGGGTCCAGAGCCCGACGCTGAAGCTGATCGTCGACCGCGAACGCGAGATCGAGGCCTTCGATCCCGACGATTACTGGGAGATCGTCGCCGATCTCGCGAAAAACGGTCAAGGGTTCGAGGCCCAGTACTTCTATGACGACGACGGCAGCGAGGCCGAGCGAATCTGGGAGGAGAGTACGGCCGAGGCGGCCTACGCCGATCTCTCCGAGTCCAGGGTGGCCACTGTCACCGAGGTCCGCCGCCGGACGCGGACCGACGACCCGCCCGCGCCGTTCAACACGACCGCGTTCATCTCGGCGGCGAGTTCGCTCGGATACTCCGCCCAGCGCGCGATGTCGCTGGCCGAGGAACTGTACACCGACGGCTACCTGACCTACCCGCGGACGGACAACACTGTCTATCCGGATGATCTCGACCCCGCGGAACTGTTGGGTGCCTTCGAAGGCAGTTACGAGTTCGGCGACGACGCGGAGTCTCTGCTCGCCCAGGCGGAGATCGATCCGACCCGTGGAGAGACAGAATCGACAGACCACCCACCGATCCACCCGACCGGCGAACTTCCCGATCGTGACGAGATCGGCGCGGACGCCTGGGAGATCTACGAACTCGTCGTCCGACGCTTTTTCGCGACCGTGGCCGAGCCGGCGACCTGGGCGCACCTTCGGGTCGTCGCGGACGCTTCGGGGCGGTCGCTGAAGGCTAACGGCAAACGCTTGCTCGAAGAGGGATACCACGCGGTCTATCCCTACTCCTCGGCCGGCGAGACCGTCGTGCCCGAGGTCAGCGAGGGCGACGAACTGTCGATCGAGGACGTCGAACTCGAAGCCAAACAGACCCAGCCACCACGGCGCTACGGCCAGTCGCGGCTCATCCAGCACATGGAAGAGATGGGTATCGGGACGAAGGCCACGCGACACAACATCGTCGAGAAGCTCTACGACCGGGGATACGTCGAGAACGATCCACCCCGGCCGACGAAACTTGCAGAGGCAGTCGTCACGGCTGCCGAGGAGTACGCCGATCACGTCGTCAGCGAGGAGATGACCGCCCAGCTAGAGACGGACATGACCGCCATCACCGAGGGCGAGGCAACCCTGGAGGAAGTGACTGAAGAATCCCGGGAGATGCTCGGCGAGATCTTCGAGGAGCTACGTGCATCACGTGAGGAGATCGGCGAGTTCCTCCAGGAGTCGCTGAAAGCCGATCGGACGCTCGGGCCCTGTCCGGAGTGTGGCGAGGACCTGTTGATCCGACGGAGCCGACAGGGTTCGTATTTCGTCGGTTGTGACGGCTTCCCGGAGTGTCGGTTCACGCTCCCGTTGCCAAGTTCCGGCGAGCCCCAGGTGATGGACGAGACCTGCGAGGAACACGATCTCCGGCACGTCAAGATGCTCGCGGGTCGGGACACGTTCGTCCACGGCTGTCCACGCTGCAAGGCCGAGGAAGCCGACGAGAGCGAGGACGAGGTGATCGGGGACTGCCCCGAGTGTGGAGGGAGCGCTGCGCCGGAGGGACAACGAAAGGGAGACGGCGAAGCCGCCGAAGGGGAAGGGGGCAAACTCGCGATCAAACACCTTCGATCGGGCTCGCGACTGGTCGGCTGTACGCGCTATCCCGACTGTGACTACTCGCTGCCGCTGCCCCGTCGCGGAGAAATCGTCGTGACCGACGAGACCTGCGAGGACCACGATCTGCCACACATCGAGGTCCACGATGACAGTGACGACCCCTGGGAACTGGGCTGTCCGATCTGCAACTACAAGGAGTTCCAGGCGCGCAACGCCGTCGAAGACCTGGAAGATCTCGACGGAATCGGCCCGGCGACTGCCGAGAAACTCGAAGACGTCGGCGTCGAGGCACCCGAGGACCTCCAGGACGTGGATCCCGACGCCGTCGCCGGCGACGTCCAGGGTGTCAGCGCTGATCGAATCCGGGAGTGGCAGACCGAACTGTCGGCTTGATTCTGCACGCTGTCTGAATCAGTAGGCCGATCGTCCGAACACACCGCGTGTACTGACGATCAGTACACGACGCGCTGGAGGAGACGACCGATCAGTCCGGGCTGTCCGTCGCTTCCCGGGTGCAACACGAGAGCGTTCCCGCGCTCCGCGACGTCGACCCCGGGACCGTCACGCAGGACCGCGCCACCGGTATCCGCAACGACCACGATGTCAGCGTCCTCCGTCGCACGAACGAGTGCGGCCGCGTCGTCGTCGCTCTCGACGATCGCCGATTCGGTCAAAACCGAACAGAGATCGGCCATCTCGGCGTGATATTTGTCGACTGAATCACGCCGTTCCTGCGTCGCATCCGGTGTGATCCCGTGGACGAGTTCGATCGTCGCGTTACGGGCCGTCGCGAGTAGGTTCGCTATCCGGACCTTCTCGGGATCGAACGGCCCGCCGTCGTCGACCAGGGCAATACGATCGATCCCGTCGAGGCTCTCGGCGTCGACTCCCAGTACGTCGAACGAGCGGTTTGGCCCGAAGATGACGTCCGAAAGTCCCTCGGTGAAGGTCGGGCCGGATTCGTCGACGACGACCAGATCGTAGCCGTGGAGGTCGGCGACGTTTGCCACTGTCCGGTCGACGTCGTGGCTGACGATCTCGCCGTACTCGACGGGGACGCCGACATCCTCTGCGAGCGCAGCCGTCCGTTCCTCGAATACCTGATCAGCCGTCGAGAGCGTTGACTCGGCGTACGACAGCGGCGTCTGGTCGGGCACCTGATCGAACTGGACGACGGTCACTGTCCCGTCCCGGGCGCGAGCAACCGGGATCGCCACGTCCAACAGTCGTTCCTCGGCGGCCGCCGTCGTATCCTCGGTGAGAGCCACGAGCACGTCTGACTCATCGGCGTCGTGACAGACCGACCGGGTCTCCTCGACGGCCCGCCGGTCGATATCACGTCGAATCGCGTCAGTGAGTGCGCCTTCGCGGGCCACGTTGCGGTGAGCGTACGCAAAGTACCAGCCGACGCTGCCGACGATGATCACGATCGCACCGACGAACGCGATCAGCCCCATCTGGGTGAGCAAGACGAGTCCACCGACCACGCCAAAGCCCTGCAGCCAGGGGTACAGCGGGGACTCGTAACTGGGATCGTAGGCGATGTCGCTCTCCCGGAACGCGATCAGGGCCACGTTGATCAGGACGAACACGAGGATCTGGAACGCGCTCGCGAGTTTGGCGATGTCCATGATCGGAACGAACGCGATCAACGCCAGCATGACCAGACCGGTCAGCGTGATCGCGGTGATCGGCGTTCCGAACCGGTCGCTGACCGTCGCGAACGTCGGCGGTGCGAGGTCGTCGCGACTCATCGCGAAGGGATACCGCGAGGAAGAGAGCAATCCGGCGTTTGCAGTACTGATCAACGCGAAGATCGCGGCGACGATCACCGCGATGACACCGGGCGTGGACATCGTTGCCTGAGCCACGTCAGCGACCGGCGTGTTCGACCCGACGATCCCCGCCGGATCGACGCCGACGATCACTGCGACGACGAGCACGTACAACAACGTCGTGAAGGCAAGCGACCAGATCATCCCGCGCGGGATGATCCGGTCGGGATCCTCGATCTCCTCGGCGACACTCGCGATCTTCGTCACCCCCGCATAGGAGACGAAGACGAATCCTGTCGCCTCAAGGATACCGCCGGCTCCCGAGCCCAGGAACCCGTCGAAGGAAGCAGTTTGAATCGAGCCGAGGCTGCCGCCGACGAACCAGGCCATCGCCGCCAGCATGACGCCGACGATGATAACCTGCAGGCGCCCGGTCTGTTTGGCCCCGAGGAGGTTCACGAGGATGAGTACGGCCGCAAGGGCCAGTGCCACCGGCTTGATCGGCAATTCGAAGTACAGCAACAGATACGGGACACCGCCGACGAGTGCCAGGGCACCCTTAAACGAGAGAGCAAACCACGTTCCGATGCCCGCGATCGTTCCGAGTAGCGGTCCCATCCCACGTTCGATGTAGAGGTACGTCCCGCCGGCTTCCGGCATCGCTGTCGCCATTTCGGCCTTGCTGAGAGCCGCCGGTAGCACGACCAGTGCGGCCAGGACGTACGCCAGTACCACTGCTGGACCGGCCATCTTCAGTGCGAGCGCCGGCAGGATGAAGATACCGCTGCCCACCATCGCACCGATACTTATCGCCAATACTGACAGTAATCCGAGATCTCGTTCGAGTTCTTTCGGCATCGTAGCTTAGAGAGGTTCCAGCGTTTCCTGGACGGTCCGGTCGTACAGATCCACGGGAGTGATTGTTTCCGTCGCGATTCCGTCGAAGGCAACTTTCCGGTCTGCATCGTTGACCCGAGCGATGACGGCCTCGACGTCGTGGCCGACGCGGAAGTGCTGAGCGATGAGCAGGTTCGTCGAATCACGGTCGGTGGCGACGATGGCGACGTCACCTGACAGTTCATCGTCGCCGAGACCGGCATCGAGCGACGTTACGTGTGTCGAAAGTCCGGCCCGGTCGGCCAGGCGATGTTGCTCCCGACGGTCCGTGACAAAGACAACCGATCGCGACTCGTCCAGTCGTTCGGCCAGTACTCTGACATCGCTCGTCGTGCCGACGACAATGACCTCACTCGGTGCCGCCCCTGGTTCGGTCATCCTGGCGAGCACGCTCCTGGGAGGCCCGACGGTTCGGTGACCGATACATCTCCGCGATCGAACACGACAGCCGTATCGTAGTGATCCATACATCCACCCATTATTCACGGAGCGCCATAAACTAGGCGGTTATATTGACGTTCCGTCAATATATGATGGCAAATATGGCCCTTTCGCGTCTAAAGATGGTTAGAGAAGATAAGATACAGTCCATCTGTAGTCGATCTCTGGACGATCCGGAGGGCCGGTCCATACCGACCGTCCGCTATCCGCAGTCAGGGCAGGATGGCGAGAATAGCCAGGAGAAGCCGCTCAATTAGTTACTCCTCAAGGGCGAATCCTTTGAACGGCGTCTCGTATTCGTTGCGGATGATGTCCTCGTCCTCGATCGTGAGCCCGATTTCGTCGAGTTCGCGGCCGATCCGGCTCAGGTCGTCACCGTCAAGGCCAACAGCCTCGATGTGGATGTTTCCGACGCCGGTCATGACTTCCCGGACGGCGACGACACCGTCGACCTCCTGGGCCCGTTCGGCGAGTTCCTCACGGTCGGGGACGGGTGCCGTACAGATGATCAGCGTGTGCAACTGCAGGCCCGTGCTCTCGTAATCGACCTCGGTGTGGTAACCCGCGATGACGCCGTCCTCCTCGAGACAGTTGATCCGGGTCCGGACAGTGCTCGGCGCGACGTCCATTCGCTCGGCGATAGTACTCGTCGACATCTTACGGGCGTCGTCCTGGAGTGCATACAGGATCGCTTTGTCGAGGTCGTCGAGTTCGTGAGCGGCCATTGGGGATCATTGCGCCACCCGGAACAGAAACGTTGTGGTCCAAGCGTCCCGGGCGGGAGAGGATAGTCACCACCTGATCAAAGAGCGCCCGTCGGAAAGGAGAATAAGTGGAGTTTAATCCCCAGCCCGAAAATGAACCGACACATGCACGATCGAACGTACGCCGCAGACGCCGAGCCGGGTGACACCGCAACTGTCGCCGGCTGGGTCCACGAGATCCGGGACCTGGGTGGTATCGCCTTCCTGATCCTTCGAGATACGACCGGGAAGATTCAGATCAAAATCGAGAAGGACAATCTCGATGAGGACCTCGTCGAGACAGCCCTCGACGTTCACCGCGAGAGCGTCCTCCGGGTTGAAGGCGACGTCGAAGAGGAAGAGCGCGCGCCGACTGGCGTCGAGATCACGCCCGAGGACATCGAGGTGATCGCCCCCGCCGATCCCGAACTGCCGCTCGATCCGTCCGGGAAAGTCGACGCCGAACTCCCGACGCGACTGGACAACCGGACGCTGGACCTCCGCAAGCCCGAGGTGAAGGCCATCTTCGAGATCCGCGCCGAAGTCCTGCGATCCGTCCGGGACGCTTTCCGGAGTCTGGACGCCACGGAGATCAACACGCCGAAGATCGTCGCGACCGGGACCGAAGGCGGGACGGAACTGTTCCCGATCACCTACTTCGGCCAGGAAGCGTTCATGAACCAGAGCCCCCAGCTGTTCAAGCAGCTGATGGTCGGCTCCGGCTTAGAGCGGGTCTTCGAGATCGGCCCGATCTTCCGCGCCGAGGAGCACAACACGCCCCGACACCTCAACGAAGCCACTTCGATCGACTTCGAGTCGGCCTTCTACGATCACACCGAGGCGATGGACGCCTGTGAGACGGTCGTGAAAGCTGCCTACGAAGGCGTCGCCGAGAACTGCGCCGAGGAACTTGAAACGCTCGGGCTGGATGAGACGTTCACGGTCCCCGAGGGCGACTTCCCACGACTCACCTACGAGGAAGCCATCGAACGGATCAACGCGACGGGCGAACTTGACGACGTACTCGTCTGGGGCGACGACCTTCCGACCGAGGGCGAACACGCTCTGGGGCAGGAAGTCGGCGAGCACTACTTCATCACCGACTGGCCAAGCGAGATCAAGCCCTTCTACATCAAGGATCACGACAACGATCCCGAACTCTCGACGGGTTTCGACATGATGCACCCCTCGATGGAACTCGTCTCGGGCGGCCAGCGTGAACATCGTCACGACCACCTCGTCGAAGGGTTCGAACAGCAGGGCCTGGATCCGGGTGCCTTCGAGTACTACACCAAGATGTTCAACTACGGCATGCCGCCCCACGCCGGCTGGGGACTGGGTGGCGAACGGCTCGTCATGACGATGCTCGGCCTGGAGAACATCCGCGAGGCGGTCATCTTCCCGCGAGATCGGCAGCGTTTGTCGCCTTAGGCGAGGCCGAACGAAATGAGGCCTCGAAACGCGAGCGGGAGCGAAGCGACACGCGAGCGGCGACAAACCTGCGAGCCAGCGAGACGAACGAAGTGAGTCTCGCAGGATCGCCAGCGACTCTCTCCGTAGCGTCGCTCGATCTCACAGCGGTCAGAGATCGCCGATCGCCTGCGCCCGCAACTCGCCCGTCAGGTGTAAGCCGTGGCTGTCGATCCGGCGGACGATCCGCTTGGCCTGTGTTGTTTTGAGGTACTTGTCCTCGCTGGCGGCCCGGACGACGGTTCCAAACGTCCCGGTCACTGTCGCGCCAAGTCCCTCGGCAACCGTGCGCAGGCGACGGTCGTCGACGACAAGCCCGATCGTCGGTTCGTCCGCCGACGACTCCTCGTCCATGGCCGCCAACACCGGCTCCAGCAGACGGCTTTCGATCACCGGCTCCGCGACGCCGACGATCCTCGTCGCCTGCCCTTCGTGCTCGGTGTCGACGGCCTCGCGGGTCGCTGCGCCGTCGGCGAGCAGCTTCTCCATGTTGGTCTTCGCCGGTTCGGTCGAAACCTGCTCGGCGACGATCTCGGGGACGACGATCTCGCCCTCGAAGGCACCGAGAAGATCAGTCTCGCCGACCGTTCCGAGCGCGGTCAATGGAGCCGGTCCCACATAGATTCGGGTCATAGGTCCGCCGCGGCATCGACCTCGCGTTCCAAGTCCTCGCGAGTCAACTGGATAGTCAGATTCCGCTCGCGCGCAACTGCCAGCCACTCGGCGACGGTGACGTCCGCCAGCCGAGCAGCCTCGGCGAGGCCAACGTCGCCCGACTGGTAACGCTCGACGGCGACGCGAACCCGCAGGTCCGAAAGGCCCTCCCGCAGGGCCTTCCTGATTGTCGTGCTTCGATCCTCCTCCAGAAGATCCGCGACTGATTCCAGTTCTGTCTTCTCCGCCTCGGAGAGACGGACGCTGACTGACGGCATGTATACGGCCGAAGACAACGTAAACACACATCAATCTGGCGACTTTCCGGGCGCATCCCGAAGGATTCTACCGGGAGGGCGTCGAATCCCCAGTGATGACCGACGAGGCGACGGCGTTCGTCCCGGGCCACGTCACGGGCTTTTTCACCGTCGATCGAACCGACGACCCGACGACGACGGGGTCCCGTGGCGGTGGCCTGACACTCACCGACGGAGTGCGGGTGACGGTCCGACCGGCCGAGGAGACGACAGTCGTCTTAGAGGATGTCGGCGTCGAGATCGATGCCGTCGATCGGGTGCTTGACGCCCTCGGCGTGGAGGCGACGGTGATCGGCGAGACCGATCTGCCGATCGGGGCCGGCTTCGGCGTCTCGGGGGCGATGGCCCTGGGAACGGCGCTCGGGGCGAACGCGGTCTTCGAGGGAGAGCTCTCGACGAGCGAACTCGTGACGATCGCTCACGGCGCGGAGGTACAGGCGGGCACCGGGCTCGGTGACGTGGTCGCCCAGGCTCGCGGGGGAATAGTACTTCGACTGGAGGCCGGCGGACCGGGGACGAACGATCTGGACGGGATTCCGGCCCGACCCCCGATCGAGTATCTCACGCTCGACGAACTGGACACGGCCGACGTGATCGGCAGCGACACCGACCGGCTCTCGGCTGCGGGTGCCGACGCCCTCTCGCGAGTGGTGAACGAACCGACTGTCGAGCAGTTCATGTACGCTTCCCGGCGGTTCGCCCGTGAGGCCGACCTGTTGACGGCCGAGGTCCGGAACGTGATAGAGGATGTGACGGCTGCCGGGGGTGAAGCATCGATGGCGATGCTCGGCGAGACGGTGTTCGCGGTCGGTACCGGCCTCTCCGAGGCCGGATACGACCCCGACGTCTGTCGGGTCGATCCGACCGGCGGGACGCTGGAAGTCGAGAACGGCGAGGAGCAGGGCGAACTGCTAGACGATCCTGACGGGAACGAACAGTAGCGACGTTTTTCACCCCCGAACTCCGATCAGGATCCATGAGCGAGGTCGACGTTCCGGACAGTCACCCGCGTTACGAGTCGCTGTTGACCCGGCACCGAATCGAGGAAGGCGTCGAGAAGGGCATCACCAGCCGACAGGGGCTGATCGCCCAGGGTCGCGGGGAGGCCTTCGACTATCTGCTCGGCGAGCGGACGATCGACAGCGCCGAGGGAGCCGAGCGCGCCGCGGCTGCCCACCTCCTGCTGGCCGATCACCCCGTCCTCTCGGTGAACGGCAACGTCGCGGCACTGGTCCCGGCGGAAATCGTCGAACTCGCCGAAGTGACGGACGCCGACCTGGAGGTGAACTTGTTCAATCGGACGGAAGAACGGATCGAAGCGATCGCTGAGCATCTCCGCGAGCACGGAGCGGGCGAAGTGAAGGGACTGACTGCCGACGGCCGGATCCCGGGACTCGATCACGAACGCGCGAAGGTCGACGCCGACGGGATCGGCGACGCGGACGTGGTCGTGGTGCCGCTGGAGGACGGCGATCGAGCCGAAGCCTTGGGAGAGATGGGCAAAACCGAGATCGTCGTCGACCTGAACCCGCTGTCGCGGTCCGCACAGGTTGGGACCGTCCCGATCGTCGACAACGTGATCCGGGCGGTCCCAAACATAACGGCCCACGCCCGCGAATTGCAGGGGCAGCCGGAGACCGAACTCCGGACGATTGTCGACGAGTTTGACCCGGACACCGCTCTCGAAGCCGCCGAACGGGCGATCCGGGATGGCGACGTCGACATCGGCGAACAATAGCGTCCAGTCCGAGCCGGCATCGGGTCGGCGCGACGGCCGGTGTGTTTAGGTGGACGCGTGCGGAAGGGGACGTATGAGTCTGGAAGTCGACGTGCGGAAGCTGGACCTCTTCAACAAGATCGCCAGAGAGGGATCCGAAACCGTCTCGGACCACCTCGATCAGATGGCCGGCGTCGAGACCGAGATCGCCGTCTCGAAGATCAACTTCCTCGATATCGAGGACGTCCGGACTCACATGGGCGACGGCAAACGCGTGGGCATTTACGTCGAACTCACCGAACCGCCATACGGGTACGTCCTTTTCATGCTCGGCCCGACAGAGGCCAAACAGCTGGCAGGGATGCTCGTCGGCGACGTCGGCGACGAGGGGAGCGAGGGAGAGGGATTCACCGACATGGAGCGCTCTGCAATCCAGGAAGTCGGCAACATCATGACGAGTGGATACATCGACGGCTGGGCGAATGTACTGGATACCACGATCGGCATGTCAACGCCGTCGTTCGCATACGGGCCGGCCGGTGGCATCGTAGACAAGATGGGCGGGTGGCCGGACGAAGACATCGCATTCGTGATCGACTCGAAGCTCACTGCCAGCCAGGGTGACGTCGCGCTGACGATCTACACGTTCCCGAAGCTGGTCGAACTGGTCGACCTCATTCAGGACATCGACGTCTCGACAGTCGTCGGGGAGGACACGACCCCTTCCTCGGACATCGCCGACAACGCGTGAGAGGATCTGTAATTCGTCCGACCGGATTCGAAACCGACAACCGGATCGTCACCCTAGGGCTGTCAGTCCCCGATGCCCCCTACCCGTAGCGATTCCGAGACCTGTCCCGTCTGCGGCGAACCCTACGACCAGCGGATCGTCGTCGCCCGCGGCGATCAGTGGGGTGACCTCTACGCCGGACCCCCGCTCTCGTTCTTCCGGAAGTACCGCCGGCGGTGTACAGCCCGCGAGGACGTCGAAACCGGCGAGACACTCGCCGAGAGGGAACGTGCCGTCTACTTTCACGGCAAACGACACAGCTACTGACGACCGCGACCGTCAGCAGCCGATGACGACCGCGACCGTCAGCAGCCGATGACGACCGCGACCGTCAGCAGCCGAAGCGGAGCCTTCAATGGGGCCGCCTCCCTGGGCATAGGCAGTGCTGGTCGAACTCCTCGATGCTTCGCTGCTGGACCCCTTCGCGGTGATGAACACGGTTGGTCTCGTCGCGTTCGCCCTGGTCGGGGCGGCCAAAGGCATCCGTGAAGAGTTCGACATCTTCGGTATCGGCGTGGTCGGGCTAGTGACAGCTTTCGGCGGCGGTGCGACGCGGGATGTGCTGGTCGGGCGGACACCCCTGGCCTTACAGAACCTCGGCGAAATGGGGCTTGGCGTCCTTGGGGTCTCGCTGGCTCTGGGGCTGAGTGTCCTACTCCAATCGCCGGACGAACACCCGATCACGCTCGTCGCCGACGCGATCGGGCTGGCCGCGTTCGCGACCGCTGGCGCGATCGTCGCGACCGAGGCTGGCGTCAACGCCTTCGGCGTCGTCACCGTCGCGACGATCAACGCCGCCGGCGGGGGGGCCTACGCTGACGTCCTGTTGGATCGCTCGCCGTTCATCCTCTTTGATGACTTCTACGCCAGTTGTGCGGTCCTGGGCGGGACCACCTACTGGCTGTTGACGATACTGGACACGTCGGCCAGTCTCACCGCCGCCGGTTGTGCCGCGATGGTCGTCGGGACGCGCCTGCTTGCGGTCAACTACGGTTGGGAACTCCCGACAGCCCAGACCCTCGGACTCGCCCGGAAGCGGATCGGCGAGTAGGAACGCAGTGCTTGCTGCAATCACTTCCTCGAACATCGACGAGAACTATCTCCGCCATCGAAACACACTTCATTAACCAAGTGGTACCACTTAGTGGTATGAGCGACGCAAAGTTCGACCAGTTCAGCGATGTCGGCGAGGCGGAGGTAACGCGTGCGATCGGCCAGGAGTGGACCGAGGAGTTCATGGACTTCTCCGACAGCGACGTGATCATCGTCGGGGGCGGCCCGTCGGGGCTGATGGCGAGCAAGGAACTCGCCGAACGGGGCGTCCAGACGATGGTCGTCGAGAAGAACAACTACCTCGGCGGCGGGTTCTGGCTCGGTGGATTCCTGATGAACAAGGTCACTGTCCGGGATCCCGCCCAGCAGGTGCTCGACGATCTCGACGTCGATTATAAGCGTTCCCAGGACAGCGAGGGACTGTACGTCGCCAACGGTCCGGAGGCCTGTTCGGGCCTGATCAAGGCAGCCTGTGACGCGGGTGCGAAGATGCAGAACATGACGGAGTTCACCGATATCGTGATCCGCGAAGACCACCGCGTCGGCGGGATCGTCATGAACTGGACGCCCGTTCACGCACTGCCCCGCGAGATCACTTGCGTCGACCCGATCGCCGTCGAGGCCGATCTCGTGATCGACGCGACGGGCCACGACGCGATGGCCGTCAAGAAACTCGACGAGCGGGGCGTTTTGAACGCGCCGGGCATCGAGGATTCGAAGACCAACGCCGGCATGGACCAGACCGACGAGGACACCTACGGCGCGCCCGGCCACGACTCGCCCGGCCACGACTCGATGTGGGTCGGCGAGAGCGAGGACGCGGTTGTCGAACACACTGGTCTCGTCCACGACGGTCTCATCACGACGGGCATGGCCACGGCGACGACCTACGGCCTCCCGCGGATGGGCCCGACCTTCGGTGCCATGCTGCTGTCGGGCAAACGCGGTGCCCAGATCGCACTCGACGAACTCGGCGTCGACGCCGAGCCGGTCGACATGACGACGCAGGCACCCGCTGACGACTAACGCGATCAAGTGCCCTCCGTACGGCTCCGCCCGCAGTCGCGGCGAGCAACGACGTTAACACGGCCCCGGACGAGCAATGGACATGAACGTCCTCGTCACCGGCGCGACGGGTGGCATCGGAAGCTGGGTCCTCGACAGTCTCGCGGCCGACGGCCACGCTGTCGTCGGCGTGGACCTGCGTCGGCCATCAGGCGAGCGTACCAACGCGCGCTTTCTCGCGGCCGATCTGACCGATCACGGCCAGGCACGCGAATTGATCCAGACGACCCGGCCGGATGCAGTGGTCCACTGTGCGGGCATCCCCAGAATGGGTGAGCGCCCGGGAACGGAGACGTTCCGCGTGAACGCGATGGCCGCTTACAACGTGTTCGTGGCCGCTGGGACCGTCGACGCCGACGTAGTCTACACCTCGAGTGAGAGTCTCTACGGGATGCCCTACGCCGACCCGCCGTTCCTGCCGGACTATCTGCCCATCGACGAAGCGCACCCGAAGCGCCCGGAAGACCCGTATGGCATCTCGAAGTTCGTGAGCGAACACCTCGCTCGCATGGCCGTCCGGAAATACGATATCTCGGTCGCCTCGCTGCGGCCGTCGTGGGTGAACTACCCCGGCGACTACGACCTGACAGCAGTCCGTGACGGGTTCGACCCAAAGACGGCAGACCGATCTGGCAACTTCTGGTCGTATATCGATATCCGTGACGTCGTCTCGCTCGTCGAGGCGGCGCTTGAAGCCGATATCGACGGCCACGAGGCCTACCTCGCCGTGGCGGCGGAGAACTACCTCGGTCGACCGACGACCGAAACCATCGAGACAGTGTTCGGTGACCTGCCGGACCGCTGTGCGCTGGAGGGCGAGGAAGCCGCGTTCTCGACCGCGAAGGCCCGGACGGATCTGGGCTGGGAACCCGCTCACTCCTGGCGTGAGGCCGAGGACCAAGAGCCCATCGGTCCGGCGTTCGTCTGACAGGAGCAGTCGTCGGTTCCGGACCGAAACGACGCAACCACCCCGCCACGACGGACCGTCGGATCGAATCGATCGCGTCACGCGCCCCTGAGAGAAATGATGGCCGGTCCGCAACTCGTTTTACCGAGTGGTACCACCTTTAAATATGGTCGAAGAGGTCACCTTATATCGGGCACCGACGACGGAAGCGGATGCCGATTCGATCGCCGAGTGGCTGGCCGAACGGGTCGATGCCAGCGTCAGCGTCCGGGACCGATTCCTCTCGCGATTTGCCGACGACGCCCTCCCAAAGGCGTTCGCGGCGGCCAGGGTGCTCGACCCATACGATCCCGAGACGGGTAACACGATGCTCGGGATCGTCCGCTACGAGCAGCGCGTACTCGAACATCCCGAGCGGGCTGGGGGCGTCCTCTACGACGGTCTGGCTGTTCAGCAGGCACTGTGGGGCCGGCTCCCAGCCGAGGAACGCAGTCTCGACCATCTCCACGTCCCGTTGGTCGATCGCGTCCTCGGAACGTGGGGCGATCACGATGGGCGCTGGCACAAGCGCGTGAACGTCCTCGGGCAGCCGGCACTGGTGTCAGTCCCCGGGCTCTACGAGGCCCCAGCAAAACCCGAATACTACTACAAGGAACAGCAGAAACACGCCATGCTATCGGGAGATACGCCGCCACGGGAAGTACTGGAGAACGAAGTCGAGGGCGAATTCCTGGTCGCGGACGATCCCCGGACGACCGAGGCACTGTGTGGGTACGCCCTCCAGGCCTACCACTACCTCGAAACGGGTGAAGAATTCTGTGAGGAACCCGGTTGTCGGCTCTCGAACCCGCATCGTCAGCCGGACGTTATCGAGGCACAGCTCCGCGATCCGCCCTTCTGTGACCGTCACGCCGAACGCTATGCCGTCGGAACGGCCCACCCCTGAGACGACAGTCACCCCGATAGGGCGGACAAGCGTTCCACTCCGTCGCTTCCGAAGACCGGCAGTTACGCGAGTCGCCCGGCGGTCAGACGGAGAAAGCCGAACCCGAACGCCACCCGGTTCGACTCTTTGGCGAGTCGCTCCACCTCGCTGTGTGCTGTTCGGACCCGCCGCCCGAGTTCGATCGCAGGAGAGGCCGGTGTGGTCCGGCTTGCTGGCGCAGTCAGGCGCGTGAACGCCCGAAATACAGCGTTCAAAGGTATCGCTGCCGGTCGATCGCTCGGCCCGGCGTCCAGCAGCGCGATCCGACCAGCCCCTCCAAGCAGTCGGAGCCATTCTTCGACGACCGCATCCGGGTCGTCGAACATGCCCACGACGAACGACGCGAAGACGGCGTCGACGTCGCCGTCGATCGGCGGGGCTGTTGCGTCGCCGTGAACGAGGTGGACGTTCTCCCATCCACCACGCTCGATCCGCTCGCGGGCGTAATCGAGCATTCCCGACGTCAAATCCAGACCGATCACCTGACCCGAAGGTCCGACGCGTTCACGGAGCAACGGCAGGTTCGCGCCGGTCCCACACCCCATCTCGACGACTGTCTCGCCGCCCGCGAGATCAAGGGCGTCGACCGCCCGGCGACGCCACCCACGGACGGGCGGCGCATTCCCAATCAGATCGTACGGACCCGCCCAGCGATCGTAAAACCGCTGGATCGGCCCGACGTCGGTCATGTCAGACGAGGTCCCGCGCACGCGAGGCGACCGTCGGCGCGTCGGGACCCAACAGGTAGACGATCGGTTCGACGCCGAACCCGCCGGTCTGGTAGAGGACATCCGCCTCGGTCACGCCATCCGCGTCAGTGAGGGCAGTTCCAAGAGCCGCATCAGCGTCGAATTCGACGGTCGCGTATCCCGCCTCGTCCAGCCTCTCGATCAGTTCGGGCTCGTAAGCGACGTTCAGCATCGCCCGGGCGTCGTTGCCCTGCTCGCGTGCGGCCAGCAACATGCCCGCGACGTGTTCGCTGACACCGAACTCCGGGTCGCCAGGAACCGACGCGCGTCCTTTCACGTCGAGGATCCGACCCGGAACGGCCGCCACGTCGTCGATTCCCGCTGCCTCGGGGAGACACTCGACGAGGTTCGCGCCGACCGCAGGGATCAGCCCGGCGAACCCGCTGGTATTCTCCAGTATTCCCAGTCCACGGCGGACCGACGAACGGACTCGCTCGGACTGGCGGACCCGACTCTCGGGGTCGTGGATCGCGATCGGTCCCCCATGTTCCGCAAGTGGGGGGAACGCTTCTTCGTGAAGTTGGGCGAGCAGATCTCCCTCCTCTAGCTGGCGAACGAACACTTCCGCCTCCGCGAGCGCCTGGGTGCGACTGATCTCGCCGTCGGCCAGCCCGTCGGCCAGTCGGCCGACCAATTCCTCGAGGCGCTGGTCGGCCAGCAGTTCCTCGTTGCGCTCGACCTCGCCGTGGGCGTACTTCGAGACAGCGCTCTGGCTGATCCCCAGCAAGTCGGCGACCTCACGCTGAGTGAGGCCCCGATCTCTGAGACGCTCGGCGAGCAGCGAGCGGAAGGTCGGCAGGAACTCCTCGACGACGATCTCCTCGATGAACTTCATCGTCCACCCCCGACGGTGTCGACGCGTCCCGTCGTGACCCGCCCCGTCATTGCTCGCCTCCGAACTCGTACTCGTTTCTCGCCGACTGTCTGTCGACAATGAACGTCGTCATTGTTCGCCTCCGAACTCGTTGTCTCCCTGTATCTTCGAAGCCTGTGGCCCGGTCTGGTCCTGATACTTCGAACCGCGGTCGACGCCGTAGGGGCGTTGGGCCGGCGAGGTAAGCCGCGTAAAGATGACCTGAGAGATGCGCATGTCCGGCGTCAACGAGACCGGGGCGGTTCCGAGGTTCGAGAGTTCGAGCGTGATTTGCCCGCGGTATCCCGGGTCGATGATCCCAGCTGTCGCGTGAATGACAACTGCAAGTCGGCCCATAGAAGATCGACCTTGAACGTGGGCGATGAGATCGGGTGGGATCTCGACGCGTTCCTTGGTTGTCCCGAGTACGAAGTCGCCGGGATGGAGAATGAACTCGCCGCCCTCTTCGACGACAGTCTCTTCGACGTACTCGTCGACCTCCTGTTCGCTGTTGGGGTGGATGCAGGGAATGTTCGTCCGCTGGAATTCCAAGAACTCACGGCCGAGTCGCAGATCGATACTCGCAGGCTGGACCTGCAAGTCGGGATCGTCCAACGGCTCGACGACGAGATCGCCCGCCTCCAGACGCGCCAGGATGTCCCGATCGGAAAGGATCATATCGACCTCTGAGTCCGGGCGCGAATAAAACACCACGGTTATTCCCAGCCGATCGACGCCCCGCGAGGCTCGAAACGTCGATTCGGAGGATAGAAAGGTAGTTACAGACGCCCCCCGTCCGGGGATCTATGAAACAGGCGATCGTCGCGCGGGCCGACCTGAACATGGGCGCAGGCAAGCTCGCCGCCCAGGTCGCCCACGCCTCGCTTTCGGCCTACGAGGACGCCGATCGACGGGATCAAAGCGAGTGGAAAGGAGAAGGCCAGAAGAAGATCGTCCTCCAGGCGGACGGCGAGTCACAGCTGTTCGAACTGGCCGACGTCGCCGAGCGCGAGGGGATCGCCCACGCGATCGTCCGGGACGCCGGTCACACTGAACTCGAACCGGGCACCGTCTCCGCGCTGGCGATCGGGCCTGCGCGCGACGATCTGATCGACCGCGTAACCGGCGACCTCCCGCTGTACTGACCGCATCGGCTCGACCGCTTTCAATCCCCCTACTTATCTCTTACTGAAGCCTTTATGTAGCACGTGCCCTAACTCGCAGTGAACGCACGAGACTATGCAAGGAAACCAGCAACAACAGGCCTACGATCGCGGAATCACGATCTTCTCGCCGGACGGTCGGCTCTACCAGGTCGAGTACGCACGCGAGGCCGTCAAGCGCGGCAGCGCGAGCGTCGGCGTTCGGACCGAGGAGGGTGTCGTCCTGGCGGCGGATCGACAGACTCGTTCACCCCTGATCGAGCGCGATAGTATCGAGAAGACGCACAAGATCGACGACCACATCGCCATTGCCAGTGCCGGTCACGTCGCCGACGCGCGCAAGCTCATCGACTTCGCGCGCCGACGCGCCCAGGTCGAGCGCCTGCGATACGACCAGCCGATGGGCGTCGAACCGTTGACGAAGGCTATCACCGACACGATTCAGGATTTCACCCAGACCGGCGGCGCACGCCCGTTCGGCGTCGCGCTGATCGTCGGCGGCATGGAGGACGGCGAGCCCCGTCTCTTCGAGACTGATCCCTCGGGAACGCCCTATGAGTGGCAGGCGCTGGCGGTCGGCGGCGGCCGCGAGGAGATCCAGACGTACTTCGAGGACAACTACGAGGACGGACTGACCTTAGAGCAGGGCGTTGGCCTCGCGCTGGAGGGCCTCGCCGAACCCGACGACGGTGGGCTCAACCCCGACGGTGTCGACCTCCAGACTGTCGACGAAGAGGGCGTCCTGGGCGTGAGCCAGGACGTAATCGAGGACCACCTCGAAGAGCGCGACTTGCTCGGAGGTGACGACGAATGAACCCCGACCTGAACATGAACCCCCACGACGACGGAAGAACCGATCCCTACTCACCGGAACTCGGCGAAATCACAACCGAAGAGAGCGACAGCGAGAACGTGACGAAGACCGGCACGACGACCGTCGGTCTCGCCACGGACGAGGGCGTCGTGATCGCGACCGATCGCCGGGCGAGTCTCGGCGGTCGGTTCGTCTCGAACAAGAACGTCGTCAAAGTCGAGGAGATTCACCCGACGGCGGCCATGACGCTCGTGGGCTCGGTCGGCGGCGCCCAGTCGTTCATCCGGACGCTACGCTCGGAGGCTAGTCTCTACGAGACGCGCCGGGACGAACCCATGAGCATCAATGCCCTGGCGACGCTTGCGGGCAACTTCGCCCGCGGTGGCCCGTTCTTCGCGATCCACCCAGTCCTCGGCGGCGTCGACGACGAGGGCACCCACGTCTACACGATCGATCCCGCTGGCGGCGTCATGGAAGACGACTATGCCGTCACTGGCAGCGGAATGCAGGTCGCCTACGGGACCATCGAGGGCGAATACGATCCGGACATGTCTGTCGAGGATGCACGCGAACTCGCAACGAAAGCGGTCCAGGCCGCAAGCGAGCGCGACACCGGCTCCGGCAACGGTCTCGTGATCGCCGAGATCACCGACGAGGGCATCGAGATCGAGGAGTTCGACGCGCTTGAGGACGCGCTATAACGCGACGAGATCCGGTTCCGTTTCTGTCGACACGGACTGTGGCCCGCCGAAGTGGCTCTGTGCGGATCACGTTCGTTCGTTGCGCAACCACCGCGTGAGACGTGAGACGAGTCCCAGGTTCCGTTTCGCCATGATGACTGTACTCTCGGCGCCCCGACCGACAGTCTCCGGGATCGCGCCGAAGACGAGCTGTGAGAGCAAGCTCTCGCGGGACGAGCCGATCACTGTCAGGTCGTGGTCGGCCGTCCGCTCGACGATCGCCTCGGCGACGGCGTCCGATCCGACGACTGTCGTCGAGACGACCAGCTCGCCATCGTCGATCACTGCCCGGGCGCTCTCGAGGCGGGTCTCGGCATCCCCTTCATCGTCGTCAGGTGACCGGACATAGAGCAACTCGATCGCGGCGCCGGTCTCGCGGGCGATCGCGGCCGCGACCTCGGCCGCGAAGGCGGCGTGTGGTCCGCCGGCGGTTGGAACAAGGATCGAGTCGATCTCGCCGGCGGGGCCGATCCGCTCGACGAGGACGTCACAGTGGCCGTTGAGAACGACGTCGTCGACGTTACTCCCGAGGACGTAATCCGTCCGCCGGCCGCGGCTCCGCCACCCCATGACGACGAGGTCGACGGCGTGTTGCTCGATCGTGTTGTGGATGGCCCGGGAGACGTCGTGGCCGATCCGGATCGTCCCGTTGACCGGCAGGTCCGGCGCTGTCCGCTCGACGTAGTCGACCGCGTCGTCGATCAACCCGCGCTGCTCGTCGACGAACGCCCGCCCCTCCGAGAGCGGGGTCTGGTGGGGGACGGTGACGACGGTCATCACTTCGAGTTCGGCCTCGCGGTCGCGAGCCATGTCGATCCCGGTCCGGAGGAGCTGGGTTGCGTTGTCCGGGTTGGCGATCGGGACGAGGACGCGCTCCTCGCGCTCGACCGGCGCGCGCTCTTCGAGAACCGTGGGCGTCTCCGCTTCGCGTTTCTCGGCCTCTTTCGGCCGGGAGTAAGCGTAATAGACGACCAGTCCGAGCGTCATCCAGACGGCGGTCGCACCCAGCGCGAAGAGGCCGTGATTGCTCGTCCCGATTCCGAAGGCCTCCAGCCCAAGCGCGTAGACGAGAAACGGCAACAGGAGCACCTGCAGTCCGATCCCGATGAGGGGCGGCCACGGCAGGTACGGGACTTCGTAGGTGCGTGGCAGGTCCGGGTGGGTCTTGCGCATCCTGATGAGCGTCCAGTTGACCTGGACGAACAGCAGGATGAACATGATGTCCGCCGATGCGGCGACGGCCTCGATCGGCAACGCGACGGCCATGACGGCGATGAACACGGCAGACAACAGGATGGCCCAATGGGGCGTCCGCCGTTCGGCGTGGATCCGCTGGAAGATCCGCGGGAGTGCGCGATCCCGCCCCATGGCGAAGGACACCCGCGAGGAGGAGTAGACTGTCGCGTTGAGCGCGCTCATCGTCGCCGTCAGCCCGGCGAACAGCAACAGGACGACGCCGTAGGGGACGAACTGGCCGGCGGCCTCGATGATCCCGAGTTCACCGAGTCCGCCCAACAGTTCCCAGGTCGGGACGGTTGCCGGCGTTCCCGTGACGCCGGTCGCGCGCTCGACCAGATGGGTCGTCGGCTCGATACAGATACTCGGCGATCAGTTGCTGGGGATTCTCCATGGTATTGACGCCGATTTGCTTGAATAGATCCATGTGGTTGGGGTTATGTACAACCGACAAAATCGCGGGGATCTCAAACTCTTGGGCTAGCAGGCAAACCATCACGTTCGTCGCATCTTGATCGGTGGTCGAAATAATAGCGTCAGCTTGCTCTGCTCCGGCGTCCTCGAAGGTGTTTTTGACTGTGGCGTCAGCCGTGAGCACCATACAATCAAACTCGACCGCGATCTCGTCGGCCTTCTCTGAGTCCTTTTCTATCAGACAACTTCGTTTCCTGAGCGAGTTGCGATGTCGATCAGAGGTGTTCCGATATCGCCTGCGCCGACGATGATGATATACATGTTGCTGACTGGTTCTAAGAGGATCGACTGCCGGTATTGGAGTCTACTACTGACTGTTCGACGGGTCCGAGGAACTCCCAATGAAGAGATTCAGAGCCGCCCACGTGGTTCTCAATCGTCACATTGTAGAGGGTGGGTTGGTTCGAATCTGGTAGTTCTTGGACGACGAGAAATCCATCATAATGTGGGTCAAGACGGACAATTTTACCGGGAGATTCTTCTCGGATACGATCTGCTGTCTCCTGTTGATCCTCAGTTAATTCCATGATGACCTCCAAGTGTGTACACTCTACCTTCAGCACGTGAGAGCGGGCCAGCAACACTGTCCGGTCCTGGTTGATTGGAAATATCTATCGTCGGCCGGTAACCAGTCCTAGCTTCCATGCAATTTCTCCCACTGTTCGACACATTCTTCGCATAGGTACCCCGTGAATCCATCAACCTCGTACCGCTCCGTCGGTTTATCAGCCCCACATCGTTCACATTTCATGGGTTATCGGTTATGGACAGGGCGTTTCCCAACCCTGGACACCAACGCCCAGTGATAGCAACGATCTGTATCGTGTGTGGCTGTTTGGGCACTCTTCATCGTATCCGACATTACGCTTCATCTCCCGTGGAGAATGCCACAACAGGATGGTGACTTTCCGTGACCAGTCGGTACGAGGTATTTTCGGTCAAAAGCTGGTGGAGGCGGTTTTTCGGGCGAGGGGAGAACCCGATTGCCGATACCTCAAGTTCGTCAGCGGCGGCGACGATCTCTTCGATCGTATCGGACCCATAGCGGAGTTCACGTCTGATTTCGGGACCATCTTCGAAGTAGTCCTCGACATAGTCGAACAACTCTTGGGCTTCTTGTTCGAGGGCTTCGGGAGAGGCTGGGTCCAAATATCCATCTGTCTGTACAATAACGTGGACGATCGTGATCGTCTCGACCCCAGAATCGAGGTACTGATCTAGAGCGTCACACGTCTGTTCCGCATCATCCACGTTTGCAACAGGAACAAGGAGGTGAGTGAAGTCTGGTTGGCTCATTGGTGATCAACAACTGGTATCGTCGTTCTTGGTGTACCCATACACTCGAATCAAAAATATATTTGGGTAATTCGATTGGTTCCGTTATATTAGGGTGAAGAGATTACGATTCGTTTAACCACGTGATCTTGGACCCTTCTCCGCTAAGACGGGCATTGCCTGACCAAAACTGGCCATCCCACCGTGTGGATTGACTGCCAGAGAGCGGAAACTGGAATCCAAATATAAACCTAAATGGCGTTCCGCTGGCACGGTATAAATATGGGAATTGGGATCGATTCAATCGATAAACGAATCCTGTACCACCTGGCCAGGGAAGCCCGACACACGTCCGCTCCGGATATTGCGCAAGACGTGGATTTATCGGCACCTGCTGTCCGCAACCGGATCAGTCGTCTCGAAGACGCTGGAGCTATCCAAGGGTATCATGCTCACATTGATTACGGGAAGGTCGAAAGCCGACTGACGAACCTGTTCATGTGTAGTACCGCCGCCACAGATCGACAGCGGTTCGCTCAACGCGTCCTCGGTGTTCCCGGTGTCGTCCACGTGCGTGAAGTCATGACCGGGCGCGGTGATCTTCGAGTCAAAGCGGTCGGGTCCGATCAGGACGACCTCATGCGGATCGCACAGGATATCACCGCATTGGGCGTCGAAATTGACGACGAGGATCTCATCCACCGCGAGTACTTTCGTCCGTACGCGCAGTTCGGCCCCGAGGAACGAGACGATGTTTCACCAGTGACTGGCGTTGCGGATCTCGCCGGCGACGCGGACGTCGTCGAGATCGCCGTCGGAGAGAACGCGCCGGTCGCTGGACTTACCCTCAAGGAGGCCGGAGACGAAGGACTGCTGACGACAGATGTGCTGGTCGTGACTATAGAGCGCGGCGACCGAGCCATTACTCCGAAGGGCGAGACGACAATAGAGAGTGGCGATTTCGTGACAGTTCTATCGAGAACCGGCTTCTCTGACGAGACGCTGACGATGTTCACTGGCAAGTGATTCGCCCTCGAACAATGACAGAGTTCGGTGGCGAAATGAGACTATTGGCGATTGATCAGCCGGTGTATCCACCAGTTCTGCACGTGATCGACCGGTAATCAGCTATCTAAACCCGTCGCACGTGCTCCCTTCCCGATCCACTTGCGGAGAAACTCTTTGATCGCTGACGCTACTGGCCGGTGTTTCCGGACCATGAGCACCTCGCCATCGAAACCCTCCCCGATCGTTTCAGGAATGTCTCCGAACAGAGCACGCCGAAGAATTCCCTCTCCTGCAGCACCGATGATGATCGAATCATAGTCCTCCTCGCCAGCGTAGTCAAGTATGGACTGGACAACGTTCGATCTCGTTTCGACGGCGAGGTCGACAGCAATACCGGCGTCAGCCAGCGTTTCCTGTCTCCGTTCGAGGGACTCATACGCTTGTTCAGTGTCGCCTTCAGTTGCAACGTGGAAGAGCGTCACATCGGCGCCGTCTTCCGCATACGCCGTCGCGATGGCCGTCGCGAGATCCTCGTTCGGACCACCAGCAGTCGGAACAAGGACCCGTTCGGACTCCGTCGTGCCGTCGGTCTTCATGACGGCGACATCGCATTCAGCGTTCTCGACGACCGTGTCGATGGTCGAACCCAGCGCGTAGTCGGATACGCGCTTGCGCTGGCCCCGCCACCCGAGCAAAACGAGATCGCTGTCGCGCTGATAGGCGATGTTGTTGATACTCTTTGCGACGTCGTGGCCGATGGTGACGGTCTGGTGAACTGGAATATCGTCGGGCGCGTATTGCATTGCCTCTGCAAGCAGGTCGCGCTGTTCGTCCGCGTATTCTCTCCCCTCCGAGAGAGGCGTTTGGTCGGGGACGGTTGCAACACTGGTCAGCAGCACCTCACCGTCCTCGTGGCGAGCAATAGCGCTCGCTACGCGGATCAGTTGTTCCGCGTTTTCGGGATTCGCTATCGGAACCAACACCTGGTAGCCGCGATCTTCGGGCGCGCGTTCTTCGGCTATCAGACGGGTCTCCTCCTCGGCTTCGGTCTCCCGAACGCGACGTTGTGAGTACAGGAAGAAGATCCCAATGCCGACGAGGATCCACGCGATGGCTCCGTACCAGGCCAGCGGGCTGTAGTTGAAGAGGTAGACCGCAAGGGCGAGCTTCGTCAGGATTCCAATAATAGGGACGTACGGGAAGTACGGCATCACGTATCCGTAGTCGATCTGATCTCCCCACTTGCGCCGGATGACGATCGCGGCGTAGTTCACCTGGAGGAACAAGAGGAGAAACATCACGTCAGTCGCAGCCGCGACGGCTTCGATCGGGAGTGCGACAGCCATGAAAATAATGAGGCCACCAGACAGTGCGGTCGCGATATACGGAGTCTGTTTCTCCGGATGGACCTCGCTGAACGCGTCCGGGAGGACGTGATCTCGGCCCATCGCGAACGAGACACGTGTCGAGGAGTACGTCGTCGCGTTCAGTGCGGACAGCGTCGAGAACACACCAGCGACGAGAATGACAAGCGTCCCGAAGGGCATGATCTGGCCGGCTGCCCGCGCAAGCCCGAGTTCACCGAGATGGCCGAGGAGCTCCCAGACGGCGGCGTCTTCGATGCTTCCCGGGATCGGTGGGAGATTTGTCGCACCATGAGCTCCGCTGGCTGCCCCCTCCTGGGCCATCCCGAAGAGTTCAGGCGTCACTTCGACTGCGCCGATGAGAACGATCGCCACGAGCATGTAGATCGTGACGACCACCGACATCGAGTAGAACACCGCCTTCGGAACTGACTTCTTGGGATTGACGACCTCTTCACCCGACTGGACGATGATCTCGTAGCCCTCGAACGCGATGAAGGTCAACCCCATCGCGATGAACACGCCGCCGAAGTCACGCGGCAGAAACGGCCTGAATCGGTCGGTTGCCTCCGCCGGGTGCCCGAAGATATAGCCGAAGCCGAACGCGATGAGGACGATAATGACGGTTACCTTCACCATCGTCACGATGTTGCCGGCGAGGCCGGTCTCTTTGGCTCCACGATAGTTGATGTACGCGAAGAGCGCGCCCGCGAAGACGGCAAAGAGTTTCTCCGGGCCGAACGAGACAAAGAGGAGATCTACCGGTTCGAAGAGGTGGATGCCGAAATAGTCCGTCAGCAGCAGGTGGACGAATGCGCCGAACCCAAGCGTGTACAGCGATCCGGCGACTGCGTGAGCGAACCAGGACATCCACCCCGCGAGGAACGCCTGTGAACGACCCAGCGCTTCGCGCACCCAGAGATAGCCACCGCCAGCCTCCGGGATTGCGGAGCCCAACTCCGCATAGACCATCCCGGTGAAGATCGTGATGAAGCCGTTGAACGCGAAGGCTATCACGAGCCCCGGCCCGGCCTGTCCGGCAGCAAGCCCAGTCAAAACGAAAATCCCGGCACCGATCATGGCGCCGATACCGATCATTGTGATATCGAACAGCGAAAGATCCCGGGCCAGTTCGTCACCGTGGTCGTGTCCCGGGAGCCCACTCTCTTCACTCATCTGAATCCCTCCCGCTTTGGTCAGCTAGAGGTCCCTTGTTGTACGTTCCATCTGCGATGTGATCCACGACGTATTTCCCATGTATGACGGTGACTTGGAGGGCGACCCACGCAAGAAGGGTCAAGATTGCCCCCAGTACCAACGTGGACACCATGTCTATTCGTTTCCCCAAGCAGGTATTAAAAATTGCCATCTGAATAAGAAACTAGCTATTTAAAGTAGGTAGTTATTGTGGACTATCCTTCGGAAAACATTCTGTGAGGAAATGAGAAATCGCAGTGGTCAACAAGCTGCTGTGATGCACAACAGTCCAAAAACATCTGAAACCGTCAAATCTCATCGGTCAATGTGCACACGCGCTGAACGGCTGATTCGCCTTTCGCTGTATGAAAGAAAGGCACGCATGGAAATCATCCTCCGAAGTTGTGGTAACGTAAACGAGCAGTTCCGTCAGGAAGACGCCGAACGTGACGGCGTACAGCGAGCAAGCGACTGCGTGGGCAAACCAGCTCATCCAGCCGGCGAAAAAGCCGTTGGGGTCGACCAATGCCTCCTTGACCCAGAGATACCCGCCGCCGGCCTCGGGAAAGGCAGCCCCGAGTTCGGCGTAGGAGACGGCGGTGAACAGGGCGACGATCCCGTTGAGGACGAACGCGATCGTGAGTGCGGGACCGGCCATCCCGGCTGCAAAGCCCGTCAGCGCGAAGACGCCCGCGCCGACCATCGCGCCGACGCCGATGAACGTGATGTCAAAAAGGCCCATGTCCCGCGACAGCTCCGTTTCGACTGCCCCGGAGCTGTCTCCGGCATCGTGTGCCATACCGTCGAGGGTCGTCCGGCGGGACGAAAAAGCCACGGGTGGTCGCCGGTCCTCAGGACGGCGATCAGCACGTTCATGGTCGGCGACCGAATACGAAAGGCAACGTCGCATGCGCGAGGCACACCCTGTCGAACAAGCTGTCGGGATGGCATATTACGTCAGCGACAGCGACGGCGTCGGCGGGCAGCTCCGCCGCGAGCCGGCGGCCTTCGGCGTCCGTGAGATCGAGGCCTTCGACGTCGAGCCGATCGACGCCGAGCGCGGCGCGTACCCGCACGTCGTCTTCCGCGCCACGCTCGCGGGCTGGGACACCAACGACTTCGCGAACGTCCTCTCCGATCAGCTGGGAATTAGCCGCGAACGCGTCTCCTGGGCCGGGACGAAAGACAAACACGCCCGGACGACCCAGCTGTTCTCCGTCGCGAAGGTCGATCCCGCTGGTCTCGAAGCCATCGATCTCTCAGACGTCGAGATCGATATCCTGGGTCGGAGCGGCCGGCCGATCCTCTTCGGCGACCTGGCCGGCAACGCCTTCGAGATCGAGATCAGCGATCCCGACGCGCCCGGCAATCTCGATGCCGTCCTCGGCGGTCTCGCCGCGTTCGCCGGCAGCGCGTCCGGCAGTGGCGAGGACGACAGCTCGACCCGCATCGGCGTGCCCAACTACTTCGGCCAGCAACGCTTCGGCAGCCAGCGCCCGGTCACCCACGAGGTCGGCCTCGCGATCGCCTGCGGCGACTGGAAGGATGCCGTCCTCGCCTACGTCGGGAATCAACACGAACGCGAGCGCGAGGACACACGCGAGTCCCGGGCGTACGTTACGGAAACAGAGGACTGGCAGGGTGCACTCGATCGACTGCCCAAGCGCCTGGGCTACGAGCGGTCGATGTGCCATCGCCTCGCCGAGAACGGGGCCGAGGAGCCCGAAGACTTCCGGGCGGCCCTAGAGACCGTGCCGACGAACCTCCAGCAGTTGTTCGTCAACGCCGCACAGTCCTACGCCTTCAACCGGATCCTCTCGGCCCGACTGGAACGTGGGCTGCCCTTCGACGAGCCAGTCGCTGGCGACGTGGTCTGTTTCGCCGACAACGACGCCCCCGACGGCCTCGAACTGCCAGACACCGACCGGGTCCAGCGCGTGACTGCCGAGAACGTCGGGACGATCCGTCGCCACTGCGAGCGCGGGCGGGCGTTCGTGACCGCGCCGCTGCTCGGAACGGAAAGCGAACTCGCTGATGGTGAGCCGGGCGAGATCGAGCGGGCAGTCTTCGACGATCTGGGGATCAGTCCGACCGACTTCGACCTCCCCGGAGAGTTCCACTCTGAGGGGACGCGACGGGCGATCCTGTTACGGACGGAGCTCTCCGTCGAGCGTGAGCCGCTGACCCTCTCGTTTGCACTCCCGAAGGGCTCGTACGCGACGGTTGTCCTCCGGGAGATCACCAAGAGCGATCCGGCGGACCTCTGAGCGGTCACTTACCGTTCTCTGACATCTTTCTTCGCTCTATAGCGATTCGTAATTGAGCGAAACGCTCTTAAACGAATCAGTTGAAGAATACGACATGGGGGAACAACCGAGCGATCTCGAAACCGTCCGCAGTCGGCTCAACGTCGTCACTCAGGAGACGCGGTTCTCGTTGCTGCAGGACATTTTGGGCCATCCCAACGGGTTGCCGACGCTGAAAGAACTCGACTACGTCAATCCCTCGAAGAGCCGGACGACGATCCGTCAGCACCTCGAGGAACTTGTCGACGCCGGGATCGTCGAGGAGGTACTTCTTCCCGAGGACCGCCGACGCAACGACCGCCCCTACAAGTTCTACGGTCTCAGCGAGGAGGGACGAGCGTTCTTAGAGGAGCACAAACTGCTTCGGGCCGAAGACACGCTGCGGGAGATCTACAATCGCGTCGAGAAGACCGACGAGATCGAACGGTACGAGGGCGCGCCGCGACCCGAGTGGTGAGCGATTACATCCCGGATTCGACGTTCGACCCGGCGACACTGGCAAGTGGTTTTTACTTGTGGCCGTCGACACCCCCATGATGCCGGACGAGCAGGCCGAAGCGGCAGGCCCGATCGACGCGTTCCGATCCTTCTTCGCACTCCGACGGGATGTCCTCGTCCTCTCGCTGGCAATGTTCGCGTTCAGCCTGGGCTTTCAGATGACCAGTCGGTATCTCCCGGAATACATGACTGCACTCGGAGCATCGGGATTCGTCGTCGGGCTCTACGGCACGTTCGGGAACGTCATCTCGGCGGTGTTCCCCTATCCCGGCGGCGCGATTTCCGACCGGATCGGGTCGCGATATGCGCTGACGCTGTTCGGCGCTCTCTCGACGCTCGGGTTCGCCGTCTGGCTGGTCGCCGGGCAGTTCGACGCGGTCGTCGTCGGTGGGCTGACAATCGAACCCTGGATGTGGATCTTCGTCGGCCTGGTCTTCGCCCAAGCCTGGAAATCGTTCGGCCTCGGTGCTTCCTTCGCCGTCGTCAAGCAGGCGACCGAGCCCTCGCGGCTGGCGGCCGGGTTCGCGAGCACAGAGACCTTCCGCCGGGTGGCCTTTCTCGTCGGCCCGGTGCTCGCGGCTATCCTGATCGACCTCCAGTGGAATGTCCCCGTCCTCTCGCCGATTCTCGGACAGATGGGCGACTCGTTCGCGACGAACTTCCAGTACGTCCTGCTGGTCGGGGTTATCTTCGGCGCGCTCGGCACGCTCATCCAGCACTGGCTGTACGACGCGAGCGAGGACACGATCGGCGGTTCGTTTGCCGGCGTCGAGCAGATCCGGGCGGACCTCCGGGCGATGCCCGCCGAGTTGCGACCGCTGCTGGTCGGCGACACGCTGGTCCGGTTCGCCAACGGCATGGTGTACGTCTTCTTCGTGCTCGTGGTCACGCAGTTCCTCGAAGTCGGCTTCGACGCCTCGGTCGCTCTCTTTGGAACGTCCTACAGCGTCACCCTCTCGCCAGCGGCCTTCTTCGGGTTCCTGCTCGGTGTCGAGATGCTGGTCGCGTTGCTCGTGATGGCTCCCGCGGCGAAGGCTGCCGAGTACGTCGGCCTCAAACCTGTCGTCGCGCTCGGCTTTGCGGTATACGCGATCTTCCCGGTCGTGCTCATCTATGCGCCTGCCACGTCACCCGCGATGATCGCCGTCTTCGCGTTCTCGGGACTACGCTTCGCGGGGCTGCCCTCCCACAAGGCGCTGATCGTCGGGCCGGCCGAGGCCGACGCCGGCGGCCGGGTCACTGGGACGTACTACCTGCTGCGGAACACGATCGTCATCCCGAGCGCGGCCATCGGCGGCTACCTCTGGGATTACGTCAGTCCGGAGATCGCGTTCACGCTTGCGGCGGCGATCGGTGTCCTCGGCACGGGATACTTCCTCGTCTTCGGCGAGGAATTCAAAGCGTATCGATAGCCGTCCTCCCTCGACCGCACCCGCGGATCGTCCCGCTTATTCGGCGCGAGCCCCGACCCGAGGATGATGCAGTGCCGGCAGTGTGCCGCCGAACTCGACCGCCCCGGCGACTACTGTCTGGTGTGTCACACCGCGAACGCGGACGTGGTCGTCCTCGACCTCGACCGGGAACGCGCACGGGTGACGACGATCGACGACGACGCGGTGCTCGGAACGCGCGTGGTCACCACCACGCCGGAGGAGGGAGAGCTGACCCGCATGGAAGTCCGGAACTTCGCCGGTCAGATCGTCGACGAGGTCCACCGCAAGCGGCCCGAAGAAGTCTACGTCACCGGGGATCGAACAATCATCGACGCCGTCCGGGCCCAACTCCACTACGAGTGTTACCGCGTCGAAGGCGACGATCCCGTCGAACGCGTCATCGAGCGTCGTGGTGAGCCTGCCCTCGAAGTCGTCGAGGCCAGTACGGCCGAGAAGATCGGCGGCACCCACTCGACGCTGATCGGCGACCGCGACGGCAAGCGCGCCATCGAGACGGTCGCCGACCACCCCCACGTCAAGAAGATCATCCCGGGGCCGATCGACGCCAGCGGGTCGAGCGCCCGCGGCGGCGTCCGGGCGAAGGCGACCCGGGCAGATCAGGGCGGCAACGTCCGACTCCTCATCCGGGACGGCTCCAGCGTCCAGGAGAACCGCGTCGTCACGACCGCCGGCGATCGGGAGCTCGGCGAGCACGTCCGGGCGGATCTCAACGAGGCCTTGCGGGAGGCCGACCTGGCGGAGTGACGTCAAAGCGAGATCGGAGACGACCGACTCAACAGGTTTATTTGCGCGCTCGCGTGACAGGATAGTACTATGGCCGAACGAGGAGAGACCGGCAGCGCCGGCCGGTTCGGCGCGCGCTACGGGCGGGTTGCCCGACGTCGCGTCGCCGAGATCGAGGAGGACATGCGCGACGAACACGAGTGTCCCGAGTGCGGGCGCGAACGCGTCTCGCGGCAGGGAACCGGCGTCTGGGAGTGTGGCTACTGTGGCTACACGTTCACGGGCGGTGCCTACAGCCCCCAGACTCCGGGCGGTCGGACCGCCGAGCGGTCGATCCGCGCGGCGCTCGCCGAGACCGCGGACGAGGAGGAGTGATATGGCATACAAGTGCTCGCGTTGCAAACGGGACGTCGAACTCGACGAGTACGGCGGCGTCCGCTGTCCCTACTGCGGGCACCGGGTCCTGCTGAAGGAGCGCTCCCGGGACGTCAAAGAGATCGACGTCGAGTAACCGACCGGTTTCGATCGGATGGATCACGAGGCCGTTCTCGCGTTCGATTACGTCGACCCCGACAGCGCCCGTCTCGTCGAACGCAGTGTCGCCCGGGAGGTCGGCGAGATCGGCGGCGACCGGACGCGGACCCGACTCGACCGGACGGACGCCACGCTGACGCTGACTGTCGAGGCGTCGGACTTGGTCGCCCTTCGCGCCGGGCTGAACACCTGGTCCGGACTCGTCGCCGTCGCCGAAGAGTGTGGCGGTGTACTGTCCGATCCCCCCGATCACTGATACGGACTGCTGTAACTGTTTACCGGTACGACCGCCCGCACTCGGGGGGTCGATATCGAAATGACTTACAGCAGTCCGTATGAGCGACCGCCGGCATTCCGTCGTCCAGTCACGGCTTCCCGGGCGGCAGTTTTATACACTAATTAGACCATTCCGGTGATACGATGGCGGGACAACGACGGACCACGTGGAACCTGTCCTGGACAGTCACCGCGGGGTTCGTCGGAGGGGTGATCGCGTACCTGGCCGGGTTCGCAGTGATCTACCTGCGCAAGGCTGGAACGTTGCCCGACGACGGGCTCGGGACGATCGGCGAACTCAGCGGGATCGGCGCGATGATCGACCTACCCAGCACCTGGCAGGTCGTGGGGTGGCTCTACTACGCCGCCCACAACGTCGACATCGTGATGGCGGTGTCAGGACTGGGCCGATCCGGGATGGGGACACTTCCACTTACGGAAGGCATCCTCTGGGAACGGTGGTTCGCGCTCCTGCCGGTCGTGACGCTACTGACGGTGGGATTCTCACTCGCGTTCCTCGCGTCAGTCCCGGACGTGTGGCGCGGCTTTCTCTCCGGGAGTTCGATCGCGCTGGGGTACGCCCCGATCGCCGTCGCGGGCGTGATCGTGACGACGTGGAATCTCTCGATAAGCTACGGCGGCCTGTCCGCAAACGGGGCGATCAGGCCGGATCCCTTCGGAAGTGTCCTCCTGGTTGGTGTCCTGTATCCGGTCGTCCTCGGCGGGGTCGGTGGGGCCATCGCGAGTGTGATCGACGGCAGGAGGGACATTGATTGAGGCCGGGCGGAAAACAGTGATCCCGTAGCAACCAAAGGGTGGGTTTTTCAGTACGGATCACGAGTTTCGGATATGCAGGGAAATCTGCCACCTGAAGCACAGGAGAAGCTCGAAGAGTTGCAGGACCTCCAGGAGACGGCCCAGCAGGTCGCCCAGCAGAAACAGCAGGCCGAGACCCAGCTGACCGAGGCCCAGAACGCCCTCGAAACGCTCGAGGACGTCGATCCCGACACCGGGATGTACCGAGAAATCGGCGAACTCCTCGTCGAGACCGACTACGACGAGGCCGAGGCCGACCTTTCGGAAAAGGTCGACAACCTCGAGGTGCGCGTCGAGACGCTCGAGAAACAGCAACAGCGCGTCGAAGAGCAGTTCGAGGAACTCCAGGAGGAACTCCAGGAGATGCTCGGCGGCGGTGGCGGTGGCGCACTCGGCGGCGGTCCCGATGTCGGTCCGGGCGCCGGCGGGGCATGAGCGAGGACGCGAGCACCGAGCCGAGCGACGAGACCGTCGTCCAGACCGCCGCGGAGGCCGCAGAGGATGTCGTCTTCTCTCGGTTCGACCGTTCGGAAGTCGACGATCTGGACGTGACGGTGACCTTCGAGGACGGCACACTCGAAGTAGATGTCTATCTCGATGCGCCGGACGGACGGGCGGATACGGAACGGATCGCCGACGATGCCGCGCTGGCCGCTCGCTCAGCGGTCGACGACCTCTTTCGCGAGTGACCCGGCGGTTGTCGACGATCTCTTTTCCGAATGAGTCAGTGGCGAGCGTCGCTCCTTTCTGTGGAGATCAACGATCGTCGACCGGCGCGGCGCGATCCTCGGCGCGGTCGTCGATGAACCCCGTCCGGAAGCCGATCCAGGCCAGGACACTGATGAACAGGATGGGCGGGAGGATCATGAACCCCCACAGCGGGTCGAGTCCCCAGAACAGGAGCAACAGGAGGTCCGCGAGGCCGAGCGCGAGAAACGGGGCCACCGCTTTCAGCGCCTGGGCGCGGTCGTACTCGCGCTCCGGAACGGGATCGCTCATCGGGTCAAGTTGGCGACCTGGAGCCAAAAGGACGACGACAGCGGAAAACGGGAGGGCGGATCGTCGAACAAATCCGTCGTCACGAGGGAGACAGCGTCTTCCTGGCGACGACGCGTCGTCGGGGGAGTACTTTTCACCTCGCACGTCCAACATCACGGTATGGAACACGAAGCGACGATAGAGGGGGTCGGCGTGGGTGTCGGTGAGGACGGCTCGGGGGCGCCAGTGGTCCTGCTACGTGCCCGCGAGCAACTCGTCCCTATCTTCGTGAGCGGCGATCAGGCGCAGTCGATGCAACTCGCCATCGAGAACGAGCCTTTCGAACGGCCCCTGACTCACGATCTGTTGATCGAGATGATCTCCGAGTTCGGTGCCGCGATCGACCGGGTCCGGATCGACGACCTCTCGGACGGTACGTTCTACGCGAAAATCGACGCCGAGCAGTACGTCGAGGGATCACGAAAGAATGCCGTCTTCGACGCCCGCCCCAGCGACGGGATCGCGATCGCCCTCCGGGAGGACTGCCCGGTCGTCGTCAGTGACGAGGTGATCGATCAAGCCGGACGACCACCCGAGGCGTTCGAACCCGACGACGAACGGGAACTCGATGTCGACGACCCCGACGCCCTCGACCCATCCGACCTCCGAGCCGACGACCCAGAAGAATCGGACGATCCCGACGAATTCGATTTTTGAAGGGGTGGCTGGCAACGGAAATCACGGCGGCCCGTCGCGGGCCGAACGTGACAGTACCACGACACACTCCAAACAGAGTCAATCAGAGCAGATGACGCTCGGTGATTTCGGGTTGAAACCCACTCGCAGTGATTAGCTGGCATTCTCACGCAGGGAAGCCTCGCCGTGAATGGCGCGGAGGACGTCACTTCCGTCCGCCACTGTTTCCTACCGACGGACAACGCACACTGTTTTGATCGTATTTGAAACCGCCAGAAATATATCCTGATTTGTTCTAATTATATTTGAAATGGTGGTCGCACAGTGACGCCAGTCGAACTCCTCGTCGAAGTGCTTCGAGCAGGGATCGACGAGACGCTGTCGTACCTGACATTGCACGTCATCACATGCCTGGTGCCGGCGTTTTTCATCGCCGGTGGGATCTCGGCCGTGTTGTCGGACCACTTCGTGACGAAGTACCTGAGTGCGGACGCGCCGAAACTGCACGCCTACTCGATCGCGTCGGTCTCTGGCGTGGCGCTTGCGGTGTGTAGTTGCACGATCCTGCCGATGTTCGCCGGCCTCTACAGGAAGGGCGCGGGGATCGGTCCCGCGACGGCCTTTCTGTTCTCGGGCCCGGCGATCAACGTCCTGGCCGTGGTGTTCACCGCGAGTGCGCTGAGCCTCCCGCTCGGTGGGGCACGTGCATTCTTCGCCGTGTCGATGGCCGCTGCCATCGGCCTGACAATGGCCTTCGTCTTCGGGAGTAACGACGGGAACGAAAGTGTCGAAACAAATCCGGCGATGACCGACGGCGGACACGTCACCGACCGTCGCCCGACATGGGTGACCGCCGGCTTCTTCGGCACACAGGTCGCGATCCTGCTGATCGCCGCGACGGGGCTGCTGACCTGGGCGATCAAAGCGCCGTTGCTCGGCCCGCTGTTCGCCGTGCTCGGTTATTTGCTGTGGACCAAATTCGATCGTAGCGAGATCGACGAGTGGCTCCAGGAGACGTGGTTCTTCACGCGGACGATCTTCCCGCTGTTGCTCGCCGGGACCTTCGTTATCGGCATCATCGGCGCGGTCGCAGCCATCGCCCAGGGGATGGGGCCCTTAGAGACGATCACGAGGGGTGGCGAGACGTTCGTCGCCCACCAGGTCGCACCGGGCTTGCTCACCCAGGGCATCTTCGGCGAGACGACCGTGCTGTCAGCCGGTCTCGGGTCGGTCATCGGCGCAATGCTGTACATGCCGACGCTGCTGGAGGTGCCGATCGTCGGCTCGCTGTTCGGATACACCAACGGCCTGATGGCCGACGGCCCGGCACTGGCGCTGCTGTTGGCCGGTCCGTCGCTGTCGCTGCCGAACATGCTGGTGATCTGGAAGACCATCGGCACGAAGCGAACGGCGTTGTACGTCGGTCTCGTCGCCGTCTCGGCCACCATCGCGGGCCTGATCTGGGGCCTGCTGATCGTCTGATGTATCGAGACCGAACCACAACAAAAGCCAATCCACACTACCCATGAAAATCGAAGTCATCGGCCCTGGCTGTCCCAGGTGCCAGCAGACCGCACAGAACGTCGAAGACGCACTCGAAACCATCGACGGCGTCGATGCGACCGTCGAGAAGGTCGAAGCACAGATGGAGATCATCGACCGCGGCGTGATGCACACGCCCGCCGTCGCTGTCGACGGCGAGATCGAAACCGAGGGGGACATCCCGGATGTCGACCAGCTGGTCGATATTCTCCGGTCGGCGTGACGTGGCCGTCGGAAGAGGCTCGTCAGGCGAAGCTGCAGATACTGATTTGTGTCTGGGTCCCGTTCGTCCGGCAAACAAATGTCCTCAGGAGCGAACGATTACCGGGTCGACCCCGGAATGATGGCCGATCTGGAATCGATCGTCGCGGAGAGTGACCTCGAGGCAGCCCTGGACATCTTCGAGGCGCTCTCCGACGAGCGTCGCGTCCTCGTCATGCGATTGCTCGACGAGTCCGAGCTATGTGTCTGTGATCTCGTCGCCATCTTCGACATCGAGTATTCGAAGCTCTCCTATCACCTCAAGGTACTCAAAGAGGCAGGACTGGTGACTGCGGATCGGGACGGCAATTATGTGACCTATCGGCCGACCGAGTGCGGCGAGGACGTCGTCGACGTGATCCGGCAATTCCTCTGATAGATCCGTTCGGATCGGCGGCACACACGGTATCCCGCCGCGTTTCTCAGTACGTCTGGACGGCGTCATCAGGTTCTCGGTGCTGTTCGGATCGGCCAGCGAGATCGTCGATCGGAACGGGAAAGGTGAACTCGACGCCGACGTGACCGCCAACCGCCCGGCGTTCGAGGACCGTCGAGAGGTCGCCGACACTCAGCAACGTCACGAGTGCCGGGACCACGAGCAACGCGGGAAGCTGTTTGAGTCGCTCAAGCCCTTCCCCGAGTGCCCCACCGATGTCAGTCACGACTCGACCCCCGGGTTCGTCTTCGAATAGTGCGAGCGTCGGTGTCGACCTTTGGAGGGCATCGTCGCAAGCGGCACACGCCACCGAGGAATATCTTTCCACTTCGAGAACGTTATCCGACCACCGGCTCGACACCGAGGGAACTGCCTAGTCGGCAGCCCCGAACAGTTCTTCGAACAACTCGTGGACGTTTTCCTCGACCTGCTCGCGGATGTCACGAACAGTCTCGGGATCCTGCCCGTCGGGATCGGGAAGCGCCCAGTCGCGAACCTCGACATCGGCGTCGAGTTCGAGCGTCGAACAGCCCATCGTTGCCACAATGTCACAAGCGTTGAGTTCGTCCGTCGAGATCGACCGTGGCTCCCGGTCTGCGAGGTCGATCCCGACCTCGTCCATCGTTTCAATCACCTCGTCGTGGACTGCCTCGGCCGGGTGGGTCCCGCCGGTGACGATTGCTACCGCGTCTTCGAGCCCGCGATGCTCCCGCTCGCGCTCGGCGAAGGCCGTCGACATCTGGCTGCGGCCGGCGTTCTGGACGCAAACGAAGCCCAGTCTCGTGACGTCTTCCGTCATCGAGTAGTGACAGTGCCCCGTCCAAGGAGTAGATTACTATGTCCGTTATATACTGCTCCATAGCGTCGCCTGATTGGAGCCGACTGCTCACTCATAGGTGACAGCCGGCGCCCCGAACGGTTCTCCAAGCACCGAGGAGAGTGTCTCGGCGGCCCCCACGAGCGGCGACTCCGTGGGCGCCGAGAGCGGATCGGCGCTACTCCAGGCGTACCGAATCATCCAGTCGGAATCGACGACGAAGACCGCCCGCTTCGGGACGCCCGCGTGTCCGCGGAAGTCGTCGTGGACGACGTCGTAGGCGTCGGCGATCGTGGCGTGCAGGTCCGACAAAAGCGGGATCTCGATACCGTGGGTTTCGGCGTACTCTTCGTGAGCGAAGAGACTGTCCGAGGAGATGCCCCACACCACTAGATCGTCGCGATCGAGCCACTCGCTGGCGGCGACCAGATCCGGCGTGATCGTCGGCACGAAATCGACTGGATACCACAGCAGTAGCGCCGCACGCCCCCCTCCCAGGGGGTCCATCAGGTTGTAGTAGTCCGGCTGGCCGTCGACGATTCCCGGCAGGGAAAAGTCCGGAGCCGTCGAACCGTCTTCGATCATAGAACCTACTCGGAAGAGCGTTCCCAAGAGCCTGCCGTCCGGGCGCAACCGTTGTCGATCGACCACGACGGGTCCGCCGCGACCGGAACGTTCTCCGCGACCGAGCCGTACGTTCGGATATGTACGAGGCCGTCGTCTTCGACAACGACGGCGTACTGGTGGAGTTGACGGAGCTAGACCTGCACCGGCGCGCCGCCCGCGACGCGTTCCAGCGCGTCGGGGTGTCCGATCCCGACGACGAACACGTCGAGGCAATGAGCATCGGCGTCACCGTGCCGAAACTCGAAGTCGTCTGTGATTACTACAGTCTCGATCCCGACCAGTTCTGGCGCGAACGCGACAGTCTGATGGCCCGCCGCCAGCAGGACGCTATCCGCCGCGGTGAGAAGGGTGTCTACGAGGACGTCGGGACGCTGGACGCGCTGGATCGACCCATGGGGATCGTGAGTTCCAACCAGCAGGCGACCGTCGAGTTCGGCCTGCGGACCTTCGACCTCGCCGGGCACTTCGAGACGATTCACGGCCGAGGGCCCGCCGTCGAGAGCCTCCGACGCAAGAAACCCGACCCCTATTACCTCCGGCAGGCACTGGCGGATCTCGGAACGACGGATGCGCTGTACGTCGGCGACAGCGAGACAGACGTCCAAGCGGCCCACGCAGCCGGGATCGATGCGGCGTTCGTCCGCCGACCCCACCGCGCGGACGAGGAACTATCGGTCGAACCCGAGTACGAGATCGACGATCTCACGGACCTCCCAGCTATTCTCGACGGCGAGCGGCCGGCGAGTGACTGAGCGCACGACGGACCGGACAGCGCGTCTCATACGGATTACTCTAACTGTTTACCGCTGCGACCGCCCGAAAGAGGACGGTCGATGCGGAAATGACTTAGAGTAATCCGTATCAGGAGCCGCCGGAGACGAGGTGCAGGCCGACGATGCCGACGACGATCGTTCCGATGAAGAAGATCCGCGCGAGGGTGGCCGGTTCGTCGAAGAGGACGATCCCGAGGGAGGCGGTCCCGACGGCCCCGATTCCGGTCCAGACCGCGTAGGCGGTCCCCACGGGGAGTTCCTTGACAGCCTGGGCCAGCAGGACCATGCTGATTACGAGTGCGACGGCGGTCCCGAGCGTCGGTAACGGCTTCGAGAGCCCGTCGGAGTATTCCAGTCCGATCGCCCAACCGATCTCGAACAGTCCGGCCACAAACAGGATCCACCAGGACATCACCTCCCGGCTAGTCCGGTCCAGCATCTAAACACAGTGATCCATTCCAAAGGTCCAGCAGCTGAACACAGTGATCCATGCCGAAAACATTCATTTGGTCAGTCGTTCGTTCAGAAGACAAGCGCTAAGGACTGCCACAACGATATCTTTGCGTGCAACGATTGAGGAGTCGAGTAGCGTCACGACAATGAAGACAGGTAGCCCCTCAGGTCTTCTGGCGATCAGTCGGCCTGGATCTTGCTGAGGAACGAACGAGCACGCCAGACAGGTGCCTCTCATGCAGGAACTCCGCGTCACGGTCGCGTTTGCTGCTGCCAGCATCTCGCTTCTGCTGGCGATCTACGCGTTCGTCGTCCGCTGGCATCGGCGTCCGAGCAAGACGCTCGCGGCGTTCGGCGTACTGATGCTCGGAACGACAGGATGGGCACTCACCACGGGATTGGGTGACGTCGCACCGACCGCCGACGGGATGAAACTGTGGCTCCATCTCGAACAGGTCGCCATCGTCCTCGTCCCCGGCGCGTGGTTCGCGCTCGCACTGTCGTATACGGGCCGCGAACAGTGGCTCACCCGCGAGACAGTCTCTCTTCTCGCCGTCGAGCCGATCGTGACGTTGCTGGTGACGGCGAGTGATCCGTGGCACGGCCTCATGTGGGCCGAGACGACCGTGGCGACGACCGGAGCCGGAGTGCGATATCTCGAATACACCTTCGGCGCGTATCACTACGTCCATCTCTTGTATTCCTACACCCTGATCCTGGCGAGTGTCGGTCTGTTCATGTGGATGGTGTTGACCTCCGATCGACTCTATCGCCGCCAGTCGGTCGCGCTGACGATCGGCGTACTCGCCCCGCTCGCGACGAACGTCCTCGGCGGCAGTGGGCAACCGTGGGACGTGCTGTTCACGATGCCGACTGGATTGACGATCGCGGGATTGGCACTTGGGTATGCTATCTTCCGCTTTCGACTGTTGGACGTCGTTCCGGTCGGTCGCGCGACCGTCATCGAGAACATGCGTGACGGGTTCGTCGTCCTCGACGAGGACGGTCGAATCGTCGATCTGAATCCAGCCGCACGCACGCTGGCTGGTGACGACGCGATCGGCAGACACGCGAGGACGGCACTCCCCGAGATGGCACAGCTGTTCGAAACCACCGGCCCTGAGGGTCGGACTCACGACGACATCGTCGTCGAGACCGACGAGGGACAGCGCTTCTTTACCGCTCATCTCTCCCCGCTCCGGGACGATGACCACCTCGGACGACTACTGACGATCCGTGACGTCACGGACAATCGACGTATCGAGAAACGGTACCAGGCACTCATCGAGAACGCATCCGACATCATCACGGTCGTCGATCACGAGAGCACGCTCGAATACGTCAGCCCGTCGATCGACCGTGTTCTCGGGTACGATCCGGAGACACTCCTCGGACAGTCACTGCTCACGTACGTTCACTCGGACGACCGCGACCGAGTCGGAAACGCGCTGGAAACGATTGGCGTCGATAACAGTACCGTTCGATTCGAATATCGGGTCGAAGACGCGACCGGTTCCGTCCGGGTCGTCGAGTCGGTCGGGCAAGACCTCACCGAGAACCCGTTCGTCCAGGGGATCGTCGTTCATACCCGTGACGTGACCGAGCGACATCGACGGGAACAGGAACTCGAACGGGCCAACGAACACCTCGAAACGTTCGCGAGTGCGATCAGCCACGATCTCCGAAACCCACTCAACGTCGCAGCGGGGAACCTCGAACTCGCGCGGCTGGAAGGGGACGAAGAATACTTCGAGAGCGTCGAGAGCGCCCACGAACGGATGGAGACACTCATTCGGGATCTACTCACGCTCGCGAAGCAGGGCCAGACCGTCGCCGAGACGGACACACTTGACCTCGGGGCGGTCGCAACCGACGCCTGGGAAACTGTCGAGACGGCCCGAGCGACACTCGACGTTCGGGAAACAGCCACCATCGACGCCGATCGAAACCGGCTCAGGCAGTTGTTCGAGAACCTCTATCGGAACGCGATCGATCACGCCGGTGAGGACGTAAAGATTCGCGTCGGGACGTTCGAAGACGGGTTCTTCGTCGAAGACGACGGTCCGGGAATCCCGGACGAACACCGCGAAGACGTATTTCAAAGCGGGTACACCACCAGCGACGATGGAACCGGGTTCGGCCTCGCAATCGTCCAGAACATCGTCGACGCTCATGGCTGGTCGATCCGGGCGACCGAAAGCGGATCCGGCGGAGCCCGCTTCGAAATCGAACAGGTCGAACCTCACTCGTTGTCGACCGAACCAGCGGAGTCCTCACAACGGGAGTGACCGATCGTTGGACCCGTATCGCTGCAGGATTATCTGCTGGTGTGAAGTCCGTGTGCAGAGCGCCGCGTTTCACTCCGCGTGACCGGACGGAACGGAGCGATGGTTTTTGTCCACCGGTGAGACGGGGCTCCACGGACACTGCGAGCGGGCGGCGAGGCGGTTGACAGTCGCCTCGAATTCACGGCGCGACGCGTAGTGTTTGACTGCTGGCGAAGCCGGTGGCTGAGCCAGCAGGTGTTTTTGGTCCAGATTTTTGCAAGCGGGGGTCGCCAGCGGCGACCCCCCGCAGTAAAAAGGTGGTCTCTCAGTCGTCAGCGACCAGCGGCTCAGTTTCCGTCTCGACCAGGCGGTCGATGGCCTCGACCATGGCCTCGACGGAGGCCCGGGTGATGTCGGCGTCGCTGCGGGCGACTGTGACCGAGCGGTCGCCGCGGGACATCTCGACTTCGACGGTGACGACGGCATCAGTCTGGCCGGTGATGGCGTCGACGTGATAGGAGTCGAGACTCCAGTCGACGGCGTGACCGAGGGCGGCCTCGACGGCGTTCATCGCGGCGTCGACGGGGCCATCGCCGACCGAGGCCTCGGTGCGTTCCGCACCGTCGATGACGATCGTGACGCTCGCGGTCGGCGTCCCGCTACCAGCGACGGTCTTCAGGTCGAGGAGTTCGATCCGGCGCTCGCGGTCGCGGTCCTGGACATCCTCAGCGATCGCGAGCAGGTCGGCGTCGGTGACGCGCTTGTCGCGTTCGCCGAGTTCCTTGACGCGCTCGAAGACGGCGTCGAGTTCCGCGTCGGAGACCTCGACGTCGTGTTCCTCGAGGGCGGCGGCGACCCCGGCTCGACCGGCGTGTTTGCCCAGCGCGAGGCGGCGTTCCCGACCCACCTTCTCGGGCGGGTAGGGCTCGTACATCGCCTCGTCCTTGAGCGTCCCGTCAGTGTGGATGCCACTCTCGTGGGTGAAGGCGTTCTCGCCGACGACAGCCTTGTTTGGGGCCAGCGGGATGCCCGTCCTGTTGGCGATCAACTGGGCGAGGTCGTAGGCCTGCGTGAGGTCCATCGTCTCGACGCCATAGCCGTGATCGAGGGCGATGGCAACCTCCTCTAAGGCGACGTTGCCGGCCCGTTCGCCGATGCCGTTGATCGTCCCGTGGACCAGGTCCGCACCGGCAGCCAGCGAGACCAGGGCGTTGGTCACCGCCAGCCCGAGGTCGTCGTGGGTGTGGGTACTCGTCGGTCCGAGGTCGGCAAGCCGGGAGACGGCGTCCAGCGTCCGGTCGGGCGTAGCGTGGCCGACCGTGTCGGCGTAACAGACCCGATCAGCACCAGCGTCGAGGGCTTCGGCCATGAGTTCCTCGAGAAAGTCCAGATCGGCGCGAGAGCCGTCCTCGCCGATCACCTCGACCCAGAGGTCGTGATCGGTCGCGTACTCCACGAGCGCAGCGGTGTCGGCAACGACATCCGTGCGGGTCGTACCGATCTTGTCCTCGATGTGGCGGTCGCTGGCCGGGACGACGAGGTGAACGCCGTCGACGCCCGTCTCCATCGCGAGATCGACGTCACTCTCGACGTTGCGGGCGAAACTAGTGACCGTCGCGTCCAGATCCAGATCCGCCACGCGACTGATCGTCTCGCGCTCGCCCGGTCCGGTGACGGCACTGCCGGCCTCGATCACGTCGATGCCGGCGGCGTCGAGTTCGCGGGCGATGTGCGCTTTCTCCTCGGGGGACAACGACACCCCGGGTGCCTGTTCACCGTCTCGAAGCGTCGTATCGAGCAAACCGACGTTCGTCAGCGACTCGAGTGGCTGGGTCGCCGGGTGCTCGCCGAACAGTCCTGACAAAATTCGGTCCTCGCTACGTGAGGAGAATTTCGCGCCCAGCCGCCTTGCGGCGACTTCCTCTATCCTCGCTCGTCGGGTATTCCGACATTGTACCCGGAGAAATGTTCTCGACGTTCATGAAGATATTGGTCCCGGCGGAGCGTGACGGCGTCCCACAGGCGGTCGGAGTCACTTGACCTCGTCCTCGAGGAAAACCCGATCGCCCGTCGAGACGTTACGGGCGACTCCCGGCGGTAACTCGATCACACAATCGGCCTTCGCCAGGCCGAAACCGAGCCACGAGCGGAGCGTCTCGACTCGCTTGACGTGCCCATCAACCAGCCAGAGCACGTCGATCGACGTCCGGACGAACAGCATGTCGATGTCCCGGCGGCCGACCCCCTCGAAGGGAAACACGAGCGCGAACCCCTCCGGGAGCGACGATCGAAACCGGAGTCCGCGGAGCTTTGCCAGGGCGCCCTCGGCGACCGCAACGTCGGTCGCCAGAACCTTCCGGTCGTCTCTGTCCTCACCGTTATCCCCCGACTCGTGGACGACACGCATGTCGGGTCGTACAGCGGGTACGGACTAACCCCTTTGGGACGCCGGTGTACTTTTGGCGGGGCTTGTCCTAGGCAGATTTGCATGGAGAAGACGGACGCGGGGACGACCGTCGGCGTCGAGGATCCCGACGCGTACGTCGAGCGGTGTGACCACTGCACCGACGAAGGTCGGTGTCGGTTCGCGGTCGAGCACGGCGATCGCGATCGGGACTTTGCGGACAAATTGAGCGCAACGGATTTCCGCTGTCCCGTCGTCGGCGACCCGGAAGAGACGGGATTGACAGGGCCGTGGGACTGGGTGGATTGTCCGCACATGCGGGCGCGAAACCGCCAGCGAAAGTGTGTCCGGTGTGGACTCGAAGAACGGCGTTCCGCCCATACCGACGACCGACCGCTGCTGGAGGAACACCACCTCTCCTATGCCGACGACGAACCCGATCACGCCGACGGTCCGACCCCGACCGCGAGTGACGGGACGGACACGCAGGTGAGCCACGAGATCACGGTCTATCTCTGTCGGTGGTGCCACGCCAAGGTCCACGACTCCTGGGCGTCCCTCGACGACCCCGCATCCCCGGATCCCGAAGCGCTGGCCGCCAAAGAGCGACGTCGGAGTCGGGAACAGGCCGAACTTGACTTCGAGTCGGCGGCGGAACGGCACGAAAACGGGTAACCGACGTGTTCGAGGCGTATACGGGACAGGGAGTGGCAGGCGTTCCGATCGACGGAGTTTTCAAACGAGATAATCAGGTGCGTATCCCTAAGTGACACGTCGGCGAATCCGTCAAGTTGTAGAGGATGTACGCGACCAAGCGGGCACTCGGGATCAATTACGTGACTGGGACGGGCGTCGTCTTGAGTGTCCTTTTCGTCCCGGCCCTGACCCGCGGGACGTCCGCCGCGACGACGAGCGTGGCGGTACTTGGGCTGGTCGCAGCGATCGGTCTGACCGCTACCGGTGTCTGGCTTCGGGCCTGTCGGTTGCAAGGTGAACAAGTGTGGCGGGTCGCAGCACACGTGGGGCTCGGTATCGGGATATTGACGGTGACTGACTTCCTCTTCGTGGGGTTCGGAGCCGTCGCAGATCACGAGTCGACAGGGTCGGCACTCCTCGCCAGTTCGATCGTCATCGGAGGTGCCGGCGGGGCCCTCCTGGGGATCGCCCGGGAGTTCGAGCGGTCGACGCGGACGCTCACCCAGAGCACCGAAGTGCTCTCCCGAGCGCTGCGACACAACCTCCGAAACGATCTGACCGTAATTCTCGGGCAACTCGACGAACTCGAATCGGAGGTCTCGGGAACGACGCGCGAGCACGTCATATCGATCCGTCGAAAAGTAGACGAGATCGCGGAACTGTCCGAACAGGCCCAGCAGATCGAGGTCGCCGTCACCGGCGAGGGGCGTCGTCGCCATCCGGTCGACGCGGTCGAGATCGTCGAGCGCCGCGTGCGAGCCACCAGGGCGGCCAATCCCGGAGTCCGTTTCGAGACCGATCTCCCAGAGACGGCGTGGGTTAGCGCCGACTGGATGCTCGAAACCGCGATCGAAAACGTCCTTGAGACGGCCATCGCCAACGGCGGGAGCGAGACGGTCCTGCGGATCGACGTCGAACACCTCGGTCCCAGATCGACGGTCGTCCGAATCGTCGACGCAGGCGGCCATCTCCCCGCCGCCGAGATCGAACCCCTCAACTCGGGGACCGAAACGCCACTCCAGCACAGCGAGGGACTCGGTCTGTGGCTCGTCAACTGGATCGTCGAGGGATTCGGCGGGACCCTCGAACTCGACCAGTTCGAGGACGTCTGTGTCGTGACTCTGCGTTTGCATCGGGCCATCCCGACTCGACAGCAACGGGGCGAAGTCAGTAGCGAACGGAAAGACAGGCCGGAGAGAAACACACAGGAAGACGAGTGAAAAGCGAACGAAGGGAAAGGAGGAAGGAAGGAGACGCACAGGAAGACGAGTGAGAAGCGAACGAGAGGAAAGGAAGGGAGGAAGAAGACGGGAGAGAAGCGAGTGGGAACAAGGAGCGTGACGGGGTGACCGCGTACGTCGGGTCCTGGCGTGTTCCGGGTTTGGCCCGGCGTTTCAGGGGATATTTATCCGGGAGGACGCTACCGCTCTCCATGACCCGGATCGACGTGATCGACAACCACGGTCAGTTCACGCACCTCGAACGGCGGGCGTTGCGCGACATCGGCGTCGAGGCCGACCTCGTCGAGAACACGACGCCCCCGTCCGAGATCGATGCCGACGGGCTGGTCCTCTCGGGCGGCCCCTCGATGGATCGGATCGGCAACTCCCCGGAATATCTCGATCTCGACGTGCCGATCCTCGGGATCTGTCTCGGGATGCAGCTCATGGCCGCGGAACTCGACGGGACGGTGGGGTCCGGCGATTACGGCGGCTACGCCGACGTGACGGTCGAGATCCTCGAAGAGACGGATCCGCTCGTCGGCTCACTGGCGCCCGAAACCCGCGTATGGGCGAGTCACGCAGACGAAGTGAAAGAGGTGCCGACGGGCTTCGAGCGGACCGCGACCTCCGACGTCTGTGCGGTCGAGGCGATGAGCGACACCGGTCGGGATCTCTACGGTGTCCAGTGGCACCCAGAAGTGGCACACACCGAGGAGGGCGAGGCCGTCTTCGAGAACTTTCGCACGGTTTGTGAGTGAGCAGCGGTGAGACAGTTTTAACCCCTTCGGGGGATCCAGTCGTAGCAATGACGGCCACGCAGGGCGATCTCGCCGGACTCTCGCGATACATCTTTCGCGCGCCACGATGGTACTCCTCGATCACCTTCGCGCTGTTTATCGCCGCGCTCACCGGCCTGGCAGCGTTCGACTCGCGATACATCTTAGAGGACGCCTGGCAGGGGGTCTTCTACATCGGATTGCCGACCCTCCTCGCCGGCGTCCTCACACCTCCGATCGACCGGAAGCTGGGCGGCCAGCTGACGCCCAACCGGGCGTCGTTGCTCGCACTCGGCTGTGAGCTGCTCGTCATCGGCGTGTTGACCGGCGCGAGTGTGATCGCCGCCCTCACGCCGCTCGGTCAGATCTTCGTCTTCGACGCACTGTTGTTCGCGCTGGCGGCGATCTTCGCCTTCCGGCTGTTGATCGTCATGGCGATCTCGCGTCACAGCCTTCCCGTCGCGGCGATCCCCGCGAGCGTCCAGACCGTCGCCGCCGCCGTCCTCCTGTTCGTCTACAGCGGGACGATGCGCTACCTCGAGATCGGCGGCCCGCTGACCCGTTCGTACCTCTCACGTCCGGACGAAGCTCCGCCGGAGTTGCTCGTCATCCTCCCCGGGGACTTCGTCCTGCTCGCCGTCCTCTGTGTCCTCTACGCCGCCACAGTCTGGCTGTTCCTGGTCGTGATCGACCGCCCCTGGCGACGCAGTCTCGGCGTCAGCGCCCTGGACTTCCTCCGGGGGTTCATCGGACACATCGCCGAAGGATCCCGCGAACTCGAGGACTTCTTCGAGGAGATCGGCGAGGAAGCGCTGGTCCCGGTAACGGTTCTGGCCTTCCGGCGCCCGGACGGCACCGAGAAGGCCCGCTTCGTCCTGCCGATGATCCATCCCGGGCCGATGGGCGAGATCGGGGGCGGCAACCTGCCCCTGCGAATCGCCGAGGCGGCCGATGGGCTCGGCTTTCCGCCCCACGCAACCGCCGGCCACGACTTCAACCTCGTCACCGAACGTGAGGTCGAGACGATCCTCGACGCGGCCGAACGTGCCCACGACCGAATCGAGTACGGGGAGAGAGCAACCCCTGGCGAACGTCTCGAGGAAGGCGAGGCGACGCTGATCGGCCAGGCCTTCGGCGACGACGCCCTGGTGACGGTCACCTTCTCGCCCGGGTTCGCCGACGACATCGAGTACGCCGTCGGGCTCTCGGCGCGCGCCGAGGGGCACGCCGGACACCTGGAGGACGTCCTGCTGATCGACGCCCACAACTGTAACAATGGCCTCGACGGACCCAACCTGGGACACGTCGTCCCGGGCGGCGAACGATCATTCGACCTGATCCACGGCGCCGAACGCCTCGGCGAACGCCTCGCGGACGCCGAGCAAGGGCCTGTCCGGCTCGGCATCGCAGCCGACGAAACGCCCTGGGACCCACAGGAGGGGATCGGCCCGCTCGGAATCCGGGTCGCCGTCGTCGAGGTCGACGGTCACTCGACGGCCTACGTCCTCATCGACGGCAACAACATGGAGCCGGGGCTACGTGAGCGCATCATCGACGCCGTCGAGGACGTCGATCTGCTGGAAGTGCTGACCTCGGACACCCACATCGTCAACACCGTCGAGGCCGAGAACCAGGTCGGCGGCGCCATCCCCGAGGACGATCTGGTCGCGCTGATCGACGATCTGGTCGGGGACGCACTCGACGATCTGGAGTCGGTCGAGGCCGGCATGGCCAGCGAGCAGGCCGAAGTGACGGTCTTCGGCAATGATCGAACCGAGACGCTCGCGAGTACGGCCAACGCCGTCGTCTCGATGGGCGCGGCCATGGCCGGTCTGTTCATCGCCGTCGTCGTCGCTGTCAGCCTCCTCCTGTTTCTGCTGACGTGAGCCTAGAAACGGAGCGTTTCACTCGTCGTATCGTGCCGTCAGAAACACCGAGGGAGCGATGTCAACTACCCCACCCTACTTCGCTTGTTGAGGGTCCCGTCAGACGTGGTCTGACGACGTGCAGGCCGTGGGACTGCACTGGGGCTTGTCCATGAACTCGGCCTCGAACCCGTCCGGGTGAGCGGTAAATCCACCACTCGGCGTCACTGTTCCAGACTTCAGGGCAAGTTGACTGTTACCCGTCCGCCGAGACGACTGTTGGCCCCGACGGACGTACCGTAATCCGATGTTCTTCGCCGTCGCAAAGTCACGCAGTGACTTTGCTGCCCGCCGGATGTAATCCGGCGACCGCATTATAGTCCGCGTTCGCCTCCAAATCGCACTTCTGACACCGAAAGTCGCTACGGGTCTGGCGATTCTCGTCAGCCGTGAAGCCACACTCGGCACACCGCTTGGAAGTGTATGCCGAACCAACCTGTTTTACCTCGATGCCTTCTACTTCGGCTTTGTACTCCACCTGTTCATACAACGTTCGGAACGCCCATCTATGTCCCCACGATGCCCCAGTGTGGTCGCGGATGTGGGCTAGATCCTCGAAAGCGATTATATCGCACTCGTGGCGGAGTGCTTCATCTACAATGGCGTTTGATGCCCGGTGGAGTACGTCACGCACGTATCGAAGTTCCCTATTACTCGACTGTTCAAGTGTTCGGTGAGCGCTCCGGGTGCCGGTTTGTTGGAGGCCAGCGCGCACCTTTTCGAACTCGCGGAGATTGTGGGTTAACTCCCGCCCGCTGAAGAAGTAGGCAGTACTTGTGACGGCGAGGTTCTCGATGCCGAGGTCAACCCCGAGGACCGTTCCGTCCTCGGCGGTGTTCCGCTCGGCATCGGTCTTGTGTCGGCGGAAGCCGATATGCAGGAAGTAGTCGCCATCACGGGCGGTGAGCGTGCTTTCCGTGACGCTCCATTCGTCCGAGTCGAGGTACTCCCGTTGGTAGCCATCATCCGATTCGGGGAGAGCAAGTTCACACCGGACACGACTTTCTGTTGTGGAGAGCGACACCGAATCGTCGTCAAACAAAGTCATCGTTCGGGCGTCGTACTTTACCGTCGGGGCGGTGAAGGATGGCTTGCTCACCTTCTTGCCGTTCAACCGGCGTTCGATACAACCGGTGATGGCCTGGGCGGCCTGGTGGGTGGCGAGAATCGCGTGCTGACTCCCGAGGTCGGTGTGTTCGCGCACGTCGTCGTAGGCAAGGGGCTGTACGTCGCGTTTTGTGTTATACTTGCCCCACGCCATGTCGGTGGCAATCTGGCAACCACGCCTCCACTCGGAGATTGTCTCTTCGAGGAGATCGCGTTGCTCGTCCGTGACTTCAAGACGTGTGATTGCCGTCCGACGCACGTAGTCGTCTGCCACGTATCTAATGTAGTTGCATAAGTATTTATAAGATTTCATTCCTGACTTATCTGAACGCGCTCTTCCCTCCCTCCTCACTTGTCTCGCTCGTTCTTTTCTCGCGGGTGCAACGAAACGGTTTCACCACCTCAAAATCGCGTCGCTCCGCGCTTGGCTCGCGAGAAACGCCGAGGGGGAGATTTGAACTCCCGAGTCCGTGAGGACACCTGCTCTCGAGGCAGGCGCCTTGGCCAGGCTAGGCTACCTCGGCTCATCCGGTCATACTCCAGTGCCGTGTTTATCCGTTTCGATCTCTCGAAATGCCTAAGGACGGCCGGTGGCACCACTCCCCATGGACATCACCGAGGCCAGCGAGACCTGTAATCGCCTTCTGGCGGAACTCGAGTCGGCCGTCATCACCGATCGGGAGTTCCTCGAAACCGTTCTGCTGGGCGTGCTCGGTCGCGGGCACGTCCTGCTTGAAGACGTCCCCGGGACCGGCAAGACCCTCACCGCCCGGAGTCTGGCAGCGGCACTCGGCCTCTCCTTTTCGCGGATCCAGTTCACCCCTGACCTGTTACCCGCAGACGTGACCGGGACACACATCTACAACGAACGGGATCGCTCCTTCGAGTTCAGCGAGGGACCCATCTTCGCCAACGTCGTCCTTGCCGACGAGATCAATCGCGCGCCACCCAAGACCCAGAGCGCCCTCCTCGAAGCCATGGAGGAGACGCAAGTCACAGTCAACGACGACACCTACGACCTGCCTGAACCGTTCTTCGTCATCGCTACCCAGAACCCCATCGAGATGGAAGGGACCTTCGAGTTGCCCGAGGCCCAGGTCGACCGTTTCGCCGTCAAGACCGAAATGGGCTACCCCGACGAGGACGGGGAGATTGAACTCCTCCGGCGTCGACAGTCCCGCGAGGATCGCAGCCCCGCCGTCGAGGCGGTGCTCGACGCCGAGTCGGTGACCAGTCTCCGGACAGTCCCCGAACGGGTCCGTGTCGAGGAGGACGTCATGGCGTACATGGCAGCGATCACGCGGGCGACCCGCGAGCACCGGAACGTCGAGGTCGGCGTCTCGCCGCGGGGCACCCAGCGACTGTTCGAGATCTCACGAGCGCATGCGACACTCGTCGGCCGGGAATACGTCACTCCGGACGACATCAAGCGGGTCGCCCGGCCGGTACTTGCCCATCGGCTGATCCTCACGCCCGACGCGAAGGTCGACGGCGTGCCCAAACACTCCATCGTCGACCGCGTCCTCGATGACGTCCCGGTGCCGACGGTCTAATCGCAGGCGATCCTCGGACGGGATCGCCAGAATAACTCCGTGTCGACAGCCCGACCACAGACGCAGCCGTCGGGTAGCCGGCCTATGCGTCCCGACACGGATCTTGCCCGCTCGGAGCCCGAAGCGGCCGGGACGAAGCCGTCGGGTGGCCGTCCTATGCGTCTCGACGCCGAGCGTCCGTTCTCAGGTGCGCATCGAAAGCAACACGATCGCGCCACCACCAAGGAACAGCACGAGTGCGAGTAGGGGTTGACCACCCGTCACCGTGAGGTACGTCACGTAGACGCCGCCGATCGCGATCGCCCCGACGAGGGTCGAAGCTGCGGCATGGACGGCGATCGGTCGTCGGGTTTGCGCCTCGGTACCGAGCTGTTCGCCGACGCCGATTGTCTGTTCGCCGATGTCCCAGGCCAGGACGGCCGCGACCAGGCCGACGAGCACCAGTCCAGCCGACAACGACGAGATCCCGGCCGCGACGACAGCCCCGAACTGGAGCAACGATCCCAGACCGAGGACGCGACGGGAGCCCAGAAGAGTACCGATCACGACCACCACCGCCCCGACGACGGCGACGGCGAACGCGGTCGGAACCAACAGCAGGGCGAGCGCCGAGATACCGCTGGCGCTGCCGACCGTCGCAATCGCGACACGGGGTGGAGTCGTCTCGGGAATCATCACGACCACCGCCTCGCCGCGTTGGTGAGCGCCAGCGCAAGGGGTTCCTCGTCGTCCCAGTCGACGACGCGGACGTTCGACTGCCGGAGGCGCGAAAGGCGCACGGACCGCTCCAGACGTTCGAGTCTTCGACCGGGCGTGCCGCCCCCAGTCGCGTCGGGACTGAGCAGTGTGACTGGATACCCGCTGGCCTCTAGCTGGCGCACGATCTCGACGGACTCGTCGTCTGCGACCGGCGAAAACACCAGGAGTTGTGCGTCCCCGGGCAATCGTTTGCGGAGCGCGGCCAGATTGATGCGTACGTAATACGGCGTCTCGGGTGGTGATGGCGCGAACGACTCGTGGGACGCCAGAAGATCGTGTGCACGGGCCCGATGGGTGTGACCGGCCCCCGGTTCGAGCCAGCACCGCCGCGGCGACAGCGACGCCAGTCCGACCCTGTCGTCGGAATCGAGCAGTGCCGAAACGACCTTCGCGGCCGCGAGAACGCTCCGGTCGACCGCCGAGGCCGCCTCGTCGTCGGGGGCGACATAGGCCGATCGGCGCGCGTCGATCAACACGACCACGGTCGCCGAGCGCTCCTCACGGAACTGCAGTGTGGCTAGACCCTCGCCGCGGGCCGCCCGGTTCCAGTCGATACGCGTCAGCGGATCTCCCCGCCGGTACTCTCTGACCGAGTGAAACTCGATACCGCTGCCACCCACGTCCGTCAGGACACGACCAACATGTTTCGAGGTGTGTTTGCGCAACGGCACCGACAGTTCCAGCGCCGTCGAGACGTCGTACGTGACCGTCCCGTCGCCGTCGACGTCCGGCTTCGAGACGCGTTCGAGCGTCCCCGGGAGGTTCCGGGCGACGAGCGTCGGCGTCTCGAACTCGTGAGACCCTCGCACGGCTTCGATCGAATACGTGTAGGTCGTCGACGCACCCGGACGCAACGCTGTCCCGTGACGTGGGGTACCGTCGACGACAGTGACCCCGGCGGGCACTCCGTCGACGAACCGGAGGTCGGACTGGAAACTCTCGCCCACGTTCTCGATTTCGACGCGAACTGTCACGGACTCTCCCGGCCTGGGTTCGGTCGGCTCGAGCGTCCGCGTGATCGACAGCTCCGGATCTGGCGAGGGCCCGGCGACGACGTAGGCCCCAAACCCGGCCAGGACGCCGCCACCGAGCAGCAACGCAGGCCGGGAGAAGACGACTCCGAACCCGATGACCGACAACGCAAGCGCCGAGAGTCCCTTCCAGCGGTCGATCACCCATTCGCCGGGCGGCGTCGGCGACTTGGTTTCGGTGTGCGTCCCGTCGGCGGCGTCTGGATCACGCTCACCGTCGACGAGTCGAAAGAGTTCGTCGATCGCACGTTCGACGCGACGCCGGAACACCGATCTACCAGTGACGAACGAGGTAATCCGGGTTCGAATCGATAGGGATTCGTCCGCGTCGGTGAACAGCGCCGCCGCTACCGGATCGTCGGTCCAGGTTCCGTCCGCCAGTCGGTCCGCCACGTCGATGTTGTCGGTCGGTCGGTCGTCGAGAACTGCCGTGGTAACCGTCTCCACTCGCGAGCGGATCTTCGAACGTTGCTTGACGCACTCTATCGAATTACCCGTGCCACCTCGTAACATCGCGTCGAAGTCCGCCCCCGGGACCGAGACCGTCGAACGTTCCTCGACATCCGGAAGTGTCGCCGATTCGATAGACGTGACCAACCGGTCCCTCCAGCGTGTGGCGGCGATCACGAGTAACAGACCGCCGATCACGAACACGATGACGTACCCCGGGGAGAACCCCGCGCCCAGTTCCGGGGCGAGGATGACTGCGGTGCCTGCGAGAACCGCGAGCAGTCCCAGTCCACCGAGGACGCGATCGATGCCGATGGGAGAATCCCCGCTCTCGTCGTCCGGCCGGCGCGATCGGGTCTCGCTGACCCGACTCATCGTGACTCACCGGCGTACGCCGACTCGATCCGTCGCAACGCGTCTCTGGCCCGTTCGGCACGTGTCTCCGAGACCGGTTCGTCTCCATACCGGACGTCCTCGAACAGGCGCGTGAGTTCCCTGACGTCGTCGGGTGCCATGCCGGCCTCGATCGCCAGCTCGGCGAACTCCCCCGGCGTGGTCGATTCGCGCTTGGACACTTCGAGAGCGTCTGTCATCTCGATCCAGGCGCGATAGACGGCGTTCGCTGTCGAAACATCCGAGTCCTCGATGTCATCGGCCGCACGTCCGGCGGCCTGTCCGACGGACGCGAGCTCCTCGGTGTCCGACGCTTCGGGCTCGGGTGCTTGCTCGGGAGTGTCTTCGTCCGTCGAGAGCGCGAACAGGGCGATCAACGCGAGCAGGACGACCACGCCCAGGCCACTCAGCAACATCGGCGAGACGCTCCCGTCTCCCGCGGCTGGAACGCCGCCACCGCTGGGCCCGAACGAACCATTGCTCCCGACGGCCCCGAACCCACCGCTGGAGTTCGACGGAAATGAAACAGGCCCTAACAGCAACTGCGCGAGTACGGCCCCAAGCAGCGAGATGCCGACGATCCGGGCCAGATCACGGACGTCGAGCAGGATCGCGCCGGCGACGATCCCGGCGATCATGACGACGACGAATACGACGGTCAGGGCTGTAATGACGAACTCAGGGAGCTGGCCGCCGGGCGGTTCCTGGATCTCCGCCATACCGAACAAGCCGGAGGTATCATCCTCGACACCAATCACCCCGCTACTCGCCGCGGGGTTCGTCAGCGTCGCAGCCGCGAACGTGAGCGCGAGGGCTGCGAGTACCCCCACCACCAGGACTCCGGCCGTCCGACGATCGACTTGCACAGGCCGGGACTTGGCGACCGGTGATTGTGAGTGTTATCCCTGCCCGTACCCGCCGCCCCCCGGTGTCAGCACAGTGACGACGGTTCCGGCAGCGAGTTCGCGTGTCGTCTTCGCCGGTACTGGATCGCCGTCGATCAGGTTTCGGCCCGTCGTCCCGTCGCCGCCACCCGCTCGACCGGCCGGAGCATACCGGCGGCGTTCGGTGAGCAACGAGACTGTCGCCTCGCTCTCCAGACGGATCGACCGCCGGAGACCGTCTCCACCCTCCTGAGCACCGTCGCCGCCGCTCCCTCGCCTGATCGCGTATTCCTCGACGGTGAGGGGATACGTTCCCTCCAGCGCCTCGACCGGCGTGTTCTGCGTGTTGGTCATCCCGACCTGGACGGCGTCCATGCCGTCGGCGCCGGCCGTCGCTCCCCCGCCGCCGCCGATCGTCTCGTAGTAGGTGAAAGTCGGCGAGCCGATCACGAGGTTGTTCATCGTCCCCTGGCCGTCGGCCGGGACACGCTCGGGCGCGACTTCACTGATCGCCGCGAATACCACATCCGCGACTCGCTGGCTCGTCTCGACGTTGCCGCCCACGACGGCTGCCGGCGGTTCCGGGTTCAACAACGAACCAGCGGGTGCACTGACAGTAACCGGATCGTAGCAGCCCTGGTTCGGCGGCACGTCCGGATCGGTCACACACCGGACGACGAACAACACCGCACTCTTTGCGACCGATAGCGGCGCGTTGACGTTGCCGGCGACCTGTCCGGCCGTGCCTGAAAAGTCCACGTCCAGACGCTCGCCGTCGATCGTTACAGCCACCGCGATCGGGATATCCGTGTCTGTGATCCCGTCACCCTCGAGGACGTCACGCGCTTCGTAACGGCCGTCCGGCAGGGCGTCGATCTCTCCTTCGACGCGCTCACGGGAGTACTCGATCACCGCATCGAACGCCGTCAAGAGCTCCTCGCCGTGCTCGTCGAGCAACTCGTCGATCCGTTCGGCGCCGCGATCGTTGGCCGCCCGCTGGGCGCGCAGGTCCGCGCGGCGCTGTCGAGGATTGCGGACGTTCGCCAGCAGTAGATCCTCGACCTCGTCCCGTAGCTCGCCGGCGACCACGAGGCGCGTGGGCGGGATCCGCAGTCCCTCCTGGTGGACGTCACGCGCACCGGCTGGCATGCTCCCGGGTGCCATGCCACCCACGTCGGCGTGGTGGGCTCGGGACGCGGCGTAGGCCACGATCCGTCCGTCGCGCTTGCACGGCCCACCCGATCGTTCCGAGGCCCCGGGCGCCTCGTGGGTGATCGGCGAGACCATCGTCACGTCCGGGAGATGTGTCCCGCCGGCGAACGGGTCGTTCAGGACGAACACATCGCCGGGTTCGGGATCGCACTCGCGGACCGCCTCGACGGCATCGGGCATCGCTCCGAGGTGGACCGGGATGTGCTCGGCCTGTGCGACCAGCCGGCCATCGGCATCGAATATCGCCGTCGAACAGTCCCGGCGCTCGGCGATGTTCGGCGAATACGCCCCCCGGATCAACACGTCGCCCATCTCCTCGGCGACGCCCTCCAGTTGATTGCGGAGGATCTCCAGGTCGATCGGACCGAGGGCGTCGCTCATCGGTCGATACCTCCATCGAGGATCAGCGTCCCGCGATCGTCGACCGTCGCGTTCCAGCCCGGCGCCACGACGACCGTACTCTCCCCGCCCGCGATGATCGCCGGCCCCTCGACGAACGCTCCGGTGGAGAGTCCCCCGCGATCCAGCACCGGCGTCTCACGATACTTGCCCTCGAAGGAAACACCCCGTCTCGTCCGGCTGGCATCGCTGGACCCCGGGCCCGACAACGGCGGATCCTCGCCTGCGATCGTTGCGGTCGTCCGGAGCGTGACGAGTTCCACGGCCTCGTCGGGAAGTCGGTACCCCCTGGCGCGCTCGTGAGCGACGTGAAAGTGGTCTCTCATCGCTGCCGGATCGAACGGCTGGGTCGCCGGAACGGTCACCTCGTAGCTCTGGCCGGCGTACCGGAGATCGGCCTCGCGTTCGATCGTCGTACGTTCGGGTTCGCTCGCGTCCGTACGGACCCTCGCCACCAGGTCGTCGTAATGGTTCTCTATCGCCGTCACGTCGACCTCGTCGACGTCCGTCCGGTAGGTGCGGGCAGCGTCGTGTGTCTCGTCGGCTGCGAGCAGGCCGTACGCCGAGAGGACGCCGCTTGCCCGTGGAACGAGGACGCGCTCGATCCCGAGCCGATCGGCCAGCGCCGCGGCGTGCATCGGCCCGGCACCCCCGAAGGCGACGAGGGTAAACTCCCGTGGATCGTGACCGCGTTCGACGGTCACTGACCGGATCGTCCGTGTCATCGTCGCGTTAGTGACGCGATAGATTCCGCGGGCGGCTGCGATCGGACCGTCGAGTTCGGCCGCGTCGGCGAGGTCGGTCAGGACCGCCTCGGCGGCGTCGGCATCGAGGTCGAAATTCCCCAGCGATTCGCCACCGAGATAGCCCAGCTGGAGGGCGGCGTCCGTGACCGTGGCTTCGCTTCCCCCGCGTCCGTAGCAAGCGGGACCGGGTTCAGCTCCCGCAGATCGCGGACCGACACGCAACGCCCCGCCCTCGTCCACCCAGCCGACGCTGCCGCCACCGGCACCGACCGTCTCGACGTCGACCATCGACACGCCGACGGGTCGCTCGGCGATCCTCGCGTCGGTGGTACGCGCCACCGTCCCGTCGACGACCAGTCCCACGTCAGCCGAGGTCCCGCCCATGTCGAAGGTGACGAGCCGTTCCCCCGCAGCCACACTCGCCGCGCCGACGACCCCCGCCGCCGGTCCAGAGAGCAACGTGGTCACCGCACGCTCACGGACGGTCGCCGCGTCGGCGATCCCACCGTTGGACTGCATGACACGAGGCGTCGGAAGCCCGCGCTCGTCCGCCCGATCGATCAACCGACCCAGGTACGTATCGACGACTGGCGTCACGTAAGCGTCCACCGCTGTCGTCGCCGTCCGCTCGTACTCCCGGAACGTGCCGAGCACCTCGTGGCTCGTCGAGACCGACCACTCGCCTACCTCCCGGAGTATGGCCTCGACCGTGCGCTCGTTGTCGGGATGGGCATAGGCGTGGAAGAGACTTACCGCGACGCTCTCGACGTCGTCGGGGATGTCCGCGGCGAGTTCCCGCACGGCGTCAGGATCGACCGCACGCTCGATTCCCTCCGGAGTGGCACGTTCGTCGATCTCGACGCGTAACTCGGCCGGGATCAACGGTTCGGGCTTCCCCGCGTCGAGGTTGTAAAGCGACGGCCGGTTCTGGCGACCGATTTCGAGGACGTCCGCGAACCCCTCGGTCGTGACCAGCGCCGCCCTCGCTCCCTCCCCTTCGAGCATCGTGTTGACGGCCACCGTCGTCGCGTGTCTGAACCGGTCGACGGCCGCCACGTCGATTCCGGCCGACTCACAAGCCGTCTCGATCCCCTCGATGACGCCCTCGCTTTGCTCGTCAGTCGTCGAGACCTTGGCCGTCGTGAGCGTCCCGTCGACGATCAACACAACGTCGGTGAACGTGCCGCCGACGTCGACACCGAGCCAGATCCGCCCGCCCGCGTTCATGGCACCGGGTCCGAGGAGCGTCCGGTTAAACGCTTGGGCGTGAAAACGACTGTGTACACGCGAACGTCGTCGTGAGGAAGGCAAAATAATTAACAGAGATACCTACGTGAGAAATTAAATACCAAGCTCGCGTATCGGGAACTATGAGCGAACCAGGCCGCGAGACGGAGTACACTGTCGAGGACGTCACAGCAGTCTTTCGGGACCGCGAGGACTACGCCGAGCCACTGACCGCCAGTGAGGTCGCGGGGGAACTGGGTTGTTCCCGGCGGACGGCACTCAACAAGCTTCACGACCTCGCCGAGTCGACGGAGGTCACCAGCAAGAAGGTCGGCGGACGTTCGCGCGTGTGGTGGATTCCCGTCCACATCGATCAGTAAGCTCACGCCTGAGCGTCTCGTACAAGTTCGATCGCCAGCCGCGTGGCGTCGACGGCATCGTTCCCGAAGACGTAGGTGATAGGTTCGATGCCGAAGGCCCCCTCGTGGTAAATGACCCGCGGAACCTCATCGCGTTCCGCGAACGCAGTGACGAGGCGCTCGTGGCGGTCGTCGTAATCGGCGTCGAATTCGAGCGGGTCGATCCCGCGGTCACGGGCGGCCGCCAGCAACGTCTCGTCGGTCGTGAGGTTCAGCGCGGCCCGGACCGACGGGTCGACACGTCCGGCCGCCAGGATCGTCCGGGCGACGTGCTGGGAGCCGCCGAACTCCGGGTTCGCCGGAACGTCGATCCGCCCGCGCATCGCGTGGACGCGGCCGGGGACCGCCGCCACGTCGAGTTCGTCGTCGGCCTCGGGCAACGCCATGCCGACGTTCGTCCCGACGTTGGGGACGAACGCGACCATCGCCGTCTCGTCGGCCAGCAATCGGGTCGCCTTCCTGACGTTCGAGAGGATTGCCCGCTCGTCGGCGACCGCCTCGTCGTATCCACGCACACACAGGTCACAGCCCAGTCCCGCAAGCGCAGGGACTTCTTCCTCGTGGATCGCACAGATCGGTCCGCGATCCTCGAAGGCCCGGACCACCTCCAAAAACTCTCCCAGCGCCTCGTAAGCATCCATCGACCCATCTGCGAACCCGTCGGCGACACGGTCGACGGTCTCCTCCATTCGCGGGTTCCCGCTGAAACGCTTCTCGATGGCGACGTTGCCGCCGACGTACTTGCTCACCGCGGCCTGGGTGACACCGAGGTGTTCGGCGATCTCCTGCTGGGTGAGCCCCCGGTCGACGAGCTCTCTGGCGAGCATCGCCCGTGCCGTCGGCAAGAACCGATCGACGACGATCTCACTCGGGAATCGCATGCCGGGCGTTTCGACGCCGCCGCCTATAAGCACCCACTTCGGGATTCGAAAAGCGTGCCACGATATAACATTATATATGGTACCATAGGATTTATGCACCGGATATCGAACGACCGGCAAAACGTGAAACGGATCGGAGAACGGGGAGTGGACCGGAAAAACGGGGAGTGGACCGGAAAATAGGAAGGGAATTGGAGACCGGCGTCGACCGACCTCACCAGCGGTGGTGGACGTCCTCGTGGACGTATTCCTCGTAGATATCGCGGACCGCGCCGTGAATCTCATGGCTGAGGGAGTTCATCTCCGCGGCGTCGACGTTGTCGCGGATGTGTGCCGGCGAGGTCGAGCCCGGAATGACCGTCGAGACGGCGTCGTGATCGAGGATCCAGCGCAGGGCCATCTGGGCCATCGTCATCTCCTCGGGAACGTGCGGTTCAAGAGTTTCGACGGCGTCGATTCCCCTCTCGAAGGGGAGGCCGGCGAAGGTCTCCCCGCGGTCGAAGGCTTCGCCCTCGCGGTTGAAGTTCCGATGGTCGTTCTCGGGGAATTCCGTGTCGCGATCGATCGCACCGGTCAGCAGGCCTGAGGCCAGGGGCACGCGAACGATTACGCCCACGTCCTGTCGTTTGGCCTCCTCGAAGAACAGTTCCGCCGGACGCTGACGGAACATGTTAAAGATGATCTGGACCGTCTCGACGCCGGGGTATTCGATGGCCTTCAGTGCCTGCTCGACCTTCTCGACGCTGACGCCGTAATGGGCGATTTTCCCGCGGTCCTTCAGCTCCTCGAGCGCGTCGAAAACCTCGGGCTGATAGTAGACATCGTTGGGCGGGCAGTGCAACTGCAGAAGATCCAGCGTCTCGGTGCCGAGATTCTCGCGACTGCGATCGACGTACGACTCGAGGTTATCGGCGTTGTATCCCTCCGCTGTATGGGGGTCGAGTCGACGACCCGCCTTCGTCGCGACGACGACCTCCTCGCGGTCGTAGTCGTCTTCTTCGAGGACGGTCCCGATGTGTCGTTCGCTGGTGCCGTCGCCGTAGACGTCCGCCGTGTCGAGAAAGTCGATGCCCGCATCCAGCGCGGTGCGGACGACGTCCCGACCTTCTTCCTCGGAGATGTCCCCCCAGGCCGCGCCGCCGATGTTCCAGGTCCCGAGACCGACCTCCGTGACGTCCCATCCGGTCGTACCGAGCGGTCTGCGTTGCATGTCCAAAGGAAAATTTGGATCGCCTCGTACTTGTATCGCCCGCTCTCGGTCCGCGGGCGGATCTCGGGCCAGCCGCAATCATGCGAGTCGTCGTCAGTCGACACCACCAGGATGGCGTCAGTGATCGTCGACCCACTTCGCGCGGCGCACGTCGTAGCTCCCACACTCCGGACAGGTGTGATACTGAACTGGATGCGGCGTCTCACAGGACAGGCAGAGATAAGGGAGCACCTCGGCCTCGTCGGCACCCGAGAAGAACGTGTCACGGTCGAAGACACCCATCGTTACCACGGGTTTACCCTCGACGTCCGGGACCAAAAAGGGAGCCGATAGTTTACGCCTCTAACCCCGCTTTCGTCTGTCGATTCGAGTTCGTTTATAAACGGGTCAACGGACCTACCATGGGACGGATACGTTGAATAGATAGCATTCCTGGTCGAACAACACGCTCATCTCTCGTGTGGCCGTACGCTGGCCATGGCGGCTCTCATCACGACACTAGGCGAGCGCTCACGAGCGGACCTCGGCACGATACTGCCACACGAGCACGTCTTCGTGGATCTGGGACCGAAAGCGGAGCACAACTGGGAAGACGCTGACCCGGACGACGTCGTCGACGTCATGGCCCCGGAGATCGAACGCGCCCGCGAGGAAGGGGTGACGGCCCTCGTCGAGTGCACGCCCGAAGGCGTGGGCCGTCGCGTCGACGTCGATCTCGCGGTCTCGCAGGCGACGGACTTCCCGATCGTCGTCCCGACGGGTATCTATCAGGAGCCCGCCATCCCGGCGTGGGCCCGCGAGGCGAGCGAGGACGACCTCTACGAGTGGTTGCTGGCGGAACTCACCGACGGCGTCGAAGACACCGGCGTCCGGGCCGCCTGGATCAAGGTCAGCACCGACGACGATGATCCGACCGGCCTGTCCGACGACGAGGCCAAAATTCTGCGCGCGGCGGCCCGTGCCGGTGCCGAGACGGACGCATTGATCGGCAGTCACACACTTCACGGATCGGTCGTCCACCGACAACTCGACCTCATCGAGGATGCCGGCTACACTGCCGATCGCTTCGTCTGGATCCACGCCCAGGCCGAGTCCGATACCTCGCTGCACCGCGAGATCGCCGACCGTGGCGCCTACGTCGAGTACGACTGGATCGGCGGCGAGGATCGGAACGACGCGTACTACGTCGACCGCGTGCAAACGATGCTCGAAGACGGCTTTGACGACCGGGTCCTGTTAAGTCAGGATCGGGGCTGGTACGACCCCTCCGAACCCAGTGGCGGCGAACAGAAACCCTATACGTACCTCACCGGCGAGTTCCTCCCGAAGCTTCGGGACGCGGGCATCGACGACGCGGCCGTCCGACGGCTCACGGAAGACAACCCCTTCGAGGCGTTCGCCCGCTGATCAGTTGGTTCAAGCCGTGTCGTGGGAAACTCGATAGACGCCGCTGGCTCACCTCGTTCGCAGTCGGCAGCAACGTAGTCCGCCCTTCCCGATTTGAACAGATGCCAGACGTTCCAGGGTGCTCGCTTCGCTGCGCTCCCGGGGCTGCGACTGGCGTGTTCAAATCGTGTCGGGAGAGACTTGCCAGTCGACGCATTGCGTCGACAGAACAAGTCCGCCCTCCCCGATTTGAACGCCGGAAGACGTGCTCGCTACGCTGCGCGCGACTTCCGAGCCCTCGTTCGCTCCGCTCACGAGGACGGGGGACAAGCCGAACGCAGTCGGCAACGATTCAACTGGAAAACGAGTCCGCCCTCCCCGATTTGAACGGGGGACAAGTCGATCTACAGTCGACTGCTCTACCAGTCTGAGCTAAGGGCGGGCGTACTCTCACGTACGTTCGGTCCCGGACTTAACGGTTATCATTCACGGCGGAATCCGGGCGTCGCCAGCTGTTCGTCACGTACGCGACAGACGCACGTCAGACGTTCACGAAGATTGAAGTAGGACCACTGTCAACCCGTATGACAGGCCGTATGAGCAAGATCACGTTCCGCGCCGACGACGACCTCGTCGCGCAACTGGAGGCGTTCGATGCCTCGAAGAGCGAGGTCATGCGCGAGGCGTTGCGGACCTACCTCGAGGATCCGGACGAGACGTCCCCTGCAGGGGAGACGTCGGAGTCCACCGCGTCCACGTCCGCGCCCACCTCGGCCGAGGAGAGTCTCGACGACCTCATCGAGGAGCGCGTCGACGCCGTCCTTGCCGATCGGCTCGGAGCCGTCGGACGAACCCGGCCCCAGGACGTCAACGTCACCCTCTCGCTCGCCGACGCCGTCGTGACACCCGAAGGGACGACCGACGCCGGAGCCGACGCACGAACCGCCACTCCCGGAGAACGGGACGCCAGCGAGGACCGGACCTGCGCGAAGTGCGGCGAGACCGTCTCGGCAGAACACGTCTACTGCCCCAACTGCGGGGAAAAAGCCTCCCACCGTGTTTTCTGTGAGTGCGGCGATGAACTCCGGTCGGACTGGGCGTTCTGCCCGAGCTGTGGGCGTCGGACGGCTGCCGCCGACGTGCTCGATCAGTAATCGGCGCGTAAACGTACCTCTCCGTGGTGTTTACGCCACTTCACCCGCTAGTGTCTTACACTCAGGGAAAGCTTTATAATGCCTCACTCTGTGGTACGGTAATGCGTAAGACGGGATCGTCTTACACCGTGGCGCACCGGGTGCCACCGGCCGCCGTCTGGCGGTTCATCGGTGTAAGACGAGCGGGCGACCCGCCGCGTCCGTCTTACCCAAAGGGGAACGATAAAACATGGAGCGTGTGACACTACGGATTCCGAAGCAACAGATCGAGGAGGTCGAGCAAATGGTCGAGACGGGGGAGTACCCCAACCGGAGCGAGGCGATCCGGTCGGCCGTCCGGGAGATGCTCGCCGAACAGGACACGGGCAAGGAGCGACCGTCCGAGAAACGCAAGCGTCGCACCTGGGCGAAGGTGTAGACCATGCAGGACATAGTCAACTCGGCCCTGAAACACGAGGAGGAGGAACAGCGCGAGATGGACGCCGACGACGACGAGTTCGGCGATCCGCGTATCGTGATCGTCGGCTGTGGCGGTGCCGGTAACAACACCGTCAATCGGCTGTACAACATCGGCGTCGAAGGCGCCGACACGATCGCGCTGAATACCGACAAGCAGCACCTCAAGATGATCGAGGCCGACACGAAGATCCTTGTCGGCAAATCCCTCACCAACGGACTCGGGGCGGGCGGCGATCCCTCGATGGGCGAGCGCGCCACCGAAATGGCCCAGGGCACGATCAAGGAAGTGCTGGGCGACGCCGACCTCGTGTTCGTGACGGCAGGCATGGGCGGCGGGACCGGGACCGGCGCGGCCCCCGTCGTCTCGAAGATCGCCAAGGAGCAGGGTGCGATCGTCGTCGGCATGGTCTCGACGCCGTTCAACGTAGAGCGGGCGCGGACGGTCAAGGCCGAAGAGGGTCTCGAAAACCTGCGCAACGAGGCCGACTCGATCATCGTCCTGGACAACAACCGCCTGCTGGATTACGTCCCGAACCTACCGATCGGGAAAGCCTTCTCGGTGATGGACCAGATCATCGCCGAGACGGTCAAGGGGATCTCCGAGACGATCACCCAGCCGTCGCTGATCAACCTGGACTACGCGGACATGTCCGCGATCATGAACCAGGGCGGCGTCGCGGTGATGCTCGTCGGCGAGACCCAGGACAAGAACAAGACCCAGGAGGTCGTGAGCGACGCGATGAACCACCCGCTGCTGGACGTCGACTACCGCGGCGCAAGCGGCGGCCTAGTCCACATCACGGGCGGCCCCGACCTGACGCTCGACGAGGCCGAGGGGATCGCGAGTAACATCACCGACCGCCTGGAGGCCAACGCCAACGTCATCTGGGGTGCCCGCATCGAGGAGGAGTACAAGGGCAAAGTCCGCGTCATGGCGATCATGACCGGCGTCCAGTCGGCGCAGGTCCTGGGTCCGACGACCCAGAAGCAGGCCAACAAGTCCCGGGCCGCGATCGACGGCGAGGACATCGACGACAGCGCCTTCGACGCCGCCAGCAACGTGGACAGCGACTTCGGCGGGAGTTCGAGTTCCGGCGGACGGAGCTTCGGCGAGACTGACGGCGGTCGAGACGCGGTCGAGAAGAACAACGGACTCGACGTCGTTCGGACGGACTGAACGCCGTTCCGCTTTTCTTTGTCGTCAAGCGTCCAGCGCGTCCAGCAACTGGCACTTCCGGCAACGACCGCCAGTCGTCGGCGCACCACAGGTGTCACAGGACGTATACGAACGGTCGCGGTCGACACTCCGAGACGCCTGGCGGGCCAATCGCTCGTACCCGGCCATGATCGAATGGCGCGTCCCCGGATGACTCTCTTCGAGTTCGTACAGCAGCGACTGAATTTTCCCCCGGAAGGACTCCGACGCATGGGGACACTCCGTGATGTGGGCCGGGAGGTCACGAAGTCGAGCGTACAGCGCGACCTCTTTCTCGGGGACGTCCCGGAGCGGCTTGGCGCGGGGGACGTGACGATCGGTCAGCGTCCGCTCGGGAAGTGGGCCGAGGCTGGCGTCGAAGTGTTTGGCCATCTGCTCGACATCGCCCTCCAGGAAGTTCATCATCGCGGTCTCGGCCTCGTCGTCGAGGTTGTGCCCGGTTAACAGGAGGTCGGCGTCGTCCTCCTCGGCGTATGCCGAGAGGAGATCACGGCGGAACACGCCACAGTAGGCACACGCAGCCATACTCTCGGGATCGTCTTCGACGACCTCGTCCATCCGAACGTCGAACTCCTCGGCATAGCTCACCGTTTCGTGGTGGATCTCCAGATCGGACGTTAAGTCCTCGGCCGCTGCCAGACTCTCGTCACGATAGCCTTCGATCCCTTCGTGGATCGAAAGTGCGAACAGTTCGATCCGGGGGTCCTCGGCGAAGGTCTCCGCGAGGATCTGCGCGAGGGCGACACTGTCTTTCCCGCCCGACAGCCCGATCAGCCAGGTCACTGGCTTCTCGGGCGTGGCGGCCTCGGGGACGAGACCGTCCTCCCGGATGCGCCGCCGGACGCGTTTCTCGACGGACCGCCGGAAATGTGTTTCACAGAGGTGCGCCCCGGAGTAGGCCGCGTGCATGACCGCTGGCTCACCGCACCGATCGCAATCCATCGACGTCCGGTAGCCGATCGAGGCGGGTATGGATTTCGCTCCCGACATCGCGTCGAGACCACTGCCGCCGGTCGGGCAACCGTTTTGTCCGTCGACCCTCAATCGACGACGATGACCGAACTCGACCGCGAGACGGCGGTCGACCGGCTCGAAGAACTCGTCGAGACCGTCGATCGCGAGACGATGCCCGTCCCCGTCAGGGAGATCTGGGTCTACGGCGACCTGGCTCTCGGAGTGGATCCCGTCGAGCGCCTAGACGTCTACCTCACGAAAGACCTCCTGTTCGGCCAGGCGACCGACGAAGCACAGACGCTCGATTCGGAACTGGGTGTCGAAGGGGTCGGCGAGACGGTCCGAACCGAGTGGGCCCGCGAGCACCCCGAATTCGTCACAGCGAACCCCAGTGGGCACGTCGCGCCCGAGAAGTGTCTCGCCGAGCACCTCCTCGCCGAGGGCGAGTCGATCCACCTCGAGGTCTGTAACGCCTCCTTCGAGGACAACGTCACCCGCCGACTGGAGGGGTCGCTCGCGCGGGAGGACTACGAACACGTCCTCGATCCCCGCGGCGTTTGCCTGTGGATCGACGGCCGACGCTCGGCCGAGGCCTTCGAGAAACTCCGGGCGGGCGAGTATGTCTTCCCGACACTGGTCGGCGCGTTGGAACAACTCGGTGCCGACGAAAACGAAGCCACCGCGGCGGCCGAGACGGTGAACGACCGTCGCGAGCGCCAGGATGGAACCACCGTCCGGGGTGACGTGCTCTGAGAGATCACGTCCGTCCGATCGCGACGTAGAACGGGACCGTCTCGGTTCGTTCGTAGGTACCGTCCCGCATCTGCTCGATGACGGTCCGTCCCATCTCGCGCCAGTCGGCCCGGAGGTCGTCGTAGTCGGCCGCCGAGAGCCCGCCGGCGAGCATCGTCTCCCGATCGGCAGCCAGTCCCCCGCCGCTGGCTTTCCGACGCGCGGCCTCTAAATCCGCCGTCGAATACGGCTGCGTGACTGTCCGCTCGTGATCGTACCGGGAGACATCGACCGACTGCAGGCTCGCAGCCTCCAGTAACGGTCGGAGCGACGAGCCGAGAGCGGTGTCCGTCTCGACGCCTTCGAAATAGTGGCGCCGCGCCTTCCGTGCCAGGGCCGACTCCGTGTCGACGGTCGACCGCACTGTGACATCGTCGTTGTCCGGTTCGATCACCGCGACAGCGTCGCTGGCAACGCGAGCGAACTCCTCTATGGCCGCGACCGGTTCGAGGAGGTTGACCAACAGCGCCTGACAGACGACCAGATCGAACGTGTCATCGTCGAACGGGAGCCGATACGCGTCGCCGACGGTGATCGGCGGATCGATGTGTGCGAGGAGTTCAGGGTCGGCGTCACAGCCGACGACTGTCCCATCGGTCTCCTCGCGAAGTACGCGAGTGAGTTCGCCCGTGCCACAGCCGACATCCAGTATCTCATCGCGTCCCGGGAGGTCAAGGGCTGACAGGGCCTGTCGGGACTCCCCCCACATGCCACGGCGCGTGTGGGTGAGATACTCGGCGTCGAACCGGCGCATACGCCCCTGATGGTCACTTCGAGTGAAAAGGGAGTCGATCCCGGGAACGTCGTCCGGTCACGACCAGTCCTCACGCAGTTCTCGGGCCCGATCGACGTTCCAGGCGAACCCGCGACCGTCCTCTGTAGGCGTCTCCAGAACGAACGGCAGTTCACGGAGATTGGGGTGGTTCACGACGGCGGCAATTCCCTCCGCACCGATTTCACCCTCGCCGAGGTGTGCGTGTTCGTCCTTGTTCGTCCCGCAAGCGTGTTTCGAGTCGTTGAGATGGAGACACTCCAGGGCATCCAATCCGACCTGTTCCGCGAATTCGTCGACGGTTTCCGCAACAGCGTCCGGCGTCGAGAGGTCGTAGCCGGCGGCGAAGAGATGGGCCGTGTCCAGGCAGATCCCGATATCCTGGTCACTGCGCTCTAAAATCCCGGCCAGATGGTCGAACTCGCCGCCGAGTTTCGTCCCGCTGCCAGCGTCCGATTCGACGAGGACGGTCACGTCCTCGGGCACGTCAAGTTCGTCCAAAGCGCTCGCGGCGTTGTCGAGACCCTGCTCAACGCCCGCACCCGTGTGCGCACCGAGGTGGACGTTTACGTACTCGACGCCGAGGCGATCGGCGGCCTCGACTTCCTGTTGCATGGAGTCGATCGACTTCTCGCGGAGGTCGTCTTTGGGAGTACAGAGGTTCACCAGATACGACGAGTGGATCACCCAGGGCTCGACGTCAGCCTCGGCCGAGCGCTCGCGGAAGGCTGCCGCCTCACTCTCCTCGATCGAAGGATCCTGCCAGACCTGCGGGGAATGGGAAAAGATCTGTCCACAGTTGCCGTCGTATTCGAGTTGTTCTTCGACCGCGTTGGAGACGCCGCCCGCGATCGAGGTGTGTGCACCGATTTTCATACTCTCCCCCTCGGCTGGCGGCGGCAAAATCGCTTCGACAGCGACAACCGACGCTGATCGCGATTATCGAAGTTCGATATATCGATATACACTTTAATGCCGGGATTTCACCCCGACGCGCCGGGCTTTTGACCGGGAGTCCCCTACGGAGCGGTGATGGTCTCGAACGTCGCGCCGGTGCTCGCCGAGCTGGAGCCCGAGGACTTCCACCTGTTGTCCGGTATCGAGCAGGGGATGCGCTTCTCGGAGTGGGTCGCGCGCGGGAAGATCCCGGAGTACGCCCGGTTGACTTCCGAGGACGTCGACTACCGGCTGGATCGCTGCGAGGACCGCGGGCTGATAGAGCGGAAGACGATCCAGTATACGGGCTTTCGGCTTACCTTCGAGGGGTACGATGCACTGGCGTTACATACGTTCGCCGAGCGAGACAGCATCGAGGGGGTCGGTTCGAGTCTCGGCGTCGGCAAGGAAAGCGACGTCTACGAGGTCCAGTCCTACAAACCTCTGGCGCTGAAGTACCACCGCGAGGGCTATACGAACTTCCGGGAAGTGATGCGAGAACGGGAGTACACGGCCGACCGCGAACACGTTTCCTGGCTATATACGGCCCGAAAAGCGGCGGAACGCGAGTACACCGTTCTCGAGGAGCTATACCCTGGGGTTAGCGTCCCGAGACCAGTCGATCACAACCGTCACGCGATCGTCATGGAGCGGATGGACGGGGTCGAACTCTCCCGAACCAAACTCGAGGACGAGCAGGTGCGTCCCGTCCTAGATCTGATCCTCCGAGAAGTACAAAACGCCTACAAGGAGGGATACGTCCACGCGGACATGAGCGAGTACAACGTCTTCGTCCACGAACAGGGGGTGACAGTCTTCGACTGGCCCCAGGCGGTCGAAACCGAACACGAGAATGCGCGGGAACTGCTCGATCGCGACATCGAGAACGTCCTCGGCTACTTCGAGCGGAAATACCCCCGTGCCGTCGACGACGTGGACAGCACCGACCTCGCCACCGTTATCGCGGACGGGGGCTTCGAGTCGATCGACGCGGTCTGAAGGAGTGAGCTCCCGTTTTCTCATACCCGCGAGAGATATCGACGAACGAATCGTGTGTGCCGAATCTATAAACCAATAATCGCTATAATAAATTAGTAGGCGGCGTGATTTGGTGTGGATCGACCGGGACAGAACCACAGAGAGTTAATTGCGGGCGTGCTCGATCCACCCTCGAAGTTCAGCCGGGCAACAGTCGGTCGATCCCGGCCCCTCCATGTCGACGATGATGTCGCCCTCGTCTCGAACTACCGTCAGTATATTTGATAGGATAGGGACACTGCTCCCGAGTTCGTGAATCACAGGAGCTATTCGAGGCGTCGGGCGTGATGCGACGAGCCTGGATGTCTTCGAGTTGGGCGCCCCAGTCGCCGACCGTCCGTCGTCCAGAGGAACATCGACGCTTGCCCGGAGAGTTCAGTCAACATCGGCTGACGGTTGTGTGGCGTCTGTCCAGAGTACACGACTTCGAGCAGACCGGAGATCGTTCGTACCTCGCCGGAAGCGTGTCGATCCCTTCGACTGTCAAGGAGACGATCATCCCGCCCCACCAGAGAGGATAGATGTCACGGATGAACTCTTCGAAACAGACGTATACCAGTGGATACCGCTGGGGCTTCCGGTCGGTTCCCAGACGGACCACAGGCAGGTCTGGCAGTACAACTGGAACAGAAGGGAGATGGCCGGACGTCCTCTCCGAAGCGAGTTCGAATTCCTTAAGAGGACAAACGAAGTAGATTGAATGACTCGCTGGTCGGCGGGCAACCAGCGGGCACCTGCCCACGCAGGTCGGGATGTGGCCGCTCGGCGGCTGAACCACTCAACGCCCGCGGTGAAATCATGGCACGGAGCTTCTACTCACACATCCGAGACGCCTGGAAGGACCCGGACGACGGCAAACTCGCCGAACTCCAGTGGCAACGCATGCAGGAGTGGCGCGAACAGGGCGCCATCGAGCGCGTCGAGCGACCGACCCGCCTCGACCGCGCCCGATCGCTGGGCTATAAAGCCAAACAGGGAATCGTCGTTGCGCGCGCAAGCGTCCGCAAGGGCAGCGCGCGCAAGCGGCGACACAAGGCCGGCCGGCGCTCGAAGCGACAGGGCGTGACCCGGATCACTCGCCGGAAGAACCTCCAACGGGTGGCCGAGGAACGCGTCACCAAGAAGTACGCCAACCTCCGTGTACTCAACTCCTACTGGGTCGGCGAGGACGGCAGCCAGAAGTGGTTCGAAGTGATCCTCGTGGATCCGAACCACCCCGCGATCGAGAACGACGACGACCTCAACTGGATCTGCGACGACGACCACGCCGAACGGGCGCTTCGCGGCCTGACGAGCGCGGGCAAGCGCAACCGCGGCCTCGACGTCCGTGGAAAGGGTGCCGAACACACTCGTCCGAGCAACAGTAGCGATCGCAACCGCGCGAAGTAATCCGACGGTTTTCGCGGATCGGTTTCGAAACTCCCGATAGCGACTGGTGATTGCACTGTCGGTAAATCAGTGAGTGTTGGAACTCGGAACGAAGATCGAATCAAAACGACGAAAACAGCGAGACAACAGTTATCGCGCGGCGGCCGCGACGCGTTCTTTCTCCTCTTTCTGGTTGACGGCGTAGGTAGAGACGTCGTTGTTAGCGGCGCCAATCAGTTGCCCGGCGAGGGCCTCCTCGGCGTCGGTCGGCGTCTTGAAGGAGTCGTTGTAGACGCCTTCCGCGAGGAACTTCAGTGCCTGGTCGACGCGCCGTTGCGGGGAGATGTCGACGGCCTTGGGGACGGAGATCCCACCATACTTGAGTCGGACAGTCTCCTCGCGGGGAGCGCTGTTCTCGATCGCACGGACGAGCACCTGGATCGGATTCTCGTCGGTACGCTCGTGGACGATCTCGAAGGCCTCCCGGACCATTCGGGTGGTTTGCTGTTTCTTGCCCGTGTTCTCGTCGGTCTGCATGAGACGGTTGATCAACCGCTCGACGATGGAGATCTCGGATTTCTGGAACTGTTTGGTGGCGTGACGACCCATCGTGTGGGCGATGGGCGTGATCGTGACGTACCGTTCGGTCGAAGGATCCTGGAACTCGATGTCGTCGGTCGACCAGCGACCGAACAGTTTCGCACCAGTCGCGCCCCCATCGCCGTCGGATTCGGACTCTGAGTCTGTCTCGGCACTCATGGTTATCGCACCGGTTTCTCGGCGTTGCCGCGGACGAGTTCGATCATCGAGACACCGTTGACCTTCTCGACCTTGTAGTTGACCCCGGAGAGGTCACCCATCGCGCGACCCTTCGCGCCGCCGATACCCGCGATGGTCACCTCGTCGTGCTCGTCGATGAACGAGATAGCACCGTCGCCGGGACAGAACGCCGTGACCTGTTTACCGTTCTTGATCAACTGGACCCGGACACACTTCCGGATCGCCGAGTTGGGCTGTTTGGCCTCGATGCCGACCTTCTCTAAGACGATGCCGCGACCCTGGGGGGCACCCTCGAGAGGATCGGACTTTGCCCCGAGCCCGCGCTCCCGTCGGGCGTACTTCGAGTCGGACCACCGGTGTTGCTGGCGGTCCTTCTTGAGTTTGCGTGCGGCGTACTTGCCGTTTGCCATAGTGACCGTGGATACCCCGTGAAGCTACTTAAGCGTCTTCTTTTCGACGCCAGACCAGAGGACATCGCAGTCTCGAGGAAACGACGGCAGCGACAACTGTCGACATCAAATTATCTTGTTTGATACTGCTGGGATAATCTTTACGCGAGTACCTGAAAGATACTGTGACAGAGATCATTGATGGGAAAGTTCGGCGCTGCCTGGCGGACAATCGAACGACGGTTGCCGAACAGGATTCGAAAGCGGTACGTGCGAAAGTTTCTTGTCGTGGCCGTAATCGTCTCGATTCTGGTGCTCACGCTGGGTGTGTACACCCAGATGACCGTCTCGGCAGAACTCACCGAGAACCGCAACGAGCAGTTACGGGCTGCGGCGGAAATGACGGCGGACAACGTCGAGCAATGGCTGGCACAGAAGAGCGGGCAAGCCCGATCGCTCTCGAAGAATCCGTCGATCGCGGACAGTGATTCGACGTCGCAGTCGGTCGAAATCGCCTTACAACAGGAAAATCTCTCCACCAGCGATAGTCTCCTTGCCATCCACTATATCAATCCCACAACCGAGAAGATCCTCCAGAGTACCGAGAAACGGTTCGAGAACGCGTCGCTCAAGTCCCGGAATCTTCGATGGGGGACCTCATCCGAGGGGTTAGGACTGAAGGGGATCGGTCGTGACAACGCCGGAGCCATGGAGGTATACACAGTCGACAACGAGTCACGGATCGCTTTCGGGAGGGCGACACAGAGCTTTACGCGCGCCGTCGTTATGGTATACAGTCTCGATGCGCGCAGCGAACAGTTCCGGAACGTAATCGACAACGGGACGACTGAGGTCGTCTCGACGTCGGGACGGGTGATGATACCGTCGAACGAAAGTACTGCCCTGACGAAGGTCGACAGCGAGATCAACGCCACCGTCTTGAGGCGGAGTGATAACATCTCGAGTGGCATCATCAATCGCGGTGACGAGTTGCTCGCCTTCGCCGCGGTCAAAGGAACCGACTGGGTCGCCCTCAAACACGTGCCAACGGCCAACGCCTACGCGCTCAAGCGCACAGTCCAACAGCATCTGATCGTCCTGTTGGGCACGGCGTTGCTCGGCCTGGGCGTCTTGGCGGCGTTCGTCGGCCGCGACGTCATGCCGAAGATCGAGGCGATCAGCGAGGGCGCGGGCAAAATCGCCAGCGGGAACCTGGACGTGGAGATCGATGATGAAGGGCGTATCGACGAGGTCGGCCAAGTCAGAGATGCATTCAGGGAGACGACAAACTATTTACGGACAGTCGCTTCCCAGGCCGACGCCCTGGCACGCCAGGACTTCGATGATCCGGCTCTCGAGGAAGACGTCCCGGGCGAACTCGGGGAGTCCTTGGACACGATGCGAGCAGACCTCCAGGAGTCCATCGAGGAGATCGAGGCTGCCAGGGAACGGGCCCAGGCGTCCAGAAAAGAGGCCGAGGCGATGGCTCAGTCCCTCCAACGACAGGCCAACGAATTCAGCAAAGTCATGGCCGAAACAGCCGAAGGCGACCTCACCCAGCGCCTGGACGAGGACGTCGACAACGACGCGATGGCAGAGGTCGCCACCGCCGCGAACGAGATGCTCGCACAGCTCCAGACCACCCTCGAGGACGTGCGGGCGTTCGCCGAGGACGTCGATAGCTCCGCAGAAGACGTCGCAGCGAGCGCAAACGAAGTCCAGCGAGTCAGCGAAGACGTCAGCGAATCGGTCCAGGAGATCGCCGGGGGTGCCGATCGTCAGGATGAGACCGTCAAGAACGCCTCCGAGGAATTGACTGATCTCTCCGCCGCCATCGAGGAGGTTGCCTCCTCGGCCGATGAGGTCGCCCAGAAATCCCAGCGGGCGGCCGACCTCGGCGAGACTGGCAGCGAGTACGGTGCCGACGCCCTCGCGGAGATGGATGCCGTCGAATCGCAGGCCGAAACGACCATCGAAGAGGTCGAACGGCTCGAGAGCGCCATGGACGAGATCGGCGACATCGCCGGTCTGATCGACGAGATCGCCGATCAGACGAACATGCTGGCGTTGAACGCTTCCATCGAGGCCGCCCGCGCGGGCGAGGCCGGCGAGGGCTTCGCCGTCGTCGCCGACGAAATCAAGCAACTGGCCCAGGAGACCAGCGATGCGACCGGCGACATCGAGGCTCGCATCGCGGAGGTCCAGGACACGACCGAGCACGTCGTCGAGGACATGTACGACGTCGGCGACAGCGTCACCGAGGGCATCGACGCCGTCGAGGACGCCGTCTCCGTACTCGAAGACCTCGTCGAGCAAGTCGAGGAGGCCAACGTCGGAATCCAGTCGATCAACGACGCTACTGACGACCAGGCGTCCTCGACCGAGGAGGTCGTAGCGATGATGGACGAAGTCGGGTCGATCAGCGAACAGACGGCCCGCGAGGCCGAGTCGGTCTCGGCCGCCGCCGAGGAACAGACCGCCTCGATCACGGAAGTCAGCGAACAGATCCAGTCGCTGTCGGACCGTTCCGGCGAATTGCGCGACGCCGTCGCCCAGTTTCAACTCGATGATATAGAGTTACACACCGGCGTTGACACAGCAAATGGCCAAGACGCTGCTGCCGACGGCGGCAGGCAGGATTGATCGGCGAAACACGTCGTCTTTCGAGTGATTTACTGTCTGCGAGCTGGTATTTCACAACCCCAGACCGGTACTGTATTCCAGTGTTCCGAATCCGGGACCCAGCGACGCTTCATCGAGATTTCGCCCGTCGACGCGACCTGCAAGTCCAGCCATGCGAAACATGAACTCGTTGTAACTCCAGTGAGACGCTACCTGGCCACCGAGTCGCTCGCGTTCGAGCCAGTTGCGCGCGTGGCCGTAGGTCCGGGCGACGAAACTCACGTAATCGCCGTCGTCGTTCTCGACACGAACGTCGAAGTCAGGATGTGCACCGGTATCCACCAATGGTTCGATCGTGACCCGATCGAACTCGACGTGGCCGCCGGATCCCCAGTGCCAGAATCCGGACTGTCTGAGCGGGATCGTCAGCCGTTCGAGTCGGTTCGAGGAGAAGAACTTGTATCCCCGTCTGAACAGTTGCGGACCGACGAACGGGACCATTGTGGAAAACGACGTGCCGTCCGGGAAGATGGCCCAGATCCACTTCCAGGGGAACAGCGGCATGTCGAAACACACGCGCTGGAAGTAACACGAACCGGACAGTGTCTCTTCCCCGTCGGGGAGATCGAACCGTCCCTCGAAATCCATCTGCCGCAACGCGACGACCTCGACACCACCCAGCGGTGTATCGATGTCCAGTGAGTGATGCGGGGCAGTCATCTTCGAGTCGAGTGCACTCCACGCCTCGAACTCCGCCTCGACGTCCTCGCCGAGAACCTCTGCTTCCAGTCCGATGGGTCTATCCGAGAGGGCAGTCATCTCGCTCCCGCGTCTGGTGCCGTCTTCGTCTTCTGCCCAGGCTTCGAGACGCTGGTCCTCCTGAGAGAGAACTGCCTCGGCTGGCTGCCTGACGATATGATCGTGGATCTGGTCGTCGTCGCCGGCCCATCCGACCGTCGTGGCGTTGAACCGGTCGACACCCGCAGAAACGGGCCGGTCCAGATCCATTCCCTGTGCCGAAAGCCCGTTGACCCGACACTGGTCTCCCACACAGGCAGCGATCGAGAACATGAGCTGTCGTGGGCCGTATCCCGCCTCGCCCTCGGGGAACAACAGAAAGAACCACCAGGACGAAGAGGCCCAGTTCTGCCGATCCGGGTTCTGGGACCAAATTTTGTCGAAGACACGCTGGTGCTCGGCCACCGACCGATCCGAGAAATCATCAGTCATCGATCGTACTTGCCGGTCGGTTCGCCCGATAAAGCGTGCATCGATTTCGAAAGCTCCACACTCGACGTCGACCTCGTTCAGCACCGCAGTTCAGCAAGTGACCAGTTCTTCTGACAGCAGTGAGGTCGTCGAGTCCGACAGACGACACCAATCCGAGAGATAGTTCGGTTACGTCTCGACCAGTTCGATGTCGTCGATATCGAAATGTCGGGCTGCGAGTTCGCGCGCGAGTTCGATCCGTCGGCCGTCCGCGCCGATGGCAGCGCCGATATCGCGCTCGTCGACATCCGCGACGGCGACGGGGCCATCCGGGCCGTCCTCGATGGTCACATCGTGGACGGCCGCCGGCGCGAGGGCGTTGGCGACGAAGTCCTCGGGCGTGGGCGCGTCCTCGAGGAGTGTGACGTCACGGCCGATGCGTTCTTCGATCCGTTCGACTGTCTGTCCGTCCTTGCCAATCGCCTTCCCGATTTCACCAGCCGCGACGACGAAGGCGACGCGATCGTGGTCGTCGTCGAACAGACAGTCACGGACCGTCACGTCGGCGACGCTCTCGACCAGCGCGATGGCCTGCCGTTCGGCATCCGAAAGCGAGATCGTCATGCGTCAGTCGGCGGTGTGACTACCCATCCGGAGGTCGACATCACCGGTGCCGAGTTTGATCGGCTTCCCGACGATGACGTTCTCCGTGACGCCGTTGAGATCGTCGATCTCTCCGTGGACCGCGGCATCCAACAGGTGGGAAACGGTGACTTCGAAGGCCGCCCGTGCCAGCACGGAGTCTTTGCTGCCGGAGATGCCGTGTCGGCCGATGGACTCGATGACCCCGCGGTTGGTCATGATGTCCGCGACGAGCATCAGGTGGCGGATGTTCACGTCGTCTAAGCCCTGTTCTTCGAGAGTGTTCATCGTCTCGTCGATGATGGCCTCGCGGGCGGCCTCGACGCCGAGATTGCTGTAAATCTCGTGGATGTTGTTGCAGGTCGTCCGCGAGGCGTCGACGCCCTCGATACCGAGGACATCACCGAAGGCCGACCCCTCCGTATAGAGGACGAACTCCTCGCGGCCCTCCTCGAGTTCCTCCTTGCGGATGACGACCCGTGAGATGTCTTCGATCCCCTTGAAGACGATCTCCCGGAGCTCCTCGACCAGTTGGAGGAGATCCCGGTAGGACGGCTCCTCGGGGCCGAACTGGATGAGTGTCTCCTTGCGCTGGGTCTCGACGCCCAGTTGAGTCTCGATGATCCCCGCGATTTCCTCGGCGACTGCGTCGACGCTGTCGGCGGTCGGCCACCGTTCCTCGAGGGTGTCGGGATTGAGGTCGATCTGGACGAGCATATCCGCGACGTTCGTCGAGACGTCCCCCAGCGCGAGGATCCGCGTCGCCTCGATCTTCCAGACGACCTCGTGGGCGCGCTCGCGCTCGGTGGCGTACTCGTCCTCCAGATGGACGGTCATCATCGGCGTGTCGGGCTCCTTGCGGGCGTCGACCAGCTCGATGAGCCGCGGCAGTCCCTGCGTGACGTCGATCTCGGCGACGCCCGCGTAGTGGAACGTGTTCATCGTCATCTGCGTTCCGGGTTCCCCGATCGACTGCGCCGAGACCGTCCCGACCGGATCGAGGGGATCGACACGCGTGTCGAGGTAGCGCGACTCGACAGCCGTCGCGATCTCGTCGGCCTGTTCGACGGTGACGCCGTCGCGATCCTCGATCGTCTCGTAGACGCGGGTTTTCAGCCGCCGGGGCAGGTCGGTGTCCTCGACGACCGCAGCGACATCAGTGTCGACGGCGTCAAAGCGGTTCGTCGGGTCGTACTCGGTAAATTCCTGACTCATCAGTCGTCACCCTCCGCGAGCCAGCGCTCGTCGGCGTGTTCGGAGATGTTCGTCGGCCGGGCTTCCCGACCGAGGAACTCCATCTTCTCCTCGTCGTCTTCGAACTCGGCGTCGACGATGCGGTCGGCGATCGCCTCGACGTCGATGTCGTGATCCTCACTCGAGGAGACGTTCACCGGCGAGGTGCCGTCCTCGCCGAACTCGAACTGGACGATGTCGTCGCCGGTGTCCCTGACGGTGCCGTCGTACTGGGTCTCCAGTTCCGAGAGAGCGTTGATGAGCCGTCGCTGGAGGTATCCGGACTTGGAGGTCCGGACGGCCGTGTCGACCAGCCCCTCCCGGCCACCCATGGCGTGGAAGAAGAACTCCTTGGGATCCAGACCCTCCCGATAGGAGTGCTCGACGAAGCCGTGAGCATCCGCCGAGAGGTCGTTCGGTTTGAAGTGGCTGAGCGTCCGGTCTTCATAGCCACGGTTAATCCGCTCGCCGCGGACTGCCTGCTGGCCGACACAGCCGGCCATCTGGGTCAGGTTCAGCATCGACCCACGGGCACCGGAGTCGGCCATCACGACTGCCGGGTTCTCCTCGCCGAAGTGGTCCTCGGCGATGTCACCCGCGCTGTCACGGGCCTGGCCGAGCGTCTGCATGATCTTCATCTCCAGGGTCTCATCGACAGTTCGGCCGGGCAGCGATTCGAGATCGCCCTGCTCGTAGGTGTCGATAAGTTCCTGGACGCGTTCGTAGGCGTTGTCAATGGCTTCGTCGACCTGCTCGACGGCCGCGGGCGGGATCGACTCGTCGTCGATCCCGATCGAGAACCCGAAGTGCATGATCGTCCGGACCGCCAGTGTCGAGACTTCGTTGATGAAGATCCGCGCACGCGTCTTGTCGTAGACCTTCGCGATCGTGTCGACGATGTCGCCGCCGAAGGCACCGACTGCGCTGTCGTCGATCGTTCCCTCGACGAGCTGGCCGTCCTCGATGAGGACATCGTCACCGGCCTCGCTCGTGAATTCCAGGTCCAGATCGTCCGGAAGCAGTTCCGAGAAGATCGATCGGCCGGTCCAGTAGGCCTGGCCGTTCTCCTGACCGTCCGGCTCCGGGAGCTCGTCGACGCTGGTCGCCCGCAACAGGTCCAGGGCCTGTGTCTCGTTGAACGTGGGGTTCTGGTGGGTCAGCAGGTACATCGCGGTAACGTGGTCCTGGATCGCACCGACGATGTTCTCGCCAAAGCGCGGGCTGAGCATCTGCTCCTGGACGCGCATCAGCACGCGGGCCTCCGCACGGGCCTCCTCGTTCTGGAGGGCGTGCATGTTCATCTCGTCGCCGTCGAAGTCGGCGTTATAGGGCGGGCAGACGACGGTGTTCAACCGGAAGGTCTTGTAGGGCATCACCACGACCTCGTGGGCCATGATGGACATCCGGTGGAGCGAGGGCTGGCGGTTGAAGATGATTATGTCGCCGTCGACGAGGTGTCGTGCGACCTCCCAGCCAGGTTCGACTTTCTCGGCGAGTTCCTCGCAGTTCTTCTCGGTGACTTTCAGTCGGCGGCCGTCGGGCCGGCGAACGTAGTTGGCACCCGGATGTGCCTCGGGCCCGTTGGCGACGTACTGGCGAGCCTCGTCGAGATTCCGCTCGTTGACGTTCATCGTCTGGGTCATCTCACTGGCGACTCGGTCGGGGACGCCGACCTCGTTCAGCGAGAGGGTGGGGTCCGGCGAGATGACCGTCCGGGCGGAGAAGTTGACACGTTTCCCGGACAACGACCCACGGAAGCGTCCCTCCTTGCCTTTCAGGCGCTGGGAGAGCGTCTTCAGCGGCCGCCCCGAGCGATGGCGGGCCGGCGGCGTCCCGCTAATCTCGTTGTCCATGAACGTGGTGACGTGGTACTGCAGCAGTTCCCAGAGGTCCTCGATGATCAACTGGGGGGCGCCGGCTTCGCGATTCTCCATGAACCGCTGGTTAATCCTGATGATGTCGACCAGCTTGTGGGTGAGATCGTCCTCGCTACGCTGGCCGTTGTCGAGCGTAATCGACGGCCGCGCGGTGACCGGCGGGACCGGCAGCACCGTGAGGATCATCCACTCCGGCCGGGAGCGTTCGGGGTTGATCCCGATAGCTCCGACATCCTCGTCGGGAATCTCCTCGAACCAGTCCCGGATGTCTGAGGGCATCAGCTTGTCCATGTCCTCATCGAGCAAGTACGAGCGGGTACTCTCGATGTCCAGTTGCTCGCCTAAGTGCTCCTCGAGATCGTTGAACCGATTCAGGGCCTTACCGATCTCCTGTAACGCGGAGATGTCGTTTCGGTCGGGCCGGTAGGTCCCCGAGAGCAGCTCCCGGATACGAGCGGCATCGAACGCGTCGTCGATGGCCTCTGCGAGTTCGTCCGGCGTGACGGGTTCGCCCTCCGGCGGGTCCATCGCCATGCTGAGTCGCTCCTCGATCTCCGGGTGGGGCACCTCGATGATCTCGTAGTAGGTCGTCGGTTTCTCGTGTTTGATGTCGAATTGCTTGGCCCCACAGTAGGGACACCGGCTGGCCGAGCGGGCCTGCCTGATGGCCGACTTCAACACGTCGTCTAAGTCGTCACCGAGTTCGCGTGTCCGCCGGAGTTGCTGACGGAACTCGCGTTTTTTCTCCTCGGCGGCAGCCTCGGCCGCCTCCAGATCGACGTTGCCATCGCCGTCGGTGAACTTCGAGGCGTCGACGGCGGTCAACCGCGAACACTCCCGGCAGGTGCCACGGAGCAGTCGCCGGATGAGCTTCGAGAACCCGACGTGGATCACGGGCGCGGCGAGTTCGATGTGCCCGAAGTGGCCATTACAGGCCCCTGAATGCTTACCGCACGTCTTACACTCCAGACCGGGATCGATCACGCCCAGCCGAGGGTCCATCAGTCCCATGTCGATCGGGAACCCGTCGTCGTCGTAGGTGTCGGCGGTGATTACCTTCGTCGCGCTCATCTCCCGGTACTCCTCGGGATCCATCAGCCCGAAGCTGATCTCCCCGATCGCCTTGGGTGATTGTCCTGTCGACATGCTAGACTGCGTCCTCCAGTTCGATCCGCGGAGCGATTCCCAGGGCCTTCATCTCGTCTAAGAGGAGTTTGAACGCGTAACTCATCTCGACCTCGTGGACGTCGGTCTCCTCCTCGCAGTTCGGACAGTAGACGCGGCGTTGATCGACGTTCTCGACGGCGGTCATGCCACACTGTCCGCAGACGTTGATCCACTCCTGGTCGGATTCGTCGAGCAGGCGCTCCTTGAGAGTCAAAGCAGCACCGTGTCCGATAAACACGTCCCGTTCCATCTCGCCGATCCGGAGGCCGCCCTCGCGGGCGCGGCCCTCGGTCGGCTGTCGGGTCAGCACCTGTACCGGACCACGTGAGCGGGCGTGGATCTTGTTCGAGACCATGTGGTAGAGTTTCTGATAGAAGATGGTCCCGACGAAGATCTCGGCCTCGATCTTCTCGCCGGTGATGCCCGAGTACATGACCTCCTTGCCAGAGGACTTGAACCCGTGTTCCTCCAGGGAGTCCCGGAGGTCCTCCTCGTCCTCGCCGGTGAAGGCGGTACCGTCGACGCGACGACCCTCCAGGGCGCCGACCTTGCCGCCGATCATCTCCAGGATGTGCCCGACGGTCATCCGGGAGGGCAGTGCGTGCGGGTTGAGGATCAGATCAGGGACAACACCCTCCTCAGTGAAGGGCATGTCCTCCTGGGGGGCGATGTGACCGACGACCCCCTTCTGACCGTGTCGTGAGGCGAACTTGTCGCCCAGTTCGGGGATGCGTTCGTCCCGTACCTTGACCTTCGAGAGCTTCGAGCCGTCCTCACCCTCCATGAGGGTGACGGTGTCGACCACGCCGCTCTCTCCCGAGCGCATGGTGACACTGGTCTCGCGACGTTTCTGTGGGCTGAGGCCGCCCATGTCGTCCGGCTCTTCGAGGAACCGCGGCGGCGAGGTCTTCCCGAGCAGGACGGCGTTCTCGTCGACTTTCGTCTCGGGGTTGACCAGGCCGTCCTCGTCGAGGTGGGTATAAGCGTCCTCGCCACGGGCGCCACGGACCTCGTCGTCCGGGATCTCGAAGCGATCCTCCTGGCCGCCAGGGTAGCGGCGTTCCTCTCCCTCGTAGGTCCGGAAGAAGTGCGAGCGCGCGAGCGCACGCTCGACCGACCCCTCGTTCATGACGAGTGCGTCCTCGATATTGAACCCCTCGTAGGACATGACCGCGACCGTGAAATTCTGGGCCGCGGGCCGGTCGTCGTAACCGATCTGTTCGGTGGTCTGGGTCTTGACCATCGATAGCTGGGGGTAGTGCAGCAGGTGCTGGCGCGTGTCCGGACGGACCCGGTAGTTCGCACTCGGCAGCCCCAGGCTCTGCTTGATCATCCCCGACCCCATCGTAATCCGCGGGCTGGCGTTGTGCTCGGGGTAGGGGATCATCCCCGCGCCGATTCCGAAGATAAGCTGTGGATCGACCTCGAGGTGAGTGTGTTCCTCGGAGAGTTCATCGGAGTCGACAGCGACGTAGATGTCCTCCTCCTCCTCGGCATCGATGAACTCGACGTAGCCGCGATCGACGAGGTCCTCGAAGGAGAGGTCGCCCTCCTGGACGGCCACTATCTCCTCGTCGGAGACGAGCGGCTCGCCGTCCCGGACGACCAATAGCGGGCGACGGGCCCGGCCGGCGTCGGCGTTGATGATGACTTCTTCGGTCCGGTCTTTCACTGAGACGTTGACCATCTCACTGACCTCGCCGCGGCGGCGGGCCTCTCTGACCTGATCGGCGAGCTGTTCCGGTTCGGGATGGGTCCCGACGAGACTTCCGTTGACGTAGACTTTGGCTTCGCGTCCCTGACTCATGTTAATCGTCGGCGGGCTGTTGTGCGCCTGTTTCGATAGCGGGGATGCCCTGTACCCCCATCTCGGCGAGCGTGTGTTTCAGATCGCGTTCGTCCTCGACGTGCTGGGAAAGTTCCATCGCCTGCGCGAAGTTCTTCACCAGCCCACAATTGGGTCCCTCCGGCGTCTCGGAGGGACAGATCCGTCCCCATTGCGTGGCGTGGAGGTCCCGCGCCTCGAAGTGAGGCTGGCTGCGACTGAGCGGCGATCGCAGGCGTCGAAGGTGGCTCAGCACACCCATGTAGTCGGTTCGGTCGACCAGTTGTGAGACACCAGAACGGCCGCCGACCCAGTTGCCGGTCGCCAGCGGGTGTTCGAGCCGTTCGGTCAGCACGTCCGACCGGACGACCGTCGAAACCGACAGCTGACGGTTGCGCATGTTTGCGCGTTCGAGCTGGTACTTCACGTCGCGTGCCAGCTTGTTCAGCGCCGTCCGGAAGAGGTCCCGCATCAGGTCCCCCGAGACTTTCAGACGCTTGTTGGCGTAGTGGTCCTTGTCGTCGCTCTCCCGACGGTCGAGGGCGAGTTCGAAACACGCCTCGGCCATCCGACAGAGGTAGTAGGCCTTGTTGATCCGAACCTCCTCCTCGTCGATGCCCTCCTCGTGGAGGTGCGGCAGGAGATACCGGTCGATGACGTAGTTGGCCCGTTTGAGCTGGTAGTTCTTGCCCTGGCCGGAGGCGACGCGCTTGCCCAGCGCCTCGATGGCCCCTTCCTGGGACTGGACCTCGGCGGCCTCTAAGTTCTCCAGCATGAACTTCACGATCTCCGGGTCGTCGCTAACCCGGTGGACAATCTCCTCGTCGCTTTCGAGACCGAGTGCCCGCACGAGCGTAACGAAGTTGACCGATCCCGAAACGCTGGGGAACGACACTTCGAGCAGGCCGTCACGGGTACGTTCGGTCAATACCAGTGCGCGATAGCCACGACGCTGACTGAAGGTCTTGGCGACCTGGATCTCGTCGCCGTACTTCGAATCGTACTCCGCGAGGATCTTGTTCGGCGCGAGGTCCTCGCTGGTCATCAACACGCGTTCGGAGCCGTTGACGATGAAGTAGCCGCCGGGGTCGGCGGGGTCCTCACCGATGTCGATGAGTTCCTCGTCGGTGAACCCGGCGATGTTACACTTGTTCGAGCCGACCATGATCGGCATGCGACCGACCTTGGTCTCGGTCTGGTCGACGACCCGCTCTTCCTCTTCCTCGCCGCCCTTGACGATCGCCATCTCCATGAAGACGGGTGCGGCGTAGGTGATGTTCCGGAGGCGAGCCTCCTGGGGGTACAGCAGTTCCTCGCTGCCGTCGGCCTCTCGAACCCGTGGAGTCACTATTCGGACATCGCCGAGTTCGACCCAGACGGGCTCTTCACCCTCCTTGTCGCCGATGTCGGTGTCGATGGTCGCCTTCTCGTCGACGACCTCCTGCATGCCCCGGTCGAGGAAGGCGTTGAACGACCGGAAGTGGTGTTCGGCGAGTCGATCCCTCGAGAAGTATTCGCGCGAGATTGCGCGGCGGTCTTCCGTTTCCATGTTATGTAACGACGAGTCGATACACCACGGCGGTGTCGGTTGTTCGTGAATCACGGACGATCTTGACCACGTCACCGACCTCGGCGTCGTCGGGCAACGCCGGATCGGCGCGTTTGATCTTCGGCAGGTCCGTCCGTTTGATGTCGTACTCAGCGAGCACGTCCTCGAGTTCTTCGTCCTCGAGGACGGTGTGTTCCGGGACGAATTCGTGTTGGCTTACGTCTACCATGTGTGTGTGCGTGGGTTTGCCGGGCTGGAGAAGGTGGCTGTCACGAGATACTACAGGAGTTTACTTGCGGGACGCATTTAACGCTTATCAAAGCCGCGCGCAACAGCTATTGACGAGCGGGCGAACAGTACCCGTGGGTACGCAAACCAGGGATAAAGGTGTTCTGATCGGGGGATACACTCTCGGCCGGAAACTCAGACAGCAAGCCACGTCAGGAGGATGGACGATCGATACTTTTGCCGATCCCTGCAAACACGACAGATCACCCCACGGGAGTGACCGACAGCCCGGGTCCGTTTGGAAAGTCTTAATACTGGCACCGGGATACGATGGGGTGTAGCAAGCCCGGATGGTGTAGTGGCCCATCATACGACCCTGTCACGGTCGTGACGCGGGTTCAAATCCCGCTCCGGGCGCTTCTCTGAATTCAACTCTGTGAGCGACCGCCCGAGCGTGTCGCGAGCATCCGAATTGCTGTGTGCGCTCACGAGGGATTTGAATCACGCGAGACGCAGCGCGAACGGAGTGAGCGACCGTCTCGCAACGGGTTCAAATCCCGCTCCGGGCGTCCCAGTTTTTGTTTAGGTTCTACCCTTAAGAGTGGGTTTCACGGACCTAAAGCGGCTGTACCTGCCTTTCTCCAGTAGCCCGATTTCGCTCTAACGAGTGCCGTCCCACCGACCCACCCTCCCGGTTGTACGGGGCGAGATAACCCGACGATCCCTTCGCGGGGTGACGTCGGGCTTAGGCCGGCCCGTCCAGCCGCCACAAGCGAGGTAGAGGGCATTCTTCATGCGGTGTGGGGGGTTGCGGTCGAGGGGACAGATATCCCGGTTGATCAGCGTGACGAGGACGCCGACTGGAACGACGATCACACAGAAGACGACTACTACTACGACTACGGTTGCTGTGTCGTCACCGCGGCACACGACATTCCGGTCGCAGCAGCGTTCACTCCGGCGAAGAAGGTCGATGAGGAGACGGCGATGTGCGTCACACGTGACGCGCTCGGCGTTGACACCCCACGCTGGTTCCTCGGTGATTCCGAGTTCGACATGCTACCGAAGACACTACATCCTCAGTTTCAGCAACAGGAAGGGAAACCACTGATGACCCAAAGCTGGAGTGCTTGTGGGGAGTAACGGAGGAAGAGTCAATAACTATCGCCCATTCCTTGGACATCCATGACCGCGACCGAGACAACCTTTCTGACGAGCGATGGAGTTGCAGGGCTGGCGACGCCCGCTGAGTACGTCGACGCTGTCCGAGAAGGATACCGGCAGCGAGGCGACGGTGCCCCCGCCGAACCGCGAACGACGCTGGAGGCCGACGATCCGCCCGGAATGCTCACGGGATACCTGGCGATCCTGCCCGAAACGGGCGTGATGGGCGGGTACACCTACGCCGCGGGCTTCGGTGAGCGGGACGCCCACTTCGTCCTGCCAGTGTTCGACGCCGAGTCCGGCGATCCCCTGGCCGTCTTCGACGGCGCGAGTCTGAACCCCCTCAAGACGGGTGCCGTCGGTGCCGTCGGCGTCGATGCGCTCGCTCGCAATGACGCCTCGCGAGTTGGACTGTTCGGCAGTGGCTCCCAGGCGCGGGGCCAGCTGCGAGCAGTCGTGACAGTCCGTGATCTCGATCACGTGTCCGTCTACTCTCCGACACCTGACCACCGCCGATCCTTCGCCGAAGAGATGAACGGTCGTCTCGACGCGACCGTGACGGCGGTCGAAGAACCAGAGCAGGCAGTAACCGACTCGGATATCGTGATCACGGCGACACAGGCGAGCGAACCCGTCTTTGACGGTGAGTGGCTGGAGCCGGGGACCCACGTCACGGCGATGGGCCAGTATCATCCCGAGAAACGCGAGATCGATGCGCGGACGGTCGCCCGATCGACGTACGTGCCTGATCTGCGTGCCCGCCTCGAACAGGACGCCGGAGCGTTCATGCTTGCAAGGGAAGAAGGAGCGGTCGGCGACGATCACGTCCATGCCGAACTCGGCGACGTCGTTGCCGGGAACGCACCGGGCCGGACGGGCGACGACGAGATCACCGTCTTCGACAGCGGTGGGACGGCTATCGAGACGGTCGCCGCGGCCGGGATGCTCTACGAGCGGGCGCGAGAATCGGAACTCGGCGAGACCATTACGTTCGCGCCCGCCAGCGAGGCGATGTAATCAGAGGTACGGCGCGAGACCGAGCGCCTCGACGATCGACAATCCGCTCGCCAGCGCGCCGACGAGATACCCAGCGATCACGCCACTGTTCAACAGCGGGAGACCGGCGTGAGCCCGCCCTTTCAGGACCATCCACAACAGGATCGCCAACCCGACGAAGGTCCCGATCATCGCCGTGACCGCCGGGAGTGCGGTGCTGAACCCACCCACGCCGATCGTCGGGATCGAGGCCGGCGCGAAGAAGGCCGCCGACGCGACCAGTACTGTGGGGACGACGGCGTCGCCGAGGCCGATGAACAGGGCGTCCCGTTCCTCGATCGGATCTCCCTCCTCGTCGGCGCCATGTGATCCGTCAACTCCGGTGGCCATCTCGTCGTCCGCGGGATCGTTCGCAGTCGACAATCCGTCGTCCGCGGAATCGTCCTCGTCCGAAGGCTCTCCGTCCATCGGCCCGTCGTCGTCGATGAACGAATAGCCGAGCGTCGTCGGCGCGACCAACACGACGGGGACGTTCAGATCCATCACGCCGGAGGCAAGCGAGAGCATGTGTTCGGTGCCGTAGACGCTGATCGCGTCGTAGACCGCCAGGATGGACAACAGGACCAGGGCCGGGAACACGCCGAAAGTGATGCCGAACAGTCCGGCCGCGCCCGCGCCCATGATCGCCCCAGTCACGTCGATGACGTACCATTCCGGATAGACGAGCAACCCGATCCCGAGCGCGATCGCGCCGGCCACCGCGAGGCCGTGGACGCCACCGCCGACCGGCAGCGTCACCACCGGTGGGAGAAGCATGGAGAAGACGATCCAGGCGATGTAGACGCCAGTGAGAACGATCAGCCCACGGATCGACCAGTCAGCGTTGTACCGGAACGCGGCGAGCATGACGCCGGTCATCACGAGGATCGCGAGAATGTACAGCAGGCTGTTCGTCGGATCCTGTGGGTCCTCGACTGGCTGGAGGCCGGCGCTCTTCAGCGGTTCGACAAGCGCCAGCGCGCCGAGTTGCACAGCCAGAAAGATCGCAACGATGACGGAGACGGCCAGCCACAGCCCCGGATTCCGATCCATGTCGCGTCGAAGTCACGGCGGCGGAAAAACGATTCCGTTCCTGTCGAGCCTTCAGCCCCGACCCTGTTCGTTACCGGGCGTATAACGTTTCGCCGACGAGCGTCGGCACGTGGACGTCCTCGGCGGGTGTGACCGCGAGGTACGGTCGCTCGATGGGACCGAAAACGTCCACGACGCGGCCGACCGTTTCCAGGGATTCGTCGATGACTTCGGTCCCAATGTCGGGGTGCGTCTCGTCCTCACAACGAAGGACGGCCACGCCCTGGGCGACCCCCCGGACCTCGCCGGCCCGGCGCATCACTCGCGGAGCGCGGCGACGTAGGCCGCCACGGCCCCCAAGAGGTCACTCTTTGTCGCGTCCTCGGCGTCTTTGACTAGCACTCGCCCGCGGGGTTCGTACTCGCGTGGATAGGTCTTCTCGCGTTCGATCACCGCGTCGTATCCCACCTGCTGGACCGCCTGTGCGATCTCCTCGACCGTCGGATCCTCGACCGCCAGATCCCCAGAGACGCGCCGGCCCTCACTGCGCGTGAGGTCGGCGTCCAGCGCCGCCGGCCAGATGACGTTCTCGACCATGGCAGGGTGTCGTCGGCCCAGGGGTAAACGCCTTACTGGTCGCGCGCACCGATCTCCTCGAACGCCCCCACCACCGTGTCGAGATCGAGCGGCTTGACCAGTTCGGCGGCACGATCGAGCGGCTCCCGTCGATCAGTCCCACGATCGGGACGCCCGATGCCGGCGTCCGCAAAGACCCCCTCCAGAAACGCCTGGCGAACCGTCGCGCTCTCGAAACACCCGTGGAGATACGTCCCGAGCACCGGTCCGCTCGCAGCGCTCTCCGGGCCGATCGGTCGCGGGATGTCCTCGGACACGGCTGTCTCCCCCATGTGGATCTCGTATCCCGAGACCGTGCCAGTGGCAGCCGCGATCGGCCCGATGCCGCTGATCTCGTAGGTCGCCGCAGTCACGCGCTTCTCGGACCCAAAGTACGTCTCGACGGGAAGCAATCCAAGTCCGGAAACCACCCCCGTCTCAGTCGTGCTCTCGACACCGACGTTCCGGAGACATTCACCGAGCATCTGGTAGCCCCCACAGATCCCGACGATCGGCCCCGCGAAGTCTCTGATCACGTCAGCCAGCCGCGCGTTCCGTAGCGCGAGCAAGTCGTCGACGGTATTCTTCGTCCCGGGGAGAACCAGCGCGTCAACGCCTGTAGTTCCGCTGTCGAGCGGCAGGAACGTGACGCGGACGCCGGGTTCGCGGGCCAGCGGCGCCAGGTCGGCCACGTTCGAGAGATGCGGGAGTCGCGGGACGCCGATCGTGACGCTGGTGTCCGGTGGCACGCCGTCACCCTCGCCCCAGGTTCCGCGTTCGCCCGCCGCCGGCAGCGAGAGACTGTCCTCCTCGGGCAATCCCGGGTCGTCGTGGGACAGGACGGCAAGGACGGGGACACCCGTCCGCTCTTCGATCGCCTCGACGCCGGGTTCGAGCAACGAACGATCGCCGCGGAACTTGTTGATCACCAGCCCGGTCACCCGCTCGCGGAGGTCCCCTGGCAGCAGTTCGATCGTCCCATAGAGACTGGCGAAGACGCCGCCGCGTTCGATGTCGCCGACGAGCACGATTGAGGCGTCGGCAAACCGGGCGGTCTCGACGTTCGCCAGGTCGCGATCCTGGAGGTTGATCTCGGCGATCGATCCCGCGCCCTCGGCGACGATCACGTCGTGGCGGGTGGCGAGCCGTTGGTGGGCCTCGCGGGCGGCCCGACGGGCACGTTCCCAGTGGTCCTCGTAGTACGTCCCTGCGGAGAAGTGTCCCACGGCCTCGCCGTCGACGATCAGTTGACTCTCGCCGTCACCCCGAGGTTTGAGCAGCACTGGATTGTGGTCGGTCGTCGGCACGACGCCAGCGGCACGGGCCTGGACGTACTGTGAGATCCCGATCTCGCCGTAGGTGTCCGGATCGCCGTCGGTCGGCTCGTCGTCTGTTGACTCGCCGGCACTCGTCTCGATGGTGTCCCCGACCGCCCCTGGCTTGAATCCCACACGGGCGTTGTTGCTCATGTTCTGGGCCTTGAACGGCGCCACAGAGATGCCACGATCGGCCAGTCGCCGACAGAGCCCGGCGACGATCGTGCTCTTGCCGACGTGGCTGGCCGTCCCGGCGACGAGGACTGTTTTCGCCATAGTTTACGGGTTCGAATCCATCAATACTCGGTTCCCTTCCGCGCCGGGTGTCCCGCCTCTAACGGGTGGACCTGCTTCTCGACGTGACTGAGCAGGTCGGCTTCCCCTTCGAGGTACTTCGGGTACTCGTGGCCACCGGTCAAGACGAGTTCCAGTCCCTCCGGTTTCTCCGCGATCAGGCCGAGGACGTCCTCAGGGTCGATCAGGTCCCGGTTGGCCGCGTACAGCACCTCGTCAAGGATCAGCATGTGGACGCCGTCATCGGGATCGTCGTCGGGATCGAAGGGCGTCGTCAGATCGCTTTCGGCCGTGGCTTCGACGATCTCCCGGGCGCGTTCGAGCGCCGCTCGCGCCCGTGCGGCGTGCTCGTCGTCCTCGGTGTCGTCCATGAAGCCGTGCCAGCCGACGTGACCGGTGTTCTCGATCGTGTACCCGGGGACGTGTGCGATCGCGTTGAACTCCCCGCGGACGCCCTCGACCGAGGGGGTCCCACCCTTCATAAACTGGAGGACGTGAACGCGATAACCGTGGCCGGCCGCACGCAGGCCCATCCCCAGGCTGGCTGTCGTCTTGCCCTTTCCATCACCCCACCACGCCTGGAGGAGGCCGAACGCCTCCGGCGCGGCAGGTTTGATCGCCTCGACGTCCGGAACGGCATCGGGTTCCGGTTCGTCGACCGTGTCGTCGGTCGTCAACTCCTCGCCTCGACGAGTCGTCGAATCTTCTCCCTGGTCAGCTGTCGATCCCTCGCCGTCAGTGGTATCTCGTGTCATCGTGATCGCTCCAGAAGCGTGTCGAACGCGCCGCTCTCGGCGTGGACGTGAGCGTAGGTCCCCAGCGTGTCGTACTCGCGGAGGCCGTCGCGCCCGTCGGCGATCCCTTCGCCGTCCACATCGAACGCCAGTGCTGCGTCGCCGTCGAGAGTGGTCGTCGAGTAGTGGAACTCGTGACCCCGCAACGTGTCGCCGGCATCCCCGATCGGCGTTCGTCGACCGACCGTCAACTCCACGTGGCCCAGCGCCTGGTATCGCTCCCGCATCTCGACGGTCGCCGGAAGGACTCCTGCCATATCGTGAGTCTCGCCGTCAGTCGTCGTCAGCGATTCCGCGAGCACCATGAATCCACCACACTCACCGTAGATGGGAAGGCCCTGGGCTGCCTTCTCGGCGAGAGTGGCAAGTGCCGGGCCCCCGGCCAGTTCCGCGGCGAAGCGTTCGGGATACCCGCCGGGCAGGTAGACAGCGTCAGCCTCGGGGATGTCGTCGCCGGCGACCGGCGAGAACGTGACGAGTTCGCCGGCGGCGGCCAGTCGCTGCCTGACCGCCGGATAGACGAACCGGAACGCCCGATCACGGGCCACCGCGACGCGCGGTTCCTCTCCGGCCCCAACGGTCTGCCGCGGTCCGGGATCGGGTGCGGGCTCGTCGGTGATCTCTCGAAGTCGCTCGATCCGGAGGTGGGCCCCCGCCCGATCGAGAGCCGCCTCGGATATCGCCGCCTCTTCACCGAGGTGGAGTCCCAGGTGTCGATCGGAAATCTCCAGGTCCGAGTCGGGCAGGATCCGACCGCAATATTCGAGTTCGGATGGGAGTGCCTCGCGGATCGACCGCTCGTGGCTGCCGCCGTGGGCCTGCTGTGCGATCACGCCCGCGACGCGAACGTCCAGCCCGTTTCGTTGCGCGTACGCCCGAAAGCCCAGCGCCGTCGCCGCGACGCTCTCGGCCCCGGCACTGGCGTCCACGACGAGGACGACCGGGAGATCCAGGGTCGCGGCCACGTCAGCGGTGCTACAACGCCCGCCGTCGTACAGCCCCATCACGCCCTCCACGACGCAGACGTCACCCTCGCCGCGGTGGTAGTTCCGACACAGTCCATCCTCGCCTTCGAGCCATGTGTCGAGCGTCCGAGAGGGCCGATCGACCACGGTCTCGTGATGGCTCGGGTCGATGAAGTCCGGTCCTGCTTTGGCGGGCTGGACGGATAACCCTTCACGCTGGAACGCCTGCATGACTGCCAGTGTGGCGACCGTCTTGCCCACGCCCGAGGCCGTCCCCCCGACGATCAGCCCCTTCACGGCTCGAACACCTCCGCACGCTCGATTGTGACATCCCCGTGTTCGGCGTCGGCGACGCTGCCAGGCGGCTCCCGGTCGTCGTACCGCGACCGGAAACTCGCCGTGATCGCCTCCCGGACGCACGCTCTCGTCGCGCGACCGACGGGCGTGGCGCTTCCCGTGTACCGGGCGGACTCTCCGGCTGGATCGGAAGCGACGACGATAGCATCACTCGTCGTCCCGGTGAATCCAGCGAGTTCGAGAAGCGTTGCCGTCCGCGCCTCGGCGGCGATAGCGACCAGGTTCGCCATCCCCGCATCGGTCAACGCGTGCGTCGTCCCGACGAAGAGGTTGACCGTGCCGGGTCGCGGCGGTCCGTCCGGTCGGTCGATGTCCTCGGCGTCGACCCGCCGCTCGTCGGGGTCGAACAACAACGTCGTGGGGTTCGAGAGTCCGACAGTGGCGAGGACGGTGACAGGAGCGGCCCGGGCTCCTGTCGCATGGCGCTGGTCGACGCCTGTCAGCAGGACCGGTCCCTCCGCCGCGTCGAACCCGGCCTTGTCGAGTCGCTGTTCGACATCCACCCGGATGTTCGTCGGGTTCCAGCCCTCCGGGACCGTACAGTTGAAAGCCACGTCCGCCCGACAGAACCCGCCGTCCCAGCCCGTCGAGAGCCACCGGGTTTCCGGACGGGCGACTCGAAGGATGTCTTCGGATCGCGTCGTCTCGAAGCATTCAGACATCCGCGAACACCTCCAGCGTCCGGTCGGTCGCCGCCCGGTCTCGCACGGCGATTCTGACGTGATCGTCCAGTCCCCGGAAGGTGCGTGCGTCCCGGAGAGCGACGCCGTGTTCGGCCGCGGTGTCGAGTACCGCGTCGACGCCCGGATCGTCGACTTCCACCAGCAGGAACGGCGCCGCCGACGGGTAGATGTCGAACCGATCGCCCAGTCCGTCCCGAAGACGCTGGCGTTCCCGACGGACTCGACGACGGGTCGCCGTGACGAATCCCGATTGACGCATGCAATACCGGCCAGTCGAAAGCGCCGGAGAACTCACGTTCCAGGGCCGTCGGGCCGCGAGCATCGCTTCGCGCATCTCGTCGGTCGCGACCGCGAAACCGGCGCGGATCCCGGGCAGACCGAACAGCTTCGTCAGCGAGCGTGCGACTGTCACGCCCGGCGCCCCGGCAAGTGACACCTCCTCGGTGAACCCGAGGAACGCCTCGTCGAGAAGTAAGTGCGTGTCGGACTTGCGGCACCGCTCGGCGAATGCAACCAGGTCCTCGCGGGCATAGAGCCTCCCGGTCGGGTTGTTCGGGTGACAGACGATCGCCAGCGCGTGATCGGCTGGGTCGACAGTGAGGACTTCTTCGTGGGCAACGAACGACGGGTCGGCCCCCTGCAGTCGCGCCTCCCTGGCGTAGGACCCGAAACTCGGCGCGGGAACGAGGACGGAGTCGCCCGGGTCGACCGCGAGGTCGATGGTCAACCTGATCGCCGCCAGGCCACCCGGTGTCGGGACGACCGCCCCCGGATCACAGTCGACGTACTCGGCGGCCGCCTCCCGGTAGGCATCCGGCGGTTCGGTTGGGTAACGTTGGGCGTCATGGAAGGCTTCCCGGTAGACGTTTTCGACGCCATCGGGTGTTCGAGCGTTGACGTTCGCACTCAGGTCCAGCACGTCCGGGTCGTCGCTGCCGCCGTGTTCGACGCGGCCGACGTCGCGGGCCCGGTCGCGATTCACGACGGGGCCCCCAGCAGTCGGTCGTACAGTGTCACAGTTCGATCACGGACTGCGTCCAGGTCGATCCCGCGTCGCCGCGCCAGAGTGAGTCCACCACCCATCCCGACGCCCTCCTTGCCCTCGCCGGCCGCGAATCGCTCGATCCCGGCGTGTCCACAGTCCTCGAACTCGGGGTCGGTCGCCGTCAGCGAGAGGTCCAGCGCATCGGCCGTCGTCTCGACGCTCGCCGTGGGATCGTCGGCGACGTAACTGGTCGTGGCGAGTTCGAGCGGCGCCTCAATCCCGGCGTGGCGGACCAGCGAAGCAGCCGCGATAAGTTGTGTCCCGCCGGCGAGCGTGACTGACGTCCCCGCCGACAACGCGCCCGCGACCAACCCCGCGACGCTCGCGAGCACGGGATCGCCCTGCGAGCGGACGGCCCGCCGGGGGTCGCCGGCCAAATCGCCCGTCTCGAATCCGCTCTCGGCGAGACCCGCCTCGACGACTGCTCCCTTTCGCTCTGTGGGGTTCTCCGGCAACGACGAGGAGACAGACAGATCGACGCCGAGCGCCCGGGCGACACCCAACGCAGTGGTCGTCCCGCCGGGGATCGTCTCGCCGACGTACAGCCGATCGTCCGACTTGCTCGCGAGATCCTCGCCGATCGTCCGGGAGCGGTCCCAGATCGCCCCGGCGTTCGGGACCGGTTCCGCCGTCCGCGCGTCGCCACCCGAATCCGAGGCGACGGATCGCGTCGTGATCCCCGGCTCGACCGCCATTCCGGCATCAATCACTTCGACCTCGAACCCGACGAGTTCGCGGACGGCCCGAGTGACGAGTGCCGGGGTCGGACACCCGCTCGGACTGACCGGAACGGTCGGCGCGTCGATCGGTTTCCCTTCGAGGAGGATCTCCGCGTCAGCCGTCGGTGTCGTCCTCATCGCCCCCGGATCGGCCCCGGCGGCACTGATCCCCTCGATCCGTGCCGTCTCGGTCGTCCCGGCGACCAGCACGAACGTCACGGAATCACTCCCGAGCGAAGGAGGGCCTGGGCGATCCGTGCATCGCGAACCCGGTTGACGTTGACTGCAAGCCGCGGGTTCTCGAAGACGACACGTCGATCATTGGCGCTTTCCGCGATCACGTTGACACCTGCGGGGGCGATATCCGGCTCGTCAGGGATCGTCGTGTCGTTGCTTACACCGTACTGTCGTTTGCTCTCTGTCGGAACACATACTGTCATTGAACTACCTTCGAAGGAATTGCTGATCGAATCGACCGTTTTTCCGTCGAGTAACGGCAGATCGGCAGCGACGGTCAGGGCCGGTGGTTCGACCCGTTCGAGCGCGTACTGGAGATCGGCGACGTACCCCTCGCCCGGTGCGTCGATCGTCGGCAGCGTGACGTGCGCTCGGGTTCGCGGGGCGTGTGGGGATGTGACGGCGTAACACCGTTCGATCGAACTCGCCGCGAGCGCGTCGACGACGCGATCGACCAGCGGCCGCCCATCGATCTCGACGAGTGGTTTCTCCCGGTCGAGATCGAGACGGGTCCCGCGACCGCCACACATCAGGAGAGCGTCCACGCGATCACCCCCGCGTGCAGTCCGACGACCCGGGCGAGTTCCGCGGTCGCACCCATGACGTCGCCGTCGACGCCGCCGAGCGTCCGCCTGGCCCACAGGACGGTCGGTACGGTACAGGCCAGCGCCGCAGCGCCTGCGACGAACGCCGACGGATGCGGCCACGTCAGCAGGACCGCGGGGACGGCGACGGCGACCGGGGCGATCACGTTTCGGGGATCGAGACGGCCGGTGAACTGTGCGCCAAGGCCGTCGTGGGTGGCGGTCCCGAGACACGTCGCGAGCGCGACGGCACCCTTCGCCCCAACTTCGGCCGCAACGACGATCAGGACAGCACGCGCCGGGAACTGTGCCAGCGCGTATCCCGCTGTCGTCAGTGCGACGAAGACGAGTGCGACGCCGGCAACCGCGCCGACGCCGACGGTCGTATCGGCCAGCACCTCGCGACGGCGTTCACGATCGCCGTGAACGACGGCCGCGTCGCCCAGGTCGGCCACCCCGTCGAGGTGATTGATCCCAGTCAGTACATACAGCCAGGCGACGAATCCGAACGCCGCGGTGGCGGGCGGGACGGGCGCGAGCAACGGGAGCACCGCCAGGCCGCCGATCAGGTACCCGACCAGCGGGAACGTCGCCGGTCGCGACCGGAAGGCGTCCCACGCGGCCTCGTCGTGACCCAACGGCAACCGCGTGAGGAAACCCACCGCGCCGCGGATCGCGTTCAACATGGCGAGACCCCCACGACGAGCGCGAGCGCGTTCGGGGTGAACCGGACGCTCGCGAGGATAACGGCGACGAGTCCAGCGATCGCGCCCGCGATTGCGACGATCCGGACAGCCAGGATGGCCCCATCCACGTCCGGCAGTTCCGCGTCCGGGTTCAGAACGTAGACGCCGGGCTTCTCCAGGCGGACGTCCAGGACGGCGCCGAGCGTCGCCATCGGCCACCCGGAGTTGGGCGAGGGCGGCGCGTCCTGCCATCGTCGTGCGCTCCGGAACGCGGACGGATCGCGTGCGGCCACTGCGATGAGGATCGCCGAGAGTCGAGCGGGGAACCACATCACGAGGTCGTCCAGGCGTGCGCTCGCCCAGCCGATCGGTTTCCCGTGATAACCCAGCATCGAATCGAGCGTGTTGAGGGCCTTCACCCAGACCGCGGCGGCGACGCCGACCGACAGCGACAGTTGCGATCCCAGGACGAACGCCGAGAGCGGGGCCACGAACCCGTCCGCGAGGTTCTCTGCCAGGCTCTCGACGGCCCCGCTTCGGAGTTGTCCGGGGGAAAGAGACGTCGGGTCCCGGCCCACGAGGGCGAGAATAGCCTCGCGGGCGCGCTCGATGTTGGTCTCGCTGGCGTCGATCACCTCCCGGGCGCTGACCAGAAGGCGACGCAGACTGATCGTGCTGAATAACAAGAGGGCAGCGAGAATCGACCCTGCGAACGACGGGAGGGACGCGATCGTCACCGACGTGAGACCGGCCACGCCTGCGGGGGCGAGTACTGCGACGAGGACGCCGACGAGCCGCGGCGTCGGCCACTCCCGATCGAGAAGAGCGATCGCTCGCCCGAACAGGGCAACGGGGTGGATCGACTCCGGTACCTCGCCGACCGTGGCGTCCAGTGCGAGTGCGACGACGACACACAGCGGTGGCTCGACGCGGAACGCGAGTCCGGCGATCGCCACCCCACCACTCATATCTCAGCGGCTCCTGGCGAGCGCTCCAACGCCGACCAGCGCGAGAATCGCCGTCACGACGCCGAATCCGGGACCGGACGTCGATGTCGTGTCCGTGGCCGTCCCGAAGGTCTGGTTGGTCTCGAGTGTGACTGACTCGTCAGTGGTCCTTCCAGCAACCGTTTCCGTCGTGGCTTCGCGGTCACACACTGGCGAGGAGACGGAAGACGGATCGACGGTCACATTCGTGGTCGTCTCGGGGTGGAACGCCGTGGCCATCGTCTCCAACGGCTGGACCACACGCGGTCCCGGCTGGTGCATGAAGTTCCGTTCGACGCGAAGGACCTGACCCTCCTGGATCGCGGTCGTCCTGTTGATCTCGGGGCCTGACGGGACCTCGACCCCCGACGGGACGACGATCCAGTCGGGATCCTCGTTGACGATCACTTCAGTGTTGATGATGTCGTATTCGCTGATGTTAGCGGCGGTGGCGACGTTCTCTCCACCGGCCGCGTCGATGACGTCGCCGATAAACGTCTCCGATCCGGCCGTGTAGCCGCCACCCAGCGTGTAGAGGACTGTCGGTCGCTGTTCGTCCTCGGTCGCCGCCCGGTACGCTTCGAGCGTCGCCTGTGTCCGGGCACCCACCTCGCGAGCGGCGTCGTACTCGCCGACGAGTCGACCCGTCAGGTGCGTCTTCTCGACGACGTCGGCGATCGAGGCCGCCTGTTCGAAGCGATAGACCGTCAACCCCGCGTTCCTGAGTTTCTCGACGGCGTCCTCACTGACCACGTTCGGCGCGAGCACGAGGTCGGGTTTGAGACCGACGATCCTCTCGATCTGCGGTTGCCCTTGCTCGTTGACGACATTCTCCTTGTCCGTCGAACCGTCGAGATACTCGGTGTGATACCTGACGGGCATCCCGACCACCTTGTCCTGAGCCCCGATCTCCCACATCACCTGGGCGGCACTGGGCGCGAGAACGACCACGTCCTCGGGTTCCTCCTCGACAGTCACCGTCGCCCCGTTGGCGTCGGTGACCTCGATCGGATAGGCGCAATCGACGGTCGTCGGGCTTCCGTCGGGCTGACCGGCGGCGGGACCGAGGCCCGCCCCGACCAGCCCGGCGATCAATACGACCGCGGCGAGGACGCCGACGGCAGTTCGCCTCATGTACACCCGCTGTGAGCTTGTTCAATAAGTACTTACCTAATGCAACTCAACTTTCCTCCGATGCGGTTCGGGACGCGACTCCTCGGCTGGTCGGGCGGGCTACTGGCAGCCCTGTTCGGTGTGATCGTGGCGAGCGCAGCGATCGGGCCGGTCACCCTCGACGTGATGGCGGTAGCCAAAGCGACGCTCAACGCTATCGGGGTTCCGGCGGGACTGGCCATCGGTATCGAGGAAGGGGGGCTGGCAGGTATCACGATCCCCACGCCGACAGTCGACGTGAGTTACGCCTATCCCTTCACCTTCGAGGTTCCGGGAACGGCGGAGACGATCGTCCGGCAGGTACGACTGCCCCGCATCGCCCTCGGTGCGGTCGTGGGCTTCGCGCTGGCCTCGGCGGGGGCGGTCATGCAGGGCTTCTTCCGGAACCCGATGGCTGACCCGTCGATAATAGGCGTCTCTTCGGGGGCTGCTCTGGGTGCCGTCGCGACGATCGCGTTCCCGGTTGCCATCCCGCTGGGCCTCCAGACGGCCGCGTTCGTCGGCGCACTGGTGGCCGCCTTTGCGGTGTACGCGATCGCGACCGAGAACGGGCGGACGCCCGTCGCCACGCTGTTGCTCGCGGGCGTTGCCGTCCAGACGTTCCTCGGCGCGGTGATCTCCTATACGCTCTTACAGGCCGGCGAGAGTTTGGATCGGGCAGTCTTCTGGCTGATGGGTCACCTCAACAACAGCACGTGGGCCGAGGTCGAGGTGACGCTCCCCCTCGCCGTGCTCACCTTCGGCGGGTTACTCGCGTACGCCCGGGATCTCAACGTCCTCATGCTCGGCGAGGAGGATGCCCGGACAGTCGGGATCGCAGTCGAGCGGACCAAGCGCGTCCTGCTGGCGCTGTCGAGCATCGTCACTGCCGCGGCGGTCGCCGTCGCGGGCGTCATCGGCTTCGTCGGATTGATCGTCCCGCACGTCATGCGCCTGCTCGTCGGCCCGGACCACCGGATCCTCCTGCCGACCAGTGCGTTGGCGGGAGCGACCTTCCTCGTCGCGACCGACACGCTCGCGCGCTCGGGTCCCGCGGAGTTGCCCGTCGGGATCGTCACCGCTGTGCTTGGCGCCCCCTTCTTCCTCTATCTGCTGACCAGACGGGAGGTACACGAACTGTGACCGAACACACGATCACGCTGGAAGCCGTCTCGACCGCCCTCGGCGGGGTCGACGTGCTTGAGGACGTGTCGCTGTCGGTCGACCGCGGCGAGTTCCTCGGTCTCGTCGGCCCGAACGGGGCGGGAAAGACCACGCTCCTCCGGACGATCAACGGCGTCCTTGAGCCGGACGCGGGGACTGTCCGTCTGGGCGACGAACCGATCGACAGGCTGACCGCCCGTGAGGTCAGTCGACACGTCGCGACGGTCCCACAGGACACCTCGGTCGCCTTCGAGTTCTCCGTCGAAGACGTCGTCCGGATGGGTCGGACGCCGTACCGTTCGCGAACAGATATCGTCGCCGACGATGCGGATCGGGACGCCATCGAACGGGCGCTCGAACGGACGGCGATGCTCGACCTGCGGGATCGCTCTATCGCCGCGGTCAGCGGCGGCGAGCGCCAGCGAGCGTTCGTCGCCCGGGCGCTGGCACAGGACACGCCGGCCCTGGTGCTCGACGAGCCGACCGCCAGCCTCGACATCAACCATCAGGTGCAAGTGCTGGAACTCGTTGCCGACCTCGTCGACGAGGGGAAAACGGCCATCGCCGCGATCCACGACCTGGATCTCGCCGCCCGCTACTGTGACCGGTTGGCGTTACTCGCCGACGGATGTCTGCAAGCTATCGGCGATCCCGAGACCGTCCTGACGGACGATCACCTCCAGCCAGCATTCGAGACGCGGACGGCGGTCACGCCCGACGCCGTCACCGGCGCGCCGAGCGTGACCGCTATCGCCGACCCGCCCCGTGATCGCGACGCCCACGTCCACGTTCTGGGTACCGGCCCAACGGCCGCCCGCGCCATCACGAAGCTCTGGCAGGCCGGCTTCGACGTGACTGCCGGCCCGCTCCCCACGGGCGACACCGCCCTGTCGGTCGCCCGCGAACTCGACGTCGAGGCGATCGAGTCGCCCCCGCTCGCCGGTCTCGATGAAGATACGCTCCGGGAAGCACGCGAGCGCTGCCACAGCGCAGACGCGACGATCCTGGCCGACCCCGTGATCGGTCCGGACAGGCACGTCCTCGACCTCGCCGACGCCAGCGATCGTCCGCTCCTCGTCGGGACGCATCCTTTCGACGAGCGCAACCGGGCGGGCGAACGGGCACGAGAGCGGTATCGGGAACTCGAATCGCGGGTGACGACGGCGTCGATACACGGGCTGGTTCCGGCGGTCGTCGAATCGACGATCCCCGCGACGGCGCCTGCCGACGACTAATACGGATTATTGTAGATTGTTTCCGGATGACGCCGACCCGGGGGTCGACGGATACCGGTACATCACGACAATAATCCGTATGAGTGACGTCCCGTTCCGGCGAAAGCGGTTCACTCCACGGGCTCGCGTCGCGCGAACAGCCCCTCGACGATCATCGAGAGGACGACCTCGCCCTCACCGTTCGTGGTCGTCACCGCCAGGTCCACCCGGCCGCGTTCCTCGTCGAAGGGCACTCGATCCACGACCTCGATCTCCGCGGCGAGTTCGTCGCCCGGGTGGACCGGCGTCGGCCAGCGTAGGTCCTCGACGCCGAGACCGGCCAGGACCGCCGCATCGGCCAGGATCGCTTCGACCATGAGACGCATCGTCACGGCGGCAGTGTGCCAGCCGCTCGCGATCACTTCATCGAACAAACTCCCGTCGGGGTTGTCCTCGACGTGCATCGGCAGGGGGTCGAACTTCTCGGAGAAAGCGACGATCTCTTCCCCGGTCACGGTCCGCGGACCGGCCGTCCAGCCGTCACCGACGGCGAAGTCCTCGTAGTAAAACGTCATTGTCGCGTTGTCCGGGACGACAGAGGAAAAGCGACCTGAATCACGCCGACTGTTCGTCGAGCCAGTCCTGGAAGTCGTCCTGGCTCATGACCTCGACAGTCCCTAGCATGCCCGAGTGGCCGGCCCCACAGTACTCCGCACAGTAGAGCTGGTGGGCACCGGTCTTCGTGGGTTCGGTCGTCAGATAGTTCGCCTGCCCGGGGAAGGCGTCCTGTTTCAGGCCCAGTCCGGGGACGTGGAAAGAATGCAACCAGTCCTTGGAGGTGATGTTCAGCCGGACCTCACGATCGACCGGGAGCACCATCGTCCCTCTCGTCGTCACGTTGTGTTCGGGGTATTCGAACGTCCAGCTGTACTTCTGGGCGACGACATCGACCTCCAGCGCGTCGCCATCCTCTGTGGCGTCGACACCCGTCGAAGTGACGTGCTCGTCGGCGAGGACGCCGTAGGAGGCGATACCGACGAACAACAGGACGACCGCGGTCGCGACCGTCCAGGTGATCTCAAGCCGGCGGTTCTCCCGGGTCGGTTTGGGCTCGTCGACCTTGCCGGCACGGTAGCGCCAGACGGTGTAGACGAGGATCCCCTCGACCAGCAGCGTGATGGGAATGGCGACCGCCAGCAGTTCGTAGTTGAGCCCCCAGATGAGTCCGTCCGTCGTGGAGGCGCCCGACTGGGCGGCCACGGGATGGACGAGCGTCGCCAGCCCCGAAAGCGTGAGGACGGCGACCAGCCCGGTACGCGTCTCGGTCATACCCGGACTTCGAGACAGCCAGTCATAAAGAGCGTTCATCCGGCGAATTTCGGCGATTCCTCGCGTACGTGCCGATCGGATTCCATCGAGAAACGACTTCACTCCTCTAGAATGACCCGGACGACGGACTTCACTCCTCTAGAATGACCCGGACGACGTTGCCACGCGGTTCGTTCGCGTCGAACTCCAGACGGCCACCGGATCGCCTGACGACCAGCGAGACGAACCACAATCCGAGCCCACGGCTGTGGTTCAGCGGGTCGATCGCGCTCTCGTCGGTCATGACATCGACTTCCATGTCCGGAATATCCGGGCCGTTGTCGCCGACCTCGATCACGACTGTGTCGTCCTCGGAAACGACATCGACAGTCACCTCGGGGTTGGGATCGTCGGCGTGGACGACCGCGTTCTCGACGAGTTCGATCACCGCCCCCGACAGGTACGTGGAGGCTTTGATGGGGGCAGTCGGCGGCGTAGACGACGAGATCCGGGCATCGGGATACCGCTCGCGGACGGTCCCGACGGCGTCAATCACGACCGCCACCACGTCGATGCGTTCACGGTGCGGTGCGTCCGCGAGCAGGCTCGTGATCCGACGTTCCTTCTCGAAGGTATCGAGCACCGCGTCGCTCGTCTCGAGTATCTTGCTGGCGTGTGTCCGGGCGGTAACGTCACCTTCCGATTCGATCATTTCGGCGTGTCCCGTGATGACGTTGAGACTGTTGCGTGCGTTGTGCCGGAGGATCCGGTCGATCTTGCCTAACTGATTGATGCGCTCGTGCCGTTCGGTGATGTCCCGGATCGTCGACCCGTAGCCCCGGACCTCGCCGTCGACACCTCGCAGTGGATAGTACCGGACATCGAGAAATCTGGTCCCGAGATCCGGGTGGTCGCGAACCGTCTCGTACTGGAGGGGTTCCCCGGCCAGGACGCGATCGACGTGTTCTTCGAGGCGATCGTATGCGTCGGAAGCGAGGACGTCCGCCAGCGATCGCCCCTCGATGGTTGCCTGATCGACATCGTGATAGGCACAGTATCGCTCGTTGGCGAAGAGAAACCGCCGATCGGCGTCGAGCGCCGCCAGCAAGTCCGTCGAACTCTCGACGGCTTGCTCGTAATTGCGAAGCCGTTTCTGTATTCGCCGGACATCACTGACGTCCCTGACGATCAGGACGGCCGCAGGCCGTTCGACCCACTCGGTCGACTGGGCGGACACCTCGACAGGAAACGATCCCGCTGGACCCTCGAGGGTTCCGGCGGCGGCCTCGAGTGTTCGCTCACCGTTCGTGACAGCAGCGAGTCGCTTCTCGTCGAGTCGAACGCTCTCGATGGTTAGCGTTCCGGGGAAGGCCTCGTCGATGACGTGTTCGCGGCGTTCCGCCCCGAGGAATTCTAGCAGGCGCGTGTTGGCGAACACGTAGCGACCGTCTTGGACGATCGCTATCGCATCCCGTGCCGCATCGAGATGGATTGCTGCCCGGGCTTGTGCTGCGAGCCGGTCCCGTTTCGCGCGGTAATGCTCGACTGCCTCCTCGACCAGGGTCGGGAGTCGAGCCGAGTCGGCCGCCTCGGTGAAAGTGTCGGTCGCACCCGCGGCCACTGCCCGCCGGGCCGCCTCGCCGGCAGCGAACAACATGACCGGCAAGTCGGGTTCCCGGGACCTGATCGCCTCCAGCAACGCGACGCCGTCGATCGCCGGCGGATCGTGATCTGCGATCACACACTCGACACCGCCGTATCGATCGAAGTCCCTGATGGCCGTCTCGATCGAGGTCACGGCCGAGACGTCGATCCGATCGTTCGTTTCCAGGGCGTGAGTCGCGCCGTCGGTCGCGACTGCGAGGACGTGGATCGGATCGGGGTGAGTCATTGTCTCATCTACTCAGTGAGATCGTCGAGAGGAAACGACACGCAACGACTGCCGACGACATCACATGGGTGACAGACGGTGGGTGGATGGATGACTCTTTGGACGAGCAGAGCCCGAAACCGACGATCGGATCCCATCCTGTTCCGTCCCACTGTGAGCAGTCACTCGGGGTCCGACATCGACAAACGCGACAAGTGTTGCATCGGGGGGAAGCCTAAGTATCACCCGGAACGGAGGTGAAACGAGAACCAGTGTTACGGAACCGGATCGACGACGTCCCGCTGTCGACGCTGCTCGCCGGGACGATCGTCGGCGTCTATCTGCTCGTCATCGCGGGGGCAACAGCTTCCATCGCCGACGCCGCCGCGACCTGTTCGACCTGGCCGGGATGTGGTATCCCCTCTGAAGCATCGCCGGCGCTGCTGGTCGCCTGGGGCCACCGGCTACTCGCCGCGGTCGTCGGTGTCGCGGTACTGGTGAGTGCGATCGTCGGCTTCCGGCGCGTCTCGAGTCGTCGGGTCCGGGCCGCCCTCGCCGTCGCCGTCGTGCTCTTTCCGGTCCAGGTCGCCCTGGGAGCCGTCGTGACGGTCACCGGTGCCGCCGGGATCTCGCCGGCCGTCCACCTCGGAGTGGCGATGAGCATCTTCGGGGCGCTCGTGTTCGCGCTGGCCTGGCACCTCGAAGCCGAGTACGGCGACCCGGACGACCGATCCGTGAACCGACCGAGTCCCGACCCGGCGCCCGAGGGAGAGTTCACAGACGGTGGCACCGCGTCGGGCGTTCGACCGGATCGCGGACCCATCGGGGAGATCATCGCGACCGTCCGGGCGTACATCAGCCTGACCAAACCGCGACTGATGTGGCTGCTCTGTCTCGTCGCCTCGGCGGGGATGGCCCTGGCTGCGGCGGGCGGGCGGGCGTTGACGACCGGGACAGTGCTCGCGACGCTTTCGGGTGGCGTACTCGCCATCGGCGCCAGCGGCACGTTCAACCACGTCCTCGAACGAGACCGGGACAAACGGATGGAACGCACGTCGGACCGGCCAGTCGCAACCGATCGCGTCCCGATCCCCAACGCCGTGACGTTCGGCGTCGCGCTGGCGACCCTATCGCTTGCCGTCTTCGCGTCGATCAACCTGCTTGCGGCCGCGCTCGGCCTCTCGGCGATCCTCTTCTACAGCGTCGTCTACACCCTCCTTCTCAAGCCCAACACGGTCCAGAATACCGTCATCGGCGGCTTCGCGGGGGCGCTCCCGGCACTGATCGGCTGGGTCGCCGTCACAGGCGCGTTCGGTGTGCCCGGCCTCGCACTGGCAGGGATCGTCTTCCTGTGGACGCCCGCGCACTTCTACAACCTGGCGCTGGCCTACCGCGAGGACTACGAGCGCGGCGGCTTCCCGATGATGCCCGTCGTCCACGGCGCGACGGTCACGCGCAAACACATCCTGCTGTACCTCGGCGCCACGTTGCTGGCTGCGAGCGGACTCGCTGCGATAGCGAACCTTGGCGTCCTCTACGGAGCGACCGTCGCGGCCGTCGGCGCCGTCTTCCTCTGGGCCGTCCTGGCCCTGCACCGCGAGCGAACGACGGACGCGGCCTTCCGGGCCTTCCACGCCTCGAACGCCTTCCTCGGGGCCTTGCTGGTCGCGGTCGTGATCGACGCCATGATCGTATGAGTACTGTCACGCTCCCGCGATCGCTTCCCCTCCCGTCCCGCGAGACGCTCGTCTGGGGCGCGCTGCTCGTCAACACCGAGGCACTACTGATAGGAGGATACCTGCTCGTCAGCGAGAGTCAGTTGTTGAACCTGGCCGCCCTCCGGCTGTACGCCTATCCGTTCGTCTGGATCAACGTCTCACTGTGGGCACTTGTCCGCGTCAGACCGCCCGCCACACCCACTCGCCGTCGACTGATCGCTGGCACACTTGCCGCCGGATACTTGCTCGTGTTGTCGTATCTGGGAGGACTGGTCTCGCTGGCCGGGTCGAGCGGATTCGACGTCTCGGTCAACGCTCTGACGATCCCGCCCGGCTGGGGTCCAACGGTCGTGATCGACGCCGCCGGAGGGGTCATGGTGACGGCGATCCCGTTCAAAGTGCTGGGATACGTCACGCTGTCGTATCTCGTCTACGCGATGGTCGTGCAAGCGGCTGGATTCGTTCCAGCCATCCTGGGGCTGTTCTCGTGTGTCTCCTGTGTCTGGGCCGCGGTAGTCGTTCCGTTGACGGGGGCTATCGGCGGATCGACGGCGCTCGCGGGAATGGTCTATGCCGGGGGATACGACCTCTCGACGGCCGTGTTCGTCCTCGCAGTCCTGCTTTTGGCCTGGCGGCCGTCGTTCTCGACGCTGAACCGGATCACTTTAGGGGGTTCCTCGGGGTGAACGGATCGTGACGGACGCTATCGTCGCCGAAGATGTCCGACGGACCTACGGAGACACCGCGGCGCTGTCCGGTGTCTCGCTGACTGTCGCGGCGGGCGAGGTCTTTGCACTGGTCGGCCCCAACGGCGCGGGCAAGACCACGCTGGTTCGGGCGCTCACGGGCACGACCGACTACGAGGGCGGAGTCGCGCTGTTCGGTGAGGACCCACGGACGTTCGATCGTTCCCGGCTGGGGCTGCTCCCCCAGGACTTCACGCCCCACGAACGACTGACTGCACGGGAGTTGATCGCGTACTACGCCGGACTCTACGACGACGCACACACGCCGGGACGGATTCTGACGGACGTGGGGCTAACCGACAGCGCCGAAACGGCATACGAGGACCTCTCCGGTGGCCAGCAGCGCCGAGTCTGCGTCGGCACGACACTGGTGAACGATCCTGACCTCCTGATCCTCGACGAGCCGACCACCGGGATCGATCCGGCGGGTCGACGACGGCTGTGGGAGCTACTGGAGGAGTTGGCCGCCGCAGGGACGACAGTGGTGCTGACGACTCACTACATGGCCGAAGCCCAGCGGCTGGCCGACCGCGTCGGACTACTCGCCGAGGGAGAACTCGTCGCCGTCGACAGTCCGGCTGCTCTGATCGACGCCCACGGCGGCGAGACGCGGCTGACGATCGAGACGACCCCGGCACCCGGGTCGCTCGATCTCGACCTGGGCTACCGGACGGCGACGACCGACGACGAACTACTCGTCTCCGACGTCCCGCCGACCGAGATCGGGACGATCGTCGAGGAGCTGTCCGAGGAGGGTATCGAAGCCGAGTCGTTGTCCTGGATGGAGCCGACACTCGAAGATGTCTATCTCGAACTTACCGGCCAGGCCCTCGGACGTGGTGGAGAAGTACTGGCGGAAGACGACGAACAGACGACCGGATCGACGAGGACATCGGCGGTAGAGGTGAAACAGTGAGTTTTTCGGGTCGGGTCGCGAGCGAGACGCGAGCGGCCGGGAAAGCGTTCCTCCGTCGCCGGACAGCCGTGTTCTTCACGTTTCTCTTTCCACTCCTGATCGTCGGGATCTTCGGCGTGTTGATCCAGACGCGGCCGACCGGCGGCGGCCTGTTCACGGAATCGCCGGCCTACTACGTCCCGGGCTATCTCGCCGTCGTCGTGCTGTTCACGCCCCTCTCACGGGTGGGAAGCGAGGTCGCACGCCACCGGGAGGGCAATCGCTTCGAGAAGTTGGCGACGACACCCCTCTCGCGGGTCGAATGGCTCGCCGCCCAGACGCTGGTGAACGTCCTGATCATCGGGGCTGCGGCCGTACTCATCCTGGTCGTGATGGTCCTCGGGACCGGCGCCGAGATCGCCCTGTCGCCCCTGCTTGGGGTCTTCCTCGCGCTGGGCGTCGCGCTGTTCTGTGCGGTCGGTGCGATAATCGGGAGCCTGGCGGACTCCCAGGACGGCGTGATCTCGGCGAGCAACGGGATCGCGATACCCCTCCTGTTCCTCTCGGAGACGTTCGTCCCGCCGTATCTGTTGCCCGAGTGGTTCCGGCCGGTGATGGACCTCTCGCCGCTTTCGTACTTCTCGCGGGGCGTCCGCGCGGTCGTGGATCCACCCGGTGCTGGCGTCGACGGCGTGGTCGTCGCCACCTGGCCGAGTGGTCCCGACCCGCTGTTCAATCTCGCCGTGCTCGCCGTGCTCGCGGCAGTCGCGTTCGCGGTGGGCGCGATCGCACTCCCACGCACTGATTGATGGCGTGGCGATAGCAACGCAGTCTCAGAGATGATAACGGACGGGGGAGCGTTTAGTAGCCCCAAAACGAACTGGTAAATGATGTTGGAGTGGCGAAGGGAATCGACGTCAGTCGATGACACTGTCCCGCTGGTGATTCTCGGTAGCGGCGGGACCCTTCTCGGGTGGTCGTTGCTCGAACTGGTCGGATTGTTCGCGGTCGGTTCCCCGGTGGCCTCCGAGCCGCGATACCTGATCGGATACGTCACGCACGTCCCGGCCTCTCTCGGACTCGTATGGGGCGGGAAATGGCTTCGGGAGAGTGATCTCCGCCCGAAGTACTACCGGTCGATCACGACGTACTGTGCCGTGGGAGGGATCGGGTTTCTCGTCTTCAACGTTGGGCTCATGAGTTTCTTCCCGTCGGAATCAATCTGGCTCACGATCAACTGGATGCGATGGGCACTGTCGCTGGGCCTGATTGTCGGGCTATACATCGGTATCGCACAGGCGCGGACGATCTTTCACACACTCGCGGCGGAGCGTCAATCGATCCGTGCGGAGCACCTGGAACGACAGCGGGACCTCGTCGACGATATGAACAGTATCCTGCGCCACGAGGTACTCAACGCCACGCAGACGATCCTCGGGACCGTCGAACTGCTCCAGGACGAGAGCAAGCCGATCGATCCCGAAGACGAGCGTCTCGAACGAGTACGCCGCCAGGGCGAAGAGTTGACTCACGTGATCCGGGACGTCCGCTCGTTGTTGCATACGATGCAGGACGATCGAGAACTGAAGCCTGTAAATCTGACCGAGGTCCTCCGTTCGGAGGTCAGGAAAGTACGGGACCGTCATCCGACAGTCGATATCGACGTGACCGTTCCGGAAGCGATCACTGTCCAGGGGGACGAACTGCTCGGGCGTGTCTTCGGAAACCTGCTCGCTAACGCTGTCGAACACAACGATCCGGAGGATGTCCGGATACGGGTGGCCGGGACCGTCCGGGACGGATCCGCCGTCGTCAGGATCGAGGACGACGGCGACGGCATTCCGGAGCGAAGACTCGACATGCTGTTCGAACGTCCTCAACACGGTGATCACGGTCTTGGGCTGTACATCGTCAGTAAACTCCTCGACAGTTACGGCGGCTCGGTCGACGTGGTGACGACCGGAGACGAAGGGACGACGATCGAGGTCACGTTGCCGCTCGCTCATCGGACGGAGACCCAACCGAACACATTCGATGACGACCCGAACGACGAACACACGACAGAAATAGCGTCGATGGACGATACCGCTCGGGCAGAGCGAACGGACCGACCCGACACGGATAGTTAAACCCCTGGCGCAAGTCTGGTCGAATGCAATGACCGACGACGAGGATTACCGGATCGAAACGGACAGTCTGGGCGAAATGGAAGTGCCCGCAGATGCCTACTGGGGTGCACAGACCCAGCGCGCGATCGAGAACTTCCCGATCAGCGACCAGCGCTTCGGCCGGCGATTCGTCCGCGCGCTGGGCGTCGTCAAGAAGGCCGCCGCACAGGCCAACCGGGACCTGGGTCGACTCGACGACGAGACGGCCGACCCCATCGTCGCCGCCGCCGAGGAAGTCATCGCCGGCGACCACGACGACCAGTTCCCCGTCGACGTCTTCCAGACGGGATCGGGTACCTCGACGAACATGAACGCCAACGAGGTGCTCGCCAATCGCGCGACCGAGATCGCGGGCGGCGAGATGGGCTCCCGCGAGATCCACCCCAACGACCACGTCAACTACGGCCAATCGAGCAACGACGTGATCCCGACGGCGATGCACGTCGCCGCCCTGGAGGCCGTCGAGCGTGACGTGTTGCCGGCTCTGGAGACCTTGCGGGAGGAACTCCAGGCCAAAGAAGCAGCGTTCGACGACGTGGTCAAGACCGGCCGGACGCATCTCCAGGACGCGACGCCGATCCGACTGGGCCAGGAGTTCTCGGGCTATCGAACGCAAGTCGAGAAAGGGATCGCCCGGGTCGAAGATTCGAGTGAACGCCTAGAGGAACTGGCGCTGGGTGGAACCGCGGTGGGGACTGGTCTGAACACCCACCCGGAGTTCCCCGAACTCGCTGCGGAATACATCGCCGAGGAGACGTTGCTCCCGTTCCGAGAGGCTGACAACCACTTCGAGGCCCAGGCCGCCCACGACGCGATGAGCGAGGCCCACGGCGCCCTCCGAACGGTCGCGGGTTCGCTGCACAAGATCGCAAACGATCTCCGCCTGCTGGCTTCAGGTCCACGCAACGGCCTCGGAGAAATCGACCAACCCGAGAACCAGCCCGGCTCCTCGATCATGCCCGGGAAGATCAATCCGGTCGTCGCCGAGTCGGTCAATCAGGTCTACGCGCAGGTCGTCGGCAACGACGCCGCCGTTTCGACGGGCGCGGCCAACGGCCAGATCGACTTGAACCTCTATAAGCCCGTGATCGCGAAGAACTTCCTCCAGTCGGCGGACATTCTCGCCAACGTCAGTGGCACCTTCGCGACGAAGTTCGTCGCGAAACTCGAGGTCGACCGCGAGCACTGCGAGGAGCGCGTCGAACAGAGCATGGCCCTGGCGACGGCACTCAACCCGGCTATCGGCTACGACAAGGCCGGCGAAGTCGCCAAGGAAGCGATGGCCTCAGGCAAGACGATCCGCGAAGTCGCTATCGAGAAGGGGTATCTCACCGAGGAGGAAGCAGCGGACGTGCTGGACCCGGCGAAAATGACCGAACGCGTCATCCTCGGCGAAGAGTGACGCTGTGGATCACGTCGGGGGAGAGCCAGTCGTGCCGTCGGCAGTCCGGTTTTCGGCAGCCTGGACCCAGTTCGGCTGTTCGAGATCTACGTCGCCGAGACGTTCGAACGTACCCCGGTAGCGGAACGTCTCGTTTTCCTCCCCGTTAGATAGCGTGTACCGAGCCGAGAGGTTTCGGACGAGTCCGGAGGGGGTGACGGTGGCTGTCACCGAGTAGTCCCACTCGTCGCCCCCACTCATCGATCGTAGCTCGGTGCCAACCAACCGATAATACCGGTCACCCCCGACCGTTACCGGCCGAACGTCGACCGACGTGACGTTCAGATATCGTCGGACGGGATCGACCGTGTGGTTTCGTATCCGGCTGCCATCGCCGGAGATGGGCGTCCGATTGTACTGCATCTCCTCCGAATTGAACACTTTCGCGCGGACGTAACGATGGGTTCCGTCGGCATACTCCGAATACCGAGTGTAGAAAAGAAGGGTGTTGTTCGTCCGATTGACTCCCTCGTCCGTGTCCCGATAGAAGAACGTGTCGTTCACATAGACGATCTTCTCGTAGGTGCTGACCTTCGTCGATATGCTCCCCGTCTCCCCGGATCGGCCGTGCGTCTCCCGCCAGACGAAGGACCGATCCTCGACCGCGTTGCGATGAGCATCGACCAACACCGTCACGTCGAGACGGCCGTCGGCCCAGACGCCCGGTGCGACCGTCGCTCCCGGCCCGTCCGCGGGAACGTCTGTCGGAACCGGAGCGGGGGTCAAGGTCTCAGTCTCCGTCGAGCCGTCGATAGCGCTACACCCGACAAAGGACAGGAGCACCACGACAGCCAGGACATGCCACCGCATACCACATACTGAGATAGCCAGCCACAAAAACGCGTGGAGATCGGCAACGAGTGACGACGGACGCCGGCCGGGAGTACGGAGGTGACAACGGAGCGTTTTTCCCCGCTGCCGTGTCACTGCCCGGTAATGACTGAGGAGTTCGACTACGACGATCTGGGGCTAGTCGCCGGGCTTGAGATCCACCAGCAACTCGACACGGCGACGAAACTGTTCTGTGACTGCCCGACGACGCTCCGCGAACCCGAGGAATCGACGAAGACAATCACGCGGTACCTCCACCCGACGAAGAGCGAACTGGGTGAACTCGACGAGGCGGCCCTCGAGGAGAGTCAGGTCGAGCGCGAGTTCGAATACCTCGCCTACGACTCGACGTGTCTGGTCGAGGCCGACGACGAGCCACCCCACCGGGTCGACGAGGAGGCGATGGCCGTCGCCCTGGAGATCGCCCAGTTGCTCGATATGCGCGCCGTCGACGAGGCTCACGTGATGCGCAAACTCGTCATCGACGGCTCGAACACCTCCGGCTTCCAGCGCACCATGATGGTGGCGACCGGCGGCGAGATCGAGACCAGCGAGGGACCGGTCGGCGTCGAGGACCTCATGCTCGAAGAGGAGAGCGCCCAGCGCGTCGAAGAGACCGAGACGGGCGTCCGATACAGCCTCGATCGCCTCGGTATCCCCCTGGTCGAGATCGGTACCGATCCGGACATCCGTTCGCCAGCCCAGGCCCAGGAAGCCGCCGAACGGATCGGGATGCTGTTACGCTCGACCGGCCAGGTCCGGCGCGGGCTGGGAACGATCCGCCAGGACGTCAACGTCTCGATCGCCGAGGGCGCCCGCGTCGAGATCAAGGGTGTCCAGAGCTTAGAGGACATCGAGGACATCGTCCGCAACGAAGTGGGACGGCAGGTCGCGCTCCTCGACATCGCCGACGAATTGGCCGACAGGGACGCGACCGTCGGCGATCCCCAGGATGTCACCGACGTCTTCGAGGGGACCGACAGCGGCGTCATCCGGGGCGCACTCGACGATGGCGGCGAAGTGTGGGCCGTCCCCCTGCCGGGCTTCGGCGGTGTGGTCGGCCGCGAGATCCAGCCCGACCGCCGCCTCGGAACGGAGTTCTCCGATCACGCCAAGCGCCACGGGGCCGGCGGGATCTTCCATACCGACGAACTCCCGGCCTACGGCGTCACCGAAGCCGAGGTCGAGGCGCTGGCCGAGGCCGTCGGTCTCGGTCCGGGGGCCGTCGTCGGTGACGACGCCACGGACGCAGTCGCCATCGTCGCCGACGCGCCGGAGACCGCAGCGCAGGCGATCGAGGCGGTGGCCGAACGCGCCGAAACCGCGATGGACGGCGTCCCCGAAGAAACCCGTGACGCCACCGAGGAGGCGACGACGCAGTACCTCCGGCCGTTGCCCGGTGCGGCCCGGATGTACCCCGAGACGGATGTCCCGCCGGTCGAACCCGATCCCAGCGAGGTCGAGACACCCGAACTCCTCACCGAGAAGACCGAGCGCTACCGGGAGGAGTACGACCTCGACGCTGGCCTGGCCGAACAGGTCGCCTACGGGAAGCGGTGGGAACTGTTCGAAGAAGCCCTCGGGTCAGGGGTCGACGCCACACTGGCTGCCCAGACGGTCGAATCGACCGTCACCGAGATCCGACGGGACGGCGCGCCGGTCGAGAAACTCACCGACAAGCACTTCCGGGAGGTTTTCTCGCTGCTGGCCGAGGACGAACTCGCCAAGGAAGGCGTCCCGGACCTGCTTTCCGCACTCGCGGAGAACCCGGCTCTCAGCGCCGAAGAGGCGGCCGAACAGGAAGACCTCGGAAGCGCCGGCGAGGACGAAGTCCGCGAGGCAGTCGTCAGAGTCGTCGAGCGCAACGCCGAGCAGGTCGAAGCGGAGGGCATGGGTGCCTTCTCCGGGCTGATGGGCGAGTGCATGGGCGAACTCCGGGGGAAAGCCGACGGCGACGTGGTCAGCGACGTGCTCCGCGAGGAGATCCAGAAACGCGCCTGATCGGTCCGACCGACGACCACCCACATGTACTCACGCGCCCACGCCGCCATCTCGCTTCTCGTCGCGTCCGCACTCGTCCTCACCCGGGACGCCGTCGTCGCCGGCGAGCCGACGCTCCACCCCGCGCTCGCGATGGCTTACGGCGTCGCCCTGGGTGTGTTGATCGATCTCGATCACTTCGCGCTCGCGTGGATGCTCTCGGGCAGTCTCGCTCCACTCCGACGGGTCCTCAAGGCACCCTGGATCGTCGTCACTGATCCCGGATCGATCTTCGAGACTGCCGATCTCGGCCCGTACCACCGGCTGATCAGCCACGTCGTCATCGCTGGCGTTCTGGTACCCGTGATCTGGCTTGCCGTCGATCCGTTCGTCGGTCTCCTCTCGGCGGGAGTGCTGTACGCACATCTGCTCGCCGACTTGATCGCAGATCTACGGACCTTCGAGACGATCCCGCGTGACGAACGGCGATCCTAATCCTCCAGTTTCTGCTCGACGCGGCGAAAGAGCCCACGGAGCGTCCGGACTTCCCGCCCGGTGGGGTGGGCGCGGCCGATCACCCGACGGAAGAGCCGGCCGGCCTTCGACCGCTTCTCTTCGGGATGGTCGATCGCCGTCAGAAAGCTCCCGAACTGGTCGTGTAACCCCTCGATGGCGGGTTGGTCGGCCCGGTCGGTGATCTCGGGGAGTTGGGTCTCCTCGACCGTCAACTCCCGGAGTTCGTAGAGGACGATCGTGGCGGCCTGGCCCAGGTTCAGGACGGGATAGTCGCTGCTGGCGGGGATCGAACAGATTTGATCGACTTCGGCGAGTTCCTCGTTAGTCAGACCGACATCCTCGCGGCCGAAGACCAGACACACGTCGCTGTCGACGCCCTGGAGTTCGTCGGCGAGTTCCTGGGGCGTCACGAAGGGATACCGGACGTGCTTGGTGGCGTCCTCGTTGGTGATCGCCGTCGTGGCGACGGTGTGGTAGTTCTCGGCGAGTTCCTCGAAAGTCACCACGTCGGCCTCGGGCAGGACATCCTCGCGGGCCTGACCAGCGAACCCGTAGGCTTCACCGTCGGGATCGAGTTCGGGCGGGTCGACCAGTTTGAGGTCGGTCAGCCCGAAGTTCTTCATCGCTCTGGCGATCGTGCCGACGTTCCCTGGGGTCTGAGCATCGACAACGGCGACGCTGACAGTCATATGTCCAGATCGAGGTCGCTCAGATTGACGTCCAGCGCCTCGCGTTCGCTCTCGTCCATCTCTTCCAGTTCCGCCTCGAGGGACTGGATCTCGGGGTCGAACGCTGGGAGTCGATCGGGCGCCTCCTCGACGTGGTCGATCCCGCTGTAGCCCGCCGGGGCACGGCCGCCGTCGTCGAACCACGCCTGGAAGGCGTTTGCCATCTCCCTGGTCCCCGCCATGTCTTCGCCACCCGTTTCCCGGAACCAGTAGAGGAAATCACTTTCGTGGGCGTCACAGAGCAACACCTCGCCCATGGGTTCGCCGTAGACGATCGACCCGACGTTACACTGTTCGATCGCGTTATCTCCATGCTCGATATAGCAGGCGTCACAGGGTTCGCCGACGAGCGCGGTCAATCGGAGAATCCGCTCGCGTTCGTCCGGGGGCATCTCGGTCAGCGGCTTCAACGACCCGTCTTCCTCGAACACTGCGTCCTCCTCGAAGCGCCAGCCGCGCAATCCGATCGAGACCTTGGCCATGTCTCCAGTACTCGCCTGTGGAACAAAAAGAGCGTGCTGTCGGTCGCTACCCAGACAGTTCGGCCGCCAGATAGACCGTCTCGTCGGATCGCTGTGCGGTGATGACGCCGACGCCAGGGACGCCCACACGCCCTTCGCGATCGAGGCCACGTTCGTCTCCCCGTCCAGGGCGGCGATGGTCGGTTCACGGTCGACGTCCGCCACCGTGTGTAAGTCCGGGCACTGTCTGTCGGCATCGACTGCGACGGTCGGTCTGCCACGGTCAGCAAAGGCCTCGGCGAGGCCAAGCGTCACCGTCGTCTTTCCATACCCACCTTTCGCCCCGGCAATCGCGATCATACCGGGATTTGTCCCCTCTTCGCTTTTGAACCGGGACCCGATCGTTCAGTCACTCGATCGCGTGGACGTCCTCGCCCTCGCAGTCGGGGCAGGTCTCGTAGGGCGTGAAGAATTCGGCGTCGCAATCGCCACAGCGGTGGGTCGGCGCCGAGGCGTTCTCGGTGGCGTCCTGCTTGAAAGACTCGACCTTCCGGCCGAGATTCTCGAACAATCCCATAGACATGAAACGGTGGCGACCGGCAAAAACGTGGCCCTCCGTCGAGCGACGAACTGACCGTGTTCAAGCCGAACACACCCGACAGCCCGAAAACTACTCGGCCCGTTCGACCCCCAGCGCACGTAGTTCATCGAGCGTCCGACCCTCGAAAGAATCCTCCAGCAGGCCGACCAGAACGACGAGTCCGAGTGCGCGCCGGTCGGTCTCCGGAAGATCGGTGTCAGGAGAGAGGTCCCGATCCAGGGCGCCGAGATCCTCGTCGTCGACGTCGATCAGATCCGAGAGGGCAAGCGTCTCGACTTCCGCGAGATAGGAAAGGTCAGCGACGGCGCCAGCCAGGTCAGCACAGAGACCCTCGTGGTAAGCACTCGACGGGTCGAGCGGGCGCGCACCGTGACGGACTCCCTGAAGATACTGGACCGACGACCGACGGAGAAACCCCTCCCGTTGTTCCGCCTCGTCGGACAGCCGTTCGCCACAGCGATCGCAGAACCGCGCCGCCTCGTCCGAATCGGCCCCACAGTAGGGACACTCGATCATACGTCGCCGTTCGATCTACCACGTCAATTGCCTTTCGACGGCCGAAACCACTAATATTCTTCACGATGAATGATTATATATGCCCGGGCCAGAGGCTGTCCGGAAATATCTGGTCGCAAATGCGTCCGGAGGAGGCGACAGCAGCGTTCCCGCTGGCATTCCGGAGTCGTCGCCTCCCCTGAGCTGCCGTCCAGAAGGGGGGTGGGGGCCTCTCGACGGACGGTGAGTGTTTTCCGGGCGGGAAGGGTTTAGTGCCGGGGACCGAAACAGGGGACATGGACCAGCCGGACGATTCCGGGGAATTGCCGGGGATGCTCGTCGAGGAGTACCTCGAGCGGGAGGCGGGCGTCCGCGCCCTGCTCGACGACCTCGAGCGGCAGGCACTGGAGGGGGACCACGAGGAGGTCCGCGAACGCGTCCGGGGGCTCGCCGAGGAAAACCGGAGCGTTTTCTTCACCGTCGCGTTGAGCCTGACCGGCTCGGCGCAGTTCTTCGGGGACGTCGAGGCCCAGTTGGACGTCACGGCGGCCGATCGGTTGCGCGACCTGGCCGACACCTATCCCGCGTTGGCGGAGCCCTTCAGCGTCGTCCGCAACGAGCAGGCCCGCGACCGCCACAATCCCGTCACCGGCCTGGAGACGACGACGAGCTACCACGCCGAGGAGGCACTGCCGCTCATCCGCTACACCGTCAGATCGGGAGACGTCGACCTTTACGAGGGATGTGAATCGCCCGAGGAGGTGCTGGGCGTCGCCACGCAGTTCGTCCGCTCGACGACCGATGCCCTGGAAGCCGCGATGGACGACGACTTCTCGGTCAACACCGAGGAGCTGAGCAACCTGATCGATCGCCGGGAGGAACTGGAGTCCGAACTCGACCGTTTGCGGGGCCAGATCGACGAACTCCGACGGCGGCCGATCGGCGACAAATGAGGGAACGGCGTCAGCTCTCTAGCGCGTCGAGCAACCGATCGACGTCCTCGGCGGTGTTGAACGCGTGGACCGACGCGCGAACGGCGTCGGGATACGGTAGTGATCGAACGATCACGTCCGCCTCCGCGAGTCGTTCGACCGTCGCCTCGGGATCTTCGGCGTCGAAGGTGACCAGGCCCGACTCGTACTCCCGCGGGCTGATGAGTCGCTCCTCCAATCCTGCTTTCAGGCGATCTGTCAGCTGTTCGATCCTGGCCTGGACGGTATCCATCCCGATGGCCTCCAGCAAGTCGATCGATGCGGCCAGGCCGACGTGGGGTGTTGGCGAGGTCGTCCCGAGTTCGAATCGCTGGCAACCGGCTTTGTACTGGTAGGGCGATCCGGTAGGATCCTCGACGCCCCGGTAGCCGATCTGTCGCGGTGTGAGCACGTCGATGGCGTCGGGAGAGACGTACAGAAAGCCCGCACCCATGGGGCCGAGCAACCACTTGTGGCCCGACCCGGCGACGAAGTCCGCACCCCACGCGTCGAGATCGACAGGTCGCTGGCCCGGCGACTGCACGGCGTCGATCAGGACGCGCGCTCCCGCTTCGTGAGCGATTTCGACTGCCTCTTCGACGGGAAGCCGGGTCCCGTGACTCCAGGTAATCGAACTCATCGCGAGCAAGCGGGCATCCGTGACGGCGTCCCGGAGGTCGTCGAGATCGATGCGTCCGTCGGTCGTTTCGAGAGTACGTACCTCGACGCCGTGCAGATCAGCCATGCGCTCGAAGGGGAGAACGCCGGCCGGGTGTTCGAGATCCGTCCGGACGATCACGTCCCCCGGTTCCCAGTCGATCGAGGCGGCGATCAGGTTGATCCCCTCGGCCGTGCTTCCCGTGAGTGCGATCGTCTCCGCCGGGACTGAGAAGAAGTCGGCGATCGTCTCGCGGACGGCTTCGTAGGTGTCCCAGGCGTGGGGGTACATCCCCTCGGAAACGGGCGCTTCGAAGTTGTGATACTCCAGCCAGTCAGTCACCGCCTCGACGACCGGCCGCGGCGCGGGGCTGCTCGCGCCGGTGTTGAGATAGGCGACCTCGTTCGTGACGGGCATGCCGGCGCGGAGTTCCTCCGGGTCCATGATCGAACGAAGGAACGGAAGGTACGTGAACCCGGCGGAGGGGGAGAGCCGGGATAACGAGGATCCGCGAAATCAGGCGACCCGGAGGTGGCGGTGTCCTGCGGAGCCAGGCGACCGGAGAGTGGCGACGGTTCACGGACTCAGGCGATTGTGAGAGTGACGACCAGCGTCCCGAACCCGACGGCGAGCAACGCGCCGGCGAGGTGGCCTGCCGCGTTGGCAAGCGCCCGGCGTCGCCGGCCCGTCTCATAGAGCCGGACGGTCTCGAAGGCGAACGTCGAGAAGGTCGTGAACGCGCCACAGAACCCGGTTCCCAGGGCCAGTGCGACCGGTTCACCGACCGGCGCGGCGACGATGGCCCCGAGCAGGAAACTCCCGAGGACGTTGACCGCGAAGGTATCGGCGTGCTTGCGTTCCAATCGCTCCCCGACAGCGTGGCGGGCGAGCGCCCCGAACGTCCCGCCGACGCCGACAAGAACGGCGGGATTCACGCGATCATCCCCCTGGTGACGGCCCGGCCGGCGAGGACGCCGGCGATCCCGAGCGCGTAGTTCGCGAGGACGTTCCCGACCGCCCAGGCCGGCGAGAGCGAGGCCGTCTGGACGGCGAAGGTGCTGTAGGTAGTGAACGATGAGAGAAAGCCCGTCCCGACGATCAACCGGGTCTCCGTCGACAACATGTCGGCGAGGCGCGCCTCGTAGAGGACGACCCCGAGCGCGAAACTACCCAGGGCGTTTGCCGCCAGCGTCCCGACGACGGCGTCGGGCAGCCCGGCGGCGAGTGCGTACCGCAGGATCGCCCCAGCAAACCCACCGATGGCGACGAGGATCACCGGTTCGGCGCGTTCGAGTGCGTGTGTCCTGCCGGTCGTCATCGATCGTGGCTACCTGCGGCAGGTATTCCCGTGTTTCGAAGTCGACTGGCCACCCGCCCCGCTCACGCCCGACGGCCGCCACACTCACTCCAGCCACAGTCCGGACAGAACGGACAGCCCCCGGAGGGGTGGACGCGTTCGCTCCCGCAGTCCGGGCAGGTCACACCTCACCTCTCCGGTCGAGGTCCTTGTCGTAGGGGCCGACGCGATCGCGGAGGGACACACGTTCGCGAGGGATCAGGCGATCCTCCCGGACGTCACGCAACCGGTCGAACACCCCATCGGTGCTGTCCATCCGGGCACAGGTGCGACACCAGAAGTGGTGGTTCGTCGGCTCCCACGTCGTGTGTCCGTTCGGGCACCTGAAGCGCCACCTGTCGGTCCGATCCTCGATGTTGACGGTCGCGACGGCCTCGTCGTCGGGCATGTCCACCCGAGACTGACGGACGGGGGACTAAAGAATCGTATCCTGCAGCGGAGTGAAAGTGGAACTGGTCCAGTGAAGCGCGCGAGCGAAGCGAACGCGTTTCACTGCGAGCGGGCCAACGGCCCGCGAGCAGGTGTTTTTGGCCCAGATTTTTGCAAGTCGAGCAGGACCGGCGGTCCCGCTGACCATGCGAACGGACGCTTCGCGTCCGTGAGCAGAAGGGGTTCCCGCAGGTCGCCCTTGGCGACCGAGGTAACCCCTCGCAGTAAAAAGGTGGAATAGTGGGCCAAGCCGGATTTGAACCGGCAGCCTCCCGGTTATCAGCCGAGCGCTCAACCTGATTGAGCTATTGGCCCAGGTGAGCGCATCAGGGCGTACCGGAGGGGTACCATTAAGCGTTTCTTTTCGACGGCAGTCCCCGGATCCGCCTGACAGTTACGTCCGGCGGTCGTCGTCGGCGTCGTCGACATCCCGTGCCTCGCCGATGTCGCGCACGTCCCCCTCGCTACCTGGACCGGGCCCACCGGGACCACCCGAACCGCCGCCAGGGCCGTTCGGCCCGCCAGCGCCGCCGAGATTCACGTCCTCGTCGCCTGGAAAACCGCCGACGTAGACCGATCCAGTGGCGAACCCGCCAGTCTTCTTGTCGATGTAAGGCGTGACGACCCACTTCTTCAGCGCGACGCGAACGGGGTAGCGCGTCGGCGGGAGGACGAAGATGAAGCCGATCACGTCCGTCACGAGCCCAGGAGTGAGCAGGAACGCGCCGGCGACCAGCAAGAGCGCGCCGTCGAGCAGTTCGTCGGTCGGCGAATCGCCCTGAACAGCCTTGCGCTGGATCTTCGCGAGGGTGTGTCTCCCCTCCGCGCGGACGAGCATCAACCCCACCAGTCCCGTAAGAACGACCAGCGCGATCGTCGGGACGAAGCCGATGTGGGTGCCGATCCCGACGAGCAACAGCATGTCCAGCAGCGGGATCAAGAGTAAGACTGCGATGAGCCGGAACATGCCCGGCCGTACCGTCCCGGGACCCAAACACTTTTCGAGGACGTTCGGTCCTGCCGCGAAAACGTCAGAACCCGCCAGCACCGTTCGTCTGCGGATCGGGGTTGCCCACCGGATGCTCGCCGTTCCCGTCGATCTCCGCCTGCAGATCGGAGAAGCGGGCGATCCGTTCGGCGTGGGCGTTGTGCTGATGGATCGACTCGTCGTTGGACTGCTCCATCCGGATCACGGCATCGTCGTCCATCTCGGGAAAACGCTCGACGACGCCCTCGGCCATCGACCGGACGCAGTCCTCGACAAACTTGGCGTCTGAGTGGGCCTCGAAGGTCATGTGGTCCTCGTCGGGTCGCTTCGCGAGATTGTAGATCCGGGCGCTCATCGACTCGCGGGCGATCTCGATAAGTTCCCGGAGATCGACGCCGGGCGAGCCGTTGCACTCGACGGTGAGTGTCGCGTGGCCGCGCTGGGAGTGACCCGGTTGGGGAACTTCCTCGAGGAACTCTTCGACGGTTCCATCGTCGACGCCCAGATCGGAGAGAGTTTCACGGGCACGAGCCTCACTCATCCCCTGTGAGCAGGGACAGACTGTCATGCCAGTGACGCGGGCACCGATCTCCTCGCGCGTTCCGTCTTCGGTTGCCGTGGCGGAGGCGACGATGTCGGCGGTACTCTGGGTCGGCTTGTCCGTCGCTGGCGTGCGGTCGCGAGTGACGTATTCGGCTTCCATGCGGACCTCCGCCCGGTCGGTGTAGTCGTGTTTCGAGAGGAGACGCTCGGCGGCATCGCCACAGACGTCCTCGACGCGGTAATCGGTATGGCTGACCGCTGCCTCAAGCGTCTCGTCGACGACCTCCATGTTCCGGCTCATGTCCGCACCCTTCCGCCAGTCCGGCAGGTCGACGAAGACGTCGAACTCGGCCATCAGGACGATCGGGCGGCGATCCTCGCGGGCGATCTTGAGCAACTTTTCGACGCCGGTGACGCCGACGCGGTTGAGCCCGACAGTCACGTCCGGACTGTCGGCCTGTACGTCCGGGAGTTGCTTGCTCATTCGACTCTGTATAGGGCTGAATCGCGGTTAGGGCTTTCGAAAGGGGTGGCGATGTCCGGACGCGAGTGGCGTCACGGAACGACGCCAACGGTCAACAGCGTACCGTGCTCGCGGTAGTGTTCGAGCATCGCCTCGCGGGACTCCCAGTCCTCGGTCGGAAAGGCGTCTGCGGACGGGATCTCGACCTCGCGGTCCGGGATGCGGTCCTGCTCGGCGACGTGAAAGCCCGCCGCCCGGAAGGCTTCGCGGTACTCCGCCCGCGACCAGCGGGTCATCTCGATGTCGACGTATTCGTCCCACTCGGCGGTGTAGGGATTGTCTGCGACGTAGTCGACCGCACAGTAGAAGGTCCCACCCGACCGCAGGACGCGGCGGAGTTCCGCGAGGGCGTCGACGGGATCGGTCGCGTAATAGATGGCCTCCATCGAAAAGGCGTGATCGACGCTGTCGCTCTCGAAGGGCAGCGACTGGAAGTCCCCCACAAGAAAGCCCACGCGCGGGTCGTCAGTGTAGGTGCTGGCGTTGTGAGCCATCCGGATCGAGCCGTCCAGTCCGTACGCGCGGCTGGCACCGGCAGCCTCCCGCAGTGCGCGGGCGGCGTAGCCGCTGCCACAGCCCAGATCCAGTATCACGTCGCCGTCCTCTACAGGCATGCGTTCGAGGGCGTGTTTGGCGGTGTGCCAGTGGCGCTCTTCCATGCCCTGGTCGCGGCCGTCGGCGGCCCACTCGTCGAAGGCGTCGCTGACGCTCATATCCCCACTGCGAGCGGGACGGCCAAAACCGGTTCGTCTCGGCGATCACCCGCCCAGAAGACTGCACGACGAGTGATCCGGTCACTGTCGTCTCCGTCCGGAAAGATACAACCGGCTCGCCCGCGGAGGAGACCCATGGCTCGACGGAACCGCTACCAGCTCGCAGACACGGCCCAGCAGGTCGTCGGTGGGTTCCTGCTGGCGGGGCCGTTCGTGGTCACCGAGGAGGTCTGGATGCTGGCCAGCGAGATGACTCGGTGGCACGCGGTCGCGACGGCCGTTCTCGTCGCCGTCATCGGCTACGGCGCGCTCTATCAGGCCGACGACGACCGCGATCCCGACACCGAGGCGGAGGTGGTGGGCCTCCCCGTGCGGTTTCTCTCCCTGCTCGGCGTCGCGTTCGGATCGGTCGCAGTGCTGGCGTTGCTATTGAACGCGCCAGCGTCGTTCCTCGGTGCCGAGAGTACGGCCACCCAGGTCGCGACCACGCTCAAAGTGGTTAGCGTGGGCGCGATTTTCAGCGTCGTCGGGGCCGCGACGGCCGATAGCATCTTCTGAATCGGATCGAGCCAGCACCCTTAAGAGCGAGCCAGTCCCCTCTCAGAGCAGAGATGGACTACGCGCTGGCGATCGACGGCGCACCGGAGACGATCCCGGCCGGGACGGGCGTGTTGCTGGTCCACCCCAGCACCGCCGAGACCGACCGCGTCGATACCGACTTCCTCAAGACAGACACCGATCAGTTCCTAGTCGTCTCGACGCGGACGAGCGCCCGGGAGGTCACCCAGAAGCTCGAACACTACGAGGTCGAAGAATCGAAAGCCACGATCTTGGACGCTCTCTCGGTAGAACGCGGATACACCCGTCGCCAGAGTGACGACGTCAGGTACGTCTCCGCACCCGACGACCTGGAGGGGATCGTCGAGCAAACCCGACAGTTCCTCGCGGAGACCGACGGCAAGCGACGGATCAGTCTCGATTCACTGACCGAGTTGATCTACTACACTGACGTCGAGCGGACGATAGCGGCCACCGCGGAACTCCTGGATCTGCTCGCCGAACACGACGCTGTCGGCCTCTTTCATCTGGCTGGGGGCGTCCACGACGAGGACGTCGTCGCCGACTTCCGCAAGCGCTTCGACGGCGTCGTGGAACTCGACCCCGACGGGACGACGACGGCCACATTCTGAACAACTGGGGCCGTGAACCGACCGACCTTTCTGTTGGGCGTCGTATATTTTGTGACGAAGCGGGCGAGAGTTGATCACACACCCATCAGTAGGTAATTGGTAACATACTCCACGTCATGAGTACTCATTCCATATCACCAATAGTTAAGGTTCGGGACATACACAGAGTGTATGTATGCCGGAATGCCAGAACTGCGGTTCGTTCGTAACCGCTGCATACGCTCGTGTTTTCACGCCCAACGGTGTGGATCAACCGCGGGTGTGTCCGCAGTGCGAGGACAAGATCCGCGATGGCGCGGACGTCAGGGAAGCGCGCTCGACTCGGCGGGGGTAGATCGGCGACCGGTATCTCGATCCGACGTAAGCCCTCCCGTCACGGGAGTGCGTCCGTGACGATCCCGCTTGCCTCTTCGAATATCACCCGGGAACGGTCCTGATCCCGGGCTTCTGCCGTGATTCGGACGAGCGGCTGGGTGCCGCTCGCTCTCACGAGGAACCAGCCGTCACCGAGGTCGACGCGCACGCCGTCCAGCGTCGTGACGTCCTCGTAGGTCGATCTGACCCGACCACGGACGTGTTCCATCACCGCCGCTTTCTCCTCAACCTCGATGCTGTCGCGGTGGAGCGGATAGCTCTCGACCTCGGCGACCCGCTCGCTGAGGGGGCGCTCGGCGACGAGTTCGACGAGTTTCGCGGCTGCGAGCGGACCGTCCGGGCACAGCGCCACGTCCGGCCAGATCCAGGCGCCGCTGGGTTCGCCACCGAAGACCACGTCCGGATTACTGGCTCGCTCGGCGACGTAGACGTCGCCGACGCGCGTCCGCTCGACGTCGATGTTGTCGCGGGCGAGGTAATCATCGACCGCCAGGCTGGTGTTCAGCGGTGCAGCGATCTTCTCGCCCGGTTCGGCCGCAGCCCGTGCCAGGATCGCCAGCAGCGTGTCCCCGGCCACGAACTCGCCGTCTTCCGTGGCCGCACGCATCCGGTCGGCATCGCCGTCATGTGCGATCCCGACAATGCCCGACTCACCGGCGAGCGCCGCGAGCGACTGGCAGTGCTCGGCGGTGGGCTCGCTCAACCGACCCGGGAACGACCCGTCCGGCTGGGCGTTCAGCGTCTCGAATTCACACCCCAGTTCCGAGAGCGCCTCGGCACTGACGCCGCCGGCACCGTTGCCCAGGTCCAAGACGATTTCGGGCGGGTTCGTCACGTCGACGGCGTCGAGAATGGCTTCGACGTGTTCGGGAGTGGCGTCACGGCGTTCGCAGTCGCCGATCGCGTCCCACGGTCGCAAGTCCGTGACGCCATCGTCGATCCGCCGCGCGATCTCCTCCTGGCGCGGTGCGTCGAACGCCTGGGTCGTCGGCTGCCAGAGTTTGATGCCGTTGTCCGGCGGCGGGTTGTGCGAAGCCGTGATTACCGCGCCCGCGTCGGCCCCCTCCCAGCGGACCGCCCTGGCGACCGTCGGGGTCGCCGCCATCCCGAGATCGATCACGTCGGTCCCGGACTCCCTGAGTCCTGCAGCGAGTGCGTCCACCAGTACTTCCCCGCTCTCCCGTGGATCGCGACCGACGACCACGCGGCCCGCGTCGACGCCAAGCGCTCGTCCGACCCGCAAGGCCAGGTCGGCAGTGACCGTCTCGCCGACCGGGCCGCGGATGCCGCTCGTTCCGAACATACCGTAGCCTCGCCGACCGGATACAAAAATCGTCCGTCGCGGGGTCGATCACCTGTCGACTCCTACCGCCACGTGTCGGTGTCGGATTCCTCACCGAACTCCCCTTTCGCCTGGCGTGAAGCGGGCCAGAGTACCAGCACCACCACGCCGACGTAGAAGAGTCCGACGATCACGAGGACGGCCGTCCCCGGAACGCCACCGACGGCCGCCGTGCCGACCGGCCCTTTCGAGGGATCGCCAAAGACGGTCAGTCGGATGACCCAGGCGGCCAGCAACACCGAGAGCAGCGGGGCGTACACGCGCCGGAGTCGACGCGCGATCGCCTCTCTGGTCGGTGTCTTGATCGTCGGTTCCCGCAGGTCCTCGCTCAACAGTTCTCGCCAGTTGGGTTGCTCGGCGCCCTCCGGATCGAGCGCGTTCGCGAAAACGTTCTCCTCGAAGAGCCGTACCCGCGATCGCCAGACGTCGTAAATACGATACCGCCGTGCCTCGATTCCCAGGAAGACGACCATCATCCCCATACCGACCAGCAGGACGTAATGCGGTCGCGAATCACCCGAGAACGCCCACGTGAGCAGCGTTGCCGTCAGTACGACCGCCCAGTTGGTGGTCCGGTCGATCCGTGTCCGCCAGGCGGTCGTCCGTCCGAGTTCGCCGCGATAGGCGTGGCCCATCAGTGAGAGGAAGTCCGACCGGTCGGTCGCCGCCTCACCGGCGACTTCCCGCTCTGCCGGCGATTCCGGGTCGAAATCCTCGGGTGGCGTCGTCATGTCTCCCGTTTCTCCCGGAGGACGGGTAAAACCGACTGCCGGGAGGAATTTCTCGACCGGCACAGTAGTCACTGGGGACTGTCGCGGCCAAAAAACCGGAAAGAACCTCGCGACTTACAGGTCGCGCGGCTGGACGGTCTTGCGGTCGTTCTCCTCGGCACGTCGTGCGGCGTCCTCGAGCAGTTCCTCGACTTCCTCGTCGAGGGCACCGTAGAAGTCCGAGGCGACGTTCATGTCATCGAGCGCTTCCTTGACGGCGGCTTTGACGATTAGGTCTGCCATACACGGATGTCTTCCGATGGGTTGTTTATAAACGTTCCCAATTCTATCCGCTCTCGGCGGGGCTGAAGGGGGTCTGAGCCGAGTGCAAGGATCGGCAACTGATCGAACGACCCCGACGATCGGCACCTGGGGGTGCCAGGTAGACGGGATGTGTCCGCGACGAGCCCCCGACCAGAGTCGAGGGCAACCCGTTTTGGGACGATCAATGGGTAGGAGTACTTCCGGCCCGGAGGGCGGGACATGCGCGAGACTCTCGAAGCCCTCGCGGCAGGTGAACTGAGCGTCGCGGCCGCCCAGGCCCGGCTAGCCGGGTACGCCGAGAACGACGGGGGACGCTTCGACGCTGCGCGCCAGTCCCGAGCCGGTGTCCCGGAGGCGATCCTGGGCGACGGCAAGACGCCGTCGGAGGTCGCGTCACTGGCCGCCACGGCGGTCGAGACGACCGACCGGGCGATCGCGACCCGGGTCGACGACGAACAGGTGGCGGCGATCCGCCGACAACTTGCCGACGAACATCCCGACGCCCGACTCCGCTGGGACGAGCGTTCGAACGTGCTGGTCGCCCGCGATCCCGACTTCGACCCTCCACGTCTGGACGCGACAGTAGGGATTGTCACCGCAGGCACCTCCGACGCGGTTCCGGCCGGCGAGGCCGCAGCGATCGCCGGCGAGATGGGCGCCCGCATCTACCGCATCGAGGACGTGGGCGTCGCGAGCATCGCTCGTCTGCTCGACCGACTCGAAGAACTCCGGGAACTCGACGTACTGATCGTTGCCGCCGGCCGCGAGGGTGCGCTCCCGACTGTCGTTGCCGGGCTCGTCGACGCTCCGGTGATCGGTCTGCCCGTCTCGACGGGATACGGCCACGGCGGCGAGGGCGAGGCGGCGCTGTCGGGCATGTTACAGTCCTGTACTGCGCTGTCGGCCGTCAACGTCGACGCCGGCTTCACCGCCGGCGCCCAGGCCGGCCTGATCGCTCGCCGACTCGACGCAGCCCGCGGCAATACTTCCCAGGGACCGACCGTTCATGTTGATTGATCACGTATCCCACCTGTTGGCCTTCACGGCCGACGGTGCCCAATGCCCGACTGCAACCACTGCGGCGCGCACGTCTCCGAGCGCTTCGCCCGAGTGTTCGCCGACGCAAAGGGGCGACTGCACGCCTGCCCGGACTGTGCGGCCAACGCCGGCATCGCCGAGACGGCGCGACGTCGCGCCGCCCACGTCTGAGGCGTCCCCATAGATGGCCGAGGCGCACTTCGTGTACGTCCTCCGGTGTGCCGACGACACGCTGTACACCGGCTACACGACCGACCCCGAGCGGCGCGTCCGCGAACACGACACTGGCGACGGCGCGAAGTACACCCGCGGCCGAACCCCCGTCGAACTCGTCCATCTGGAGCGCTTCGACGCCCGATCGGACGCCCAAACCCGGGAGTACGCGATCAAACAGCTCACTAAAGCGGACAAGGAATCGCTGATCGACGACTCGACCGTCGACTTCGACCGCCGTTGAAGCGACCCCGGGGCGGATCAACACTTAGGTCCCCAGGACGCCCGCGTACCGGCGATCGTTGATACGGCGGATGTCGAACCCAAGTGACGCATAGAACGGAGCCACGTCCCTGTCGAACTCGGCGACCAGTCGCTCGCGATCGCGAGCCGCGTTCGCGACCAGCGCGGAACCGATCCCCCTGTCACGGCGGCGTCGACGGACGGCGATAGCTACGATCTCGTCGCCGTCGAGGACACATGCACCGAGGACGCGCTCGGGATCGTCGGCCGGAACAGCCACAAACACGTCGCCCGCAGTCGCCAGATCGCGGACCCGTTCGTAGTCAGTCTCCAATACCGCCCCGTCGAGGACGTTCATGACGGCAGACAGTTCCGCAACCGTTGCTGTCCGGACAGTAACGCCCATTACCCGCCCTTGACGAGCCGCAACACCTGCACGTGCTCGGCTTCGACATTCCCGTCTTCCGGAACGGGTTGGCCGTCGACCAGCACCGTCGCTTCGTGAGGGCTGACCTCGACCCCGGAGAGCAGGTCCGCATAGGTCGCTTCCGGCTCGACCTCCACGTCGCGTTCGTCCTCGCCGACGACCTCGACCGTGACGCGCATACTCGTGGGTTCGGCCGGACGGGCATGAGCGCTTCGGGCGAGACAGTTCCTTCTCGCATGCTTTATCCCGACCGGGACCGACCCACTAACCATGAGCGAGGCCGAGCCTGCCCGGGCGGGTCGGGGGGAAGTCTGGATAGAGAAGTACCGCCCCCAGTCACTCGAAGACATCGCGGGTCACGAGGCGATCGTCGACCGACTCCGGAGTTACGTCTCCCGGAACGACCTCAGCCACATGCTGTTCGCCGGGCCAGCAGGAACGGGAAAAACCACCGCGGCCATGGCTATCGCCAAGGAACTGTACGGCGAGGAGTGGGAGGAGAACTTCCTGGAACTCAACGCAAGCGACGAGCGGGGAATCGACGTGGTGCGCGACCGGGTGAAGTCCTTCGCACGCACGTCGTTTGGCGGACATGATTACAGAATTATATTCCTTGACGAGGCCGACGCACTTACCGCAGATGCTCAATCTGCTCTTCGCCGGACAATGGAGCAATTCTCGAACAACGTCCGGTTCATCCTGTCGTGTAACTATTCAAGTCAGATAATTGATCCGATTCAGTCTCGCTGTGCTGTTTTCCGCTTCTCGCCGCTTGCAGACGACGCCGTCGCGGAGACGATTTGGACCATCGCCGAAGAGGAGGGCATCGAGATCACCGACGACGGCATGGAGGCGCTGGTGTACGTCGCCGACGGGGACATGCGCAAGGCGATCAACGGCCTGCAGGCCGCGTCGATGTCCGGGGATCGGGTCGACGAAGAGGCCGTCTTCGAGATCACCTCGACCGCCCGACCGGAGGAGATCCGCGAAATGGTCGAGCGTGCGCTCGACGGTGATTTCACCGCCGCGCGATCCCAGCTCGACACCTTGCTGACCGAGGAGGGGATCGCGGGCGGCGACATCATCGATCAACTGCACCGCTCGGTCTGGGAATTCGGACTGGACGACGACGCCGCGGTACGGATCCTCGATCGGATCGGCGAGGCCGACTACCGTATCACGGAGGGCGCGAGCGAGCGGATTCAACTCGAAGCGTTGCTGGCGTCGTTAGCGCTCGAAGACGACGAGTAGCCGGAATTGAGTTACGTGGCGGTCGGTGCCAGGGTCGTGAGGCTTCTCGGAACTGCTCCAACGACGATGTTCGGATGTGTTGAATCCGCCGTGATCGATACAGAGAGTGCAGTCAGGACGGCGGACGTTTTTTATGTAAAATCTGCTGAACTAATCACTCAGTGCGGATACAAACTGAACACGAGACCCTGACCGACGACGCAGACACTGAGGAAGATATGTGGGGACCATCGAAGAGCCAGCCGAGATGGGTAACCGGGGCGATAAGTTGCCACCAGAACGACAGAACTTACTCAGTGCGACCGGAACGTAGTCTCCGGCCGAGAGACGAATAATTGTGCGAAAATCATCACAAAGAGTACTTCTGTGAACGCCACGGCTAATCGCGTTCAGACAGCGGTCGAGAAGGAATAGCAGCTATTCCGGACTCTCGTCTTCTTCACACTCCGCGTCCGCATCTTCCGACTCTTCATCGTCATCGTTTTTGTCGCCTCCACCATCGTCAACAATCCTCTCATCGCCGTCATTGGCCAATGCCCCATCCGGCACTATATTGAGGGTAGTCTGCCGCTCATCCGGAATATGATCTTCCTCAACGTCATCTAGAACTTCCTCAACACGCTGATCACGAACCGTCTGGACGATGCTCAACACCTCGGAGATATGGTCTCGTGAGAACTCATACGTTAAGTCCTCAACGTGATTGCAAGCGTCGATCTCCGTCAGATAGTACAGCACACGGTTCACTCGTTGTGGGGGAACGTTGAACGTCGGCGCGAAGTGATTACGAATCTGGTTCACGTTCACCTCTACCGTGTCGTCGTACCCAACTGCTTGCTCGCCCCAGATCCCACAGACAGCGACAGCCAAAATTTCTTTCTCCATCTGCTCCGTCAACACAAACTCTTCCTTCGGATTCTCAGGCAGCTCAATCCCATCGTCAAATCGGTGTTGGAGACGTCCAGACTCGAAGCTTCCAGCAACACAACGCAACAACCCACCAAAGTCTTGGGTTAGCACCGCTGCTTTCTGTTCAAGGTGTTCAAGCTGCTCTTGGCAGTTCTCCCATTCGTCTCTGCACTGTTCAACCCATGCTTCATCGATATCATGATACACGATACAACGGTCGATGGTTTGCACTTCACCATCGTACGGGGTTTTGTCCCGAACATCCGCTGCTTCCAATTCTTCCTCTACTCCATCAATAGTGAGCCGGTTGCAGCGCTCCATCTGCGCTATGTCTCGGTCTCGGATGTTGTCACCAGATTTGACCTCTACAAGCAAGCACGTATCCCCGTCATACAGTACAAAATCAGGCCTGGCCACAACACCGGCGTACGGATCGTCGATCTCGCCGAACTTGATGGGAGCACGCCATCCGTGGTCAGCCAGACAAGGGGACGCGCGAGCTGTAAGAGCACTGTAGAATAGATTGTAGGTTTGTTTCTCTCTCAATTGCCGATCCACCTCTGGCGCTCCTGACATCGATACTAGGGTGAGGCAACCGGATTCTCGACTTTCTCTTGTGAGTACGTCGAGTCGTACTCGAATATCTTCTGCACGATATCTCGCAGACTCATCGTTGTCGCAGTCTCACGCGGATAGACGATGACATCGGGGCCTTCAACGGCAAGATCGAAGATCTCATCGTGATGCGTGTCGTACACCCGGAGCGTATCTCGCTCGCGTTCCCCGAACCGGTACTGATTGCTGTTCAGAACGTTCTCCTTGAGTTCCTCAAGCAACGACTTGTCTACCTCCGCATCACGATCCGGGTCAGTTAGCTCAATCGCAGTAAACCCATCTACGGAAAATCCACTCTCAGTACTTCTGTGGGTTGACGCGTGTTCGACTTCGAAGCTGGCTTTGTCCAGTTCTTGGTACTCCTCTGAGACACTCAAAAGTGTGTCTACAGCTTTGTCCTGCGAGCCTTGAACGACAGACTGTAGCGAGAGCCGGCCATCGTTGCTACTGGAGCCTTGGATAGCCGCTGTGGGACTGTTCGTTTGATCGAACTCAATCCGGGTCGGCTTCGCATCGAAGTATCTTTCCGCTTTCTCAAGGTCTTCCTCGCGCCCACCATGGAAGCGGAGAGTAGCTTGTCGTTCGGCGTACGGAGCGTGGTATTTTGCCGTAAATCCGGAGATATAGGAGTCTTGAATCACATCCTCATCGGTAACATCATCCAGATGACCTGACGAGAGATACAGTCGTTCGACTTGCGGGAGGTACTTAATTAGGTTCTCTATTGTCTTCTTCCGCCACTTCTGTCGAACAGTCGTGAGCACCCAGATATACTCTCCCTGAGTGATCCAGACGGAATCGTCGGTGCGCGACTTCTTTGGGACGGTAACGCTGACGATCGCCGTGTCGTCACCGAGAAGTTCCTCTGAGAACGTATGCTTCTTGACGAATTTTTTGGCGTGGCCACGCACCCGTTCGCTTTGGGTGATGTGGTTAATGTGGTCGTCAAGCAACCCTATCTCGAATCCCTTGTTGTCCAACAGATATAGGTTAAGATCGGTAGAGCTCCCGCTCCGGTGTTCCTTGTCCTCGTGGTCTTCTTCCGAGGTAGCGACGTGTTCGATGAGCTCACGGAGGATCTCTCGTTTGCTCATTTCACGGTACCGGTCGGGATCAAGATTCATAGTGCTGGATTGATATCGGGTATTTCTGATTCCGCCTTTTTACATCCGAGGGTTTTCGCTCTCCTTATATAGTTGTTTGTGAAACACGCTCATAGTTGTCAGCCCCACACTGAAAGTAGAATCCGGGGTGCCTCGGTCATTTCTCGACGTCACGCAATTCTTCCGAGAACGGCTTCCCCTTGTTGGGCATTATGCTTGGTACACGGCGAGTAACAATAGCTACCAGGGAGGAGCGAGTTCAATCTATTGCTTTTGTGCTACTCTCTATCAGTTGAGCCACCACAGACTCGCGTTCAGGACGGCGGCGAAGGACACCCACGCGAGATACGGGACCAGAAGCAGAGCGGCGCGACGGTCGACGCGATCGAATGCGACGATCGTCCCGACGATGGCGAGCCACAGGGCAACGATCACGACGAGGCCGAGCGCCGGCGATCGCGCGCCGAAGAAGGCCGCCGACCACGCGACGTTCAGAACGAACTGTCCGGCGAACGCGAGAAGGGCGATCCGGACCGGACGCTCGGTGGCGTCGGCCCGCCAGACGAGCCAGAGGGCAACGCCCATGAGCGCGAACAGGGCGGTCCAGACGGGTCCGAACACCCACGATGGTGGATTGAAAGGCGGTTTCGCCAGGCCGTCGTACCATGCGCCCAGTCCCATCACGGTGAAGACGCTCCCGCTCGCGCCGACGAGTTCACAGGCGAGAACGCTCGCCAGCAACGACGTCCGGGGCCGACGGTCCGGGAGCGTTCCCAGCTGTCGGGTGTCCATAACGACGGGTATCGAAGCGAGTGCAGAAACCGTTTCCGGGGCTGAGACGCTCAGAACGGACCGAAGGCCCCCTTCGGAACTGATTTAGGCTCGGACGGGCCACACTAACCCAACGAATGAGCGACCTCGAGGAGGAATACCGGCTCGAGTATTTCGAGGAGCACGGGTTCCATCGCAAACAGTGTCCGGAGTGTGGGGACCACTTCTGGACGCTCGACCCCGAGCAGGAGACCTGTGGTGAGCCGCCGTGTGACGAGTACAGCTTCATCGACGACGCCGGGTTCGAGGCGGAATTCGAACTGGGCGAGATGCGCGAGGCGTTCCTCTCCTTTTTCGAGGAACGCGATCACGAACGTATCGAGCCCTATCCAGTCGCTGCCAACCGCTGGCGCGACGACGTGTTGCTGACCCAGGCCTCGATCTACGACTTCCAGCCGCTGGTCACGTCGGGGACGACGCCACCGCCGGCCAACCCCCTGACGATCAGCCAGCCCTGCATCCGGATGCAGGACATCGACAACGTCGGCGTGACGGGCCGCCACACCATGGCTTTCGAGATGATGGCCCACCACGCCTTCAACGCCCGCGAGGACATCGACGATCCGGGCCAATACGCCTACGAGGGCGAAGTCTACTGGAAGGAAGAGACAGTCGCCTACTGCATGGAACTGTTCGAGGAACTCGGGGCCGACCCCGCCGAAGTCACGCTGATCGAGGATCCGTGGGTCGGCGGGGGCAACGCAGGGCCGGCCTTCGAGGTCATCTACAAGGGGGCCGAACTGGCGACGCTCGTCTTCATGCAGTTCGAAGCCGACCCCGACGGGGAATACGAGATGAAAGACGGCAACCGCTACAGCCCGATGGACACCTACATCGTCGACACGGGCTACGGGCTAGAACGGTGGACGTGGGTGAGCCAGGGCACGCCCACGGTCTACGAGGCCGTCTACCCCGAAATGATCGACTTTCTCACGGATAACGCGGGGATCGACCACACCTCCGAGGAGGAGGCGATCGTCCACAAAGCCGCGAAACTCGCCGGCCGGATGGACATCGACGAGGCCAAGGATGTCGAAGCGGCACGGGACGATATCGCCGCCGAGATCGGTGTCGAGACCGATCGTCTCCGCGAATTGGTCGAACCCCTCGAATCTATCTACGCCATCGCGGATCACTCCAGAACGCTCGCGTACATGCTGGGCGACGGGATCGTCCCGAGCAACATCGGGACGGGCTACCTCGCGCGAATGGTCCTCCGGCGCACCAAGAGACTGGTCGACGACGTCGGCGTCGACGCGCCGATGGACGAACTCGTCGACATGCAGGCCGAGCGCCTGGGCTATTCGAATCGCGATACGATCCGGGATGTCGTCCGTACGGAGGTCGAACGCTATCGCGAGACCCTCGAACGCGGCCGGCGTCGGGTCGAACAGTTGGCCGAGGAGTACGAAGACAGCGACGACCCGATCCCGGGCGCCGAACTCGTCGAGCTATACGACAGCCACGGTATCCAACCGGACATGGTTGCTGAAATCGCCGCCGAACGCGGCGTCGACGTGGACGTGCCCGAGGACTTCTACTCGGCGGTTGCCGAGCGCCACGAGGCGACCGATGCCGGCGCTGACAGCGAGGAAGCGACGAGCCACGGGGAACGGCTTGTCGACCTCCCCGAGACGGAGCGCCTCTATTACGACGATCAGGAGCGCATGGAGTTCGAGGCGGTCGTCCTCGAGGTCTTCGAACGCGAGGACGGCGACTACGACGTAGTGCTCGATCAGACGATGTTCTACCCCGAGGGCGGGGGACAGCCACCGGATCACGGGACGCTCTCGACGGAGGACGTTACGGCCGACGTGACCGATGTCCAGATTACGGACGGGGTGATCGTCCACACCTGTGACGCCGATCCTGGGACGGGCGATTTCGTCCGTGGGAAGGTCAACGCCATTCGGCGACGCCGACTCATGCAGCACCACACCGCCACCCACATCGTCGTCCACTCGGCCCGGCAGGTGCTGGGCGAGCACGTCCGACAGGCCGGCGCCCAGAAGGGAACCGACTCGGCGCGGATCGACGTCCGCCACTACGAGCGGGTCTCACGCGAGGAGGTCAAGGAGATCGAGCGGATAGCGAACGACATCGTCACCGACAACGGGCAAGTGACCCAGGAGTGGCCCGACCGCCACGAGGCCGAGGCCGAGTACGGGTTCGATCTCTACCAGGGTGGTATCCCCGAGGGCGAGCGGATCCGGATCGTTCAGGTCGACGAGGACGTACAGGCCTGTGGGGGGACACACGTCTCCCGAACGGGTGACGTCGGGGCGATCAAACTGCTTTCGACCGAACGCATCCAGGACGGCGTCGTCCGGTTGACCTTCGCCGCCGGCGAGGCCGCTATCGGGGCCACCCAACGGACCGAGGACGCCCTCTATGAGGCGGCCGAGGTCCTCGACGTGGATCCCGAGGACGTTCCCGAGACGGCAGAACGCTTCTTCGAGGAGTGGAAGGCCCGCGGCAAGGAGATCGAAGAGTTACAGCAGGAACTCGCAGAGACGCGTGCGTCGGGAGCCAACGAGGGAGATGAGGTCGACCTCGACGGGACGAGAGCGGTCATCCAGCGGGTCGACGGCGGGATGGACGAGTTGCGCGCGACGGCCAACGCTATCGCCGAGGACGGGGCGGTCGCTGTCGTCGGTTCGGCGACCGGCGGCGCGCAGTTCGTCGTCGCCGCTCCGGAGGGAAGCGGCGTCGACGCCGGCGCGGTCGTCGGTGAACTCGCCGAACGCGTCGGCGGCGGCGGCGGCGGCCCGCCGGACTTCGCCCAGGGCGGCGGACCCGACGCCGACGCGCTCGACGGGGCACTCGAATCGGCCCCCGACGTACTCCGGCAGATCAAGAGCGCGTGAAATCCCCGGTTCGATCGGATCCCAGCGGGTCAAGCAAGATCGACGCTTGTTCACGTTCAGAAAACAGTGTCACCGTTTTACAAGTAGGCCACCCCGATAGACAGGTGGGTCGATTCACCGACCCGAAATCGCTCGTCGCGACTGTCAGAGGCACGATGGGGGTCCCCCCCATGGCTTCGACGCCATCGGCGCGCGTCGACGCTCCAACTTCTCTCTCCTCTCGATCCGCAGGCCACTGTTTACGCATGACCGTGCTATCGAATATCAGGAGTGCCGGACAGCTCGATCTTGACTCGATTTTATCAGAGATATACTATACAATATAATCTGTTACGTTATCAGATATAGTCAATAGGTCATGACATGGATAACCACGTTTTCCGTTCGAACGGACGTGAAGGTCAGAATACGTTCTCAGCTATGATCGCAAGACAGAGATGAAAAATCACGTCTCTGGATCACCCGAATGGCGCTCGTGGGAACGATAGGGAGATAGTGCGGCCTGAACACCAATAGATGATGGATATTCCCATATAACTAAATTCAATTTTTATTTTTCCAAAAATGTTATTTAAATTCTGGTTAGAATATAATTTTCTCACGTTTCTTGTCGACTCATCATGCGGCCAAGGATTAAATATACTATTCCAAATAGTATTAGATAATTCTATTTTTTCTTATATTTACTCGGCACGTAGCAGTGGAACCAGAAGAGTCGCCGTCGGGAGACAGTGAAGTCCTTACCCGTGTTCCGGGCTCGACCGTGTCCTCGAATCGAACAGCAATAGACGGTCGGTGATCCGTCAGGGTTCGAAGAGATCGTTCTCGCCTTCGAACGGTCGGGATGTGCGCGAGGGAGTCCGGATCACGACAGAGTTCGTCAGGTCTGGAGAGATCAGTGTAGGGGCGATCGGGTCGACGTTCGATCCCAGAGACGGGGCGTACGGTGGCGGTTTTGAGGGGGGTTCAACACGGCTTCGCGTGCGTCCGAGCAGTATCGAGGTTCCGAAACAGATCTATTCAAAACCCTTTAATATATGTGAAGAGTTCAATTTGATATGGGTGTTTCAGAGACGATATCAGAGACAGCGGCCTTCAGCGTCGAGAACGTTGGAGGTATCTCCGAAGCGTCGGTGAAATTCTCGCCAGGCGTCACGGTGTTGACAGGGGAGAATGCCACGAACCGAACGTCGTTTCTGCAGGCGATCATGGCGGCGATGGGGAGCAATCAGGCGACGCTGAAGGCAAACGCCGATCAGGGTTCAGTCGAGTTGACCCTAGGCGGGACAGAGTACGAACGCACGCTCGAACGGGCGGGGAATTCGGTCATGTTCGAGGGCGAGGGCTACCTCGATGATCCGACAGTCGCGGAGCTTTTCGCCTTCCTTCACGAGACCAACGAGGCCCGACAGGCCGTTGCCCGGGGAGACGACCTCAGGGATCTCATCATGCGGCCGATCGACATCGAGGAGATCCGCGAGCAGATCGAGCAACTGACCGAGGAGAAGGCCTCGATCAACGACGAGCTCGCGACGATCGAGTCCCGGAAGCAGGAACTCTCGGACCTCGAACAGCGTCGGAGCTCGCTCGAATCCCAGATCGATGAGAAACGCGAGGAACTGGCCGAGAAGGAGACGGAGATCGACGAGAGCAGTAACGATCTCGAGGAGAGTCTCGCCGTCAAGGAGGAACTCGAACAGTCCTTCGAGGAGCTTCGATCGGTACGGAGCGACCTGGAGTCGGTCAGACGGAATATCGAATCCCAGCGGGACAGCATCACGTCGCTCGAACAGGAACGCGCGGAACTCGAGGACGAATTAGCGGAGTTGCCGTCAGCCCCGATGGGGGAACACGAGCAACTCGCCGAACAGATCGAGCAGCTACGCGACCGGAGACAGACGCTCAACGCCGAAATCAACGACCTCCAGAGCCTCATCACGTACAACAACGACCGCCTGGAGGAGGAAGACTACGAGATCCTCCAGACGCTCGAAGACGAGTCCCCCTCCGAGTCGGACGGGGAACTCACCGATCAGTTGCTCGCCGACGCCGAGGAATCGGTCGTCTGCTGGACGTGTGGTTCGGAAGTCGACCGGAGTCAGATTCAGGAGACGATTCAGCGTCTGGAGGACCTCCGAGAACAGAAGGTCCAGACACTGAACGAGGTGAAGTCGGAACTCGAAACCTACAAGCAGCGACAGCGGGAGGCTAGACGCAAGCAGTCCCGTCGTGAGGAGATCGAACGCAAGTTCGAGCGGATCGAGGACGAGATCGACCAGCGCGAAGATCGTGTCGACTCTATGAAAGAACAGCGCGAAGAGCTCACCGAGAAGGTCCAGACCCTCGAAGGGACAGTCGAGGAGTACGAGTCGGCGGACTTCGATGAGATTCTTTCTCTCCACAGGGAGGCCAACCAGCTCGAGTTCGAGATCGACTCGCTCGAATCCGATCTCGAGGACGTGACCGAGGAGATCGAGGAGATCGAGTCACTGTTCGAGCGGGCAGAGGAACTGCGGGACCGGCGGGAGGAACTGCTCGACGAACTCGCGGACACCAGGACGAAGGTCGATCAGATCGAGGAGGAAGCGGTCGAGGCGTTCAACGAACATATGGACGCGATCCTGGACATCCTGGAATACGAGAATCTCGACCGGATCTGGATCGAACGGCTCGAGGAGACTGCCCGCGAGGGGCGAGAAACGGTCAAGCGAACGACCTTCGAGATGCACGTCGTCCGGACGACAGAGAATGGCGTCGCCTACGAGGACACCATCGAGCACCTCAGTGAGAGCGAGCGGGAGGTCACCGGGCTGGTCTTCGCGCTCGCCGGCTATCTTGTCCACGATCTCTACGAGGAAGTTCCGTTCATGCTGTTGGACTCTCTGGAGGCGATCGACTCGAACCGGATCGCTCGGCTCGTCGAATACTTCGCGGAGTTCGCACCCTTCCTCGTGGTCGCACTCCTCCCGGAGGACGCACAGGCCCTCGACGACGAGTACATGCGGGTCACCTCGATCTGAGCGTCGGGATGAGAACCGCACACTGACTGGATTCACTAACCCACATCATGTCCGAAACAACGACCGACAGGCCGTCGAGTAAGGTTGCCCGGGTGATCGAGAAGTACGGACTCGATGGCATGGGTGCGGAACTAGAAGCCCGGTGGACCGCCGAGGGCGACGATCGACTGAGTCTCCGTGATCTGGCCGATCTGCTGAACAGGCGGATCCTCGAGCAGGCGCTGATCGAGGCAGGGATGAGCACGCTCGAAAACGATGTCGAGACGATCTATCACAACCTGACCGCCGACGATGTGAGTACCGGTGTCGAGACCGATACCCGCAACCGTCTGCAGCGAAACGGCGTCGACGTCGAAACCGTAGAGAGCAACTTCGTCACCTACCAGGCCGTCCGTTCGTACCTCAAAGAGTGGCGTGGAGCGGAGTACGAGGGGATATCGGACACCGAGAAGATCGAGAAGGACGTCGAGGTCATCCAGCGCCTCCAGACCCGGGCGCTCTCGATCGCAGAGACGCGCATCGAGAATCTCGATGAGACGAGCCGGATCGAAGCCGACGATGTCGAAGTATTTCTGGACATGCAGGTACTCTGTTCGGATTGCGGGTCCCAATACGAGGTCACCGAATTCCTCGAACGTGGCGGGTGTGACTGCTCGACCGACTGATCGGGAAGAAGTCGATGGCACCGGGTTCGTTCTGTGGTAGCTGCCCCGGAATCCGACGTTCGCGGACCTGTGAGCACAACGTTGAAGTCACCTGGTCAACTGGGGCCGATATGGGCAACGAACGGGACCCCGTCGACTCCGACAATCGGGTGAAAGCCGTTCACAAGACGTTTACCATCATTGAATATCTTCACGATCATTCTCGATGTACCGTGTCGGAACTCGCCGAAGGGCTGAACATGCCGGCGAGTACCGTGACCGTTCATCTGCAGACACTCAACGATCTTGGATACGTCATCCGCGCCGAGGACGGCACCTACCGTCTCAGCCTCCGGTTTCTCGAATACGGCGGTCAGACACGCAACGAACTCGATATCTACCTCGCCGCCCACCCCCAGATCGACAAACTATCGCGAGAGACCGAGGAAGTCGCGACGATGGGGGTCAAAGAACAGGATCAGCGAGTCCTCCTCTATCGAACCGAACCGATCAAAGGCATCTCGGACAACGCGCCGGTCGGCGAGCACACGGACCTGCACTGGACGGCCCTCGGGAAGGCCCTGTTGTCCCGGATGACCGACAGCGAAATTGTCGCTATCGCCGACAGCTACGGCTTACCGAAAGCCACGGAAAACACGATCACGGATGTCGAAGACCTCCTGGCGGAGATCAGCGTCGTCCGCGAGCGAGGGTACTCTATCGAGGACGAGGAACGCATCGAAGGCATCCGGTCCGTCGCCGTTCCGATCCGGAACCTCGGTCCGGAGACCGGACCCGCCGCCATCTCCGTTGCGGGGCCGAAACATCGCTTCAGCGACGAACGGATCGAGACCGAACTGGTGGACACCTTACAGGACGTCGAGAATGTGATCGAACTGCAGTGTAACCATTACCGTAACTGAACGTTCTCCGGAGACCGGGCGGGATCCCGACTTCCCTGGCGATAGCACCAACTCGAACTGCTGTCTCAGGTCCCACCGTCACGTCCCAAACAGGGGCCCCGAAACGGCCCCGTCGGCCCAAAATCAGGTAACACACGTACTGATGTTATTGAAATCCATCGTCGGAACCACTATAGCCAGTGTCACCGGACGTCTACGGCGTCCCACTCGAATTCACTGATATCGAATCAGTATACGTGGTGCAATCGTCCGATCGATCGACGGATTCGTCGGCTTCCTCCCCGACCGAAAGGGTCGGAGCATCCGCCTGGTATCGCCAGTGGAATTCACTATCGGTGAATTAAATCGAGGGACCACCGCTACTCGTCGGCGAAGGCGCGGGCCAGCCGAAACGATCGCGGCCGGAAACAGGCTGACCAAACTGGTCGTTACCGGCCCCCGGGCTCTCGAACAGTGGACCGATCGTCTGTCCCGAGAGGGGGGTTTAGACGGTAACCGCAAACGTTTTTATGATCTCTTGGGACTGACTGGGACGTATGGTAGAGCTATCGTTGATTTTACCGCCGGAGCCGGACGAGCGTTGGCAACTCGCGAAACAGATGGGCGTCACCAGCGCCGTCGTCCATCCACTGGAGATCGGCGACGGCCAGACCGAGTGGACGTACGACGAACTCACGGGAATGGTCAACTGGTTCGAGGACGCCGGCATAACCCTGGACGTCCTCGAAGGTTCAGTTCCCCTTACCGATCGCATCCGCCTCGGGAAAGAGGGGCGTGAGGAAGACATCGAGAACTTCAAGCGATTCCTCAGGGACTGTGGTGCGGCCGGGATTCCGGTCGTCTGTTACGACTGGATGGCTGGCATCCGATGGGCGAGGACGGAGGCCCACGTGCAATCCCGTGGCGGTTCGCTGGTAACCGGGTACGACGACGCGAAGATGCGGGGCGGCCCGGAAACGGACTACACGGACGTGACACGCGAGCAACTCTGGGACGCCCTCGAACACTTCCTGACCGAGGTCGTCCCGGTCGCCGAGGAGGCCGGCGTGAAACTCGCACTTCACCCGGCCGACCCACCGAAAGACGAGGTCCGTGGCGTCCCGCGACTGGCCACCAGTGTCGAGAACTACGATCGGATCCTCGCCCTCTACGATAGCGAGCACAACGGCGTCACGTTCTGCCAGGGCAACTTCGCGCTGATGGAGACGCCGGTCCCCGAGGCGATCCGCCATTTCGGCGATCGGATCAACTTCGCACACTTCCGGGACGTCGAGGGGACGCCCGAACGCTTCGTCGAGATCTGGCACGACGACGGCCCCACCGACATGCTGGCGGCCATGGCGGCCTTCGAGGACGTCGGCTTCGACGGGCCGATGCGCCCCGACCACGTCCCAACCATGGCCGGCGAAGACAACTCCAATCCCGGCTATCACACTAAGGGTCGGCTGTTTGCCATCGGATACATGACCGGACTGCTCGAAAAGATCGGTAAATCCTGAATACACCCGTCTTCAATCCCGTTCGCTCTCACCGGCCGTTGACCGACGGGCCCGGACCTCTCGAAGGGGTACCAGTAGACGAGTGCGCCCGTGTCGGGAACCAGCGACTGCGCGACCGGGAACCAGTCGGGAAAAGACAGGGCCCAGGCCCCCGTCGACGGCCTCGCGAACGTGCCAGGGGCCGGGGATCGACTGATTCCCACTGATACGGATTATTGTCGATTATTTCCGGATGACACCGACCCGGGGGTCGACGGATACCGGTAAATCACTATAATAATCCGTATGAGTAGTGGCACACGAACTGATCGAGTACGTCGAGGAACAGCGAAAGAAGAAATTGTTGCTGATTCACACCGTGGTGGAACAGGGGGGAAGGGGAGCATGGGAGATCGGGACGACGTGGGGGCCGCCTGTGATATCCGACACTCTCGTCGACTGACGACGTGATGTTATTCGAACACCTGCTATAAAAACATTTGCGTTCCACGGGTTTTGCCGTTCGCCACGACACACTCCAAAACGAACGTTTATTACCGCGCTGGAGCAACCCTCCGGGAACGATACAATGACCGTACCGAACGACTTCGACATCGACGGCAAAGTCTGTGTACTGACCGGCGGTGCTGGCGTGCTGTGCTCGGAGATGGCCAAGGCGATCGGTTCGAATGGTGGCACGGTCGTCGTACTCGACATCGACAAAGAAGCACTCGAGGCCGTCGATACCGAACTGGAGAAGATGGGCGTCGAACACATGACCCTGGAAGCGTCGGTGCTCGACCGTGCGGAACTCGAGGCGGCCGCCGAGACCGTCATCGAGGAGTACGGCCGGGTCGACGTGTTGATCAACGGTGCCGGGGGGAACAGCCCGGCGGCGACGACGGGCGAGGATACCTCCTTTTTCGACCTCGAGGAGAAAAGCATCAAGAACGTTTTCAACCTGAACTTCCTCGGGACGCTGCTGGCCTCACAGGCCTTCGGCGAGTACATGGCCGAACAGGGCGAGGGCCACCTCCTCAACGTCTCCTCGATGAACGCGTTTACGCCGCTGACAAAGATTCCCGCGTATTCCGGCGCGAAGGCCGCCGTCTCGAACTTCACGGAGTGGCTGGCGGTCTACATGGCCCACAACCACTCGACGGATATCCGGGTCAACGCGATCGCGCCGGGCTTCCTACTGACCGAGCAGAACCGCTATCTCCTCCTCGACGAGGACGGCGAACTGACCGACCGCGGCCAGCAGATCATCGACCACACGCCACAGGACCGCTTCGGCGACCCCGAGGACCTCCTGACGACCGTGCTGTGGCTGATCGCGCCCGGCTCGGAGTTCGTCACCGGCGCCGTCATCCCGATCGACGGCGGCTTCGCCGCTTACAGTGGCGTCTGATCGAGTTTTTGTCGGTTCCGGAGGTGGATCGTATCTCGAAACGCAGCCGACGGGGACGGGAAAGACAGCGATCGAACCGAACGCTCACTCGACCTCCCGGCGAAACGGTGACGTGTTACTCAACCAGTTGGCCAACTCGACAGACAGGAATGAAACGACCGCAGTTAGGCCGCTATCTCGCCCGTCAGCAGATCGACGTGGTGGCCGAGATGATCCGCGAGGAACGCGTAGTGGTCGTCCTCGTACTCCCGCAGCGTCGCCAGCAGATCGTCCTTGAACCGGAACTCGCCGTCGTCGGTCGCCGAGAGTACCGAGCCGTAGGTGATGTGTAACAGCTGTCGACCGTCATCCTGATCGAGGATCGTCGGAAGGTCGTCGTCGGCCAGGTCGTCGATGTTCGGCACGTTCGAGAGATCGGTGTTGACGTGATAGGTCGCCTTGTCCTCGTCGAAGCGTTCGAGGGCGAACTCGTGGATCTCGCGGTAGAGATCGGGATCGTTCTCAGCGACGACCCGGATCGCTTCCAGATAGCTCGTTCCGGCGGTCTTGACGTGCTGACGGTCGCTCGCGTACTCGTCGAAAAAGGGGTAGATGCTGAACTTGTCCGATCCCGAGTGGAGTGAGAGCCGGTAAGGACCGTAGGTCTCGGCGATCGCAACGTGTCCGATGAGGTCCTCCTCGAAGTCCGCAAGATCGCCGATGTAGTCGATGCCCTTCTCCAGGGAGCCGACGAATCGCGGGGCGACGCTGGTCGCCTCGATGTCGCGACGGTCGAGTTCGCTGGCGATGAAGGCGTGTTCGAGGTGAGTCGTCGGCGTCTCGGTCTCGTCGACGGAGACCTCGAAGTCGAAGTCGCCGTCGACGCTCTCTTCGACCCAGCCGTACATCTCGTCGGCGAACTCGATCGCCTCGTAGTACTTCACCGCTGCCCGCTTCAGTTCGAACTCCGAGAGGACATCCGACCAAGTGTACCCGTCGGTCTCGGCCTCGAAGGTCGCTCCAGCATAGCGGTCGAGTATCGACTCGCCGTCGTCGATTGCCGCGAAAGCGTCCTCGACTTCGCGTTCGTTCATCGAGTCGACGTCGGCGACGACGTGCTCGCTGGGGTCACAGGTGAACATCGTGAAGCCGACCCCGGCCGTCCGTTCGACGTCCTCGCGAGCCATGAGATGATCGGCGTCGGCGACGAATCCGTCCTCGTACCCCTCTTCGAAGACACCGAAGATTGCCGTCGCGAGGACCTCCTCGGGCGACCGCCCGGTCCGGTCCATCTCGCGGATCGACTGCTGGGCGAACACAGGGACGAGATCGGACTCACGGACGGCCCGGACGTGGCCCGGCGTCGCCAGACCGATCCGATCGCCGAACCCGAACGCGGATTCCGGACCGGCCGTCGTCGGTTCGAGCCACGGGAACACGTCGGCCAGCGCCATCGCGTTCTCGTAGGTAAGCGGGAAGACGGTTCCGTTGCCCCGTTCCCTTCCACCTCCGAAGTCCGCTGGCGCCGAACCCTCGACGTAGAGTCGCCGTTGGCCGTCGGCATCGTTGATCAGCGCGAACGTCGAGTCACCCTCGGCATAAACCGACCGTTCGTAAACAGTCACGCCTTCCGAAAGCGTCCGCTCTATCGCTGCTTCAGTCATAGGTCTGGGTTCTCCGCATCGACGTTTAAGTATTCTGCTACCACTGGTCCGACGAGGGCACCTGTTCACGAACAGGATGGTCGACCCGGACGCGACGAGATCAGGACTGTTGGCGAGCCGCCGATCGGCGAAGTCTGCTCACGAACAGGATCGTCAACCCGGACGCGACGGAGATTCCCAGAGACCGTGTGAATCGTGATCAATGGCAAGATTGATTTGCAAATTCGCCCACTGATCGCTCATGGGATTTATCGACGACACATACCTCCTCGAAACCGATACTGCGCTCGACCTGTACGACGCGATCGCCGACGAACCGATCCTCGATCCCCACAGCCACGTCGACTTAGAAGAGGTCGTCGAAAACGACGGGTGGTCAGACATCTGGGAGGTCCAGGGTGCGACCGACCACTACGTCTGGGAACTCATGCGCAAGCGTGGCGTCGACGAGGAGAAGATCACCGGCGATGCTTCGAACAAAGAGAAGTGGCTGGCTCTCGCGGAGGTCTTCCCCGAGTTCGTCGGCAATCCGACCTACGAGTGGGTTCACCTAGACCTGAAGCGACGGTTCGACATCGAGAAGCGGATCGGTCCCGAAACGGCCGAGGAGATCTGGACGGAGACGAAGGAACTGCTCGATGGGCCCGAGTACACGCCCCAGGCACTGCTCAAGGAGATGAACGTCGAGGTGATGTGCTCGACCGACGACCCCACAGACGACCTCGCCGACCACGAGCGCGCGGCCGAGGAACTCGACGGGATCGATGTCAAGCCTACCTGGCGGCCCGACAGAGCGCTGAAGGTAGACGCCGACGGCTGGCTCGATTTCGTCGTAGAACTCCAAGAGGCCCGCGGGATCGACACGTCCGACCTCGAAGGGTTCCTGGCCGCGATGGCGGACAGCCACGACTACTTCGAGGATCACGGCTGCGTCGCCAGCGACCTCGGCATCGAACAGCCCATCTCGAATCCCGTCAGCGAGGACCGGGCTGCCCTGATCTACGAGCGCGCCTACAGTGGGGCAACCCTCGATCCCGAGGAAGTCCGGGACTTCGAGGCGTTCGTCCTCGAAAAGATCGGCGAATGGAACCGCGAGACCGACTGGGTTACCCAGCTACATATCGGTGCCGTCCGTGACTACCGCTGGAGCCTCTACGACGAACTGGGTCCCGACACCGGCGGGGATATCTCGACGCAGGACATCGAACTCGTCGACTCCCTGGAGTACTTCTTCAACACCTTCGACGAAGAACTGGAGATCGTCCTCTATACGGTGGATCCGACCCATTACCCGACGACAGCCTCAATCGCACGGGCGTTCCCGAACGTCAGCCTCGGCGCAGCCTGGTGGTTCAACGACAGTCCCTTCGGCATGGAACAGCAGCTGAACTACGTCGGGACAGTCGACCTGCTGTCGAACTATGCCGGGATGGTCAGCGACTCCCGCAAACTGGTCTCGTATGGCTCGCGGTTCGAGATGTTTCGCCGGAGCCTCGCCAACGCCGTCGGCGACATGGTCGAACGCGGCCAGATTCCCGAGCCCGAAGCTCACGATCTGGTCGAGCACATGGCCTACGACCGGCCCAAAGAACTGTTCGGGTTCTGAGGATCGGGAAGTTCGACTGAAAACGACGGTTAAACGTTGCCGTCGGAGTCCTACAGGGTTCGAACGATTTCGTCGTCCATCGCAACCGCCTCGCCGCTGGTGGTGGTGTAGTAATTCGTCGCGCTGAGATGGTGACGTAGTGGTAGTTCGTCGTATTGGCCTCGGTCACCTTCTCCGCCCTGAAGGGCGGAGCTTGTCGGTGGACTCCCATTCTAACCACTAAACGGTGGTAGGCGTGTAAATGCCGTTCACGTTCAACGTCCCCGACTTCAGGGCAAGATGACTGGTTGCCCCTCCAGACCCAGACTTGTGCCAGTTCTGGAGTAGTTTCCGAGCGATATTCTTCGCTGCGTTGTAGTCAGCGTGGTACTCGCGCCCGCATTTCAGACACGCGAACTCGTCGCCGTCGCGGTTGTCGTCGTGCGTGAAGCTACAGTTAACGTGGCTACACCGTTGACTGGTGTA
>NZ_SPQG01000010.1 GCF_004944975.1 Halorhabdus amylolytica
GTGCGGCGACCCCAACCAGCACCGCGCGCCGACCCGCCCGGAGCGAGCGGCCAGGGCATTCCCCGTTTCGCCCGCGACGCAACTACGTCCGTCGCGGGTCGAAGAGTCCCGGAAGCCTCCGGAAGTCCGGGACCGAAACGGGAGAAGCGCTGGCGCGAGGGCACATTCACTTTAGCCCGGCAGCCCGCCCGCTACTGCAGGCAGGCAGCCCGGAATGGTCGGTCGCGAGCGACGCGGAGGGCGGCAGCGGCGAGCGGGGCGGGCCGTGGCGTACACACTGTCCAGCCGGCCGCGACACTCGACGATCCAGCCACCGTCCTGGCGGACTCAGAAAGGGCGAGGCCGCCTCGGCCGTCCCCCGACTCCGCAAGCACCGCAGGGTCGAGGAGCGCAGCGGTGGTCGCGGGATGCCGAGCGGCCGAGGGCTTTCAGGAGTCGTCTCTGTCGACGAATCCGTGCGCGTTACTGGTTCGGTGAGCCGACTGGCTCGTCGAGAGGGATGTCGACGCCGTCCTTCGTGACGACGACCTCGATCCCCTCGACGATGAATCGAATCTCGACATCGCCGGAGGACGATGCGAGGAGTCGTTCGAGTGCCTCGACGTCGACGACATCGTGGAGCTGGTACGAATCGCTCGGCAGGCCGTGGACTTCCAGGGTTTCGACGATCTCGACGAGAAGATTCGAAGACCGGTCCGTATCACTCGGGGGTGAGGAATCCATCCTGATCTCAACCAATCCAAGGACGAACAGCAGTTAAAAGCGGGGGTTCGACGGCTTGGGAGGTCGCTTCAGAAGAACGACGAGGTCCTCTTTAGCACTGCTCCGCCGACTCGACGCAGTGGTCTGCTAAGTCTCGCGTCCAGTACGTCGCCGGCCCATCAGGACAGCAGTGCGCACAGAATTGGAGCGCCCCCTCGAGATGGCCGAGTTCCACGCGGAATCGGGTGAGCGCCGCGAGCGCGTCGACGACGAGCCCGCAGCCATCACAGGCGTAGTGGTCGCGCTGCTCGGGGTCCGGGGTGACTTGCGTTGCACAGTCGACACAGATCGGGTGACTCACCCGTTCGTCCTTCCCCCAGGTGTACGCGGTGCCGGTGTCCGTGCCGGGCGGCGCCGCACAGAAGGCACACCCGACGAGCGTTTGTTGGGTCACGGCTCCGTCTCGCCGGTGTCCCCGGCTGCCGTCCAGCCCTGGTGGAAGACGGCGAGCTGCCACAGCGATTCGAATGCTGCCCCGCTGGGCTCGTGTACGAGGACCCGCTCGTCGACGACCGGCGTGACCGTCCCGGCATCGAGCAGGTCTCGGACGAGGTCCTGTGCCGTCTCGTCGTCGAGATCCGCTGTCGATGGCTGGCGAGCATCCCGATCCTGCGCGAGGAGTTCCCGCTCGAGGCGTTCGTGATCGTCTGCCGTATCGTCGTGGATATCTGGCCCAGACATACGTATCAGGGGGCAGGACACGACCTGCCCGCACCCATCCTGGGGCGCGACAAACAGCTCTCTTGAGCCCCGCTCGTCCGTTCTGCTACGACGACTGCTCGACCCTCCACGCCTCACGCCATCGTCTGGGTGGCAGCTCTCCACCCTGGCCCGCGGCCTGGCACCTCGGCCCTGTTGGCCGCGAACGCAACTTTAGGCGGCCACCCCCACCACATATCGGTTGATTTTCCTGCTGTCTAGTAGCCGAATTCGGCCCCAAATCGCAAGACAGCGATACCTGACACCAGATTTTGGGAGCTGTCCAGGGACTCACTCGTTAGTGAGTCTGGTGTCTAGTGCTGCCGTCCTGCGATTTGCGGACTCAGAACGATCCCTATAATATCTGGTGTCTAGAACAAGTCAGGGCTGGTGTCAGCCGGTCCAGCCGGGCGATTGGAGAGGAAGCGTCTATTGGTCAAACGAAACGAACTGTTTCGCCCTGTCCAGAGGGGACTGGTTCTCGTCCCGATCTTCTTGCTTCGGCTCTTGCTCGAACTCACGTTCTTCGAGAGCAGTTTCCAGCCGATTGCGTTCGGAGCGTACGGTAGCGAGTTCTGATCGGAGCTGGTTGACCTCCGCTTCAAGTTCCTTGATTCGCTCCGATTTCTCCTCCAGTTCGGACTCGAGACGCTCGACCTTCGCTGTCAACAGCCGGTTCTTTTCGCGGAGGTGTGCCCGGTCCAAGTCACCAGGTCGCTCGTCGCTCGGGAGAGCATCAGGGATCGACTCCGACTCGTCGTCAGCTGTGTCCTCCTCGGGCGTGACTTGCTCTCGCCCGTGGTTCAGGCCCGCGTCTTCGATGGCTTCTAGCGTCTCGTTGTAGGTTTCGTAGCCGGGGAACCCCTCGTAGGTTCCATCCTCTCCCTCGCGATCGACGAACGCGTCCTCGGGACAGACTTCAAGCGCGACAGCCGCTTTCCGAACGGCCCAGAAGGGCATCTGGTCATAGGTTCCGCCGTCGACGCGGTCTGACCCGGCCTCTGGAATCCACACTGGAATGTCGTAGCCGGCGTTCCGCAGTTCGTCGACGGCCGCCCAGTAGTCGTCCCCATCGAGGTCCGCATCGGCGTCGGAGATAATCCCCGTCGCGAGCGCCATCAGTTTCGCTGGCCCGCCGCCGGCGTTCACCTTCGAATCGCCGAAGGTGTTGGCCTGTTCGTCGACGAAACAGGACTGCCCGCTCTCGCTGTGGCGCCAGCACGGGTCGAACTGCGGCCGCGGCTGGTTCGGATCCGTATCGTAGGCATCACTCGCGTAGTGGCGGGCGATCTCAGTGATATCGATGTTCTCGACGGCCTCATAGACGTCCTCTTTGAACGGCGTAATGGGGCGACCTTCGAGGGCACCATCTAGTTCCTTCAGTCGCTCTTCACGTCGCTGGAGCGCCGCCTCACGCTGGCGCTGTCGCTCCCGTTCCCGCTCGCGCTCCGCTTCGACCCAGGCCTCCAGCGTTGCCCGCCACTCGTCGTGGTCCTCGTAGAGATCCGGCCAGAGCGTCGCGACCAGCGAGTCGACGCAGTCCGTGTGCTGGACCCGCGTGAGGTCGTCGGCCCAGTTGACCGCCTGCTCGATGAGGGCGTTGTCGACGGTCTCGAACGGACGGAGCTCGTAGCGGACGTCGTCGGTCGCGATGGGCGTGACGACGGCATCGTGGTCGGCGTGAACCGACAGCGGCGGCTTGTACTGCCGGTTCTTGTTGTTCACCCAGTCGGGCTGGATGATGTCGCCGGCGCCGGCGACGCGCTCGTTCACACGGGTTTCTGCCTTCTGGAGCCACGCGTTCGAGCGGTCGAGAAACTCGTCGAAAACCCGTTCGAGCGCATCCGGATCGTCGCTGAAATGATCCGCAATCGGGAGCGTAGCCTCCGGGGCCCCGAAGACGTACGCACCCCCGACGGAGTCCAACGCATACACCGCGTCCCGCGTGCCGTAGAGCGTCGCGTACTCCTCGATGTAGGCGTCGAGCGTTCGCTCGACGAGCGCCTGTATCTCGGCATCGAGGTCACCACGCTGCGGCTTGATATCGTCAGCGAGGTCGATATCGCCCCAGGCGGGAACCGCCCGGAGGTCGGCATATCCGGGGGTCGGGGGCTCATCCTGCCAGACAGTCGTCCCCTCGGACTCGTCGTAGCGACAGGGTTCCCATTGCTGGAAGGCAGACGGTGTCTTGTAGGTGGTGACGGCGTAGAGCGTCCGTTCGAGGCGGTCGTGGATCTCGTCGTAGTCACGATCGAGGCGGGCGACCCGCCCGCGCTGGTAATACCCGGCCTTGATCGCCTCGACGTCGTCGTGGTCGCGTTTGATGTACCACCCGACGAAGTCGTTCAGCCCGATAGTCGGGTAGTCACTGACGGTCGCCAGCGCCTCGTAGACGGGTTTGGCGCGACGGTAGTGCTCACTGATGGCTGCTTCGGAGAGCGTCATCTGGTGTGCTCCTGCACCTCCTGAGCGGGGGCGAAACGACTACGCACTGGCATCGCTCGATTCCTCCTGGTCGCCGACGTCGGCCAGCTCGATTCCGACGTAACAGCGTCGCGTCTGGCCGTCCAACCACTTCTTGTCACGCTCGAACTGAGCGTAGTCGCGAAGCGTCCGTGTGAATCGGTTTTTCGGCTTCACCTCGTACTCCCCGGCCTCAGCATACTGCTCGTACGCATCGTAGACCTCAGCGACCGCGACGACCCCGTCGTCGGATTCGGTGAGACGGTCCCTGACGAATGCCCGAATCCCGTACGGGTCCGCCTCATCGTCTTCTTGCGCGTCGGAATCGGTCGAGTCACTCGGGGGCTCCCCTGCCGGATGGAGCGTCCCGTCTTGGATCGCGTCCACGAGTGGCGGAACGCCGGTAGCCGTCTCCGTGTCTGGCGTGTGGATGTCCAGCGTCTGGTCGTCCCCGACAGTCGCAATAGCATACGAGCGCTCCGTATAGTCCGGAACGGGCAGGTCGGTACTGGGCACGAACGGGCGCTTGACGAGCACCCAGTCCGATTCGAACGCCTCACGTGACTCGTAGGACTCGGGCAGTTCCCCCGGCCTGAAGACGGTGTAGGTCTCGCTCTCGGCGTCGTAGCTGTACGTCGCCGGGAACTGGTCTTTCGACACGGCGTCGAAGGAGTCGATCCGGGCGTGTTGGTCCCCGGCACTATCCTCCAAGACGAACGCACCGTCCCGCTCGAACCAGCGGGTGTGGCGACTACCACCGGTGGCCGGTCGGACGGCCGTCACCCCATCCGCGGCTCGCGCACCGCCGTTGAATGTGACGTTGTGGTTCATCGTATACAGCCGCGTCTCACCGGAGGAGAGCTGATTTCGCGGCTCATCGAGAATTTTCGCAAGCCGGTCGGCGATCTCGGCGGCTGGTTGATCGTCGTGGTCTGCGACGACAAACAGCGGAATTCGCTTCTGTTCTTGGGCCTTCCGAAGATTCGAGAGGACCTTCGACGGACGGACGTGGGTAGTGGTTTCGACTTCGACCTGGAGCTCCCAGTCGAGGTCCGCATGCGTCGCGATAGCGTCGGGACGGGACTCCCCGTTCTGATCGAGGACCTCCACAGAGAATCCCGCCGCTGCGAGCGCACGCTCGACCGTTTCGAGGACTGCATCGTGGTGGTCGCCCCCGCCGGTCGGTGACGTCGACGTATCGGGCGTGGCTGCCTGTTCACCCTCGTCTGTGAGCCGACACTGCACCGACGATGCCCCATCCGGGAGATCGACCTCGATGAGCGAGGACGCCTCCCGCACTTCCGGCAGCGTCTCGTAGCCCTGCGCCTCGATGGTGCCTTCCTCGATGCGCGAGAGCAGTTCCTCGTCGACGTCCTCGACGGACACCCAGCCGTTCGTCTCGCGGACGTCGTTCGACAGCTGGACGGCGCGGATCGCCCGGGCCATCGCGACCTCCAACGGCAGGTCGTCGGCGTTCTCCAGAGCGACGTCAGTCGCCGCGTCACGGCTCTCAACGGTCGTGCCGCCGGCCACTCCGTACTCCTCGCGGGTATGCTCGTGAACAGCCTCCAGGGCGTCTTGGAACCGCTCTTCCTGCGTCCCGGTCAGAGGTTGCTCGCTATCGGGATGACCGGGTGGAATCGGGAGGGGTTCGATACTGAACGGGTCGGGGCCGGTTTCGCCGAACTCAGGACTCGGGAGCTGGGCGATCCACTCGCCACGCGGGAGCGAACTGATCCGATTCTTGAACTCGACGGGATCCATCGCCTCGTGTGAGAGTGCTTCGGCGATGTCGGCGTCGACGGCGATCTTCCCGACGAGCGGACTGCCGATGTTGTTCAGGACGTTCAGGTAGACCTCGCGGTTGCCGGCCTCCTTCATCTGTTCGGGGAACTGCGTCACGAGTTCGATGGACAGCCGGAACTCCCGCCCCTTTTCGAGCAGCGTCGTCAGCGTATCCGAGACGACGACAGACGACGCTTCGTCGATGAGCAGGTTCGCTACGTAGTCGTCCGGCTTGCGGGCCAGCTCGTCGCCGTCGCGACGCTTGACAGCGTCATAGAGCTGCGTCAGGATGACGCCGGTCATCACGCGGGCGGCCTCGTCGCGGAGATCGCCCAGATCGAAGATGACCACCTTGTCCTCGTCGAGGAGGTCGCGGAAGTCGAACTGTGACTCGGTGTTGTTGAAGATTCGCCGGAGGTGAGCGTCCTGCGTGATGTAATCCATCCGGTTGCTGATGCCGCTCACGACGTTCGAGAACGTCGCCGGGTTCGAGCGCAGGTGTCGCTCCAGTTTCTCGGCCACCTGCGGGTCGCTCGCCCGGGGCGCGTCCTCCGGCGTCGGGTCCGGGGGGCCGGCGGCGTGGAACTGCGTGACTGCGTGTTCGAGCTGGTCGTGCGTGAAGTAGTCGACGTCCTGCCGGAAGTGCCCGTTTTCGAGGCCGTACTCCTCGTCGTACATCGCCTTGATGAGGTACTTGATGAGCGTCGGCGAGGCGATGGCGTCCTCGTAGCGCTCCGGCCCCATCACGAGTTTGATGAGCTCCTCGTAGTGGTCGGCCTTGTCCTGGATCGCGTCAACCCGACGGACCCCATCCTCCAGCGCCGGCGTGATGTCGAAGAACGCGAAGCCAGGCAGGATGTCAGGCACCGAGAAGTGGAGGACGTTCTCCTCGAGGTCGTCGGTGCCGAAGCGCTTCGCGTGAGCCCGCATATAGTTCTCGGGGAGGTTCCCGCCCTTGGAGTCGATCAAGAACACGGGGCCCGTGGTCTGGTCGTACAGGGAGAGCGCGTCGTTGATCAGGGCGACCGATTTGCCGGCGCCGCTCTTCGCGAACCGGCCGACGTGGAACGGAAGGAGATGCGGGGGAATCCGCATCGGCTCCGGCGTCGGCGTGCCGTCCTCCCCGAGCCCGCGGCCGATCGCCATCCCGGCGTCTGTGAACGCATCCATGTGGTCCTGCGCGGGGAGCGGCAGGGGTGTCCGGCTCTCGGGTTCGGCGTCGGAGCCTCGCCCGCCCTCGGTCGTGAGCTCGGTCGCCGGCGGGACGACCACGAAGTTCGCCAACTCATCCGGCCCGAGGACGAGATCGGGGCGGGTCTTCCGCCAGTCGCTCTTGGTCGTCAGGCTGGCGTTGAAGACGCGGTCGGCGTGCTTCGTAGCCCGCCGCCCCTTTCGGAGCCCGCGGCGGACGCGCTTCGGTCGGAGCCGATAGTGGGCCCCGTTCAGGTGGTCGAACACGGACCCGATATCGTCGAGACGGTGGTCGACGCGCTCGCGCTGCCGGTCAGAGGCTACGAGCGAGAGCGCTCGCATATTCACCGTGAACGTGTGCTGTGGCTCTTTCTCGTCGATGGCCTCGACGCGCTCCCGACCGCCGATGTCGAGGTATCGGCGCTGGCGGCCGGTATTCGAGGGACTCTGTGGTTCGTTCTCCGTGTTTCCGAGGAGCTCCCCGAGGAACCAGTCGACGATCCGGTCCTCGCCCTCGCGGAGTTTCCGCTGGCGTTCCCGTGCCTCGTGTGTCCAGTCCGGCTTCCGCTGGAAGAGCACCTGAAACGCGATCGGGTGTTCGGCGCGGGTCAGTTGGTCGATGAGTGATGCGAGCGGCGCCCGTGCGTTGTCATCGTCCTCGCCTTCAGTCTCCGTGAACTGCGGCAGCGTCGTCATCCAGTCTTCGCGTCGGGCCGCCTTCCCACACCAGGTGATTCCCAGCGGTGTCGTCTCCTCGACGCTCGGGGGCGTGTGATTCGGTTGCTGCCGGACCTCAGGCTCGGAATCGGACGGTGGGCTCGTCCTCAGATCGTCACTCGACTCGGTCCCGAACAATAACTCAGCGTCGTCGTCTGCCGATGTAGTGCTCTCAGAAACCACGCTCCCACCGTCGCCGACTGGCTCTTGGCTTGTAGCATCGAAGGCCTCCTCAGACGCCTCAGTATTCATCTCGGGACGGTCATCGCCCCCGGCACCGCTATCGTGAGCTGGCTCTGCTGTCGACGGGAGCAGCTTCGCTTCCAGGTCCAGGGTAACCCGCTCGAACGTCACAGTCGGTGGATACAGCGTCCGGAGGCGCTCCTCGAAGGCATCCATCCGCCGGTCGGCGCCGTAGTAGAACTCGACCGGCTCGTCCGCGCCCTCGCTCACTGCGAGGAATTCGAACACCGGCGGCGGATCGCCGAAGGGTCCGATACCGTTGAGAAGCCCATCGTTGCCGGTATCAAGGCCGTGGAGGCCGGCGAGCTGGCGAACCACAGTCTCCGGTGCAAGATCACTCCGGGACGGCGTGATTCGGATGTACTCGTCACCGCTGTTCGCAGCCGTGGGGTCTGACGGACGCTGCTCAGTCATCCTCCTGAGAGGCAGTGCTGGTTGGGTCACCGCCGTCGGCCCGAGCGCCGGCGGGGCGACTGTCCGGGCTCGTTACGCTCGCACTCGACTCGGGCTCGAGTTCGGCGACGTCCGCAGCGCCGCCGTCGATGACGTGCGCCTCGTAGTCGCTGGCTCGAATCCGAAGCGGGAACCAGCCCTCCTGGTCGATGCCGACGAGCGCCTCCGAGTACCCGTCCTCGTCCTCCCCCGCCTTCGCAGAGGTGACCCAATTTACCTGCCGCTCGCTGAGGTCGAACCACTTGGCAATCTTCTCTTTCTCCTCGTTGACACGGTGGAGGACAGTCAGTGAACAGAGGTTCGCGATGGTGCGTGCCTCCGGCGTCAGCGCGAATTCACCCCCCGTTTGCGTGATGAATTCGAGGCTCAGATCGAAGTGACGGCTGTGCCGGACCGCCGTCTCCAGGAAGTCCAGCGAGACGGCGTCGTTCATCAGGTAGTGCGCCTCGTCGATGCAGAAGACGACGCGCTTGTCGGTCTGCTTGACCCGCTCGTACACGCTGTTGAACAGCACCTGCATCATCAGGCTGGTTTCCGCCCGGCCACGGGTACCCTCCTCCTGGTGGAGATCGAGGTAGATGACCTTCGAATCGAGGTCGAACTCGGAGGGGCGAGCAAGGTTCTCGAGTTCACCGCCCTCGCGGAACGACGGCCGGAGGTCCTTGAGCAGCGACTGGGCATCCGACTGGACGGCTTCCTGCTCGCCCTCAGTGACGTATCCGTACTCCTCGGGGTCTTCGACCATCTCCTCGAGGACCGTGATGACGTCGTGAATTGTGGGCGAGTCCCGGGTGTGCGTCTCCGGGTCGCGGGTGATCCCGCGCTTCTCGTAGGCTTCCTGGACGGCCCGCCGAAGCGTCTGGTTGCGCTCGCCGAGTGGGTGGTCCGCGACGTGCTCGAAGAACGTCGCGAAGAAGGTCATCACCCAGTTGATTTGCTCACCCCACGGGTCGATGTCGTCGACCTCCTGTAGGACGTGGTCGGGTGTCGGCTTGATCTCCAGTGGATTCAGCCCCCGCCGGCCACCGACCGTGATGCGCTCGCCATCGAGCGCCTCGTTGACGCCGGCGAACCCCCGCATCGGGTCGAGCATAATGACGACCGTATCCTCGTCGAACATCGCCCGCCGCACCAACCGAAGCTTCGTCGCGAATGATTTGCCCGCGCCGAGCCGGCCGATAACCATCATACAGTAGCCGGTTTGCCGCTTGAAGCGGTCGAGGATGAGCGGGCTCGAATTCAGCGCGTACGTTCCGTACTCGATGCCGGGTTCGGCGAACGCCCCGGCCACGAAGGGGAACATCGCGCCGACCGCCCCACCGAGCATCGGCGTCTTGCTGTCGAGCGTCTCGTTGAACTGATCGAGAGCGATGGGGCTCGCTGAGGTGAAGGTCTTCAGCTGTGACCACCGTGGCGTCACCGGCGTCAGATTCGCGGGGGCCTGCCGGGCCGTCGTCGACACCGACTCGGCGTCGATATTCTCGCGGTCGTCGCCCCGGACCGTGAAATACATCGAGACGTCGAACGCCTGCATCGTCGTGTTCCGGAGGACGTCATACATCTCCTGGTGGTCCTCGAGGTCTTTCTCGACGCCCCGGGCGCTCGCACGGTGTTTCTCGGTCAGGTACTCGTGGTCGGCTTCGAGGTCCTCGATCTTATTCTCCAGCGAATCCAGCGTCTCTCGCGTGTCACGAGGGTCGATGTGGATGCTGACATCCGTCTGCTGGGTCTCGGCGGCTGCGTACAGCTTTTCAAGGAAGCCGTCCATCGGCGCATCGGGGTACTCGCCGACCCACAGGCTCTGCGCCCACTGGGTGTCAGTCCTGAGAGCGCTGGGTGTTCGCTCGATACTCGATGGCGAGACGACTGTCTGGTGGATTTCGGGGATGCCGTCGACGGCCTCACCGTCGGCTTCGTAATCAACAGTGAGCTGGGGCTCGTCATCTTCTGGCTCCTGTTCGTCGGAGACCTCGTCTGCGGTCGCCTCGTCGTCAGTTTCCGAACTGTCCGAGCCGGTGAAGGGCAGTAGGTTTCCAATCATGATTTGGTGATGACGGGGGACGTGCGGAGCGCCTGTTCGGGGTCGCCGTACTCGATTTCCGTACCGCTCCAGTATTCCGCGATTAGGCGGGTGAGTTCGGCCGCATCGACGGGGCGCGTGTCACACCCCTCGATGCCACGCAGGCCGCGCTCGACCCGCCGGCGCCGCTCGTCCAGTTCCTCGAGCATCGCGGCTCGCTCCTCCTCTTCCGGCGGCGCCGTGACAATCTGGACGAGGATGCCCAGTACGGGGATCCCAGCGAGCTTTTCGAGGAGGCTGGCCCGTTCGTACCGGACCTCCTCGGGCCGCACCGGGATCAGGACGTAGTGGTCGCGGATGGTCATCTGGCGCTGCGCCAGCTCTCGGTCGTACCAGTCGACGTAGTGCTCGATGAGCGCCTGGAGTTTCTCGTTAGATTTGACGTCGGGGTCGCTCAACCGGTCTTCGTACCGCCCGACGTACTCGTCGGCGGGGAACGCCTGCGTCGTCGAGTAAATCTGGATCGGGAACTCGACGGTCGTATTGACGAAGTCCTGGAAGGCCTCTGCCTTCTGGGCCCACTCCTCGTCGGTCGCGAGCGCCATGGTCGGTGGCGACACCTGCACCGCGCCGACGAGGGCCCGATCCGTCCGCTCGATGGCGTCGTGTCGCGGGTAGACGCGCTCGACGTGGGTGTACTCCTTCGCCTCCTCGTGGGCGATCTCCGTCTCGCTGCGGTGGAAGTTCACGAACAGACCGAGCCAGTCGAGACTGTTGGTGTAGCCCGGTGTGAGGTAGACGAACAGCCCACCGAAGGCGATCGCAATCGCTGCGAGGGGGATTGTGAGGGCAGACACCGGGATGCCGCGGACCGTGAGCGACGGTGGGATAACGACCTGCGTCACCAGGACTACCAGGACACCGGGAAGGCCCGCAACGGCGAGGTCCGTCAGGGAGTACTTCCCGAGGAACTGGGTGTCGGTACCGAGCGACTTCGGAATTCGTTTTGCGGGGTCAGTTGCGGAGCTCATGGTTTACTGGATGTATCGGGGCGGGTCGTCTCTCGACTCGCGATTCCGGTTCCGCGGCTGCGGGTCGCGGAGAGCCTCGTCCCGCTCGAACTCTCCGCTCCCGTCGTTGTCACCGCCATCCCCGCCAGAGCCGGTACTGGCGGTCGAGCCACCGCCGCCGCCACCGGAGCCGCCTTGCCCGCCGTCTCCGCCGCCGTCCGTAATCGCCTCGCGAAGACGGGAGCCGGTCGTGTTGAGGCGCTGGCCGGTCGCGTGCGCTCTGGAGTCACCGGAGTTCAGCACGTACTGCCCTCCGCTCTTGACCGCCGGCTCGTCGCGCACTCCACGGACGAAGTTCTTCCCGCCCTGCTTCGCCGACTGTAGCCGTTCCCGGCCTCTGGACAGTCGCCCACGAGCCTTCTGCGCCGAGACGTGCCGGGCGGCCCGATCGGCGATGAAGAACAGAGCCCCCGCCTGCCAGAAGAGGATGAACGGCGACGCCACGGCAACCAGCGGGATGATGAGCGCAGTCAGCCACGCTCCGAACTCGCCGGCAGATGGGCCAATGCTGGTCCCGAGGATATCGCCAAGCCGGAACAGAAGGGCGACTGGAACCGTCATAAACAGGAACGGCACGTAGAAGCCCGCGAGCTTCTTCATAAACTTCGAAGCCAAGGCGAAGGGACCGACTCCCGGAATCCAGAAGACGATGAGCAACGGCATCAGGAAGACGAACAGGTAGAGCGCGAGGTGACGAGCCAGGTAAATCAGACCGATGAGAACGAACAGGATGAAGTTCGTCGACAGGGCGACGACTGTGCCGAGGACTCCCATCGTCGAGAACGACAGGGTCTGGAAGAGGGTAATATCGGAGACGGAGGGCACAAGGAACCCCGCCAAAGCGTCCATAAACCGGAGCGAGAGGGCTGCGATCCACCACCACGACAGGATGCCGAGCAGCCCCGAGAAGGCTCGTTTCTTCAGCTTCGAACGATGGTAGCCATTGAACAGGTGGCTCGTCGACTCGAGGAAAATCACAATCCCGAGAGAGAGTCCATACAGCGTGAGGGTCAGCGGGATCATCGTCTCCCAATAGAAGTCGTAGATTCGAGGCCAGGCACCGTTCGAGGGAGCACTGAAGACAGAATCGGGATGTGGGGTTCCCACGACAGTTCGCAGAACAGCATCGCCGTGATTCTCGATAACCGTCCGAATAGGGCTGAACAGAATCCGGAGTAGTTCCTGAATCGCCCCAATGATGATATCACCGAGGGCACCACCGTCGCCGCCCCCGTCGCTTTGTGCAGCCACTGGAGCTGGTCCGAGAAGAAGTAATCCGACGAGACCCGCGACAGCCGAGACCACTCGTCGACGAACCCTACGCATCGTCACCACCACCAGGTAGTAGTTCGATGTCGACGTTCTTGCAGGGATGCTGGACGGCGGCCTGGTCATCGATATGGTAGCCGCCGGTTAGATCAGCGCGAATCGGCTGTTCAACATCACCGTGCGGGGTTTGGACGACTACGGTCAACTCGACAGAACCCCCCTCGCACGAAACCGAATCGTCGTCACTGATGATCAGCACTCCACGTCCCTTCAGGAATCTCTGCTCGGTGTTGGGCTGAAGGAACTCCTCTTGTGGATCCTGTGGACGTTCAAACCTCGTATCGGCGATCCCATCTCCTTCGATAACCTCCGGCGCATTCGAGTACGGGGCGTTTCGGAACCCAATATTGTAGACCCACGTCGGCCCGGAACCGGTGTTTTCCACCGTGATGAAGAGCCGACCAGTACTGTTCTGGTCACTTTCGTCGACCTCCGGCTCAACATCTACGACGCTAAGCTCCGGACGAAGCTCAATCGACATCGTATCCGAAGATTCGCCCCTAACAGCGACCAGTTCGTATTCACCGGTATCGTAGGAGCCGCCGGATTTGTAGAGGATCTGGAGATCTGCAGTCGTCGCCCCTTCCGCGACGGTGGTCTGTTCAAACGTGCTTCCGTCCGGGGCGATCAGATTGAGACGGTCGACATCGTGATCCTCAGCCAGCGTCACGACGAGGTTGGGGCCCGTGAATTCGACCTCCTCGAAGACGGAATCAGCGGGTGGGGACGACGTTCCTGTCGGCGATTCCGTCCCATTACCGGGGTTGTTTGTCCCCGAACACCCGGCGACGCCGGCGAGGAGAGCAGTACCTGACCAGGCTAAGAGACGGCGTCGGCTAATGGACCGCTCAACCTCTCGACCGTTGGATGCAGGATTGTCTCTGGTCATCATAGGGACCTCCATGGGGGCCAAATCCGCCACCCGGTGATTCGGTCGACGAAGAACACCGCAAGGAGGAACAGCGAGACCGGCACGCCAATCCGGAACAGCGTCGACACTATCTGGAGCACTGAGCCTTGCAGCAGCACGGTGTCCGAGTCACCGGTATAGCCGGGGGGATTGAGCCACCAGTGACCCGGTTCGTATCGGGCCGACACACCGCCTAGGGGCCGTTCAATCGTCGTCGTAACGGTTCCGTTGCCGGTTGTGTTCAACCGCTGTCCGTTGACGACGACGTAGCCGTCCCGTTCGTTGGTATTGATTGGTGCGCCGGTATTCGCGTTCTGGAGGATAACCCGGACGGTGACGGTGTCTTCGGTCTGGTTCACCACCTCCAGGGTGAGGTTGCTCTCGTAGATTTGGATTCGAGCGAACTCATCGGCGGGCCGTTCCGCCTCGACACCTCTGACGAGGCCCCACGCACGGACGGTCTCGGGCTGTTCGTCAGCCGTGGCCCGCGTCGCGATGCCGTAGCTGGCCGTGTACGGCTCCGTGAGGACATCCAAGTGAACGTTCGACGGGAGCGTCGGCGGCGACGTCGACGTTCCGTACACGTCCAGTATCGTCACGTTCTGACGGGGCGACGGCGTCGGCCCCGTCTCAATGGGATACGCGTTCACTTGGAGTGGATGGAGCGGCGAGTGAGCAGTCCGCTGTCCATCGTCCGAGCTGTAGACCAGCGTATCCCAGTCCTTGTCTCGGGCCGAGTAGAACCGCCAGACACCCCGGACGTCACCGTTTGGCAACTGGTAGCCGAGCCACGGCTGGTTCTTGTAGACGACGAGGCCGAGGTCGCCGTTCGGATACTCGGCGATGAAGCCGGCGACCGCGAGGTCGTACTTCGTGACCTCGATGGAATCGGTCACCGTGACGTTCTCGGTCGGGTATGATACGGAACTCTCCCAGTTGGTGCAGTCGCCCTCGTCGTTGTGGGCAGTACAGGTCTCAACCTCCTTCCGAAGCCGAACCGAGATGTTCGCCTGGAGCGTGAGTTGGTGCTCCTCACCGGCGTACCCATCCAAGGAGTACGATAGCGCCGGCGTGTGAGACCCACTAGCCGTCGTCTCTTCGTCACCGTCGACGAGGAGTTTCGTCTCCTCGATCTGGTGGCTCTCGAGACTCCAGTAGACGCGCCGGTCGCCGGAAGTGTCGTCTGGCGGCACCGCAACCCGGTAGTCGACGGTCCCGCGGAGCGTTCCATCTGGGGCGACGTAGAGCGGCTGTCGCGACGGCGACAGGCGTGCTCGTGTGGACGGCTGGACGGCGAACACCTCGGTATAGGCTTCCTTGATGAACTGGCCGCTGGAGAGGTCGGCATCGGGCGGATGGATCGACACGGAGCTGTTCGTCGCCGGGAACTCCTGGTGGTCACCCCGGTTCCATTGCTCGACCGCCCGCGGGGGCGAATCAAACGGGACATCGGTCCCCTCGCCGAGCTGCTTGACTGCCGACCCGTTACTCAGGTTCGCGCCGTCGGTTGCGCCGTCCTGATCCCCCGACCACAGTTTGTGAAAGGTCTCCTCCGGGACGCCGTGGTCGGTACTGTTCGGGGGATGGGCGACCGCTGGAACGGCGGCTGTCGATGCGACGAGGACGGCGGACATGACGAGTGCGAATCCTGGTGCGTGGTTAGAATCCACAACTCGTGCCACCGACCACGATGTTGTTCAGGATGAACTGGACAATCTCCGTCCCGAGCGGCGCGACGATCACGCCCCACAGCAGACCCTGATTCCGGACCGACTTCATCTCCTTCTTCCAGTCCGACCGGCGGGTGAACGGGATCGCCACCGTCGCGCCGAGCGCGAGGACACCGCCGATGAGCGGGCCGCCGAACTGGATGATGGTGAAGATGTTCTGGATGGTGTCGGCCATATTGGAATCACAGAAGGCGCTGCCGGGATCCGACTGCGCGGCCGCCGTTCCCACGAACAGGATCAGCGGAAGGAGCGCCAGCAGAATCGGGCCGATGGACCTGTGGATGATCCGAATGACGGACGTCGATTCCTCAGTACTGGCCGGCGTCTCGCCGGAGGGGACCTTGGCACACATCGTTTGTGGGAAAGGATAGCACGACCAAAAGAGGTCAGAAATTTTGGATGAATTTGGAGTGGTTCAAAGTTCTCCAAGTTCTCTAGAGAAGTTCCCATTCTACGGGGATATATGCGACCACATAGCCTGAGTCGAACTAATGTCAGACGCCGATACAGCGCCCAGCACTGGTAGCACCGGCTCAGACGTCGACGACGATGTGACCCGAATCAATATGCGAATCCCTCAGGGGAAATACGAGTGGCTACAGAAGGAACTCGACTCCTTCACGAGCGATACGGCTCGATTTCAGTATCTCATCCAGTTTTACTCCGATCACAAGGAGGATGACGCCGACTGCTGATCTACGACCGACAGAGCGACTTAGACCTGCAGTGGAGCAACGATGAGGAGCGGGCAGTCCTCGCCCTCGAAATAGTACTGCTTTACCGTCGTCGCATCCTCGAACTCGTCCGCATCTTCGGGGAGGGTGATCGTGCGGGCGCTGCTGTGTTCGTGGATCGAGTAGATGCCGAGTTCGGAGAGGCCCTCACACTCGGCGGGATCCAGTTCTCTACTGACCGCCTCTAACCACGCTTCGACTGACACGGAGGGCCGGTCATCCGGGTCAGCTTCAGAGTGGTTACTGCGGGGACTCGCTTGTGCCATGATACATTTGCACATACTTGCGCCATATCTACTAAATATTGACGGCCAACGTATTTCTTCAATTCAGGTTATGTAACTAATGAAGAGTGTGTCTGACGCAATCCCAATACGTGTCAAGAACGGCTAGTGCGCCGCTTCGAGACAGGCCTGGATATCTCCACCTGTCGGGAAAATCAGGATGATGAGAGGAACGGCCACCAACGACCATCCAACGGGATCCAGCTGGGGGAGTGGATACGCTGAGAGATAACCGGCGATACCAACCACGACAAGGGGAGTATAGAGAAGAGTCGGAGCAACTGAACCGATCCGAATCGCGAGCGTGGGGGCGCTCGCTTCGTAGACCGCGTCGACGTATGGGCCTCGTCGATTCAGGCCGAATGAGACAGACTCCGCATAGAGACTGTGGACTGCGTAGTGAGCCGACTCGTGGAGTACCCAGGCGACGCCACAGGCCACCAGATAGACACCGAAGACCCAGACCGTCTCGTGTAGCATCGTAGCTCAGACCCGCACGTTTCGAAATGGACGAACCTCGTAGTTAAGCCTGCAGGCTGGCTCGGGGCGGACACAATCTTAACCAACAGCACAGCAGGCTACCGGTGAAGTGTTGGTTAAGGCTCTGGCGATTTGTCGACGCCACCGGCGGTCACTCGATCTCGATGACCTCGCCGTCCCCGTCTTGGAGCTGTTCCCGGATTTCAGCTAGCAGTTCCTGGCCCTCGTCGTAGAGTTCACGCCCGTCCTCGAGCGACACCTCGTCCGCATCGAGCTGGTCGATGATCTCCTCGACGCGGTCCATCCGGCGTTTGATGTCGGGGTCCTTCGCCATCTCAGATCACTCCTAACCAGAGAGCGGTGATGAGCAACAGCAGCAGGAGGAGGACGGCGATTGCGGCCTTGTAGTAGACCGGCGGAAGGCCCTCGGGGGCCGTCGCCTCCTCGACTGCCTCGGCCAGTTCCTGTTCGTGTTCGTGCTCCTGCTCGAAGGTCTCGTAGGCGGCCTCCAGTTGTTGCTCCAGCGGCTCGATCTCACTGGCGAGGAAGTCATTTCGGGACTTCGCGATGTACTCGCCGGCGGCAGTCGGCGTGATCGCGGCCATATCCGCAACCCGATCCGCGATCAGTCGGTCGTCAGTATGACCGATGGCAGTCACGATCGGCGTGTTCGTCGTGAAGATCGCTTCCGCGACCCGCTCGGTGTTGAACGCCTGGAGGTTCGAATCGCTCCCACCGCCCCGACCGACAATGATGGCGTCGACGTCCTCCGAGCGGTCGAGATGGTGAATGCCGTTCGCGATAGACGTCGGCGCGTTCGACCCCTGGACGGTTGCGTCCTTCACCAGGATGTCGACGGTGGGGTCCTGTCCGTGAATCGCGTTCTGGATGTCGTACCGGGCGTCTCCTCGAAGGGACGTGACGACGCCGACCCGCTCCGGGAACGCCGGCGGTTGCTGTTTCTGCTCGTCGTCGAACCAGCCACGCTCTTCGAGTTCGCTTCGCAGTCGCTCGACGGCAGCCGCCTGGTCGCCGTCGCCGACGACGATCACTTCCCACGGTTTGAGGTCGATTTTCCCACCTTCGACCCAGTAGTCGATATCGCCCTCGAGGATGACTTCGGTCCCGTCCTCGAGGTCAGCGTCCATCTCCCGGTAACGGTTCGCCCAGATCATGCAGGGGAGCTCGGCCTCGCCGTCGGTGAGCGTGAAGTAGAGCGCCGTACTGTTCTTGTGGAGGTCAGTGACCTCGCCGATACAGCGGACACCGTTGAGGGCAGGCGTGTCCTGGACGACCGACGCGATCCGGTCGTTCAGCTGTGACACGCTAAGGACCTCTCTCGCATCGGGTTCGACCGCCTGCCGTTCGGTATCCGGTGCGTCCGCCATCTCCGTTTCCTAACTTCTGAACAGGAACCTCAAAAAGCTACGTTCGAGTGCCGGGGTTGGCTGCGTTACGCAGGCCTACAGGTCGCGGGGCTGAACCGTCTTCCGGTCGTTGGCCTCGGCACGCTCTGCGGCGTCGTCGAGCAGTTCGGCGACCTCTTCGTTGAGGGCGTCGTAGAAATCTGGCGAGACGTTGTGGTCCGAAAGTGCGTCCTTCACGGCTGCTTTGACGATTAGGTCAGACATTCCATCGCGGATTTCTCCTGTCCACCATATAAAGGTTCGAAGTTCTCACGTAGTCTTCCTGACCAGTTACGCCGAATTCGCCTCTGAGTACCAGAGAGAACATATGCCACCCCTCAAAAATAGGGAACAGGCAGATGCACGATCTAACTGGGTTCCAGCGGGATATCTTGTACGTAACCACCGGGCTCGAGGAACCACATGGGCTCGCAATCAAGGACGAACTCGACGACTACTACGAGCAGGAGATCAATCATGGCCGCCTCTATCCGAATCTCGACGATCTCGTCAATAAAGGACTGCTGGAGAAGGGTGAACTCGACAAGCGGACGAACGTGTATACGGTCACGCAACGGGGATTACGGGAAATCGAGGCGCGACGTGAGTGGGAAAGTCAGTATTTAGAAGATGTGAACGCACCCACTCCGTCGTAGAATCATTATAAAAACGGGACTGCTTTACCCACTTCCCACGAATCCACAGTAAGATGGCTCGGCTCGTCTTCTATCACCACCCCCAGGCCGAGAATTTCTCACTCAAATATAGCTCGGCATCGGTGGCAGAAATCCTGTCTCAGCGAGAGCAATCCGACGAGTCGACAAAGCTCATCGGGTACCCCTTTGACACACCGGTCTATGTGCTCTACGAAGGCGAGTCAGAGATCGAATCTGCCCAAGAGGTCGACTTCGATCAGGAATGGCTGAGCGACCGTATTCGTGACCTCCCCCGTGCTGGGCAGGTTGTCGCATTCCGATTAGTAGAGTTGCTCGAAGCCGCGGTCGATGTTCGCGATGAGGATGAGTTCCGGCTCTACAAGGAGTTCGAACCGCAAAAGATCCAGCAGGCACTCGATCACGTCTCTTGGGGAGATCCACTTCCGATTGTCGCTGGAGAGGTGATGTCGAATTTGATCCTCCGACATTCCCTCCCAAATGCGAATCACCGAACTGGCATCGCGATGCTGCAGTTCTGTATTGAGAGTGTGGACCCGGATTTTGAGATGCCACGAACGCACGTCGACGACGATACCTGGCGAGAGTGGGTCAATCCCTATATTGTTGATTCTAAGCGTCTCATCACGGTCCGCCGGAACAACCTCCGTTTCAAGCAACTCGAAGAGCTGGACGTCGACCTCGTCGAACGGAAAGATGGGATCCAAATCCGGTTAGCCGAGTTCGAGCTGGATATGCACTGGCGAGAAGCCCTCACAGAGTATGCTGGGCAGCACGAATCCCACTGTACGGACTTCGCGCAGGCAGTTCTCGAACGAGCAGGACGGGACGATCTACTTGACCGTCAAGGACCAACGAAACAAGAGTTCATCACGTATCTGGAGAACGGACTGGTCGAACGAGACTTCAGAGAAATGTTTTGATCAGTCGCGAAGCTCGGCGACCGACTGACCAACCTCACGGACGTGTTCACTTCGCTCGAGGTCGAGTTCCTCGGCGAGGTAGTCAACCGTCTCTTCGAGGCTCATATCGGAATGAAGTCCGTCTAACGGTATAAACCTAGTGCTGGCGCAACAATGTCGCCCATCAGAGGAAGCGTCTGTGTATACCAAACTTCGCACCCCTCGGGATAACTGTGGAATCGGTGACCGCATAGCGATACCCACCGAAATCACGCAGTGTCGCCATTTGCTGTCCATTAACCGAACTCAATTGAAAGAAGCTCCGAAGCGATCGGGAGCGTTTCAGTCTGCAGGTTGTGCGTCAGTCGCTGGTGTCCCGCTTGGAAGCTCGGGGATGGACAGGTCCACGCGGCGGAGCAGCTGAGCGTTGATCGCGACGATTACTGTACTCAACGACATCAGAAGTGCACCCACAGCGGGGGACAGCAGAATCCCAATCGGTGCCAACACGCCTGCTGCGAGCGGAATCGCGAAGACGTTGTAGCCGGCGGCCCAGACGATGTTCTCCTGCATCTTCCGGTAGCTCGCCTTACTGAGCTTCACCAGCCGAACGACGTCCATCGGGTTGTTCTGCACGAGAATAACGTCGGCCGACTGGACCGCGACGTCGGTGCCACTCCCGATCGCAATGCCGACGTCGGCTCGCGTCAGCGCCGGCGCGTCGTTGACGCCGTCGCCGACCATCCCCACGAGTTTGCCCTGGTCCTGGAGTTCCTGGACTTTCTCGTCCTTGTCTTGGGGTAGGACCTCCGCGAACACCGTGTCGATGCCCAGTTCGTCGGCGACAGCGTTGGCGACGTCCTGGGAGTCCCCAGTCAGCATCGCCACCTCGATGCCCAGATCGTGGAGGGCGTCGACGACGCGGAAACTCTCCTCGCGGATCACGTCGGCCATCGCGAAGGCGGCGATCAGCTCTCCGTCACGAACGAGATACACCACAGTCTGGGCGTTCTGACCGGCCTCGTCAGCGAAGTGCTGGAGATGGTCGGGAATTTCGCTATCGAGTTGGGCCAACAGGTTCGGGCCACCGACGTACACCTCGTTTCCGTCGACATTCGCCCGGACACCCTTGCCTTTAATCGCCTCGAAGGCTGTCGCGTCAGGAGTAGTTACATCTCGCTCGTCGGCGGCCTCACGGATCGCTCGGGCGATCATGTGTTCGGAGTCACTCTCGACGGCTGCCGCCAGCCCGAGCGCGTCGTCCTCGTCAACGCCGTCGACGGTCGCCATATCCACGACGCCGTGTTCACCCTCAGTAAGCGTCCCTGTCTTGTCGAAGATGATGGCATCCAAGTTCCGCGCGTCCTCCATCGCAATTCGGTCGCGGACGAGCATCCCGTTGCGCGCTGCAAGTGAGGTGTTGATCGCGACGACCAGCGGGATGGCGAGCCCGAGGGCGTGTGGGCAGGCGATGACGAGCACCGTCACGACTCGCTCGATGACCGTCGCGTCGAACGAGACTGCGACCGTCCACGCAATCGCGGTCACGACTGCCGCCCCGAGCGCGACGTAGAACAGCCAGCCGGCCGCCCGGTCGGCCAACACTTGCGTCTTGGACTTGCTCTGTTGAGCTTCCTCGACGAGGCGCATGATGCCCGCGAGTGTTGTCTCCTCGCCCGTCGCACCGACGCGAACACGGAGACTCCCGTCGCCGTTGATGGTGCCGCCGATGACCTCGTCGCCAGGCTCTTTCGAGACGGGCTTGGACTCGCCGGTGATCATCGACTCGTTGACGTCGGAGTCACCCTCCTCGACGGTGCCGTCAGCAGGGACACTCGCGCCCGGCCGGACGAGCACGAGATCGCCTTCCGAGAGCTCACTGACGGGAACTTCTTCGGTCTCCCCGTCGTCGGTGATACGCTCGGCGGTGTCTGGCATCAGTTTCGCCAGTTCGTCGAGCGCGCTGGAGGCCCGCCGGACCGACCGCATCTCGATCCAGTGGCCCAGCAGCATGATGTCGATCAGCGTGACGAGCTCCCAGAAGAACGCCGACTGCGTCGGGAACACCACGCTCGCGAGGCTGTAGACGAACGCGACGGTGATCGCCATCGAGATGAGCGTCATCATCCCCGGCGACCGATCTTTCAGCTCCGGTACCGCCATCTGGAGGAACGGCATCCCACCGTACGCGAAGACGATGACCGCGAAGACGGGGTTGATCCACTCGCTGCCCGGGAACGCGGGGACGGAGAACCCGAGCCACTCCTGCAGCATTTCGCTGTATAGCAGGACTGGGATCGACAGGAGCGTCGAGACGAAGAAGCGCCGGCGGAACATCTGCTCGTGGCCCTTGTGCATCCCGCCATGCCCCTCACCGTGGCCCTCATGGGAACCGTGGTCGTGTCCTTCGCCCTCGTGTCCAGCGTGCTCGTGCTGCTCGTCGAGCACTGTCTCACTCTCCGCAGCAGGGTGTGCCTCTTCTTCCAGTAGGTCCTGTTCTACCCGCTGCTCGTCCGACTCGGCGTCCGATTCATCCTGCTCGCCGTGTTCGTGCTGGTGACTGCTGTCGTCCTGCTGGTGTTCCCCTCCAGGGAGATTCTCATTTGTATCTTTGTGGTCGTCCATAGCCCATATTCTCTGTAGAGGTGGATCCGCTGGCCCCCTGAATCTTCCCCACTGAACTGTACAGCAGGACCAGCGTAGCGAAGCTTCAAAGACAACGGTTGGCCGTTGTCTCGGAGTGGTCCGCGCGATTCTCAGGCGTAAGCGGTGTACCCGGCGTCTTCGACGGCCTCCACGAGAGCTGTGACATTTGCCTCACCATCGACGCTCGCCTGTTCGCTCTCCCTGTCGACGGTCACGTCAGTCACGCCGGATACCTCTTCGAGGGCCTCTTCGACCGTCTGCTCACAGTGACCGCACGTCATGCCTTCCACGATGATCGTCGTCGTCATACAGGGATACACACGGCCTCCTCTCTTTAGCGGATTTCCCCTTCGATCATACTGATATCGTGGGGCTCAAACTTTAGATTCAAAGCGATACCTGCGGCCGTAACGAACTAGACATCGGATGCGCCAGGTGTCAATAGCGAGAAGGCTCAAGTATCGTTGTGACGCTCCCTGTACGTCTTCGCCGCTAAAAAGACATAGAGTGCGCCGATAGCCCGAATGCCCAAGCGGAATCGCTCGTTCCATTCTATCGACTCTGGACGCTCGTACAGGAACGCGGTGGCAAATCTCTGATACAGGTCGGGAAATAAGAGGACTATCGCGCCGAACACGCCGGTAAGATTCATCAGCAACGCGTATGCTCGCCCGTTAAAGAGTGAAAGCGCAGCTATCAGAACACCCTCCGACCGGACTGCTGGACGTATCCACCCTCTCACTGTTCCCTCGTCTGGATTCGAAATCGCGAGTTTCTCGAAGAGCTCGACGATTTCGTCCGGGAACAGCGCTGAGATAGCGCCGAGGACACCGACGAGTGTTCGAATCATACGATATGGTACGACCGATATGGATATAACTCCCACTGCGACGCTACACTATCGAGAACGAGGGGAGTCCGAACAGTAGCGGCTTCGAACCGGGCACGACGCGCAGAGGCCGCTTGTCGAATGGGCGTCCTGAATCCTTATGGATTCGGGGCATACAGGGCGTAGAGGATAGACAGCATCCCGGCTGCGGTGACGAGTGCTGCGACGAATCCTGCTTCGAAGATCGACACCTGGAGGAGTTCGAAGAGGACGCCTTCAAGGAGGCCGCCAAGCCCGACCAATGCGAAGCCGGCGGCGACGTACAGGAGTAACTGCGTGTGATGCCGTTGGTATCCGCGATAGGCCTGGTAGGCGATCACCAGCGCCAGGGCGGTCGTGAACAGCTTGCCGATGACGAATAACGTGTGTTCCATGAGTCAGTCTCCCCGCATTTCCTCGAAGATGGACGTAATCCGGTCGGCGGGGTCCGGCCGAACATCGATCTGCACGTCGAAGCCCTCTGCTTGGAGGAGTACTTCGACACGCTCGAGTCGCGCCTCGTACTCGCTGTAGTGCCGTCCGCCGGGGTCGACGTGCGTGTACTCCTCGAGGAGGCCCTGCTCGACGAGGCGGGTGACACGCCGCGAGACGGTCGGGCGTGACATATCGCATTCCTCGCTGAGCTCCTTCGCGGAGAGTCGGTCGGTCTTCGTCGCCACGAGGATGTTGCGGGCGTACTCGTCGTCGAGTGTGGCGAAGATGTCCGACGGGTCGGCCTCCTCAGTCACACGTCCGTACTCGCTACAGGAGGGTAATATAGCCCGCCGGTTTTCTGACTCAGAACGCCGGCTCGCTATTATATCGTCTCTACCCGCCTACTGATAGTTGAAGGTGCAATAATTATGTCCACACTCGACTCCGGCATGAACCAGCTTGAGAGCAGAGTCGGCGGCCTGACCGTCGGCGGGAAAGTCCACAGCCTCAGCGCGTGGTTCGTGCTGGCGCTCCGTCTCATGATGGGCTACGCGTTCGCGTACTCCGGCTTCACGAAGATCACCGGCGAGTTCGCGGCCGGCGGCTACCTCTCGAACGTTGCGGCGACGAACGGCAACCCGCTGGCGGGCCTGTTCGCGTGGATGGGTTCGACGCCGTGGTTTGTCGAGTTCGCGAACGTCGCCGTGCCGTACGGCGAGCTGTTCATCGGCCTCGGCCTCCTCGTCGGCGCGTTCGTCCGCCTCGCGGCGTTCTTCGGCGCGCTGATGATGCTCATGTTCTACTTCGGCAACTGGGACATGGGTCACGGGTTCATCAACGGGGACTTCGCGTACATGCTCGTGTTCCTCGCGGTCGCCGCGTTCGCCGCGGGCCGCATCCTGGGCCTCGACCAGTACATCGAGAACTACGACGTCGGCGGCGAGACGCTCGTCGAGCGCTACCCCGCCCTCGAATACATCCTCGGCTAACCACGCCGAGACCGTTGGGAGTACAACAATGCAAAATCCAATTCAAGCACGCGGGATTCGTTCTCTGGGATTCATCGTCGTTGGGGCACTGACTCTGGCCGTCGTCGCCGGAATGGCGCTAACGCACGCGACCGTCCCAGAATCAATGATGTGGAGCTGGCACGACGGCATGTGGAACAGCGGCCACATGGCCGGCTGGGGTGGCTGGGGCTGGGGGATGATACTGTTCGGGCTCCTGTGGATGGCACTTCTGATCGCCCTCCCAGTCTACGCCGTTTACTGGCTGACAACGCGGTCCCCTACGGACGGCCATACTGATGACAGCGCACTCGCTGTTCTCCAAGAACGGTACGCTCGTGGCGAAATCGACGACGAGGAGTTTGATCGCCGTCGCGCCCGCCTGGTGTCCGACGACGATCGTTTCTGACCGCGTTGGTGTTACTGTCTGAGGAGGCGTCTGAGGACGTAGTGGAGGATTCCGCCGTGTTCGATATAGGTTACGGCGGCCGGCGTGCCGACCTGTGCTGTGACCGGGAACTCGACAGTCGACCCGTCCGCACGCTCGGCGATAACGGTCAGTTCGTCCATCACGTCGAGCCCGTCATCGAGGCCGTGGATCGTGAAGACCTCCGACCCATCCAGACCGAGAGATTCCCACGAGTCGCCATCATCGAACTGCAGGGGAAGCACACCCATGCCGACGAGGTTGTCGCGGTAGATGCGCTCGTAACTCTCGGCGATGGTTGCGCGGACACCGAGCAGGTCCGTTCCTTTCGCCGCCCAGTCCCGGCTAGACCCAGTTCCGAACTCCTCGCCAGCCATCACGACGAGCGGTATCCCCTCGTCCCGATAGCGGCGACTGGCTTCGAACACCGTGGTTTGTTCGTCGGTCGGGTGGTGGATCGTGTAGCCACCCTCGACGTCGTCGAGCATCTCGTTCTCGATTCGGACGTTGGCGAACGTCCCCCGCATCATCACCTCGTGATTGCCCCGACGTGCGCCGTAGGTGTTGAACTCGTGTGGCTCGACACCGTGATCGAGCAGCCACTGACCTGCGGGGAGGTCGGGACCGAACGGGCCGGCTGGACTGATGTGGTCGGTCGTAACGGTATCGCCGAGCGTCAGTAGACAGCGTGCGTCCTCGATATCGGCGACGCCGGGTTTCTCTACCGGGAAGTCCTTGAAGAACGGCGGTTCACGGATGTATGTCGAGTCCTCATCCCACTCGTAGACGTCACCCGTGGGCGCGTCGAGAGCAGCCCATCGCTCATCGCCCTCGAACACGGAGGCGTACTTCTCCTCGAACATCTCCGGAGAGACGTTCTCGTGGATTGCGGCCTGCACGTCCGCTGCGTCCGGCCAGATGTCCGCCAGATAGACTGGGTTACCCTCATCGTCAGTGCCCAGCGGCTCGTGTTCGAGATCGATGTCCATCCGCCCTGCGAGCCCGTAGGCGACGACGAGCGGCGGGCTCGCGAGGTAGTTCGCGCGGATCTTCGGGTGGATACGCGCCTCGAAGTTCCGGTTCCCGGAGAGAACGCTCGTCGTCCAGAGGTCGTGGTCGTCGATTGCCTGCTCGATGGGATCGGGAAGCGGCCCAGCGTTACCGATACAGGTGGTACAGCCGTAGCCGACGACGGCGTACCCGAGCTCTTCGAGATACGGAAGCAGCCCCGATTCTTCGAGATACTGCGTGACGACACGGCTACCCGGTGCGAGACTCGTCTTGACGTACGGCGGGACGTCTAGGCCTTTCTCGACGGCGTTCTGGGCGAGCAGTCCAGCAGCGATCATCACCGACGGGTTCGACGTGTTCGTACAGCTCGTGATGGCGCTGACGAGGACGTCTCCGTGTCCGATTTCGACCGTCTCACCGTCGAGGTCGACCTCGACACGTTTGGTTAACGGGTGCAGTTCCGATTCGGGTTCGACCTGAACGCCACCGTCGGTCTCCGCATCAGCTGCACCACCCTCACCGAGCCACCGCTGCAAGGCGTCCTCGTCGACATCATCGAGGTCGTCCTCGAACTCCCCGTGGAGAAGTCCCCGGAAGCTCTGTTTCACGTCCCCCATCGGAATCCGGTCCTGTGGCCGCTTGTGTCCGGCCAGACTCGGTTCGACTGTCGAGAGGTCGAACTCGACGACCTCAGTATATTCTGGTTCCTGTTCCCCGAACAGCCCTTGGGCTTCGAGGTACTCGCGAACGAGGTCGACGTGGTCGGGATCACGCCCGGTGAGTTCGAGATACTCGAGCGTCTGCTCGTCGACCGGGAACATACTGATCGTCGAGCCCTGTTCGGGCGCCATATTGGCGATCGTGGCCCGGTCGGGGACTGTGAGATTCTCCACACCGGGACCGAAGAACTCCACGAACCGGTCGACGACGCCGACCTCGCGGAGTCGTTCGGTGATGTGGAGCACGAGATCCGTAGCCGTCGCGCCCTCGGGTAATTCGCCTTCGAGACGGACGCCGACGACCTCGGGGAGTTTCATCGTGACCGGTTGACCGAGCATCGCCGCTTCCGCTTCGATGCCGCCGACGCCCCAACCGACCACACCGATGCCACCGATCATCGGGGTGTGGCTGTCCGTGCCGACGAGCGTGTCCGGCAGGAGCCAGTTCTCGCCGTCTTGCTCGCGGGCGTGGACGACCCGACCCAGATGTTCGAGATTCACCTGGTGGACGATACCGGTCCCCGGCGGGACGACGTTGAAGTTCTCGAAGGCGTTCTGCGCCCACTTGATCGCGCGATACCGTTCGGCGTTTCGCTCGTACTCCAGTTCGACGTTCTTCTCGTAGGCGTCCTCGGAGTCGAAGTAGTCGACCTGGACGCTGTGGTCGATCACGAGATCAATAGGAATCTCCGGTTCGACCAGGGTGGGATCTCGGTCTTTGCGGTCGACCTCGGATCGAAGGGCCGCCAGGTCGACGACTGCGGGTACACCGGTGAGATCTTGCAGGACGACTCGTGATGGAGAGAACGGAACCTCTGCGTCCGGTACGTCTGGCTTCCAGCCAGCAGCATTCTTGACATCCGCTGCAGTAACAGTTTCGCCGTCGGCGTTCCGGAGCACCGACTCAAGCAGAATACGGATGCTCACAGGGAGCGTGTCGAGGTCACAGAGCCCCTGCTCTTCGAGTGCTCGAAGATCGGCCATCTTGTACGTCGTCCCGTCGACGTCGAGCTCGCGGACGGCATCGAACGGAAGTGTATCAGTCATAGTATCTACACCTGGGATTGGCAGTCGTATCAATCCCTCTCCGAATCCGATTCGACGAGAATCGGGATTTGTTACGCAGAGGCATCGTATCCAGCGTCTTCGACCACAGTCACAAGCTCATCCCGTTCAGCGGACCCCTCGACCGTCGCGGATTCTGAGTCACGATCCGCAGTAGCGGACGTAACCCCCTCAACTTCTTCGAGTGCCTCTTCGACGGTCTGCTCGCAATGTTCACAGGTCATTCCTTCGACGGTGATTGTCTGAGTCATATCCATTCGTAGATAGGGGCGAGTATTCTATGTGGTTTTCTGCTTAGAATCCAATGTTGTCGCAGCCCTAGATCACCGATTTCGAAGGTGTGTTGTGGGCAACAATAATGTATCCTGCGAGACGAAGCGGTCGTATGCGCGATTTGGATGAAACCGACTTAGAAATCCTCTCGTTACTCGCTGATGACGCCCGCCGCCCGTTCAGCGATATTGGCGAGGAGGTCGACTTGTCGGGGCCAGCCGTTTCTGACCGGGTAAAGCGATTACAGGAAGCTGGCATCATTAACAACTTCACGATTGACGTCAACCGGGCTCATCTCCGAGCTGGTGTACCGGTATTTATTCAGGCCGAAATCGGCTCAGCGTCGTTGGAGGCCGCCCGCGAGCGGGCTCGAGAGTCAGATGGCGTTGAACACGTCTTCACGACCTCCGAAGGAGATCTTTGGTTCTATGCCCGTGTTGAAGCCCAGAACGTACGTCAGTGGGTAGATGGACTCTTTAACGAGATCGATGTAGCAGATTACACCGTCACACTAATTGACGAGCTTGAATGGACGCCGTCCGTTGATGGCGTCGAATTTGCACTCACCTGTGCTGAATGTAACAATACCGTTGATAATCAAGGTGAAACGACGAGAATCGACGGAGAGATCTATCACTTCTGTTGTCCGTCCTGTCTCACACGGTTCGACGATCGGTATCAGCGACTCGAAGAGGGAGCGTAACGCTGTCTTTGGAATCCAAATTTTCCTGCAGTCGAAACCCCGCCTCTCGAAGCAGTAAATCGCCTAAACCTAGACCCCGTATAGTAGAACAAGCATGACAAGCCAAACAATCCATCTTGATATCACGGGAATGTCCTGCGCCAACTGTTCGGCGACGATCCAGGACACTCTCGAATCGCTCGACGGGGTATCGGAGGCGGATGCGAACTTCGCCACCGACGAGGGTTCCGTCACCTACGACCCTGAAGAGGTATCGCTCAAAGAAATCTACGACGCGATCGACGAGGCCGGGTACGGCGCAGTCTCTGAGACGGTAACGATTGCCATCTCCGATATGACCTGTGCCAACTGCGCCGAGACCAACCAAACCGCTCTTGAAAATATTCCGGGCGTCGTTAATGCGGAGGTCAATTACGCAACCGACGAAGCACAGGTCACCTACAATCCTGCGGAAGTATCTATTGGTGCGCTGTACGATGCTATCGAGGAGGCTGGCTACTCGCCCGTCCGCGAAGATGGTGCCGACGAAGAGTCGGGCCAGGACGCACGAGATGCCGCCCGTCAAGCCGAAACTCGGAAACAACTCAGGTTGACCCTCTTTGGGGCAGTGTTATCGGCACCGTTGCTCTTCTTCCTCATCGACAATTATCTGCTCGGTGGCGCGATCGTCCCTGAAGCCGTCTTCGGTGTGGAACTTGGCTGGGTTGAGTTCCTCCTCGCCACGCCGGTACAGGCGATCCTCGGCTGGCCGTTCTATAAGAACTCGTACAAGGCGATCGTGAAGAACGGCCGCGCCAATATGGACGTGCTGATTGCGATCGGTTCAACAACGGCCTATCTATACTCTGTGGCAGTCCTTGCTGAACTCATTGCAGGTGGACTTTATTTCGACACGGCAGCCCTCATCCTCGTGTTCATCACGTTGGGTAACTATCTCGAAGCTCGGTCGAAGGGCCAAGCGGGTGAGGCCCTCCGAAAGCTCCTCGAAATGGAAGCCGAAACGGCGACCATTGTCCGCGAGGACGGCAGTGAAGAAGAAGTTCCACTCGAAGAGGTCACAACTGGTGACCGGATGAAAATTCGTCCAGGTGAGAAGATTCCCACAGACGGTGTCGTTGTCGACGGTCAGTCTGCCGTCGACGAGTCAATGGTCACTGGCGAATCTGTGCCTGTCGAGAAAGAGGAGGGCGATGAGGTCGTCGGCTCGACGATTAACGAGAACGGCGTCCTTGTCGTGGAGGCGACGAAGGTTGGAGAAGACACGGCCCTCCAACAGATCGTCCAGACAGTCAAGGAGGCCCAGTCGCGCCAGCCCGACATCCAGAATCTCGCCGACCGCATCTCCGCGTACTTCGTGCCTGCGGTCATCGCGAACGCCCTTCTCTGGGGTGTCGTCTGGTTCCTGTTCCCCGAGGCTCTCGCTGGCTTCGTCGACTGGCTCCCGCTGTGGGGTCAGGTTGCTGGCGGCCCGGCCCCGGTCGGTGGGACCGTTTCAGTCTTCGAGTTCGCGATAATTGTCTTCGCGTCCTCGATCCTCATCGCCTGTCCCTGTGCGCTGGGGCTGGCGACGCCCGCAGCGACGATGGTCGGGACGACGATTGGTGCCCAGAACGGCGTCCTGTTCAAGGGCGGTGACATCCTCGAACGCGCAAAAGACGTCGACACGGTCGTCTTCGACAAGACGGGCACCCTCACGGAGGGTGAAATGGAACTCACCGACGTGGTCGTCTTTGATAGCGATGGAAATGTGGTGACTGACGGTGGCGAGCCGACCCCAGATGGTGGACAGCTCAGCACCCGTGAGCGCCTCTCAGAGGATGATGTGCTTCGACTGGCGGCGATAGCTGAAAGCGGCAGCGAACACCCGCTCGCCCGTGCAATCGTCGAAGGGGCCGAAGAACGCGGCCTGGACGTGACTGAGCCTGACGACTTCGAGAACGTTCCGGGCCACGGGATCAAAGCAGTCATTGGTGACAGCGAGGTGCTGGTCGGCAACCGCAAGCTGCTGCGGGACAACGGGATCGACCCCTCTCCCGCTGAGGAGACGATGGAACGCCTCGAGAACGAGGGGAAGACGGCGATGCTGGTCGCCTACGAGGGGGAGCTCGTGGGTGTGGTCGCCGACGCCGACACAGTGAAGGAAAGCTCCAAGCAGGCTGTCACAGCACTCCAAGAGCGGGGAGTTGACGTGATGATGATTACGGGCGACAACGAGCGAACTGCCCGTGCGGTCGCTAAACAGGTGGGTATCGACCCGAAGAACGTCCGCGCAGGAGTCCTTCCTGAGGACAAGTCCAACGCGGTCGACAGTATTCAAGACGAGGGCCGGCAGGCGATGATGGTCGGTGACGGCGTCAACGACGCTCCGGCACTCGCGGTCGCACACGTCGGGACAGCAATCGGCTCCGGCACCGACGTCGCCATCGAAGCTGCAGACGTCACGCTGATGCGAGACGACCCGCTCGACGTGGTAAAGGCGATCCGAATCTCAGACGCGACACTCCAGAAGATCAAACAGAACCTCGTGTGGGCGCTCGGTTACAACACGGCGATGATTCCGTTAGCGTCGCTCGGCCTCCTCCAGCCCGTGCTCGCTGCAGCAGCAATGGCGTTCTCGTCGGTGTCGGTGCTGACGAACAGTCTCCTGTTCCGGCGGTACACCCCCGATCACGACTACAAGCTCTTCGGATTTCTTCGCTAACCGTCACCTCTAGATCAATGTCGAATATTTCCCGGCACACGGTTCGAAGGTACCTCGTCGAGACAGCCAGTAGCGAACCGACATACCTCCGGGCTCGCGAGATTGCCAGCGACCTCGACGGATCTCCCAAGGCAGTCGCGCAGTATCTCAGCCAGCTCCAGGACGAACTCACAATCGTTTCACTCGAACAGTGGGGGCGCTCGAAAAGCACGACGTGGCGATTGGAGGTGAACGGGTCGTGAGTACTGTCACCCGCCGCGTCGAGACTGTCCTTCCGGAGACCGGCTCACGCGAGTGGTGGGCGCTGTACCTGCTGGCCCCGCTCGTCCTCCTCGGTGGGGGCATCCTCGTGTTTCCGACGTTGGTCTACGACCGGTTCATCTGGCAGTATCTCTGGGGACCAGTCGTCGCCGATGCGGCCGGTCAGCCAGTCACGCACGAGGGGGTTCGTGCTGTCCAGGGCTACAACGCGGTGAACACGGTAATCTACCTCGCGGCAGTCGTATACAGCCTCCCCGGACTACGTGCGTATCTCGACCAACTCGACGTCACGTTCGACGCACGACTGGCCTACGGGTTCGCTCCGATCATCATCGCAGGTGGGGCGATGCGCGCCCTCGAGGATCTCGGGCTGCTCGGGGACTACGCGGTGTGGTTCATCACGCCATCGATTTACATCGTCGTCACCGCTGTCACCATCCTCGCGCTCGGTGTCGGTGCACTCTTGCGTGACCAAAATATCGGATCTATCCCGCTAACAGTCGGGCTCGTCGGGTCGGTGTGGGCTGTCGGGGCCGTCTGGTGGGCTGTTTGGCACGGCCTCTCGACATCGACCCCACTCCGCCTATGGGTTCCTGTCGCGACGACGGGGATAGCGCTCGGCGTAACCGCACTCTACTACTGGGGCGCGAGTTTCGTCAATATCACACACCTTCGACACCCGCTAATTCTGCTGGCCGTTTTCGGCCAGTTGTGGGACGCTGCGCAGAATCTCATCGGTGTGACGTTCCTCGGCTACTCCCCAAAGCTGGTCGTGACGAATCTCGTGTACCAGGCGACTGGATTCTCCGGATCGACGTTCGTGCTGAAACTCGTCGTGACTGTCGGCATCGTGTGGTATCTCGCCGATGCGAAAGAGGAGATGAATCACACGTGGTGGTGGCTTATGACGTTCTTCATCGGAGCGATCGGACTCCCGATGGGCGTTCGTGGGTCACTTCGGATGCTGTTGGGAGCTTAACGATGGCCTCAAAGATTGGCAAAAACCGATGACACGAACGTCCAAAATTGCGGTAATAGGTGGAGGGATGGCCGGGCTTGCAGCAGCTGCTGGATTCGACGACGCTGGATTCGTCGTCGAACTATATGAGCGGCAGTCCTACGATAGCAAACGCGTTAATTGCGGAGAAGCGATGACAGCGGTATCGAAGATCCCACTCGAGCCGACTGTAGAGAACGGCTTTCTCAATCCGCTGCCAGCGATGGAAGTGGAGGTGTATGACGGAATCGACGCCGATCGCCACCGCACTGGAGCCGGCACCTTTCCTGCTGCGGATACATATATAACGGACCGAAATGTCGTTGAGCAGTCCTGGGCAGAACAACTCTCAGAGAAGGGTGTTGACATCCACGAAAACCAGTCTATCACACGGACAGATTTCCACGAGTTCACCGATGAGTATGATCTCGTCGTTGATGCAACCGGTCAGCCATCACTCTCTAGTAAAGCGCTCGGAACAACCAACGAGTATTCAGGATATATGGTAGCGCTTAACAGTGATGTCGAAGGGGACTTCACCGAGTTGTACCCGAACAGCCGGATAATTCTGGAGAACTATACAGGGTACTCGTGGGCATTCCCGAAGACATCGCAACGAGCCAACGTTGGTATCGGCTGGACGGTCAGTGACCGGCCTAGTGATTATATGAAGGCATTGAGGGAAGCCTGTAAGCGGAATGGGTGGCCAGTCCCGTCGCAGGAACGGACGAACGTCGCAATCATTCCCGAGGGACCCAGTCTCGATCCCGACAGAACCTATCTACCGGAGCATTCCGTCGTACGGGTTGGTGATGCTGCGGGGATCGCAAACCGACTCACTGGAAAAGGAATTTCACAGGCCGTTGAATCGGGATTCTTGGCCGCAGAGTTGGCTAACAGCGGCCAATTACACAATTTTCCTGACAGTTTATATCAGAGGATGAAAACGGAGTACATTTTCGCCACAGTTGTGAGATACTTTCTTGAAACTCGTAATCCCAAGGTTCTGGGAGCAGCAATTCGTGCCGCTGCCGGGATCGATATTGAAGACGTTGACCGGTCTCCGAGTACAGTTCTACTGCGTCTCCTCCGCCACCCTGTTTTGTTTGCCCGTATTTTCTCGAGACGACGAGTTTTAAACCGTGTCTATGGAGGAATGACTAACCAATGGGAGTTGATTAATTGACATCCGCTCGAGTTAAATTCTCAGAATCTGTTAGCTACTGGGAGGATCGGTAAGTACAGAGGATTAAATCAGCAAATGGAGTCCCTCAAGCGAATTTTCCGAGATCCAGAATTCGGTGGGCTCGGCTTCATCAGTGTTCCCGCTTACACGCCCCAGCACACAATCAGTCCGTAGAGGGTGACCGAATTCCTTCTTGAGAATCATCCAACTCACCTCGGATATCCGCGTTCCTGAAATGAGCCCCGACTCTTAGAAATCACGAACACCATCAATCTTTTTTACTACATCTGACAAAATCAGCCGTGAGGTGAAGTATGCCATGTCAACTCAATCCATCCGTACGAATTTTCTCGGAACCGAGACGTCGTTCTCGGTCTCGGGAGCCTGGTTGTCGTATTGGATCCTGCTGCTCCGGCTGACCGCCGGGTGGTGGATGCTCCACGCTGGCCTTGACAAAATCTGGGCGTGGCCCTTCGACGCCAGCTGGTTCGTCGGCGGAGCCGCTCAGGGCACGATTCTCGCCCCCTTCGTCACGCCGTTCAGCGACGGCATCCTGTTGGCGTTCGTCAACGTGGCGGTACCGCTTGGGCAAACCGCCATCGGTCTCGGGCTGATACTCGGTGTCCTCACGAGGACCGCCGCCTTCTTTGGTGCCTTCATGATGCTGTTCTTCTACTTCATCAACGGCTACGGTGGCGGCTGGGCCAACGGTATGGTCACGGGTGAACTCCTTGGGATCATGGTCTTCGGAACCATTGTGGCACTTGGAGCGGGCGGCGTCCTGGCAGTCGATAACCGCCTGCGTGAGATGGAACTGTTCGAGAACACGCGATTACGGAAACTCCTCGGGTGACTACCAATGAGTGACTTATCAACGGCAGACCAAATCGCCATGTACGTCGGCGGTGGCCTGGTTGTCTTGGGCGTCGTCGTGATCGGCCTGCTCGACATGCTACTGGGAGCCGGGCACCCAGTCGATAGCGAGGGAGCAATCGAACACGCTGCAGTGGTCCCCATCGACATTAGGGCGGGCATCATCCTGCTCGGCTTGGTGATTTGGGGACTCGTCGCCGTTTACAAGTTTGCCGCAGGGTCGGCACCGTCGGGATCGACTACGGGCCAAACCCCATCCGGCATGGACGACTAGTTCAACAACTCAGTCCGTGGAGCCATTTGCCAGTTAACTTTTCGCGTTGCTCGCACTAACGTCCATCTGATGCACCTAAACGTGAAGACAAACACGATTTTTAGGAGTAGCCCTGTCGTTTCTTGGTTTTCCTTCTGGTCAGTACGCGCGCTTTATTCAGCAGAACGAACTTAACACTCTTTGGTTTGGTAGAAGAAACGGGGATTAATACGCAATTAGAATTTCCGAATTTAAGACTGAAATTAGTATATTACAAATAATATTTCAATATAGCCTTGACTTCCGATTCTGGTTTGTCTTTCGAAGAAAGGTGTACGGGTGTTTTTTCAATTCAGCTGTCCTTCGGTTAATCGTTAGAACGGGGTAATCTGCTTCCTCGATCACTTGAGCTGCGACGCTTCCCTGTAATAGCCGACGAATGCCAGTCAATCCTCGTGTCCCCATTGTAACAAGGTCGATGTCAGTCACCTCAGTGTATTTGAGAATCTCCTGCTGAGGTTGACCAAAGCTCAACGTAGTTCGGACAGGAACGTCCAAGGTCGCTGCCTTCTCCGTAATGTCCTCCAAGAGCCGAGTTCCCCGCTGTTCCCAAGAGTCAGTGACCTCTTCCCACGTGAATCCAGGCCGACTCGAATAGGACTGTTCGGAAATGATAAAAAGTCCATGTAGGGTTGCATCATACCGTTTAGCAATTTGTAGCCCATGTTTGAAGGCCACAGATGCCTCGTCGTATCCATCCGTAGGCACGAGAATATCTGTGAACTGACTAGTAGATATAGTAGGCACTAGAAGTAATTGCTCACTTTAGGAACAGAGAGTTTGTCGAGAGCGGTGTCGATCGCTGTTGTTAGCTCGTCGAGCGAGTCAAAGAAGCGGTTGCTCAGAGCCTTTTGCAACTGTCTCCAGCATTCTTCGACCGGATTCAACTCCGGTGAATACGAGGGTAACGTCACGAAGGCGAGGTCGTCACGGGCCGCCAGGTCCGTGACGGCCGACGCCTGGAAATACGGCGCTCCGTCCAACACGACGATCAAGTTATCTTCGAATTCTTCACATAATGCTAAAATAAAATGTTTTGCGTGGTCGGCGGTGACGTACTCCTCAAATCGGGAGAAGAAGCGATCACCGTCCTCGGTGATCGCGCCCAGCAGACACGTCCAGTCGCGTTGGCCAGAAAGTTTGACGGATGGCCGTGTGCCGCGCGGAAACCACGCGGCACGCGGCTCAACTTGCACGGATTTCTTGGTTTGATCGATACAGACTACGGTGGCGTCCATCTCCCGCCGCTTTTTTTGAGTTCTTCGTGGAACGTTTCTTGCTCGTCCTCGTCGGCTTCGGCGGCTTTTCGGCGCGGTTTTTGATAACTCAATCCCGCTTCTTTCAGCAACCGCCGGCAACTCGGGATTGAGTACTCGACGCCGTAGGTTTCTTCGAGATATTCCTGAGCAAGCGCCGGCGTCCACGCCGGCGCGTGAAGCCCGACTGCTTCAGGTGGTTCGTGAACAGTTGCTTCGAATTCTCTTTGCTGTGATTCTGATAGCTTTCGTTTTCTCCCAGTTCGTTTATCATCAGATACAGCCTGCTCAAGCGACTCGTCAGTGTCGAGTCGCTTGAGCCAGCTATAGATTGTGCGCCGCTGAACGTCGTACCACTCGGCTAGCTCGGTCTGCGTAACACCGTTCTTGTACGCAATAGCCGCTAAGAGTCGCTGTGTCGGCTTCTTCTCGTCCACGTTGTCAAGGGCATCTTGCAATTCCTCGACGGAGATCTCGTCGAGATGATCCATTATCTCCTACAACACTCTGCGGGCAGAAAGTTCTAACGGTTACTATAACTCTCCTACCGGATCAGAGGGATCCATATCAGGTATCGTCAAGACAGGAAGGGTCTTCACTGCTCGTGATTGTCGTGTGGTGGATCGTGACCCATAGGTTTAGAATTGGTTCAGACTCCAGTATTTATATAGGACACAGATAGGAATCCGTTGGTATACTCGAACGATAGTTCGGGATTGTGAGGTACTAACCGTTGATTGTGGAGTCAGAAAAGCCAAACCGTGCAGCACGGCTCAAATCGCTATGTATCCCGACTTTGGATTGCTAAGAACAAATTGCTTGATTCAGGCCCTCGTACCATTGATGTGGGGTGAAACCGAATGGCAACTGATCCAGTCTGTGGAATGGACGTCGATGAAAGTGATCCGGCGGCCACAGCTGAGTACGACGGTCAGACGTACTACTTCTGTGCCGAGGGCTGCAAGGAGACGTTCACCTCGACACCGGAGGAGTACGTCTAACCGTCACACCCCACACCTGCGTCGTAGCTCCCCCACACCCACCCCCATTCCGCCTTTCGATGACCCAACCAGAACTTGACGACACGGATCGCGAAATCCTCCGTCTTTTAGCGGAGAACGCGAGACGACCCTACAGCACTATTGCTGAGGCTGTAAATCTTTCACCCCCGTCCGTTTCAGCACGCGTCCGTCAGTTGGAGCAAGAAGATGTCATTCGTCGATTCACCGTTGATCTCGACCTCACACAGTACGAAAACCGGATACACGTCATGGTACGCCTCCAGCCTGAGCTCGGAAAGACGGATTCTCTTCGAGAATCGATCCTCGAGACCCCAGCCGTAGAACACGTATTCACAACTGCGGAGGGCGAAATCGTAGCTGTTGCGACGCCGCCGCGGAATACAGTCGGAAACTGGGCGCAGCAATATCTACCACTGACTGACGTGCGGCGATACGACGTACAACTGCTGTCGAACGCTGCTCAATCAGCGTATGCCGAGGGGACTGAATCCGCACTCAAATGTGCAAATTGCGGAACCACTGTCGGTGAAGACGGACTAGCCACCCGTGTCGGTGGTTCACTCCAGCAGTTTTGCAGTGAGAACTGTGAAACAACGTATAGGGAACAGTATACAGAAAGTCAAGAGAAATCTGATGCTTAGAGTCTAGCATTAGCTGTATACTCAATTCCTGATTGCTTACGAGTTTGCTGCAAATAGTTTTGATTTGAAACAGTAATCGCAGTGAATTAGAAGCGTGTGTATACACCTATGGAAGCGTCCACAACCACCAAAGGAGAAGCTACAAGCAACAAGGTACTCGTCCGTGCTAATGAGATTGAAAAAACGTACGGATCGAGTTTTCCATTTACGCGGTCAGTGACCGTCCTCACCGATGCCGATCTCGAAATTCGGACGGGGGAAATCGTCGGGATCGTCGGCGCGAACGGGTCGGGCAAATCCACGCTCATGAACATCCTCGTCGGTGTCCTCGAACAGGATTCCGGAACAGTCGAACGGACGGGAACCGTTGGCTGGTGTCCACAGGAACCACTGCTTTACGACCGCTTGACGGTCGGAGAGACGTTCCGACTGTTCGGTTCCGGATACGGAATGACCGCCGAAGAAATCGACGAGGCCAAACACCGCTTGGCGTCGAAACTCGATTTCGAGCAGTACCTTGACTACCGAATCGACCAACTCAGTGGTGGAAACCGGCAGAAAATCAATCTCAGTATCGCCCTGATGCACGATCCGGACGTCCTCATGCTGGACGAGCCCTACACTGGATTCGACTGGGAAACGTATCTCACGTTCTGGGATCTCGCCGAGGAACTCGCTGCCGACGGAACAGCTGTCACGATGATTTCACACCTGATCGAAGAGCAAAGTCGTCTCGACCGCATCTATGAGGTTCGTGACGGACAGGTCTACGACGTGACTGACCAGGAAGGCGAGACTGATGCAACGGCCAGTGAACGGGGGGAAGAGACCGATGAATAGGGTTTGGACGGGGATTCGGGCGAACGTCTCCACCTTCCTCAGAACCCCCCTGAATGTTGTCCTAGCACTTCTCCTTCCGATTGTCGTTATCGAAGGCTGGGGACAAGCAATGGCTGGGTTACCAAGTATGCCGACGGTCGAGGCGATTCCGATCGAGCTAGGTCGCCTTCTCGGAGCGATATTCGGGGTCGCCATCATTGCCGGCCTGATGGGACTCGCGCAGATGATTAGTGCGCGTGCAGCCGATCGGCGACTCGTTCAGACAGGCTATCCACCCCGAACACTGCTTGCGACTCGATTAGCGGCGCTCGGAGGAGTGACCGTTGTCGTGGCTGCCGTAAACTACGGCGTTCTCTGGCTGACGATTTCACCGGGAGCCCCTGTCCTGACGTTCGTATTCCTCGTACTTGCCGGCCTCGTCTATGCGTTTCTTGGCGCACTCGTCGGGGCGCTCCTTCCACGACTGTTCGAAGGCTCGCTCGTCGTGGTGTTCCTTGCAATGATGGATGCGTTCCTCAGTGGCGACAGTCCGCTGGCCGCCGACGTTCCCGAGTTCGTGGAATACTTCCCGCTCTATCATCCAAAGGAACTCCTTCAGGAGGCGATGTTCCAAGGCACATATACGACGGGTGATCTCGGCTTCGTCGCCGGATACCTGCTAGTCCTGCTTGTACTCGTCACCGCAGTGTTCGGAGTGACGATGCGCACCAGTGGTGGGTGGTCCGCATGAGTCGTACGACAACGGCGTTCACAATCGGCATCAAAGAACAGGCGCGAAACTACGTCCTCGTCGCTCTACTGGTCGTCCTACCGGTCTCGTTCATCACGTTGGCGTTCGCAGTCACCCAGGACGTCGAGATGCCGGTTCGGACGCTCGTCGACGGTGAGACGGTGACGGTCATGCGAGGGATGCCTGAGGTCCACGGCGTGATTATGACGCCGATTACGAGCGCCCTCATCGCGGGACTCGCCGGGTTGTTCCTGATGCGAGAAGCCAAAGACACAGACGGTCGTCTGGCAGTCGCCGGCTATCGTGCACGACAGGTAATCACTGCCCGGTTTGGGGTCCTCGCAGCAATCACTCTCATCGTTACCGGCGTCTCAGTCGGCGTGATGCTCGTCGATTTCCAGCCTGAGCATCTCTGGTGGTTCGTCGCAGCGATGCTCGTCGTCTCGGTCACGTATGGTCTCATCGGGATGCTCGTCGGGGCCGTTTTCGACCGCCTAGCCGGGATGTGGCTAATGCTGATTCTCCCGATGCTCGATATCGGACTCTTCCAGGATCCGCTGTTCATCCAGTCCGAGCCCGAATGGTGGATGAAACTACTCCCCGGCTATTGGCCCGTCCGTGTGATGGTCGATACCGGACTCACAACGGACGTAGATACGACTCTCTCATTGGTGTGGGCTACTGGATACCTCCTCCTCGTAGCTGTCCTCACAATCGGCGTCTACTACCGAATTACACAGGAGAAGTAAGATCAGGCCAGTAGACTACTTACTCCGGTAACTGTAGGGGAGAAGACCCAAACAGCACTATATCCAGCTTCGCTCAATTGGATAGTTTGACTCGGATTTCACTACGACCGTCTGATCGGGCAAACGGTTCGGTGGACTCTGGTTGCTGCTGTGTCCCTCGTTCTCTGGGCACCGATGAGTGCGGCTTACGTTCCGCGGAGAAGTGCCGCGGCGTAGGAACAGGTCTTCGAAGGACTCCTGAGCGAGGGACCTCAGGCGTGTAGAAATGGCGACGACACCGCGCCTTACCGAGATGGGTCTTCACTCCCAGTCTCCAACCGTTCACGACGCTTCTGGAACTCTTCTTCGTCGATCTCGCCTCGTGCGTAACGACGTTGGAGGGTTTCCATAGCGGAATCGTCACTCTCTGGAGGTGCATCGCCTCGACCCATTGCCCAGTAGAGGAAGCCGCCGACCAGCCCCAGCATCCCGAGTGCCCCGCCGACGAACGGCAGCCCACCGAACCATCCACCGTTCCGGCCGTGCATCATCCCTGGACCCATCATTCCGCCATCGGTACTCCCACTGCCGTCGACGTCCGAGCCGACGGCAACGGCGCCGTTCTGGACGATCGTTTCGCTGTCTGGGACCTCGCCGTCCGGGATCGGGCTGTCTTCAGCTGGACCGCCAGGGCTACCAACGACGATGCGACCGACCATGCCGACCGTCTTGTGAGGGATGCAGTAGTAGTCGTACGTTCCGGGCACCTCGAACGTGTGCTCGAAGCTCCCCTGCGAGATGGTCCCGCTGTCGAAGGCGGTGGCGTCGGCGGGAACGCGGTCCGGATAGGCCGTCGCCGAGTGAGCTCCGGCTGCTATCTCGAAGCGGACGGTCGTGCCAGGTTCGACGTGGAGCCCGATCGGGTCGAAGTAGTTGTTGCCCATCTTCACGACGGGCGTCTCCTGTGCGGCGACTGGTTGGGTGAATCCCGCACTCGCGACTGTGCCAGCACCGAGCGCTCCCAGGAACTGGCGTCTACTGTAGTCTGTCATTGTAGCTGGTTGGCTTCTGTTATCCACGGATGATGCTGGCGAGCCGGTTCGTGAGTCCGGGCGATTGCTGGCCGGCGCTCTCGATGGCAGCCTCCAATTCGTCCCGGTCGACGATGCCGATGAACTCGGCCGTCTGTTCCCCGTTTGCATACACGAGCGTCGTTGGCGTCTTTCGGACACCGTACTCCTCGGCCGTCTCCAGATCGGTCTGGATGTCGACCTCCCGGAACTCGACATCCGGATACGCATCTTCGATACCCTCGTTTTTCTCTCGCTGCGTTGCGCACGCTCCACAAGTCTCCTGTGTGAACAGGATAACTTCCGTCATAGTAGCTAGTATGGTCTTATGCTTTTAGCACACTTCTATTCACATCCGAAATCTGTGAGGGTCACAGATTTCGGATTCCAAGGGGCCGGACGTGAGTAACGCCGGAGGTTGGTGGTCGGACCGTCACTCCGAGCGTTCGAGCTTGTTCCGACGCGCCTCGAACTCTTCCTCGGTGAGATCTCCGCGGGCGTATGCCATACGCAGCTCCTCCATTGCGGGATTCCGCGACGACTGCGATGCCGTCACGCGACGGAAGACGAGATATCCGCCACCGAGCAGGAGGAGGAGGAAGACCAGCTGGACGAGCATCCCGACGAGTGGCCACCAGCCGCTGGTCGTCCCGTATCCACCCATCATTCCACCGTATCCCATCATCCCGCCGAATCCCATCCCCATCGTGAGCAAGGGGAGGACGATGATCGCCCCGAGGATGAGGAGGACGATGGTTGTGGTGTCGAGTTGGTTTGATGATGTCATGGTTCAGATCTCGGTCGATGATTCGAGTTCGTCCGCGACGCTGGCGAGAACGCGTTCGAACCGGTCGTGGACCTCGTTCGCGATCGAGTCGAGTGCCTCGTTGTCGGCGATGCCGACGAGCTGTTGTGGGTCGACGGCACTCACCATGACCTCGCCGCCGTCGGTTTCGTAGACAATGACGTTACACGGGAGGAGTGCGCCGAGTTCGATCTCTTCGTTCAGGCCCTCGTGTGCCAGCCCCGGGTTGCACGCACCGAGGATGCAGTACTGTCGAAACTCCTCGCCGAGTTTCTCCTCGAGCGTCGCTTGGACGTCGATGTCACAGAGGACGCCGAATCCTTCGTCTTTGAGCGCCGCAATCGTCGTGTCGACGACGTCGTCGAACTCACCGGTGACTGAAGTCTGTATTGTGTATTCCATGAAGTATCATACCCCGTCTACGGGGTTAACGGTTGGGTGCCGCAACGGCGGCCGTTGGGAATATGATGTATCGGCTGGAACAGCAGCTGCTCCAGTCATCCGGTGCGTTCGAGCTGTTCTCGCCGCCGATCGAATTCGTCATCCGAGAGCTCTCCGCGGGCGTAGCGCTCACGGAGAACCGACAGCGACTGCTCTTCGTTCCCACCGGAGCCTCGATTGAGGAGCGCATAGACAATGTAGAGCGGAACGGCGATGAGGAGCCCCATCCAGAGGAACCCCCAGAGCCCCATCGCTCCACCGAAGAGGCCCCAGCCGCCCCCCATCATGCCGCCGCCGTAGCTCCCACTACCGTGGGCAACAGCCGGTCCAGTCGCCGCAACTAGCAGCGGGACGGCGAGGATCGCGAGTCGCCGAGCAGTGCGTCCGATGTGAGTGGTGAGTTGCGTCATTATCTTGCGTTGGTGAGTTGTGGTGTTCGATTGGAGCGATCGAAACGGCCAGAGCCGTCAGCAGTGGCCCTGCCCGTACATCCCGCCGTTGTAGCCGTCGTCAGCCCCGTCGTGGTATTCCCCGTCAGCCATGTCCTGGGCCATCTCGTCGACGGTCACACCCATGTGCGACTCCATCCACTCGACGCTACCCGGGCCCATGTGTTCGGTCATCTGTGCCTCCATCCAAGTGGCCCATTCATCTGCGGTGGCATTGTCCGTAGGCGCGTCGTCAGCGGTCGTTGCGTTGTCGTGTGCGCTGACTGCCGGTGCGGCGAACGCGAGTCCGACAATCGCGAGCGCCACGAGCAGCCACCGGCCGAGTTTGAAGTTGGTCATTGTCTCTCTCCTCGGTTACTCGTAGGCCTGCTCGGGAGTTATCGACATGGGTGTGAATCCATACAGGAGAACGTTCGAGAACGTCTATAACATCTTCTAACCGTTTTGCTCGAGGGAGACCGTTCATACCTACGGAATTCGAGAGGGAGAGCGCCCGATAGATAGCGACTATTTTCCCGGTTGTTGCTGCCGAAGGTCATCACTCGGATACACACGATAGGTCCGACCCTGTCGTTCCCGATACAGCAGACCTCGCTCCTCGAGTGAACTCACGGTCTGGCTTACTTTACTCTTCGAGAACTCAGATCGATCCCGAAGTTCAATCTGCGTGATTCCGGGGGAGTTCAGGACGGGTTCGAGGACGCGTCGTTCATCATCCGGTAAGAGATCGAGAACGCGTGCTTGGGGGTCCGATTCAGGATTGATAGACGTCGCCGGTGCAGCGTCATCATCCATCGACGTAGCTGTTGCCGCCGATGTCTGTGCAGGATCGACAGGCGCCGTTGTGTCGGCCACTTCTGGATCGGTGAGTTCTCCCCGGACCACGTAATAGACGCCACCGATAACGCCAGCAACCAGCAGGGTTCCAACCACGTACCAGAGGGGGTCTGGGCCGTGCATCGTTCCCATAGATGAACCCATCATTGACCCCATCGATTGCTCGATAGCCCGACGCTGTTGATAGGCCCGCCAACTGAGTACCCCGCCGGCCAGGAGAACGAACCCGAGAAGCACACCGACGACAGTATCTGCTCGACGGCGATTCATATGACAGCCCCGAGTTGCGGGATTTGACTATTCATACCGTCTATTTGAGCGCAGTAGGTGTGACAATTGCGGATTGAAACTGTGATGATGAACCCCATCACAGCGGATGAACCACAGTGCGATCATCAGTGGTCATGATCGTGATCGTGGCTCGATATTTGCGGGCTTTGATTAGTAAATTCCGTTGGTTCTTCTTCGAACGTACGCTTGCATTTCTTTGAGCAAAAATAGTACGTCGTCCCATCGTGGGACGCACTCGGGCCCTCATCGTCGGTTCGCATCCCGCACACCGGATCTCGATACTGACCTGGTGCGCCGAGTCCCCGCCGGTAGACATACAGAAGGAACCCGGAGAGCGCAAAGGCGATAATATTGAGGTAGAACGTGTAGTTGAGCTCGAAGTACGTCTGTTCAGTCGCCGTCTCGCCGCCCGCCAGATCTGGAACGATACCCAGCGCGTCGAACAGCAGCTCCATGAGGAAGCCGGTGAACGCCATCGTGACGAAGAAGACGCCGAGGATGTACAGCATCACCTTCCAGCCGTAGTACTTCCGGTAGACGTTCAGGACGGGCACGGTGATGAGGTCGGCGTAGACGAACGCGATGATCCCGGCGAAGCTGACGCCACCACCCCAGAGCGCGACGGCGAACGGGACGTTGCCCATACTGCCGACGAAACTGAGGACGGCGATGATGACGCCCATGACGGCGTTCTCGGCAGTCACGAGCAGGCCGTCGCCCTGAATGAACAGCGTGTTCCACACCCACTGCGGGACGAAGACGATGACGAACCCAGAAATAAGGAAGCCGGCGACGATGTCTTTCCAGATCATCGACCACTCCTTGCGGTACTGATTCCCGACCTTGTACCAGCCACCCCACGACAGCAACTCGTCACGCCACCCGCCGCTACTCGACGTCTCCTGGCGATAGGTCTCCATACAGCCCTCCGAGCAGAATTTGAGCGTCTCACCGCCGTCGGTCGTGAGCGTGTACTCGTCTTTCCCCTCCATCCCGCAGGTGGGATCTTCCGTGACGCCCGCCTGGTGGTCGCGCTCGTTGAGCTTCTCGCGGACTTCGTTAAACAGGTTTTCGGGAAGCGTGAGGTGGACGATGGCGGCCATGACGGCGATGAGAATCAGGCCGCCGAGCAGTTCCGCGACGAGGAACTCCCAGCCAAGCAGGATGAGAATCATCAGCCCTAGTTCGACGATGAGGTTCGTCGACGCGAACATGAACGCGAGGAAGTTCACCGCGTGCGCCCCCTTCTTGAACAGGCCCTTCCCGATGGCGACGGCGCCGAAACTACAGCCACTGCTTGCTGCTCCGAACACAGTCGCCTTGGTAAGTCCAGTTAGATCGCCCTCACCCAGCACCTGTGCCATCCGCTCCTTCGAGACGTAGACCTGGACGAGACTCGTAATCGTGAGGCCCATGATGATCGCCCACGCCGCCGTCCAGAGAAATCCGACACCGATACGAAGGGATTCAAGAACTCCGTCGATTATCGTCGCCTGCATAGGTGTATCATTGTAGGGATCATCTATTGCGGTTTTGATTAGAATATACTGCCTATGAGGGTATCAGTACTATGGCATCGTAACCGTCGGCCATAGATGATCTATCGTGAAGAGGGGAAAACATTGCAAACCTCCACAAGCTCCACGGAATCCGACTTCAGATTCAAAAGGGGAATCTGATTAAATCACGCCGACGTATTAGAGGCTAATGGGACCAGTAGAGACCGATGATATCCCAAATGAGGGGAACACCACCTGGAAGAACAGCCTTCGCCGGCCTGCTCGGTTGTCCAGTACGGTAACTGTCACATCCACTTCCTAATTTACGATGGCTGTCGATCTGGCAATCCATGATGCACTCGTTCTCACAGCCGACGAGCGGAACCGCCTGTACGAGCGCGGCACAGTATGCATCACCGATGGCTGTATCGAAGAAGTCCGACCATCACGTGCAGGAGACGGAGAATTAGAAGCGTCCACCGTTATCGACGGGAACGGGAAACTGGTGATGCCGGGGTTGGTGAACGCCCACACGCACTTGGAGATGACACCGCTCATCGGTGCGTTTAGCGAACTCGAGCTGACGGAGATGCTTGGGAGTGGGACGGCCTTGTTTAACAGATTAGGGAACGGCGAATTCGAGTACCTCGTCGAGGCAGGCGTCGAGCTCGCAGCGCTCAATTTCCTCTTGGGCGGTGTCACAACCGTGAACTCGATGGACGCACGGCCTGCCGCAGGTGCAGAGGCGTTCGGGGAAGCAGGGCTCCGCGGATTTTTCGGCCCGGCGATCTCGGACCTCTTCTGGGACCAACCAGTCGATCAGCAGTTCTCCCGTGCTCGCGAGTTCGTCGAAACGTACCACGACACGTACGACGGCCGAATCAGGGCGACGATCTGCCCGCACGACGACTGGTCGTGTACCCGGCAGCTGTGGGAACGGACCGCATCCCTCGCCGCAGAGTATCCGGACCTGCTCGTCCACACGCACTTGCTCGAACTCGAGGAGAGTAACACGATGGCACGAGCGAACGGTGGCGAGGACTCGGTAGGATTGCTCGACGACGTTGGACTCCTGGACGACCGACTGGTCGCTGCTCACTTCCGCCTCGGCGACGAAGAGGACATCCAGCGAACCGCCGAGGCGGACGCGGCTGTTGCGCACTGCCCGTCCGTCTTCTGTTACTGGAATCCGGACGGGGAGACGCAGTGGACGCCCGTTCCCGAGCTTCGAGCCGCCGGCGTCGACGTCGGAGTAGGGATTGACGACCACTACTGGCACGACTCGTACAGCATGTTCGGTGAAGCGCGGCAAGCTCGGCTGGCGGCAAATCTCAAGCGTTCAGCCGGGCAGTTCGACTCGATGGAACTGATACGAATGCTCACTATCGAGGGCGCACGCGCGCTGGGGATGGGCGACGAGATCGGCAGTATCGAAGCGGGAAAGCGCGCGGATATTATCCTCCTCGACGTCGACAAACCGAAGTTCACGCCACTGACCAACGTTCCCGCACACGTCGTGAACAACGCGGTCCCGGCCGACGTCGAGACAGTGATCGTTGACGGCGACGTCGTCCTCCGGAATGGTGTGCCCGAGACAATGGACTCGGACGACGTGCGACAGCGAGTAAATCAGGCTGTCGAACGCTTCATGGACGAGACAGGCTGGGAGTTAGACATTGGTGGTAGTGAACCGCCGACCAGCATCGAGACTGTACGGGACCTCCCAAAGCGTGGCCCTGCGCGACTCCTGACTCGCCTCGCGATGCAATCCGCGCGTGATCGGTTCTCCTTCTAAGACCCTGCCAGCGTAGGGGTGGTTCCCCCTCAGGAATTTCTGTGGGCGCGAACGAACGCACGTCGCAGGACGGTCAGAAGAACGTACGTCTCGTACTTCTGGGTCTGGCAGTGCTCGCAGGGCTGCATATCCTCGACGATCTCCTCAATAGCGTCGTCGTACTCGTCGGTGAGCGTAGTGAGCGCGTCCGTGATCTGGGGCTGGGCAGCGTCGATCATCTCCTCGACGGCGGCGTCGGCCGAATCTGGTAGTGAGTACGAGAGGACGATCGTGTTCGCGTGGTAGTACTTCGTCGTCCCACCACGCCCCTCCTCGAAGCGAACGACGTCGACGAGGCCCGCATCCCGGAGCTCGTTGATGTGATGGCGGACCGTGTTCTCCGTCCGGTCGATGCCGCGATCGTCGAGGCGTTCGTGGACCTCGGTCGCAGTTAGGGCTTCCTCGGACAGAATGTCGAGGACCATCGCCCGCATCGGCTCGTCGATGGCGTCCGAAATCCGAGTGTCTCGTACCGCGATGTCGTCGAGACGGTGGTCGGTATCGGAATCACTCATACGAGGACTGAGCGCGAGCACGCGGGAAAAGGTAGCGGGGCAGGAGTCGGGTAGGTGTCTGTCGAGGTATCCAGTACAGGATGGACCCGCGATAGCGAAAGCCCTAGACGACCCGTTTGACTGTTCCAACGACTCGTATCCGAATTCAAACATATCATATAAAAAATACTTATTGAGGTACGGGCACTATCTCAAACTGTAATGAGCGACACAACCCAATTCCGCGTCCTCGACTTCGACTGCCCGACCTGCGCGAGTACCGTCGAACGCGCCCTGTCGAACGTCGACGGCGTCCAGCACGTCGAAGTCCACTACGCGACCGGCCGCGTCGAGATCGAGTACGACGACAGCGTCGCTGACCCCGACGCCTTCGCAGAGACCATCGAAAACCAGGGGTACACTCCCCAGCCCGCCTAACACTATGAACAAACAATCGATCACGCAGTACTACCGGAACCACCGGAAGGCCATCGTCACGGCGACAAGCGGCCTGCTGTACGGCGGTGGCTGGAGTCTCGGCTACCTCACGAGTTTCGAGATGGCAAGCGCCGCCATCCTCGTCCTCGCGACGGTCGTGGGTGGCTACGACATCGCCAAGACCGCTTACCACGAGGTCACCAACCGGACGCTCGGCATCAAGACGCTGGTGACGCTGGCCGCCATCGGTGCTATCGTCATCGGGGAGTACTGGGAAGCCGCCGCCGTCGTCTTCCTGTTCAGCCTTGGCAGCTACCTCGAAGGCCGGACGATGCGGAAGACCCGGACGGCACTTCAGGAGCTACTGGAGATGACGCCCGACACGGCGACCGTCCGTCGCGACGGGACACTCCAAAAGGTCTCCGCCCGCGATGTCGAAGAGGGCGAAGTCGTCGTCGTAAAGCCGGGCGGGAAGATCCCGGTCGACGGAACCGTCGTCGACGGCGAGAGCGCAGTCAACCAGGCGCCGGTCACCGGCGAGAGCGCGCCCGTCCACAAGGCCGACAGCGACGAGGTGTACGCCGGGACGGTCAACCAGGAGGGCGCGCTAGAAATCCGGACGACGGGAGCGGGATCGGATACGACTCTCGAACGGATCATCCGTCGCGTCGAGGAGGCCCAGGAGGCTCAGTCGCCCACGGAGAGTCTCATCGACCGGTTCGCGAAGTACTACACGCCGGCCGTCATTGCCCTGGCTATCGGCGCGTACGCGGTCACGCAGAACGCGATCCTGTCGCTGACGCTGCTGGTCATCGGCTGTCCGGGCGCGCTGGTCATCGGGCCACCGGTCAGCATCGTCTCGGCCATCGGTAACGCCGCCCGGTCGGGCGTGCTGATGAAGGGCGGCGAACACCTCGAACGCGCCGGCAAGATCGATCTCGTCGCCTTCGACAAGACGGGGACGCTCACGAAGGGCGAGACCACCGTCTCCGGTATCGAGGGGTTCGGCGTCGCCGCCGCCGACGTCCTCTCGCTCGCAGCGACCGCCGAGAAGAAGAGCGAACACCACCTCGCGGACGCCATCGTCGACATGGCCCGCGAACGCCAGACGGCTGCGACGGACGGTGGAGCGACGGTCGCCCAAGCGGACGATACGGACGTGGGGCGCAGGTCGGTCCCCGATCCCGACGACTTCGACGTGGTCGCCGGCAAGGGCGTCATCGCCCATGCCGATGGCCAGGAAGTCGTCGTCGGCAACCGCGCGCTGCTGGACGACCGCGACGTCGATGTCCCCGATCGGGTCGCCGACTACGTCCGCGAGCGTGAGGGGCGCGGCGAGACAGTCGTCCACGTCGTTCGGGACGGGGACATCATCGGCGCGATTGCGATGCGGGACGAGCTCCGGGAGGCCGCTCCTGGGGTCGTCGCGGCGCTCCAAGACGCTGGCATCGAGACGGTGATGCTCACCGGCGACAACGAGCGGACGGCCGCTGCCGTTGCCGAGGAGGTCGGTATCGACGAGTACCGTGCCGAACTCCTCCCCGAGGACAAGCAGTCCGTCATCGAGGGCTACCAGGCCGACGGCCACGTCGTCGCGATGGTCGGCGACGGCATCAACGACGCGCCATCGCTGGCCACTGCCGATGTCGGCATCGCGATGGGTGCTGCGGGAACGGACACCGCTATCGAAACGGCTGACATGGCGTTGATGGCCGACGACCTCGAACGCATCCCGTACGCGGTCAAACTCAGCAAGGCGACGCGCTGGAACGTCCTCGAGAACGTCGGGCTCGCGGTGCTGACCGTGACCGTCCTCCTCGCGGGCGTGCTCACCAGCTACGTCACCCTCGCGTCGGGAATGCTGGTCCACGAGGCCAGCGTCCTCCTCGTCATCCTCAACGGGATGCGACTGCTCCGCTACTGACCACGAGACACGATCACAACCACAACTCATGACATCGAATTCGACTGCGACTGACACGACCCAGACGAGAACCAATTGGCAGGTCGACTACGACGCCGACCCGATCGAAATCCGCGACCCCGTCGCGGAGGCCCTCGGCGTCCTCGAACCGGGCGAGCCGTTCGTCGTCACCTACCGGGACGCGGTGAAAGAAGCCGGACACTCCTGTCCGACAGCCTCGGGTGCCTATCGGATCGTCCAGCTCGGGCTCGACGCCCTGTATCCCGACGACTATCCAGTCCGGAGCGAAATCGAGGTCCAGACGGCCGGCCCGCAGGACGATGCCGCGTACGGCGTGATGAGCCGCATCATCTCGTACGTGACTGGCGCGACCGGCGATGACGGATTCAGCGGGCTCGCCGGCGGCTATGGCGGCCGCCGCGACCTCCTGCGCTTCGACGCGTTCGACCCGGACACGGCGGACCCGACGTTCCGGTTCCGGCGAACCGACACGGACGAGACCGTCGAAGTGACCTACCACGTCAGCGACGTTCCTGACGGTGGACCCGCAATCGGGAACCTCCAAGGGATTCTCGACGAATCGGCAACTGACCAGCAACGAGAGGCTTTCGCTGACGCCTGGCACCGCCGGGTACAGGTCGTCCTCAGCGACGACTCGCTGTTCACCGTCGACGCGGTGTGAACGCGACGGTCTACCCCTCTCACTCGAAATAAGTTACTGCGGTACACTATCGATCTCCTCAAGGGCCTCAGTAGCGACATCACCTAACTCACCAGCCTCGATATGCGAGTACCGCTCACGAACCATCTCCTCAGAATTATCGAGATATCGGGCCGCCACAGTATATCCGAATGCCCGGACCAGAACCTCGCCCATGCCACGACGGCCACCGTGCGGAGCAAGATAATCGTGTTTCGGATGGTCGATGTCGATCTCCGCGGCCTCCGAGAGTCGTTGGAGAATCGACCGTGCGCCGTCCGTCGTGATCGACGGCGGCCGAATGTCCACATCGAGCGCCAGCAGCAGGTCGCGAGCGTACTCCGCACGGCGTTCAATGATTGCTTCTGGGCGTTCCCCTCGTTCGGCGAGGTTTTCCCGGACGAGCCCTGCGAGCGTCCGTTGGTCGAACGTCGGAAACACCGGCCAGCGCTCCGTTGGTGGGTCCATCAACTGGCGATAGCTTCGCAACGGCGAGATCACCGGATCGGGAAGGCTCGCGGCATCCCATTGCTGTTTCTTCCGGTAGACGTCCATACTCCCGTCGTCGACGGAGAGGTCCTCCCAGCGGACGCCGCGCCGGCGCGGGTCGTTCGGATCGCGGAGGAGTTCGCCAACGCGGACGGCGGTGTACGCGAGGACAAACACCAGCGCCCGGTCACGAGCCGCCTTCAACGCCGCGTAGCGTGCTCGCTGCTTGTCGAGGGGATCAGTATCCTCCGGGAGTGTCGTGTACGCCTCGACGGCGTCGCGGGCCCGTTCGTCGACGTGACGGGTGAGGGCGTGGCGCTGTTCGGACGTCCAGGCCTGCTGGTCGCCGGGCTTGCGACCGTCGTCCTCCGGCAGCGGCGCCATCGCACTCGCTCGCTGCGCGTAGTGGGCCTCAAGATATCCCTCGTTGACGCACCAGCCACACCACGCAGAGATATAGCGGTAATAGGTTTGTACCGTGTTCTGCTTGAGTCCCCGATCTCCACCGAGATGCCGGGCATACTCCCGGAACACGCGTTCGTCGAGATCGTCGAAGGTCGGCTCCCGGTCGACGTCGTCGGGGACGATCCCGGTCCAGTCGTCGGCGCCGCGGTCGCCGGCGGCCCACTCGGCGAACCGTTCGAGCTCGCGTGCAGCGTTACGTCGATAGTTCCCACCGTCGCCGCCGCGGCCTTTCCCCTTGTCTTGGAGGTAGCGCTCGTAGCTGTCGTCGAGCGGCGTCGAAAGCGCTCGGTCAGGCATTCACCGGCCCTCCACCGTCCTGCGGGCCCGGTCTCGGTGCCTCTACCCCGGGGGAAGCGCCGTCGTGAGGCGGTTGCAGCATTCGTGCTTCACCGACGGCGGCGGGGTACTTCAAAGTGGTCGTGATTACCAGAATAATCAGGACCATCGAGTACAGAAATCTCATAACCATTTTTCCGATGATAGAAGGGTTCTATCCCCTGAAATTCGGATTTGACCAACGGTATAAACCATATACCGATATACTAAAACCGCGACCGAACAGTTGAGACTACAGGGGGTTTAGCAGGGCTGTGATGCGTGAATTTGACCGATTCGGCCAGCGAAAACTGCTCCAGATGGCTTTCCAAGCGGCTATTCCTGTCACATACTCAATCACATGGGCAAATTTTCGAGACTTCCAGCAGCGTAGCCACTTAGCGGCACGCTAACCCGAACAGAGTTGCTCACTACCCGATTCCAGTCTCTTTCTTCAACAGTGTCAGCGTGTTGTCAGCCGTCACCATCGGGGAGTGTTCGTACTCACCAGTCAACTCGACCTGTACAAGCAGATCAACGGCACGCCAGATTGAGTACAGGAGACACGCGAATGCGAAGTAGAAGAACCGTAGCCCGAAATCTTTCGACGTCGTCGCCGCCATGAACCGCTTGATCGACCGGTACCCGCTCTCGATCTCCCAGCGATCGCCGTACTCCGTGAGGTGACCACTCCCGCAATTCGTCATGAACACTGAATACTGTCGATGGTCGTCGTGCTCTGAGTCCTCTTTTCGACGATAGATCAGCGTCGTCTGGTGCCACTCGTTCTTTCCGAGATGGAGTTTCCGGTCGGTTTCATACCGATCCTTGTCACGCTGGAGCAACCGCTTGGCCTGGGCTTTCTCGCTGGTCTGCATCCGCTTCGGAACGACGTAAGAGAGCCCGCGCTGGCTGATCCTCTCCAAGACGTGCTGACTGTCGAACTCTCGGTCCATCAGCAAGTTATCGACGTGGACGAGCTCTTCAGCCGAATCCAGCAGGTCCTCGACGATCTCCTTTCGTGACTCGCCTTTCCGTACCGGGCGCGCGTCCAGCACGATTGGGACGGCGTTCCCGACCAGCTGGACCGTTGCCCACTGATAGGCATACTCGTCGGTCTGCTCTTTCGTCCCGATAATCTCGTCTTCGTGGCCGGTTCGGTCGCCCGTGAACGGATCGGCTTCGGTGATGTCGATGGCGACGACCCCTGCTCGGAAGAACTCCTCCGTCGCTGCTACCTCACCCAACAATTGGCCGATAGCCTGCCGATACATTTCCCGAATCTGTTCGATCGAGAGATCTCGAATGTGCTCGCGATGGGTGTGACCGAGTGGTGTTCTCTTCCGGGTCGACTCGTAGACGAAGCTGCGAGCGCCTTCATTTGCGGCTAAGTTCTCTCGGAGCCCCAGATACGTTTGTAAGTCCCAGTACGCGTTCTCGTGGATCTCACAGCCCCCACCACGGTCCAACGAGAACGCTGGGAAGACGACGCGGCTGACGTGGTCAGTGAGCTTCTCCGCCTGGTCCAAGACAGTCTGGTCGTCCGGTTCCGGCTCGTCAGAATCGTCGAGGCGGTGTTGCAGCTTTCGCTCTGGTTCATGGGGAACATCGACGCCCGCATTCTGAGCCTTAATCAGAATCGTTCGAGCAGCGGTCTCGACGGTTTCGCGAAGGTCTGTGGTGAAGCGTTGGTTCCAGCTGCGCCACAGCGTCGACTGATCAGGAACCGTGTCCAACCCGATTCCCTCACTGAGTTTTGGGTGAGAACCGAGATACTCGACCAGGGGTGTTTCGTGGTCCCATCCGTGAAGTTCCTTCAGGACGAACACGCGAAAGAGCGTGTCCATCTCGTAGCGTGTTAGCCCTCCATAGCAGTCATGCGTGTTGAACCGAAAGTAGGCTAGCGGGAGTTCACAGACGAACTCCTCGACTGAGACGTGGCTATCGTGTCTGAACCACGTCGCCGAGACAACGCGAATATCCGATTCCAATCCTGCAAGTGAGGTTCTATCGTACAGTGGTGTCGAATCATACACCGGATAATCAACGTGTGACTGCCGTGCAATCCGACGAAACACGGTTCGGTTAGACTTTGGGGATTGGGACATTACCAAGTGTTGAGCCAAAACAGGGTCAAGAGTGCCTCATATCTGCGTCTAAGATAGAACAACGAGATCAACACCGCAGGTACCGATCGGTGTGACGAGGGTTGCTACGTCGATCCGAGTTCATCGAAGAGGTCGTTTACCCGTCGTTCGATTTCGTCGCGGATGCGACCGACCTCAGCAGCCGACTTCCCGTCCGGGTCGTCGAGATTCCAGTCACGGTTCTCGCCCGCCCATCCCGCGGGACAGACGTCGTCGGCCGAACAACCCATCGTGATGACGTAATCGCTCCCCTGTGTTTCCTCGAACGCGATCTCCCGAGGTGTCCGTCCCGAGATATCGATGCCAACTGCGTGCATCGCCCGAACCACCTCGTCGTGGACATGGTCAGCAGGGCGTGTTCCACCAGTTATGATTTCGATTTCGTCCTGGAGTCCTCGCTGTTCAACTTCTCGCTGTGCGAGCGCGTAGGCCATCTGCGAGCGACCTGCGTTCTGCACGCAGACGAAGGCAATTCTCAGCGGTTCGGATTCTGTGTTCTCATTCATGTGTTACGTAGTTCGCGCGACGCTCCGCCTGTGTCGGCAGCTCGTCGAAAAGTTCGATCACCTGCTGTTCGATTTCGGTACTGATCGCCCAGACAGACTCCCGATCGGAGTCTACTGGGTCGACAAACCCCCAGTCTCGAACGACGACTCCGGGTGGAAGGTCCTCGATTGACAGTGCACAGCCCATCAATACGATAAAATCGCACGCCTCGAGCGACTCACGGGTGATCTTCGTCGGTGACCGGTCAGATAAGTCGTAGCCTTTCTCAGACATCACCTCTATGACGGTCGGATGTATCGCGACAGCGGGATCGGTCCCACCAGAAACGATCTCGATGTCACTTCGCATCTGAACCTGAACTTGGGTTTCGGCGAGCGCGGCGGCGATCTGGCTCCGGCCTGCGTTCTGCACGCAGACGAACCCGAGGCGAAGCGGACCGAGGGTGTCTGTGTGTGATACCATCAGTGGCTCCCCCATCAGTCGTCTTCAGCGGGCGGTGGGGAGGAAGAGGTGCTGAGCTGTCCGGTTGTGGCACCACTCCAGTCGAACTTGCGCTGGAAGTACAGCGCCACGTTGACCAACGCTAATAGGACCGGGACCTCGATGAGCGGGCCGACGACGGTGGTGAAGGCGACGCCGGAGCCGACACCGAACACCGCGACCGCCACCGCAATCGCGAGTTCGAAGTTGTTCGAGGCGGCGGTGAACCCAATGGCCGTCGTCGTCGAGTAATCCGCGCCGATGCCCCTACCCATCCCGAAGCTGACGAGGAACATCACGACGAAGTAGATCGTCAGCGGGACGGCGATCAGGAGGACGTCACCGGGCGAGGCGACGATGTTCTCGCCTTGCGTGGCGAACATCACGATGACCGTAAAGAGGAGCGCAACGAGCGTGACTGGGTCGATCTTGGGGACCAACGTCTCGTCGTACCACTCCTCGCTCTTGGCTCGCGTGCCGATGTACCGCGTGAGGAACCCGCCGATGAACGGGATGCCGAGGAAAATAACGATCGCCTGGAACACCTGCATCGGCGTCACATTGAACGTCTCGATGCCCGCGACGAGCGTTTCCATCCCGAGCAGTGGCGGGAGGAATAGCCCGAAGAACCAGACGTAGACACCGTACGTGACGATCTGGAAGAGGCTGTTGAACGCGACCAGCCCAGTCACGTACTCCGTCGAGCCTTCTGCGAGTTCGTTCCAGACGAGGACCATCGCGATACAGCGGGCCATTCCGATGAACACGAGGCCGAGGAAGAACTCGGGACGAGCAGGCAGGCCAGGCACGAGTCCACTGAAGAAGATCACAGCGAGTCCGAACATAAGCGTCGGGCCGATCAACCAGTTTTGAATTAGGCTTAGTCCGAGCACACGCCAGTTGCTGAACACGGCCCGCAGTTGGGAGTAGTCAGCCTTCGCCAGCGGCGGATACATCATCGCGATGAGGCCGATTTCGACGAGATGGAAGTCCTGAATCGGCTGGGTTACCGACGGGGCGACGAATCCGAGTCCCACGCCGACGGCCATCGCACCGAGAATCCAGACGGTGAGGTACTTATCGAGGAAGTCCATCGACCGCGGGTCGCCACAGCTCTCACAGTCGCAGTTCGGCCCATGGTCGTGAGCATCGACGTTACTCATCGGTCACGCTCCCCTCGAGGACAGTGATAAGCGCGACAGCCCGGTTTGTTGCACGGTACTTCTTCCACCGGCCATCTTTTCGGCCCGAAACGAGTCCTGCATCGAGAAGTTTCGAGAGCGCGTGGCTGAGCCCGCTCTCGGTCACGTCGACGACCGCATTCAGTTCACAGACGCAGAGTTCCTCTTGTGCGGCAACGAGCACACGGACGAGCGTATATCGTGTCTCGTTGGAGAGTGCTGAGAGCACATCGAGTTCAGCGTTCACCTGCGCTGTCCCGAGTGCTGCTTCGAGGGTGCTGAGTTCGTCGAGGCGGCGCTCAACATCCTCGTTGCGACACTCCCCGAGTTCATCATCGAGATAGCGGCGAAGTCGTTCTGTAGTTTGTGCCATCAATATCGACTTGAGTAGATTCTCAATTAATTGTTGCGGTATAGCCGAGGTATTGTTCACTCAAGCGCCTCACAGTGCGGTGGTGCTCGAGAATCGAGAACAGACGGAAAACATTATACTTGAATATACTCTAAATCAAAATATGGAGGCGAACTCAGTGACCGAATCACAGCTAAGTCGTGCCAGTGAGAGTAGCCGCAAGCAGCGTGACGGAACAAAATTTATCGGCGGCTATGGCAAGAAAACGGGAGATTCGGACCTCCTCTTCATCGAAGGCCAACTGCCGGAGGATGGAGACCGGATCGCGAGCGATGCATCCCCTGTGCGTCAGCTCGAATTGTGTTTAGGAAACCTCGAAACCCAGCTTGAACGGCACGGGAAAGAAATGAGTGACGTTCTGCAGCTCACCCTGTATCTCGCTGAGATGGATGCATACGAGCGTGTGAATGACGCCTATGAGCAGTACTTTGATGAGACGTATCCAGCCCGAACGACGATCGGCGTCTGTGAACTGCTCGGCGATGCTGCAGTTACCGTGGATGCCGTCGTCGCCATCGAATAGAGCCGAGAGGTCGTTGCAGCTACCTTCACGGATAAGTTGGATCAGATAAACGGGCGATGTTCGCCACCGGTTTCATCCCGCCCAGTATCTGCCCAATTCTATACCAATAGAGTCGAGCGGAACCGTATGCATTGAGACTGCCAGTCTCAACTGTTGCGCGACCGCCGTTCGGACCCGGTTCTGAGAATAATCGCAAGACTGCAAGCAGATAGCTTGCTACACAATCTGCATAATGTACAATGCGCACAAAATTTGAATGGTGAGGAAAATCAGCCAAATCCAATGTTAGTCGTTCGTAGCTTGCTCGCTCAGCATCTCAACAACTTCCTGAACACGTTCCTCATCGGCTTCGATACCACGCTCCCGGAGGATCTGGAGGGCAACCTCATCACCGTGGTCCGCAATTACCCGGAGACACGCATCTTGAAACTCTCTTCCCTCAAACTCGGGAACATCAAACATAGAACACGCAGCAGTTACCGATGATCGCATCCGGGTGACGCCATCCCACGTGTCCTCCCGGACATAGAAGCCGTGCATATCGGTCTCATCAAAGGAGAAGGCCGGTCCACCGGTGGATTCGTCCACATCCTCCTCATCCTGCTCAGGAATGGACTCAGTCTCCGACTCTGTGTCCTCAGTAGTTATCTCTTCATCCGGTTGCGGTTCATCCTGGGCGTCAGTACGTTCGTCGTCATCCGATTCGGCTCCTTCCTCCGTTTGTTTGAGCTGTTCAGCGACGTCCCCGAAACGGTCGTCCTCATTAGGCATGGCTGTGTTCCTCCACGAGGTCCGCTAAGTGATCGAAATTCGGGATCTGGTCGCAATCTTCGTCGAACTCCGAGACCGGCATTCCTTGCTTGAACGCGCGAGAAATCGCGGTCCGTTCGCGAATCCCTGGCTTCGGAATACTATCGATGGTGCGTTCCGAATCATCGAGGGCATCGAAGATCTCCGGGTCCACACGAGCGTACTCGGGGACGAATGAACCGAACTCCCGGTTGAGATTTTCAACGAGAGTCCGATGCTCGTTGCGTTGTCCCATTGTTTCGCGAATCATATTCGGAGTGACTGCGAGGATATCCAACCCGATATTCTGCCGGATTGGGGAGATCTGGCGTTCAATCATCTTATTGAGGCCGTTGATCGAGCCAGCACGCGGGATTAGCGGGATTATGACGCGCTGGACGGCGATGAGGGCATTGTCGGAGAGTTTCCCACGGCCGCCTGCGGCATCAATTATCACGTAGTCGTATCCGTTTTGAATGAGCGGATCGACGACGTTCCGTCGAAGCTTCACGTCTGCGAACCGTTCGTCCTTCAGCCTCGTCTCGACGTTCTCGAGCTCGTTACTCGACGGGAGTAGGTGAACGCCGAAGTCCGTCTCGATAAGCAGGTCTTCGGGGTCCTCACCATCGATAAGGGCGTCACCGAGGTTCGCATCTCGGTCGTACGCATCGTCGTATCCCAACTGGGTCGTCATGTGCCCGTCCTTATCCAGATCCAATAGTACCGTCTCATGGCCACGAGCAGCGAGTCGATCAGCGATGTTGAGCGCGATCGTGGATTTCCCTACCCCTCCCTTGAGCAACGAGACAGCTGCTCCGGGGAGCCCTTCAAACTCGTCAGCACTCATAGCTCAGCACCCCGTAAGAAGCGGATTTTGTACATTTTGTAGGTAATGTACATTGGGTAGATGTTGAAGGTTGCGCGAGTTTTGTCGATAATGTACGTTTTGCACTGGTCATACGCGGTCAATGATGCTCGTCCATCTTAATTCTGTGCCAGACAGATTGCGTACGCCATCTACACAATCTACATTTTGTACATTACGTAGATTGTTGGCACAATCTCAATTGGCATAATCACCGTCGACCCTACGCAATCTACATAATTTAGATAATCAGCATTTCATACGCATTCATCACAATCTTTGCCACCCACACGAACCAATTGAAGAAGCCCAATTTACATTATCTACATTATTCACATTATGCAGATTGGCTATGAGATCTACATTCTTCAGTCATTCAATGGGAGAGTCCCGAGTGATAGAACTCAGACAGAGCCGTTCTACCCCGTCTTCTAGTAAGACCTTTAGCTGTTACCGGATTATTGGTAACTACCAGATGTATGAGGTTCTCGACGACACGGCGGCACAGACTATCCTCGCCATCGAGAGTGGTGACTCCATCCGCCGTGTCGCCCAACACCTCCACACGCCCTACGAGACAGTGAGACAGGCCGTCAATCGGCTGGAAGAGGCAGGCTACGTTTCCTATGATGACGGCCTCACTGTAGTCGACGAGCGCGTACGCGACGCAGCGCTCGAGCTCGTCGCTGCCAGCGCTGGCGTCAGTCCACCCTCCATCGAGGAAACATACGTCATCCCACAATTCGGTGACTGGCCGTTCGCGTTCACGCGGATCGACGCCGTCTACGTGTGGACTCAGGGCGGCTACCAAGTCGGTCGCGAGCCCAACGACTATCCACTGTTCCTGGCTGTTCGTGAGCAGGACGTCGACGCCTGGGAGGGGTTCTTCGAGTCCTTCGACCTCCCGACCGCATTCGAACGACAGCCCCGAGACGAGCTTAGCGGACCGCTACAGATGGTCCTCGAGCCACGCGCGTCACTCGATATCGAGCACGTCGAAGGGTACCCGGTGATACCGAGAGCAGAGACGATCGAGTACATGCGCGAGAACTACGCCCAGTTCCAGTCGGCGCTGGCGATGCTCGACCGGATGTACGAGGACCTTGACCTCGGCGTCACGTATCGAGAGACCGAACGGGCGCAGCCATGAGCTTCAACAACCGAAGTGACGCGCTCATCGAACTGCTCGAGGAGCTCACCAAAGAGGGCCACGAGTACGTTCTTGTTGGCGGCTACGCTGTCTCAGCATTCAATGCTCGCTTCTCCACGGACCTCGATATCGTCGTCGCGCCGGATTCCAAAGCTGACTTCGTCGAGTTCCTCGAACAGCGGGGATTCGAGAAAACGGACAGCCACGCCAAAGAATGGTTCTACGACACCGAAGTAATCGAGTACGAGAAGCGGCTCACGCCGCAGCAGCCGATCGGCTTCGATCTCCTGGTGAACGGACTCGCGTGTCGCCAGACGGAGGCACAGTGGTCGTTCGACTACCTGTACGACCACAGCCACCAACAGGAGGTGAGCGGAGGCACAGTGACGACGACAGCCAGAGTGATCGATGGGGCCGTCCTCGTGGCGGCAAAGCTCCACAGCGGCAGAGAAACGGACCTTCGGGACGTCCTGGCGGTCGCAGAAGAGAGCGACCTCAACGCTGTCACGCCTCACCTTCGGCGAGGGGACGACGATGCGCTACGGGAGCAGCTTGAGCGTGGACTGGAGATCATAGAGAGCGATGAACTCAAGCACGGGTATCGGAGTGACTTCGGGGCCTCAGCAGTCTCAGAAGAAACGGTCACCGCTCTCCAAGAGTATCTGTCTGCACAGATTAACCACCTGAGCTGAAGCGGTCGGGACCCCCTTGATCGGAAATGAAGATAGGGTCCTTCAGCGGTGCTTGCAGTCAGTCAAAAAATTGGAGGGGCGGTGTCAGTCGACCGTCGCTAACACACGGACATCCGTAGCTGAGTGTCGTTCCCGTTCAGTACGAGCACCATGCTCGCGGAGGAACTCATCAATACGGTCGGCAAGGGACTCCGCGTCCTCTCTATCAACGTGGACGATCAGCGTCGGATGTTCCTCGTCGCTGTTCTCAATCACGAGCGAGACATCCTTGAATTCGTCCGGCTGTCTATACGCCTCAAACTCATCGGCGACCTGGTTGGCCAGGTCGTCGAGTACCTCAATCGGTTCCTTTGTCATAGATTGTATTTCGGCTTTGGAAGGTTGTGTCATCGCGAGCGCGTGAAGAAAACGTGACGTGACTTTCAGAACCACCTCCATCAGACAAACGCGAACGGAGCCTTCTCACACCGATGGTTTACCGAGAAGAAGACCGATCCGCAGAAGGGACAACAGGTTAGAGTGCTCGCGGATCGCTATCGACAATGCTCGCAAACGCGACGTTCTCCTGAACTTGTTCGATTTCGACTGTTGGCTCGTCGCCGGGCTGAGCGCCGGGAACGATCACGACGTACCCCCGTTCGACTTTCGCAATACCGTCTCCTTGATCACCGACGGTTTCGATTGTCACGTCGCGCACTTCTCCCTCATCAACAGGAGGACCAGATGAATCATGGCTCGTGCTCCCCTGAGAGGCGGGATGCCGTGGGGCCTGTGGAGATGTTGATTCAGCTTCGGAGGAGGAATCAAGGAGAGCGATGCGGTACGTTTCATCACCGGTCAGCGCCCCGTGCTTGATCTCACTCGGAGGAATCTCGATGACGAAAGTGCCATCCTCCTCCTTAATTTTCGCAGTGAAAAGCGAACACAGGGAGTCTGATATTTCTACCATAACTGGGTTTGATACTGGATACAATTAATCGGTCTCTTTGAGAAGGAGCGAACTGGATCAGCTGTCCTCAGCTGGTTCTTCCCAAGGAATGTCTCGCTTATGGACTACAGCGAGCTTCGAGTCGTCATCATCTTCCATTGCACTGAGACCACGCTGGACGAGAGTGTGAACCTGCCCAGCAGACTCCGGGAACGAAAATTGGTCATCCTCCGCATCAGCACGGAGTTCCAGATAATGGAGGTACAACCTGAACGTCGTATCTGCTCCGATAGGCCACCAAATCGTCCCTATCTGCTCATCTACCTGATTGTCCCAATGCTCTATGAGTTCACGGATATCGTCGACGAGCTCCTCCCCAGAAGTGCGAAGGCGGAGGGAGTATTCCCGATCCCGCTCCATATCTTCGATTATATCCTGAAGGAAAGGCTCAGCCTCCAAGGCGGTAGGTGAGGTCTGATCCGCTTTTAGAAGGTGTTCTAACGCCCGAATTTCTTCACGCCGAGCGGCTACAGCGTATGCGACATTGTACTTGTCCTCGGGGAAGATTTCGTGCTGACTCGGTTGCTGTGCCTGAGGGACAGTATCCCCGGTGGATGAGCTAAATAAGGTGTCAAAGAGTCCCATACGCTTCGTCCGGACGGCACCCATAAGTACTTCCTGTCAGAGTGGACCTCAGCTCCGGCGACAGTGTACCTTCTAACCAGTCGTTGCGTAATCAGAGGATCTCGTGTGAATCCTGACCGACCTGGGAACGCGTATGAAACTCATCCAAAATATAGAGGATTGAAACATCAAATAATGACGTCAGCTGTTGCTGATATCGGACAATGTCTTTCTTATCTCCGGTCACAATACGCTGAAGCACATCGCGTTCTGCAAGCCCTATGGCGTCAAGAAGCCACTGAGAGTCTACTGGAGGTATCCGGGACTCTCGAATTCCGATGTGCTCCTTGACTAGACCGCGAGCGCGCTCCTGATTGTCATAAGTTGACGACATGACGTGGACAGCATCCATTAGTGCGTCTTTCCGCTCCTTTGCGTCGTGGAGAACACGATCTCGAAGATCTTCGACACACCGTTTCGCATTCCGTGGGGTGATTTCACGCGAGGAGAAGTAGTCCTGGAAGTGTCGAACAAAGTGTGGCTTGGCCTGACTTCGAACCTCAATATTATCGAAGAAAATCTCTAAGATCCTCTCAAAGGAAAGCCCATCGTAGCGCTGTAAATCGATTTCTCGGTTGTACATTGGGATATTATCCTCGACGTTCTCTTGAAAGTCTTCAAGAACGGTCCCGAACACGCCATCGGTATCGTCAGAGTCAACCTGTAGCTGATCGGGGTCAGACACAACTCGAGGCGCTCCTTGTGGACGGCTGCAATACTCGTAGATCACAAACTCACTCGTGAAGAGCGTGTTATGACCGTCTAGGATACGCTCTGCTTCTACGGCCCACCGATCGTGAGAAAACGTGAGTCCAATGAGGACGTTAGTGTCTACGAAGTATCGAGTCATTGGCCCGGATGGAGATCTTCGTGCGCAATTCCCCGGCGTTCAAGAATCGGAGCAACAAGTTCGTCAGCTGCACTCCGTTCAGATTCGAGTTCAGTCGGTAATCCAGAAAATTTCGCATCAAGGTCTTCCTCTTCGAATTCGTCAAGTTTCTGAATCGCAGAACTCCGAGCCTCCTCAAACGAGGTTATACCGAGGTTCCCACGAACCTCTTCCGGAGACATTCCCTGGGCATGCCGTTGAGCAAGCTCAAGTGCAAAGATACGCCAGAACGTTACATTCACCGTCATCAATCTGGAGGGATCAGGAGAATGCGAATGGAGTTCTCGAGTGACCGCGTTATACCACTTGATTAGTGGTCGATCGTACTCCGGAAATCGGTCGTTTGGAAATGATTCAAAAGTGTCGTGGACGGAGCTGAGTACTGATTCTCTGCTTGGGTCAACCTCAAAGAAATCGTGGTACTCCGTATGTAACGTTCGTATTTTCTTATCTAGCTCCCGAAAATCCCGCTGAACCTGATACGGCGCATCATCATACATTCGGTCTGTGAGCCATTCTAATCCATGTTCGTAATATTCAGAGAGAGCCTCTGAGACAACAGAACGTAGGCGATCTTCAAGTCCGGGCTCGTTAATACTCGCTGAGGGGACAGTCGAGGGCGTGGCTGGAGAGACAGTACCAAAGAGATACCAATAATACGGGATCGAGATATCCAGATTTCGCTCGGCAGATTTGACGTCAATACGGTAGAGGAGCTTGTGAAGCGACTTTTTCGGTAACGCATCCGCGGCCCCACGTTCGCGATTGAGGAGGCGCAGAGTCGTTCCCAAGTCCTCGCGATTCATTATCTCCAATATATACCGCTCGTTTTATAGAAGTACCGTCGGATCCCACTAGACTATCCAACGACTGAGGGAAAAGTAATTCACACGAGACTTCCTTGTAACGAGATACAACGTGCCCATCTACAATCTATATAAAGAGCGGGAAGGGACGGCGAGACGCGGGGAGGACTATAAGGAAGTCGTCATCGAGTACATGGAAGGGCTGAATTACATGGTCGAACGGGATTCAGCCTTCCACTCTACGCTTGACGATATTCAGTTTGTGAACAAAGCTACGGGCGATAAAGTGGTAGCCGAGGCAAAAGCGTATTCCACAGGCCTCAGCCCGAACGATTTTAGAGACGAATTGGCCCGGTATTTCCTCGAATATATCAAACAACCCCAACCCCACCGGTTTGATTTCTATATTTTTACGGAGACACTTTCTAATGACCAGCTCTGGAAAGCCCTGTTCGATCGTGATGTCACCGATAATCAGAAACTGGTCGACTTCTACGAAAAGCTCAAAGACAGCGTTAACGATGAGGTCGTAGATCGGCTAGATGATACTGATGTAGATGAGTTCCGAGATTTTGCTATCGATACCCATGTTTTCGTAGGTACATACGACGACCTCCGTCAACAAGCTCATCAGCTCGAGAAAACAGAACGGTTCCAGTACGAACCATATCTTCATTCGTATGAACCGGTTTCTGAGGAAACAGAATATGCGACGAATCTGTTTCAGGTAACCCGCTACCCAGAGACACTGTACATCATAGAGACGACAGAGGAAGCCGAATCTGCTCGCGTCTATAATTACAACAACGAAGCGTTCCCCATCAAGCTTCACGAGCGGAAATTATATTCGCTCGTTCATCCGGACCATCTTCCGGGGTCTACTCGTCATTACATACACGAGGACCGTTTCGAAACGCGAGAGTTCGAGAAGTTCCTCCGAACGCGGGCTCAAGAAGAGGAGCGTGAAAACATCGTAAGATCCCTTCTCAGGGGGATTTTCACTCTCGTTGCAAGAGATAACGATTGTCTCATCGACCGTGAGAAGGGAACAACCGTATACCCGGAACTGGATCGCAGACAGCACGGTACCGAACGAAAACTAGGTCGATCCTGGGTTGCAAAGGAGTTAGACTCCTACCCCGATGTCATCCACCGCGGTGTCAAAGTACGAGTACGGCGCTATGCGGGAGAATACTACTACGTTCTGCTACCCACACAGGTTTTCACTTCAGATGGTCGTCGACCTGTAACAGGCGAGCGTAAATCGCGGCTCCAAAACGACTTCTCGCCAAATCGTTTCCACGCCCAGAATAGTAAGTACGACCGCCAGCTGCGTGTCTGGGAAGAGCTGCTGATGTCCGATCAGACTCAGCTTGATCGATTTATGGGTGAAAAGATACCCGTCGTAAAGGAACTCGAAGTAACCAGAGTTGACTCGCTTTCCCTCAATGTCCGCCCGCCCAAAGACGGAGACGAACGTGATGAGCTCATCGAGTCAGCTTCTGATCTCGAAAACACAGGTGGAATTGAACAATGACGCCCCAAGATACCCCGTTCACGCTTCGTCACCTCGAGGAGCCAGAGATTCAGTTTGAAGGAGGTACTGAAACCTCTCCCAAACGAGGCCTTATCAGATATGGTCCACGCCTCTATGAGGAAGGACACCATACAATCAAACTCGGGATTATCGGCGATCGAGATTCAATCCGCCGGTTGACCGAACTACTTCATGATATGGAGGTCGGGATCCATCCAGGAACAAGTGATAATCCGTGGCAGGTTCCCTATCCCGGGCTAGGTAAGAGTTCCCCGCTCAATCTCTCTATTAATGCAAAAAAGGGCTGGAGACGCCAAATTCGTCGACGAGACATCCAATCTGTTACGAGTAAATCGACCCCCAGAGATCGGATGGAGCGATTCCTGAAGCTAGTGCAGAAAGACATAGAGATAATCGAACGGGATTCGGTTCAGCCGAACGCAATCATCGTCTGTATTCCGCAAGAAGTGATGGACGCGTGTACTCCTGAGAACCAAGACCATGCGCGAATCCAGTCGGAAGGTTCTGATCTGCGAAATCGAATCAAGCTGATCGGGATGGAGGCTCGAATCCCCACACAGCTAATTAAGCCATCCACACTTGCGATCCGTACTGACCGACAGCGAGCATCTCGGGCCTGGAATCTCACAGTTGGACTTCTATACAAGTCTCAACGAGGGCATCCCTGGAAAACTCGGCAGATCGAAGATGGGCACTGCTACGCAGGGCTCTCGTTCTACAGAGAGCGAGACGAAGGAGATGATGTAATTCGAGCTGCTCTTGCTCACGTCTTTCACGGACGGGACCATATTATCCTTCAGAGCGATCCACTCCCGGATATCACCGAGGACGAGAATGGGTCTCCCCACCTCTCATATGAGGCGGCTAGACAGGTAGGTGAGCAGATTCTGGAATACTACGAAGCTCAGAAAGGGACACGTCCCAGCCGGTTCGTCCTTCATAAGCCATCTGTCTTCTGGGAAGAAGAACGTGAAGGGTTGCTTGATGCCACAGACGGTGTTCGCGATTTAGATCTAGTCTGGGTTCGTAGGCGGCCAAAGGTCAGGTTGTTCCCACCTACGGATTATCCCGCCATGCGGGGAACCCTCCTGAGCGTCCCTGATGACGACGTCCACTATCTCTATACATCCGGATATGTCCCGGAAGAGACGACCTATCAGGGGAGTGGAGTACCATCACCGATTGAGATCCGACCTGACGAGATTTGTGAGACACCCTCGTTAGAGATCTGTAAGGAGATTCTCTTTTTCACAAAACTCGACTGGAATACATCGGACTACGCAATTCGGATGCCAGCAACCGTGAGTGTTGCAAAGCGTGTCGGTACAATCCTATCCGAAGTAGATACTGAGTCCATTTCAGAGGTTCGGCCACAGTATTTCTACTATATGTGAATCGGTGAGTGAGAGGCTTATTCGTCTGAATCAGAGATTGGATCTAGCTGATAACCAGCAGACCGCAGAAATTCGCGGATATGCTCAACCTCCTGCTTCTCTTCAGGGGAACTCGTCCCGAGTAGTTCTTCAATTACCTGCTCTCCATTCTCATAGAGAGTAATTGATTCATTGAAGGGGGTGTTCTCAAGTGGATCTCGTCGCTCATCAATCACGATCGGCTGCCACCCGCCCTGGTACTGGTATCGGTAGAGGGTGATAGTGCGGACGGTGTCTTCGTCGACGAAGAAGCTCGTTTGTTCGCGTTTGCTGGCGACCGCGAACTTCCCGCTGTCGAGATCCGCAGCAAAATCCTCGAAATTGTGGAACTCAGCAGGAACCGGCCCATCGACGACGTGAGTGATAATTCCCGGCCAAGTAAACCCATAGACACGCTCGAAGAAGCTGACACCATTGTCGTCGGGAGAATCAAACACGAGGAGAAGATCGCCCAGCTGGAGTTCTGTACCTGCTACGCTGATATGCGACGAATATGGATAGGCGTCGCCGTCGTCGAGGACTTCGATATCGGGCTTCGGCATATTGTCCGAGTCTGATCGGAGCTACAAAGAGATGGCTAATAGTTGGTGGATTGGATGTCAGATTGGCCAGAGGGGCGTATCATAGTCGAACTCCAGACCTGTTACACTAAACTCCTCTTTAAAATACCAAATGACTAAGTCAACTGTCTGTATACACCCTGATAACCTACTATGCAGGAAACTCAGGGAAGTGGACATTTCGTGATACAATTATGCCGATGATACGGGTACAGGACTGGACGAAAGAACAGCTAGAGGAGATCAAGGACGAGGAAGACCACACGTCCCTCGATTCAGTAATCAAGACGCTCCTCAAAGAACGCGCCAACGAAACTACCTCTACAAACGAATGAGCGATACGCCCACAACCACCGGCACGACGAATCGACCGCCGAGTATTTTCGACTCTTGCGAACCTCGCCAGGACGTTCTCACCGGCGAACTCGCCGAGGACCAATTCGCGGCTAGCCTCGCGGACGTCGCCCACAGCGACGACGCTCCTAATGTCTACGCTGACCCTCGACTCTTCTTCGAGAAAACCTACCCCACTAGCGGTCTGCAGGAGCTTCTCACTCGTCTCGCAACCCGTTTCGTCGGCGCACATAACGACGACTACACCGGCACGAACGGCATTCTCCGACTCGACACCAGCTTCGGTGGTGGGAAAACCCACAACCAGATTGCCGCGTATCACCTCGCAGAATCGCCGAGTGCTGTCCCCGATCTGTCTGACTTCATCCTCGACCAAGACATCGCCGACGAGTATACTGACGCCGCCGCACTCGGTCTCGACGTCAACACGGCTGTCTTCGTGGGTACACACGTCGACGCCGAGGACGCTCGCTCGAACTACGACGACCCTGACGCCCCCGCGACGAAGACGATGTGGGGCGAAATGGCCTACCAGCTGTTCGGACGAGAAGGCTACGAGTTCCTGCGCGAAAACGACGAGAACCGAACGCCTCCAGGAACAACCAAACTCGAGCGGCTCTTCGAGCGGAACGACAATCCGTCGCTCATCCTCATCGACGAAATCGCCGCATATCTCGAGCAAGCTGCCGCTGTCGAAATCGGGGATTCGACGCTCGCCAAGCAGACGAATACCTTCCTGATGTCGCTGCTGTCCGCGACGCAGAACAACGACAAGGTCACTGTTGTCCTCAGTATCGCGGACACCGCCTTCGCCGACCAAGCCGAAGACGTCCGTGGTCTCGTCTCCGAGACCATCTCTGAGTTCAACAGTATCAGCGACCGTGTCGAGGGCTCCATCACGCCGACGGAGGACAACGAAATTGCGGCTGTCCTGCGACACCGCTTGTTCGAGAGTGTCGCCGAAGATGGGCGCGATGCGACTGTTGATGCCTACATGTCTCTCTACACGGGTGATCGTGACTCCTACCCCGACAGTGCGACGAACCCGGAACACCGAGACCGCCTCGAAGACAGCTACCCGATTCATCCGACGGTCATCGATACACTCACAGAAGAACTGGACTCCCTCCCGTCGTTCCAGCGCACTCGTGGTGCGCTCAAGCTGCTCTCCCGCGCAGTCTACCGCCTCTGGCAGCACCAGAGCGACTACCAAGAACGCCACTTCGTCCGTCTGTTCGATATGCATCCCTCCGACGGGGACGTCCGTTCGACGCTTCTCCGGCTGTTCTCGTCGGTCGACATGGACTTCGAGGCCGCAATCAAAGCCGACATCTTCTCGGAAGATGGCACGGCGAACGCAGAGGAAGAGGACCGGAATTGGGTCAAGAACGGACACCCCCCACTCGGAACACATCTGACGACGGCAATTCTCTGGAAAAGCATCGTGAAGGGGGCCGACGGACGCGGGACTACACGCCGGCCTCTTCGACACGCGATTGCCAACACCGAAGTCGAGCTAGCGCACTACGACGACGCGCTCAATAACCTCCTTGGAGAGGGACGTCGGTCTGCGTGTTTCTATCTGCACGGAGACAACGGTGAGAAAATCCAGTTCAAGTCAGAGCCGAACCTCACGAAACTCATCGATTCTGTCGTCGAGCAGTTGCAAGATGGGCTCGCACGACGGCATCTCGAGGAAGCCCTCGACGAGGCACTCGGTCAGGGTAGTTTAAACGTGATTGTCGGACCGGAAGAGCCACACGAGATCCCGGATACGGCCGACGAAGCGCATCTGTGCGTGATGGACTTCGATACGGTCACCATCACGGACTACGAGACCGTCCCCGAGGCAATCCAAACGCTGTTCAAGAATACAGCATCGTCGAGTGGCGGACAGAAGACGCCACGGGTGTTCAAGAACAACGTCGTCTTCCTCGCGGCGAGCGCGAACGACGTGACCGACGCGAAGCGGACCGCAGAGCGCGTCGCTGCCATCAAACACATCCAGAATAATCTCGGCGACCAGTACGAGCTCAACACCGAACAGCAGGACAAGCTCGGTGAACGCCTCGATAGCGCGAAGGGCACGCTCGATCAGGACATCAAAAAGGCGTATACGCATCTCTACTTCCCGACTGGAGATGGCCTGGCTCATCGGAACGTCACCACCGACAGCACCATCCATCAGAGTGTCATCGAGAAGCTCGATGAAGCAGGCGCGATCATCCCCGAAGGAGAGGACGCCTACGGTGTTGACTGGTTCGAGGCGACGATCTGGAACGTCGGCTCGGCCTCGATGACGACGAGAGCAATCGAAGAACAGTTCGGGAAACGCCAGGATGCTGAGATTCTCCTGTCACCCATCCCACTGCGAAAGACGATCGCCCAGCTCGTCCGTGAAGACGGGTACGCCTACTGGGACGAGGAGCAGAAGACCGGGTACTACACGCCCGAGACGACCCTCACGGCAACCGATCACGAGCTCGACGACGCGAAGAATCTGCACGCGGGGCTCAGCTATCAGGACGTGAAGCTCTCGCAGTCGCACACACTCTACACCTCGCTCGATGAGCTGGTCGACGACGTCGGGAGTGAAATCGACTGGGAGGAACCCGACGAAGACGAAGAGCAAGAGGACGAGACTACTGACGATGATGAGGAGACTGGCGGCAGTAGTGGCGGCGGTTCAGGTGGCGATGACGACCCTGAGCCGTTCAGTAAACTCATCGAAGTTCGCACCTCTGAGCCCGCACACGTCTCTCGGGCCCTGCAGGAAATGCGGGCTGACATCGCGGATGAGCTTACCAGCGCTCGCGAGGAGTACGACGGACACCCTGACGAACTGACGCCCATCGTCGAAGGCGTCTGGATCCATCTGGACGGGGCTGATGCGTGGAAGGGCGCGTGGTTCACTGCGAACAAACTCAGCAACGATGAGGACTTCGCAGAGGACACGACGATGGACTTCGATTATGAAGCCAACGACGGAGCCGACTCGAAATCAGAGTTCGAAGTCGATTTCAATGGACGCCCGGAGGTCTTTGCGAGCCACCTCAGATTCAACATGGAGCCGGAAGATCTCGCGAATCCGGATGGCGGTCGTACCGCTGAAGCCGAGTTCGCGATTGAGTTCGACGAGGGCGATGACCGTCTCTATGGCGACACCTTCGACCTCCTGGACGAGCTCCTCGCGGTCGACAACGCATTCACCGTCACGATGCACACGCAGATCCGTGTGATCGAATCCAGCGAGGTGACTCAAGTATGAGCCAGGGCATCGCCGAGGGGAATTCGTTCGCCTTCACCACCGGCGCCTACGGGAATCGACCGACGTTCGTGTTGACGCGTGATCGGGTCGACGACCAGCACGAAATCACGCTCTACGAGCTGGCGCCCCGTGATATCGCGACGGCTCGACGAGAACGGTTCGAGAGAGTGCAAAAAGCGGTAAGCGTCTCAGTACGTGAACTGGAGGAGGCCATTGTCGGCGACCGTTCTCCGTCCGAACTCCCCGGGGCAGATGACGCAGCGTACGATTGGGATGACTGGTGTGCGATTCGTATCGCGACGTTACGCGGCGGGGCGTTCAACGAGGTTAGTTTCCTCATCGAATCCACCTTCCGTGAGCTGAGTCTTGATCCCGAGACCGTCTGTACAGGCGACCCCGCAAGCGTCAGTCTCCCCGAAGCGGCCGGTGTTCGGCTTTCGATCGCGTTCCGTGCGATGAAGCCAATGCGACGCCGGGACCGTCTTCGTGAAGTCGCAAAGGGAATCGACCAGATGAGCCTGGGTGAATGCTACTACTGGCACGCTAAGGCTCGCTCGCCGTCCTCGCCCAGCGGTACGAAAGCACTTCGCGTTTTGCTCGCCGACCACATCTAACGAGATTTCGATATTATGAGCGACTCCCACACGACATCCGAGACCGAATCTGAATCTGACGACGAGTACACCTCGCTGGCAATCGAGGGCGAACTTCCCCTGAAGGCAGTGGGGATTGAGAATCTCAAGGAAGCGAATCCGAAGCACATGCCGCCGCACCGGTACATCCACCCGTGGTTCGCTCGCCGCCCCACCCCTGCGGCTCGTCTGGCGATTCTTGGATCGGTAATGGAGGAGGGAACGAGTGCGGATGAACTGCTGTCGCTGATGCAGATCGGGCCAGACGGTCTAGAAGAGAACATCAGCGAGTACGTTCAAGAGCGCAAGACGACTGAAGGACAGCGTGACGGGACACTCGGCGAGTGGTACGGCTATCCGAGACCGTTCACACAGTCTCCGACCGAAGACGAGCTGGCAGATCTACATACCTCGTTGCGAGAGACCTGGGATGGCGAATTACCGACTGTTCTAGATGCGACTGCTGGTGGCGGAGTGATTCCCTTCGAGTCCATCCGCTACGACTTGCCCACCATCGCGAATGAGCTGAATCCCGTCCCGTCGGTGATCCTGAAGGTGATGTTAGAGTACGCGCCGGAGGTCGGATCGCTCGAAGATGACCTCTACAAATGGCGCGACCGAATCCAAAAGAAGGCGAGCGAGGAGCTCGACGATCTGTACCCTACGAAGCGGGATGGCCGTGAAGTGCTGGCATCGGCCTGTACGTACCACATTCAGTGTGAGTCCTGTGCTGGGACGGTCCCGTTGATGCCGAAGTGGTGGCTCCACAAGCGTAGCGCCGGCGAAGGCGTCGCGATCAAACCACACTACGAGAACGGGGACGTGTCGTATGAATGCGTTGAGCTCACAGAGAACTCGAACACTGACTTCGATCCGTCGGAGGGGACAGTATCGCGCTCGGACGTAGAATGCCCCCACTGTGGTGTGATTACCGAGTACGAAGAGACTCGGGAACTGCTGAAGAACGGCGAGTTCGAGTACCAGATTTACGGTGTCAAGTACGACGATCCCCGTGGTGGTTCAGGGTATCGGGCGGGTGACGACCTCGACCAGCAAGCCCTCAAGCGCGCCGAAGAGCGTATCGAATCCGACTTCGAGCTGCTCACTTTCCTGTCTGAAAAGGTCGAAGTGAGTAGTCGTATCACCGATCCGGCGACTTACGGGATGGAGGAATGGCGAGATATCTTCAATCCGCGTCAGCTGGTCTCCCATTACGAGTACTGTAACGCATTTCGAGAATGCGCTGAGGAGATTCGTGAGGAATACGATACACGCGAGGCAGAGGCCATCCTGACGATCCTTACGATCTCTGCCAGTAAGATGATTGATCGGAACTCTCGAATGTCTCCGTGGGACACAGGAAGAGGATATCCTGCGAATATGTTCATGTCTCACAACTACTCGTTCCGTCGAGTGTTCTGCGACAACAATTTAGTCTCTGAAACGATGGGGTACGAAGATACCTCGCGGAAGGTGATCGACTGTTACGAGCAGCTCGTTGAGATGGCTGCGGGCCGAGACGCAGCAGAGGTGTACTGTGGGGATGCAGCTGATCTCACGTCGAAAGTCGGAGAGGGTTCTGTCCAAGCTGCAGTCGTTGACCCCCCATACTATGATAGCGTCATGTACGCCCAACTCGCAGATGGCTTCTACGTCCTGCAGAAGGCGTACTTGAGCGACGTCCATCCCGAGTTCTTCACCTCAGAACTAACCAACAAGTCTGACGAAGCTGTTGCGAATACCTCCAGATTCGAAGGACTGGAAGGTGAGAAGTCAAAGAAGCAACTCGCAAAAGAGGACTACGAAGAGAAGATGGCAGAAATCTTCTCTGAACTCTACGAGACTCTTGAGCCCGGCGGCGTCCTGACAATTATGTTCACACATAAGGAGACCGACGCCTGGGATACGCTGTCGATGTCGCTCATCGAAGCCGGGTTCACAATTACCGCGACACACCCGATCACAAGTGAAATGCCAAACCGCGTCGTGATGCGCGGGAGCCAGAGTGCTGACAGCACAATCCTCCTCACGGGACGGAAGCCGTTGCACGAGAAGGAGGATACTGGCGGGGCGACGCTCTGGGACGATGTGAAATCTGAGACACGGTCCGAAGCAAAGAAAGCTGCACGAGAGCTTCTGGACTCCGGTCTGAGCCTCACCAAGACGGACACGATTATCGCAGCGTTCGGTCCAACTCTACGCGTCTTCGCCGATAACTACCCCGTCGTGGATAAGAAGGGGGAGGAAGTCCCGCCCCGCGACGCACTTTCAGCCGCCCGCGACGCCGTCGCGGAAGTTCTCGCCGAGCGGTATCTGGACACGAAAGGCTTCGACGATCTTGACGGGCTGACGCGCTGGTACGTCCTCTCTTGGCTAATTTACGAAACAGACACGATGCCCTATGACGAGGCTCGACAGCTCGGAATCGGCGTCGGTGTCAACATCGACGACGTGAAACGGGACACCAAAATCTGGGGGAAAAGCAGTGGTGATGTCCAGCTCAAAACCCACAGCAACCGAGTACAGGACATCGTTCGTGTCGAAAACGGAGAAGACGTCTCCAGCCGCAAATATCCCGTGAACCCGACTGATGAACGCTTCAGTCACGGCATCGATGCAGTCCATTCTGCCATCCACGTCTACGAAACCAAAGGTCCAGAAGCTGCCTGGGAGTGGCTATCCGATCGTGGTCTGAAGAATGACGAGCGGTTCCGGACCACCGTCACTGCCCTCCTCGAGGTGCTTCCCCAAGAACACGAAACTGCGGAAACCCTTCGCGATATACTCTCGGGGCGCACGGGCGAATACCTCGATATCGACATCAGCAACATCAATCTCAACGTTCGAGGAGAGGACGACGAAGATAATCAGGCAGCACTCAACGAGTTCGAATAAATGACCCTCAGGGACGTCTCGTGGGAGCCGGTGTACGAGAGCGAGTTCCGGACCAACCGGACGCTCATGGAGACGTTCTACCGGCCATTCCTCAACGAGGTTATCCGCTACGACCGGCTGGCCGGCTATCTGAGTCTGCGTAGTCTGGCGCACGCTCTCGAAGGGGTTGACTCCCTCCTCGAGACTGATGGAACAGTACGTGTCATCGCTGGAGCCGATCTCCAGAAGCGCGAGAAGGGAGCGATGTTCCCTGACGCAGATGAACCCCTCGAACCGTGGGTTGAGTCCCAACTCACCATCATCGCGACCCTCCTCGACCGCGGCGACCTCCAAATCAAGGTCGGCGACCCCAAAGGCGGTGACGGACTCTTCCACCCGAAGCTCGGCATCGGTGTCGATCGCGAGGGCAACAAGATCAGCTTCGAGGGAAGTATCAACGAGACGCTCAGTGCGTGGCAGTACAACTACGAACGCTTCAAAGTTCATCGCTCCTGGAGTCGCGGCGAAGCGAAGTACGTCGAGGAAGACGTCTCGACGTTCAACGCACTCTGGAACGGTTTCCACCCCTCCGTCGATGTCTTCGAGCTCGACGAAGCTGCACGCCAGGACCTCATCGACTGGAAGGACACCGATGGAACACTTGAGGAACACGTCGAGCGGGTCCAGAATCACGACCCCCAAACGACGGTGCCCGAAGACGATACCGCTGGCGTCGTCTCGGTCGCCGGACGAACACCGGGAGGAATCCATCTCGCAGAGGAAATCAGTACTGTCACCCCCTGGCCCCATCAGCGAACGATCTCCGATACAGCAGTCAGTATCTACCCGAACAACCTCCTGTTCTGTGACGAGGTGGGCCTCGGCAAAACCATCGAAGCAGGCCTGACCCTCTCACGGCTGATGCAGGTCGGAGAGGCTGAGCAGGCGCTGTTTCTGGTTCCTGCAGGGTTGGTACAGCAGTGGCAGAACGAACTCCTCGACCGCTTCAATATCCACGCCTACTATCACGAACGGTCCTACGACGGTGATTACATGATCGGTCCTCTCGGAGACGCAGAGGACCACCGTATCCCCACATCCGGAGCGGTCGACGCCGATGCCTGGGAGAACACGCCGATTGGTTCGTTCGTTACGGAGAGAGATGAGCCAACCGTCGTAATCGAGTCGTGGCATACCGCCCGCCGCGAAGGTAATCAGGGACACGTCGCCCCACGCATCGACGAGAACGTGTGGGACCTCACAGTCGTCGACGAGGCACACAGTGCTCGCGAGGAGACGAAACTCTACGACCTGCTCGGACAAGCCGAGGAGGCCTCCCGGTGTCTCTACGCTCTCACGGCGACGCCTATGCAGCTGAATGTTGGCGAGCTCTACGATCTCCTTCGACTGTGCGATCTTCCAGAGGGTTGGGACGACAAGGACCGATTCGTCGAGTTCTTCGAAACACGGCAGGCACTCGAGGACAGCCTCAGCACCGTCGGCTCTCGGTATCAGAATATAGCCGATGGACAGCAACAGGTTCTCCAACAGTTCCAGAAAGAGCTCGATCTGGAGGAGGACGAAGGCCGACCGAGAATTGAACGGTTCGGGAAACTCATTCACGAACATCTCACGTCGAATCCCGGCTACGACGAGCAGGCGAAGGCGCTAGTCGAGGCGACGGACACGGAGTCAATTCAACAGCGGAAAGCCCTCGAGAAACTCGTCGGCGTGCGCGAAACCTCCCCTCGCTTTGACGATCCTCGCTCGCTCATTTTCGACTGTGGGCCAACGGAGTGGAGCGCACTTGTGGAAGCTTCTCAGTGGGCGACACCAGTTCAGTCCCGCATCTTCCGGAATACTCGAGCGGTCTTGGAGCAGTGTCAGGATCTGGGGCTCCTCGACGATACGGTTCCGACTCGGGATGTCGAGACAAAACGTATCGAGCTGGGTGACGCAGCCCCGCTGTACGATCAGGTAGAGCAGTATATTGATGAGACGTATAAGCAGTCGCAGAAAATCCTGACAGGGAAGGAGAAGCTCGCGTTGGGCTTCGTGATGACCACGTATCGTCAACGCCTGACGAGCAGTCTACACGCCATCAAGCAGAGCCTCCAGCGCCGGATGGAGAAGCTCGACGAGAAGGTTGAGGACATGACCGAGGAGGTCTCCGAGCTTAGTAGGGACGCCGGAGTGACGGAAGCGACCATCGACGAGGCAATCGGCCAAGCATCCCTCGACGCCTATCAGCCGAGTAGTCGTGGCGCGGCTGACGTGATTCAGGCGGAGCGGACGGCCCTCCAAGAGTTCGTGGACGATCTCAGGCAAGCCCACACCGACCCGAAGGTAGCGCAGCTGCGCCGCGACATTCGCTCACTCCGTCAGAGCGCCCGTGATAACATTATCATCTTCACGCAGTATCACGACACCCTCGAGCATATCCGTGAGACGCTGACAGACACGCATCCAAACGTCGGTACGTACAGTGGTGGTGGCGGGATGCAGTACGACGAAACAACCGGAGAGTGGGTGAACGTCGGTAAAGAGGCGATCAAGCGCGATTTCACTGACGGGGATACCAATATCCTGATCTGTACAGACAGCGCGAGTGAGGGGCTGAACCTCCAAACCGCGGATGCGCTGATCAATTTCGATTTGCCGTGGAATCCGATGCGGGTTGAACAACGCATCGGTCGAATCGACCGTATTGGCCAGAAGAACGAGGTCGTGAAGATCATCAACTACGCCTATAAGGACAGCATCGACGGCGACATCTACGAGGAACTGGAGGGACGGTTACAGCTGTTCGAGAACGTGGTTGGGCCGATGCGTCCGGTACTGAACAGCATCGAGCAGGACATCAAAGACGCCGTTATGGGTAGTTCCGGATCGGATGACACCAGAGAGCCAAGTGAGCAAGTCGTCGAAGAAGCGGACTCACGGGCAAAACGTGCCCAGGAGAAAGCCGAGGAGACCGGGCTAGCAGGTGAGCCAGAAGAGGTGGCGACGAAAGAGGCGATAATCGAGAGTTCCGGACTTGACGGGTGGGAACCCTATTGCTATCCCGCATTCGATGAGATCGGGACCGGTGATCGGTCGTATGAACCGTTGGTGAGCTTGGAGACGATCGAGACGCAGATTACGCAAAGCGACCGCCTCGAAGAGACAGAATGGTCGTTTACTGCCCTCCGGAACCATGACCGCGCCGACGACTTCGAAGATATCGTCGACGATGCATACGTTCTGGAACTGCCAGAGGAGGATGCAGTAGCAATGCCGGAGTCGCTCGGAGAGACAGCTCAGGCAGAGCTTGGAGGGGGTAGCGGTGTTGTTGTGACGTTCAACCCAGAGATTGCTGAGCAGTTCCCGTCGATTCGGCTGCTCCTACCTGGAGATCCACTATTCGAAGCGCTCGTCCGCGAAGCTGCCCCAACAGAAGTCGATAATGTGGAGTTCGTCTGTGGTCAGCGTGGAGAGAGTGGATCGTCTGTTACCCGAAGTAGTCAGGTCGCCGAAGCCAAACAAGCGACTGTTGTAGAACCAGCTGTAACGAGTGAGAGTGTGAAAAATCTCCTCGGGGGGACGAACTCGGTCTCAGACATTGACGATGCAGAGCAAACTGTCCTGAACTGGTTATCCCAACTTCCAGCTGCAGAGTAGAGGCACTTTCGGGGACGGAGGGCTTTCCGGAAGTTCCCGGAAGGACGAATCTTCCACAAACAAAACCGCCGGACGTCACCGTGATTGAGGTAGCTATCAAGCCGTCAAATGGGGTAATTCCGGAAGCAACCCGGTCACGTTTTTAGTACTAGCCAGAAAACCAGTCTATCAAGCAAAGATGATCCGCGATGCTCGCGTTCTCCGCGCCGGGTTCGTCCCTCGGGAAGTTGAGCATCGCGACGCCGAGGTCAATCATCTTTCGAGCGTTCTCGAGCCGATCACAAACGGCAAACCTGCCGATTCGGCCGTTGTAACTGGACCCAGCGGCGCCGGCAAAACCTGAATCGCGAAATTCGTCACTGAACGCCTTCGTGAGGAAGCGCTGGATGTTGAGAGTACCTATGTGAATTGCTGGCGCAACTATACCCGATTCCGAACACTCTACCAGATTCTCGACGACCTCGGCGCGACCATCGACATCCACCGGCAGTCGACGCCGCATGATGAACTCGTCGACCGCCTCCAGCAGCATGACGGCCCGCGAACCGTCGTCATTCTCGACGAGGTCGACCAACTGGAGGACCCCAGCGTCATTTACGACCTCCACAGCCTCCCGCAGTTCGCAATCATCTGTATCGCGAACAAGGAAGAGGAGCTGTTCAGCCGCGTCGACGACCGCCTCGTGAGCCGGCTGCGCTCCAGCGAACACGTCCGGATGGACAAGTACCACGACGAGCAGCTGTACGACATTCTGCGTGCTCGCGCCAAGTGGGGCCTCAACGAGGACGTCATCACCGACGACCAGCTTTACCGAATCGCCGACGCGGCCGCCGGCGACGCCCGCCTCGCTATCGGCATCCTTCGAACAGCGGCTAGCAAGGCTGACCGCGAGAACCAGGAGCGGATCACCAACGACATCCTCCTGGACGCCGCCGAGGATGCCCGGGCCCAGATTAAGCAGAAGAGCATCGATTCACTCACGCCACACCAGCGCGTCGTTTACAACATTGTTCGCGATCACGAGCCACTCGGGCCGAGCGAGATTCACGACCGCTATACCGAGAAGGTCGACGATCCTCGGACAAAACGGACAGTGCGGACGTATCTCTCCAAGATGGTCCAGTACAACCTCGTCGATGCGGAAGGCACGAGCCGGGACCGGGAGTACTCACTCGTCGGTTCGGAAGCTGCGTCGCCGATGCAGTAATATCCTGTCTCCGATTGGGTGAGATCGAGCGGCAATCAAGCGAACCCTTGCGGAATCGCGAAACGCCGAAATCACGGGATACTAGTACTGAGTGCCGACTGCGAATCGAGCATAGGCCATGAGTAGTTAACCAACAGACGGTTAATACATACGATTTGTTGGTTAACCGAAAGAGGTCCACGGTCATCATCGACTGGTGTCGGGAAGGGTAGATTTCGACTGGAATATCGGCCAGGCAACGATGGTAGCAGGGAGAGGGCGACCAGAGTTGCCAGTATTGCCAATAATACCGTCGTTTAAGTACCTCTCTCACTCCACCATTGCCAGTAACGAGGGGAGAATGGACGGGAGGGCAGAAACTGTCACGTCTCTAGTCTAGTTACTGTTATCTAAACCTACTGCAACTAGTGGAGTTTTCGTTAGTGCGGGTATGGTTTAACGTACAATGTATTAAGAGTATCGCTAATTAGAGAGGGGGTCGTTGACCCCCTCCAGTTGTTGCAAAGGTTTACTGGCAATAGTGGAGTGTGTGTGTTTTATAAGTGGATGCGACACTGGCATAATTGGTTCGAGTGGTGGGTTAGTGGTGATACTGGAACCCATGGTTTTATGATGGTTCTTCGTCTTGAGTCCGCCTATGGGCCGATTCAATCGAGAATCGTTCATCATCCAAGACAAAGACGTCCTCCGGGATGATTACCAGCCAGAGACACTCGAGGAGCGGGACGAAGAACTCGACGAATATGCGGCCGCTCTCCGTCCCGTCATTCAGGGCTGGCAACCGAACAACGTCTTTCTCTATGGCGTTACCGGCGTCGGGAAGACAGCTGCTACGCACGATCTTCTTGAGGAGCTGCAAGAATCCGCCGGAGAGTACGACGACGTCGATCTCAACGTTATTGAACTCAACTGTACTGGCTGCACCACATCCTATCAGGTAGCGGTCAATCTCGTGAACGAGATTCGCTCTCCTTCTCACCCTCTCACCACAGTCTCGTCTTCGCGCGAACCGATGAGCGAAACCGGGTATCAACAAAAACGCATCTTCAACGAACTCTACAACGACCTTGAGTCGATCGGTGGGACTATTCTCGTGGTTCTGGACGAGATCGATAACATCGGCTCGGATGACGATATTCTGTACGAGCTTCCACGAGCACGCTCGCAATTGGATCTCGATGTGAAAATCGGTGTGGTCGGCATCTCGAACGACTTCAAGTTCCGAGAAAACCTCTCTCCGAAAGTCAAGGACACTCTCTGCGAAGAGGAAATCTTGTTCCCTCCGTACGACGCGACTGAACTGCAGAATATTCTCAAGCACCGAGCCGATATCGCGCTCTACGACGATGTCCTCGAATCAGATGTAATCCCATTGTGCGCAGCATTCTCTGCACAGGACTCGGGATCTGCTCGGCAGGCATTACGGTTACTCCGGAAAGCAGCTGATATCGCCGAGAACGACGCGATGGCGGGTGGAGAGGCGAAAATCACCGAAGACCACGTTCGGGAGGCCGAGCATCAGATCCAACGACAACAGGTTGTCGAAGGGATGCATTCGTTGACCCGGCAGGGGCAATATGTATTGCTGACTGTCTGTCAGCTAGCGGCAGAGGGAGAAACACCCGAACGGACGAAACTGATCTATGAGCGCTATCGAGAGGTTCTTCGTAATCACGGCAGTGAACCACTGAAACGCAGGCGAGTACACGACCACCTGTCGGATTTGAGCCTCCACGGGATCTTACGGTTGGTCGACTCGTCGAGTGGACGCGGGAACTACAACGAATACGAGCTTGATGTCTCTCTGTCGTCGGCCCTCGACGCACTCGAGAGCGAACTAGGTGAGCTCAACGACATTCGTGAAACTGCCAAGCGGCATCGGGTTCTGGAGTGACTTCTCAACCGCCAACACCAGTACTGCCAATACCCTCTCCACTTTTGCCAGTAACCGCGCAACCGTCAGTGCCAGTTTATCCAGTACCCTCTCCGGTGTTGCCAGTAACTCCCTGCCCCAATCAATCCGACTAGTTACTACCAGGACCACCGTTGCCAATTTCATCTAATAGCGTCTTACCCTCCGATTTTACTGGCAATAGTGGAGTGTCTGACAAAATCTAAACGACATTTCATTTACGAGCATTTGCAATCGCTCTCCAGTGGACTACTTATCCCGTGAGGGTTCGTGGTTCGAAGACCCAATCTTGCACGGATTCACCCCCGCACTTACTACTCGAAAACGGGGGATGTCTTCCTGTTCGAGTTCATTTGTTGTCTGGGCCATCGGTGAACAGGATTTCGTGGAGAAACGACAGAAACGTCGGGGGTGGGAGTAACCGATTCGTCTCTGTCTACGGGTATTCCTGATCACTCACGAGAGCCTCGGTACACTCGACGAGGTCGTCCTCAGTCGTCCACCGGCAGAGACGCCTAGCATCGTTGAGCATCTCGAAGATCGCGGTCTGCATTCCACTGTAGGGACTCTCGACGGCTACGTTTGTGTCGATCGCGTCCACATCTATCGTATTGTACGTCGTGTTTGAACACGTGCGTCTTCGCGAAGTACTCCTCAAGGGCTGTGAAGTAGCCCTGCTCGACGAGGAAGCAGCCCTGGGCGTGTTCGGTGACGCCCAGGATGACGTCTGTATGATCGGCGAGCAGCCGGAACTTGAGGTAGGTATTCGTCCACTCGCTTCGAATGTCGATCATCAGGAACGCGTACGCACCGGGCTGTCGGTTGAGGCGATCTTTTACGAGCTGGAGAGGACGGATTTCGGGTTTCCCGTAGCTGCCGAGGACAAAGTACGAATTCTCAGCTGAGAAGATCGGCGTGAGCTCCGCAACACTCTGTTTCAGCGCTTCGTATTCTTCCGGTGTGGGTGAGGCTTCGTGCAGATACTCGTCGGCTTTCTCGACGAGTTCGTCGACAGTGACCGGATCCTCACTCATCAACTCGGGACTTCTCTCGTACCCTGCGTCTTTCACTTCGCAGACGGGGTGTCTCCCCGAACAACTGGCCATCCGACTGAGGTACTAGTCCGTCTACTCGTCCGGATTTACTGGGGATTTGTACTTTGATTTGACGCGATCTCCTTCCCGCCACTGCCAGTAGTAGTAGCGGTTGTCGTTGATCTCCTTGATCGTGATCGTCGCCTTCGTCGGGACATCATCGGGGAGGTCATCGGGTCGCTCGTCGATCTCGTCTTCCTCCTCCGCTTCGGCAAGGCGGGCCTGGCGCTCGCGATGCTCGGCGAGGTCCTCGGCATAGTGGGCAACGTCTCGGAGCAGCTCGGGTGAATAGTCGTTGAGTGTGTCGATGACGTCGGTGGGGAGGTCCGCTGGGGGCGTCGGTGGCTCGTAGGACATGGGCCGATCTGTGTTAACCAACACAGGCGCAAACTGCATAGTTTTGTTGGTTAAGTTGCTGCCAACTGTTCTCACCGGTTCTCCAGCAGCCGTCTCACTACTCGAAACTCTCCATCAAGGAGTTTCGTCTGATGTTACAGTAGCCTCGGGAGATCTCGAACGCTGGGCGATCCTACGAGTTCGAGGGGAGACGCCCATCAGGTCGTGGGACCCGCCCCTGCTTGATCTCCTGATCGACTCGCCGGAGGTGTTTACAGCCGCCCTCGGGCGTACGCTTCCGCCAGTCTGGACACGTACACGACTCGCTGATCACGTCGACTTCATACCAGTTTCCGGACGCCGATCGGACCTCATAGCGGCCACCCTTTTCGAGCAGCGAGACGGCCATCGATTCGTCGACGGCACGGCTGGTTCGCGGCTCGAGGTCGTCGTGCTGGGTTGAGTGCTCCGTGACGACCATCCGATCGCGTACGTCGCCGGTGCGGCCGCCGTCTGGGGCAACCGCAGCTTCGGGATCCTGGAGCCGATTCGCAACCAGGGCCTCGACCGGATGCCCCTCCGGCCACAGATAGTGGACTTCCCGCCGCTCGCGATGGTCGTAGGAGCCACAGGCGGCAGCGCTCCCAGTCCAGACACGCCACGCCCCGAGTGCTGCCATCACGTCGACGATGACTCGCGGAACAGCGTCGTATTCGTCGGGGTAGAACACCCGGAACCGAGTACATGCCTCCTGCGGCGGAACCGTCTCCCACCACTCGACGTCGTCGTCCCAGCTGTTGCACATCGCGTCGTCCTCTCCGTAGCCGACAGTCACGCCGTCAATCTGCGGTACTTCCACCGATGTGTCGTCAGCCTCTCCTTCGAGCAGCCGAAGGACGGCGTACCTGAGATACTCGTGTTCCGGATGGTCCGAAGATTGGGCGACCTGCTCATGGTGCTCTGCGACTCGCTCTGCCTCGTCGAGAACGGTCGTTAGATATCGGTCGGTCATAGTTCGTGGAGACGGGACTGCGCCTCCGCCCTTCGGCGGGCGCTGAAAAACTTAACCAACGAATAGCGATCCATCGTATCCTCTGTTGGTTAATTCATCTCCGCTCAAATTCTGAGCCGGATCGGATTACCGGAGCCAAGAATGGTATATCTGTATAGAGATAATTTTATAGGGAATACGGGGGACAAGACTAATACCGTTAGATGCGATACCAATAACTAGCGATGATGGAGTACGTCGACGAGACCGCGGCGAAGATCATGGTCGCGGCCCGGCCGGGTGACTCGATCCGGCGAATCGCCCAGAAGATCGACGGCTCCTACTCGTGGGTCTACGACTGGATCGAGCGGTTGGAGGACGCAGGCTTCATCCGGCGTGAGGACGGCGTTTACATCGAGAATTACGCTGTCAGGGATCGCTACTACGATCTCGTCGCGGCCATCTCTCGCGCTGTTCCCCCCTCGATCGACGACGGCTACGTCATTCCGCACTTCGCCGGGATGCCCTTTGCGTACACGAAAATCGACGGCGTCTACGTCTGGACCCACGGCGGCTATCAGATCGCCCGCGGCCACGACGACTATCCGATCTTCATCCAGGTCGCCGATCAGGACGTCGAACAGTGGACGGCGTTCTTTGATGAGTTCGGGATTCCGAGCCGGATTGAAGAGCGGCCGGATGCGAGCGACTACGACGCGACCGTCTCGTACGTGTTGTTCCCGACGAGTGGGGAGATCACTCGCGAGTGGGTCGACGGCAATCCGGTCATTCCGTTGGACGAGACAATCGAGCACATGTTGGAGTACCGGGTGAACTACGAGCCAGCGTTGGAGATGATCGCCGACGAGTACGACCGTGATATCGACGCGTCCCACGAGGATCCGCGTCTCAATGCATGAGCCTCGGCGAACGCGAAGACGAGCTGCTGGACACCCTGGAGACAGTCATTGACGCTGACCTGCCGTACGTGCTCGTCGGTGGGTGGGCGATCGCGGCGTTCAATCAGCGCTTCACCACGGACGTCGACGTCGTCATTCCGGCACAAGCGGTCGACGACTACACCGACCTTCTCACCGCCCGCGGCTACGAGAAAACGGCCGACGTCGAGCGAAACGAGCTCTACGAGGGCCGTACTATTCGATTCACGAAAGACATCGGGAATCCGGTTCGGTTCGACGCGATGGTGGACGCGCTGGGCTGTCGCCAGACGGAAGCTGAATGGTCGTATCGCTATCTGGCCCAGCACTCCGTCACCCAGGAACTGCGAACCGGGCGCCCGGTAACAGCCAGGATTCCGGAACGGGAGTTGCTGTTTGCCGTGAAACTTCACAGTGGCCGCAAGGCAGACTCCCGGGATCTGGTGGTGCTGGCTGCTGACGCGGATTTCGACCGGATCGCGACCCATCTTCATCGCGGGGTGTCCAAGAAGCTCGCTGGTCGCATCGAGACTGTTCTCGACCGGCTCACGTCGGAAGATTTTGCGGACGCGTTCAAAGGGGTCTTCGAACAGCAAACGGTTCCCGAACAGGATATCGATGCCGTCGTTGAGTTCCTTCGTGACCAGCAGCGCCGAATCGATTCTGAACTATAACATCGACTGCCGGTGGGGTATGTCTTGAGACCGATCGAAACACGCAGGGTCGGACGCCGAACGAATTAACCAACAGAGTGGGATAGTACCCTCCGGCGTTGGTTAACAGCCGGGAAGGAGGTGTTCAGCCGTCTACAACTGTCCCGATGACCTCCTGCGCGGTCGAACTGATCCGGCCGAGTCGCTCCTGAATGCTCTCCGCATCGTCGTCCTGCCACGCGGCAAGATAGAACGCTGATCCGCTCGTATCTAGGTTGAAATACCGCCCGACGATGTACGCAACGGCTTCGGCTTCGACCTCGCGTTTTGCACGCTCGGGTTCGTCGTCGACATCGAAATGGAGCAGTGCGTGGGCGTACTCGTGAATCAACGTCACGGCGAGATCGGCCTGATTTGAGCGGGCTTTCGCTTCGACGACGGGTTGGCATCCGTGGAGAGTCCGGTGTTTGCAGACGCCTTTCGCGTCGCCATGCTCCCACTCGGCAGCGTCGACGACACGGACGTCGATATCGAGCGTAGCTGCTGCATCAAGGAGCGCTGGCACCAGGTCGTCGGCGTCACCAGCTGCCTCGGTTTCCAGCTCGGGGAGCGGTTCGCCCTCGGTTTGAGACACATCGAAGACTGCCGTTGGTTTGAATCCAACCAGTCCTTTCGACCACTCCTCGGGCGGCGTCTCGTCGTACTCACAGTCACTGTCCTCGTGGTAGCTCGGCGAGTTCTCGCATTCCGGGCACTGCTTGGTGATGATCGGCGCCCAGATCCAGATGGCCGACTCACCCTCCTTGACGTGGCGGTCGAACTCCTCCTGCCACGTCCGGTAGCCAGCCACCCGGCTCGCCTCGGGACACTGTCGCTTGATGAGGAGCGTGTTCCGATAGGAGTAGTCGTGGAAACGACTCTGGACATCGAGCCACTCTTGGAACTCTTCGCTGGCCTGCGCGTCGTCGACGCCGGCGACAAGGTCGTCGATCCACTGTTCGATGGTACTGTTCATCTCGTCTGATCGCGTGTCGGTCTGGTCGAAGGAGACCGACGAGTCTCTGGTCGTAGACATCGTGATCACCGAATCGAATTCACGGCGACTGCGTCTGTTCAGACCGCACCGCACCCTTCAGGGGCGTCCAAAAAACCGCTCTGTCGGTTAGCGGAGCTCGTGACGTTCGTCTGCAAAGCCGACCGTAACGAGGTACTCGAGGAACTCGTCGAACTGCTCGACGTCACTGGGCGTGTCGGTCGCAAGATGACGCGCCCACTCGATGGCCCACTGGAAGGCGGGATCCGTGCCGCCCTTGCCGTGAATGTACCACCACCGGGCCGCCTTGAGAACCACTATGGGATTCGTCGGCGGCTGCTCACCGGCGAGCCCACGGGTGATGGATTCGATTTCGTCGGGGACGTCGGCTGGATCGACCTCCGCTGATTGCGTGTTGTCGATATCGACGGGAATATCGTCGACCGAGACGTTGTCGGGACTCTGTTGTTGACTCACTGGAAGTCACCTCTGAGAGCTTTCGAAGGAGCCCTCGCCCTCTCTGGGGGCACGAAAAACAGGTCGCGAAGTCACGCCGGCGGGAGGTAGACGCTCTGATCGCCGGCGATTTCCTCTAGATTGTTCCGATGACGGTGGCTGAAGTAGCACTCGTAGCTGCAGTATCCACAGATTGCGCCGGTATCGTACTCGGCGACGTACGGGCCGCGGCGGGTTCGCCAGACGTTCGTCCCGCACTCGGTACAGGCGGCGTCCTCGAGATCGGCAGGGCTCGGTCCCTCGTACTCGACGTTGAGCCCCTCGTCTTGCGGTGTCGTTTCGGGCCAGATTCCGTGCGCCCTCCAGAACTCACGGACCCGAGCGAGGCTGTGGCGCACCGTCTTTCGGACGGTGACGTGGTCGGCGTCGCGACCGCTGTCGTCCCAGCCGTCGGCCGTCCAGAACTCACCGAACTGTGCGCCGCGATGCAGCCCGTTCCAGTCGACGCCGACGATATCGGCCGGTGGCTCGTCAGTGAGTGTCGGTCGGGTCAACTGTCGAATAGCGTCGAGCTGCTTGGGCGGACTCCCGCCGAGAATGTGGACGCGCCGCCCTCTCCAATCGGCTGGATCGGAGAAATCGTGGGCCAGGCGGTCGGCGTATCCCCGTGAATACCCGAGGACGAGGTTCTCAGGTATCGCGTCGATCACCGCCCGCGACTTCGGAACGACGATGAGCTCAGCTTCGGGGTAGCTCGCTTGGATTTCACGAGCAGCAGCGACGTGGGCGTCGACGTCGTCGATTTCGTCGACGTCCCCGATGACCCCGACACGTGGTTCGTACTCGAAAAAGCGGTCGACGAACCGCTCCAGATCGGGATCCCGAAAATCGTTGTCGAGCATCCCGACAGGAATCTCGAGGTTCAGGTACTGGTCCGTCTGGTACCCACAGTCTTCCCGAAACCCGGGGAGAAATCCGAGGGCGAGAGAATCGGCGACGAATGGGGCTCGATGGAGGAACGCCACATGGTCCGCTTGTCTGGCGACAGCGATGTCGCTAGCCGTGCTGGAGTCTGGACTCAAACCGAGGGACATAACGGAACTCGCGAGGCGGCTGTTGGTCGCCCCGCGCCCATTCAGGGGCCCGAAAAACCGCGGCACAGCATATTAACCAACAATAGGGAAACTCACGCGGAGTGTGTTGGTTAAGGACAGCGCTTACCCTTCGTCCTCACGCAACTCTTCAGCTTTCCACTTGAGCCGGCGCAGAATCTGCGTTCGATTTTGGTGGGCGTTCTCGTAGGCTACACACTCTTGCAAGGTTTCCATATCGGGAATCGTCGCGATCCCTGCCTTGATCAGGCCCGTGTTCGGTGCTTCCAGACGCTTCTCTGGAGGGAATTCGTCGCTCTCTTCGTCGTCAGTGGTTCCCATCTCAAAGAGCCTCCACCCCTTTGGGGCCGACACAAACAACTCTCCGGACGATAATGTCCACCTCTAATAGAGATGAAACCGATACAACGGTTACCGTAATGGTCATTCCCCGCGAGTGTTTACAGGCCCGCATGGAGCGAAAGACGATCTCAGTCACCGGGATGTCCTGCAACGGGTGCGAACAGAACGTGGAGACCGCCCTGCGAAACCTCGATGATGTGAATCGGATCGAGGCCGACCACGAAGCTGACACGGTCGACGTGGTCCTCGAGGATGGAGTCTCAGACGACGACGTGAACGCGGCAATCGAACAAGCTGGCTACGACGTAGTGGCTTAATCGGCTGTCACTCGGCCGTCTCCACGCTCGCCGTCGGTGCGGTCGTCGAGGGCGAACTCGGTGTTGACACCCTCGCCGGAGAGGAGCTGACCAGCGAAGCTGTTGGCGAGGACGGCCGAGACGGACAGCACCATCGCGAGCATCGCGAACACCGGGTGAACGAGCCCCGTGGTCGCGGCGGCGACACCGACCCCGTTGAACGCGAAGGCCGTCGCGAGGTTCTGACGGGTCTTCCGGTAGCTCTCGTTCCCGATCTCGTAGGCGTCCATCACGCCACCAAGCCGGTCGCCCATCAGGACGATGTCCGCCGATTCGATGGCGATGTCGGTCCCGGCGCCGATGGCGATCCCGATGTCGGCCTGCGTGAGTGCGGGAGCGTCGTTGATGCCGTCGCCGACCATCGCTACGCGGTGACCCTCGTCCTGCAGGCGACCGATCTCTTCGCGTTTCTCGTCGGGCAGCACGTCGGCCATGACGCGGTCGATACTGACCTCCTCGGCGACCGCGTCTGCGGTGCGCTCGTTGTCTCCAGTGATCATCACGGGCGTGATGCCGGCGTCTCGCATCCGTTGGATGGTCGCAGCGGCGTCGCTCTTGACCTCGTCACCGATACCGATCAGACCGAGTAGGTCACCGTCACGAACAACTCCGGCAACGGTGAGGCCGTGGCCCTGAAGTCGCTCGATGTCGTCGCTCCCCTTCGACAGGTCGATCCCCTCGTCGCTGAGCCATCCCGGTTTCCCGACCAGCACGTCGTCGCTGGCCACGGTTGCCCGGACGCCCTTGCCGGTCACGGAGTCGAAATCATCGGGGTCAGCGTACTCGACATCTTGCTCGTCGGCGAACTCGAGGATCGCATCTGCGAGCGGGTGTTCAGAGAAGGCCTCCGCGCTAGCCGCAGTCGTGAGTACATCCACCTCGTCGGCACCGAACGCGACGACTTCACTGACGGCGGGTTCGCCGACGGTGATGGTGCCGGTCTTGTCCAACACGATGTGGTCGACGTCGGGAAATATCTGGAAGGCGTCACCGGAGCGCATCAGGATGCCGCGGTTCGCCGCCTTCCCGCCACCCCGAATTAGGGCGAGCGGTGTCGCCATCCCAAGCGCACACGGATAGCCGAGGACGAGAACCGCCAAGGCTGCGAACGCCCCGCGCTGGACGTTGGGGGCTGCCCCCCACGCGAGTGGTGCGACCACCCAAAAGAGGAACGAGAGCGCGGCGATCGTCAAGACGCCGGGGACGAAATACTTGAGCACGCGGTCGGCGAGCTGGATGATGCCGGGCTTCATCGCCCGCGCCTCCTCGATCTCGCGGGCGACCTGGTTTAGGAACGCGTCCTCCCCGGTTGCAGTTACTTCGATGAGCAGCGTCCCGGTCTCGTTGACGCTGCCACCGATCACCGCGTCGCCGGCGGCCTTCTCTTCGGGAATGGACTCGCCGGTAGCGACCGACTCGTCGACCATCGATTCGCCCTCGACGACCGTGCCGTCGACGGGGATGTTTTCGCCGGGCTTGACGCGGACGCGATTGCCAACGTCGAGGTCGTCGACAGGGACCTCCTCGACATCACCGTCATCACTGACGCGGCGTGCCGTGTCGGGCTGGAGGTCGAGAAGGCCTTGGACGGCTCGGGAAGCTCGCGTGCGGACGATGAGGCTGGTGTACTCCGAAAGGATGTGATAGGTGGTGATGAACACGGAGACGGCGAAGAAGTGAACGGTCGGGAAGCTCGGGAAGACGAACAGGCCAAGCAGTCCACCCACGAGTCCGGCGAACGCGCCCGCTTCCAGGAGGACGTGCTGGTTGAAGATACCCCGGCGCACGCTCTGGAAGGCTTTCTCTTTGATATAGCGGCCGGGCCCGAACATCGTCCCGAGTGCCAGCCCCAGAGTCACCAGATCCATCCCGAGAGATGTTGACTCGAAGCGCCCCATCACGAAAATCATCCATCCCATCAGGGCAGCGATAACGATGGATGCGCCACCGGCGATGAGGAGGCGACGCTTGCCGTCGGAGAGTTCGGCCTGCTGTTGCTCGTACCGCTTCGCTTTGTCAGGGTCGCGGATGGTGTACCCGAGGTCTCGGAGCGTGTCCTTTACCTCGACCTCGCTCAGCAGGTCGTCGTCGTATTCGACGAGAACTTCCTCGTGGGCGAGACTCACGTCGACGTCCTCAACGCCGTCGGTTCGACTGTAGGCCTTCTTGATGCTCTCGGCACAGAACGAGCAGGACATCCCCCCGACGTTGAATTGGTCGTGTGTCGTTCCCATCGTACCTGTTGGTTATCGTGCGACGCGGATAACCATTATGACGAGAGTTATAGCGGTCTCGATATCATACTACCACTGTCGTTGGAATGGCGTTACTCTTACTGTCGTTGTCCGTCTATGTCGTCACAAGAATGACGCTCCTCGAATCTGACGTGCCGATCCGCGAAGTCGTGACGACGGACCCGGAGAAAGCGAAGGCACTGGAGAACGATGTCCGGGTGAAGATCCTCGACATGCTCGCAACCGAGGAAATGACGATCGAGGAGATCCACGACGAACTGCATCGTCGTGGCGAAGAAAAGGCGGAGACGACGGTGCGCCACCACGTGAACGTCCTGAAGGATGCGGGGATGGTCGAGATTGCCCGGCTCGAAGAAGCTGGTGGGGGGACGCGGAAGTACTACAAGTCGAACACGCGGATTTTTTCGTATGACCTACCAGAGGACGCTGAGCAGACGCTCGCTGGGGCGCAGGAAACCGCGGCAGCCGAATTAGCAGGGCTCGTTGAGACGCTCTATGGGGAGCACGGCGACGACATCGAAGCGGTGGCACGAGAAATGAAGCCGTGCGAGTACTGTGCAACACAGCATTACGAGGAGTTCGTCCTCCGTGAACTGCTAAATCGCGCGCTTATTGACCTTACTGAGAATGGGACGCTGGAGAGTGTTCGGCGTGATTCAGAAGACGCCGGCGATGAAGCCGAGTCCCATGACGATGAGGACGGTCGCTGAGAACAGCGGCAGGTACGGTGTATACCGCTCGACTGTTTCTTCGTACTCCTGATAGCCGGCGATGAGGAGCATCGTTAACCCGACAATGCCGACGATGACCGTCAGCGCATACGCAGTCATCAGCTCCAGACAGTACGTCGAACCGGCACAGAGGCCGATAATCTCGAATTCTTCTTCGTGAGCGAACCCGAGGACGAATGCGAACCAGGCGATTCCGAGGAGTCCGCGGTCGGCGTCAGGAGCCGGATCGGTCCCGTGCTCGTGGGAGTGCCCTCCGATTTTTCCAAGCCGAATTTTCACCCGTGTAAGGAGCCCATCCGGGGAGTGTTCGTGCGTGGGTGGCGTGCCGTGACTGTGGTGGCTCGACTGCTCCTCCGTATGCTCATCGTGGTCGTGTCCGTGGCTGTCCTCGTGCTGGTGAGAATGGCCGTGCGTGTACTCTCGAATCCCGAGTCCGATGAGTAAGACGCCTGCGACGATGCTGACTGGACCGCCGATGGAAACGCCGCCAAGAATCGAGATCGGCTCGTTCACTTGGGTCAGCTGAAAGTAGGATTTCGCGTAGAAGAACACGCCGACCATCGCCAGACTGCTAATGAGGTGGCCGATGCCGATCAGCGAGCTGGCGGCGAGTCCGTAGAGCCACTTATTGGATTGATCGAGTGCATAACTCGCGGCGACCGGCCATCCGTGTCCGGGCTCGATGCCGTGCACGAATCCGAGCGCAATCGCGCCGACCAACAGTGGAAACGCCTCGCCGTGGAGCATTCATATATTCCTCTATCCCTGCGCTGTATAGCGGTTGTTAAGACTGAAACGTGAATTCCGTAATAATCGAGGGGTCAAGACAGTAGGGGATCAATTGGGGAGTATGCGCACGAGCTTGAACGTGTCTGAGGACATTCTCGAGGAGTTCGACGAGACATGGCAGGCTGAGGGGTTGGACTCCCGCTCGCGGGCGATTCGTGAAGCGATGCAGGAATACATCGAGGGACATTCACAACTCGAGGAGGTTTCAGGCGAGGTCGTCGCTGTACTGGCATTCGATTACCAGCACCACGAGGTGATTCACGATCTCCATTCGGCCCAGCACCAGTTTCAGGACGTCATCGAAACGATGAGCCATACCCACCAGGGCGAGTGGTGTTTAGAGACCGTCTTCTGTCATGGCGATGCGGCGCGGGTGCGGGAACTCGTGTATCGGCTCCGTGATTTCGATGGGGTTGGTCGTGTGAAGACGATGCTCCTCCGCAGTACTGCGCCGGCCGACCCGGAGTGAGATTCACTCGATACAGCAGCTCATCGTCGATATGTCCCGTCGGAACGCCTGACAGGCCTGTTTGAACGCCTCGGAGAACGTCGGGAACGGGTGGACGGTGTCGATGATGTCGTCGACCGTGAGGCCGAACGTCACCGCAAGCGTGGCTTCCATAATTATGTCGGCGGCACGGGGGCCGACCATGTGGACGCCGACGATCTCGTCAGTCTCGTGGTGTTTGACGACTTGGACGAGGCCATCCGTGTTCTCGACGGCCTTCGCTCGCGGGACATCCGCCATCTGGACGGTTCGGCACGAGCAGGTGCCGTGCTCGTCCATATACTCGCGTTCTGTCGTCCCGACTGCGGCGACTTCCGGGCTGGTGAACACGACTGCTGGCACCGCGTCGTAGTCGATGCTGACGCCCTCGTTGCCGAACGCGTTCTTGACGGCGTGATTGCCCTCCTTGGCGGCGACGGTCTCCAGTTCGGGCTCGCCGATCACGTCGCCCGCCGCGTAGATGTCGGGATTCGTCGTCTGGAAGTACTCGTCGACACGAATCGTCCCGTCGGGGTTCGTTTCGATCCCAACCGTTTCGAGGCCGATGCCCTCGCTATTCGGCTGGACGCCGGTCGCGACGAACAGCGCGTCGCCGGTGACCGTTCGCTCGTCTCCGTCGATGGTCGTTTCGACGGCGACGCCTGACTGAATCGCTTCGGCGCCGCCGTCGGCTGCTAGCGTGCGGACGCGCTGGAAGTCGTTGCCGGTGATCACCTCGATGCCCTCCTCCTCGAATGCACGCTGCATCTCGCGACCAAGTTGGCCTTCCATGTCCGAGAGGACGCGGTCGGAGCGCTGGAGAACCGTCACGTCGATGCCGACACGGTGCAGGATCTGTCCCCACTCCAGCGCGATGTATCCCCCACCGAGCATTAGGATACTCTCGGGAAGGTCGCGCTCCTCGAGGATGGTCTCACTCGTGTAGTAGTCGACGTCGTAGAGGCCGTCGATGGGCGGCGCCCACGGTGAACTGCCGGTCGCGACGAGGGCCTTCTTCCCAGTAATGTGTGCGCCCTCGTCGGCGCCGTCGACGACCTCGATGGTAGTATCGTCGACCAGCTGGCCGTACCCCTCGTAGATGTCGATCTCGAAGTGCTCGGCGACGTCGACGTAGTTCTCCTGCCGGAACCGCTCGACGAGTTCGTCGGTGTCGTTGAGGGCGGCGGCCCAATCGACGGTCGGCTCCTCGGGGTATCGAACGGCGTCGAAGGGGTTCTCCGACGCTGCAGCTCCGCTCTCGGCGACGGCAAGGAGATGCTTACTCGGAACACAGCCGACGTTCACGCACGTCCCGCCGATGGGCAAGCCGGTATTCACCATCGCTGTCGAGAGATCGCGTCGACTCGCTTCGGTGATTGCGGCGAAGGCTGCGGCGCCGCCACCGAGAATCACGAGATCGTAGTCGGCTGTCTGAGTCATCTGTGCCTATACTTTACGACGGGAAGTTCTTGTACTCCAGAGTCCGAAGCTATGGAGTAGGTTGGAGGCCACGAAGCTATGGCAGACACTACGTCATCGGCGCCCGCGTGCGATGTCGAGGGGACGTGCTACTGTCCGCTCACGGGTGTCATCGACACGTTGAGCCGGAAATACGCGATGCAACTCGTCAGCATCATCGGCGCACACGATTCGCTGCGGTTCGCGGAGATTGAGGAGCACCTCCCGACGGCGAGTACCTCGACAATCTCGAAACGACTCGACGAGTTCGAGGAGGCAGGACTCGTCTCACGGACGCAGTACAACGAAATTCCACCACGCGTCGAATACGCGCTAACTGACGAGGGTGATGAGATTCGTTCGAGATTAGAACCGCTTCTTGAGTGGGCGACGGCGAACTCCTGACGTACGGACTTTAGTGAATTTCATCCCACATCAAGTGGTGAGCAATTCAGATCGGAGTGCTGACCCAATGACTATCCTGTCTTCGTGTGCTACTATGTCGTATGATAAACGAGGGAGCGTCTGCACCGTCATTTACTCTTCCGGGTCTCCGTGACGGAGAACAAACCGGGTACTGCTTGGATGAGTCAACAGCCAATGATCGGGCTGCGTTGCTGGTATTTTACCCGTTTGATTTCAGTCCTATTTGTACAAACGAACTGTGTGCGATTCGCGATGCAGAGTGGTTTCAGCTAACGCCCGCTCTCGATGTCTGGGCAATTTCTGGTGACAGCGTCTACGCCCATCGAGCATTCGCCGAGGAATACGGCCTCAATTTCCCGTTACTTAGTGATAGTTCCGGGCGGGTTGCCGAGTCATATGACATCTGTTATGATGAATGGGAGAACCACGAGCGCGTCCCGCAGCGTGCCGTGTTTCTCATTGATTCCGAGCAAACGATTCGATACGCCTGGGCGACAGAAGATGCACTCGAGAAGCCGGATTTCTTCCCGGTTAAAGACGCTCTTGATACGCTTGAAGCGGAACGTGATGAATTCGGTCCTGAGGATGTCGAATTAGTAGTCGAATATAACGAGGAACCGGAATCTCTAACGTAGACTGCTATTTTAGGATTGTATCAGTGAACGCCGCTCCGACAATCAGCTCATGGCATCTTGGAACCGCTCACGAAGCGCGTCCTCGCGCTCCTCGAACTGGTTGACCTTCTCTTGCAGATCGTCGCTGATGCGCTCGATGCTCGCGAGCGCGCGCTCGCCGGCGAGCGACGCCTGCGACCCGTCATCGCCGTCTGTCTCCAGCTCCTCCTCGTAAGCGCGTTCGACGCGCTCGATGGTGCCCTCCGGGTTGAACAGGATGTCGTTGGCCGTGCGAACGTAGCCGTCCAGCGACGCACCCTCCTTGCCTTGGAAGAAGTGGGTGAGCGCGTACGTGGCGCCGGAATGCAGCGTCCACATATCGATCTCGACGGGGGAGGTCGCGTTGGCCTCCGCATCACTCGCAGCGCGCTCGGCCAGGTAGTCCGGGAAGCCCAGAAGACTGTAAAACTCCGTGACGGTGAACGGGAGCTCCGAGAAGTCGAGGTCGATGTCCTGGGCGTCCCGGATGAACTCGAATAGGTCGTCGGCGACGAGTTCGACCTGTGCGAGAAGCTCCTCCCACCAGGTGCGGAAGTTCCGCACGTCGCCGACGTGTTTGATGACCTCCTTGTCGGTGAGCGAACGCATCGTATTTGAACAGTACCCGTCCTGGGCGAACCCCTCGACGTAGACGGCGTGCTCACCGAAGAAGTCGTAGCCCGACGTGACGCCCATCGTGATCGGGTCCGACCGGCCGGGAAGGCGCACTTCGAGGCCGTCGAACATGATGTCCATATGGACCTCGCCGCCGCCCCGGTAGCGACGAATCTCGCCGAACATCACGTCACCCAGCGGCGTTCGGTCGATAGTCTCCTCCCGAAGGACCTCCTCCAGAGGGCCGTAGACGTCGACCGGGTTGATGATCGAGTACGAGTCGGTCGGAATATGGAACAAAGAATCCGTTTCGGCGTCCTCCTCACGGGCCTGCTCTCGAGCGCGACTCGGCTCGACGAGCGCGTTGAACCGCTCCGTCTCGACCCACTCGTCGGTGTACGGATTCTGGTACGCCACGGTCGTCTCGACGGCCTGCGGGAGGTCGCGGATCGCCTCAGCGAAGCTCACGGTGTCTTTGCCGCCGTGACGCTGACGATACCACTCGGGTAGTTCGGTGTCGGTACGTCCATCGACGCCTGCGAAGATGGTTCTCGACTCTGGGTCTTTCATCGTAGTCACCTCGACGCAGGAACGCTCATCGACGGCTGCCTGCATCGTCTCGCGCCCTGCGCCCCTCTGCCGGGCGCAACAACAACACCACGTTAACCAACACTAACCTAGGAAGCGGCTGTCTGTTGGTTAATCGAACCACCGTCGGGAAACTGTCGCACTGTCGTTACTCGGTGCTGGAGCGGCGTAGCCGAACCTGCTCCGGGTTCGGAACCCAGGGATGGTCCTCCCAGCAGTGAAGGGCGTGAGCATGGGGCGACTCGAACTCGGCTCCGCAGGATCCACACTCGTAGACATCGTCGGGCCAGGGCTCACTGACGTACATCGCTGTCACCGTCGTCCCAACCGGCTCGGGAGCTCCGCTTCGCTGAACGTACCGGTAGCCGCGAACCGTCCGTTGACGGATCGCTGTCCGGGCAATCTCGGCGGGTTTGCCGTCGGGGAGATACACCCAGCGAACGAAGTCGTCGACCGACTCCTTGGCCGAGGGCTGGAGGATGAACCACCGCTCGTGGGCATCCCGGAACAGGTAGCGTTCAGTTCCCCTGTTTTGGAGGTACACCGGGTCACCTTGGCCGGGGATGAGTCGCAGCCCCTGGGCCGGTGATATCGGGTCCAACAGTCGCTCGACTACAGATGGATCGCGCTCCGGCTGGTTGTCCGAGTCTTCCTCTGCTGCAAACTCATCGAGACGAGCATTCGTAGTCACGGAGCCCACCGTCCGAGTGAGGACTGTTCCCGCTCAGACTCATCAGGAACTTCACAGAGGAACCGCCACTTCGGCCGCTCTCGGATTTGCTTGTCGGGCCGGTTACCTGCCTGTCCGGGTTCCGTTTTCCCGGCGCAGTGCCAGCCCTTGTCTCTGAGCGCTTTAATCATCGAGCCGTCGAAGTCAGCTCGCACGAACGTCAGCAGAAGGCGAACGCCTCGCCGCCGACCGTGCCGACGCACGAATCGTTCCATCGACCGGGCGAGGGCGGCGGAGGCGAGATTCGGGAAGTCGACGCCGATGCAGATCCGTGCTGCCTCGACGATCTCGTCACCCTCGTATCGCGTGCCGTCGTAGTCCAGCGAGCGAATCAGTGGATAGCGCCACGTAATCGCACCCAGTAGCTGGTCCTGGTAACAGAGCCCGTGATGAACGAGGTTCGTCCGCGGGACACTGTCCATATAGGAATGATGGGCTTCGTAGATCGCGCCGGCGACGTGCCGTGGGATCGATTCGATATGGACGCGCTCTGCGAACCGCAGGCCGAGCGGCGCCGTGACCGGCTGGCCGTCGCGATGAATGGGACACGAGCACCCCTCGGGAGTGCGCGTGTACTGGAACCCGGTACTCCGCCGCTGGCCGGGAGAACGTGTCTGAGTCACGAGTCGGTGCCGTCAGTCTGCTCTTGCCAGTCGTTGTACCGCTCCAGTTCGCGACCGATTTTCTCGAGCGCCTCGACCCCGCGTTCGAGCAGCTGGTGGGTGGCTCGTGACAGCCGAATTGTCTCCATCAGCACTCCCCCTCCGGTGGCTCGATGAGGTTGTTGCTCTCGTCGACCAGGGCCCGGATGGCCTGCTCGACATCGGCATCGTCCGAAACCGTCCGGCTCGCCAGGGGTGCCGGATAGGCGCGATCGCCCTGATTACAGAGGACGGCCAGCCAGCCGTCGGTTCCCTCCCCAAGCACGATGTAGTGGTCGCGATCAGCCCGCTGGAAGACTCGCCGGTCAGGGCGAGTGACCGTTCGCCAGTTCTCGGGGAGTGTCGGTGACGGCCCCCCGCCGTCGGGAAGGGCGACGACGTCGTCGGCGATCGTCGCCATCGCCGCGTCGATTTCTTCGCCGGTGAGGTGCCAGCACGCCGCCGGGCCGTCACACTCGAGCTGGCTGATCACGCAATTCCGGAACCCAATGTAGTGTTCTCTCGCGATCTGGGCGTCGTTGTAGTAGTCGAGGAGGAGCCCACAGGCGAGCTGTGCGGGCCCGCTTCCAGCGTATCCCCACTCGAAGCCTGTCGGGCTGTGGTTGACCAGATCGAGACTTCGATCGGGAGTGAGACGCTGGTGTTCGGAGAGATTCAGAACGACGGCCTGGCCGTCGATGCGAAAGCCGACGTATTCGACGGAGTCGTCGCGACGGTTAGCGAGCGCTTCTGTCTGGACTACGTTCGACGTGGTGCGTCGGGCGTTCCCGTTCATCGGTACGTTGCGGGAGTGGTGACCCCCGCACCCCTCTCGGGGGTTCTACAAACAGAGCCGGAAACGCCCTCACCGTCCCTACTGGCTAGCTGCGGGGAACTCGAACCCGCCGGTGTCGGTCTGTGACTCCTCCGAGTCGGTAGTTTCTGATTGGACTGCCTGGCGGGCGTCTTCCAGTTCCTCGCGGCGGTCGTCGACGCTCTGGTGGATGCTAATGTCGTGCTGCTCGCAGAGCGCTCGCTCGACCGCGAAGGTCATCTCGTCGAAATCGACTGCCGTGATGTCGACGTCCTCCGGTGAGGGCGTCTCATCAGCCACGTCGATGTCTCGCGACCAGGTATCGGCCGAAATGTCGCTGGTCGGGAGCCGCCACTCGTCACCCTCGAGCTCTTCACGCAGGTACTGCGCGAACTCCTTGTAGTGGTCGAGTGCGATCTTCTTCGTCGCTGAATCGGCCAGCAGCGCGATCGCGAGTTGATCGATGCAGGCCTCGTCGGCCTCCGGTCCCCAGTCGAATCCACCAGGAGCGCGGCGCAAGACGTGGAGGTGCTTGTCCAGTACGTCGCCATCGGGCGTGTACACCAGCTGTCCACCCATACAGCGTTCACCGCGGTACGCTCGGCCGCCGGTCATCGGAACCCACCCTCCCAGTGACCCATACCTCGTGGTCGTTCTGGGGGCTGGCGGGGGAAGGAATCCGACGGCCGACGGGCGGTATCTGGACCAGGTCCGGCTCCCTGATTGCTCCCACTCGCGGCCTCGGTTGGTCGGGGCCCGACGTACATCGGTTTTCGCGCTTGACTTCGCTCCGTGACGACCTCCCGATGGAGCATCGTACAGAGCTCCATGACGCTCTTGGCGAGGTCGAACGCCGCTGCTCGCGACCGGAGGTCGTGCTGACTGAAGAGGATCGTCCCATCGGCTCGATCGATCCGGACCAGCCAGTCCGAGGGTTGCTGGACGTGGCAAAGGACGGATTTCGAGAACTCGTAGGCGAACACGAAATGGTCGTCATCTGTTCGGCGTTGCAACCACCAGTTGTCGGGGGCGCTCTCGCTGTTGCTCTCAGAACTCATCGGTAATCCGGGACGAATGTGTCGTCCCGCACCCCTTGCGGGACGAACAACAACACCAGCGCTCACGTCGTCGCGACTTCGTCGCCACCGTCGGCAACGTATATAGTCATAGCAAGATACTGTCCAATTACATTCGGATGGCTGTACTGGACGACCTCTCGGGATTCGAGTTCGAGGACTTGATGGAGGACGTCTTCCGGAACCTCGGCTACGAAAACGTCCGCCAGGCCGAGCGGACGGCCGACGAGGGGCGCGACGTCATCATGGAGGAGATCGTCGACGGCACGCGACGGGCGATCATCGTCGAGTGCAAGCACACCGGGACGGTCGGCCGGCCGGTCGTCCAGAAGCTGCACTCGGCCATCGCGACGTTCGACTTCGACGGCCCGAAGCGAGGGATGGTCGCCACCACAGGTCGATTTACGAACCCTGCCGAGGAGTACGCTGACCGGCTCCAGCGGAACGACGATCCCTATCCCATCGAGCTGATCGACGGCGAGGACCTTCGGGAGATCGCCGACGAAATCGGTCTCGATCTCTACAACGGGCGCATCGAGATCCTCTGTGACGAGACGCTCCGACCGTACGATCCGGCGGCGGATGTCGACGCACCTGTCCAGGAGGCGTTCCGCGACATTGAGAACATCGAGGCCGCGGATCTGCCGGTGCCGCACTCGCAAGTGACGTTCCGACCAGTGGTTGCGATCACCGCCGACACGAACTCTGTCTTCGAGACCTCAGTCGGTGTCATCCACCGGATCAACGACCGCACACAGTTCGTTGTCCACGCTGAGCGCGGCCATCCGAAGGTGGCCGACGACGAAGTCGCGACGCTGGTCACCGAGAACTTCCACGCGACGGTCCCCCTCGATACCGGGCAGTTTACCGAGGTATTCGACGACGTCGACGAACGACGGTTCGGCCAGACCCAAACGGAGTACAAGGAGTGGGCTGTTGACCGCCTCCAGGATTACCACACGACGACGGTGACCTACACCGGCGACAATAACGTCACGTACAACAAGACCTGTGAGCCGAATCTCTCGGACATCTCAGTGCAATCGATTGAGCCGGTGTATCTACCTGAGGTTCGGCAGACGACAGAGATACTGGAGTACTCGTATCCGTACGAATACTATGCTGCTGGCCCCTCACGGGTCACTCTGGAGGACGGGATTCATCGCTGCGTCCACTGCGAAACGAGCGGCGTCGACGAGACGTACACCTACTGTCCGAACTGCGGGGCGATCGCCTGCGACACCCACATCAAGACCGAACGGCTCGAAGGGGAGCCGGTCTGTACCGGCTGTGCGGTGACCGAACGGTTCGCGCTGAAGAGGAAGTACTTCTACGACGAGGAGAACCTCGACGCGTTCCGCAAGGAGTACGCCGAGATGCCCCTCCACGAGAAGGCGATGGAGAACAAGCTGCTTGCTGGAGGGAGCGTGGTTGCGACGCTGCTGCTCGTCGTCGGACTACTCGTGATCGGCGGCATCATCTAACCCATCGAAATTTTCCGCCAGACTGCGTGGTTGGTGTTACGCGACTCCGTACTGGTCTTTGAGTGCCATATATTCGTTCTTTTTTGGGAGGATGACTGGCAGATCATCTGTTCTGTCGAAGTCGCCCTGAAGTGGCCGATACAACGCTTTCACAGTGGGTTCCAGGTCGTACCACTGTGCGGTCTCGACGAGTGTCTCCTGATCGATATCCTCCGCCTCGATCAGCAGCATCGAATAGCTGACCCGCCTAGATCCGCTATCCAGAAGGAGCGTATGGCATACGACTTCAGCAGGCGTTAGGTCTTCGTCCGGAGCATACCAGAACGGAGGCTCGCCGGCGAGGAAAAACTGTAGACCATACGCTGTAAACCGACCCAGTCCGGTCATCTCCCAGTCCGGAGCTGCTTGGAGTGCGTCCGTATCCTCGTCGGTCTGCAGGCGAACGAGTGCTCGCTTCGGATCGCACCACGCGATCGTGGCACTGGGAGCGATTTCCCGGACTCGGGCTCGATGTTCGTGCTCTACAGTAGCCCGGGCGAACGCCAACAGCGGCGAGACTTCGTCATGAAGGGCGTACTTCGAATCAGATCTGGAGAGTAGTGCTCGGTGCTTGAGCGGTGATAACGCGCTGTGGACACCTTGTCGAGTGATTCCGAGCCGGTCTGCGATACCAGCGATGTGTCGTGGTCTATCGAGATACCAACACACGCGGAGTGTGGCTGGGGAGAGCAGTTCCGTCCAGTCTACGTGGCTGAACTCCGACTGCAGCGTTCGATACGCTTCGGTAACTGGATGTTCCGCGATGCGGACACGACGCTGATTGCTGGACCCACGGGTTTCTGTGAGCAATCCCGCTGCGAGCAATTCGTTGAGTACGTCGTACAGATGTTCTCGTGAATATCCGGTTTCGGCCGCGAGTTCCGCCGGTGTTGCTTCACGGCCGGTACTCAGCGCGTCAAGCACGGCGAGTCCGGCCTTCGAAATCATCTGGGTCTTTCTAAACCCTAACTATATAAATACGATTTGGGATTTTACTTGACGACTGCTTCGTCCCGGACCAGTTCTGCGAGCGCGTCCTCGAGCGACCCGTGGAACTGCCAGCTCGCCTGCTCGAAGGCCTCGTCGGTCGGGCCGTCCCAGCGGGGGAACGCGGAGTGACCGCTCACTTTGACTGTCCACTCGGTCGGCTCGTCGAACGGGTTCTCCGTCGGGAGTTCGACGACGTAGAGGTACTCCTCGTCGCCGTGGATGCCGTCGGCCGGATTCTCGACGCCGTGGCCCAGCAGGAACAGCGGCTGGTCCAGGTGCTCCATATTGGACGGCTCGAGGAGATCCGCTGGCTGAGCCGCGTCGATCGTTCGCTCTGGGTCGCCATCCAGGTAGAGGTCGACCGTCGAGAGCTTGTCGAGGAACACGAAGGTCGCCGCCGTGTAGCCCGGTCCCCGCTCTGCGCGGGTCGCATCGAGAAGCTCTTTCAGTTGTGCGAGATCCCGGAGGACGCTCCCGGGATACCCGTCCGAATGCCGGTACACCTGCGCGACGCGGTCGGCGCTGCCATCTGTCTCACCGGTCTGTTCGACTCGTTGGACGAATCGGAGTTGGCTCCGTGTCGACATCGGTACTCGCCGGCGCGTGTGCGCCGGCACCCATCGCCGGCGCTGAAACAACACCACACAGTCGTAGCGGGATTGCAATCCGCTACGCGAGATGTGACACCTCGTCTGGTTCCTCCACGTCGTCGAATTCACCACGCTCGACCGGCTCCCAATCCTCCCCAGGTGCTGGACTCCACCAGTCGATCTCATAGGCACCCGGTGCACCGAGGATTTTTGCCCGTGCCGAGCCGTCAGGCAGGTCGCGGCGGAGCTTCTCGTCGACGTGAAGGTTCCACGTTGAGTCGGTGTCGAAGCACGCGAGCACAGCCTCCTCGTAGCCACGGTCTTCTCGAGACTCTTGGAGGACGACCTGCGTGTTACAGTTCTTGCAGAACACTCCCTCGAAGGGAATGTGGGTGAACACTTCCTGCCCGCAGACGGGACACCAGAGGAACTCGAACAGTGCCTCGCTGTGTCGGTCGAGTACTTCGAGACTCATTGTTGGACCGACCCGGTTCGACCGGGTCACTCTCTCCGCCCCGGCCGAAAAACACCCTGCGTGTGTACGTCCTCAGCGTTCAGGGCCGTAGACGATGCGCGAGGGGGCTTCGTACCCACAGTCCGGACAGTCGTACCAGCGCTGTACCGTCGCTCCATCAGCTGTCTTCTCACCGACGAGGACGTCGTCGTTTGGACACTCCGGACAGTTCAGTTCGGGCGCTGGCCGCTCCCGAAGCGCATCCCGGAACGTTGTCGCCTCCTTCGTCTCGAAGCCTCGCGACCAGATCGGGTAGCCGTCGACGAGGATCGCTCCGCGCCACTTGTACCGGTATGAATCCGGCGCCCGGTGTAGAACAGCTCGCGCTCCAGTCTCGGTGTTTCGATACGCGAGTGTTGGTGAGCGACTCTCTCGTGACCAGTTGGTGATTCGTGGCATCGTTGGTCAGAAATGAACGTCTGCGGGGACGATCCAGAGCGTCTGGCTGTCCTCGTCTTCCTCGAGGACTCGGTCGAGCTGGCCTCGATGCCGAATCCCCTGGGCGTGCTGGTCGTACATCGGGATTGAGGGCCCTTCGTACGCGCCGACCTGGTGGAACGCGTGGCGGGCGAGGTCCTCGTCGCGCATGATCGCCTCGTCGCTGAGCTCGTCGAGCGCCTCCTTCACGCGGTCGAGATTCCGCTGAAACTCCTCTTTCGTGGCCTTCCAAGCCCGGTCGAGCAGTTCACCGCCCTCCTCTGAGTTGATGGGGGCCGCCGTCGGCAGGTCACCCCAGCGGGCCTTCCCGGCGACCGTCGTGTCGTCTTCATCGAACGTGACGTAGTAATCAAACACGGCGCAGCCGTGGGGATTCGCGCCGACGAGACGGTCGAAGACTGCTTTCCCCTCGACCAGGGCGTCGTGCTGTGTCGGTGCTTCCACCAGCGCGTAGATGACCATATGCATCTGGTTCACCTCGGAGTGCCGACTCACCGGGCGCCGCTCGGCGCTGTCTGCTCGGTGCGCCGGCACCCATCGCCGGCGCTCGAAAAACCTCGCTTCGGGAGACCGCGTTCAGGAATCGGCAGTCTGCTCGACGGTGATCGTCAGGTCGCCCGACTCGTAGTCGGCCTCGAAGTCGGTGCTGAACGCGTCGGAGTCGTAGGCGGCGTGGTAGGCACGGTGCAGTTCGAGCGACCCGGTCGCCTTGAAGTGGAAGAACGCGGCCGCCGTGTAGGGTTGGCTCTGGGTTTCGATCTGCGTCTCGACAGAGGCCGGGAGCGCGATTTGTGGTGTGTCCGTATCGATACTCGTAGCGAACGCCTTCGCTTCCTCGACGGTCGCCTGCGAATGTGCGGGTGTCTCGCCGGTGAGCACGTTTACCGGCGTCTCGGTATCGTCAGTGAACAGGACATCGTGGAAGGTGCGCGTCCCGAGGACTGCGTCGGGACTTAACTCGCAATCGTGGAGTGGATCGTCGTCTGGATTCTCGGGCATCAAATCAGAGCCTGCGGTGGGGCTCAGTCTCTACTGCCCCAGACAAACTGCAAATTGTCTCGATAGAGCGCAGGAAAGTCGCGAAAGAGGAGCGTCCTGCCCGCACTTCCCGCCGCAGAGTCAGGTGTCGGAGAACCGATCGGGCTCGATTCGCGACAACCGCATCGCGTTCCCGGTGACACCGAGGCTCATCCCCATATCACCGACAACGACCGCCAACGCAACGCTGACCAGCCCCAGTGGCACGCCCAGCGCGAGCAGGAACTTCACGCCGAGACTCGCCCAGATGTTCTGCCGGATCACCCCGTTGGCCGTATGCGACAGGTCGTACAGGTACGGGAGTTTCCCGACGTCGTCGCCCATCAACGCAATATCGGCCGTCTCGAGAGCGGTGTCGGTGCCGGCCGCGCCCATCGCGATGCCGACCTCCGCGGTGGCGAGCGCGGGCGCGTCGTTGATGCCGTCACCGACCATCGCGACATCACCGTACTCTGCCTGTAACTCCTCGACAGCGTCGACCTTCTCGTCGGGCAGGAGTTCGGCGCGATACTCATCGACCCCGACCTGCTCGGCGATTGCGCGGGCGGTGCCCTCGTTGTCGCCGGTGAGCATCACCACGCGCTCGACGCCCAGCTCGTGCAGGCGTTCGACGGCCCGCTTCGAGGCCGGGCGAACCTCGTCGGCGATGGCGATCGCACCCAGCAGTTTCGACTCCGTCCCGACGATAACGACAGTCTTGCCCTCCCGCTCCAGCGCGGAGAGGGCATCCTCGGCGAACGCCCCGTTCTCGCCCTCGGTCGCCTCTTCCGTCATAACGCCGCCGTCCGTCTCGCGGCGTGCCCGAGCGAGGTCGAAGCCCAGTTCCTCGAAGAGCGCGGGCTTGCCCGCATAGTACGTCTCGCCGCCGATCTCGCCGCGGATGCCCTTCCCAGTGAGGCTCTCGAAACCCGTCGGGTCGGGCAGGTTGCCCACGCCCGCCTCCTCAGCACGGGCGAGAATCGCCGTAGCAATGGGATGCTCACTGCGCTGCTCCAGCCCAGCGGCGCGACGGAGCAGATCGTCCTCCGTAGTGTCACCCACCGGAACGACGTCGGTGACGGCGAGTTCGCCCTTGGTGAGCGTCCCGGTCTTGTCGACGGCGACGGCGTCGACCTCGCCCATCGCTTCCAGGTAATTTCCGCCCTTGATCAGGACGCCGTTCTTCGCGGCGCTCGTGATGCCCGACACCACCGAGACGGGTGTGGAGATGACGAACGCACACGGGCAGGCGATCACCAGCAGCGTGAGCCCACGGATGAACCACGTCTGCCAGTCGCCCGCGAAGGTGAACCCGTAACCGGCTAGGTCCACCGCCACCGGATCAGCGATAACCAGCGGCGGGATAGCGGCGGTCAGGATTGCCAGCACGACGACGAGGGGTGTGTAGTAGCCGGAGAAGCTGTCGACGAACTGCTCAGACTCGGTCTTCTTCGCCTGTGCGCCCTGTACCATTTCGATAATACGCGAGAGCGTCGAATCGCCAGCGGTCGAGGTGACCTCTACCTCGAGGTACCCCTCTTCGTTGATCGCGCCGGCGTACACCTCGTCGCCGGTGGTCTTGTCGACGGGGACGCTCTCGCCCGTGATCGGCGACTGGTCGACTGCACTCTCGCCTTCGATGACCGTCCCGTCGAGCGGAATCTTGTCGCCAGGGCGGACGACGACGGTCTCGCCAACGTCGACCTCCTCGACGGAAACGGTCACTTCCTCACCATCGCGACGGACGGTCGCCTCGTCGGGCGAGAGTTCCATCAGCTCGCGCAGAGAATCCCGTGCCCTGTCCATCGCATAGTCCTCGAGCAGTTCGGCGATGCTGAACAGGACGGCCAGCGTCGCGGCCTCGACGAAGTAGCCGATGCCGGTTGCGGCGATGATCGCTGTCCCCATCAGGAGGTCGATGTCGAGGCTTCGGTTCTTCGCGGAGTAGTACCCGCTGCGGACGACCGGGATGCCACTGGCCGCGACGGCACCGAGGAACAGGACATCTGCGATGTGTAGCGGGTAGTCGAGGATGCTCGCTATCGCGACGTTCTGGCCGGTGAGAAGGAACTCGAAGACTAGACCAAGGATGACGAACGCTGCGCCGAGCCACGTCTTCTTCGCGCGAGAACTCGTCCAGACCTCCGAAGGTGGCGCGATATCGACGCCGTCGGCAGACTCGTCGGTTTCGTCGTCTGCTCCGCCGATCACGTCATAGCCGGCGGCTTCGATCGCCGCGACGACGTCGGCTTTGGTAGTCCGGTCCGGATCGTACTTGATGGTAGCTGTCCCGGTGGTCGGCTGGAGCGTGGCCTCAACGACGCCGTCGACGCGCTGGAGGCTCTTGTCGACTTTTTGCGCACACGACGGACAGTCCATCTCGGGGACCGTGAGACGGGCAGTCAACTCCCGCTGCCCGCCGCCGTTCGGTGGTCCCGCTGTATCCACATCGGAATTCTCTGTCATCACCTCACGGTAGGAGCGGGAGTTCGATATGTCTTTGTTGGAATATTCCAACCGCGGTGTCAGTGCGATGCCAGCCGTTCTTCCGCTACCCGCTCGCCGGCGACGTGTTGCTTCGCCAAATGTTCTTCCGCCCGACGGAGCCGGTAGGTAAGTGTTGACCGAGGCACGTCGAGATGCTCGGCCAACTCGCCGACATCGACCTCGCGGGGCGACTCGTAGTAGCCGTGTTCGACGGCGGCTTGGAGGGCGGCTTCCTGCGCCGGGGGTAATCCGCTCGGTGTTTCGTCGCTTCCTCCAGCTGCTGTCGTCGTGTCCGCGGTGCGGAGCATCTCCATCTGAGCGCATTCTTCGACGGCAACCTCGAGGGAGTCGAAGAATGCCGCCACGTCGCCGTCGCCCGAGTGGATGAGTCGCCACGTGTAGTGGCGGCCCTCATGACGGGTCTCGAACAGCACGCCGTCCCCGAGATGGTCGCGGGCGATGTGGGGAACCGAGGCGCAGGTGGGGGTTCGCTCCCAGTCGGAGTAGAGGACGAGCGTGTCGTCCGTGCGGTCAAGGACGCGGGTGGTCTGGGTGGCGCCGCAGTCCTCGGTGGCGAGACAGTCGGCGTAGTAGTCGCTGTTTCGAAACGCGTCCTCGATGGCGTCGAGTGCGTCCGGAGTGCCGGTGGCATGGTCGACTCGCCAAAGTTGGTCGGCAGTCGCGTGCAACGAAAGCGAGCGGACACGGGCGTCGGGGTAGTCGGCAAGGGCATCCGCCACCCTATTGCACCCCGGCTCGTATTCGAGGGCGAAGACGAGTTCGCGCATACCCCGTCTACGGCCTCCTCCGACATAACCAATGGCACGGGACTACGTCTACTGGTGAGCATCAGATCACGTCGTTCGGGTCGTGGACCTCCTGCATTCGCTGCGCTTCGGCCGCGTATTGGTCCTGGAGATCGGGGTCATCAACCGTGCCGAGATTGCCGGGCCCCGCATCGACTGCCGCTGTCGTATCTCGAATATCGGTGAAGGACGTGAGTGCCCGCTCTTTCCGATAATACTGTTTGCCGTCGGGTGTCGCGTAGGTGAGGATGATTAGGTTCTGTTCATCATCGGAGTAGGTACGTTCGACGAGCCATACTCGCACCTCGTCATCAGCCCGATCTGACATATCCAGACGTTCGTGGGGACTCAGAAAGGGATTGGCGTTATAATCGGTCGACTGACGCAGTTTTCGACGGTGATTCACCACCAGGGATGCGCAGTTCCTGGCGCTCGCCGACCCACTCGCCGAGCTTCTGTGTGAGGTACTGGCGAGCGGTCGACTGGGTGAACACACCCTTGTCGACCATATCGCCGACGACGTCCTTCAGTGCCTGGAACTGTCCCTTCAGGTGCCCGTCGCCGACCGGCTCGCCGTCGTGCCATCGGACGGTCGCGAGCGCGCCGTTCCCGACCGTCTCACCGTGGTCGAATGTCTCCGAGTCATACTGCAGGCCGAACCACAGCGTCCGGTAGGCGGTCACCTCGAAGGTCGGCGATACCACGTAGAACGCCTCGTGATGGAGGTAGTCGAGATGGTCGGTGATGATCTCCTCGAGCGTGAGCCCGGTGGCGCGGGGCTTCGGCTCGACGACCGTCGACGGTCGGTCCTCGCCGGCGAGGTAGCCGTCGACGGCATCTGCCTCGAGGCCATCGGCCAGTTCCGCCAGCAGCTGTTTCGCCCACTTGGAGTCGGTCTCGTCGCCACCGAACGGCGACTCAGCCGAAATCCGGTGTTTGAGCTTCAGGTTCGCAGCACCCCAATGAGAGTAGTGAAGCGTATACTGTCCGTCTGTGCGTTCGTACGCAACGAGTGCGCGGTGTCCCATTTGAACACTCACCTCGCAGGGCGACCCACGACTGGATCGCCCCGCAACCCTCCCGGGGGACGAACAACGCTACCAGGAGTTGCCAGCGAGGGTTCTTTATTCGGGATGAGTAGTGAAATCGGGGCGGCTAAATCGGCAAGTAGAATTGCTTAGTTATTTGAACGAAGTCAGTGTAAATGCGTGTATGGATATTGACGCCGGCGAGTTCAAGAAGAACATAGAGAAGGCGTTAGAGGAGCAGTCAGGGCTCCGGATGAACGAGCAGAATGAGATCCCGTTCGAGCAATTGTTCACAGAGGAGTTCATACAGCTGTACACAGAATTCGACTCTTTCGAAGCGTTGCTTGAGGCAAGTCAATGGGATGTTGAGGACGAGGACGATTTCGAGGCCATCCCGGAGGATGAGTTCGATACCTATGTCGACGAGCACACGGATTTCCCATCGTGGGAAGTTATGTCTCAGACTGCGGCTCAGCGGTTCCTTGAACGTCAATTTAACTGAAGTGGGTTACTGACTGACCTGCCGCCCGAGCTTGGTGATCTCCGCCTCACTGTACCCGCCGTCACTCGAATTGATGTAGGCTTGTGTCTCGACGTATCCTTTCTCTCGGAGCAACCAGAGGTTATGATCTACGACGTCTGACGACCGGCCAACTGCCTCAATCAACTCGTCACGATCAACCTGTGGATAGGTAGGATCCGATCGGTATGACTGGAGTAACACGTCCAGGATTTCATCCTGAACCGCGTCATCCAACAAGAGTTCCTCACCCAACTCTTTTGCTCGCCACAGCGTCGTCGGTGTAATCGTCAGTGACCGCTTCCCTGGCCGCCGCTTGAAGAACCCATCATCCTTTGAGAACCGCCACACCTTATCGATCACGTCCTCATCAACGTCCTCGAATTCATCGTTGAGATAGCTGCGTAGCCTTTCACCTTGTGGACTCGGCCAGAACGTAAACGGCTGCTCTGTAAATCTACGATATGACTCACGGATCAATTCATTCTGGACCCGCCGCTCGGTCGCCGATAACCCCTCTGTCGCACCTACGTCATACTCCGTCGATGCCCCATCTCCATCCCCATTCACCACATCGTCACTGGTATCGGACCGCTCAGTCCCGTCCACGTACTCGCCAGCATCCTCCGGCTCGACTCTATTGTTCGACGTGTTGTGGACTTGGATCGCTAGAATACCCAGAGTGCCTAACATACCGATCACACCAGCAATCTCCACGAGCGAAAAAGGTGTATAGACGGTTCCGATTCCTGCGAGAATCAAGGCAGCAAGCCAGGCAAGGATGAGCTTCCCGATGAACCGCTCAGTCACGTACTGCCCAACCGACATCCTATCACTGCAAGTATTCACAGACCAGTATTATAAGTCGTAGGAGAGCAGCCTCAATCAGACATACCCACCTGATTTTTCAAGAGTTGCTGAGAAGTACCGAATTATGAGTCAAAACGACAGGACATCTTGGTTCATCGATTCCGAGGGGCCAAATGAGGAGGCTGTCGAACTGGCCTTCGCGTGGGTGCAACAGCTCGGTGAGCAGCATGAAGAGAAACGAGATGCTGTCTTGGCAGTAAACACGAAAAAGCAGCTGGACGGTGTCGTATCTACTGTGATCGGTGACCAGGCAGCAAAGGCGTTGAATAAAAAGAAGCCGGTCGGCGTCGGTGAAGCAGAGATCCAGCTGATGACGAAACGGATTGATCCATCGGGGTGGCAAAGCGGTCCTGTCCTCGCTATCTACCCAGACAAAGACCTGCTGGACAAGATTGACGGAATGTATGGTGTGACCGATGTGCTCGTCGTGCCTTGGTCGAAGGACACCGTCCAGTTCTGGATCGATACCTGGGGCGCGTCAGCACTCCAATCAGATGCGAGTGGCGATGCACCAGAAATCGATAATCCGGTCGCCAAGGAAGCTGTCGACACGCTCGATGCATTGGTCAACACCTCGACTGGGATCACGCATTCGTCAGATCGTGCTACCTGTATCGAGATCTTCAAAACCCTCCATAGCAACGGCATCAGCTTCGATCCTGAAGCAATCAGAGCCTGGTTAGTCGCTGAAAAAGGCTGGGACCCGGATTATGCCGATGACGTAAAAGAGGTCGCCGAAGGTGTCCAAACGGGGAAACGCTTCCAGTACGACTCTGGCCGTCTTAGCAACGACATTATGAACCAGTGGAAAGACGCCGCAAATGTTAATTAATCCAATATAACTGCCGGAGATCGTTTTCACTCCGTTTGCTCACGTCCCTGTAGTGACCGCTCTGATGCATCTATGCTCTGTACTGACCAGCTGTTTCAGCTCTCACTCTAAATAAAGAAACAGTATCGGAAACTACTGCTACTCGCCGATCGGCTCGGGGGAACTGAGGTCCGCGTGGAGGACCGCGTCGTCGCGAACAACGTACCGCTTCGCCAGCACCGGGAAGCGACACTTGGTGAACCCGGCCGTCTGGATGTCGAGCTCCTCGCCGGCTTCGAGATGGGTTGCGAGTTCTCGCAAGAACTCGTGGGTCACGATTCCGCCGTCGTAGTCAGGGAGCCCGTTCTCCCGGGCCTCGTAGACTTCGAAGTCGTCGTAGCCCCAGATCGTGAGTTCGCCGTCGTCAGTGACTTCCCAGTTGAGGGTCCCGAAACAGTAGCTCTCACAGAGCTCGCGCACAGCCTGTGGATCCGATACGATTGCACCGGTCGAGGTCGTCGCAGCTTGGAGCGTAGCCATTGGTTCAGTCGGGGTGAATCCCCGCACCCCTCCCCGGGGGGAGATAGACTACTCTCCAGCGTTAACCAACACCCTACCCAATCGAGCCGAGACTGTTCGTTAACCGACGAGCGAACCTACTGCGGTTCCGGCCCGTAGCGACACGTCCCACACTCTCGACACTCCCAGATTGGTTGCCCCGACCAGGTGTCGTCAGGTAGCGATTCGTAGGTGGTGAACCGATGCCCTGTTTCGGAATCGCAGTGGTGACACTCGAGCCGGACTCGTGTCGGGATGTTAGATGGCTGCCCGTCCTGATCGCTATCCCCGTTTGATTCTTGGAGTGCGATTCCCGGGACCAGCCACATCGGGTCATCAGCTGTCTCGAGCATCGTATCGAGATATGATTCAGTCCGGAGGGCATCTCCACTCTCGTCGTAGAGGCACGCCTTGACCCCCTGCGCCCCTGTGAACGCTGAACGCCCCTGGCCACTCATCCGGTCTCGGATAGCCGCAAGCAGATGCTCCCCGGCTTCTGAGGTGACCTTCGTCGCGTCCGGTAGCGACGGCCACTGATCGACCAGCTGCGATGCAGGTTCCTCCGTGAGGTCGTAGATGAGTCGATGCTCGGTGATGTCCTCGGTCTCGCTGTTGACGAGCAGATTCCCGGCGGCTGCCCCCTTCGCGACAGCACCGTAGAACGTCGATGACTCGACGAGCGCGAACACGAATCCCTCGAGTGTTGCTTCTTGGCTGGTCTCCGTTGTGGGGGTGTCGGAGTCGCCGAGGTGGTTGGTGAGACAGAACCGGCATTTCGTCTGTGACGCCGGTATCGGGGCCCCACAAGATCGGCACTCTGCCTTGTCGTCGGTTTGATGCTCAGGGTAACCTGTCTCGACCGACGCACGCCGCTGTCGACGAGGGTCGGCGTTGGAGCGCTCGTCCAGCTGATGATCGGGCGTCCGGGACGCCTCACCAAGCGGACGTAGTTCCTCGAAATCGTAGTCGCGGCCGGTCATAGAGGGATCTACAGAGAGCATTTCCCGTTTTCCGGTTTAAATGATAGGCCGACAAAAAGCGAGCAAGCTCCTAATTGGTCGGCCTCTAAATTAGACGACTTGTTCTTCGAGCGTGTCTCGGTGGTTCCTGACGGTCGCCGTCGACGTGTTGGCCACCTCGGCAATCTCAGTTTGGGTCAGCCAGCGACCCGCCTCCTGTCCGGCCCTGTAGAGACAGGCCGCAGCGAAGCCGGCGGGATGGACGCCGGTCGTCACGCCGGCGTCCTCAGCCGCTTCGGCAAGTGCTCGCGCTCGACGTCGGATTTGCTCCGGACAGTTGAGGTCGGATGCGAGCCGCGGAATGTACATCGTTGGCGTCGCAGGTTTGGCCGGGAGTCCCAGTTCCTCGTTGAGTGTCTTGTAGGCGTTCGTCACCCGTGATTCCCCGACCTTCGCGACCCCCACGATGTCGTCGAGGAGTTGCGACCGGCCGTTACATCGGCAGGCCCCGTAGACGCTGGCTGCGGCGATCGCCTCGATGGATCTGCCACGGAGCAGATCCTCGTTCTGAGCGCTCCGGAAGAGCTGGCACGCCTGGTCGCGAAGTGTATCGGAGAGATCGAGTGCGCTCGCGAGACGTCGCACCTCGCCGAGTCCGTGGGCGAGGTTCTGTTCGGCCTTCGACCGCCACCGGCCGCGGGTCTGTTCACGTCGCATCCGGGCGAGTCGCCGGCGCTTCTGTGCGGAGAGTTCGTTCCCGTTCGCATCTGTTCCGCGCCCGATCTCGGTCGAGAGCCCTCGGTCGTGACGTGCTGCTGTCAGCGGAGCGCCCGTCCGTTCCCGCTCGTCCTCATCGTACGCCCGCCACTCCGGCCCGTGATCGAGGCGTTGCTCTTCGATGACGAGGCCACAGTCCTCGCAGACGGTTTCCTTGACATTCGTGGTGACGTGCCCGTTGCACTCGGGGCACTGGTTCCCGCATGACTTCGTCTGGACGTCCTCATCGAATCCAGTCTCATAGATGTCTCTAATAGCCATCGTTCTCACCGATTTTCGGGAGCTCTCCGTTACAGTGAGCCCCTCACCAATTTTGGGGCTGAACGACAGAGACGATTCACACTGGCCAAGATCCTGTTCTGGCAGGAGTAGACTAATGTACCTCCTGTTATAACGATATTTTTAATCAAGAGATGACGCTTTCCGACCAAGATCGAACTCAGGCGGAGACTACAGTTTCTCCGTTTAACGCTCAGAGCGGGTTGGGGGATGATATGCCTAATGTTATCTGGAATATGCTTCAGGAACTCTCAAACCGCCCTAATGTTCCGGATGGAGTCAATATCGGAAAACGAACCATCTTTGATTTGTGTGATCAACGTTCAATTGGACCAGTTACACTTGATATTGAACATCGTCTCTCAGCGGAATTGAGTGATTATCCGTTTGAAGCCCGATATGAGGAGGGTCTCAAAATATCAGAGTTAGGTGATATAATCGATGATCCTGGATGCTCTTATCCTGCTACTGAGCTTGCGATGGAAAAATACGACCCAGATGGATACGATGTCCAGCCATCAGGTCAGGGACGTGCGCGGAAGCTCAGGGTTTTAGTTCTTACAGTGAATCATGAGTCAGTCCTGTACTATGACCCTCTTCGATACGGTAAGGTCAATCACGACCAGTTGAGTGGTATTGAGACATCAGAAATAGATAAACAAAAGTTCGTTAGTGCTTGGAAAGGGCGATCCGAAACAACTAGTACTCTATGGGTGGAAGAAACTGAGCAGAGTCGACTGGCTAGGTTCAATGCATGAGTACTGACTCAAACCAAAGCGAGGGGCGAATCATTCCAGAAGGGATTACTGTCCCCTTCACGGATGATTACGAGTCCCTTCGTAATAGCGTTGAAAGACGACTTCAGCAGGTCTATGGTAGTGGAACCTATCTATCTGATTTCTATATTGCAGATACTGGTTCACTTGCCATCTCTATTGGGAACACGTTCCCAAAAGACGTCAGTGACTGTCGACCAAATCGCGAACGTGTAATTAAATATATATCACTTGATGATATCGCAGAACTCTCGGGCGAACGTGATGGCGAATTCTATTATATCGAACTCCCTTCGCGCTCGTCTGTTGAGCAGGGATTTTCGGATGCTCAGGAAAACCTACGTAATGAACTTGACCAAGCGATGGCACGGGCAACATATGAGAAAATTGCAACGACTCCAGCCGTAGAAAATCAGCTCAACCCGATCAAACAGATTCTCAGATGGACTCGATTATATCATCCTGTTCCGTTCTCGGAAGTCCGGAAAGCCCAGGACAAGAAGGGTGATAAGACTCTACAGTACGTTCGGACTCTTGAAGAACTTGGGTTTATTGAACTCCGTGATGGTGACCTTCACCCGAGGCGGCCACTTGAGAAGTATGATTTGGGAGAGGTCCAGGGTGAAGATTTCAATAAGAAAATACTTGGTGAAGTAATTGAGCAAGGGTTTGATCGACTAAGTCGGGACCTCCAACTGGGAATTCTCAGACATCTCCCCAAATTTGCTAATGGATACTATGTGGCAGCGCTTGAGGTCAATGATCCAGATCTTCATCTAGATATCGAGAGTATTCAGGAAAATATGATCGATTGGTATGGTTCATCAGCAAGGTATCATAAGTTTGAACTGCGAGATAAGCTTGATTTCCTCGTCCGCAATGATATTCTAGAGAAGGAAGGGGATATTGAGGACGAGTCTGAACTTTACTTCAGGTCGAACAAAGACGTGTATGAGGATATGAGCGCAACCGCTACTCTGTAGTAGTTTCAGCTTCTAATGATGATATCTCTGTTGCGATAGATTCAACAAACTCAGTTATCTCCTCTTTATTGATAGCAAGAACTTCGAATTCACTTTGATAGGTGTCCTTAGATGACCAGTTTTTCAGTTGCTGATTCAGTACTCTCTGTCGATCACTATCGTTTTTCACTTTTTTATTGAGTGATCTTGCAACTGTATCGGGATCTCGATCTAAGGAAAGAGACACCTCCGCGACTAATGTTATATATCGTTCTATCGGTTGTTCTGCATTTGTACTGATAGTAGATGAAGCATGGATTAATCTATCTTGGAGCTCGGTCAGAAGGGTTTGTTTATGCGGGCCGGGGTTTGGGTGCTCATCAAAGGTCTCAAAAATGGATTCCAAATCTGAAGTCATTTGATTTATAATTAAATCCGTTCGCTGTCTGTTTGTGGAGCTGGACAATTCTGATTCCCATACATCTTCAAGGAGTTCAATATAATTACATAGTATATCTGAGAGTAATACATCATCCAGTCCGTCTAATTCCGAGCCCCCTGCCGCTTGTAATGCTCCTACCTCCATCTCAACAAATTCTGCGTGGTGTGTAATGATTCTCGACAGTAACTCTGAACTCTCATGATCTGCGATAGTCGACGATAGCGCCTGGTATTCCGAAAGGATCGAATTATTACCACTCTGATCAAGTGATGCAATCGCTAGTTCATATAGATTCGATAGTTCTTCAATCGCCTCTGGAACTCTTTCTGCTCTGATGAGCGTCTCTAAGATATAGCGATGGGCTGTTATGGTCTGTTGTACTCTTTCTTGGGTTCCTTTCGTGCCATATGTTACAGCAGTTGACCAATGATCTAAGAGCAGCTCAATATCTATGTTCTCCACGTGTGATGGCGGACTATTAGCAAGGCATTCCGGCTTCAAGTGTGATGACGGAGTGAGAATCCTATCAACTCCCCTCCAGAGTTGATGAATTGCTTGTTGAACAGTAAATTCGTCTCCATTTTTATGTGCGGTTATTAGAATTCGTTCAATTGTGAATAGCGGAGTTCGTTCTGGTGGTGTGGGTCGAGATCCCTCTTCTTGTTCTGACCTGAGAAAGGTTTCTCGGGATACACTATCTGCGGTCCGTTCAAGAAGGTGCTCAGGTGTGGTTAGTTCAGCTAACAGCTGACGCGCTATAAGCAGAGAAAAGAGAGAACCTGTCATTAGACCTGCTCCTACAGCTAAGGCAAGATTCCAATCTTGAGGAAAATATGGAAGAGAAATCGGCACAGATAGAGATTGCATTAAATAAATATCTGTCAGGATAGAAAATATATAAAATCCAAGTAGCAGCGCAAATCCTCTTGATTTGCTTAATTGTTCTAATGTTAGGGGAGTGAATTGAGTGGCACTGACCTGTGATGCAAGCACAAAGATAGAGAACACGATTCCAATAAACGCTCCTTGGACAGTCGCCATAGTTGCAAACGGTTGACTATCAAGTGTTGTACCACGCGTGAGGTAGCCAATTAGAAGGCCGGAAATCACCGAAACAACGACGATCCCAAACAACAGAGAACGATTGCGTGACACGTTGCTATGGAAAGTAAAATAGGGGTTCTACTTAGTTCTACCAGTAAATCCTATGGCATTGATTCTGTGAATCCGACGGTTGTGGCTGCGCGCGCAGCGACCGCAGGGAGTGAGCACGGAGCGGTGGGCGGGGCGGTGGGGCTTGGGTCGGTCCGGCACTCACCAGAAAAAGAGGGTACTTAGCCCCCTACGCTTCCCACCAGCGGCGGTCGCGTTCAGGGAAGACGATCATACTGTCGTAGGTCACGGCGAGTGAACACCGTCCCTCGTACCAGTTCTTCTTGACCGCCCGCATCCGGACGGTGTCACCTTCCTGGACGTATGCTGGCTCCGACTTGCGCCACGAGGTGAACTTGATTTTCCCGGTGTCGTCCGCGATCAGGCCCACTTGGGCGATCTTCGGGTTGCTGGCATCCCAGAGCGTGATCACCTCACCTTCGATGCTCACCTCGTCGGTCGGCACGTCCGGGACGTCCTCGATCGGGCAGATGGCCCCGGGGGCCGCCTTCAGTTCGTCCATCGTCGCGAACACCGCCTCGGTGATGTCCTGCCCCCGTGCGACCCGCCTCGCGAGCACCCGGGAGACAGCCGCTCGACTGTGGTCGGTCCGAAGCCGCTGTGCGATCCGGTCTGCTTCCTGGTTCACCTGCGCCAGCTCCATCCGGGAGAGGCGCTCACGCGGATCCGTCCGGTCCGGGGTGCGCTTCTCCCGCTTGCGCTGCCGCCGTTCGGTGACGACCTCGCGGGTCCGCTTCGCCCGTCCGTCTTGGGTGCCGAGTTCCGCTTGGGCGCTGATGTGTTCCAGTTCGGCCTCCCGGGCGCGAATCTTCTCTTCCTGCGCCAGGGGCAGATGCGAGAAGTCTTGGACGATGCCGTCTGGGTGGTTAGAATCCACCTTCGCCTGCTTCTCCTGCTGGACCGTCGCCCGGAACTCCGGCTTGTCGTCGACGACCTCGAAGCCGTCTTCGTCGACGCCGGCGTCTTCGGTTCGTTCGAATGCCTGTTCATCCACCGTAACGACCTTGCTACTAGAGCTGTTACTAGACATTGGAGTGCTGAACTCCTGAAGGCGCTCACGCGCCGCCACCGCGATGCCCCTAACATCGCGGTTTTCCGACGACGTCGACGTCCGATAGCACCGACTGCGCGCTCTCGCTCGCGCCTTCGCGAGCGCCCTACCGGGCGCGAGCGAGAGCGCGCCC
>NZ_SPQG01000011.1 GCF_004944975.1 Halorhabdus amylolytica
GGATTACACCGTCGAGCCGAGCGGATCCGATGATTCCGGCGATGACGATTTCTATATCTCTCCGACCGCTGATGGCTCGGACGATGATGATTCGGACTCCTCGGGATCCGACAGCGAGCCGATCAGCATGGACACCCCGACGACCAGTTGCCCGGACGGTATGAGCTACAGCGAGCGATACGGGTGTTACGACCCCGACCTCGTGGAGAGCGGCACTCCGGGCACGGGCTCGACGGATGACTCCTCTGAGGACTCAAGCACCGACTCCGCGAACGCCGGAGGGACTGGCTCGTTCGGCGATCGCGGCGACAGCGAGAGCGACACGTCGAGCGACACCGGGAGCGACAGTACCGACTCGACAACCAGCGATAGCGACACCGACAGCAATTCAGACACAACCATGGACACGCCTGACGGAGACACAATCGAGATCATCACGTACAACGACGGGGAGGCCGTCGATACGATCGACACCGGCGTCGAGCAGCCCGATGACGCCGGAGAGGAGTACGACAACCGCTACAACGCGGACCCGGACCTCGCCGAGTCGGGCGTCCCTGGAGGGGGCGACCTCGCCGTCGAGTTCATCTCGGCGATGGCCGGAGAGCCCGGCGAGGGTGACGATGGCGACGCCGTCGAGCAGAACGATGACGGGGACTGGCAGATCGATCCGAGCGAGACCACGCAGAACGTAGAGGACGAACTCGCAGAGGTTCGGGATTTCTTCAGCGACAGCGACGGCGAGAGCGACCAGAACGACGGTCAGGAACAGTCTGACGGCCCGCTCCCCGGTGGGATGACGATGCCGGAGATTCAGCTTCCGGCGCCCATGCAGTCGGGAAGCGGCGACCAGGGGGGCGTAACCCTCAGCACGGGCGCCATGATCGCCGGGGCGCTCGGGGTCGGCGCCGCGGCGTGGGCCTACTCGCGGCAGGAGGGGTGAGCCCATGCTCGTCGCACCGAGCTTGTGGCCGGTCGATGTCGGATCCGGCGACGAGAGCGACGGCGGCGACTCGTCGGACGGGAGCGACAGCGACGGCTCGGACCCGATCCCTGGCCCGGTCGACAACTGGATCGGCGCGGGCGTCGATACCGGGATCACCGTCATCCAAGACGGCGCCCGAGCCGGCGCCGACATCACCGGCGGGACGATCGACTTTGTCGGCGGCGGGACGGCCGACCTCGTCGGGGACGTCGCCGGTGGCGCGGCCGATACGGCCGCTACGGTGACGTGGGACGTGGGGGAGTTCATCGGCGAAGGCGCGACTGGCGCCAGCGATACGGCCGAGGACGTTGCCAGCGACGCCGGGGGTGCGGTCGGCGGGTTCTGGTCCGGGGCGCTCAACGCTCAGACCGTCATGCTCGCCGGGATCGTCCTGATCGCCGTGTACGTCCTGGCGAACAGCGAGGCCGGCGAGGCGGCCGGGACAGCGGCGACGGCGGGGGTGCCGGCATGATCGAGGTGATCGAGCCTTACGCGGTGACGGCGTCGGCGGCGATCACGGCGACGGCTGCAGTCGGGGCGTTCAACTCGCTCAGAGACTTCACCGATCGGCTTGACGAGACCGAACGGCGCTCGATCGCAAACCAGCGTCGGCAGATCGGCGAGCCCGACGAGCCCGAGACGCTCGACGAACCGATTCTCGACCGGGTCCGAGACTTGGAGGGGTCGTAACATGCCCACAGAGCGAGAGTTCGTGAAGGGGCTGGTCCGCCGGCTCCGGTCGACGTTCGGTGAGCGATCAAGCATCGAGACCGAGGTGACGACCGAGCCCTCCGGCGCCCGGTGCGACATCCTCCTCGACTCGCCGTCAGGCGCTCGCTACGCGATCGAGGCGACCGACGCCTTCGAGTGGCAAGAGACGGCACAGGCCCGGTTCTACGGCGACCTCCTCGACGCCCGGCCGGTGGTCGCGGTCCCGCCGGGCGGGGTGTCGCTCGATCGAGTGCTACCGCTCGCTACGGCCGGCAACGTAGCGATCCTGCCGATCGAGACGGACGGGAGGGAAGCATGATCGGGGAGTTCGTCACGTCGATCCTGAACCGGCTCACGGCGCCGACAGAGGCCGCCACTGAGAGCAACGGGTTCCTCTCGACCCGTCCGGAGTGGCACGCGACGGTGATCGGGACGGCGGTCGGCGTCGTGGTCGCGATGACCGGCTCCTGGGAGCTGGCCGGGCTGTTCGTCTTCGCGGCGCTCGGCGCCAAGCTCGGGAGCAAGCACCTCGGCGATCTCCGACGCGAGCCCTGGTATGGACTCGGCGCGTTCCTCGCCGCCGTCACGGTGACACGGTACGGGCCGATCGTCCTCGATCTCGTCACCGACATCGTCGCGAGACTGCTGTGAAAAGAAGAGACGTCTTAGTAGGCTGTCGTCGCTCGCGAACTCACTTCTCTTCCCGATACTTCCACTGCTGAGGGTCAGCACATGCCGGTTTGACGCGCCAGTGTCGCCAGCGATCGGCTCCCTCGCCAGTCAGCCCGACCGGCATCGGTCCACGGGCGATGAACCCCTTCTTTCGGAGCGGTTCCAGTGCGTCAGTGAGGTTGTCAGCTGTCACCTGCTGGGTTTTTTGGGCGATCGCGCTGGCGTGCCGGCGCTGGTAGATCATCAGGTCCTCGTCGGCGAACTTCAGACACGCCTCGTAAAGTTCGCGTTCGTGCGAGTCGGTCGGGTAGTACTCGTCAGTTCCGACGTCCACGACGACGTCGCCGTACTCCTCGACGAACTCCGCCATGGCGTCCTCGAAGACGTCGGTCATCGTGGTGTCGGCGTTCTCGCAGGCTTCTTTGAAATCTGTCTTCAGCGTCTCGGGAACGCGGGCCGAAACCTGCGTCTTCCCGGCGTTGCTGTACCCCTGAGCGCCCATGCGGCTCATTCGCACACCCCTCCCGGTGCTGTATACACAGATCCAGGGGTGATTTGACCCGCTGTGTAGATGCCGTAATACGCAGACGTGACGGGCGTAGACAGTTTAGCTACACACCCTCCCCTAGAGCGCTCTGAGGTGGCTTCGCCGGCGGGCGCGCTCGCGCGTTGGGGCTGGCGCTGCTGGCCGTCCTCGTCGAGCAGGGGGTTCGGGTCGGGATCGGGGTGCCCTTCGGCGAGCGCGTGGTTCCGGGCGGCCTCGTCGGCCTTCGCGATCGTGACGATCGCCTGGGGGAGCGTGCCGGCGATCGCGTCGACGCGGGCAAGCAGGCTACGCATCGCTCTCCTCCTGTGGCTCCACGTAGTAGCGAGCAACTCGACAGTCGGAGTTTCGGCAACGCCATGTATGATAGTCACCCTCGCTATCGGCAACGGGTATATCTGGATACCCTCGTTGGCGACAGTTCGGGCAGTGTTCAGCTCCGCTCATCTACCGAGTCACCCCACGACCGTCGACGACCTTCTCGCGGGCTCGCCGAAGCAGGTTCCCGACCGTCCCCGGCGACCGATCCGTGTGGCGGGCGTACTCCCGCACACCGACGTCGCCGAGTTGGCAGGTGAGATAGGCGTCGAGTTCCGCGCTCGTCAGCCCGTCGCCGACGTCGGTCTCGCCGTCGCCGTCGATCCGAAGCCAGGACGGCGGGTGATCGTACGCGTGACCCGTCTCCAGGTGCGTGACGGTGATCTCGCCGAGGGTCCACTGCCACCAGAGACTCGCGACGTGAGCACACCAGCCGTCGTGATACTCGTAGCCGGTACAGTCGCACTCAGCGACGAGTGTGTCCCCTTTCAGCGTCCACGTCACCCTGTGGTGGCCCTCACCGTCGCTGAGGGCGACCATGCGCTCGGCCCGGTTGATCGGGCCACCCTGGTCGCGCTCTTGCTGGGCGCGCCTCCAGGCGGTCGAGAGCGTCCACTTCGAGGGGAACGTCAGCGTCGGCGGGCCGCCCAGCTGCTTGAGCGCCCGTGGTGGGTCGCCGGCGTCGGTCTCGATGCTCATGGCCGGCACACCCCTTCTTCGAGTGCAGGGCACCGCTGGTGCGGATCGGTAATGTACTCCCCACAGAAATCGCAGATGGGCGGATACTGACGTTCAGACGGCTCAACAGCCACGTTGACCACCTCCGAAACCGGCCGCTAAGTGTCTAGGAACCCTGGAAAAACGGTATATACGTAGTGGGCCGGCGCGAATTCGAATCGCGGTTACGGCCACCCGAAGGCCGAAGGATACCAAGCTACCCCACCGGCCCGCATCAAATAGATAACCGAGGTTCGCCTTTAACTCTTGCGAGACTCGTCCAGTCGGGTGAATTCACCGGCCCGGATTGTTATCGCTACAACACTTATCCCCGTGGCGCACCTATATGGTATATGCCCGAAGAAGTGCTCTTCGAGACGGAACGCTCGCTTACTCGCGCCGAGATCGCGTCGTACCTTCGAACCGTTGCCGACAACCTCGAATCCGGTGACCATATCTCGCTGTCTGCCGGTGACCAGTCGGTCACGATGGAGCCTCCCGAACGCCCGACATTCGAGGTGAAGGCCGAACGTGAAGGACCGACCGACGCCCCCGGCGAACTCAGCGTCGAGTTCGAACTCGAGTGGGACGAGAACGCGGGCGACGACGGTGGCGACCTCCGGATCGAGTGACAGCCCCCGTCGGACCGATCAGTATCGTTCGAACCCGTCCGTATCGAGGTAGTTCTGTACGACAGTGATCGCGTGGTCGGCGTGTAGTGCCCGTGGACCGAGACGCACCCGTCGAGCACCCAGTTCGTCGAGAAGGATCGCTTCTTCCGCGGTGAAATCTCGGTGATCCGATAGCACGAACACCGGATCGGCCGGTGGGTCGCTCTCGGCGATCGGCTCCCCGTCCTCGTGAAGTTGGACGAGCGTGCCTTCCTCGGCCGCGTCCCGGAGTGTCGGTTCGACACCCTGCCGAGTCAGATAGATTCCAGGTGAGGTCTCGACCGACTGACGGCCGATGGCCTCGTCGCTCCGTTCGAGTGCACTTCTGATCCGGGCGGCCGTACTGCGTTCGTCCGGATGGAGGCCCCGCACTTTCTCGCCTTCCATCCGCAGGGTGAACGTGTCCCCGAGCACCAGGCGGAGACGCACGTCCTCGCGGATTCCATGAGAGAGAAACAGCGCGGCGTTGACACACCGACAGAGTACGTCGAGACGCCCGGCGACGCCCGGTAGATCGTCCAGCGGGAAGTCTGGCGTCGTCGGAGCTTCGTGACCGATCACGACGAACTGGCGCATGCCTGTGCGTCATCGCCGACCGACTTACACACGTCGACTCGGATCGATCCTTCGACCGTCACCCCCGGCCGCGTCGCTTATCGCGACCGTTCGAGTTCTGCGCGGCGCCGCTCGAATTCCTCGTCTTCGAGTTCCCCGCGAGCGTACCGTTCCCGGAGTGTCTCGAGTGCTCGATCCGTCGAGGGCGAGTCGTGTTCGGGCGAATTACGCACGTGGGCGACGAGAAGGACGATTCCGAGTCCGAGCAGCACCCAGAATACGAGTCCGAGTCCAGGAAACCCGAACGCGCCGTAGCGTCCGCCGCCCATCATCCCGCCGCTCCCGTGCTGGGCGCTCGCACCTCCAGTGGCTACGAGGAGTGCGACCGCGAACAGCCCCGGTCGGGCGAGCAGCGAGACCGTTTTTCGGACTCGATCGGGGCTGTCGTCGCTCCACCGGACGTGGTCGGATCCGAGCCGGCTTGTCCAGCCGTCTTTGGTGGGATCAGACGCTCTCAGCATCCGTGCCCCCCACCGTACATTCCGCCGTGATCACGTTCACCGTCGTCGTTTCTGTGTTCGTCGTCACTCTCTTCGACGTTGTCGTGGGACGTTTCGTGTTGATTGTGGCCGTTCCGAGCGTGACCCGCGTCGTTGTGGTGCCCACGGTCGATATCGTGGTCTGGGTGATGACCGTCGGCCATGCCGGAGGGCGTCGCCATACTGGTAGCGCGCCCGTCCGTCCATTCGGTCGCGTTCACTCTCCCGTGTGCCGTCGTGTGTTCGGCCATCCAGGCGATCTGCTCGTCGATGTCCTGATACGCACCATGGGGGACTGTTCCATTGTCCAGTACCGGCCCGTTGCCGTGGGCGCTGACCGCGGGCAGTACAATTAGGAACGCGAGTACTGCGAGCCCCACAACCAGCCAGATTCGGCCGTTCGTCTCGGTCATTGAGTTTCGCCTCAGGGGGGATAGGGGAGTACAGTAGTTGTTCTCCTGGGTGTGAACGCGGACTGGAGACCGTTCGAGACCGTGTTTAAACGGATCTAATCGTTTTTCTTCGCGGAGACCGTTCGTCGCGAACGGATTCGGCTACTTCAGGCTGATCCGGGCGTGCTAGGCCGCTCCGTTCCGTTCGAGATCCTCGCTCGGATAGATCCGGTAGGTCCGTCCTTGGCGTTCCCGGTAGAGCAAGCCCCGTTCTTCGAGGTCGCTCACCGTCTGACTCACTTTGCTCTTCGAGAACTCGGCTCTGTCCCTGAGTTCGATCTGCGTGATCCCCGGGGAGTCGAGGACGGGTTCGAGGATCCGCCGCTCGTCCTCGGGAAGCAGGTCCAGGACGCGCTCGGTCGGGTTCGCCTCCGGGTTGACTGATCGTCCGTCGGCAGTGTCGGATTCGGGATCGACCGGATCTGCCCGCGCTGGGTCCCGGTTCGTCGACTCACCGTCGTTCTGAGTCGTCGGAGCTGCGTCGATCGATCCCGGTCGATCCGGTCCGCCATCGCTCGTGAGTTCCGGCCGGAGGAGGATGTAGACCCCGCCGACGACCGTAGCGATAAGCAGCGTGCCGAAGACGAACCACAGCGGGTCCGGCCCATGCATCGTCTCCATCGAGGTGTCCATCATCGATCCCATCGACTCCTCAAAGGCACGACGTTGCCGGTACGCTTGCCAGGCCAGTGCACCGCCACTCAGGATGATCGCGCCGAGGAGCAGTCCCGCCGCGGCGTCGGCTCGCCGCCGTCTCATATGCTCACCTTCGATCGATCGGCTCGTCCGCTCATATCAGCCCTTCGGTCGCCAGGAATGAACCGATTGTGATGTGTCTGTTTTCACTCTATCGCTGGCTTCGTCGCGTCACTCGTCGTCGATCGTCTCGGCCTGCGTGGCGGCGTCGTCAGGGTCGTTGACGGGACTCGACGGATGGTAGTCGGTGTCGTATTCGCCGGGTCGGTCGTCCAATCGGTCCGGGTTGATCCGCCCGCTCAGGAGCATGAAGTCCAGCACGGTACAGTACAACAGTGCCTCGACGACGGGGACGGCGCGGGGCGGCAGCACGGGGTCGTGGCGACCGACGACCTGGATCTCCTTGCGCTCGCCCGTCTCCCAGTCGACTGTCTCCTGTTTCTTGGGGATCGAAACGGGCGGATGCCAGGTGATCTCGCCGTAGATCGGGTCACCGGTCGTGATCCCGCCCTGGATGCCGCCGTGGTCGTTGCCGACCGGCGTCGGATCACCTCTGTCTCGCGGGTCGGTTTCCTCCCCGTTGTCTCGCGGCTTTGCCGCTCGACTGTCCGCGGAACTCCGTTCCGCGCTACTCGACTGTTCCGAGTCGCTCCGCGACTCGCTCTCATCAAACTCCCAGTCTTCGTTGTACTCAGTGCCGGCCATCGTTCGGGCGTCACGGCCGACCCCATACTCGAAGTCGTTGACCGCCGGAATGGAGTAGATGAGCTGGCCCAGTCGCGAGGGAACGGAATCGAACCGCGGCGCGCCGAGTCCTCGCGGGACGCCTCGACACTCGAAGTACACTGAGCCGCCGATGGAGTCGCCCTCCTGCTGGTACTGCTCGGCGAGGTCGCGCATCTCCGCGGCCGTTTCGGGGTCGGCACAACGAACGTCGTTCTCTTCGGTGTGTTCGAGCATCTCCTCGAAGGAGACCTCCGGGGCTCGGACGTCGCCGATCTGGTTGACGTGGGCCTTGATCTGGACGTCGTACTCGCTCTGTGCCAAGACTTGCTTGGCGATGGCACCCGCGGCGACCCAGTTGACCGTTTCCCGGGCCGAGGAGCGACCGCCGCCGCCCCAGTTGCGCGTGCCGAACTTCGCCGAGTAAGTGAAGTCGCCGTGGGAGGGTCGCGGGGCCGTGACGAAGGGCTCGTACTTACCCGAGCGGGAGTCCTTGTTCTGGATAACCATTCCGATCGGCGTCCCCGTCGTGTAGCCGTCCTGCAGGCCGGACTTGATCGAGACGGCGTCGGGTTCGTCCCGCGAGGTGGTGATCATCGACTGGCCGGGCTTGCGCCGGTCGAGGTCGTGCTGGATGTCCTCCTCGTCCAATTCGACGCCGGCCGGGACCCCCGAGACCGTACAGCCCATCGCCTCGCCGTGACTCTCCCCGTAGGTGGTCACCTGAAACAGGCGGCCGAAGCTGTTGCCGTTCATTGCCCCGGTGTGGGGGGCGGGCACATTTAGATGTTGAGATGGGGCGGTCGGGAGTCGCGGAACGGTCCCGTCCACTCCAGTGTAGAGTTCGAACGGGAATCCACCGCTTCAGCGGTGGGTCGCTGACAGCGTCGCGTCGGCGAGGGCTGTGAGTCGATCGAAATCCTCCATGGCGAGCCACTGGAGCATCACTCGATCGGCGCCGGCATCTTCGATCGCGTCGAGCTGTTCACGGACCTCCCCGGGCGTCCCGACGACGTGTCCTTCTGCGCGGAGTTCGTCCGGATCTCGACCGTCCAGCACCGCCTTCAGTTCGTCCTCGTCACGTCCGAAGACGACGGGAACCATCAACGACCGCCGGACGTCGTCCGGATCGCGTCCCTCCTCCCGGAGCAGGTCGTCCAGTCGGTCGTTCAGCCGGCTGTATTCCTCGGGACGGAGCATGACGCCGTTCCACTCGTCGGCGTATTCGGCGACCAGCGCCAGCGTCCGGTTGGGGCCGTTCCCGCCGACGAGCAGTCGCGTCCCGCCGGGGCGTTCGGGCCGCGGGAGCAACGTCGCGCCGTCGAGCTCGAAGTACTCTCCGTCGAAGGAGACGGGCTCGTCCGCCCGCAATAGCGACGCGACGACGTGAACGCCTTCCTCGAAGCGGTCGAAGCGCTGTTCGACGGGAAGGAGGTCGAACCCGAAGGTGTCGTGTTCGTACTCCTGCCAGCCCGCGCCCACGCCCAAGACGAGTCGACCGTCCGCGAGGTTGTCGACATCCTTGCCCATCCGGGCGGTGAAGACCGGATGGCGAAAGGAGACGGGCGTCACGAGCGGGCCGAACTCGATGTCGTCGGTGTTGTCGGCCAGCCACGTCAGGGAGGTCCAGAGTTCCAGGGAATCGTCGGTCGTCCCGTCGGCGTCCGTGAAGTGATCAGAGCGAAACAGGCCGTCGAAGCCCAGATCCTCGACCGTTCGAGCGATGCGTTGCCAGCGGTCCCAGGTGAGACCCTGCTGGCCCTCGATCATGATTGCGATATCCGGCATGTGTCCGGCTTCGGGCGACTCCCTCTTGGGTGTATGCACCGACGATCCCCGTAGATTCATACTCCCCGTCGGCCTAGGGCCGGTAGATGCGCCTCGACGAGTACATCGAGGGCTTCGAACGCGACGAAGCGGCCGAAAAGCGCCGCCTCGCAGAGGAGAAGTCCTACGCGATCACCGACCACCTCGAAGATGTCGAGCGCCAGCTGGAGGATACCCTCTCCGGAGACGCCCTCTTTGGCTCGACCGCTCCCGAGATCTTTGTCGGGCGGTCGGGTTACCCAAACGTCTCCTCGGGCGTCCTCTCGCCAGTCACCGACGATCACGATCCGACGGAGTTCGCCACCAGCGGCGAGTGGTACGCCAACGGCCTGGGGATCGAGGACGTCCTCCAGCGCCGGACGGGCCTCCTGAACTCCCAACGCTCGACGAAGGTCGACGTCAACGACGTGTGGGACGGATTCGTCGGCACCCAGCGCGAGGTCGCCATCGCCGATCGACCCGTCGACGTGGAGGTGGGGCTGGACGGGACACCCGATTTCGACCTCAGCGTCGACGACATCTCCACGCCGACGGGACCACGGGCCCGCGCAGAGTCGGCCGATCTCGCGGAGAACCCCCACGTCCCCCGCGCTGTCGAGAAGACCCTCGAAGACGACGACTGGCGGGCGGAAGGGGCGATGACCTACCTCTACCGGAAGGGTTTCGACGTCTACGACGTGAACACGATCCTCTCGGCCGGCGCGCTGGGCCAGGGGGCCAACCGCCGGCTCGTCCCGACGCGGTGGTCGATCACCGCCGTCGACGACACTGTCGGTCAGTACCTCAGAGGGCAGATCCGCAACGCGCCCACCATGGACGAGACGCAGGTCTGGTACAACGAGTACATGGGCAACCGCTACTGGATCGTCCTCACGCCGGGTGACTGGGAGTTCGAACTCGTCGAGATGAAAGCGCCCGAGAGCGTCTGGAATCCGGTGGGCGAGAGCCACTACCTCGCCAGTGCCCACGAGGGCTACGAGGGTCGGTCGAGTTACGTCGAGGAGACCGCCGGAGCCTACTACGCCTCGCGGCTGGGCGTCCTCGAACACCTCACCGACCTGGGGCGGCAGGCGAAGTGCCTCGTCCTCCGGGAAGTCACCGACGACTACTGGGCGCCGGTCGGCGTCTGGCAGGTCCGGGAAGGCGTCCGGAACGCGTTCGAGGACCCCGATGGGGTGCCCGAGGAACTGGCCGGCCGGTACGGCGTCGCCGAGACCTTCCGGGACGCCGTGACGAACGTCGCCGAGCAACTCCCGGTCTCACTGGGCGCGCTCCGCCGGAAGTCCGAGATGGTCGCCGGCCTGCAGGCGACGCTCTCTGATTTCTGAGACCGGCCTTCGGGAACGTCACCGAACGCAAACCGCCTCGCGGGCCGACTGGCCCAAGACGACGACCACGCCCGAGACGATCGTCTCTACGTCACCCGGGTTCCGCAGAATCGAAACCGCCAGCGCCCCTCAGAATACACTGAGGCCGTGGGCGTCCTGTGCGTGCTCGATGAGGTCCTCCGTCGTCTCGAAGGACTCACCACAACTGCACGTGTGATACCCCGGCTCGGGTTGCTGGCTTGTCGCCATGTTCGTACGATAGTGCTAGTCCCTAATAATCGTTTATTATGGTTTGGTAACAATGCACAAACACCCTGGTATCGTCCATAAAACCTCTTAAGCGCGATTAATTGGATTCATACGTAAAGTAATATCGAATTATTCCGGAGAAAAATTTACGATATGGGATACACGTTCGACGTCGTCGGCTGTGCGCCCGGGCTAAGCCCACGTTTGCCACAGTACGGGGACGAGCGTCCGGGAATCGGGAGTCACAGTCCTTATTGTCGCATCGGCCGACGATCCCACAATGACTGTCTACGGGATCGTGGGTCTACCCGGCAGCGGCAAGAGCGAGGCCGCGGCGGTGGCCCGCGAGCTAGATGTGCCGGTGGTCACGATGGGTGACGTGATCCGGCAGGCGTGTCGCGATCGGGGGCTCGATCCGGCGACCCACCACGGTGAAGTGGCGAAGGTACTCCGGGAGGAGAACGGCCCCGCCGCCATCGCGGAGGCCTCACTCCCCCACATTGAGGACGGACTCGAAACGAGCGAGCACGTCGTCGTCGACGGGATCCGTTCGGACGTCGAGGTCGAGCGCTTCCAGGACGCCTTCGGCGATGATTTTCTGCTCGTGAGTATCGAGGCTCCCTTCGAGACGCGAGCGGAGCGACTCGACCTCCGCGGACGGGACGCCGCCGTCGAAGACGGCGGTGAGAGCCTCGAAGATCGTGACGAACGCGAACTCGGCTTCGGCATGGGCGAGGCGATGGAGATGGCCGACGTGACGGTCGAGAACGTCGACAGCCTCGCGGCGTTTCAGGAGCGCATCGAGACGTTGCTGACCGACGGCCCGTCGGCGCTTCTCGACGACGAGTGCGTCGAACTCGCGGAGGGGACAGCATGAGCGGGGAGAACCCTGGAGGGCAACGCATGAGCGACGTCTACAGCGTCGACGTCGAGATCACGGCCCCCGTCTACGACACCGAGGTGACCGACCGGGTCGCCGACGCGATCACGAACATCTTCCCGAACGCCGACGTCGAACAGCGGCCGGGGGAACTCCACGCCGAGACACACGACCTCGAACACTGCTCGGAACTGCTCCACCGCCGGGAGATCCTCGACACGGCACGGGGTGTGTTCTTCGATAATCTGCAGGGCGATCGGTTCAGTTTCACGCTGAAGAAGCAGGCGGCTTTCGAGGGCGTCGTGACGTTCTCGGTCGGCGAACCGGACGAACTCGGCGAGATTCACGTCAGTGTCCGCGTCGAAGAACCCGACGTGGAATCGTTCATCGATCACGTCGCACCCCCGACCGAGGACGGTCGCCCGATCGATCCCGACGGGGACTCCTGACTCCATGTCGACGGCGATCTACTTCGACCTGGACGGAACCCTGCTCACGTTCGAGGAGCCATACGAGGAGATCGTCGAAGATGTCCTGGCCGGGCACGTCCCCGATCCCGCCGCCGCGAGCGAGCGCTACCTGTCGACGTTCGGCGAGCACTTCGACGCACTCGAACCTGAGCCCTACCGGGCCGGGATGGCGGCCGTCTGTGAGCACGAGGATGTCGACGCCGACCCGGACGAACTGGTTGATGCGCTACGCAGAGCCGAGTGTGAGCGAACGACGGTGAGCGAGGACGCTCGCGCGAGTCTCGATGCACTCGACGAAGAGAACGCCCTGGGCGTGCTGACCGATGGCGTCGCCGATGTCCAGCGCGCGAAACTCGAACACCACGATTTGCTCGATTACTTCGAGACCGTGATCGTCTCCTACGACGTCGGCGCGCACAAGCCCGACGCGGCGATGTTCGAACGTGCGCGCGAAGTGATCGACGCCGACGAGTACGTCATGGTCGGCGATAGCGACGCCGACATCGAAGGCGCCCGCGTAGCCGGGTTCACCCCGGTCCGCGTCGAGCGCGGCGAGGACGTGCCGAACTTCTGGAGCACGCTGCGGGCGCTGGCCTGAGCGGACGAGGTCGCCGAAAGCCACCAGCGGAGGAACGCTTTTGCCCCACCCAGCAGTGGGCACCCTCACATGGACGGGTTCGACGAGGGGTTGAACGGCACCTACGACGTCGCCGATCAGCTCTCGCGATACCTCCTCGCAAGGGCGGAAAATCGACTCAGTGCGGCAGTGTCCGACCGGGAGACTATCGATTCCCGGGCGGCGGTCGAGGCCCACCGCGAGGCCGTCTGCGAGTGGCTCAGGGCGGCCGTCGGCGGCCTGCCCGATCCCGTGTCTGAGCCACCGGTCAAGCGGACCGGCCGCATCCAGCGCGACGGGTACGCGATCGAGTTACTCACGATCAAAAGTCACTCGAACGTTCATGTGTCGGCGAACTGCTACGTACCCGAAAGCGAGGGGCCACACCCGGGCGTGCTCTTCCTCTGTGGCCACCTCGAAGACCCGAAGACCGAGCCGGACAACCAGCGGGCGTGTATCGAACTCGTGCTGAACGGGTTCGTGGTCCTCGTCGTCGACCCCATCTGTCAGGGGGAGCGCGATCAGTACCGCGATCCGGAGACCGGCGAGGCGATCGTCGAGGGAGGCGGCGGGACGTTTGCCCATGCCTACGCCGGACAGCAGTGCTACTACGCCGGCACGAACCTCGCGCGGTACATGGTCCATGACAATCGGTGCGCACTCACTACACTCGCGGGGCGACCCGACGTCGACGAGAGCCGACTCGCCGCGGTCGGAGCGTCGGGCGGCGGCACGCAGGCGATCTACCTCGGATTGCTCGACGACCGCGTCGACGCCATCGCCCCCTGCTGTGCGATCTCGACCCACCGCGAGTGGCTGCAAACTGGTCGCCGGACCCACGCCGAGCAAGCGCTCGCGGGCGCGGTCGACGCGGGGATCGACTTCCCGGACCTCCTCGCCGGGCTGGCACCCCGACCGATCTGCGTCGGTGCGGCGACGTCGGACCGATACTTCCCGATCGAAGGTGTCCACGAGACGGTCGAGCAGGTCCGACGGCTGTACGGTCACTTCGACGCCACGGACCGGGTAGACCTCGTGACCGCCGACGCGTCACACACCTCGATATACGGACTGGGCGAGGGTGTCTTCGAGTGGCTATGCGACACCCTCGGCGACGGTGCCTTCCGGCCCCACGAGGATCTGCCGACGCTCGATGCAGCCACCCTTCAGTGTACGCCCTCGGGAAGCGTCAGGGAAGCCTCCCCCGACGAACGGACGATCACCGACCTGATCCGCGCGGACGTTGCAGCGCGATTCCCCGATGTGACCTCCTCGACTGTCTCGAACGGGGGAACGGATCCACAGCGCCTCCGCCAGAAACTCCTCGAAGCATTCGACCTCGACCGAAGGGGGTGTGACCTGCACCCGCGCATCGTCGGTCAGGCCACTGTGGACGGACTCGACATCGAACACGTCTGGTTCAAGACCGAACGCCACCCCGACATCGTGGTCGCGGGAGTTCTGGTCTCGGACCCCGACACGCCGACGGGCGCTCCGGCCATGGTCTGCTACGAACAGGGAACCGAGGAACTCTCGGAGCGTCGCGACGAGGTCGCATCGCTCGCCCGGGGGCGCGGGGCCGCGTTCGTCTTCGATCCGCGCGGCGTCGGGGCCGTCCGGAACCGCCGGATCCCAGTGCCGAACTGGGTCGAAGACGACGACGGGATCTACGAGACCGAGTTCAAACTCGCCCACGACGCGCTGTTGCTCGGCAATTCGCTGCTGGGGATGCGCGTCTTCGACGTGCTCCGGGGCGTCGACTTCCTCCGCACGGAGACCGATGCCGACGCCGTCTCCTTCGTGGGTAGCGGGATCGGCGCGTACCACGCGCTGTACGCCGCGGCCGTCGCGACGGACGTCGACGGCGTCGCCGTCGGGGATGCAATTCCCAGTTTCCGCGAGCTTGCAACGGGACGGGACGTCCCTTACCACCCGCAACTCACGGTCGTCGACGTTCTGGACGGGATCGACCTCCCCCACGTGCTCGGGGCGCTCGACGAGCGAGGGGTTCCTGTCGACGGGATCGACACTGGTTGACATCCGCCTCCGCCTGAAGGCGGAGGAATCCCGACCGCAGTTGGGATATTACGGTTTGGAGTCTACCACTTGTTCCTGCGGTTGGAATCCGCCGGAGAGGTCATACAGGTAGACTCCGGGCTGTGCCAACCAGCCGGTACTCCTATCCTCACCCAGACTGGGTGCAGACTCGGAGTTACTTTCGGTGATGTTCAGACGGATGTTCTCCGCCCCGTTCACGTCCGCGTTGAACGCCGCATTACACGTCTCGCAGACGTACAATCCGCGTTCGACGCGCTGACTGTCGTCTTCCTTCCCGCAGATGCAACACGTCTTGCTCGTGTCTCGCTCGGACACTCCCACGACCTCGATCCCCTCGACCTTTGCTTTGTATTCGAGGATGTTGGTGAACCGATCGAACGCCCACCCATGTAGGTCAAGATTCCCGTGCTTGCCCCAGTTTTTCGAGTCGCCGTTCTCGTCCTTGCGCACGCCTTCCAAGTCTCCGACGTTGATGCGGCCAACGCCCTTCTCGACACACCGTTCAACGATGTGTTTCGCTAAGGCGTGGAAGAAGTGGGCACGGCGTTCCGACCACTTCTTGTGCAATCGAGTGACCCTGTCGCTACTGCTGTCGTCGCACTTGGCGATCTCTTTCGGGAAGTAGTAGCCGTCCTGTTTCAGGCGGTTGCCGGGGTACAGGTCGGCGTCTTCGGTACTGTAGGCGATAGCCGCGAAGTTGCTGATACCGAGGTCGATGCCCGCTGTCTCGTTACCGGGAGGGTCGGGCGTCTCGATCTCGTCTTTGCAGACGAGATGCAGTTCCCATCGTTCCTTCGCTTGGTCGTAGACGGCCCTGACTTGTTGCAGGTTCTCGACCGTGACGCCGGGCCGGGTTTCGTATTCGACGAGGATGTATTCCCGCGCTCGGGGGTGTTCCTTGTGGTTCGCGCCCTTGGAGAGTCGAACACGGTTGTTCTTGGTGTCGTGGCGGATGCCGTTCTGTTTCCACGTCACCGTCGAACGCGGGTGTTCTTCGTGGACGCGATTGCCGTTGTTGTCGTAGTAGTTTTGTTTGCGGTAGCCAGGCGGATTGTCCCGGTCGTCGTCGCTGGAGTACCACGAGTTGAAGGCTTCAGCGAGTTCCTCCAGAACCCGCTGTGCTCAAAAATCGGAGATTTTTGGCATCACGAAAGACTTCGTCTTTCGAACGAACTGGACTGACTGTGCAGTCCTCGGTATTTGTCGTGTTCCTTCAACTCGGTTTTCAACTCCTCGTGGTCGGGAATCTTGCCCGTCTCCTCCCAGACTTCTCGGGAGTAGTAGTTGGCGACGTTCCAGAGTTTGCTGGCACTCCACCCGTGCCGGTCAAGCGACTCCGCCACCTGCGAGTGGTTGCGGATTCGCGCCCGGTGGGTGCGGTGAACCTCCAGCATCCGTGGAACGCCACTATAATCACTTATACTTGCGTCTCATGTAAAGATTGGTGGTTGGTGACGGTGGAATATCCGGCCCTGTCGGTATCGGTGGAACGTGGCACTGAGTGACGGCGCGTATCCACGGCCTGAAGGCCGTGGTATTGCGCCTGTTCAGCGTATAATCAGGTTTCTCCGCCGAAGCGGGACTCGTCGCTACACCAGTACTTGGACGACGACGAACAGCACCACCACGCCAAGCACGTCACAGACGTTCGTGACGACGGGGATCACCACGTCGTCGGGATCGAGTTCCAGCCGGTAGGCGACGTACGTCGCTACGATTGTTACCGCGACGGCCAGAATCGACAGCAGCCCGCCGCTGGTGACGGCAACCGCAAGCACCGTGGTCACTGGCAGGGCCGGCCCGCCAGTGAGGACACCCAGTCCCCAGGCACCGACGCCGATCACCGGAAAGACCGAAAGCGCGAGTGCGACCGTGGCGATGGCATTGCCCAGCAGGCGATCGTCGTCGACGGCGAATGAGAGTGTCCCGAGATGAAACGCCGTCGAGAGCCGCGCAGCGAGAATCGATCCGAGATTGCCCGCTGTCCCGATCGTGACGGGCACGAGGATCAGAAGGGAGGGATAGGCAAGCAGCTCGGCCTCGAAGCGTTCCAGAACCAGGCCGCTGCCGATCTCGATCGTGGTCAATACGAGTAACACTGGCAACATCGCCCGCGTGATGGCTCGCACCGTCCAGTCGGTCCGGGCCACGGTTAGCCACCCCCCCAGATGACGAGCCTGGCAGCGATCAACAGGGCGGCTATCCCGAAGACGTCGCCCGCGGTCGTGACCAGCGGACCGACCAGCGTGTCGGGATTGTACCCGCGACGGAAGCCAGCGAAGACGAACAGGACGACCGTCGTCGTCAGCGCAAGTCCGGAGAGCAAGCCGGAAATGACGGCGACGGCCACGAGCATTGGCAGGCCTGCGGCGGGTCGAACCAGCCAAGCGAGTGCCGCTGTCGCCACGACCGCCGCGAACGCACTGGCGAGCAGACCGTTGGCGATCGCTGCCGCGACCGCTCGCAGCAGGCGGTCGTCGGCCTCTCTCAGGCGGGGTTCGAGCAGACCCTGATGGAGCGCGGTTGCGATCCTTGCCCCCAGCGAACCGTAGACGTTCCCCCGAGTGGCGAGCAACGCCGGGACCAACACGAGCAACCCGTCGATGGCGGTGAGTTCTGTCCGCATCCCGCCGAGGACGACGCCAGCGAGCAGGCCGCCCACGAGGCTGGCCGAAAGTGCCGGTAGCCCCTCCCTGTAGGCCCGGGCAGCCACCTCGCGGACGGTCATTGTCGGACACAGGACCGGACGTGCCAAAAAACGACCGAGTGGATCTCCTCCCGTGTTAGTATGTCTCAATGGCCACGATACTGCTAGCCACCCTTCTCACTATCTTGGAATGATTGCGAAATACTATAAAGTCTCCAGACCAAGCATCTCCTGTGAGACAGCTATGACAGGATACGCAGTCGTCCTCGCATCCGGCGAGCTGGAGCGTGTACAGGCAGTCAGCATGATCAGTTCGATCGCGGCCTCTTCGGACACGCCCGTGCAGGTGTTCGTGACGATGAACGGCCTTTCGGCCTTCGAGAAAGACCGCGTCGAGAGCGGCGACTTTCAGGTGGCCGGCCCTGCCGGCGAGGCGATGTTGCAGTCCGGCGGCGACGAGGTGCCGCTGTTCTTCGAGCAACTCCAGCGCGCGAAGGGGATCGGTCCGCTGGAGGTCTACGCCTGTGAGATGGTCATGGACATCATGGATACGGATCTCGACGATTACGTCGACGTCTTCGACGACACGCTGGGCGTCGCCGGCTTCTTGAACCGTGCCTCGGACAAACAGGTGCTGTTCGTCTAAGGTGACCGATATGAGTGACACACCATCCCCCGACGTCGAACTCGACTCGCGCGGCGCAACCTGCCCCGGTCCGTTGATGGACCTCATCGGGAAAGTCAAAGAAGTCGAAGCCGGGACCGTGATCGAACTGCTGACGAGCGACGAGGGCTCGAAGAACGATGTGCCCGAGTGGCTCGATGAGGCGGGTCACGAACTGCTCGAAATCGAAGAACACGACGACCACTGGGCCATCTACGTCGAGACTACATGACCGAAGAGATCGTCGTCGTCGGTGGCGGCACCGGCGGCACTGTCCTGGCAAACCGCCTCGCCGAGCGACTCGGGTCGGCGATCGACGCCGGCGACGCCCGCGTGACCGTGATCAACGACGGCGAGTACCAGTACTACAAACCCGCCTACCTCTACGTCCCCTTCGGGAAGAAGACCGTCGAGGCGGCCAGGCGCCCGCTTTCGGATCTCCTCGATCGCCGTGTCGACCTCCGCGTCGATCGCGCGACGGGGATCGACACCGACGGAAAGTCCGTCGCCCTCGAGGGTGGCGACTCCCTCGCCTACGACCACCTCGTGATGGCAACGGGCGCAAACCTCGACCCTGAGGAGCTCCCCGGCCTCGCCGAGGGCGGCCATCACTTCTATGGGCCCGAGGGCGCCGACTCTCTTCGGGACGAACTCGCCGACTTCGAGGAAGGTCACCTCGTGCTGTCGGTCATCGGCGTGCCCCACATGTGTCCGGCGGCCCCCCTGGAGTTCGTCTTCATGGCCGACGACTGGCTGCGCAAGCGCGGGCTCCGGGAGGACGTCGAGATCACGTATACCTACCCGATTCAGCGGGCTCACGGGCTGGAATCGGTCGCCAACTGGGCGACCCCCAAACTCGAGGAGCGGGACATCAACGTCGAGACGTTCTTCAACGCCGAGACGGTCGATCCCGACGCGCAGGTGTTGGAGACGATGGAGGGCAACGAACTCGACTACGACCTCCTCGTTGCGATCCCGCCGCATACTGCCAGCGATCTGATCAGCGAGGCCGGACTGGGCGACACCTGGATCGACGTCGATCGGGCGACACTGGAGGCCGAACACGCCGAAGACGTCTACGCGATCGGTGACGTGGCCGACGTGCCCACGAGCAAGGCCGGCAGCGTCGCTCACTACGAGGCGGGCGTCGTCGCCGATCGGATCGCCAGCCGGGTTCGCGGCCAGACGCCGACCTCGGTGTACGACGGCAAGACCGTTTGCTTCATCGAGACCGGCATGGACGAGGCGACGTTCGTCGAGTTCGGGTACGGCGACGAGCCGACGATGCGCGAACCATCCAAACCCGTCCACTGGGCGAAACTGGGCTACAACGAGTCCTACTGGCTGACCGCCAGGGGACTGCTGTGAGGTGGTTCGTGTGAGCGACTCCGAAACGGCGGCGACGGACGACGGGACCAACGTATCGGCCGATCTCGAATCGCTGGTCGAAGACAATCCCGAGGAAGTCGCGCGGCTGCTCGACCGCCTCGGGCTGGTCAACGACCTGCTGGACGCCGCGGATGTCGCCACCTCGGCGATGGACGACGAGATGGTCCAGTCGCTGGCTGGGACCGGCACCAACCTCGCGATGGCCGCCGACGGCATGGCGACTGACGAAACCGTCGAGCTTGGTGAGGCGGTCGGCGAAAACGCCGACGATCTCGCCGAGGGCGTCGAGAAGGTCGCCGAGTTGCAGCGGACGGGTACGCTGGACGATCTGCTCGAAGTGGCCGAAATCGCGTCGCTGGCAAGTGCGGCGATGGACGACGAGATGGTGATGTCGCTGGCCTCGACCGGATCCCGACTCGGCGAGGTCGCCGACACGGCGGCGGACGACGATGTCGCGCGTGGACTGGAGGACGTCCTGGCGGCGCTGGGCGAAGCAACCAGCGAGGATCCCGAGCAGATCGGTGCGATCGGGCTGTTGAAGGCCACCCGTGATCCCGACGTTCAGGCCGGGTTGGGGCTTGTGATCGCAATCGCCCGGGCGCTCGGCCAGCAGACGCGAGACAGTTCGACTGCGTGAAGGTGTCGTCTTTCGATTCACCTCCGACTGTTACTATTCAGCCCGACCACGTCATTGCGATTGGGAGTACTGACAACGTCACAAACGAATCGTCGGCAGTCCGCTGACTGTGTTGTTGTTACGCGGTTTTGCGACGTCGGACATAGGCGCCGACGAGCACGACAACCACGAGAGCCACGATCCCGATCCCGACGATCAGATGCAGGATGCCACTGCCATCGTCACTGTCGTCCGCGACTGCGTCGTCACTTTCTCCAGCCGCCGATTCGTCTTGGGCATCCAGCCACGGCAGGTCGGCACTGGAACTGGCGATCTCCGTCCCATCTTGATCGAGTTCGACCGTCCCGATAGTGAAATCGAACGTTCGGACGAATCCACCGTCTTCCGTTTCTGTCCCGACGTTAGCTGCGACCTCGTGAGTTCCCGCTGTTTCGACGATTTCGGTGTAAGTCGCGTTCAGCCGCTCTTCGGCCGGCACAGTCACTGCACGTTCTTCGGCGACTTCGCCGTCGATGACGAAGCGGACGTCGACTGTCCGGTCGATCGTTGCGGGGTTCTCGAGCGTGACGATGCTCGTCGTCTTCACGCTGTTTGCTGGCTCTGTTTCCAGGCGAACATCGACGATGTTGACTGTCTGCAGTTCGGATGGTTCGACCCACCGTTCCCCCGCAGTCGTTTCCCCACTGGGTTGCTCCTCATCAGTGGGAGTCTCGCCGTCGTCTTCTTCGGTGGTGGTGTCACCGTCATCTTCTTCGGTGGTAGTCTCGCCGTCGTCTTCTTCGGTGGTGGTGTCACCGTCGTTTTCTTCGGTGGTGGTGTCACCGTCGTTTTCTTCGGTGGTAGTGTCACCGTTATCGCCGTCATCACCATCGTCACCGTCACCACCATCGTCACCGTCGTCGGACGTATCGACCTCGACCGTGTCGGACTGGCCACTGGCACCGTCGTTACCGACGGTGTCTTCGGCGGTCTCCAGCGTGGCCGCGTAGTTGCCGTCACTACTTCCCGCGTACGTGGCTTCGTAGGTGTACGTGCCCTCGCCGTTGTCTGTCTCGGTAAAGTCACTCGTCGTGAGCGTGGCCGACTCGGTGCCGGTGAGCGCGACCTCGATGGTAGAGAGTTGCTCGTCGGCATCGAAGCTCACCTGCACGTCCTGTCCCGAGGGGTTGGTGACGCTGAACGTCGAAATGGACGGTGGGGTTGTGTCGATCGTTCCCAGCCCAGGCGTGGGCGATTGTGTGTTGTTCAGCAGGTATGGATAGGAGATCTCGGTCCCAGTTTTGATATCCCACGTGGTTCCGAAGTCGAAGGCGAGGCTGGTGTTCGCTTTGAGTTGGCTGGTCGTGAGCCCGGTCGCGTTGCCGGCCGAGGTGTCCTGGCCAGTCGTGTTCACGTCCCAGTAGGCGTCGGTCACCGTCGTACTCTCGGTGTTCCCGATCAGGCCGCCGACCGGCGTTCCGGTCGCCGATACTGTCCCGGCCGCGAACGAGTTGGCTACCTCGTTGTTCGAGCCGGTCGCGTTCCCCGCGAGACCGCCGACCATTCTGTCACCGGTGACACTCCCCGTCGCGTAGGTCTGGTTGACGGTCGTATTGAGGCTGGTCCCGACGAGGCCGCCGACATCCTCGGCCCCACTCACGTTCCCGGTCGCATACGAGACGTTGACGACCGCACTCGCGCCCGTCCCGTTGGTGTATCCGACGAGGCCGCCGACGCTGGTGGCGTCGCCAGCGATCACATCACCGGTGGCGTTCGAGGTGGTGACGGTGCCCTGGTAGTTCTGGCCGACGAGGCCGCCGAACTGCGTCGGGACTGTCGCGCTGGCCTTGGCAGTCACGGATCCGCTGGCGGTCGAGTGTTCGATCGTCCCTCCCGGGCCCAACGATTCGGCCCCGTTCGCGCCGACGAGGCCGCCGACGCTTTGATTGCCGGTGATGGGTCCGCTGGCATTCGAAGCCCGGATCGATCCGCCCAGCTGCGCACCGACGAGGCCACCGACCGATCGGGTGCCAGTCACGGCCCCCGTCGCGTTGGATCCCAGTAGCGTACCAGTACTGCCCCCGACGATGCCACCGACCCGCCTCTCACCGGTGACGTTCCCGATCGCAGCGGACCGGTTTACGATGCCGAGGTTGACCCCGACGAGTCCCCCTGCATTGATGGTGCCCGTAACGTCCCCGGCCGCGACGGACGCGGATATCGTCCCCCCATTCTGCCCGACGAGGCCCCCGGTGTTATAATCGGAGCCGGTGACGGTGCCGGTCGCCGTGGAGTCCGCGAGGACTGCACCCGAGTGGAGCCTGCCAATCAGGCCACCGATTTCTTCGCCAGTTCCGCTGACGGACCCGCTTGCCGTCGCGTTGCTGACGGATCCCTCGCTGTAGCCGGCGAGACCGCCCACTGTGTTGCTGGAAGTCCCATTACCCGTGACGTCACCACTCGCGGAGACGTTGCGAAGGGGCCCCAGAGTGGATCCGACGAGTCCGCCGACGTAGTCTTCGGTACTGGTAACGTTGCCCGTGGCGGTCGAATCGAGCACACTCCCCTCGTTCCGGCCGAGGAGACCACCGGTCTGGTCTCCGCCGGATACTGTGCCGCTCGCGTGGGAATTTTCGACGACGTGACTCCCGTTGAGTTCCCCAGCGAGACCCCCAACATACGTACCGTCGCCGGTCACGGCACCAGTGGCGGTCGATTCAGTCACGTTACTGGAGAGCCACCCGACGAGACCACCCACGTGTGCAGTGCCATTGACGTCACCACTCGCAGTTGCGTTCTCGACAGACCCTGGACTGGACCCGACGAGTCCGCCGACGTAGTCACCTGTCCCGTTGACCTGGCCGCTCGCGTTCGAATCGATAACCGACCCCTCATTCCGGCCGAGAAGCCCGCCAACCTGGTTTCTGCCGGACACTGCACCGCTCGCGTAGGAGTCTTCGACCACTCCTCCACCGAGCAATTCCCCGACGAGACCACCGACCCAGTCTCCCGATCCGGTGACATCCCCGATCGCGTGTGAAGAACGGATTTCACCGGCTGACCCGTCAGATAAGCCCACGAGGCCGCCGAGGTTCTCGGTGCCGGTGACGGTCACGTTTGCGCTCGCGTTCGTCACCGTTCCGTTCCAGCTGTACCCGACCAGTCCGCCGACGTTGTGGACTCCCGACACTGTCCCGGACACTATGCTCTCCGTCACGCTCCCGCGGAGGTCACCGACGAGCACACTGGTCTCCCAGTTCCCGGAGATGGAAGCGTTCTCGACGGTGACGTCCGTCAGTGTTCCGCTGGCGCCAACGTATCTGAATAGCGCTGTTTCGTTTTCGGCGGGACGATCGATGGTCAGGTCTGCCATAGTGGAGCCGTTGCCGTCGAACGTCCCGGTGAATCCTGTACTGTAGCCACCGATCGGGTCGAAGCCCTTCTGGGCGTCGTGGACTGCGTCGTACCCCGCCGTGTTCTCGTCGAGGTCGGCGACGAGCGTGAAGCTGGCATCGAGATTCTGGCGTGTATTGTTGAGGTGATTCCAGTTCTCGATCTGGTAGGGATCGCTGTCGGTACCCGACCCTCCGGCGTAGAGATCCCCGGTCCCGGAGTCGGCTGTTGCCAGCCCCGGCGCGGGCTGTTGGGTGTTTTGCAGCAGATACGGGTACGAGACGTGGCTAGAGTTGTCCAGGACATCCCACGTGTTCTGGAAGTCGAAGTTCGTGTTCGTCTTTGCGGGGTCGCCTTTCAGTTCCGCCGTCGAGAGGCCAGTCACGTTCGTCGTGGAACCGCCATTAAATCCAATGCCAGCCGACCGTCCGGTCGTGTTCTCGTCCCAATACACGTCAGCCACTGTGCCCAGATTCTGGCCGACAAGGCCACCCACATATTGGGAACCAGTCACGTTCCCCGAGACATATGACCTGTTCAGAGTGTCGTGGTTTTGCCCGACGAGCCCACCGACATACTCGGAGCCGGTCACGTTCCCTGTCGTATATGACCTGGTTAGCGTGCCCCGATTTACCCCAACGAGACCACCCACGTACTTGGAGCCAGTTACGGTCCCTGTCACATAGGAGTGTTTCACCAGGCCGTAGTTCAGCCCGATGAGGCTCCCGACACGACTCGAACCGTCGATAACACTCGCATCGAGACTGGTGTTCGCAACTTTTCCGTTGCTTTCGACGGCTCCGAACAGACCGACGTAATCCTCAGTCGACCGGCCGATCGTCAGGTTCTCGATGATGTGACCGGTCCCATCGAAGGTTCCTGTGAACTCGGTGTCCTTCGAGAGATCAAATGTCCCGATCGGGTCGAAGCCAGCCCCGCCATTGGCCGAGGGACTTGCCACCGAATCGTAGCCCGCAGTCGTGGCATTCAGGTCGGCGACGAGCGTAAAGTTCGCACCGAGGTTCTGGCGCACGTTGTCGAGATGTGTCCAGTTCGCGATTTCGTATGGGTCGCTGTCGGTACCCGACCCTCCGGCGTAGAGATCTCCGGTCCCGGACCCGGCAGTTGCCAGTCCCGGCGCGGGCGACTGGGCGTTGTTCAGTAGATACGGGTACGAGATGTGAGTAGCGTTGTCCACGACGCCCCACGTGTTCGTGAAGTCGAACGCGAGGCTGGTGTTTGCCTTCAGTTGGCTGGTCGTGAGCCCGGTGCCACCGGCCGAGGTGGGCTGACCGGTCGTGTTCGCGTCCCAATACGAGTCGGTTACCGAACCGGAGTTGACCCCGGTAAGGCCGCCGACATCACCAGCGCCGGTGGAAACGCCGCCCGTCGCGTAGGACCGAGCAACTGTGCCCTTGTTTTGCCCGACCAGCCCACCAGCCCCCGAGTCCGTGTACGAAGCCGGACCAGTAACGGTGCTATTCGCGTAGGAGTCCTCGATCGTGCCATTGTTCCAGCCGGCGAGGCCTCCGACGTCTTGGGTATCCACAGTAGCTGACCCTGTCGCGTAGGTTTCAGTCACTGTTCCGTAATTGGTGCCGACGACGACGCCGACCCAATCGGATCCATCAACAGTTCCCTCCACCGACGAGCGACTCACCACTCCGTTACTTCTGCCAGCGAGGCCCCCGGTTTCTTGGCCACCAGTGACAGCGACGGCTTCCAGACTGACGTTCTCGATCGTTCCGGTAGTGCTAACGTTCCCGAAAAGACCGACGAAATCCTCACCCGGTCGGTCGATCGTCAGGTTCGCGATAGTGAAGTCGTTGCCGTCGAAGGTTCCAGTGAAGGGTGTGCTGGAGTCGCCGATCGGGTCGAAGCCAGCGCCCCCGTTGGCGGAACCACTGGCTACCGAGCTATACCCGGCACTGTTCTTGTCCAGATTCGAAGCCAGCACGTAATCGCCGTCGAGATCATTGCGAACGTTGTTGAGGTCGTTCCAGTCCGTGATCTGGGTGATACTGATGCTGGCGTTGTCGGATTCGCCACTCGCGCCGTCTCTGCCGTCCGGTCCGATTGCCGTGTCGACCGTCGCAGTGTAGTCACCGTTCGTCGACCCGCTGTAGGAGGCGGTGTAGGTGAACGGCCCGCTACCGCTCTCGGTGAAGTCACTCTCGGTCAGCGTCGCGGACTCGGCACCGCTGATCGACACCGAAATCGTCGAGAGTTGGAGCGACGAGTCGAAACTAATCTCCAGGTTCTGAGCCGAGGGATTGGTAACGGTGACGTTCGTAATCGACGGCGCTGGTTCCGCGAGCGCGTAGAAGGCACTGCCCGACCCGTAATACAAGGTGTCGTTCCAGACGAGTGGCGTGGCGTAGAGATTGCCCGTCGGTGAATCGTAGGCCCAGAGTTCTGTGCCGTCGGTCGCGTTGAAGGCATGGACCGACGCATTGCCGAAGTCCATGACGTAGACGACGTCGTCTACCACGATTGGCGCACCTCGGAAGTCTCTTCCCGTGTACTCCCATTTGAGGGTTCCATCAGAGGCGTTCAGCGCGGTGAGGTTGCCCCCGCGACTGGACGCATAGAGTGTGCCGTCGGCGTAGACCTGTCCGCTGTCGACTTCACCTGACAGGGTGTAGTCCCAGCGTTTTGTTCCGTCGGTCGCGTTCAGGGCGTAGACGTTTCCGTTGTCGTCACCGATGAACACCGTGTCGTTGACCACTGTCGCGTCAGACTGGATGCCGATGGGCACCGAGTACTTCCAGACCAGATCCCCGGTCGTCGCGTTGAGCGCGGTCACATTACCGCCGTAACCGTAACCGCCACCCGAATTCCCACTTCCGAAGTAGACCACGCCGTCGACCACTGCCGGATTCGATTCGACGAGGACGGGATCGTACAGGGTATGGTGCCACAGTTCCTCGCCGGTGGTGGCGTTCACTGCCGTCATGTTGCGATTGTTCGACCCGAAGTAGACCACGCCGTCCACGACCGCTGGGGCCGACCGAACGTTCGTTTGTGTCTGGTAGTTCCAGAGTTCGTTTCCGTTTTCGGCGTCGATTGCGTGGAGTTTGTAGTCGTTACTGCCGATGTAGAGGACACCGTTCGCGTAGGCGGGTGTCGTCCACGTCGAACCAGAAGTCCCGCCAGGTGTGGCGCTCCACTTCACTGCTCCCGTCTCGGGGTCGAGTGCGTAGAGTTGGCCGCCATCGTGGAACGCGGTGTAGAGCGTCCCGTTCACGATAGTCGATTGCATCACGTGCGGCGTCCCGTCCGAGATGTTCCACTGCTCGACGGGTTCCCTGGTCGGTCCTATCTGATTCGGGTAGTGTCCGAGGTTCCGTGGCCCGCCGTGGTATTTGGGATTGGCTGCCTCGATTGTCACCGTCTCGCTCGCGCTCGTGGACCCGCCCGCTACCGTGACGGTGTGGTCGCCAACGTCCCAGAGCGTCTCCTGAATCCAGATATTCGTGTTCGAGTTCGCCGCGACCGTCCCGTTTTTCCACTGTTCGACGGTCCCGTCGACGCTCACGGAGACGTTGTACGTCTGCTGGCTGCTGTCGGAGTTACTGACGGTGATGTTAGCGTCGACAGCGCTTCCCTTCGGAAGTGTCGTCGGCGAGATTGACGCCGACGAGTAACTGACGGCCGTGTTTCCTGCACCGCCACCCGTGTTTGCGGCGGCTACGCCCGTTCCGAACGAGACGCCGACAGCAAGCACCGACATGACCATCAGTGTCGAAAGCGCGAGCGCGCGGAGTTTCATCGACTCACCTTCCGTGATCGATCGCTGGCAGGCCCTGGACAGTCACGACGCCATGTCGCGGCGGCTGTACTCGACCCATACTCGTCTGGAGGGAGGACCTCCCATCGCCGTTTCCCATCGCCTGAGTTATCAGTGTTGAAAGTTAGGAGAATCGCACTTCGTGTCCGCGCAGGTCCGAACATACCATGGATATTCGTTTGTATACACAAAAGTAGAATATCTTCGTGTGACGGTATGTTGGCCGTGATCTGCCCACGAGCCGTTCGATGTACTCGCAAAAAACCCGGAAGCAAGGCTGTCTGCGATAGCGCGCCACTCCGAAACCAGCAATATACTCCTGTAGAGGCGATCGCTGCCCAGGCTTCTCTATCACTCCAAATACCTTCATATGAAGGTATCTCGTCGGCCCGGTACCGACGGTCTTTTCGACATGAGCTGTGGTATCTTGCCTCGCTCTGGCGCGACAGTAAAGAATCATATTTGAGAATAGGGCTGGGGTTCTCGACCGTAGAGCGTGACCCATGGCGCCGGCGGAGTTTCACTCGAAGCGAGTCTCGAAGACCTTCTGCTGGGCGCGGTGGAGGTGCTGGAGGAACGTCGAGTGCGCAACGCCCAGTGTCTCCGCGATTTCCGCCGCGGTGGCCCCGCGGGGCTGTTCGAAGTACCCGTGGTGGTACGCCGCACGGAGGGCCTGGCGTTGCTTGTCGGTGAGTCGGGCCGCTCGCAGCTCGCTGCCGGGATCACTCGCTTCCTCGTCGCCGATCGCAAGGAGTGAGACGTCCTCGAACGCCGCCTGCAATCGCTCGAGTGTCGGTGTGACGGTCTCCCGGGATTGGAGCTGTGCCTCGACGACGGCACCGTTGCTGTCGAGGGTCGTGGTATCGACGACGACGCCCCGCGACGCGAGATGGGCTTCCGGACTGGGGCACGTGACCGTCACCTGGAGTCTGCGTGGCTCGACGTCGATTTCGTGGACTGACCGCACGTCCGGGTGAGCAGCCAGTACGTCCTGAATCGCGTCCGTCGCGCCCTCGATACGGAGATACTGGACGATTCCGTCCTCGTCGTCCGGGACAGTTCCCTGGACGGTGACCCGCTTGCAGTCCCGAAAGGCCCCGTCCATCGCGAGGTCTGCGAGGTAATACCCGTCGTCGTCGACGCGAAACCGGGCCGTGACAGTCCGGTCTGCAGCGAGGGTATTCTCCGTCGCGAGGCTGTGAATCCCGAACGCGACGGTATCCCCGAGGTCGGTGAGCAACCGGCGTTCGGTCTCGCCGAAATGGTCCTCCTTGTCGTGATAGACCGCCAACACGCCATAGGGAACGTCGTTGTGTTCGAGCGGGACCGCCCCGCCGGACCGGAACCCGTGGTCTGTGACGACTTCTCGCCACGCCGAGGGAAACAACTCGGCGATGTCCTGGACGAACTGTGGCTCTCCCGACTGGGCAGCCCACGTAGCGGGTTCGCCCTGCACCTCGTCGGTTTCGGCGGCTGAGGAGATCGCATCGACAAACTCGCGATCCCCACCAACAGCCCGCGGGGACAGTCCATCGGTCGCCCGCTCGGCAACCCACACGACCGGATACCCATACTCGTATAAATGGGTGACGACGTCTGCTTCCAGTGTGTCTCGCGTCCGAGATTCGACCAGTGCTTCCTGAACCGTTCGATTGAGGTCTCGCTCCCACCGTAGCTCACGCTCGCGGCGTCGTCGTTCGCTCACGTCACGGATCGAAACGAGCAGTGTCGGCTTGCCGTCGTCGGTGATCCGTCGACCAGTGAACTCACACACCCGAAGCGTCCCGTCGGAACGGCGAAGGCGCGCCTCCTGTAATTCCGGCTCGGAACTCCCGTCGTCCCAGTTCGCGAACGCCTCACGAACCGCTTTGCGGTCGTCCGGGTGAATCGCGTCTTCGACGAGATCCTCGCCGATCCAGGACACACAGTCTTTGCCCGTGAGGTCAGCAAAGCGCTGGTTGCAAAACTGTACACGATCGTCTCTGAGCAGACAGATCGCGTCACGACTCTCCTCGACGACAGACCGATAGCGCTGTTCGCTTTCCTCGAGTTGGGATTGTAAGCGACGCTGGCGCACAACTGACTCGATTTTCTCGGCAAAGAGTGGGGATTGATCGATCGACGGATCTTTGACGACGTAATCGGTCACGCCGGCGTCGATCGCCTGGGCAGCGACGTCCTCGTTTCCCTCACTGGTGATGAGGATGAACGGAATGTCCGGGCGGTCCTCGCGAATGCGTTCGAGCAATTCCAGGCCGGTAATGCCCGGCATCATGTAGTCCACGATCAGACAGTCGACCCGGTCGGACTCCGCGAGCTGGACGAGCGCCTCGTTGGCATCGTTCGCGACCGAGACAGTGATCTCCTCCGTCTCGGTTTCGATCCGCTTCGCAGCGACTGAGGCCCATCGTTCGCTGTCGTCGACTAACAGCGTGTGGATGTCTTGTTCGCTCTCTTCGGTCGAGTCATTCCCTGTCATTGTGTACTCGCCGCTGCTGTGGCACTCCCTGCTGGGCACTGTCGCTCCCCACCGGCGGCCCAGTCTCTTGTCGAGGAATTCATCCGCCTACCTTCGTATGAAGGTATTAGGTTGTATATGTATCGGTCAACTCAGATCGTGAGACGTACCAACCCCTGTTACGGGGCCAATGTGGGGCACATTCTTGTATCAGGCTGTTCCAGAGTTCTTCACGGTGAGGATTCGTGAGTGACCCTTCCACACAGTCGCCACAGCCATCGGGTGTCGACCAGTCATTCCTCCCGTATCCGTATCAACGACTCACTCGGAGCGGGCAAATCAGTGCAGTCAACGAGGCCTGGGTCAGTGTCTTGGGGTACGAGGCAGACGACGTCTGTGGCGAGACGTTTCGCGAGTACGTCCATTCGGCTGACCGGGAAGATTTCCGGTCGGCGTTCGATCGATTTATCACCGGGGAGCGATCGAGTCCGATCGAATTGGATATCCGGCACGCGGATGGCCATCCCGTGACTGTCACGCTCGATATCTGCATCGAACGTAACGATGGGGGGGTATTCGAGAACGCACACTGTCAGTTCACGGAAATCGACCCAGCCAGCCGTTTTGGATCCCTCTCGACCACTGGTGGGGACACTGACGAAGGGTTCAGTGCCACGGAAGAACGACTGAAATTGGCCATCGAAGGGGCAAAACTCGGCATCTGGGACTGGGACATGGAGGCTGACGAGGTGTTGCGCGACGAACTGCTGGCGAACATGCTTGGCTATTCGCCCGAAGAGATGGGTGATCAGTTAGACGACTGGGAACGATTGGTCCATTCCGACGGCAAGCAGCGCCACGACGAGGCGCTCGCAGAACACGTCTCGAAGGGGACCGATTTCTATCAGTGTGACTACCGGATGAAGACAAAATCCGGCGACTACAAGTGGGTCCGAACGATGGGAACGGTTGTCGAGTGGGACGACGAGGGGGAGCCACAACGAGCGGTAGGCATTCATCTGGATATCGATGACCAGAAGCGAAATCAGTTGAAACTTGCTCGTCGGACGGATCAACTCGAAGCCCTCAACCGGGTCGTAAGACACGACATCCGCAACGACATGAACGTCCTCCACATGTGGGCACAAGAACTCGACGACCACATCGAGGAGTCCGGTGAGCAGGCACTCGAACAGATCCTCGCTTCGGCAGGTCACATCCTGGAACTGACCGACGTGGCCCGCGAGTTCGTCGAATCGCTGGGTATCGACGAGGGCGTGGATCTCAAGCCCGTGGATCTGAAAGCCCATCTCGAGAAAGAACTCGCCAAACAACGCGAGACGTATCCGCATGCCGATTTCGAGATCGGCGGTTCTCTCCCGGACGTGACTGTCCGGGCAAACGAAATGATCTCTTCCGTCTTCCGGAACCTGCTTGTCAACGCCGTCGAACACAATGACTCGTCGTCGCCAACCGTCGCGGTCGAGGCGACCGTCCGGGAGGATACCGTTGCAGTCGTCGTCGCGGACGACGGCCCCGGGATCGCGCCTCCGCTCAGAGCGGAAATCTTCGGAAGGGGAGCCAAAAGCGTCACTGGTGGCACTGGTATCGGGTTGTATCTGGTCGAAACACTCGTCGAAAATTACGGGGGGACAATCCGCGTGACGGGCCGCAACGAGTGGGAAGACTCGCACGGTCAGCTGTTGCCCCGCGGAGCAGATACAACCGGGGCGGTGTTCGTGGTCGAACTGCCACTGGCGGACGCCGTGCGGTGACTGTGTGGTCATCGGGCCGCTGGATGTGGCATCTACAGGCGGAAGCGGGTGCAGAACGCCGAAAAACCGAGTATGCACGATACGCTCGAAGGTCGGGAAGAACGGTTCGTCCGTGACCGACTCCACAAGGTGAGCCGTCACATCGTGGAGTGGAGCCACCAGTTCGAGAACCCATGCATCGTCTTTGAAGACCTCAAAGAGATGCGCGACAGTATCGACTACGGCACGCGGATGAACCGACGCTTGCACCACCTGCCGTTCCGTGCGCTCCAATACTACACCTCGTACAAAGCCGCCTTCGAAGGCGTGCCAACAGCGTGGATTGACCCTGAATACACGAGTCAACAGTGTCCGATGTGTGGACATACGGAACGGGCGAACCGCAACAAAAAGCGGTTCAAGTGCTGCTCGTGCCAGCATCAGGACCACGCCGACCGAAGTGCGAGCGTCAACATCGCTGTGAAAGGTATCGGGAAGCATCAAGACTGGAATGTGCCTGCTCTCAACAGCCTTCCCCAAGTACGGAAGATATCGACCGAGAGACGGAGTCTCTCGTGATCCCGAAAATCTCTGATTTTCGGGCGACGACGGCAGGTATCGGGGGCCGTGGACGCCCCGACCGTGACCTCGGATACCGCGAGAGGGCACCATCCCGATGGTATCCGAGGCGTGTCCGACTAATCCACGGGAAGCCTCGGGGTCGTACGGAAGACGAAGTCTTCCGTGATGGGCGTGGGACGAAGTCCCACGAACCTGCGAACGGTGCAAGCGCCGTGAGCAGATGACGAGACGCCTTCGGCGTCTCGAACCACTTGACCCCGAGGCGGTTCACGGTCGGTATCGTCTTTGCATTGGACCGGTTCCGTGCTACGGGATAACCGGATCCGGACGATGTGTCTCTGTACATCCCGGCGTAGAAAATAACAGAAAATATAGTGATTGGGGTAATAATAAGAAAATTTATTATTTTTGGTCTGGGGCCACCGCACTGAACTTATCGGACATCTAATCGGAGTCGTCGCACTATTTCCGTGCAATTCTATTTTATTACACTTACTTTGGATTGTTATTTATATTTTTGGAAGAAAAACATCGTAAAATAAGTAGTTCGGAAAAATATTGAAATCAGATTTGTCGTCTTTGCCTGGGTTAACTTCCATCGTGTGATCACGCTGAGCGAACGTTATTCGCCCAAGATCGGGCTAAACTCGGGTTCGCAGTATACTCCGCCGAACCCTTTGGATATCTGCTTTCGACATATGTTCCGATAGCGGTCTGTCTGTCCCCGAACTATCGATCAGCGTGTGAATATACATAATTTATTTTATATAGAAGGATATTTTACTAAATTGCCTCAAAAATCGACCTGGCTGACAGCAGTGAGTGGTTCCTCACCGGAACAGCGGCAAATGGTTCCTCAGCGAAAAAATAACGCACGTACTTGTGTTATTAATCTTGCCCATCCGAGAACGACAGATTTCGGTCGAGCCGACCGTCTGGCGTTTGATATAATCAAACACGTTCGTGGCCTGGGTCCGCAGTTCCGGTCCGTATCCTGCCGATCAGTCGTCGGTACGTACGGAGCCATCCACATCTCGGGACGCCATTGCTGTTCTGACAGAGTTCGGGGGCTGAATCCGTGGATCCGGGGAGCGATTGATCTGATCCAAAACTATTTCTCCCGGCGCGATGATCCCCCGGATATGGTTTCCGAGTCGTTTCAGGATCGCGATTGGTTACGGGATCGGTTGGCGTCCGTCCTCGAGTTCTACTACCCCCGGGGTGTGGATGATCGACATGGCGGCTATCTCGCCAATCTCGACGAGCGGACGGGCGAGGTATACGATCCCCACACCAAACATCTGGTGGCGAGTTGCCGGTACGTCGTGAACTTCTGCGTCGGTGATCGTCTCGATGGTCCCAACTGGTGCCGGACGGCCGCGGCCCGGGGTGTGGACTTCTTGCAGGCCGGCCACCGTGACCCTGAGACCGGTGGTTATGACTGGCTTCTCGACGGAACGAAACCGGTCGATCGAAAGCGGGTGTGCTACGGTCACGCTTTCGTCTTGCTGGCGTACGCTCGCGCCGTCGAGGCCGACATCCCGGGTGCAGCGGACTCCCTGGATGCTGTCTACGAGCTGCTGATGGAGCACTTCTGGGAACCCGAGTACGACCTCTGCCGGAGCGAGTACGACGGCGACTTCGAGACGACAGCCGAGTATCGTGGGCAGAACGCCAACATGCACACCTGCGAGGCAATGTTGGCCGCTTACGAGGCGACTGACGAACAACGGTACCTCGATCGCGCCAGTGAGATCGCCCACGCGCTGACGGTCGAACTCGCCGCCGAACACGACGGTCTGCTGTGGGAACATTACACCGACGAGTGGGATCACGACATGGCCTACAACCGTGACAAGCCGGCTGATCTCTTCCGGCCATGGGGCTACCAGCCGGGCCATCACATCGAGTGGGCAAAACTACTGGCCGTCCTCGACCGGTATACGGGGACGGATTGGGCGCTAGACCGGGCAGAAGAACTGTTCACTGCTGCAGTCGATCACGGCTGGGACGACGCGTACGGCGGGTTCGTCTATACGTTCGACCCGGACGGCGAGTCGATCGTCGACGACAAGTACGGGTGGCCCGTCGCCGAGGGGATCGGCGCGGCCGCTGCGCTGTACGAACGGACCGGCGAGGACGGCTATCTCGAGTGGTACGAGCGTCTCTGGGCGTACGCCCAGGAACACCTGACCGCGCCGGGCGGCAACTTCCACACGAAACTCACCCGGGAAAACGATCCGTACGAGACCGACGAGAGTCCCGCAGTCGAACCCGGGTATCACCCGATCGGTGCCTGTTTCGAGGCGATCCGATCGTTCGACGACTGAATTTCGACTCAGTCCGTTCGTTCGATCCGGAACGTGCAGGACAGTCTTCCAGTGAGGTCGACCGTCTGCTGGACGTGATCGATACTGTCCCCTGGCGTCACCAAACTCATTATGGACAAAATACAACCGACTGACATGACGCACTCACAAACGCTTATCGCGGGGGAAATGCTCGTCGACATGTTTCCGGCTGCACCGGGCTCACTGTCCGAGGCCGAGTCCTTTGAACGGCGGGCGGGTGGGGCGCCGGCGAACGTCGCCGTTGCCATGGCTCGCCTGGGGCGACCGGCCTCCCTCTGGTCGCGCCTCGGTACGGACCCGTTCGGCACGTATCTGGAGGGGGTCCTGGCCGACAACGACGTCCCGTCTCGCTTCCTGGAACGGGACGCCGAGCACAAGACGGCGCATACGCTCGTCGGAACCGATCCGGACGCCGACCAATCGTTCGTCTTCTACAAGGAGGGGACGGCGACGATGGCCTTCGAGCCGGAGTGGATCGACGATTCTGTACTTGATGACCTCGAATGAGTCCACTTCGGCGGCGTCCTCCTCTGTGAGGAACCGTCCCGGAGCGCGATGTTGGACCTCGCGGAGCGTGCTGGCAACCGGGATTGTACGGTCTCGTTCGATCCGGACACGCGGGCTGATCTCTGGCCCGACCGGAGCGATCTCGAGCCGACAGTACGAACGGCGTTTGGTCACGCGGACGTGGTCAAGTCCGATCGCGAGGACCTGTCGATCCTCCTCGAGGGAGAGTCCGAACCGCGGGCGGTTGCCGAACCCATCACGGAGTACGGCCCACATACCGTCTTTCTCACGCGTGGGTCGGCAGGGACCTTCGGATTCGCCACGGAAGCGGCCCCCTGGGGGCCGGGGACCGTCGATGAACCGAGCGTGGATGTCGAGGCTGTCGACACGACCGGTGCCGGCGACGCCTTTACTGCGGGCGTCATCACCGCGCTGGTCGAGGGAACGTCGTTCCGCGAGGCGGTCCGTTTCGGTAACGCTGTCGGCGCGCTCGCGACGACCGATGTCGGCGCGATGTCGTCACTCCCGGACAGAGGATCCGTCGAGGAATTCCGCCGCGACGACTGAAATGCGTTCCTCAGTAGGTCTCCCGGAGGTGTCTCACCGAAAGGTCCTCAGTAGGTCTCCCGGAGGTGTCTCACAGAGAGGTCCTCCTGCAGACGCGCTTCGATCAGGCCGTCGCGGTTGTCGTCAGTCGGTTCGAAGGTCACAGTCCGCGTTTCGCCGGGCCGCAGGTGGAAATAATTGTCCGAGAACGCCCCGATCAGTGAGCCGGGATCGAGTTCGACGAACAGTGCGGTCCTCTCGCTTTCGACGGTCACGTCGGCCCCGTCGATCTCGATGTCTAGTTCCGTCCGGGGCAATTCGAGCGCCTTGTAGCCCTCGAAAAAGGCGACGTTGGGGTAGGATTCACCAGGACCCTCGTACTCGGCACGGAGCATGACTGCCGACGTGTCGACGCCGTCGGGCAACTCCTCGCGGTCGACGGTCAACAGTGGCGTGCTTTCGCCAGCGTCGACATCGACGTCGACTGTCCGTTCGTCGAGGACATCGCCTGACGTCACGTCGACGATCTCTACCATTACGTCCCCTGAGACCGGCTCGGGTCGATCGCTGGTGAGCCAGAGTGTCTGGGCGGTGACCTCGCCCCACTCCCGCTGGCCGTCATCGGCCTGGGCGTTCTCGGGGCCGTCGTCGCCGTCGAACGTCGGGTGGAACGAGACCAGGACGGGAGCGTACTGACGGCGGGCCATGTACTGTTGGGCTTTCCACTTGCCGTCGTACTCGATAGAGGCCCAGGAGGCTACCGGCCAGAGATCGTTGAGTTGCCAGTATAGCGTCCCCATCGTCGTGGGCTTGCGCCGCCGCCAGTGCTCGATGGCAGTCTTCATCGCGAGACCGTGCTGGACCTGTGAGAGGTAGACGAAGTCCTCGAAGTCAAAGGGGAACCGGAAGTACGAGGCCAGGCGAGAGAGGATGGTGGCGTTCCCACCGGGATTGCGCTGGTGATGTTCCATTAGCGGCGCGGTCGGATTGAAGTCCTCCGCTTCGAGGACCGTCCGCAGGGAGTCTAACGAAGGGAACGACTGGTAACCGAACTCGGAGACGAACCGCGGCTCGGTCGTGAGGTAGTTCTCGAAGGGTTGGCCCTCGTGCCAGACGTTCCAGTAGTGGATGTCGCCTGCTTGGAAGCTGTATGGATTGTCCTCGTCGGGCCCGCTGGAGGGAGAACCCGGCCAGAACGTCCGGGAGGGGTCTTCCTCGCGACAGGTCGCCCCGACCGTCTCTTCGTAGAGCGCCTCGTAATCGTCGACGTGTCGGTCGTGGGCGTCGTGATCGCCGAACCAGTTGTGAAGTGCTTCCTCGTTTTCGTTGTTCCCACACCACAGGGCGATCGATGGGTGGTTGGCGAGTCGGCGGACCTGGTAGCGGACCTCGTCTTCGACCGATTCGAGGAACTCTTCGTCCGCCGGATAGAGTGAACAGGAGAACATGAAGTCCTGCCAGACGAGGAGTCCGTACTCGTCACAGAGATCGTAGAACGTCTCGTTCTCGTAGTAGCCACCGCCCCAGACCCGCAGCATGTTCATGTTTGCCTCAGCGGCTGAGCGGATCACATGTTCGTACCGATCGTCGGTGACGTCGCCGTACATCGGGGCGACGGGGATCGTGTTCGCCCCTTTCGCGAACACCGGGGTGCCGTTGATCTCGAAATAAAAAGACGTGCCGTCCGCGTCGGGTTCGACCACCAGTTCCACCTCGCGGAAGCCGATCGACTCGGTCGTTACGTCCTGGTCGTGTTCACCCTGGACGCGGACTTCCAGTTGTGACAACGGCTGATCGCCGTAGCCGTTGGGCCACCACAGGTCGGGATCTTGTACTGTCATCGTCATTTCGACCGCCTGGCGACCGGGTTCGAGCGTGACCGTTTCGGCGGTCGACGCGTCGTCGACGGCCGCCGAGAGGTCGTATTCGCCGGAGCGGGGAACGTCCAGGCCGACTCGAACGTCGAGGTCGACCGCCCCCTCGCGGTGGTTCTGTTCGGTCGTCGTATACGTGATCCGGGGATCCGTGTACCCGACCAGCGCTATGTCCCGATAGATACCCATCGTCGGCAGACAGGGCCCCCAGTCCCACCCGTAGTGACACTGGGCCTTGCGGACGAACGGCCGACCGGGTTGTTCGATGGGATAGTGAGTGTATGGCACCTCGTGAGGATACTCTTCCATCCGCCCGGTACCGTACTCCACTGGTGAGCGGAATTCGACTGTGATTCCGTTCTCGCCGGCTTCGAGTGCCTCGCGGACGTCGAACTCGTTGCCGACGTGCATGTTTTCGGACTCACCCACGATCGTGCCGTTCACCGAGACCGTCGCGACGGTGTCGAGTCCCTCGCACGTCAGCAGGACGCGTTCGTGATCGAGGAACGCGGCGTCGACAGTGAACGTCCGTCTGTACGTCCAATCTGTCTTTCCGACCCATTGGACGTCGAGCTCGGTGTCCCCGCGGAGCGGGTCCTCGATCTCCCCGGCGTTCACGAGATCCGTGTAGACGCCACCGGGAACGCTGGCGTCGAGCCACGTCCGATCGTCGCGTTCGGAAAACTCCCACCGGCCGTTCAATGACTTGCGCCGCATGGCTATCCATGAGTGGATCCACGTGTATAATATTATCGGAAGATATTGGGGAAATTAAGGGTGGACAGGGTTCTATCGGTGGGATCGCTCCTTTCTCCGGTCGTTCCCGGAGGGCCGGATAACCGATCCCGAAGCTGGCATCGTCGACAGGTAACGTCCGTCAGAGTCGGTGTGAACGAGCGGTCCGTAGCTCACGCCCGATCAGTCCGTCAGCTTGGGGCTCTGTCAGTCCGTCAGCTTGGGGCTTTCCCAGTAGTCGTGGTCCTCGTTCTCGCGGAAGCATGCGACGTGGTGGCGGTCGTCGCTGTACGTTGGTGGATGTTCCGTCTGGCAGGCTTCTCGGGCCTCCGGACAGCGTGTGTGGAACCGACAGCCCGACGGTGGATCCACCGGGTCCGGGACGTCGATCTTTCGCATCGGGATCTCGCCCGTTTGCTGGAGTGAGAGGTCAGGCGTCGCCCACCGGAGGACGTTCGTGTAGGGATGTTTCGGACTGTTGACGATCTCCTCGGCGGGACCGATCTCGGCGAGTTCGCCGAGGTACATCACGCCGATCTGTCCGTCGGCATGGGCGGTGAAGTACCGCGCGTTCGAGAGGTCGTGGGAGATGAAGATGAACGACGTGTCGAACTCCGCCTGGAGTTCGAGCATCAGGTCCATCATCTCGACCCGTAGAGAGACGTCGACCGCGCTGATTGCCTCGTCGGCAAGGATGACGTCGGGATTCATCAACAGTGCCCGACTGAGTGCGACGCGCTGCTGTTCGCCCCCCGAGAGCTGGTGTGGGTATCGATCGGCGAAGTCCGGGGCAGGGTTCATCCCGACGCGTTCGAGCAGCGAGAGGATCCGCTCGCGCTTCTCCGTGCGACCGAGATCAGGTCGGACCTGTTTGAGTGGTTCCGCGAGGATCGTCTGGATACGGCGATTGGGATTGAGCGAACTTCCGGGGTCCTGGTGGATGATCTGGAGGGACGTCCGAACGTCCCGCCAGGTGATGTCGGCGTCGCTGTTGCCGTCCCTGATGTCCCAGATATCGTGACCCCGGTACTTGACGCTCCCGCCGGTCGGCCGCTGGAGGCCGATCGCCGTCTTGCCCAGTGTCGTCTTGCCACAGCCGGATTCGCCGACCAGCGTCACGACATCGTTCTCCATGACATCGATAGACACGCCGTCGACGGCCCTGACGACTTCCGTCTCGTCGCCGAACTCCAGCAAGCCGGGTTTGTCCTCGAAGTGGACCTCGACGTCCTCCAGCGAGAGGACCGGCGTCCCGTCGTCACTCATCGGCGTCACCTCCGCTCGTACCGCGGTCTTCGAGCATATCTTCGTAGTTCAACAGGATCTGGGCCTGTGCGGCTTCCCAGCGGAAGCACCGCGCACCCTGTCGATCGGAGACGTCGTGGTAGTCCGGTTCGGATTGCATACACTGCTCCTCGGCGAGTGGACATCGGGGATGGAACGCACACCCCGACGGAAGATTGATCGGGGCCGGACTCTGGCCCTCGATGGGTTTCATCTCCGCGAGTGGCGCGTCGAGGTTCGGCGTCGAGTTCAACAGCATGCGCGTGTAGGGGTGTGCCGCGTTTGCGACGAGATCCTGCGTCGGAGCGACCTCGACGAACCGGAAGGCGTACATGATCGCCATCCGGTCGGCCAGTGCCGCGATCAGCGGCAGGTCGTGGGTGATGAATACCAGTGAGATGTCGTATTTCGCCTGTAGATCCTCGAGGAGTTGCAGAATCGACCGTTGCATCAGCAGGTCTAGTGCGGCGGTCGGCTCGTCCATCACGAGTACTTCCGGGTTCAGAACCATCGACAGCGCGATCAACGCGCGCTGGGTCATCCCACCGGAGAGTTCGTGTGGATAGGCGTCGAGCACCCGGTCGGGATCCAGATAGAGGTCACTGAGCAACTCCCGGGCGAAGTCCATCCCCTCCGCGACGTTGGCGTCGTGGGCCTCCAACGTCTCCTCGAAATGTGTCCTGACTTTCAACACGGGGTTGAACGAACTCATCGCGCCCTGGAAGACCATCGAGATCTCTTCCCAGCGTAGTTCGCGGAGCTCCTCTTTCGACAGGTCGAGTACCTCGATCGGCTCGCCGTCGCGTGGATGATAGGTAATTCGGCCGGTCAATACGCCCGGATCCGGAACCGAGTCCAGCAGCGACGAGGCGAACATCGACTTCCCGGAACCGCTCTCGCCGACGACGCCGAGTACCTCGTTGCGGTCGAGGTCGATACTGACGTCATCGAGGACGTAGGATTCACCCTCGTCGTAGGTGACCTTCGCGTTGCGAATCTCGATGGCCGGGTCGACGATCGACCGCTCGTCGAGTTCACTGCCAGCGTCGACCTCTTCGATCGCCATCAGGTCATCACCCCCGCTGGGGCGTCTGCGTCCTCTTCTTCTTCGATCGTTTCGGATTCACCGGCGAGACGAGTTCTGACACGTGGATTGAAGATCCGGTCGGCCCCCTGTGCGAGGAGGATCATCGATAGCGCAAGCCCCATGATCATGATCATCGGGAACAGGAGCTGGTAGAGGGCGGCGATACCGACGAGGGAGCCTTGTGAGTACGCACGATCGAGTTGGATGCCCCAGTTGGCGACGCCGGCTGGGAGGATGCCGAGGTAGTACAGCCCGACCGACGAGAAGATGACGAACCGTGCGGCGTTGGCGAAGTTCACGAGTACATATGGCATGATATTCGGGATGACGTCCTTGAACAGGATTCGCGGCGTACTCACTCCCATCGTTCGAGAAGCCTCGACGAAGGATTCCTGCCTGATCGAGAGGACCTCCGAACGGATCGCCCGCCCCAGACCGGCCCAGTAGTTGACCATGAGGACGATCCCCAGAACCAGCGGGTTAGTCGGCCGTAGCACGACAGCGAGAACCATTACCAGGGGCAGCCCGGGGATCGACATCGCGAAGTCGGTAAACGACGTCAGTACGGTGTCGACGGTCCCGCCTTTGTACCCGGCGACGGTCCCGATCAGTACGGCGACGACGGTCGCGAACACGCCGCCCGAGAGGACCATCAGGAGCATGTTCGGCGTCGCGTGGATGATCTGGGCGAGGATGTCCTTTCCGGACTGCTGTGTCGAACCCAGGATCGCGCTCAGGTCGGTGAACGGGGGGACACCCCGTCCACCAGGATAGCCGGGTACGTCGACCTGATTGGTCTGTGGGGCCCGATAAAACCACACGCCGACCGTTCCCATGAGGACGTACACGAACAGGATCGCGCTCCCGATCCGCGTCCGCCGGTCGTTCCAGGCGACCATCCCCGGTTTGCGGATGAACTCCTCGTAGAAGTCCTGCAACCGCTCGCGGCGGGTCAATTCGATCTCCGATTCGCCGTAGTCAAACGAGAACTGCTCGTCGCTGGATTCAGAATGACTCACTTTGATCACCCGTTTGGATCCGTGGATCGACCAACCCGTAGGTCAGATCCGCCACGAACACCCCGATGACGAGTGTACTCGTCAGGATGAGGAAGATGCCCATCATCAGCGGATAGTCCCGGGATTCTAAGCCTTCGTACATGTAGTAGCCGATACCTCGATACGTGAAGATCTCCTCGACGATGACGGTCCCGCCGAGGTACCACCCGACCGACAACAGCATGCTCGTGTACATCGGGAGGATCGCGTTCCGGGCGACGTACGTGATCGAGATCCGTCGATCCGACAGTCCGCGGAGCCGAGCGACGGTCACGAAGTCCTTCCCGAGGACCGAGATGCTGTTGCCACGCATCGCCAGCACCTGTAGCCCGGCGCCGGTCAATACCATCGACGCGATCGGCAGGACCGAATGATACAACGCGCTCCCGACGAACGCGACCGAGAACACGGGCGCCTCCAGGTTGGGGTCGATGCGGAATCGCGTCGGGAACCAGCCGAACTCGTAGCCGACGATGATGATGAGCAACATTGCGAGTACGTAGAATGGCATCGAGGCAGCCAGGATCGAGGCGCTGCTGGAGGCGAGGTCGAAGTTCGACCCCTCGAAGTACGCCATGATGGCTCCCCAGACGATCGCGAGCGCGAACACGAGGATTGTGGTCGCGATGGCGATCCAGAGTGTCCAGGGCAGGGCCCCACCGACGACTTCTCCGACGGATCGGCCGGTCGAGATCGACTCGCCCAAGTCTCCTTGGACTAGCGAGGTGATGTAATCGAAGTACTGGACGTATATCGGCGCGTCCGGCTGGATTTTCGTATACGATTGAATCAGTGTCTCGACTCGCTCCGGACTGGCCCCACTCCGGATGAGTTGGGCCCTGAGCTGGACGAGCGGGCCGCCCGGCAGCAGGCGGATCAATGCGAACGTGAACGTGGCGACCGCCCAGATCGTCACGATCACCCGAAGGAACCGTCGTAAGTAGTAGTTCATCGTTGCGTATAGTCGTTGGTCATCGTTGCGTATTTTCGTATGATTCGGTTCGATACGTGTTGGTTGATACCATTGACTCGCTCGTGTGTTTCATCGATTGGGTTCCGATGTGATCAGGATTGCCGGTGATATGGCATTAGTCGTTTCGATGTTTCGCGTCGTGGGGACCCGTCATATCCCCCCACTGGCGACCCGAAAGAAGCCAGGCAGTGGGTGACGGTCACTCGCGTCGGTCAGTCACCGCTATAGTTCATCATCCCCTGGCGCGGGAGCCACGCGTTCGGCCAGTGGACCTGTGCTTGTTCGGTCTCACCGACGTTTTCGGGGACGTCCCACTCGTCGCTCGTGAGCCAGCTCTGTTCTTGCTTCTCGGCGACAGGAATCATCGGGAGGTCGACGTTGGTGACCCAGGCCTGTTCGAGGACGATGTCTCCAGCCGTGCTCTCGTCGGTTGTCCGGGCGAGTTCGGACAGTCGGTCGCTCGGATTGACCGTCATGGCATTTTCACCGGTCAGATCCCCCATTTCGGGCACGCTGACGTCCGCGTTCGAACCGCCGCGACTCTCGTTTGCGGCCGGATAATTGTAGCTGTGCCCGCGGAAGTTCTCGATAAGCTGGTGGCGAAGGCTGAAGTACGACAGTGCGCCAGTGGGAGCGCCGGCGTTCCAGCCGCCGGAAGCGAGCGTGAAGTTCCCTTGTGGCCAGACAGTGTCCAACAGGTTGCTGAAAGACCGGCCGTCGAGTTCGGCGTCGAAGCCGAATCGGTTGAGGTGATCGACGCAGGTCTCGGCCGCCGTGACCCAGTCGCTCCAGCCCGAGGGGACCTGAACGGGGAGACTCACCGCATTGCCGTTATCATCCTTCCAGGTGCCGCCATCCTTGGAATAGCCGGCCTCCTCCAGCACCTCGGCCGCGCGGTCGGTCAGCTGCTCGCTTTTGCCGTAGGTCTCGAAATCCCCGGCACTGTCACCCAGTACTCGCTCCTGGCTCGAGTTGCCGATGCCGACCAGCCAGTCGGGGGCCTCCTTCGAGCGTGGCCCCGCGTTCTGGACGACCTGCTCACGGTCGATGGCGAAAGCGATCGCCTGCCGAACCGCGCGGTTTCCGGTGTGCTTGCCCTCGTGGTTCGGCACGAGTCCGTAGCCCCACAGCGAGGGTGTGGCGACCTCCTCGACGGTGTTGGGGTACTGTTCGACGATCCGCGGCGGCGTGAAGATGGTGAACGCCGAGTCGATGTCGAGGTTCTGCAACGCCTGGTAGACCGCCTGGTTCTCGCCCATGAACTGGAAGGCGTAGTTTCCGAAGTTGATGTTTCTCGCGTCCGGATGGTTCTCGCGACGAGTCGTGTTCAGCTGATCCCCTCCTTTTTCGTCTAGTTCGAAGGGGCCGCTCGCGATCGCGTCCGTCCAGGCGAAGTCGTTCTGCAGTTCGGTCAGTGAATTCCGATATTCCCCGAAGACGCTCTCGGGGACCTGTAGCCACTCGTTGGGCAGGATACTGAACGTGAGGATGTCCGGATTCGTCTGTTCGGTCAGGTTGAGCAGGACCGTCCGGTTCCCGTCGGTCTCGACCGACTCGACGTAGTCCGCGTACGCGCTGCCGATCACGATGCCCAGTTCCAGCTGGAGCTTGACGTCCGAGGCGGTGACGTCCTCGCCGTTCGACCACATCAGGCCCTCCCGGATATCGAGCCGGTAGGTCGTCTCGTCGACCAGTTCCCAGTTCTGGATCCCAAGGGGCATGAACTCCCCGCGTTCGTAATTGTAGTACGCGAACTTGTCGAAGAGGATTTCGTGTGAGACCTGTGCGAATCCCGCCGGATTGTACGGGTTCCACTGGACGTCTGCTGTCGATAGTCCCGTCTGACTGACGTGCTGGACGTCAGCGTAGACATCTTCGCCAGCTCCATCGTCATTCCCGTTATCGGTCCCGCTGCTCTCGTCACTGTTCCCGTCGTTATCCCCGCCGTCGGTCGGTTCGTCGCCGTTTCCACACCCGGCCAGTGCGGCAGTTCCTGCGACGCCGACCAGTTCCATGAACCGACGACGGTCGATTACCTCTCGATAGTCCGCAGGCTTCTCCACCATAGTACATTGGGGATAACGACAGCTCTGGGTAATAAAGATTTGGTACGAATCCCACGAACGGACGATTTCTTTACGGATCGAACACACGAAAGTGGCTCCGCACTCGACGTGTCGGTCGGGCTCTTTAGATCCGACTACGATCGCGAACGTGCTCGCAGGGCATGCCGGTGGTGGTCGGACGTGGGGATCGTCCGGTAGCTATAACCGGGTGGATCGGCGAGACGTGGACATGGCTGACCGATCGACTGGCGACTTACGGGCCCTCGACCCCGGCGAGGTCACCGCGGCGGCGGTCCCGACCGACCTGCTCCTCGAAGACCTCCGGAGCGAGGAAAACATCGTTCGAACCCACGCGGCAAACCTTCTCGGTGTGGTCGCCGCCGAAGATCCGTCGGCACTCCGGACGGAAGTGGGATTGCTGGTCGAACTACTGAACGACGAACGGCGGGTCGTCGTTCGAGAATCGCTCGGGGCACTGGGCGACATCGCGGAGGCGTATCCCGCGGCCGTGGCTCGACACCTCGATGCGCTCGTCGAAACGCTGTCCCACGACGTCGATCTCTTTCGGTTGCTTGCTGCCAGGACGATTACGTCACTGCTGGACGAACGCCCCGAGTGGTTCCAGGAGTACGTGCCGAAACTGGTCGACGCTCTCACCGTCGAGATCACGAACCCGGTTGCAGGAAGTGACTTCGCGCCGGCGGAGAACAGGGCGCTGTTCGGACGGGAGTCGGCCATCAGGCGACGATCCGAGGAACGACAGCTCACCGCGCGGCTGGCAGCCGGTCGGGCGCTCGTCGAACTCGCCGAGTCCGACGACGTCTCGCTGTCGGCCCACGCGGACCAGTTACTGGAACTGCTCGACAACCCGGACCGCCACGTTCGGACTGTCGGCGTGGTCGCGGCCGCGGCTATCGCCGAAGACGATCCGTCGTCGGTGACAGGCGCAGTCGAGCCACTGTGTGCTGCCCTCGAAGATCCGGACGAGACGACAGCTGCACGGGCCGTCGTGGCACTCGGATTCGTCGCCGACCCGGCGGCGATCGATCCGCTCCGGTCGCTCGCCGAGGACCGGGACCGTCCGGAAGACCTGCGCGATCTCGCCGCCGAAACCGCGGACTGGATCGAACGGACTGACGACGCTTGATCCCCCTGCCTGTCGATCAGTTTGTCGCGGATCTTCGGCTGCAGTTGATCAGTCCGTCGTAGGTTCTCGACTGCAGTCGGTCAGCTGTCGCAGCTCGTCGGTTGCCGTCGATCAGTCGATACCGCCCGGCTCGTCAATCCGGGCCCCGTTCGCGTACGTGGGTGGTACTGCTCGCGTCGGGACGCGTCACTGCCGGAGACACGTTTCGTCGTCGAGATGTCCGTGCGTCACTGCCGGAGACACGTTTCGTCGTCGAGATGTCCGTGCGTCACTGCCGGAGACGTGTTTCAGTTGTCGGGTCGCTTGTTGTCGTGTCGCCATCGCGCGTAAGAGAAGACTATCCCGATGGCACCGGCTGTCCCGAGAACGAGTACCGTGTTCAGGTACGCGAGTTCGCGTGATCGGGATCCGGGCTCGCTCAACAGGATCGAGATGGCCGTCACGACCGTCAGGAACAACGTGAATCGGAACAGCACTCCGAGATACTGGCGGATGTCATACAGCGCCTCCCAGAACGCGTCCCGTTTGGTCATAAAGGAACAGCTACGCGATCACTGAAGAAGCTTCTGCCCGCCATCGAAGGGTCTATCCTGTCACAGTGACAGGACGAAGCCCCCGTTCGCCGGGACATCGACCGACAGCGGGGTTTCGGGACCCAGGTGAGCCGTCGTCCGCTCGAGCGACCCGTTCTCGCCGTCCCGGAGCAATACCCCCTCCCGAGCGTCGTCGAGGAACGTCGCCGCGAGGTCGATCGTCCGTCCGACCCCGGCGACGATACAGCCGACGAACCACGCTTGGCCACGCCGACGTGCGAGTGTTGCCTCCGAGCCCGGTCGCCCACGGAGGAAACGCGTCTCGTCCCACGCAGCGGGGACGCGTTCGAGGAACCACTCGGCGTGTGGACGGGCGGCGTATTCGTCGATGTTGTCAGCGAAATGCTGGAGGCCGGACTCGAAGACGACCGACAGCGCGAGTTCGTGGCCGGCCGTCGTGTGACGGCTGTCGGCCGAGAACGTTACGGGGGTGTAGTCCATCGGCCCGACGACGTTGCGCGTGTACGGGAGCGCGACGTTGTGTTCCGGTGTCAACGTCGCCCATTTGAGGTGTTCGGCACCCTGGACGCCTTCGTAGGTCATGACGTTCGGCCACTTGCGTCGCAAGCCGAGCGGAACGGTCGATCCGTGGAAGTTCACCAGCAGTTCCCGCTCGGCCGCGTCGGCCAGGACCGCCTCGTAGAACTGTAGCATTCCCTGCTCGTCGCTGTCCATAAAGTCGATCTTGACACCGTCGATGCCCCACTCGCACCAGCGATCCAACAGTTCGCGGCGCTCGTCAGCACCGTGGAGGTCCGTCCAGTGTGCCCACAGGAACACCCCGACGTCACGTTCGGCGGCGTCTTCGACGAGGTCCGGAATCCATGCTTCGTCCCAGCCCTCGTCGACGAGGACGTACTCCCAGCCGCGCTCGGCGGCATAGGTGACGTACTCCCGCTGGCGGTCGACGTCGGTCGGACTCGCCGACTCGGACCACCACGACCACGCGACGCGACCCGGCTCGATCCAGTCGGTGTCCCCGATAGCCGGACCGTCCGACAGCGCCGGCACGAGGTCAGACTCGACGATGGTCCCGAGGTCGCCGACGATCGCCACCCGCCAGGGTGTTTCGAAGGTCCCCGTCACCCTGACGGGTCTGTCACCCGGTTCGGGACCTGGATGGACGAACGAGACGGCTGGATCCTCGGGCTGACTGTGGAGACGGGCCGCGTGATAATTAGCGTCGACGCCTGCTTCCGCCAGCAGGACCCAATCGTCATCGCGGATCTCGAACAGCCCCGGCGTACAGAACTCGCCATCGGCCATCGACAGGGGGACTCGCCGGACAGTAGCCTCGTGGTTGACCGCATAGGGAGTCAACCAGCCCGTCGCTCGTGTCGGAAGTTCGAACCCCCCGCGTTCGGCCCGGAGAAGGACAGAGCCGATTTCGGGCACTCGCCGACGGTAGGCGACGCCGTCGTCGCTGACGTAGACGTCGAGTTCGGCCTCGGTCCCGTCCGCGAACGTAGACGCGAAGGTCGTAGCCTCAGCTTCGTAGGTATGTTCGCGACGCTTGCCGTATGGCGTCTCGAAGGACTCCGCGACGTGCCGTTCATCTTGGGTGACGTCGACGACTTCTCCCGCCCCGTGGAGTGGTGCGTCCAGCCCGATCGGTGACGGGTGAACCACGGGTCGTCCCTCGCGCTCGATGGCGAGGTGCTGACTGTCATCACACAGATCTACGACGGCAGTGACGGACCCGGACGGACTCGACAACCGGTACATACAGACGCCCTCCCAGCGCTGAGAGATAAGCGTATCGCCCGTTGTGGACTCCCCTCTGTTTGCATATATCAAACGACTCGACTTTGATGACAGTGGATAGGGGTATTGTGGGACGACGAAATAGAATAACAAAGGTACTCGTGTTTTTATTGCTCCTCCGGACGTGGTCTTCGACCGTGGAAGGCGTCACTTCTCGCCGAGAGTGTACGCATCGAGGGAAATTGTCGATATGGAACTGCCGGGGATAGCAACCCTCGCCGGTTTCTGGAGGGTTCGAGGACGCCGAGGGAGCGACAAAGAGTATCGGCTCTCCCGCATCAGGTTCGTTCGAGTCGCCCCACTGTGTCGGACGAATATTGGTCGTCCGTCCAGTGTATTTTGTCAGCTAGGGTCGTCTAGATCGTCGACTTGACGAACTATTATTGTTCGTCTGTCCAGGTGGAGTACTTCGACGTGATCTCGACGGCACCGGCGATATTCTGGACGGTCCGTGGCAGTTCCTCTTCGAAGCGTTGGTCAGTGAGACGTTCCGTCGGGCCGGAAACGCTTATAGCCCCGATCAGGTCCCCCGAGACGGTGTTCACCGTCGTCGCCACACACCGGATTCCGTCGAACCGCTCTTCGTCGTCGAAAGCGACTCCCCGGGATCGGATCGATTGCAGTTCCGTCCGTAACGTCTGGAGTTCCGTGATCGTGTTCTCGGTATAGGTGGTCATGCCGGTCGCCTCGACGATTCGTTCGGCTTCCCCGGTCGGCAGTTCCGCGAGGAACGCCTTGCCGGCGGCCGTACAGTGCAGCGGTTCCCGCCCTCCAAGCGGAACGTGTGGCTCGGCCGCCTCGTCACCCATGACCTGATACAGTACGATCCCGCTGTTGTCGTGTTCGGCGATGAGCCGTGCCACCTCGCCGGTCTCGTTGGCCAGTCGATAGACGTCCCCGCGTGCCCGTCTGTAGATCTCCTCGCGTTCCCGAACTGCCCCGCCTAGCGTGAGAAGCGCGAGATCGAGTCGGTATTCACCTCCTTCCTTGCTCACGTACCCTTCGGATTCCATGGTCGAGAGGTAGTGGTGGGCCGTACTCTTCGACTCCCCGAGTTCCACACTGAGGTCAGTGACGGACATGCCGTCGTGTTCCCGAAGTAACTCCAGAATACGGAACGCCTTCCTGACCGATTTGATCGACCTGCCCTGGGTGTCTGACCCGCCCATATTGTGTCATATGAGCGTGGACGTAAATATCGTTCTCCGCAGGGATCGAGTCGTCTATTTGGGGGACAGAAAGATGAATCGGATCCCGTGACGTGCTGGTACGGCGGGAGTGTTCAGACCCGATCGCCGCACTCTTCGTAGATCTCGGATAGGAGCCCCTGGACTTCCAGTGCGCGGTGGACGTTACACCGTTCGGGCCGGGTACCGCTCCGGACGGCTTCGAGGAACGTCTCCAGTTCGGTACGAAAGGGGTTGTTCTGTTCCGTCATAATCTCGCTGTCGACGAAGTGGTCCGTGCCGACCGAACGCACCTCGTAGATCGTGAGATCGTTTCGCTGGTCGGGAACCGGTTCGACGGCGTTCAGCGTGTTCGTGATGTCGATCTCCGCTCCGGCTTTCTTGCCGAGGATCCGATAGGAATGGGTCGAACGCGTGTTCTCAGCCCAGGCGATCTCTAAGTTCGCCGTGCTCCCGTCCTCGAAGACGAGGAACGCGTTGATCGCGTCTTCGACGTTGTAGATCGTGCCCTTCTCGTCCTCACCCCACATGTTCAGATACGCGTAATCGTCGTTGTGACCGAAGTCCGACCGGACTGTCCCACTCACGTCCTCGATAGCAGCCCATTCGAGAAAGTCCAGAACGTTGTATAGGACGTGTGACCCGATGTCGATCAGTGCGCCGCCGCCGGCGATCTCCGCGGACGTATACCACGTTCCCCGACCGGGGACCCCACGACGCCTGACGAACTTCCCTTCTATATGCGTGACGTCACCGAAGTATCCTTGCTCGACGTAGCGCTTAGCGATCTCGACCACGTTCCGATACCGGTGGTGGAATCCCACCATACAGATAGCCTCCGCCCGTTCGGCTGCCTCCTCGATTCTCCGAGCGCTATCGAGCGTGTGTGCGAGGGGTTTCTCCAGCAACACGTCCAGGCCATGTTCGAACGCCTTTGTCGCGATCGCTTCGTGGAACTTGTTCGGCGTGGCGATGACGATCGCGTCGATGTCGGACTGCATCAGCGCTTCGGGCGTGTCGTAGGTCTCCGCATCGTACTCCTCGGCGAACGCTGTCCGTAACTCGGGATCGGCGTCGGCACCGCTGAACTCGTAGGGGAGTTCCGATAACGCTGTCGCGATGTTCTGACCGAGAGCACCCAGCCCGAGAATACCGATCCGCAGTCCTTTATCGTCGGCCATTGTGAACTTGTATCATATCCCGTGGAATAAGACTACTGATTCGTTGGCCTGCGCGGCGTTCCCTGACCCACCTGGAATATTCACCGTGGTACGATTGTATGTATTATTATATGTATTCAATTCTCTCGGATATTATACCCTATCGTCATCGCCACAATCATCGCTATCTGTGGGAGCGTACGTTCCCCAATCACGATCTTCTGGATGGGCGATGACGGCCGGATCGTGAGGGTCTTCAAACTGTTTATACGCGCCGTCACTCAGTGATTGGCGCCGTCGTCCACTCGATCGGAAATGCACCCAGGCGTTAAGTATTCACCTGCCCGATCCGGTCGTATGGATCAGGAGGGGTTCGCGAGCCGGGCGACACTGACCGTCGAGAACATCGGCGGCATCGACGAGACGGAGATTGAACTCGTCGAAGGGGTGAACGTGTTGTCGGGCGAGAACGCGACCAACCGGACGTCGTTGCTACAGGCATTGATGTGTGTGCTGGGCAGCGACGAGTTCTCGCTGAAAGGACATGCCGATCGCGGGCGCGTCGAACTGGCTCTCGACGGGGAGCGATACACGCGGGATATCTCGCGAGAGGGCGATCGGGTCGTGACGAGTGGATCCCCGTACGTCGCAGACTCGGAACTCGCTGATCTCTTCGCGTTCTTCCTCCGGTCGAACCCGGCACGGACGACGATCCGTACGAACGGTGATCTCCGGGAACTTGTCATGGAGCCAGTCGATACCGAGGCGATAGAGGCACAGATCGAGCAGTTGATGGCCGAGAAGGAATCGTTGGACGAGGAACTGTCCGAGCTGAATCAGCTGAAGCAGACACTCCCCAGCCTGGAACAACGTCGGGCACAACTCCAAAACGAGATCGATACCAAGCGAGAGCGATACGCGGAACTCTCCGACCGGATCGACCAACTGGATGCCGATGCCGAGGAGACACGAGCGAAGGAGAACGAACTCGACGGAAAACTGTCGACCCTCCGGGAGACTCGATCGGAACTCGCGACGGTACGCCAGGAGATCGAGACACAGCGGGAGAGTCTCGACTCGTTACGGCGTACCCGCTCGGACATAACTTCGGAATTGTCGGAGACGGAGACCGTCGCGGAGGAGCGATTGTCGACGATCGACGGGGAGATCGACCGGTTGCGATCGAAGAAGCAACGGCTCGAATCGGCCGTCAATGACGTTCAGAGCATCGTTCAGTTCAACGAGGAGCAACTCCGAACGGCGACAGCTGTCGATGGACTCGGGGAGGAAGACCGGCGAAGAGAGGATGACATCACGGAGGAACTTCTCGGGGAGTCCGAAGACGTCGTCTGTTGGACGTGTGGTTCGGAGGTCACCCGTGACGACATCGAGGCGACCCTCTTGCGGTTACGGGATCTCGTGAGCGACCGGATGGCCGAGATCGAACGTCTCGACGACCGCATCGCAGAACTCGCCGACGAGCGGCGTGAGATATCGGAGCGGATCGACCGACACGCCGAACTCGAGGAACGCAAGTCCAGGATCGCCGCGGAGATCGAACGACGCGAGGCGACGCTGGCGGATCTCACCGACAAACGCGACGGACTCAGCGAGCGGATTCAGTCGTTGGAAACGGCCGTCCAGGAACTCGAAGACCGGGACTTCGAGGAGATACTGGACCTGCACAGGGAGGCCAACGAGACGGAGTTCGAGATCGACTCGCTCGAATCTGAACGCGACGAACTCGAAGACGAGATCGCGACCATCGAGGATCGTCTGGACCGGGAACCCGAACTTGAATCAGAACGGGAGAAGGTCAACGAGGCGTTGACGGAGTACCGCACGAGGATCGACCGGATCGAACAACAGGTCATCGACAATTTCAATTCTCACATGGGCGAGATACTGTCGATCCTCGAATACGAGAACGTCGAGCGAATCTGGATCGAACGGGTCGAGGAGACGATACGAGACACTCCCGATGACCGGTCGGACCACCGCTTCTCGTTGCATATCGTCCGCCGGTCTGACAGCGGGACGACCTACGAGGACACGATCGACAATCTCAGTGAGAGCGAGCGGGAAGTCACGGGATTGGTCTTCGGACTGGCCGGATATCTCGTCCACAAGGTACACGAGACCGTCCCGTTCCTGCTGGTAGACTCCCTCGAGGCGATCGACTCGAACCGGATCAGCGAGCTCGTTGCGTACTTCGCCGAGTACGCCGAGTATCTCGTCGTCGCACTGCTCGAAGCGGACGCACGAGCGCTCGAGGACTCCTATACGTACATCACTTCGGTGTAATTCGAGATACCGTATCGAGAACGTCTACGACCAGTGGATCACGGAAAACGACTCCGACGTGACTACTGTCTTGTCGAAATCGAACTGTCGCCATTTCACCGTGGTCGCCCCGTGGACGACGGAACTCGTTCAGTCGACCAGCCCGCCGCATTCGGACTCGACGACTATATATTAAAGATTGATTATAGGTGGTAGAAAAAGTAAAAATACCATAATAATGCTCCCACTGGATTCGATCGAACGACACCAGTAGTCACCGGATGGGCCGGGTCAAAGTCTCAAGTACGTCCCCGGAGTATGTCGACTATCGATGGCCGACACGGACTCGAACACGGGCGGACGGCCGAACAAGGTGCGGCAGTTGATTGACCGGCACGAGTTGGCGGACATCGGCGACGAACTGGTGGCGGGGTGGACAGCCGAGGGCGACGATCACCGGAGCCTCCGGGACCTGGCGGACGCCTTCAACAGAGCCCTACTGGAACATCGACTCTCGGAAGCCGATCCAGTCTTGACGCGGATCGACGTCGAGAACGCGTATCGGCTCCTGACGAGTGCGGACGCCAGTCCGGGAGAACGAACTGAACTCCGGAGCACGTTGGAGAACAACGGTGTCGACGTCGCATCGTTGCGTGGAGACTTCGTCACCTATCAGTCGGTCCGGAACTACCTGCAAGACGTCCGTGGCGTCGAATACGACGACCACCGGGAGAGTGACCCGGCGTCGAGCCTCGAACACATCCGGAAACTACAGACACGACTGACCACTGTCACGGAGTCGAAAGTAGAAAACCTCCGGCAGAACGGCTCTCTCGAAGGGGGAGACCTCCGCGTCACGAACGATATCCGGGTGTACTGTCACGACTGTCGCAACCAGTACACGATAGACGAGTTCTTCGAGAACGAGGGCTGTGAATGCGCCGATACGGCAGAAGTACCAGAATAGATTATATAGAATAAATTTTAGTATTATGTCCTTCAGTCATTTGTTGTCGATACGGTGACGACCGAGAAACCGGTAACCGTGGAACCCTTTCGCCCGGAGTTCGTCGGTGAAAAGTCGGTATTCGACCAGAGACCGTCTGGTCCGTCCGAAACGATTGGCAGGCTAAGTCGTTCACGTTCGGCGAAGTCGATCGTCACCCGAACGGGTTGCCGCCCATACCACCCATGCCACCGGGGCCACCCCCCATATCGCCCTGGTCCATCTGTTTCATCATGCGTTCCATGTCGGCGTCACCCATGCCCTGGAACTGCTTCAGCGTTCGTTCCATCATCTTGTGTTGTTCGAGCAGTTCCCGGATGCGATCCTCTGGTTTGCCCGAGCCGCGGGCGATGCGCTCGGTCCGGCTGCGACCGATCTGGCGTGGGTTCTCGAGTTCCTCGACGGTCATCGAGTCCATGATCACCTCGAAGTCACGCATGCGCTCCTCGGTAACGTCCATAGCGTCGTCGGGGAGTTGATCCATCATGCCGCCGCCCAGTCCGGGGATCATGTCCATAACCTGATCGAGGGGTCCCATCTTGTTCATCGCCTCCATCTGCTTGCGCATGTCCTTGAGGGTGAACTCCCCTTTCATCAGGTCCTCGGGTTCCCAGTCTTCCTCTTCCTGGGTCTCCTCCATCGCACGTTCGACCCGTTCGGTGAGTTGCTGGAGATCGCCCATTCCGAGCAGCCGCGAGATGAATCCCGAAGGCTCGAAGCGCTCGACGTCCTTGACGGTCTCGCCGGTCCCGAGGAACGCGATCGTCGAGTCCGTCTCGTTGACGGCGACGAGGGCCCCGCCACCTTTGGCCGTCCCGTCGAGTTTGGTGATCACGACGCCGTCGATGCCGACCGCGTCCTCGAAGCGCCGGGCCTGCTCTTTGGCTTCCTGGCCGATTGCGGCGTCCAGAACCAGGAGGTTCCGGTCCGGATCGACGACCGACTCGATCTCCTCTAACTCGTCGATCAGTTCGTCTTCCAGGGCGTGGCGACCGGCCGTGTCGACGATCCGGACGTCGGCGTCTTCCGTGGCTTCCAGGCCATCACGAGCGATCTGGACCGCGTCGTCACTGTCCGGATCGCCGTAGAAGTCCACCTCGGCGCGTTCGGCCATCTGCTCGGCCTGTTCGTACGCCCCGGGTCGCCAGGTGTCGGTCTGGATGACAGCCGGACGGAGCCCTTTCTTCGAGAACCACCAGGCGATCTTCGCCGCGGTGGTGGTCTTCCCGGCTCCCTGGAGGCCCGCCAGGACGATCGTCTGGGGTTCGAGGGGAATCTCGGTCGAATCGCCGACCAGTTCGACCAGTTCCTCGTAGACGATGCGCAACACCCAGTCCCGGGCAGAGGTACCGGCGGGCGGTTCCTCCTCTACGGCCCGGGATTCGATGTTGTCAGAAAGCTCCATCACGAGATCGACGTCGGCGTCGGCCTGCAGGAGCGATCGCTGGATCTCCTTGACGACCGCCTGGACGTCTTCCTCGCTGATACGGGACTTCCCCCGGAGACCGTCGAGCGCCCCCCGTAGGGAGGATCCAAGATCGTCGAGTACCATTTGCCCGCGGCTACGCTGTGGCCGCGGTAAAGGCTTTCCGTCGGGGGTTGATCGGCGAGTAAAGTGATCTGTACGGTGTAGCGATACAGAGACTCACCGAACTGATCGTCCATCATCGGTACCGGCGTGAAACAGTCAATGTGAACCGCCTCGGAGTCAAGTGGTTCGAGACGCGAAGCCTCTGGTCATCTGCTCCCGACGCTCGCGCCGTTCACTGGTTCATGGGACAAAGTCCCACGCCCATCACGGACATCAAAGATTTCCGAACGACCCCGAGGCACTCGGCCTGTTCCGCCCGTAGATTACGGGAGGGCCGTCCGAAGATCCTCACAGAGGTCATCGGCGTTTTCGAGGCCGACGGATACTCGAACCAACGTCTCGGGAATCTCCGCCGAATCCTCACTACGACTGAACTCGTCGGGGATCATCAGTGACGGTACCTCAATAAGGCTCTCGACCCCACCGAGGCTCGCTCCCGGCGTGAAAACCGAAAGTCCCTCGATGAACGCCTCAAGTTCGACGAGAGTGCCATCGAACTCGAAGGACACCATCCCACTGTATCCCGACATCTGCTCGCTCGCAAGATCGTGTTGTGGGTGGCTTTCGAGGCCCGGATAGTAAACACGAGCGACCCGATCGTGACTTTCGAGGAACCGGGCAACTGTCATCGCATTCTTCTCGTGCTGTTCCATCCGCGCCGGCAGTGTCTTGATGCCTCGCGCAACGAGGTAGCAGTCAAACGGCGACAGCATGTTCCCAAACCCAACTCGCTGCGCGAACCCCAATTTTTGGAACACCTCACTGTCGTCGGTGATGACGACACCGCCGATCGAGTCGGAGTGTCCGTTGAGATACTTGGTGGTGCTGTGGACGACGATGTCAGCACCCAGTTCGAGTGGGGCTTGATAGTACGGACTCCCAAAGGTGCTGTCTACGGCGAACAGCGTCCCATTGTCCTCGGCGATGTCGGCTATCGTTTGGATATCGCACAACCTGATCAGGGGGTTCGACGGTGTTTCTGCCCAGATCAGGTCAGTGTCCACGTTGACTGCATCGGCGACGTTGTCGGGGTCACGCGCGTCAACCAAGTCGATGTCAACGTCGAGATGTCCGGCCATGTGTTCGACGAGCAGTTTTTCGGTCCCGCTATAGATGGTGTCCGAGGAGACTACGTGGCCTCCCGGAGGGACCAGCGACAGCATCGTCGTCGAGGTGGCGGCCATGCCGGAGGCGAACGCCAGTGCATGTTCACCGCCTTCCAGACGAGCCAACTGCTCTTCGAGGGCTGCCCGCGTCGGATTACTCTCCCGTGAATAGTCGTGTTCATTAGCGTCTTCCCCACTGGCCCACTCGAACGTACTCGAAAGGTGGATCGGCGGGATGACGTCGTTCGTTCCATCTCTGTGCGGGTGCGTCTCGGTTTCAGGTTCGCCGACTGCGATGGTTGCGAACCGACTCCTGTCGGACTGACTCTTGTATCGTGTCATGGGATACTCACCCGTTACAATTGGTAGAACGCTATGGGTAGATCAGAATATAGCGTTCACGGCTGATTCGCCGACATCGAAGTACAAGACAGTACCGGATCCTTCTCCGACGTGTCCCTGATCCCCCTCCTCAGCGGATTCGGGTCCCATTCCGCCCCGTCAGCGGCACCACGACCTCGTCACTATCGTCGATCACGTCCCACTCACGCAGCCGCTGTAACCCAGCCACCGCCGTCGCACTCGTCGGTTCGACGGCCAGCCCGACACCCGAGAGACGGTCGTGAGCCCGTTCGGTCTCCTCAGCTGTAACGGCAACCGCGTCGCCGTCAGTCGCGTCGATGGCCTCCAGAATCCCATCCCGACGCACTGGCTCGGCGATCTGGATGCCGTCGGCGAGGTCGTTGCGGGCCGCGTCACAGTCGTTCCCGCGGGCCGCGGCGATCGGCGCGACGCCGCTCGCCTGGACGCCGAACAGCCGAGGGATCTCGTCGATCCACCCGGCACGGGATAGTCGCTCGAACCCCTGATAGGCTCCGAGGAACAGCGTCCCGTGACCCAGTGGCGTCACCATCGCCTCGGGCACTTGCCAGTCGCGCTGAGCGGCGACCTCCAGGGCGAAGGTCGCTGTGCCCGACAGAAACAGCGGTTCCCAGGCGTGGCTGGCGTAGTACCCCTCACCGTCCTCGACGGCCGCGATGCACGCCTCGGTCACGTCCTCGCGGGTTCCTTCGACCCGCCGTATGTCCGCCCCAGTCCGCTCGATCGCCCCGAGTTTCCCCGGCTTGGCGTCGGCGGGGACGAAAATCTCGGCGTCGATACCGGCCCTGGCGGCGTAGGTCGCGATCGCCAGCCCCGCGTTGCCAGAGGAATCTTCGAAGACTCGGTCGACCCCACGTTCGAGAGCGTGAGAAATGACGACCGCAGCACCGCGATCCTTGAAACTCCCCGTTGGAAACAGGTGTTCGAGTTTGTACTGGACGCCGCGGTCCTCGGCCGCGATCAGCGGCGTCCACCCTTCGCCAAGCGAGACGTGGGGGTCGACCGGAAGGAAATTCTCGCAGGCCCAGAGTCCGGTATCACGGTCGATTTCTGTTGGCTTAGCTGGCAGTTCGGGATGCCCTCGCAAGTCGAACGGACTCCCGCACGCACATCGCCAGGGCCCCCCGACTGGGTACGTCCGTCCGCAGTCAGTACAGACGCGCTCCATGGGCGTTCTTCCAGGCCCGGGATCACGGATCTGTCGTTCGGGATTCAGCGGCGAATGTCAACTCACCATACAGTTGCTAGAGGATTTCCCTCCGATGGTGATGTGCTCAGAGTTGACGATCAATGAGATCTCTGAGTTGCTGTTCGATAGCTGCCGGATCCGTTGTGTCGACGGTGATGCGGTGCTGACTTTCGTCGGAACCGAACATCGACTCGCCGCGCTCATCGACTTCAACGACGACCGTGAGCGCGTCACCCTGGCGAACTGGGAACAGTTCAATCTCATCGAGCTTGCCACTGTAGGGGCCACTACGTGGCTTGTACTCGAATTCTTGTGCGAACGTTCCAGGGCCGAACGAACGGGCCTTGACGTTGTCCACCGAGCTGCGGGAAAAGCCGAGATTCTCGACAGCCTCGACGAGCCCGTCCAGATACGGGCCTGGACGCACTTCTAGGTGGTCTTTGTCCTTCGGATCAACTGACCAGTCGATATCTAATCCCGTATATATCCAGGCCTGTGTCTTGCCGATGGTCGGCGGCGTGGACTCGGGGATCTGGATTTCACCCGCGTCGATCGTGCGTTCCTCGCCGGCCGTGATCGTGAACTCCTCGGCCAGTGTCGTTTCCATAATTTTGCCAGTCGAATAGCTACTCCCCTCGTCAGTCTCGACCTCGTACCGTGTCATCACTGCAAGCTCAATCTCGTCGACCTCCTGATCGTCCGAGCCGCCTTCAATTTCGATGTGGGCCGAGATGCTGTCGCCAGGCTGGACCGTCTCCGTTTCGAGTATCGTATCGACCTCGGCTGACCCGACGCCGATGCGGTTGAGCAATCCCATGTGTCGTGGTCACAGCACCTGTGAGCTTAGTAGTGGGGGTCTCAGCAGTCTCTTCCTGCTGTGTCCCGCTTTCGGTGGATGGGCTCACGGATCTACCGTTCAGTGATCAGTCGGCCGACGTCTGGCGATTAGCGGCGCGCTCGAAGTCCGAATCGAGTCGCCGGCGAAGCGCGGGCAGCAGCGTCGCGTCCAGCGAGTAGCGACCGGCCCCGACCACGAGCAGTGCCGAGAGAAGCCCAAACAGCGTGATGTGGGCAAGCACCGGGTCGTCGGGCAAGCCAAACAGCGTCGTCGTCAGCATGAGGAAGCCGACGGCAGCACTGCCACGGGTGAACAGTCCCAGCAGGAATGCCACGCCGACGCCGGCTTCGACCAGGCCAGCACCGAACACCCACAGCTCCGGGGTGACGGGGACGACCGCCGTGAGGTCGTACTTTTCGACGACGGCCATCCCGCCCGCCGGGTTGAGCCACTTCTGGGTGACGCCGAGATACAGGAAGTTCACCCCGACGAAAAGCCGGAGCAGGGGTGCGACCGGCAGCCGGTCGATACCCACCTTCGAGAACAGTTCGGCCGGTGTCGCCAGGCCACGGGCGCGACTGACGAGTGTCCCCTCAGTGACCACCAGTCGTCGGAGCAGCATGTCAGCGCTCGGCTGGCCGGCACCGACGATCATGATGCCCAGAAAGCCCGCGATGTACTCGCTGGCCAGCAAGAGCGTGCTATCCGTGGTGAGGAGACCGAGATAGACGACCAGCCCGATCGCCGCAACGACGCGCGTCGCCAGCCCGAACAACAGGAGGAACCCGATACCGACCTGCAGGAGTCGCGCTTCGACCGGGAGACTCGGCGTGAACAGGTAGCCGGCGAAGCCGGCACCTACGAGCGGGAGCCCGACCGTCAGTCGTAGCATCCAGGGGAGGTATGGTCGGTAGGATTGCAACGTCTGACTGGCGACAGCGAGGTCCGGGATCGAGCCCGCAAACCGGAGATAGCCGACGATCACCAGGAGTGCGCCGATCGCGCCGCCGCCCAGGAGGGCGACGCTCTCCGGATCGGTGAAGACGGCGGCGAATAACTCGGCCACGCTGCCGGCGCTCTCCTCGTCGGTCACGTACTCGACGTGGGCGCTCGCCGGGACGGCCAGCATGGCCGAGGCCAGCACGGAAAGCAAGAGGGTGCTGAGCGTTCGTTCCGGTTTTGTTCGCATAGGACAGATTGGGTTCGAACGAGTAATACCGTTGGCTTCCCGGAAGGACGTGTCGGGGCCGAAACGAGCTACTGATTGCGTTTGTCTCTTTTCGATTCAATCAGGTAAAGTCCTCCCAATGCAGTGCGACGGGCTCGATCAGCCGATGGGGTCGGCAATCGCGTTTCCCGGGATGAATGCGAGCACCGCAGCGAGGGAGCTCGGAGACCAACCCGTAGTTGGTGATCGACGTGTCGGCATTCATGTGGTTCAGGAAGTACCCCCAATCCCACAGCGGTGTGAACGGATCGGCGCCTATCGGCGTCAGGGGTCGGGAAATTTATACGGCTGCTAATAATAATTAGAAATACAATCGGACCGACACTCTCATATGCCGGTGTAAGACAGCAGAACGTATGGGCCTTAGACCCAGCCGAAGACAGCTCCTCTCTGGAATCTGTAGTGGCGGGGTAGCCGGTTTGAGTGGTTGTGCCGGTTCCATTCCCGGTTTCAACTCGGGGGGAAGTGATAGACGCGAAGGACTTGATCGGACAATCAAGATCGGGACGATGCTTCCGCTGAGCGGTCCTCGAAGTGCAGTCGGGGAATCCATTCGCGAGGCCGCCGTGTTACCGATCGATCAAGTCCGAGACGACGTTGCTCTCACGTTCGAGCATCGATCTGTGGATACGGAGAGTGATCCGACGACGGCCGCCCGGAAAGCCACGTCGCTGGTTGACGAGGGATACCCGATGGTTACTGGTCCCCTCGATTCCGATATCGTTTTGCAGGCGACCCAACAGGTACTGATTCCATACAAGACCGTCTGCTGTTCTCCGGGAGCGACCACGCCGACGCTCACAACACTCAACGACGGCGGCTACGTCTTCCGGACTGCCATCTCCGATGCGATTCAGGGGAGCCTTCTCGCTGACACCGTGGCCAGGAAACTCGACTACGACACTGCAGGTACGCTCTACGTCAACAACGATTACGGATGGCAGCTAAGTCAGGCGTTTAGCCGCTCCTTTCGCCGGGATTACAACGGCACGATAACCGACCAGGTGCCCATCGAAGACACTTCGAACTCCTACGTTGATGCGATCGACCAGGCTACGGAGGGCGATCCCGACGCGCTCGTCCTCGCTGCGTATCCGGAGATGGGCGAAACACTTTTCTCCGATATGCTTACTCGGACCGACGCGGACATTCTCTGTACTGACGGCCTGCGGACCGGCGATATGCACCAGCAAGTCGATCGTTCACTCAACGGGATCCGTGGACTTGCGCCGCTCGTCGACGGTCCGGGAAGCGACGCTTTCGCCGAACTCTATACGAACGCATCCGGCAACGAGCCAGGTATCTTCGAGTCCTATGCCTACGATGCGACTGCGGTTCTCCTGCTCGCAAACGCTTATGCCGGTCAAAACGATTCCAAGGCGATCCAGAACGCCATTCGACGTGTCACGAACTCGGGTGGGACTGAGATCACTCCCGATACTCTTCTGGACGGTCTCCGCCGTGCAGCGCGGGGCCAGTCTATCGAATATCGGGGGGCGTCTAACGAAACGCGGTTCGATGAAAACGGCGATCCGACGGATACTACCTTCGAGTATTGGGCGTACGACAACAGTGTTGCCAGCGGAATCAGGGAACTCGATCGAATCAAACCATGAATCTTCCTTCGATCCCACCGACGTTCGTTCCGGAGTTCATCAGACGCCGGTACCTCGCAAAGTTCGTCATCGCCATCCTGTCGGTCGTCCTCGTGATTGCTGCGGTGGGGGCGATAAGTTACGTGGAAATCGACGAGACTGTGCGGGCAGACGCCAATGCACAACTTGAAACGACCGCGGAAATGCAGGCCGAACAAATCAGCTCCTGGGTCGAGTCCTTGACTGTCCAGACCCGCACAGCGTCCGCATCTCCTGTCCTACGGAACGGAGATCCACAGGAGATCCAGGGTCACCTCGTCGAAGAACAAGCACGGATGGGCGTCAACGTCCGGGCGATTCACTACATCGAGGCCGATACTGGGAACATTGTCACGAGCACGAACCCTGTCTATCGAGACAGGGCGCTGGATAGCCTCGAAGAACCATGGGCCGACAAGGAGTTCCGGAGTGATTTCGATCTTGACGAAGAGGTATGGAAATCCCAGCAAGCCTACGAATCGCCGACACTCGGCGATCAAGTCATGGCGTTTGCCAGTCCGGTCCCGGATCGGCCAGACCGCGTCGTTGTGATCATCGGGACACTCGAGTACCGGATCGAACAGTTACAACAAGAGAACTCTTCACAATCGACAGTCATCCTCGACGCGGAGGGTAACGACGTTTTCCAAGCGGCAGACGCATCGGTCGACAGCGGTGGCGATGCACTTGAGGCCGCACTCGGTGGGCGAGTGACTCGGATAAGCGACGGCGAGACTGTTCAGGCGTATGTTCCAGTCAGCAATACCCGCTGGGTCGCTGTCTCCAGGGTCCCGACTGAGGAAGCCTACGGGGTGGCGACCAACGTTGGACACAACGTCGTCTTGATGGTGTTGCTGAGTCTCGGAACGCTCAGTATCGTCGCAGTCGTTCTCGGCCGCCAGACAGTCGGACCACTGACAACACTACGCGATCGGGCAGCGAAGATGGAAGCGGGTGATCTCGGAGTCGATCTGGAGACAGACCGTGTCGACGAGATCGGTCGCCTGTATGACGGATTTGATAGTATGCGCAACTCGTTGCGCAAACAGATAACCGAAGCCCAGCAGGCCCGCAAACAAGCGGAGGTTTCCCGGGCGGAAGCGATGGAGATGAATGAGTATCTCCAGGACAAAGCCGAGGAATACAGCCAGATCATGGGCGAGTGTGCGGCCGGCGATCTCACTCAGCGGATGGAGACCGACGGCGAGAACGACGCGATGGATCGGATCGCGACCGACTTCAACGAGATGATCGGGGAACTCGAGAACACGACCGGCCAGCTCAGACACTTCGCCGACGAAGTCGAACAGGCGGGTGAAAGCGTCGAAACATCGGCTGAAAGCCTCCGAGATGCGTCCGAACAGATCGCAGAATCGATCCAACACATCTCTGATGACGCGTACAAGCAGCGTGAACGACTCGAAGATCTCTCGATGGCGATCGAGGATATCGTCGATCAGCTCGAACCGATCGCACGAGATACCGATGTCGACGTTCAGGCATCGCTCGATCAGCTCAGGGACGTGACCGAGACAGTCCAAGAGCTTGCCGAGGCAGTCGACGTGACCATGGCCGAATCCGAAAACGTCGCCGGTGCTGCCGAGGAACAGACAGCTGAACTCTCCGAAGTTTCACAGCGGGCACAGGACTTGACCCGGTATGCCGGACCGCTCAAGGACGTTCTCGATAGCTTCGAAACTGAATCGAAACACGAGTTCTATTTCCCGACCGGACCTGGTTCGCCAAGTGTAAACGAAGGTGAATAATTCGGCCGACTGTCTAACTTTCCCGGTTGAACTGCGCGAGTATCTCGGAATCGTCCGAAAATCAGATTTTCCCAATCACGAGAATCGTGGATTCTCGAACGATTTGACTTGCCGTCGGCTCTCAGCGGAACCTGTCAGCCCGAAGTGATAAATTTCGGTTGATTGCTGGAGTTGCTTTTCTCAGTACGAGTCCAGGTCAATGCCGACCGAGCAGACGTATTCGCCGGTTCCGACCTGTGGGAGTCGACGCGTTCGCCAGAAGATCCCCGAGGAGTCGGCGCGGACGCGTTCCTTGACCGAGCCGAAGATGTCGGTCACGGTGAAGAGGGTGTCGCCGGTGGTCACGCGCTCGCCGAGGTCGGGTTCGAACCTGACCAGTCCGCCCGCCGGGGCGCCGTACTGATCGAAGCTGTTCGCCCGCGTCTGTTTCTCCATCGGCGCCTCGCCGTCCAGGAAGTCGTAGTGGGCGAGTACATTCCACAGGCCGTCGAGTCCGGCCTGGATCGAGTCCTCGTCCCACCCGACGGCCCCGCCGAGTTCGGGATCGATCGTCGGGACACCTTCGTCTGGAGCCGCCCGTGCCAGTTGGCCGTCGGGTCCTTTCTGGTCGAGAACGTAGCCACAGCCGAAGGCTTTCGCGAGTTCGAGACACTCCTCGTGTAGGCGATGGCGCGTCCCACATCGAACACGCGTCTCGTCGATCATCCGGCTTGTCGAGCCCTGATGGAGATCCAGGATCAGGTCTGCCCGGGTGGCCTCTTCGAAGGTGGCGGCGGCGATGCGCTCGCTAGTTGTTCCCGTCTCCTCGCCCGGATAGGTCCGGTTGAGCTTCGTGTCGTCCAGCGGGTTGCGATGTTCGGCCACCTGGAACCCGTGGTAGTTGACGATCCCGACGAGCAGGATCGTCCCCTGGAGTTCGTCGGGATCGAGGTCGGGGACGAGGCGATTGAGGACGCCGACCCCGTTGAGTTCGTCACCGTCACTGGCGGCCTGCAGGTAGAGGGTGTCCCCCGTCTGTCGCCCGTTGACGACCGCGACCGGCAGGCCGACCGGACTTCCGTCTCGCGTCTCGCCGACCTGTAGCCGCCCCGTGTCGATCTCGCCCGGATCGGCACTGGCCGTGCCCAGACTCGTCATTGTGCGTTCTGGGTGGGGCCATCGCCTTGAGCGGTTCGATGTGGGAGAGCGGTGCCGGAAGGCCGGGACGTTCTTGACCCGGGCCTGCCAACTCGATGCCGTGTCCGGACAATCAGACGGCAAAGCCCGGTTGCTCGAGGCCCTCGACGTCCGGGGCCATCTCCGTCGGGGGATCGCGGTCGGAGTCGCCCTCGCCGTGGCGACGTACCTGCTGTTCGTCGCCGGCAGTAGCTCGCTCGGGACGCAGGCGTTGTACCTCTCGTTGACCGTCGTCCTCGCGTTGACCACTACGGCCGTCGTGACGACGATCCTCGTCGGGGCCGAGGCGTACAAACTCCTCTCCGAGGACGGGTCGGTCGACACGTGATCGAACGACTTTGCGGGGTGTGGCCCGTGTACCCGGTCGTCGGCTCGACCGGTCGCACCGCGGGTCAGCCACCGGTCAGTGCGGCCAGCCGTTCGGCCCCGCCGCGAGTCCCCTTGGCGATCAGCACGTCGCCGCCTTCGATCCCGGTTTCGGGACCGGGCGAGAGTTCCCAGTCCGTCCGGTGCTTGCCGGTCGGCTGGTCGCTCGGCCGCCGGACGGCAATGATGCGCATGCCCGTCTCGGTCTTCACCTCGAGATCCCCCAGTGTCGAGCCGGCGATGGTACTCCCTTCGGCGACGCGTTCACGGACGATCACCTCGTCGCTCTCCTCGACGGCGGCAGCGACCACGGGGTGGGTTCCGAGCCCACGGAGGACGCCCTCACTGATCTCCAGGGCGGCGTCGGAGATGACTTCCGTCGAGCGTGCCAGGTGGACCAGCCCGCGCAACCGCACGGGATCCTCGACCCGGCCGGCCGCCCGGAGCGTCCAGGCCTCGAACCGGGATTGCAGGGCGTCGACCTCGGCCTCCAGTTCCAGGACCTCCTCGGCGACGGCCTCGCTGTCGAACAGCACCGCGCCGTAGGCCAGGTCGACGGCGAGTTCGCTCATGTTCTTCATCAGCACGATCGAGTCGACCGCGCGTTCGAGGTCGTCGATGTCGCTCTCCGGCGGCGACGGGGGCTCGTACTCCTTCCCTGTCGTCGCCGCGTACATCGCCGCGATACCGTCCTCCGGACCGCGCGCCAGGAGCACGTCATCCGTCCGTAGCGTCGTCTCGGCCGTCGGATTGAGGAGCCACTCGCCCTCCCGGCGGATCGCGATGATTCGCACGCCCGTCGCGGTCTCGAGATTGAGGCCGCCGAGCGTCTCCCCGGCGTACGCCGAGTCCGGGCTGACGGTGGTCCTCACGAGCGTCTCGACCGCCTCGGGAAGGGTCGCCCGCATCGCTGCCGGCAGGCCGATGTCCTCCAGGACGACCTTGGCGATGTCGCCCGCCGCGTCGCTGATCTTCTCCGCCGCCCCGACCATTCCCAGGACCGGCGCCAGCGCCTCGGCGTCCTCCGGGTTGCGGGCGGCCATCAGCAGGCTCATCCGGGCCTGGAGATGGAGGACGTCCATCCGTTCCTCCAGGGCAAGGACCTCCTCTGCGATCTCGTCGCTGCTCAGAAGCACCGCCGAGTAAGACAGATCGATCAATAACTCTGCGGTGTCTTTCATCTCGGCCAGTACGTCCTTGACACTGACCGGCTCGTAGCTGACGTCCTCACCGTCGACCATCGTCTCCCGATTCACCGGCGCGCGCCAAAAGCGTTGCCCGACTGCCGGTCTGTCCACTCACACGGGCTCCACGGGCCGGCCCGTGGACGGACGTTCAATACTGTGGTCGATCGGTCCCGGGCGCACAACGAACGTCGAGATCGACAGGTGTCGCCGGCAGAGCCGGCCGGGAAACGGTAATGTTTTTCCCCGACGGACGGGAGATTACGGTATGTCTGAGCAGCTCCAGAAGGGACTGGAAGGTGTACTCGTCGCCGAGTCGTCGTTGAGCGACATCGACGGCGACGCGGGGCGGCTCGTCTACCGCGGCTATCCGATCGAGGACCTCGCCAGGAACGCCAGCTTCGAGGAAGTTCTGTATCTCCTCTGGGAAGGGAAACTCCCGACCAACGAGGAACTCGAAGGGTTCTCCGAACAGATGGCGAGCGAACGCGAGGTTGAGGAGGCGGTGCTCTCGACGGTTCGGGAACTGGCGGCCGCCGAGGAGAACCCGATGGCGGCCCTCCGGACGGCCGTCTCGATGCTTTCGGCCTACGACCCGGACGACTCGACGGGCGAGGCAGGCGACGGCGAGATAGCCCAGCGGAAGGGGCGCCGAATCACGGCGAAGATGCCGACGCTCGTCGCCGCCTACAAGCGGATCCGCGACGGCGAGGAGCCGATCGAACCGCGGACCGACCTCGGGCACGCCGAGAATTTCCTGTACATGCTCAACGGCGAGGTCCCGGAACAGACCCTCGCCGACATCTTCGACATGGCGCTGGTCGTCCACACCGACCACGGCATCAATGCCTCGACGTTCGCCGCGATGGTGACGGCCTCGACGCTGTCGGATCTGCACAGCTCGGTCACCAGCGCGATCGGCGCGCTGAAGGGTAATCTCCACGGCGGTGCCAACCAGAACGTGATGCGGACGCTGCTGGAGATCGACGAGAGTGACCTCACGGCCGTCGAGTGGGCCCGGGAGGCCCTCGATTCCGGCGAGCGCATCCCGGGGTTCGGCCACCGCGTCTACAGCGTCAAGGACCCCCGGGCGAAGATCCTCGGCGCGAAGTCAAAGGCGCTCGGCAAGGCCGCCGACGAGTACAAGTGGTACTCCTACAGCAGGGCCATCGAGGAGTTCATGGCCAAGGAGACCGGCATCGCCCCGAACGTCGACTTCTACTCCGCGTCGATGTACTACCAGATGGGCATCCCGATCGACCTCTATACGCCCATCTTCGCGATGAGTCGCGTTGGGGGCTGGGTGGCTCACGTCCTCGAATACCAGGCGGACAACCGCCTCATTCGTCCGCGAGCCCGGTACGTCGGGCCTGACGATCAGGAGTTCGTTCGGATCGACGAGCGTGAGAGATAGCGGGAGACATTAACCCGAGGATCCGGAAGACGCATGACCGATGAAGCGACTCTCCCGACACCGTCCGAGATCATCGAAATTCACGAGGAGATCGAAGAGTCCTATGGACTGAAATACACAGGCATCAGTGCTCACTTTTCGGAACAAACGCTCTCGAACGTCCTTTCTGACGCAGAAGAGTATGACAGTATTCATCTCCGAGCAGCGGCACTACTCAGGCGCCTCATCTCGGTGCATATCTTCGAGGACGGAAACAAGCGTACGGCCTGGACAGCCACGCGTCTCTACCTGGATCAATACGGTACGGAGCCAGCTGTCCGGGAGCCCGAACGGGTAGCTACTGTCCTCCGAAATATCCAGCGTTTCGATACCGAAGAACTCGCCAAGTGGCTCTCGAACGGGGAAATCGACGGCGAGAAACTGAACCGCTGATGGCAAAGAGTTATGCCACTACTCCGAGTAATACCTTCACGATGAGTTTGAGAGAATCACCGGACGACGACTCGGAGAGCCTCCGTGCTCGGGTCCGTCGTATCATCGACGAGGATCGGACTCTCTTCGACGAACTCGACGAGTAGCTCTTCTTCGATCTGTCCGGGACAGCAATATATCCCGGATTCGAATCGACTATGCGTCGGTGCTGTCCAGGACATCCCGATCGACCGCTATACGCCCATCTTCGCGATGTCCCGTGTCAGCGACTGGGTCGCCCACGTCCTCGAATACCAGGCGGACAACCGCCTCATTCGTCCGCGAGCCCGCTATGTCGGGCCCGACGATCAGGAGTTCGTCCGGATCGACGAGCGGTAGACCTCTCGCAACGCCCCGCAGGCCCCGGAATCACCTCGTCAGGCCGTCGAGTCGATCATCGTCGAGACCAGTTCGTAGTCGTATTCGGCTTCGTCCGGGCCTGCCGCGAGGCCGATCTCGAAGCGTGACGACCCATCGACCCGTCTTTCGACGATCCGGACCCGATGGCCGTCGGCCCCCTTGATCGGGACCGATTCGCCGTCCTGACTCGTCGCTGTCACGTCGGTGACGATCAGGGCGTGGCCTGCCGCGTCGGTGACGGATGCGTTTACGGGACCGATGGCGAACTCCTGGTCCTCCTCGGCGAGATCGACCGTGACCGGCTCCGACCGGCGACATGCGTCGGCCGTCGGTGTCGAGATGGGCGTCACCGTCGGTTTGTACGGTCCCGTATAGGTCTCTCGGAGACACGCCGTCATCTCGTCCGTGTCGGCGACGAAGACCACCTGGAGCGTTACTTCCAACGACTGCAGGGCGTCCGGAACGTCGCCGGCACGGACGTCGTACTCGACGGAAACGGCGACTGGCGTCGTCTCGGTTCCGGTACCGGCCGGGCTGTCCGTGCCGTCCGTCGCTTTCGTCGGGGTCGTCGTTTCGGTCGCCGGGACGGTGTCGGTTTCCGTCGGCGTCCTGTCCCCGGTTGGGGAGTCTTCGGATAGTTGTGGAGTCTCGTCGTTCGCCGTCGTCTGACAGCCAGTGAGGCCGAGGACTCCGGTGCCACAGAGGGCGAGGAACGTCCGACGGTTCATGATCACTCCTACCGCGGCCACTGAAAAGTGCTTTCAGAAAACTCAAACAACGGTTTGTGTTACCTCTCCCCGCGAGGATCTCTACTCGCCCGAAGACATATATTATATCAATCTTGAGTGATCGTTATGTCGAGCCGCCTGGTCCCCCTCCTGCTGGTCGTCGCTGTCGTCGCGATGGCTGGCTGTGCGACGACGAACACGCCGACGGCAATGCAAACGGCGACCGATATTCCGACGCCGACTGAGACCGCGACAGCCCAGACGACAACAGTGCCGACAACGACACCAACCCTATCCGCAACCCCGACGGCAACGACGACGAGCGAACCCACGACGGTTCCGAGTGGGGACAACGTCCCGGTCGTCCTCAGCAGCGTCGACGACGAGCCTCACACGCTGGACGTTGCTGTCACCAACGAGTCGGCCGTCCTCTTCAACGATACAGTCACGGTTGAGCCCGACGGAAAACAGACGGTCGCCACGCTGAAGGGACTGGAGACGACCTACCGGATTCAGGCGACGATGGACGGCGAGTCGATCGACGAGAACGTGACGCTGTATCCGGGACTACTCGAGAGCCAGATCAGGATCAACGATAGCGGGGGACTCGAATACGTGGATCTGGTCAATTAGCTGCTCGGCGATAGAGCTAAGCGTGTGTAGAACCTACACATGAAGTGATGGCTGAAGAGAAGACGCGCGTCGATTTCAACGCCCCGAAGTCCCTCGTCAAGCGGGCCGACAGCGTCTCGGAAGTCCTCGACATCTCGCGGACTCGCCTCCTGATCGAAGCGCTGGAGGACGAACTGGAAGAACTCGCAAACGACGAGGCGTTCCGTCGCCGCCTCGGTGACGCCTACTACGACGGGCGCGTCGAGTTCGACACTGTCGAAGCGATCCTCGGCCGTGAGGAGGCGATGCGGCTGCAACTGCTTGAGGCGTCGATCGACCGGACGCCGCCCGAGCCCCGACTCGAGGACGGGCATCCGAGCGACGACTCGTTCTACGAGGGCGAGATGCCCGAATGGACGGACGGTCGTGGGTCCTCGTCCGAGGACGAATCTCCTACCTGACGATGGCTGAGCGAGCCCTCGCCGTCCTCGACACGAATGTGCTGTTGAACCTCGCCACGCCGGTCGTCGACGGACGGGAGAGGGCCCCTTCGGGTGCGGACCCGCTCAAAGCCGTCCTCGCCGCCTACGACGTCCACGTCCCCGCGCGCGTCCTCGGCGAGGTGACCGACGCGAGCCAGAACGACGATCTCCTGGCTGCAGCCGCCGACTTGGTGCTCGGGGCGGCCCGTCATCTGACGACACACGACGTCGAGGAACGCACCGACGAACCGCTCGACTACGGGCTCGATCGCGGCGAGTCCGCAGGGATCTGGCTAGCCAACGAGTTGCAGGCGGATCTGTTCGTCACGGACGAGTTCAACACCACGAACTACCTGTTCGTCGCCCTCGCGCTCGACGATCGAAACACCCTCTTCACGACGCCACACGTCCTCTGTTCGCTCGCAAGAAACGACGTCCTTCCCGTGGCGTACGTCGAGGCGACACTCACCTACTACGTCGAAACCAAAGGGTGGGACGAGCAGTACGTCGCGCAGTTGCGGACGCGGTATCTCACCGACGAGTGAGATCGCGGCGAGAACGAACAGCCTCGGTATCGAGACCACTTCTCGCCTTACTGTGGGTCGATCCCGGAAAGCGCGGCCCGATCCTCGTCGGTCAGGTCAACGTGGGTCGCGGCGAGGTTCGCTTCGAGGTGTTCGACGCTCGATGTCCCGGGGATCGGCAGCGTCACGTCGGAGTGATCCAGCAGCCACGCCAGGGCGATCTGTCGCCGGGTCGCGTCGTGACGCTCGGCAACGTCGTCCAGCACCCCGGCGACCCCATCGTCGTCGACGGTGTACATCGGCCCCCAGGGGATGAAGCCGACGCCGTGAGATTCGCAGGCGTTCAAGACCGCCTCGTCCTCGCGATTGCCCACGTTGTAGCGGTTCTGTACGGTCGCGATGTCGACGATATCCATCGCCGTTTCGAGTTCCTCGACGGTGACGTTCGAGAGCCCGACGTGTTCGATCTGCCCGGCGTCCTTCATCTCGGCGAACGCGTGCACTGAGTCCTCGAAGTCGGTGTCGGGGTCCGGACGGTGGAACTGGTAGAGATCGATCCGATCGGTTCGTAGTCGATCGCGGCTGACCAACACCTGGTTGTGGAGGTACTCCGGGTCGCCGTGGGGCGTCCACTCGCCGTCGCGGTGACGGAGCAAGCCGGCCTTCGTGGCCACGACGACGTCGTCATCGTCGGTCAGCGCCTCGCCGAGTAAGCGCTCGCTGACGCCCGGGCCGTATGAGTCGGCCGTGTCGATGAAATCGACGCCGAGTTCGATCGCCCGGCGGATGACACGCTTCGCGTTCTCCTCGTCCTCGGGCGGGCCGATGATATCCTCGCCGGTGAGTCGCATCGCGCCGAACCCGAGCCGATGGACCGTCTCTTCGCCGCCGATGTCGAACGTGTCGCTCTCGTTCAGCAGGTTTTTCGTCATACGTTCGCTGGCGAGGGGCGCCACCTTCAAAGGCCTGAGGGTGGGTTCCGACAGTGGCAGCGTTCGCCGTCGTCCCGCAGAGTTACCACTATTCGACTACAACCTCCGACATGCTCACTCGCGAGGACGTCCTGGCCGCTCGCGACCGCGTCGCCGAGACGGCCAGGCACACGCCCCTGGAGCGCTCGTACTCGCTCTCGGCGATGACTGGCGCGGACGTCCACCTCAAGTACGAGACAGTCCAGCGGACGGGATCGTTCAAGATCCGCGGGGCGACCAACCGGATCGCGACACTCACCGACGAACAACAGGACGCCGGCGTCGTGGCGGCCAGCGCCGGCAATCACGCCCAGGGGGTCGCGCTCGCGGCCAGCCGGATGGGTGTCGACTCGACGATCGTCATGCCCGAGCGCGCTCCTGTCGCGAAGGTCAAGGCGACCCGAAGCTACGGCGGCAACGTCGTCCTTCACGGCGAGGACTACGACGCGGCGGCCGAGCGAGCCCACGAGATCGCCGAGCAAGCGGGACAGACGTACGTCCACGCCTTCGACGACGAAACCGTGATGGCCGGACAGGGCACACTCGGGCTGGAGATCGAGGAGGACTGCCCCGACGTGGACACGGTCGTCGTCGCGGTCGGCGGCGGCGGGTTGATCAGCGGCGTCGCGACCGCGCTGAAGGGGTACGAGGAGGACGTCCGTGTCGTCGGCGTCCAGGCCGAAGGAGCGGCGAGTCTTCCGCGGTCCCTGGAGGCGGGCGAAGTCGTCGAACGCGAGGGCGTCGAGACGATCGCTGACGGCATCGCCACGCGGAAGGTCGGCGAGCGGACCTTCGAGGTAATCCAGGATCGGGTCGACGAGGTCGTCACGGTTCCTGACTCGGCGATTGCCGTCGCGGTGACGACGTTGCTCGAACGGACCAAGACGCTCGTCGAAGGGGCCGGTGCGGTGCCCGTCGCTGCGATGCTCGAAGACGCCTTCGAGTACGACGAGGGCGAGACGATCGTGCCCGTACTCAGTGGCGGAAACATCGACCTGAACGTCCTGACGACGGTCGTCATGCGGGGGCTGATCGAGACCGGGCGATATCTCCGGATCCGGACCGTCCTGGAGGACCGGCCCGGTGCACTCGAAGAACTCGTCGAGGTGATCTCACGGGAACGGGGTAACATCTACGCGATCGAGCACGATCGGGCCTCGCGGGACATCGCAATGGACGATACTGTGGTGGATTTAGACGTCGAGACGCGCGGGTCGGATCACGTCGACGATCTCCTCGCTGCGCTCCGCGACAGCGGGTACGAAGTCCAGGTACTGGTTTGACAGCGTTCGCCTGCCCGTGGCGATCGCTCACGGCTGACACTGACGACTACCGCTCAGATACTGACGACTACCGCTCACGACGTTTCCGGCCGGTGATGTCCCGCATTGAACCGACGACGCCCAGGATCCGTCCATCGCTGTCCCGCAGCGGGTAGTCCCTGACAGAGAACGTCCGCGTCCGGCCGTCCGGTGCCGTCCGCTCGACCTCGTAGCTGAGAGTTTCGCCGTCGAGGACCCGCGCCTCGCGTTCGGCTATCTCCGCATCCCACGTCTCGCCCAGGACCTCCGGGAGCGACACCTCGCCTACGTCGCTCTCGGTGATTCCGTGGAACTCCCGATACCGCTCGTTGGCAAACACGAGCGTGTACTCGGTATCGATTCCGGCCAGTAGATCGCTCGCGGACTCGACCGCGCGCTCGTACACCCGGAGATCCGCCCGCTGTTCGCGTAACCGCCGCTCGCTCTCGACCCTGTGGATCGCGTGGGCGATGTCTTCGGCCACCTCTATCAACAGGTCGCGCTCGCACTCGTCCAGAGTGTCCTCGTGTCCGCTTGCGACGCTCATCACTCCGTAGCCTGTCTCACCGTAGATCAGCGGGACGGCGGCGATCGCGCGGATCCCGTGGTCTCGGGCCGTCGCTCGCCAGGAGTCGCCCCTCTCATTGTCGATTGACTCGACTGTGATCGGGTCACCGTCCTGGAGGGCGCGTGCGGCCGGCTCGTCGTCGGTCTCTCCCCCGAGATATCCCGTGGCTTCCCCAGCACTTGCCCGGGGCCGAACTGTCCCGTCCGCGGCTTCCCCGACCCAGGCCAGTCGGTACGGTTCCGTCCGACCGAGTACCTCACAGACCGCCGCGTCGACCTCCCGGCGGGTCTCGGCACGGACGAGTCGCTGGTTGACGTCCCGTAACACTCGCTGGATTCGCTGCATGGTCCGTGCGCGCTCCTGACTGCGATAGGTCTCGACCGCGTTGGTGACCCGATTTGCCAGCACTGCATACTGGCTTAGACCGGTCCCCTTCTGGAGATAGTCGGTGACGCCTGCGGCGATCGCCTCGCTCGCTATCTCTTCGGACCCCTTGCCGGTGTAGAGGACGAACGGCAACGCAGGATGGTCCTCGCGAACAGCCTCCAGGAACTCGATACCGTCCGTCCCCGGCATCTCGTAGTCGCTGACGATGCAGTCGACGTCCTGCCCCGCGAGTTCCTCCAGGGCCGCCTCGACACTCCTCGCGGTCTCGACGGTGAACCGATCGTCCTCGCGTTCGAGAAACTCCGCTGCCATCTCCGCGAGATCCGGTTCGTCGTCGACGTGCAACACGACGATCTCGTCACTCGATCCCATGTGTCTCGTGCACATTCACCACGTCGACAGTAAAATACACACACGATTTATCGTTCGGGAATGGGCAAGCTGCGTTCTCCGTTCTCTCAAAGGAAGTCCCGGACCTCGCTGTAATACATGTCGTGGTGATCGACGGCGTCGATTTCGCGGGCGATCAAAACTGCGAGGACGTGCCAACAGAGGTCGGTCGGATCGTCCGGATCGAGATTGTAATTTGCGTCTTCACAGGTACAGCCCTCGCCCTCGATGACGTACTCGTCGCTGTGACCGACGACGACCGTGAAATCCTGGTACTCCTTGACTCGGTCCTCGCCGACGGCCTCGATGGCTCGCACCCCGCGGGACCCATGGACGGTAGTGATACGATCGACTACGTCGGAGGTGAGTTCGCCAGCCTCGGCCAGGGCCGCCTGCCACTCCTCAAGTGCCGTCACTGTCCAGAATTGGACGGCGGGCATCAAAAACAGCCCGGTGCGATATCGGTCAGTCGGGGGAGTTCGAATCGCCGAGTGCGGTGAGCATCAGAGCGATTGCAGCAGCTTACGAACCTGACTCGTCTGTATTTCCACTGTTGACGTCGGCCCAGACCATCCGGTGATCGGACGCCGAGCGCACGGTCTCGATGCGATCGGTTCCGGGTTCGGGCCAGATGACGCCGCCGTCCTCGTAGGACAACTGCGGCGACGGCAACACGTAGTCCAGTTGTGCGACAACTGTGTCTTCCTCGCCCGACTGTCCGGGTCGCGTTCCGCGGATCCGGGTCGCGTACGGGTTGTCGAGGGATTCCCCGCCGGGACTCGTGGGTAACTCCTCGGTGTAGAAGTCGTCGTTCTCGTGGAAGAACGTGTGGGACGGCTTCAGTATCCGTTCGGTCGTCACTGCGCCGTTCTGATCGCCCATGAGCACGTAGTTGTCGTCTTCGAGGCCACCTCGATTGCCGTCATCGTCGTAGATGTAGTCGGCGTTGGCGACGTAATCGGCCCAAAACCGGATCTCGTCGTGGTTCCACCGACCGTTGAAATTGTTCGGGCCGTCGTACTGGGGTGGCGTCGGGTGGGAGGTGAGCACGTGGACGCGTTCGCCGTCCACGCGGATCGGAACGTCGGCGTGGGTTTTCGAGGGTAGCCGGAACGCGTCTGTCTCCTCGGGCGTGAGATATATACCGTCCTTTTTGTTGAGCCGTTCCGAGCCGTCGTCGAGAGGCATCAAGTTCCCGGGCATGTCTGCCCAAAGGAACTCCTGGAAGGTTCGGATCTCCGACTCGACGATCGGGTACTGACTGGCGACCGCGAGCCCGTATTGTCCGGGATACATGCCGAACCCGAACGCGTCACCGGGACGTTTGCCCGCAGAACCGTCCTTGTTGAAGTCGTAGTCCTCCTCCGGGAGCACACCCGTGTTGACCGGCGGCTGGAACGTATACGGGAACGCGATCGGGTCGAGATCTGACCGCTGGGGCTCACGCAGGTAGTTGTCGATGAACGCGCGGATGTTCTCGACGCTCGTCGACTTTCCCTCCTGCATGTTGTTGGTGAGTTCGTTGACAACAAGGACGTCCGGACGCACCTCCTGGATGAGTTCTGCCGCGGCGGATGGCTGCTCGTCGTACAACTGTTGGACCTGATTCGTCTCCAGATTCTCGATGTTGAACTGTGCAAAGCGCGTCGATTCGCGGTACTCGTATGCGCTCGCGGTGCCGACGATTCCCACGGTCGCTGCCGTCGCTCCGATTCCCTTCAGGAACGTCCGTCTGGTCGTGTCGTGCGACATCCTTTGTTTATATACTCGAATTCATTATAAAGGATTTGGTTATATAATGATAGTTCAGTCGTCAGTCGGACAGCGCAATCGTATAAATCGCACGCGATCGTGACCGGAATGTCGGCATCTTCCTGTAGACGAAAACCACGAAAATCGTCATTCTGGCCGTTATAACTGTGTTTTCGTGTCGTGGTTCCTTCTCCCACAGTCTGGGTCTTCACGGACATCTCCTGCCTTTTCACCTGGGATTTGTTCAAGGAGTTGTCGGGTCGTCTCCGCTGTGCCCCTCTATTTATATGTTGATCATATACATGAATAGTCGCGTGCCGTCGATCGGGATCGAATACCGTCAAGCGACCGGAGAGTTCCCCGTCGAACCTTCCACAGGATTGCAGTTTCGTGGGGACAGGGGCTGACCGATACGACGACTTTCGACGGCGCAGACGGAGAACGTATCGTTTTTCCTCGCGGCCGGCCCAGCGGAGGTATGCGTGAACGCGAGGGTCGGGTCACGGTCGAGATCCCCGAGCAGGCCGAGGAGGGCGTCGGCGACGACGTCTTCTTCAATCCCGTCCAGGAATTGAACCGCGACCTCACCGTCGCGACGATCCGAGCATACCGCGAGCGGATCGACGCTCACGATGCACACCCGGTCGAAACCTATCTCGACGCGACGGCCGCAAGCGGTATTCGCGGGGTCCGAGCGGCGGCAAACGGCTTCGAGGCGACCCTCTGTGACGTCGACGCGAACGCCGTCGAACGCTGTCGAGCCAATCTCGAAGCCAACGAACTCGATGGAGAGGTCATCCACCGGAACGCCAACGCTCTCATGCACGAACGGCAGTTCGACGTGGTGGATCTCGACCCGTTCGGGACGCCGATCCCCTTTGCCGACGCTGCCGTCCAGGCCGCGAGTCGACTGCTTTGCGTGACGGCGACCGACCTCGCACCTCTCTGTGGCGCACACTTTCAGAGCGGCGTCCGCTCCTACGGCGCAGTCCCGCGGAATACGGAGTACCACGGGGAGATGGGCGTTCGGATCCTGCTGGGCGCGCTGGTCCGGACCGCCGCTCGCTACGACATCGCCGCTGAACCGATCTTCATCCACGCCAGCGATCACTACGTCCGGACGTCCCTCGAATTCGACTACGGCGCACAGGTGGCCGACGACGCCCTCGAAGAACTCGGTCACATCCATCACTGCCAGCACTGTCTCCACCGCTTGACGGAACGCGGGCTGATCGCGAACCCTCCCGAGGCCTGTCCACATTGCGGTGAGCATCTCCAAACGGCCGGCCCGCTGTGGCTCGGGCGGACCCATGAGACAGCCTTTCTCGACCGAGTCGGTGATCACGTCGAGGACGATATGGGGACGGCAGAAGATGCTCGGGAGTTGGTGGAGACGCTGTCGTCCGAACTCGACGAGCCGACCCACTACGATCAACACCGCCTGTGTAAGCGTTGGGAGCGCTCGGCGATGGCGATGGACGACTTCCTCGACGCGTTGCGGGAGGCCGGATATGCCGCTAGCCGGACGCACTACGGCGGGACGACGTTCAAGACCGACGCTGATGTCGTCGAAATCCGCAAGGCGACGGCCTAAAGCGGCACGGCCGGACAGCTCACGGGAACGTGCCAGCCAGTCGCGAGACGACGTAGTGCCCGAACGCGTATACTGGGCGGAACAGGTGGTTGAGAAGTGCTAGCAGTCCGAGGACGCCGCCAAGCGTCTGGAGTTCGCCGGGTGAGGCTCCGAGGAACACCACCAAGACGACCCCGGCCACCAGCGGTCCCAGCGGGATCGACACCAGGTACGCCGCGAACCCGGGGTGATCGATCCGTTCGCGGAGCGTCTGTCGCATGGCTGTTCCGACCACTCCGATCGCGAGAACGCCGACGGCGAGGGCGAAGGTGGCTGACTGGCCCGCCACGCCGAGGGCAATCAACAGGAGACCGGCGGTAAACCCCATACCGGTACCCTGTCGGACCCACCCGACCAGTCGTTGATTCATGACCACCTCTGTGGGGGCCTGACGTAACCAGTTTTCGTTCGTCGTGATCACCGGGAACGGTCCTGCAGGGCCCCACTCGGCCAAGAGGTTTTGTCGTCGGCGACCGGAACCCGAGCATGGCTTCGACCGCACGCACGATTTTCGGGACCGGGCGCGAGGTCGTCGGCCTGACACTCTCCTCGAGGCTGTCCTTTCTGGCGGCCGCCACGGCCTACTACGCGTTCGTCTCGGTGTTTCCGCTGGCTCTGTTGGTCGTCGCCGTCGGATCGTTCGTCGGCGGGGACGTCCTGGCCGAGGCGGTCGTCGGCGCGGTCAGCGGCGTTCTCTCGGAAACCGGGCGGGACCTGCTCAGGGAGACGCTATCGAGCGGGGCCGGTCGCGGCGGGGCGACCGTCGCGGGTGTCGGCGTCCTGCTGTGGAGCGGCTTGCGCGTCTTTCGGGGTCTCACCTTGGCGTTTGCGACGGTGTACGGGACCGCCGACGAGACGACGTTCCTCGACCAGCTCCGGAACGCAGCCTTCGCGCTGTTCGCATTGGGTATGGCCGGCTCGGCCGTCGCCCTCGGGACCGTCGTCCTCTCACGGACTGGCGTCCCGCTGGTCGGCATCGTGGGGACCGTCGGAATCACGTTGGCACTCGCGATCGTCCTCCTTCCGATGTACGTCGTCGTTCCGGACGTTCCGGTCGGAATCAGGGAGGCTGTGCCGGGGACCATCACCGCGGCCGTCGGCTGGTCGCTGTTGAGCGTTCTCTTTCGCATCTATGCCGCCAATGCGGGCCAGTTCGACGTCTATGGTGTGGTCGGGGGCGTGTTGTTGTTCGTCACCTGGCTGTACTTCGGGGCGAGTATCCTCCTGTTGGGTGCGGTCGTCAACGCCGTACTGGCCGGACGAGACCGGCAACTACAACTTGAGGGCGATCCCAGAAGGAGCCAACCACTGACAATGACCGGGACGGACGGGACGGCCGGGGACGGGCCGGACGACGACGGAGACGAGACCGAACGACCGGACGCCCCGGACGACGACGGAGACGAGACCGAACGACCGGACGCCCCGGACGACGCTGCGGACGCGAGGAATGTCGGACGGGGCGACGTCGCGGACCCAGGGCACGGCGGAACCCGGACTGACGACACGGACGCGAAAATCGAAGAGCTACGCGCGGAGATCGATCGTCTCGAGGCCGAGATCGACGACAGAACTGTCCACCGTGAGGACGTCGAGAGTGACCTCCGGCGGTACGTTCGACGTCGCGTCCGGCGAGGCCACGCCCGCGGGTGGGGACCCTATCTCGTCCTCCTCTACGGGACTCTCATGACACTCGGTGCGTTCTACTTCCTCGGGGATGGCTTGGCCGTTCTCGCCATGCTGGTGATCTGGCTGTCGACGCTCGGACTGTACGCACTGATGGTCCTTCTCGGCCTGACGTTCAAACTCGTCGGGACGCCGGGACGCTTCCTCGATCGCATACGTGACTGGCGGTCGTGACCGTGACGACGCTCGAAGCGGCGGGTTGGTTCGTCGTCTCACTGGTGACGTTGCTCGGTGACCCGCTGGTGATCGCCGGCCTGGGACTGGGTGTCTTCTGGTTCGGGGATCGGCTTCAGGTCGCCGGCGACCGCTTCGAACCCGGGCGTGGCGCCCTCGCCTTCGCGGCGATCATCGGAGCACTCGCACTTTCTGTCGCGCTGAAGACCGGGTTCGGGCTGGCGCGCCCGCCGGGTGCGACCGACCTGCCCGGCGTGGCTGGAATGCCCGACACCGTCGCCCGGATATACACCTGGATCGTCGGCCCCGGCGGCTACGCCTTCCCGAGTGGCCACGCCACGGCGGCGACGGTCGGCTGGCTCGGCCTGGCGTGGGCGTTCCGGGGGGAGAACCGCGACCGGCCGTTCGCGTTCGCCGGGAGTATGGTCGCCGCGGTCGCCGTCTCGCGGGTCGTCCTCGGCGTCCACCGACCGGTCGAAGTCGTCGCCGGGATCACTGTCGGGCTGGCATACTTGGTAGTCGTCTTCGAGGTACTGGCACGTCCCCGTCGTGCGTTCGCACTCGCGGGCTTGCTCGGTGCTGTCGGCCCCATCTTCGTCGAATTGTCCGTCGACGGGCTCCTGGTTGCTGGCGTGGCTCTCGGCACGGCCGTCGGCGCGGAGGGTATCCGTGGGCGTGATCGGGGTGGGTCGAAGTCGATGGGCCTTGCGATGACGGCAGTCCTGGTGATGACCGGCGTCACATTCGTCCGAGCGGGTGGCTTCGGGACGCTGGTGGCGGCTGCCGGAATCGCCCTCGGTGCGCTGGTCGTGGCTGTTCGACGATCGAAATCCGGCGTCGAAAACGGGTGAGCGATCCGGGGCCGTGTGGCCTCAGTACTTCTCGAGGTACCGGTCGATCTCCCACTCCGAGACGTCGACCAGGTACTCCATGTGTTCCTGCCGTTTGGCCTGGACGAACTTCTCGCCAGTGTGGGGGCCGAGGGCATCCAGGATGACCTCGTCCGCTTCGAGGGCATCGACCGCCTCGCCGAGGTTCTCCGGCAGCGTGTCGATGCCGTACTCCTCGCGTTTTTCCTCGTCGAATTCGTAGATGTTCTCCCGGACGGGATCCGGACAGTCCAGTCCCTTCTCGATGCCGTCCAGCCCGGCGTGGATGAGCGCGGCGAAGCCGAGATACGGGTTACACGACGGGTCGGGGAAGCGGGCCTCGATCCGACTGGCTGCGGGCACGCGGGCGGCGGGCTTGCGGATCAGCGCCGAGCGGTTGCGGTCCGACCACGCGACGTAGACCGGCGCCTCGTAGCCCGGGACCAGCCGCTTGTAGCTGTTGACGGTCGGGTTCGTCACGGCGGTGATAGCGGGAGCGTGCTCTAAGATACCCGCGAGGTACTGCTTGGCCGTCTTGCTGAGGTTGAACTCGTCGTCGCCGTCGTGGAAGGCATTCTCGCCCTCGGCGGTGAACAGCGACATATGCGTGTGCATGCCCGAGCCGTTGATCTTCGGGATCGGCTTGGGCATGAACGTCGCGTGCAGGTCGTGTTCGGCCGCGATCGCGCGGACGACCGATCGGAAGGTGGCAACGTTGTCCGCCGTCGAGAGCGCGTCGTCGTAGGTGAAGTTGATCTCGTGTTGACCCTGGGCGACTTCGTGGTGGGAGGCCTCGATGTCGAAGCCCATGTCTTCCAGCCCGAAGATGATGTCCCGGCGTACGTCGCTGGCGAGGTCCTTCGGCGCGAGATCGAAGTACCCACCGTGGTCGCCGGTCTTGGTCGTGGCGCGGCCCTCCTCGTCCTCCTCGAAGAGGAAGAACTCGGGTTCGGGGGCCATGTTGACCTCGTAGCCCATCTCGTTGGCCCGGTCGATGGCGTTCTTCAGAATCCCACGCGGGTCCCCTTCGAAGGGTTGGCCGGTGGACGTATTAATCACGTCACAGATAAGTCGGGCCGCTGCGCTGTCCTCGCTGGTCCGCCACGGGAGCAACGCGAACGTCGAGGGGTCGGGGTCGAGACGCATGTCCGACTCCTGAATTCGGACGAACCCGTCGATAGAGGAGCCGTCGAAGTAGATCCCCTCAGTGAACGCCTTCTCGGCCTGGTCGGCCGTGATGGAGACGTTCTTGACCGTCCCCAGGATGTCCGTGAACTGCAACCGCAGGAAGTCGACGTTCTGTTCGTCGATCTCTTCGAGCACCGCCTCCGCCTCGGCGGAGAGCCCGCCGTCAGTGAGCTGATCGTTTGTCATCTTTCACGTCATTCGGGAGGTGCACCCCTGTTATAAAAACAGTGCCGTTCTGCGCAAATCTTCCGGTTGTGATCGAGAATTGGATGTTCGTAAAATTCTAATGGGAGGAACCCGTCTTCGATGGCAATGACGTACGAAAATCTCGATCGCAAACTCATCAACGAACTGCTCGACGACGGCCGGGCCAGTCTCCGTAGCCTCGCCGACGATCTCGACGTTTCGGTGACGACCGTCTCGAACCACCTCTCGGATCTGGAGGACGAAGGGATCATCAGTGGCTATACGCCCAAGGTCGATTACGACAAGATCGGCTACGACGTCACTGCCGTCCTCCAGCTCAAGGTAGAGGGGTCGGCTCTACCGGAAGTGACCGATCGCCTGCGCGAACAGGAACAGATGATCAGCGTCTACGAGGTCACTGGCGACCACGACATCATCGCGATCGGGAAGTTCAACGACACCGACGACATGAACGCCCAGATCAAGAGTCTGCTCACCGATCCCGAGATCAAGGAGTCCAACACGAGCGTCGTCCTCAACGCCGCCGTCGAGCACGAGCAGTTCGAACTCGAACTTGAGGAGTGACCGTTCTCCCCGTCGGCCCGCTCACCCCCTCGGATCGGCGTCCGGTCCCGGATAGCTGTCGCCGACCAACCCCTCGTAGACCGCGGCCGGATCGAAGACGGTCGCAAACGCCGCCGGCGTGCGAACGCTGATCGCGTATCGCTGCAGGGAGACGCCAGCTTTCGGACCCGTCAGTCGTTCGTCGAACGTCAGGACGTGACCCGCTTTGCCGGCGATCGCCGACGCGAGAGCTGGATGGTCTCCCTCTGGGTGTTCGACCCGGTGGCGATCCTCGTCGATCCGTGCCCGCCAGACTCCGGCCAGATCGTCGTCGGCCAGCGACGAGACGATTGCTTCGGTATCGCCTACCAGCGGATCGCTCGCGACGAGCGTCAGCCAGTCGTGGCCCCGCACGTGATCGAGTGTCTCTCGGGCCGGGCCGCCGATCAGCAGGTCAGCCGCCAGCACGTCGGCGCCGGCGGCCACTCGCGTCGGATCAGTCTCCGCCATCGTCCCGTGACCCCCCGTCGTTTCCTCATTTGACTCGCCGCGATCGGCGGCGTCCCGTTCGTCCCTCTCGTTTCGTTCGTTTCTGTCGTTCCGCTCGGCGGCGTCCCGGTCCCCTCTCCCGTTCCGCTCGTCCCCGTCTTCCCGCCGCGCGGCGAGGCGCTCCCGGATCGTCGCCACGTCGGTCTCGACGGCCGACGCTCGTTCGAAGAGGTCACCCCAGGTGTCCATGGACGCGGGTCGGACGGCCGGACCAAAAGCGCACGGATCGTGGAGCCGTCATGCAGTTGTCTGACGCGGTTTTATGTGTGACCACGGGGAACTCACTCACGGGCGCGCACAGACGGCCTCGTCGTCTTTCCCATCCTCCCACAGCGCGCCCGGGCACCCACTTTCCTTCCGGACCGACTGACCACCGGTCCGGATTCCGACGGGACTAGCGGCGTCACCGTCGTCGCTGCCGTTCTCAGGCGGGTTCCTCGGGCATGAGACTCGCCCGGATGTCCTCGATGGCTGTCGGTGGGGCGGTGATCGCGATCCGATCGTTGGCTGCGATCGTGTCACGGGGCAGCGGAATAGACATGGGTTCGTCGTCACGGCCGTGGGCGTACACTTGAGCGTCCCCCGGCAGATCCAGCGTGACGACGCGCGTTCCGACTATCGGCGAGCCCTCGGGGATCCGGATCGACGTGACCGTCAGGTTCTCCGTCAGGTCCGCGAGGACATCGAAGTCGCCACCGAGCATGGCCGTCTTCGCACCGGCAGCACCGAGTCGTTCGGGATAGATCACCTCGTCGACCTCGCTGGCGTAGTTCTCGTAGAGTTCCCTGCGGTAGTCCTCGTCGATCCGGAGCACCGTCCGGCAGCCGTGTTCGTTGCCGATCATGCAGGCTGCGAAGTTGGCGTTGAGATCACCCGTTAGACCGGCGACTGCGTCGGCCTCGGTGATCCCCGCCGCCTCGAGAGTCGACTCGTCGTTGCAATCGCCCAGTACCGCCTGCAACCCCTCTTCGCGGGCGCGTTCGACCTTCTCGGCGTCGATGTCGACAATCGTAACGTCGTGGCCCTCCTCCTGTAAGACCCGTGCGGTCCGCATCCCGACGCGGCCGAACCCGACGATGACGAACTTCATACCTGTGAGATGTGCCACCACACCTAAAAACACTCCCCTCGCTGCAACCTGGGTACCGTCACCGACGGAGGCTGGCTATCGGGTGAACGCTACTGTCCGGGGCCTTTGACGGCGAAACAGCCGTCTATCGTCGCGTATTACGAAAACGGCAGGATCGTCGGTGGACCGACGATCAAGCCCAGTTGTGGCAGGAAGCTGACAGGCTCGTTCCCGAGGGACAGTCACTCACGACGCTGGCCGCGAGAGAACGGTTCGACCGTTCGTCGGAACCGGACATGATCGTGTGGCGTGTTCACATCACCTCTGACGATCACTGCTACCGACTCTGTGGTAAAAACGTTTTGTTATGGTGCCATACTTGCACCGCCAAAGTGTGTATGAACGTTTCGCCTTTCGTCCAATATATGGAAAATACTCCGTAATATCCGCCAAAACAGTTGCTTATCGGACCTCTCTTCTGGTGGGTGCCGGTGGATCCACGACCGGGTCGACGTCACGGAGTTTCGGCTGCGTCCGACGCCGAGTCACGTTCCGGCAGCAGTTTCATACGGATTATTGCAGATTATTTCCGGATGACACCGACCCGGGAGTCGACGGATACCGGTACATCACGACAATAATCCGTATCACTCGTGCGGGACGGGTCTCACTCGCGCGGGACGGAGACGTTTTTCATGCGCCCGCCACACTCCGGACAGGTGGCGACCCGCTCGTCGGTGACAACGACTTCGAGACAGGAGCGACATTCGAAGCGCCGGGGAGTCGAGCGCGGGTACGGATCGGATCGAACCATGTTTGTCTGTCACAGACCCACACGCTTATCCGTTGTCCTAATATTCGCTAGAGAATATATACAGATAAGCTATTATCGAACGTTCGTACGGATACACTTCCAAAATTATTGTGTATTTCAATGTTTCTTGGACGCCTGTCGAATATATCATGAGCGCAGGCCGAACGAGATAGGGGGCGCGTTTCGAGTGACACGAGCACGTGTCGAACCCGTCTGGCGCCAGGGATGGGGTCGCAGGTCCGGCGATACAGACGTGGTTCTCTGCTGACTTTTGTTCGCTGCGCCGTTCTTGACCCACGCGCTGTCGGCGATACGGATATGGTTCTCTGCTGACCCCGGTATCGGTGTTGGGGAGTCACTGGCTACGAGGGAGTCTGACGGAGACTGTCGTTCGGCCGCCCCGGCGTTCGTACCCGAGCCGTCCGCCGAACCCCTCGACGAGCCACTTCGCCAGCCACAGCCCGAGCCCGCTACTGTGAGAGAGCTGTGAGATCGGGCGTTCGTCGAAGACGGCGGCCCGAGCGTACTCCGGGATACCCGGTCCCTCGTCGGTGATCGTGACCTCTACTTCTTCGCCATCGAGGCGTGCCGCGACACGAATCGTCGCAGGGTCGTCTCCCGAGCCGTCAGATGCGGCCCCGTGTTCCAGGGAGTTTTCGACGAGTGCGTCTATCGCGTCGAAGAGTCGCCGATCCCCTGCCACCGGCAGTTTCGAGGAGACATCGGTCTCGAAGACTACCTCGTCGTTCCCGCGGTATCGATCGATCACGTCCCGGAGTGTTCCGGCGAGGTCGACGGACGATGTCTCATCGGTGACGCCGCCCATGACGTCCCTGACCCGTCCGGCGGCGTGGCTCAGCTTCTCGAGGTCGTCGGCTGCCGCGCCGATCCGTCTGGCGTGTTCGAGGAGCGTGGCGTCTTCGAGTTCCTCGACCAGGATCTCCGTCGACAACGAGATCTGCGTGAGGTCGTTGCGGAGGTTGTGACGGAGTACCCGATGGAGAACCTCGTGGTGACGTTCCCGTCGGCGCCGGTCGGTCACATCGGTGTAGATCGCCAGTCCGAAGCGCTGGCCCTCACGTTCGTAGGGGACGCCACGGTAGAGGAATTCCCGAAGCCCGTCGTCGGTACGTCGGGAGACGGTCGCCCAGTTGGACTTGCCGTCGGCCGTCCGGTCGTCGAAGGACGTCGCCTCACTCGATCGATGGTCAGGGACGATGAACTCGTTCAGGGACTCTCCGACGATCTCGGTGCGTTCGTACCCGAAGACCTCTTCGAAAGCCGGGTTGACCGTCCGGACGACGGGAATTTGGTCGACCATCTCGATCTCGGCGACGGCGTCTTCCGTGAGTTCGAACAGTACTCCGAAACGGTTCCGGTCCGCGTTCATGCGTCCGAAGGCGTTGGGGCGTGTTCCGCCGGGACCACTTCGATCGATCGACCTTCCCCGGCGACGATCCGCCCGCCGACCGGCGTCGAAACGGTCGGATCGGTTGCGAGAACCACGTGACGTCGGTCGTTCTCGTCGACGAGACGAAACACCTGATCGGCGGCCCCAGCGTAGAACGCCGCCATCGTCTCGGCGACCGTCGAGCGATCGACGACGTTCAAGACGGTGTCGGTCGCTCCGAAGACTCCGTCGTCGTTCTCGAACCGGGCCGCCCGTGCTGCCTCCTCGCCGAGGGTGGCGATCTCGCCGGCGATGTTGCCGACGATCAGCAGGGGCCGGTCCCGTCGGCGGTCGGTTTCTCGGTTGGCCTCCGTGAGCGAACGGGTCCCGAGGTCGAAGACGTTCGAACCTCCCTGCCAGGTGTCGAACGCGTCGAGGACGAACAGGCGATCGTCGGCGAGTGTGGTTTCGAGGGTGACGTCTTTCTCCGCGAACGCCCGCCGGAGCGTCCCCCGGTCGAGGCTCGGCGGCGGGGTCAGTGATACCGCGCCGCCCGTCGCCACCGCTCCTGCCGTCACGGACGCTACGACGTCCGCCACACGCTGTTGCTCGTACTCCAGGACTATCTGTCCACCTTCTATCAGACCCCCGACGAGGTCGTCCAGACCACCGAGACCGGACGGGACGCGTTCGTATTCCGCCCCGGTCGTGACGACGGCGATCGCGTCGCCGACCTCGCCGAGCATCGTCGTCTGCTCGCCACGTGCCTCCCTGATCGCGACGATGTCGTCTCTGATGGCTTGGGCGCTGTCCGCCACGTCCTCGGAGCCGGTCGCGATCTCCTCGCTCGACGTCGCGAGATCGTCCGTTGCCGCCGAAACCGACTGTACGTCCGTCGCCGTCCGCTCGACGGTCTCGGCGACTGCCTCGAAGCGTTCTTCGGCGGTCTCGACGAAGTCCCTCCCGGTCTCGATCTCGGCGACTGTCGTCTCCAGCGTGGAAGCGGTCCTGTCCGCGGCCGCTCGGACCTCCTGGAGAGACGACTCGACGGCGTCGGCCTGTTCGCGGGACTCCTCGGCGAGGGTCTTTATTTCCTCGGCGACGACCGCGAACCCGTCGCTGTCTTCGGCCCGGGCCGCCTCGATGGAGGCGTTGATCGCCAGCATGTTCGTCTGCTCGGCGATATCGTCGATACCTGATAGCGCCTCCTCGATGTGCTCGATGCGCTCTTCGAGTCGTTGCATGTCTTCGAGGAGATCCTCACTGGTCGTCCGGACGTTCCCGACGACGTCCCCGGCTTCCGAGGCGGCTTCGCGTCCTTCAGCCGCCCGATCCGCCGCCTCCGTACTTCGCGTCGCCACCTGCTCGGCGCTGGCGGCGACCTCCTCGATAGTAGCGCTCAACTCGGACACCTCCTCGACGATCGCCCCGATCTCCTCGGCCTGATCGGCAGCACGATCGTCGATTACCGACAGTTGTTCGTCCACCTCCGCCGAGGTCGCCCGCAGGACTTCTATCGCGCCCGCCGCGGTCGAGAGGGCGCGCGTTTCGGTTCCGACTCTTCCGTCAGTCGTGGTTGGGGTATCGCTACTCATGGTTCCGTCCTCGAACAGTTACAACGACGGTTCAGTAGGCCGCCACACGTCTCACACTGAACCAAGGGACACACGTTCACGTCGTATCGAGATACCGGACCCAAATGAAGGCGCCAGTGGGTACCAATTCTTGCCATCGGCGGTCAAACGAACTGGACAATCTGGTAGTTCTCCCGACTATCTCACCATGTCCGTCCTGGTTGGGTTCGGCCGGACCCCGCTCCGTTCCTGGCGGACGATCCGACTTTGTGGTTCTCCGCGTACCGCTCGTCTGGATCGGGACTTCCGGAATCCGTCTCCGGTATCAACACTCATTTGTGTGGAGTTCGAGAGCGAGGGTGAGATGGGTGATGAGGAGTCAGCCGACGATCGGCCCTACACGTTCCAGTGTGCCAAGTGCGGCTGGGAGACGACAGCGGATCGCCGCCCCGTGGCCTGTGCGGTCTGTGGCGGCCGGATGCTGGCGATGCCCCCGAAGTGACTGGCAGTCCGGGGGATTCCCACGCTGACTCTCCCATGCCCGATTGCAGTTTTCGACGTTCTGGTGGACGATCAATCGGTTTTACCGATATATTTTCGGACGGACGTCAACAGCCAGTCGGGTTCCGGATGCTGCCAGGCTTTCCCTCCTTCGCCCCGCCACAATCCAGGCGTCGGGCGAGACGATCCGAAGGGCGTTTAGCCGTCGGCGAGCGAGCGGGAGGTAATGCGCGTGACGTTCCTCGGGACGAGCGGCGCGGTGCCGACGACCGAACGCAATCCTTCGGCTGTAATGGTCCGGCGGGAAGGTGAGCGTCTCCTCTTCGATTGTGGCGAGGGAACCCAGCGCCAGATGATGCGTTTCGGCACTGGGTTCGACGTGGCACATATCTTCGTCACGCACATGCACGGCGATCACGTGCTGGGCATCCCCGGTCTCTTGCAGACGATGGACTTCAACGATCGTGAGGCACCGCTCGCGATCCACGCGCCCCACGGGACGCGCTCACGACTGGAAGACCTCATCGGCGCGACCGGTGACCGACCGTCCTATCCGTTACGGATCACACAGAACGCTGCGGGGGATGTGGTGCTGGACGCCGAGGAATACGCGATCCGGGCGATCGAGACCGAACACCGCACGCGATCGGTCGGCTACGTCCTCACAGAGGACGACCGGAAGGGTCGTTTCGACCGCCAGAAGGCTGAGGAAGAACTGGGCATCCCGCCGGGACCCAAGTACTCGACGCTTCACGCGGGCGAACCCGTCGAACACGACGGTCGGACAGTCCGGCCCGAGGAAGTGGTCGGCCCACCACGACCGGGACGGACTGTCGTCTACAGCGGCGACACGCGGCCCGTCGAATCAATCCGGGCGGCAAGCGAGGACGCGGACCTGTTGATCCACGACGGGACGTTCGCCGAGGACCGCGCCGAACGGGCCGAACGGACGGGTCACTCGACGGCCCGGGAGGCCGCCCAACTGGCCGCGGCGGCGGGTGCGAACCGACTCGCACTGACGCACGTCTCGACGCGGTACGCCGGGCAAGCTGACAGATTGCAGCGGGAGGCCCGCGAGGCGTTCGGCGAGGGGGCTTTCGTCGCCGCCGACGGCCAGGCGATCGACGTACCGTATCCGGACGGGACCGGGTGACTGGTTCCCACGCGCGACGGATCCCAGAACAGTTACCCCGTTGTGGACGAAGAGTGACTCGATGGCGAAACAGCGGGCCGACGCGGCCGTGGCGCGTGTACTCGGGGGCGTCTCGTCGTCAGGCGTCCGTCTCGCCTGTGGCGGCCTGATCGCGGCGACGGGTCTGGCAGCGATTCTCGTCCCAGTAGTCCGCTTTCTCGGCGTGCCCGGGGCGATCGCAGGCCCCGCCCTCGGCGCGCTCGTTCCGGCGCTGTTTGGCTTCGTCGTCCTCGCCAGTGGGTTCTGGCTCGCGAACAGTTCTCTCGACGGGTCGCTGGCCGTTGCCGTCGTCGTATGGTGGTTTCTGGGAACGGCCTTCGGCGCCTTCGCGGCGCTTGGACTCGTAGGTTATCAGATCGCTGCCGGGGTCAACGTAGCCGACGCCGCGATCGTGCTCTGTGGAATGGCGTCGATCGGCGGCGTCGGCGGGCTACTGGTCGGCCGCTACGACGCCCGGAGTCAGCGCCGTCACGACGAACTCGAACGCGAACGCGAGCGACTCGCCGACGAGCGCGAGAAACTCGCACTGCTCAATCGGATCGTCCGCCACGACATCGGCAACGACCTCCAGATCATCGCCGGGATGACCGACCACCTCGAGACACACGTCGAACTGGGGGGCGAAGAATACCTCGAACGCGTCCAGCGGACCACCGAAGAGGCGATCCAGTTGACTGAACAGGTCCGGGCGTTCGTGGCGTCCCTCGGCGAGGACACGCCATCCGAACTCCGCCGCATCTCCGTACAGCGGGTGCTCGATACCCAGCTCGAGAACACGCGAGAGGTCTACCGCGAAGCGACGGTAACTCTCGACGGGGAGATTCCGGACGTGGCGGTCCACGCCGACGAACTCCTCTCGACGGTCTTTCACAACCTGCTCTCGAACGCGGTCGAACACAACGACCGCGAGAACCCGCACGTCGAGGTCTCGGTCGAACACGACGACGAGATGGTCGCCGTCTCGGTGGCCGACGACGGCCCGGGCATTCCGCCGGCCGAGCGCGAGCGACTCCACGACGTCGCGGACGGCCCTGACGGGCGAAACGGCTCCGGACTCGGGCTGTACATCGTGGGGATGCTCGTCGAGCGCTACGACGGGACGGTCTCGGTCGCCGACCGGGAGCCCCGCGGGACGGTCGTCACCGTCACGTTGCCGCTGGCCGACGGCGAGTGAGACGCCAGCCCGGACGTTTCGGTCGATACCGTAAACTGTGACGCCCCGGAAGAGAGAATATGGACCTGGCACACGTCGCTATCTGGGTGTCGGATCTCGATCGGTCACTCGAATTCTACCGCGAACTCGGCTTCGAGCGTGAGTGGTCGTTTACGGCTGACGGCGTCGAGAACGTCTACGTCACGGCCGACGCGGGCGAACTCCAGTTGCGCCACGACCCCGAGCGGACGACACCGATCGCTCCCTCGCGAGCCGACACTGATCACGTCGCGTTCGTCGTCGAGGACGTGCATGCAGTCGTCGAGCGAGCCCGGAAGGCAGGGGGCTCGGTCGTCGCCGATCCCCACGTCGTCGAGGCGGCGGGTGCCGACGCCGGCTTCGTCGAGGATCCGGACGGCCACACGCTGGAGTTCCTGAGTCCACTGGAGGGTGGATCGTGAGCGACCCACGCTTCGCGTTCGTTTTCGACGACGGGTTCGCGAGCGACTTCGAGGATCTCCGACCGGTGTTCCGGGCGACGGACGCGTCGGCGAGTTCGCGATCGTTCCCGACTGGCTGGGCGACGCTAACCGACTCACCGTCGACCAGATCCGGACGCTCGACATCGAGGGCCACGAAGTACTCGGCCACGGTCGCCGCCACCGCTATCTGGGGACCCATCGTGTGACCGCCGACGCCGCGGCGGGCGACCGGGCGGTCACGTCGACGATCACGTCTTTCCGGAGGGGGATCACGGCGTCTACGTCGGCGACACCTACGAGGTGACCGACGGCGAGCGAGCGGAGACGGTGACGCTCGCGGACAAACGCGGTACCGACGAGGGAACCTGGGATTCGATGCGACCGGCTGGGTGTTCTCCTCCGATGCGGCCGAGGTCCGCGCCTATCGGGTGGCGGCCGACGCCTACGAGGCCATCGCCAACGTGAGCGTCGACCCCGTACCGAACCCACCGGGAAGTCCGCTGACGAACTGGCGGCGGTACTACTTCCAGACGACGCATATGAAGTCTGAGGTGAGTTCGATAATAATCCACACTGGAAGGAAGTACATTAGCAAAATTGCGACGATCCCAATTGCATCTAACACTTGACTGTCGGAGGTTCCGGAGGCTGTTTGAATGAAAATCAAAACCACGAACCAGAGTGTGAGGACGTGAACCAATTCGGGTCTATCCATCGCCACACGGACGGTGAAATTGTGGACGGGAGTACTTTCTGATCAGTGGACGATCTGTACTGACCACTGTCCGTGGAACGGCATCGCCACAGTTTTCAGACTGACGTTGGAAATTCGATCGATGCCCTCCAACAAAGCGACAGCCGCGGCCCCGATAGCAACTGGCGTGCTTCTCGCTGGGACGGCTGCACGAGAAGTCGCACAGCACGGACTCGAACTCTGGACGACGCTGGCGCTCGCCGGTGGCCTCTCTGCGGTCGCTGTCGGCCTCGGCGTTCTGACCGGTCGTGGGTTCGACTCCGACGACGATCTCGACGGACACCATGACCGGACAACAGTCGCGCTCGTCGGCCTCGCGGTAACGAGTCTCGCCGTCGGTGCCGGGATTGCGCTGGCGTAGACGATGCCAATCGACCCGCGTCCGCCACATCCGATATCCGTCCAACGTACGCTGTGGTCCGGAATACGCAGCGACGCACGCCGCCGCGGTTTCTCAGTAGGTGGCCTGTTCCGAACGAGAGGCATTTTCTCAGTCTCTACCGATCCACCCTCTCACCAACGCCGGGGATCTCAGTGACCGATACGCACTGTGTATCTCGTACGAGGGAACTGACTGTTGCAGATAATACGAGAACCAATATGCCTATTTCTCCTCCAATCGCTATCAAGAGTGGATCCTAGCGCCGCCGGCGTCACCGGTTTATACCTCGGATCCCTATACGTTCCCACGTGCAACGGACGGCTGCACTGGACGACGTGATCTTCGGCGTGGACGTCCAGAGTGGGGACGTGCGCGGGGACGCACCTTCCTACGCGCTCGCGGTCTTCGACGGCGAGTCCGTCGAGCGCGACGTGGTGAGTCGCCGGAAACTCCGGCGGTTGATCGGGGACGAGGAACCCGCCATCGTCGCCACGGACAACATGTACGAACTCGCCGCCGACAAGGACGCCCTCGTCCACTTCCTCCGGGAACTTCCGGACGGGACACGGCTCGTTCAGGTGACCGGCGACGAACAGCCCGAACCGCTCTCCCGCGTCGCCTCCCGCCATGGCGTCCCCTACGGCAAGGACCCGATGGAGGAGGCCGAGGCAGCCGCCAGGCTCGCGGCTGCGAACGTCGGTTACGAGGTCTCGGCGTTCACCGACACGACCCGCGTGAAGGTCTCCCGCGGTCGCTCGACCGGCGGCGGTGGCGGCTGGAGCGAGGATCGCTTCACCCGGCGGATTCACGGCTCGGTGAAGAAACGCGCCCGTGACGTCGAGTGCGAGTTGGAGGCGGCGAACCTCGAATACGACCGCGATGTGACCGAGAAGTATGGCGGCTTCTCGAATGCGATCTTCGAGGTCCGGGCCGCCCCGGAAGACATCCCTGTCTCCCGGGAGCGTTCCGGAGACACCAGAACCGAGATCGAACGCGAGCGACGGGACGGCATCGAGTTCGAGCCACTGGCCCAGCGGCGCGATCACGTCGTCGTCGGCGTCGATCCCGGGACGACCACGGCGATCGCCGTCGTCGGGCTGGACGGCGAAGTGCTGGACGTCCACTCCACCCGGACTGCGGACACTGCGGGCGTCATCGAGTGGATTGTCGAGCGCGGCCGGCCGATCGTCGTCGCGGCGGACGTCACACCCATGCCCGAGACTGTCGAGAAGCTCCGCCGGAGCTTCGACGCCGCCGGCTGGACGCCTGACAGCGACCTTCCCGTCGACGAGAAACTCCATCGGACGCGCGAGCAAGCCTACGACAACGATCACGAACGGGACGCGCTGGCGGCCGCACTCGAAGCCTCCGACGATCACGAGGACCAGTTCGAACGGGTCGCCGCGAAGGTACCCCCGCGCCAGGAGGTCGGCCCCGTTCTCGCCCGCGTTGTCGCCGGCGAGGAGTCCGTCGAGAGCGTCCTCGAGGACCGCAGGGAGGACGACGGCGAACCCGCAGAGACAACCGAACATACGCCCCGGGAACTGACCGCGGAGGAGAAACGGATCAAGCGTCTCCAGGATCGTGTCGACCGGCTCGAATCCCACGTCGAGGACCTCCGGGGAACGATCGACGAGAAGGACGAGACGATCGCCGAGTACGAGGACAAACTCGAAGCTGCCCGCAGCGAACAGCGGGCGGAGACGCGCAAACGGAGAGAGGTGTCTCGCCTCGAACGGGAGAACGACCGCCTGGAGCGCGAACTACAGAGCGAGCGCGACCGAGTCGAAGACCTGGAGGGCAAGCTTGAGCGCCTGAAGGCCCTGTGGAAACTCGATCACTCGAACTTCGCCGAAGTCGAGGAGACCAAAGAGGGACTGGTCCCCGTGAAGGTCGTCGAGAAGTTCACCACCGGGGCGATCGAGGACGCAGACGATCGCTTCGGGCTCGCAGAGGGGGACATCATTCTCTTCCGGGACGCGACGGGCGCGGGCCGGTCGACGGCCGAGCGGCTTGCCGAACTGGAGCCGCGACTCGTCCTGCGAACAGGTGGGCTCTCGGACGTCTCCGACGAGGTCCTCTTCGAAGAGAGAGTCCCCGTCGCGCCGGCCGACAGCGTCACCGTCCAGGAGGTCGACGAACTCGCTGTCGCCCGTGAACGCGAGGTCGAGGCCGCGATCGAAGAGTGGCGGGAGTACAGTCGCGAACGCGAAAAGGCTCGGACCGCCGAGATGGTCGACAAGTTGATCAGCGAACATCGCGCCTCGGATCGCGGGAAGAGCTAGTTACCCGCCCGGACATTCCGGACCGTCCGCGACCGGAACCCGTATCGATTTCACCGTCGCCGTTTGAGCCTCAAACATGGAGGAGTTCGTCGCCGAAAATCTAGATCGGTACGCAGATACCCAGGGAGTCCTCCCGGAGCGTCTCGACGAGTTCGGACGGCAGTACCGCGAACAGGGCCATCTGACCCGGGAGCAACTCTACGAGTTAGCCTACGAGACCGCAACCCGGAGCGCCTATCACGTCGAGTCCAACCCCAGAGAGCGCTGTATCGAGGTGACGCGGAACGTCCGTCGCGTCGAGGGAGACTTCTCGAAGGTGACACTCCTCTCGGGACTCTCGGGGTTCAAGGCCCCGGTGGCTTCGGCCGTGTTGACGGCGCTCGATCCCGGTCGCCACGCCGTGGTTGACACGCGCGTCTGGGCCGCGCTGGACCGGTTGGACCATCTCGATGGTCGCAAGGAGGACTTCGACGCCGGCGATTACGTGTCGATGATCGAACCGATACGGGAGCTCGCCGACGAGACGGGCTATTCACCCGCGGAGGTCGGATACGCCTTGTTCGCGTACGACGAGCACGTCCGGGAGGGGACGCTCCACTGAACGGGGGATCCGTCGGGCCACCCGCCGACGATGGGCATCGCCCCACGTGTGAACACGAGACGCATTTTGCAAACCTTATACCGATCCCTGCCGAACGAACGCGTATGAGCGATCAGGGACGGACGGACCTCCGGATGCCTGACGACGACGAGGTGTTCGCCGTCGTCACCAACATGCTGGGGGCCAACCGTGTCAAGGTACGGTGTATGGATGGCGTCGAGCGGACCGCCCGCATTCCGGGCAAGATGCAGAAACGCATCTGGATCCGCGAGGACGACGTCGTTCTGGTCGAACCCTGGGACTGGCAGGACGAGAAAGCCGACGTCACTTGGCGCTACGAGAAACAGGAAGCCGATCAGTTGCGTGAGGAGGGACACATCCAGGAACCGTGATGGGTGAGACATGACGGTGGGACACCCACCGACCGGCCGCGTCGGACCGCTGACCAATCCTTTCCACACTGTTTTACGGGGAAACGATGACTGAATTCGGCCTGATCGACGACGACGGAGCCGAGTCCCCGGGTGACGAGTTCGAGGAGATCGAGATCGAGGACACCGAAGCCGACCGCATCGCCCGCCGCCGGGATAGAGAGTTCAGCGAGTTCCGCAAGCGCATCAAGAACACCGAGCAGTTCAAAGTCGAGGCGTCGGTCTTCGACGACGCCACCTTCGCCGCGCTGTACAAACTCGTCCAGGACGGCCACATCGACGCCTTCGGTGCCCCCATTTCGACCGGCAAGGAGGCCAACGTCTATACTGCCCTCGCGGGGGATCACGAGGTGGCCGTCAAGGTCTACCGGATCAACGCGAGCGATTTCAAGGACATGCGGGGGTATCTCGACGGCGACCCGCGATTCGAGGGGATCGGCTCGGACAAGAAGAAGGTCGTCACCGCCTGGGTCCGCAAGGAGTTCGCCAACCTCAAGCGCGCCCAGCAGGCCGGTGTCCGCGTTCCGAATCCAATTGCTGTCGAGCGCAACGTCCTCGTGATGGAGTACATCGCGACCGACGAGCGGGGGCGGGCCAAACGGCTCAACGAGGTTCACATCGAGAACCCCGAGACGGCTTTCGAGGTACTTCGGGAGTACATGCGTCGGCTTCACGCCGCTGGCCTGGTTCACGGCGACCTCAGCGAGTACAACGTCGTCTTCCACGAGGGAGAGCTGGTCGTGATTGACCTTGGCCAGGCCGTAACGGTCCTCTCGCCCAACGCCGAGGATTTCCTCCGGCGCGATTGTGAGAACGTCGCGAACTTCTTCGCCGGGCAGGGGGTCGAGGTGACCGCTGATGAGCTGTACGACTACGTTACCGGAACTGGACAGCACGGCGACGGTTCGTCCGCAGCCTCGAAGGACTAGCGTCGGGGTCCAGTCTGCACCCATCCGAAACGAAGCTACCTACGCTTCGTTCGCTGATGGCTCACACTGACTCGCACACAGGTTGATATCGGTGAAACAGAAGGAATTTAGTGTATATGAACCGAGTGGATCGCATGAGGATATTCGTTGCCGAAACTCGACCGGGGCGAATCTTCCAGGTCGTTGCCTCCGTTATCATCCTTGTCGCCGCTATTGACTACGTTGGCGTCATTGACTTGACCTCGATTCCGGTGTATCTCTTTCTCGCTGGTTCGGCCAGGCTCGGTCAGGATATCATCGAGGCCCGTCTCACAGACGAGCACCGGATTACTGAAAGCGATGGGTAACGTGAGACACTACGGACAACGGCAAGAGACGTCTCTCCTTCCACCTGCCAGTACTACCCCGAAGCCGGCGGCGATGGTTGCTGCGCTACCCAGCAGTGCTCCACCCGTGCCCGTCACGGTTCGATCTATCACGACCTTCCAGGATACTCTCCATCGGATGATCGTCCGGGGACTGCTCGCCGAACGGCAGTACAAATAAATTTGTATAACGGCAATCGTAGTTGTTTAGTGAGGGGCCGGCGAAGCAAGCGTCCGCATGATCGAGCAGGTCCGCAAGCGTGACGGGAGGAGGGAGACGTTCGATCGCTCGAAGATCGCGATCGCCATCAGGCAGACGTTCGCGGCGGCCGAAACTGACTCAGACGCCGGGATCGACGCCCTGACTGACGGCGTGGTCGATCGCCTGGATTCGTCCGACGGGACGGTGGCCGTCGAGACGATCCAGGATCACGTCGAGCGAACGCTGGTCGAGGCTGGGGAGTACGAAGCCGCCAAGCGGTACATTCTCTATCGACACCGTCACACCGAGTTGCGTGATCTGGAAGGGCTGGTGGAAGGCAACGGGAGGAAAGCTGACGAGCTCACGCAGGGACCGGTCGACGCCTACGTCGACCGCGAGGACTGGCGCGTCCGGGAGAACTCCAACATGGACTACTCCCTGCAGGGACTGAACATCCACCTCACCGAGCGCACGATCGAGGACTACTGGCTGGAAAAGATCTACAGCCCCGAAGTTGCGACAGCTCACAATTCGGGTACGATCCATCTCCACGACCTGGGTGTGTTGGGGCCCTACTGCGTCGGTTGGGACATCGAGGACATCCTCCGGGAGGGCCTGAAGGGCGTCCGCGGGAAGGTCGAGTCCGCGCCCGCAAACCACTTCGACGTGGCGTTGATGCAACTCGTGAACTTTCTCTATACCTTGCAGGGCGAAGCCGCTGGCGCGCAAGCCCTCTCGAACTTCGACACCTACCTCGCGCCGTTCGTCCGTGCGGACGACCTCGAGTACGAGGCGGTCCGCCACCAGATCCAGCAGTTCGTCTTCAACCTCAACGTCCCGACCCGGGTCGGTTTTCAGGCTCCGTTCACCAATCTCTCGATGGACCTGACGGTGCCCGACCACCTCGCCGAGAAGCCGGTCGTGATCGGCGGCGAAGCCCAGGATTCGACCTACGGTGACTTCCAGGACGAAGTGGACATGATCAACCGTGCCTTCGCCGAGGTGATGCTCGAGGGCGACGCGAAAGGTCGGCCGTTCACGTTCCCGATTCCTACCTACTCCATCACCGAGGATTTCGAGTGGGACAACGAGACCCTCGACCCTGTCTGGGAGATGACCGCAAAGTATGGAACACCGTACTTCTCGAACTTCGTCAACAGCGAGATGGACACCGAGGACGCCCGCTCGATGTGTTGCCGGCTCCGGCTGGACAACCGCGAACTCGAAACACGGGGCGGCGGGCTGTTCGGGTCGAACCCGCTCACTGGCTCGATCGGCGTCGTCACGATCAACTTGCCCCAGCTGGGTTATCGGGCCGACGACGAGTGCGAGTTCTTCGACCGGCTCGAATCGTTCATGGACGTCGCAAAGCGAAGTCTGGAAACCAAACGCGAGGTCCTCGAACGATATACCGAGCAAGGACTCTATCCCTACGCGAAGTTTTACCTCCGGAACGTCGAGGAAGCTCACGACAGCTACTGGGCAAACCACTTCTCGACGATCGGACTCATCGGCACCCACGAGGCACTTCTGAACCTTCGCGGACCCGACTCGGGTATCGACACGCCCGAAGGCAAGCGATTCGCGGAGAGGGTCCTCGAGTTCATGCGCGATCGACTCCGGGAGTATCAGGCCGAGACCGGACACATGTACAATCTTGAGGCGACTCCGGCGGAGGGATCCTCCTACAGGCTTGCACGACGGGACCGCGAGCAGTTCCCCGATCTGCGTGTCCACGCCACCGATCGACTCGGCGGTGAGGAGCCGATCTACACGAACTCCACACAGCTTCCCTTCGGTGCGAAGACCGATATCTTCGACGCCCTGAATCATCAGGACGATCTCCAGACGAAGTACACCGGGGGCACGGTCTTTCACGGTTGGCTCGGCGAAGCGATGCCCTCACCCGAGTCGACCAAGCAACTGGTCAGGACGATCGCCGAGAACTACGAGCTGCCCTACTACACGCTGACGCCGACGTTCTCGGTCTGTCCGACCCACGGCTATCACAGCGGCGAACACGAGAAGTGTCCGGACTGCGGGGAAGCCTGTGAGGTGTACTCGCGGGTCGTGGGCTATCTCCGGCCCACCGAGAACTGGAACCCCGGCAAGCACGAGGAGTTCGAGCAACGGGCGGATTTCCGTCCGGGCGCCGCGGATTGATGGATCTCGGTGGCCTCCAGCGGACGACGCTGTCTGACTTCCCCGGTCGTGTCGCCTGTGCGGTCTTCACTTCGGGTTGTAACCTCCGGTGTCCGTACTGTCACAACCCGGAGCTGCTCAACGGAGAGCCGTCACTGCCCGAGGAAGACTTCTTCTCGTTCCTCACCGAACGGGCGGACGTTCTCGACGGCGTCGTCGTCAGCGGTGGCGAGCCGACGCTCCAGGCGGATCTGCCCGCGTTCGTTCGACGAATAGCCGATCGGGGCTTGGACGTGAAACTCGACACGAACGGCACGCGTCCGGAAGCATTGCGGGACGTTCTCGATACCGGCGCGATCGATTACGTTGCGATGGATCTCAAGACCCGCCCCGGTCGCTACGACGAACTCGGGGCCGATGTGGGGGACGCTGTCACGCACAGCGTCGAACTCGTCCGCACCAGCGGGATAAACCACGAGTTCCGGACGACGTTCGATCCGGGCGTCGTCGCCCCGCGTGACTTCGAACGAATGTTCGATCTCGTCGATGAGGGCCCGCTGTTCGTCCAATCGGTCGAGACGGCTGGAGTACTCGATCCTGAGACAGTCCGAGAAACGCCGGCCGATCCACTGGTGTCGATCCGGGACGCGGTCGGGGAGTTGCCGGGATGTATCGGTGACAGAGGTTGACGGGGATCCTCTCGACTTAGACCGTCTGTTTGGCCCCGCTCCGGATCGCGTCGGCGAGCAACGGCCGCATCATGCCGATCAGGGGTGCGGAGTCGCCGTCGGTCCAGACGGCCCTGTGCTTCCGGACGCCCGGCAGGGACGTCTCGATGTCCCCACTCACGAGTAGTTGTCCCCCGTCGACCATGAGGATGGCGCTGACAGCGCCGGGCTGGATCGGGTGGGATTCCCACCAGGTCCAGGTCTCAAGTACCTGCGCGTTCGGGAGTGCCTCCCGTAACTGGTGGCGGATTGACTCCGCGGGTGACCCGATCACGATGTCGACGCCGCGACCGGACGCCGCCCGCAGGGCGTCGAGCAACTCCGTTGTCAGGAGGTCCTCGACAGCCGCCGCGAGCAACACTTCCTCCTCGGCTGCCTCCAGCAATCCCACCATACGCTCGCTGACCTCGGCATCCCCCTCCATAACCCAGACGTCGCCGGCCGCCTTCTCTGCCTCGGGGGCCTGGAGCCGTCCGAGCAGCGAGTCCAGTCGCTCGAGTGTCTCGGTGACTCGCCGATCAAGCAGCGAGATGGCTTCCTCGGGATCGGCCGCACGGAACTCTCGTGGGGTCCCCTGCTGGACGTCCACCAGGCCCTGTTCTTGGAGTCCATCCATACAGTCATAGACCCGCGCCCGCGGGACGTCCGCTACCTCGCTGACCTCCTTTGCAGTTCCCTGCTGGATCCGGGTCAGGCCGACGAGACACTTCGCCTCGTACTCCGTGAAGTCGAGGGTCCCCAGTAACTCGACGCTCTCCTCGACGATCGATTGATCGCTGTCCCCCGCGGGTGGCCCCTGCTCGGTCATGACTGAACCATCGGTGAGATACCGTTGGGTTCCGTTCGTTCCACACCGGAATAATCCTTTGGTTGTTTCTACGATCGTTACAACGTACGCTCGGCTCTTCTATACCGTGTATTTGACGTGAGTGCTGAATCACTCCCGATGGACTCGGACTCTTCTGTTCTATCCATCGTATCTACTTTGTTTCTATTGTAGTGAAAAACTGTCGAAAGCACTAAATAGTCCGGTCGGCTACGTATGAGTACAGACGGCAACAGCAGGCTTTGGATCATGTCAGGGACGAATTCGGCACGGACGGTGACCGAGCACCGAGCGGGCAACCGGCGGACTGACGAGCGTGAAAGCGAGGAGTCAGTCGAGACCTGCCCCGAGTGTGGCGGGACCGTCGTCACCGACGAGGGGCGCGGCGAGCGGGTCTGTGAGGACTGTGGTGTCGTCCTGGAGGAGGATGCCATCGATCACGGGCCGGAGTGGCGCGCGTTCACTCCGAGCGAAACCGAGGAACGCAGCCGCGTCGGCGCGCCGACGACGAAGCTCCTTCACGACGAGGGCCTCTCGACCTCGATCGGCTGGTCGAACACGGACGCCAGCGGGCGGACACTCTCGGCTAGCCAGCGCGAGAAAATGGGACGCCTGCGGATCTGGGACGAGCGCTTTCGTGCTCGGGACGCCCGCGATCGCAATCTCAAGCAAGCACTGGGCGAGATCGACCGTATGGCGAGTGCACTTGGTCTCCCCGAGGACGTTCGCGAGACTGCAAGCGTGATCTACCGCCGTGCGCTCGAAGCGGACCTGTTGCCCGGACGCTCGATCGAGGGGATGGCAACGGCCTCACTGTACGCCGCCGCCCGCCAGGCCGGCAACCCCCGCAGCCTCGACGAGTTCGAACCCGTCAGTCGCGTCCGCCGCCAGAAGTTCGCCCGTGCCTACCGGTATCTCGCCCGCGAACTCGAACTCGGGATCGCGCCGGCTGACCCTGCCGAGTACCTTCCGCGGTTCGTTTCCGATCTGGAGGGGAGCGAGGGACTCGAACGTCGGGCCCGCGAACTCCTCGCGACCGCGAAGGACGAGGGCGTCCACAGCGGCAAGAACCCGACTGGTATGGCCGCGGGGGCGATCTACGCCGCGGGACTGTTGATCGACGACCGGATCACCCAGGGAGAGATCGCCGAGGTGGCCGACGTCAGCGAAGTCACGATCCGCGATCGCTACTCTGAACTCCTCGCACTGCTCGAACGCGGCGATGTCGACGCCAGAACCGAACGTGGGGCCGCCTGATCGCACTCACTTTCTGGGCCAGGGGCCGACAGTCGCGCCGAATGGCTCTCCACGACGGGGCTCGGAGTGGAACCCCGATCCACTACCAGATGGTGACTGTCTATCGCGTCGAATCGTTTCCACTACCGGATAGTGACTGTCTATTGCGTCGAATCGTTTTACACGACGGGACGGGTAGCTTTTCGGGATGGCTGCCAGCGAGACGCTCGCCGTCGGTCGCGTACTGACTCCACACACCACGATCGAGGACGCCGTCCTCGCCATCGAGGACGGACGCATCGCGGCGATCGAGGAGCGTGTGGACGACGCCGATGCGACGCTTTCGTTCCCCGACGGGATCGCCGTTCCGGGGTTCGTCGACACACACGTCCATGGGTACGCTGGTCACTCGGTCTGTGGTGATCCCGACGCGCTGGTCGGGATTGCCGAAGGCGTCGTCGGGACGGGCGTCACCACGCTGTTCCCGACAACTGTTTCCGAATCCCGGTCGGTCCTCGTCGCCGCGGCCGAGGCGACCGCGACCGCCGTCGAACGCGACCACGACGGCGCCGCTGTCGGCGGCCTCCACCTCGAAGGCCCCTATCTCGATCCCGACCAGCGGGGTGCACAGGATCCCGACGCGTTGTGCGACCCGGACGTGGACGAACTGCGGGCGATCGCCGACGCGGCCGACGGCACGCTCTCGCGGATCACCCTCGCCCCCGAACTGTCCGGCGCGATGGAGCTCGTCCGGACTGCTCGCGGGCGTGATATCGTCGTTTCGGCGGGTCACACCGCCGCCGATTACGACACCGCATCCCGGGCGTTCGACGCCGGTGTCTCGATCGCCACACATCTCTACAACGGAATGGGGGCGTTCCACCACCGCGAACCGGGGATCCTGGGGGCGGCGCTCGTCCGCGAGGACGTGACGGCCGAACTCATCGCCGATCTGATCCACCTCCATCCCGCCGCCATCGAACTCGCGCTGGCCGCGAAGGGACCGGAACGGTGCATGCTCGTTACCGACGCGATCGCCGCGACGGAGTTGCCGGACGGCGAGTATGAGATCGGTGATCTCGATGTAGTCGTCGAGGACGGCGAAAGCCGGCTCGCGGACGGCACGCTGGCCGGCAGCACGCTCACGATGGACGCCGCCGTCCGGAACCTCGTTCAGTCGGTGGGTGTGGGCCTTCCGACGGCGGTCCGGATGGCGAGTACGGTCCCCGCCCGGGCGATGGGACTGCAGGACCGTGGCCGGCTGGCTCCCGGCCTGCGCGGGGACGTGACGGTTCTCGATCCGGACCTGCGGGTCCGGGCGACCCTCGTCGACGGCGAGGTCGTCCACGAACGCGGAGACGACTGAGCTGTGGGGTGGTTCCGACCCTGGTGACTGCAGTCGACGCTACTTCGGACAGGTCTCGAATCCGAAGATATCCGCCAGCGGTTTGCGGTCCTTCTCGACGGGCGCGAGTTCCCCGTCAGGATACCCGAGTGTCATCAGTTCGATCACCTGCCACTCGGCGGGAACGTCGAGGAGTTCCGTAACTCGCTCCTGGTCGAACGAGCCGATCCAGCAGGTCCCCAGTCCCATCTCGACGGCCCGCAGGGAGAGGTGATCGAGGGCGATAGCCAGGTCCACCGGCCCGGTCTCGATACCACAGCGCATCGTGTCCGTCGGCGTCGTCGAGATGCCGGCAATCACGACCGGCGCCTCGTCGACGGCGCGCTGTTCGAAGCTGGCGTCGTACAGGGCCCCCAGACGGTCGTTTTCGGTCACTGCGACGAACCGCCAGGACTGATCGTTACGTGCCGAGGGCGCCAGCCGGACGCTCTCGAACAGTTCCTGGATCGTCTTCTCGCTCACGTCCCGATCGGCGTAAGAGCGGACGGCACGCCGTGTTCGGATCGCCTCGGATACGTCCATACCGGGCGAGCATTTCGCCGGGCATCGAGTAATGGTTTCCCCTTTCGCTCCTGACCGGGAAATATCCTACCTTGCGATAAGAAAGTCGCGCCCTGAACGGCGCGGAGGATGTCACGCTGGCGAGGCGCGACGACAACGGTTATCGGATCGTAGTGAGTTTCACCGGACGACTCGTCCGAACCATGCTCGGAGCCACGCCCGGAGGGACGCGATGAGCGAGAAGGTCGATCACGGCGCTCGTGCCCGGGAAGTGCTGGGCTTCTCACGGTGGTGGCTGGTGATCGCCGCCGGGGCCATGATGGCGGTCGTCGGTCCCTACCAGTACGTCTGGAGCAGCCTCCGGGACCCCGTCGCGGCCAACTTGGGTATCGACAGTGCCGCGCTCTCGACGGTCTTTACCCTGTACGTCGTCATCCAGGCCGGCAGTCAGTTCCCCGTCGGCTGGTGGCGTGACCGCCACGGCCCACGTCTCCTTTCTCTCCTGGCGGCCGTCCTCGCCGGCGGTGGCTACCTCGGACTGTCAGTCGCACGGACGACGTGGGGGATCTACCTCGCCTACTCGCTGGGCGCACTGGGCGTCGGTATCGTCTACACGGTCGCCGTCAACACCGCGCTGAAGTGGTTCCCCGACCGCCGTGGACTCACTGCCGGCGTCGGGACGATGGCCTTCGCCGGCGGGAGCGCCGCCCTCGTCCCGTACGTTCGTGCGAACACGGGGCCCGAGAGTCCGATCACGGCGTACGTCGACGTCGTCCAGCACGTCGGCGTGCTCATCTTCGTGGTCGTGTTCGTCGGCGCGCTGGTCCTGCGGGATCCGCCCGACGAGTGCTTCGCCGGAGACGAGAGTGGAAACGTGACCGACATCGGCCGGCAGTTCTCCTGGCGGGAGATGTTGCACACCCGGCAGTTCTGGCTCATGTACGCGATGTTCGTCGCCGTTTCGAGCGCCGAACTCATGTTGATCGAGAAGATAGTCTCCTACGCGGGGACGCTCGGCCTCGCGGCGACCATTGCCACGGCCGCCGCGACGTTGCTCCCGATCGCCAGTGCGCTGGGTCGGCTGACGATCGGCGGGCTCAGCGATCGCATCGGGCGGATCCGGACGATGGTCGGTACCTTCGCGCTGGCCGGGATCGGGCTATTCGCGGTCGTGGCGTTCGGCCGAGGTGGTGTCGGTGCGGCGTTCGTCGCGAGCGTCGTCTTCAGCGTGTTCTTCTCGAGTCCGCAGTATACGCTGTTCCCGAGCGTAGTCGGGGACTTCTATGGCGAGAAACACTCCAGTGCGAACTACGCGCTGCTTTACTCCGCGAAGATCTGGGGCGGCGTCTTCGGCGGGACTGTCACCGGTGCCGGGGTCGTCGTCCTGGGCTGGGATCCGACGTTCCTGCTCGGCGGCGGGCTAGCCGTGCTGGCCGGGATCGCCGCCCTCGGACTCGACACACCGGCCGAATCCGCGATCGACCCGCCGGACGGCGATACGGGTCCGGGTCCTCGTTCGAACTCGTGATGGATTCTGCCGATCGTCACAGATCGATCGTGTCACCGCGTTCGGGAGCCGAAGCGTCGAATCCGTTCTCGGATAGCTCCCCCGAAAAGGCTTCACAACGATCGCCGTGACCGACGAGCACCTGCGAGTCGCGGTAGTGATCGAGGAACTCCAGCAGTCCGCCGCGGTCGGCGTGGGCGGAGAAATCGTACTGTTCGACCTGGGCCGCGACGGGCATGACCTGTCCGTCGATCTCCGCACGGCCGGTCTCTAACAGTTCCCGACCCGGGGTTCCTTCGACCTGGTAGCCGGTCATTGCGATCTTGTTCACCGGCCGATCACGGATCGCCGGGACGTAGGTCATCGCCGGGCCGCCCGAGAGCATCCCCGAAGTGGTGATGATCGCCGTGTTCTGTTCGGCGATCCGCTTCCGTTGCCCGTTCCCGCCGGTGATGAAGCGGGCGTGAGACTTCGCCCGCCGCAGTGCCTCGGGGTCGCGGACAAACTCGGGGTGTCGCCGGACCAGTTCCGTCACGTGCGTGCCCATTCCATCGACGTAACAGGGGATGTCGTGGGCGGCACAGATCAGCATCGCCTCCTGGGTGCGACCGATTGCGAACGCCGGAATCACGACCGTTCCACCCTCCCATAGCGTCGTCCTGACGCTCTCGGCGAAGCGCTCCTCGATCGCCGCCCGGTCCTCGTGACTCACGTCCGAGTAGGTGCTCTCGGTGATCACGGCGTCGGCTGCGGGACGGGCGGTGGTGCCGGCGACGAGTCGCTGATCTGCCGTGTGGAAATCCCCCGTATACAGCAGTCGGGTCTCCCCGTCATCGATCAGAATGTGGGTGCTCCCGGGGATGTGGCCGGCATCGAAGAGCGTGACTTCGTAGCCCGCCGCCTCGAACGTCTCGCGGTACCCGTGGGTCTCGGAAACCTGTGTGACGCGTTTGACCTCCTGCTCGGTAAAGGGACAGTCGTAGGTTCCTCCATGCAGTTTCAGGGTGTCCCGCGCCAGCGTCAGCGCCAGTTCCCGCGTCGGCGGCGTCCAGTGGATCGGCGGTCGACGGTCGCCCGACAGCAGTGCCGGGATCGTCCCGACGTGATCGAGGTGGCCATGACTCACGACAACGGCCTCGGGATCGGCGTCGAGCGGAAACTGCGGCGGTGTGGCGGTCTTCATGCCGAAATCGACCAGCAGGTCGCCATCGATCAACACCCCGCTGCGGCCGATCTCGCGGGCCCCGCCGAGAAACCGGACGTTCATCGACGTCCCGTAGCGGCCGGATCGGTTTGGGGGCGTCGATCCGGTCGTGTCCTTGATCGGCGATGCCAACCGGACGGCGATCGTCGAACCGGTGCCAACGGGTGCCGGGAGTTAAGGGCGTCCCGTGGCTCGGTACGGACGATGGTCCGGACCAAGACGATACGCCGAAGCTTCATCGCGGGGGTGTTCTTCGTGGCCCCACTGGTAGTCACCATCGTCGCGCTGCGGTTGCTGATCGGCTGGGTGTCGGGTTTCGTCAACCCGATCGTCGAAGCGACTGCGCTCTCACAGTACACTGCCAACATCACACTCGTCGCCCAGGGCATCACCGCGATCACACTGGTCCTCGTCGTGACCGGTCTCGGATATCTCGCCCAGCGGTCGATCGGCCAATGGCTGTTCGCGTGGTTCGACCGTGTCTTCGGCCTCGTGCCGGTGGTGAGCGTCATCTACACGAGCGTCCGCCAGATGACCCACGCACTGCGCAACCGTGAGAACCGCTACGAGAACGTAGTCCTCGTCGAGTACCCCCGTGACGGCGTCTACTCGGTCGGGTTCGTCACCGCCGAGAGTCCCGAATCTGTCCAAGCGGTCACCGGTGAGGCGTTCAACGTCTTCGTCCCGACCAGCCCGAACGTAACCGGCGGGCGACTCCTGCTGGTCCCGAAAGCCGACGTCCACGACGTCGACATCAGCGTTCGACGGGCGATCCGCCTGCTGATGACGACCGGTATGGCCGAGGAACAATCTGGAATCGAACGCCTAGCCGAAACGACCGACGTCGACCTCCCTGACGTCGGTGATGCCGACGAAGACGAGTGACGTATCGATTGGAGTGACCCACGGCTGCAGCCGTCGATGGCGGGATGCCGAGGCGCGATAACTCCGGGAGAGCCGCGAACAGCCGCGATCAGCAACTTTTTAGGCATCCCTAAACAACCGGGCAGTAATGCCAACTCAGGACGTCTGCGTGATCGTGCCCACCATACGCCAGCACGAGTGTGTGCGGGCGTACGCCGAGAACGCCCGCGAACACGGGTTCGATCTCGATCGGTTGTTCGTCGTCCTCGTCACGGAGGATTGCTGTGATACCGAGGCGATGGAGCGAATGCTGGCCGAGGAAGGCCTCTCCGGTGCCGTCTTCGACGGGAGTGCCCGCGAGGAGTGGTTTCGCGAGCACGGGATCGCCCACTACGCCCATCTGATCCCCGAGGCCAGTCACGCACAGACGTCCTTCGGGCTGGTGTACCTCTGGGCGCACGACCGCTTCGAGTACGGCGTCTTCATCGACGACGATACCCTGCCCCACGATGACGTGGACTTCTTCGGAACGCACTTGGCGAACCTCCAGCACGAGGGTGCTATCACCGCCGTAGAATCTAACGAAGACTGGGTCAACGTCCTCTATCAGTCCGATTCGGACCTCTATCCGCGGGGGTATCCCTACAGCGCGATGGACGAGGACTGGACCGAGACGACCACGGAAGTCGGGGACGTCGTGGCCTCTCAAGGATTGTGGACGAATGTTCCCGATCTCGATGCCGTCCGCATCCTCATGGACGGGGACCTCCAGGGACAAGCCCAGACCCGCACGACGGCCGACGACTTCGGCCCCGACTTCGTGGTCCAGTCTGGCAATTACCTCACTGTCTGCTCGATGAACCTCGCCTTTCGCCGGGAGGTCGTCCCCGCGTTCTACCAGTTTCCGATGGACGACAACCCCTGGGATGTCGGGCGGTTCGACGATATCTGGTCGGGATTGCTTCTCAAACGAGCCTGTGACGTCCTCGGCAAGCACCTCTACAACGGCGACCCCCTCTGTGAACACAACAAGGCTCCCCGATCCACCTTCAGTGACCTGGCGAACGAGGTCGCCGGGCTAGAACTCAACGAACACGTCTGGGAGATCGTCGACCGGGCCGGCGAGGACGCCGGTTCCTATCGAGAGGTCGCCAACGCGGTGGCCGGGGAACTTATTGCTGCCGACGCCAGCGAGTGGGAAAACGGCGAGTTCCTCGCCTATTGCGGCGAACACCTAACGGAGTGGCTTGACTGTCTGGCGGCACTGGAGGACGACGCCGTCGCAGAATCGCAAGCCGCAGCCACGACGGACTGATCGATCGATTCTCTAGTCAGTTAGACAACACTACCGCTGTCCAAGCACCCAAGTACCGTGCGTGTGAACTGAAATCATGGCCACGTTCATCAGCGACCTTCTCGATAGCATCGTCGAGATGCCGGCACGATTCGTCGACGTCGCGATGCACGATCCGATCGGTGCCGTCCTGATCGCCTTTGGCGCGCTGTTCGTCGGCCTGGCAGTGCTCGCAGGTGGTGTTCTCTCGCTGGGGGCCGCCCTCGACCTGCTCAGGCCGTTCCGGCCCGCCCGAGAGCATCGGCCGCGAGGTCGATAGCCACCTCCAGATCCGGTCCGAGCGGCGACGCGACGACGAAGCTGTCGACGTACTCGCGAGCCGTGGCTATTCGCTCGGCGACGACATCCGGGGTCCCGGCGATTGCGAACGCGTCGATCATCGCCGGCGTCACCGCCCCGAATGCCTCCTCGAAGTCTCCGCGCTCGATCGCCTCGCCGATCGTCGCTGCCTGGTCGTGATCGAGGTCGTGTCTATCCAGCACCGGGGGCGCCGCACTGCCGGCGATGAACGCGACGGGCGGACGGGCGGCCTCCCGTGCCGGTCCACTGTCCTCGGCGACGCTGACGCTCGCGTAGGCGGCGACGTCAAGGTCGCCGCGCTCGTCCGGTCGCTCCTCACGCCCCTCCTCGATCCGATCCGCTGACCACGCCAGATCCCGGGGATGAGCGGCGTTGACGAGCACGCCGTCGGCGTGTTTCGCGCTCATCCGAAGCATGTGTGGTCCCTGTGCGCCGACGTACACCGGAAGCGATCCCACCTCGTAGTTCAGACTCGCATCCGTCACCTGGAACGTCCCATCGTGATCGACAGTTTCGCCGACCCAGAGATCCTGAGCGACTTTGAACGTCTCCAGAACTCGCCGGAGCGGCGACTCGCGTTCGACGCCCAGGTTCGACAGCGTCGAGGCGTCACCGGCACCGATCCCGAACAGTCCGCGGCCGTCGCTTATCTCCTGGAGGGTGGCCATTCGCGAAGCCAGCCGGACGGGATGGGTCTCGTAGGGATTGACCACGCCCGGTCCTAATTCGATCGTCTCGGTCGCTCGGGCGATCGCGCCAAGCGTCAGGAACGGGTCGCGATTGTTGTAGTGGTTGCTGGCGAAGACGACGTCGAAGCCCGCCGCTTGGGCGCGTTCTGCCAGTCGCGTTACCTCCTCGACCGGGTGTTCCGGAGTGAGTTCGATCGCGTTCATGTATCGTATTCGAATTCGGCGAGTGCCTGGCGGACGAGATCGTTTTCCTGGTCGCGAAACAGCGCGTCGTGGCCCGCGTGATCGCCGAACTCCCACTCGCGGATCACCGCGACCGGGAGCCCGTCTGCCCCCTCGCCGGTGACGAGATTCGCGGCGGCGGCGAGTTCGTCGGCGACTGCCTCGACGGTCGCCGAAAGCTCGCGTCCCTCGCGGTCGTGCTCGCCGCGCCAGTCCCGACAGGCCGGCAGGCCGGTCCAGCCGACTGCGACGCCGCGCTGGCCCTGTCGGAACGCACGCCCCGACGTGTCCGTGACGACCACTGGGACGTCGAGGCGCTCGTGCAGCTGTTGGGCACTCGTTGTCGGATTCTCGGGCAACAGCAACAGGTCGCCGCCGGGCACGTTCGAGCGGTCGATACCCGCGTTGACGGTGATGTGCCCGAACCGCGTCACTGCCAGGATGAACGGGGCGGCGAGGACGATCTCCTCGCTCTCCTCGATGACCGCCTGGGCGAAGCGGGGGTCCTTTCGCTCACCGGTGATCGCGCCGATCCGGTCGGCGATCTCCCGCGCCCGATCGCCGGGTTCGAACTCCCCGAGGTCCGCCTGCCTGCCCTCTGCCTTCGAGACGACCGTACTGGCGACTGTGAGGACGTCGCCGTCCCGTAGGTCGACGTGCTCGTCGAGCAGCGCCGCCAGGTCGTCGCCGGAACGTACCTCCGGCAGTCCCTCGACCGCGAAGACTTCCATGTCGTCGACTCCGGCGGGACCGTCCAAAAGTCGCCCGGTCGTGGCCGGTTCGGCCGCCGCCGAAACCCGAATCGCCCATATCGAACGGAGCACCAACCGGCGCGTCACCCTCGCGGCTCCTTCCAGTCGCCGCTCGCTTGTTCCGAGACCTCGCTGCTCGCGGTTCGTTTCACTCTCCGCTCGCATTCCCCGAGGTCTCCCT
>NZ_SPQG01000012.1 GCF_004944975.1 Halorhabdus amylolytica
TGTGCGTGCAACCCGCGTCCGCCGTCGGTCAAGGGTGGTGCGAAAACCCATCATGGGTGAAAGCCCCGCCCTTCAGGGCGGGCGTAGCTTACATGCGTAGTCTGACGGCCGGCGGTAAACCCGTTTTCGATCTCATCGATCCGGTCCGACCGCCAACCCGGTCACGTCCGAGAGGCCCAGCGACCGGGACCGCCAGCCCTCTGCGCCGTCCTTGGCGGCCGGTGGATCGACCAGGATCGTCCCTGCCGACGTGACGGCGACGATTCCCTGTCCGTAGCCGACGTCGACGATCCGCTCGTCTGTCGGCGGTTCGCGTTTCACCCACTCACCGTCCCGCCGTTCGATCAGCCCCTCCTCGCCGACCGCGAGCGACCGCCTCCCGTCGCCGGTGATGGCGTGGAACACCCCCCGCCGCTCGCGTTCCCACTCGCCGTCGGCGAACCGGTAGAGTCCGTCCACGGTCGCCGCTGTCGGGACCGGGTCGGCGGTGACGTCATGGGCCGCGGGGCCACGACGCTCGATCGTCTCGTCCTCGATCCGGTGGAGTCCGTCCCCGGCCGCGATCCACTCGCCGGTGATCGTCTCTGGATCCTCGACCGTTCCGAGCGACCGCCACTCTGGGCCGTCGTAGCGGGCGACTTCGCCGTCCGGTGACGCAGCGATCGGTCCCCCGGCGTCGACAGCGACGGTCGGCCCGAACCCCAGCGCCTCGAAGGACTCGATTTCTTCAGTCATCGCCCGGTAGACGTCCTCGTCGGTCCCGATCACGACCGTCTCCTCGCTCGCCGCGACCGACTGTACCCCGCCGCGGCGAATCAGTCGAAACCGACCGACGCGGTCGTCGGAGACCGCGACCAGTGTCAACCCCAGTTCGCTCCCAACGTAGACGTCGGTCTTCCCGCGCCGGTCGGCGTAGATCCGATCCTCCGCCATCTCGCCCATACCTCCTCCTTCGCGGGTGCGACCGAAAGAGTATCGACTTGCGGGCCGCCCCGTCGTCGAGCCCCTCACCAGTGACATCCTCCGTTTCGAGTACTTCGAGTGGAGATACCTTTCCACTGCACCGCCGAGAGCGACATTCCGGTTGTTCCGAGAGCGACAGGATCTGAACGTGCCGTCAGTCCACGCTTTCGGCTGTCTGTCCGTAGGTCGTCAATGATTGACGTGGTAACGGATCACGTTCGATCCGAAACAGGGGGGTTCCGATCACGGTCGTCGTCGTGCGTCTGTCAGACGCCAGTGTGTCATACGGATTATTGTCGTGATTTACCGGTATCCGTCGACCCCGGGTCGGCGTCATCCGGAAATAATCTACAATAATCCGTATCAACGTCGGGAACGCGGAGGGTTCGGGTCCGGCTGTGCCTCGAAAACGCGCGTCGGAGTCGGAAGGTTGAGTGTGATGCCGTCCGACGGTCCTCGCACGATGGCCGTCCGTGCGTGGATCAGTCGAGCAATAGAGAGGTTTCCGGCGTTGCTGGCTCGGTTCGGCCTGGTCGATCGACGGAAGGGTCTCGAGGCGCTGGACCTGGCGGCGCCGGTGATGGTGACCGGCGGCTTGCGCGTCCTCTTACGGATGGCGGACTTCCTGATGGTCGGGATCGCCCTGGGGGACGCGGCGATCGCCGGTCTCGAACTGGGCTTTCAGTATTTCTTTATCGGCTTCGGGCTCTCGCTGGCGGTCACCAGCGGGACAATCAGTGTCGTCTCACGGTTGAAAGGGGCAGACCGGCACGCCCGGGCGGACCTGGCTGTCAAACAGTCGCTGTGGCTGTCGCTGCTGATCTCCCTCCCGTTGACAGCGATCTCCTGGCTGTACGCCGAACCGCTGATCGACCTGCTGACGAACGATCCGGCGGCGATCGACCTCGGCGGGACGTACCTCCGGATCGTGATGCTCTCGCTTGCGTTCCGGTTCTGGAGCATGATCGCCGCCCGGGCCCTGGCCGGCGGGGCCGACACGCGGACGCCGATGTACGTCCGGTTGCTGACGCTGCCGACCAACGTGGTCCTGAACGCCGTCCTGATCTTCGGACTGGGGCCGTTCCCGCGGCTGGAGATCGCGGGAGCAGCTCTAGGGACAGCGATCGCCAACACGGTCGCTGCGCTGGTGTTCTTCGGGTTGCTCCTCTCCGGGCGGTTCACAGTCTCGCTGCGCCTTGGCGGCCGGCAGATCGACCTCGGGCTGATGGCCGAGATCGTCCGCGTCGCCACACCGCTGGCCGGGATGCGGCTATTGCAGACCTTCGGCCGGTTCCCGTTCCTGTTCATCCTCGGCGTCCTCGGAACGCCCGTCGTGGCGGCCTACGCCATCGGCCGGCGGGTGATGCTGCTCGCGTTGATGCCCGCGTGGGGCTACGCGACGGCCGCTTCGACGCTGGTCGGCCAGGCGATCGGGCGCGGCGAGGATAGCGAAGCGACCGATTACGGCTGGCAGACGCTCCGGATCGGGCTGGCGACCCAGCTCCCGATCGCGGCCATCCTCGTCCTCGCTGCCCGGCCGATCGCGATCGCGTTCGGGACAGCCCACGTCGATCTGACGGTGACGTTCATCCGCGTGTTCGGCCTCGCAGTCGCCGGATTCTCGATCTCGCGGACGATGCGGGGGAGCCTGCGCGGGGCCGGGGACACGCGCTGGCCGCTGTACGGGACCATGCTCGCGACATACGTCGTCCGGTTGCCGATCGCGGCGCTGGCGCTACCGGCCGGGTTCGTGGTCACGCTCGGTGGATTCTCGGTCTCGCTTGGGTATGGCTTCGGACTGCCGGCCATCTTCCTCGCACTGGTCGCGGACTTCTACGTCAAGGCAGCGGTCAATACGGGGCGGTTCAAGACCGGGAAATGGCGGGCGATCGCCCGCCGGTCCGGCGTCGGTGCCGCAGGCGACGACTGAACCACACGCGGGGAACGTTTATGCGGCCGCCGGTCGGCCTGTTGCACATGAGCACGGCAACTAAGGTCGTTCTGGTGACAGTCGGGGTCTCGGCGCTACTGGCGCTGGCGCTGATCGCGAACGTGGTACTGGCCTGAAAAACGAGAGACGTAGCAGTCCTAGAAGTGGATCAGCGGCTTGATCATCCCGTCTTCTTTCGTTTCCATCATCTCGAAAGCCTCCTGGATATCGTCGAACTCGAATTCGTGGGTCGTCATCTTCGTCGGATCGACCTTGCCCTGATCGAGCAAGCGGAGCAGGCGCTGGATGCGCAGGCGGCCGCCGGGACAGAGGTCGTTGACGATGTCGATCTCGCTCATGCCGACGCCCCACTCCGCACGCGGGATGTGGCGGAACTCGCCCTCGCCGTGGTACCCGACGTTCGAGACCGTCCCGCCGGGCTTGGCCACCTTGATGCAGTCCTGGAAGGTCTCGTCGGCGCCCAGCGCCTCGATTGCGACGTCGACACCCTCGCCGTCCGTGAGGTCCATGATCTCCTCGGCGGGATCGACCTCGCCGAAGTCGACGACGTCAGTCGCACCGTACTCGCGGGCGAGTTCCTTCCGCTCGGGAACGGTCTCGACAGCGATGATCCGGCCGGCACCTTGCAACTCGGCGCCCTTCGTCGCCATCAGGCCGACGGGACCTTGCGCGAAGACGGCGACGGTCCCGCCCATCGGGATGTCGCCGCGTTCGGCACCGGCGAAGCCAGTCGAGAGCATGTCCGCGACGTAGGCCGCCTCGTGGTCGGTGACGCCCTCGGGGATTTTTGCCATGTTCCCGTCGGCGTCGTTGATGTGGACGTACTCGGCGAAGGTGCCGTCCTTGACGTTGGCGAACTTCCAGCCGCCCAGTGCCTGATTGGACTGGGAGGGGTGACCGTCCTGTGCGGCCAGGGAGTTCCAGTCGGGCGTGATCGCGCCGATCGCGACGCGGTCTCCCTCTTCGAAGTGCTCGACCTCGCTGCCGACCTCATCGACGACGCCGACGACCTCGTGTCCCAGCGTCAGGTTCTCGCGCTCGCCGATCGCTCCGTGGACCGTGTGGCAGTCCGACGTGCAGATAAGTCCTTCCGTGGGCTCGATGATCGCGTCCATCGGCCCCGGCTCGGGTCGTTCTTTCTCAACGATCGCCGTCTCGCCGATCTCACGCATCACAAATGCTTTCATAGTGTGAACATTCAAACGAACGGCCCCCTCTCTAATAAAGCTCAGTTCCAATCCAGCGATCTGGGAACGGCACCCTCCTCATCGAGATCCCGCGGTCTTCCCGTTGGCGAGTATGCTTCCGGAACGAGACCTCGCAATCAGCAATCCCGTACCCGTCGCGATCACGGTCTATGCTGGGAGTGGCACCTTTTGACAGCCTACCATGGTCCTGACCGGACGACACGCCGGGGACCGCTCTGGCATCGAGGAAGGGCTGTTCGATCGGGAACGCACGACGAACGTCCTCAACGAGTGGTCCCAGCCTCACTCGCTCAGACTGGGGTGGGTGCGTTGTTCGCCGGGGTGAGGATCGGCAAAGCGCTCCTGCATCACCGCTCGCGATGTTTCAGCACGCCGTCGACGCTCTGTCGTGTCGATCTCTGCACACCCGGGCGACAGTTCGCGGTCACGATCCGTGAAATACTCCTCAGGTGCGACCCGGTCGTGATAGAACGGCCGGTCGTCGTCTTCGAGGATCGTTACGCCGACCACTGCGCCGTAGCCGGCACAGACGATCGCCTGGTAGGGTTTCTCGGCGAGTCGCCCCGCAGCGTACAGACCGTCGACGCCGCCCCCGATGACGATCACATCTGCAAGTGTTGGCTTGGTCACCGCTCAGCGCTCCCCGTTGATGATGTCCGCGACCCGCTGGCGGTCGAACAATTCGTCCTCCCCTGTCACGTCGCCAAATGTCTCGGGGTAGAGCTGTTTGGCGGCGCGTTCGGTCAGGAAGAGATTGTGAATCGGGCCCTGGTAGAGATATCCACCGCGGTAGACCTGTCCGTTCTGGACCGCCGTCAGCTGACTGCCGACAGGGTGGTCCTCCATGTACGCAAGTACCGTCTGACGGAACGCGTTGGGGGTTTTGCGTTCGTGGCCCCGAATCAACAGTACGTCCGGATCAACTTCCAGCAGGTTCTCGTAGTCGAGTTCGCCCCGGTCGGTCGTGCTGAGCCCTTCGATTCCGGTGCCCGCGAGTGCGTCGCCGACGCCCAGGTCGCGCCACTGCTTCTTGCTCGTCCCGCGGTCGTTGAGCCGGTACGGCGAGAACGTGGACGGTTCGTTTGTCGCCTCGTAAGTAAGCATCACGGTCGGCCGTTCGCTCGCAGGCGGCATCCGGGACTGGATATCCGCGAGGAACTCCTCGTGTAGTCGCTCGAACGCCCGGAACCGCTCCTCGCGCTGGAAGACAGCGGCGACCTTCTCGAAGGCCTGATAGAGTGTGTAGTAGCGGTAGTCGTGCCAGGCGTCCTCCCGCCGGAAGATCAGGTTCGCGAGGAATGGAGCCACGTTCTCGCGGATCTCTTTGAGGTCTGCCGGACCCCAGTCGAACCAGTTGACCAGCATTTGCGGGTCATAGAAGTGGATATCGCTGTCGAGTTCGTAGAACTGTTCTTTCGTCCGAATCTCGGGGTTGGATTCGACCGTGTTGCGGTCGATGTTGACCCCCGGTAGTTCGTCGTAGATACCGGTGTAGTAGCGGTCTGCGCCGCCGATTCCGGTGATCCCGTCGGCCTGTCCGAGTGCGACGGCCATGTCGGCATAGTCGCCGCTGTATGCTACCCACGTCTCCGGGATCGATTCGAAGGTCACCTCGCCAGCGGGGGCCATCGATACCGTGTAAGGGGTGTCCATGCTCGTCTGGGTCGCCGTTTCGGTGGTCGTCTCCGCCCCCGTGTCGGTGGCCGTTGCCGTCGCCGTTTCGGTGAGCGTCGTGGTTGCCGCCCCCGGGTCGGCCGGTTCGGTCGTCTCGGTACTCTCCCCACCGGTACAGCCGGCGAGCAGGCCGCCGGTCCCGACTGCCAGGCCGTATTTCAGATAGTCACGTCGTGTCGGTGCGTCGGTCGTGTTCCTGTCGTCGGTCGTGTCGGTCTCATCAGTCATGTTCAGAGATCACCGTTTCTGATGGCGGCGATCCGCTGGCGGTCGAACAACTGCTCGTCGGCGTCGAATTCGTCCGGATACAGCTGTTTTGCGGCCCGTTCGGTCTTGGCGAGATTGATGATCGGCCCCTGGTACATCCCGCCGGCGGGATAGACCGCTCCGTTCTGGACGGCAGTCAACTGGCTTGCGACGTTGTCCTCCTGCAAAAACGAGAGGTACGTCTCCCGGAACTCGTTGCGTGGCCGGTGTGTGTCGGTGTAGAACATGAGTACCTCGGGGTCGATTTCAACCAGCGGCTCGAAGTCGATCGACCCACGGTCAGACGTAAAGCTCTGAATATCGCTTCCTGCGAAGGCATCGTCGACGTCCAGGTCGTGCCAATGCTTGTAGGCGGTCGTCTCGCCCAGTCGATACGGATAGAACTGCGTGGGCTCGGTCGATGCCGGTGACAAGAACCCGATCGCCGGACGCTCGTCCGCCGGCGGCAACCGGTCGCGGATCCCAGCAATCGTCTCGTCGTGGAGCGTCTTGAGTGCCTCGAATCGGTCCGTTCGCTGGAAGACCGCGGCGACCTTTTCGGTGGCCTCGTAGAGGTCGAAATATGGATAGTCTTCGTGCCATGGATACGTCGAGAAACTCGTGTTTCCACAGAACGGCCCGACACTGCCGCTGATCTCTTGGACATCACTCCGATCCCAGTTGGGGATGAGTTCGACCATGTAGTTCGGATCGATGAAGTGAACGCCAGCGTCGATGTCGTAGAGCAACTCCTTGGAGATGCCGTCCTGCCAGAGCGAGGTCATTTCGTCCTTGCTCGTCGACAGTCCCGGAATCTCTTCGTAGTGCCACGTCCGGTACTCGCCGGTGAGTACGACGGCGCTTGGCTTCTCGAGTCCGAGTGCGACGCCCATATCGGCCCAACTGGCGTTCTCTGCGACCCACGTTTCCGGGACCGACTCAAAGGTCACTTCGCCAGCGGGGGCAATCTCAACGGAGTAGGCCCTGTCGGTGGAAGTCTCCGCTGCCGTGTTGGTCGGCGTGTCGGTGGTCGTTTCGGTCGCAGTCTCGGTGGGTGTTGCGGTCGCCGTTTCCTGGTCGGCTGGTTCGGCCGTCTCGGTACGCGCTCCACCGCTACAGCCAGCCAGAAGTGCGCCCCCGATGACCGCACCGCCGTATTTGACGTACTCCCGCCGTGTCGGTGTATCGTTCGCGGTCGTCTCGTCGTCCTCCATTCTAGAACTCCCCGTTGATGATGTCCGAAACATGCTGGCGGTCGAACAGTTGCTCCTCGGCCGGGATTTCGGGATAGGGGCCCTCGGTGTAGGTGGGCCACGCCCCGAACTGGTCGGGATACAGCTGTTTGGCCGTCATCTCCAACTGGAAGAGGTTGAGGATGGGGCCCTGATACCGGGCACCCTGGGGGTAGACCCGATCTTGTTGGACGGCAGTGATCTCCGAGGCGACTGGATCGGATCGGAACTCCTCACGACGCGCGGCGATGTCTGTGTTCGGCTCGAACCCACCCAGGTGCAAAATGACGTCCGGGTCGGCCTCGAGCAACACCTCGTAATCGACGACCGACGCGGACTCGACCGCACCCTCGAAGGCGTCCCTAGCACCGAACGGGCGGATGTGTGAAGTCAGGTATCCGGGGTCACTGAGCGTATACGCGTAGATCTCGTCGAGGTCCTGGGCGGCGATCATCACGGCCGAGGGTCTTTCGGACTCCTCGGGCAGCTTCTCATCGATGGTTCCTGTCAGCTCCGCGTGGATCGACGCGAGTGCCTGATACCGGTCCTGTTCGCCGAACAGTTGTGCGACCCGTTCGAACTGCTCCCACAGCGTGTAGTACTCGTAGCCGTCGGCGTAGGACTCAGGGGGCTCCTGATGGGTATCACTTAGCGAGTTACCGAACCAGGGTGAGACACCGCTCGCGATCTCCTCGATATCGGATGGATTCCACTTCTCCTGTCTCGTGATCCAGGCAGGGTCCGCGAGATGGATGTCGTTATCGAGATCGTAGAGCTTCTCTTTGCTGGGCTCCCACGAGGAGTACAGCCCCTCCCAGTCGAGGGTGACACCGGGTAGTCGTTCGACGAATTGGTTCCACAGCCGATCGTAGTAGCCCGGCGCGTGCATCGCGGTGATGGTGTCACCGCGACCCAGCGCGAAGGCCATGTCGGCATGATGCGTGAGCCGCGTGAAGACAGTCTCCGGGGGTTCTTCCAGGCTGACTGTCCCCATCGGGGCGATCGATGCACTGACGGTGTTCGATTCGGTCTCGGTGGGCGTTTCCGTCCGATCCGACGTGGTCGCTGTTGCACTGTCAGCGGTGGCTGTATCGTCTGTCGCACTGCTCGAACAGCCGGCCAACAGGCCGCCAACGAGTGCCGTGGTGCCGTATTCGAGCGCCACCCGTCGGGTCGGTGACTTGCGTTCCACGGGTTCGTCTGCTATGGGACTCGAATCGTCTGTCATCGGTTTTAGGCTAGCCTAAAACAACAAAAGCCTACTGATTTTAGGCGAGCCAAAAATATGGACAACGCCCCCAGGCGGTTGTTGCATCCGTTCCGTCAGCGTTCGGCTGGACCGGCCGACAGTCCTCGCGATTTGGGGCTGGTGTTTCGATGTGATCGTCGATCGATGCTCGACCGGCAGGTGGGCTCGGCGATCACGTCTCACCGTCGCTATCAGCCTCGTGGCGGGGCCGGAGTGGTTCGATCCGTGGTCCCCGGGGCGTCCGCTCGACCGCGGCGTCAATCTCGAAGACCTCCGCCAGTAGCTGTTCGGTGATGACTTCCTCGGGTGTGCCACGAGCCCTGATTTTGCCGTCTTTCAGTGCGACCATCCGATCGGCATGTCGAGCGGCCTGTTGGATGTCGTGCAGGACGACAACGACCGTCATGTCGCTGTCGTCCCGGAGGGCCCGGACGATTTCCATCACTTCGAGTTGGTGATGCAGGTCGAGGAACGTCGTCGGCTCGTCGAGCAGTAGCACGTCGGTTTCCTGGGCGAGCACCATGGCGATCCAGACCAGTTGCTTTTGGCCCCCGCTCAACTGTCCGACCTCACGGTCGCGTAAGTGATCGACGCCTGCCAGCTCGATCGCCCGATCGATGGCCGTTCGATCCTCGTCGGTGAGCCCGTCAAAAAAGTCCCGGTGGGGGTAACGACCGTGTTCGACCAGCGTCTCGACTGTGATACTATCGGGGGCGACGTTCTCCTGGGAGAGTAGCCCGAGCTTCCGCGCGAGTTCTTTGGTCTCCATGTCGTGGATGTCGGCCCCGTCGAGACGAACCACGCCTGATTCCAGTGCCAGCTGATCTGCCAGCCCTTTCAGGAGCGTACTCTTGCCGCTCCCGTTCGGACCAACCAGGGCGGTCACTTCGCCGGGCGCGACGCTGATCGACGCGCCGTCGATGACCGGCTGCTCGCTCGACGGATAGCCGACGACCAGGTCCTCGCCCCGGAAGTCGCTGCCCCCCGTCTCGCTGTCGGCGTGTCCGTCGTCCGTCTGTGCTCCGTCGGCCGGCGTCTCGCCGTTCTCCCGTGATGCGGGCTCCGTGATCACCTGGCTGACACCGCCGTCCGGCCCGGGCGTTTTCCCGGGCATCAGATCTCACCCATCGTGTCTTGTTTTCGCATCAGATACAGGAAGTACGGGCCGCCGAGCAGACCGGTGACGATGCCGACGGGCATCTGCTCGCTGCTGCCTGCAAGCACCATCAGGCCCAGTCTTGCGCCGACATCGGCGGCGACCATCAGCGCCGGGCCCGCAAACAGACAGCCGATGACGAGTCGTCTGTAGTCGCTTCCGACGATATTGCGGACCATGTGTGGGACGATCAGCCCGACGAAGCCGACGATGCCAGCTACTGCGATGGATGCCGCGGCGGCCACTACTGCGACCGCCGAGAGGGCAAAACGCATTCGCTCGACGTTCATCCCGAGCGACGACGCCGTCCGCTCGCCCAACAACAACACGTTCAGCTGTCGGGCACTGATAACCGAGAGTACGAGTACCGGAATCGTCCAGGGAAGCGCCATCCGGACCTCTTCCCATTCGACTCCGGTGAGCGATCCGGTCGTCCACGCGATTGCTGACTGGACGACGCCGATGTCGTTCGCGAAGAAGAACAGCCCAGTCTGGAGGCTCTGAAAGACAGTGCCGACGATAACCCCCGCCAGCACCAGTCGGACTGGCGAGGTCCCGTTCTTCCAGGCGATCGCGTAGACAAGCACAAACGCCCCGATACCGCCCAGTGCGGCGATGATCGGGAGCAACGAGGAAATACCCAGCCTTAGGGACCCGACGACGTACGGGATCACGAGTGTCGCGCCGGAAAAGACCACGAGCACGAGGAGGATCATCAGGCCCGCCCCCGAGGAGACCCCGAGGATGAACGGACTCGCGAGTTCGTTGCGGGTCACCGCCTGGAAGATTGCCCCGGAAACGGCCAGGTTCATCCCTACCAGGACGGCGACGATCACCCTGGGCAGCCGCATGTTCCAGACGATCAGGCTCTGTCGGTTCATCTCCGGCAATTCTCCGCCAAGCAGGAACGCCTGCCAGGACTGCAGGTTGAAAATAACGTCCGGATTGACTAGCGCCTGCCAGGCCTCGACCGGCGTCGTCGAGAACGCGCCGTTACTCACCTGCACCAGGGTTCCCCCCGCGATGACGAGGAGACTGCCGACGACCACCGTCCACAACGACTCCGACAACCAGTCGAATGCGCGACGACGCCGGGACATCGAATCCGTAACTGTCGTTGATTCGCTCGCCATTCTCAGTCACCCCCTCCGTTATCACGTTCGGTGTCGGCGTCACGGGCGGCCTCGATCTCGCGGGCACGGGCGAGGACCCGATCGTTGTCGACGTGTTCGAGCAGGCGATCCTGGCCGCGTTCGCGGCGGTTTGCGATCTCATCGTCGTCGATATAGCTAGCGAGGATGCGATCGATCTCGCTCTCTCTGGTTGCCACATTCCATTGCTCGCCGGTCGCCTCCTCCACGCGATCGTCCAGATACTCGCGCCACGTCTCGCGGTCATGCCACTCCTCGTCCAGTTCCGCCCGTTGGCGGACCCAGTCGTAGTGGTCGGCCAGCGTCTCGGGGATTCCCGAGGCGCGGCGGTGATCCCGCAGGAGCGTGCGCGCCGTTACCCCACCACGGCCGGCGGCGATGATGGCTTGCTCGTCAGCCCCTGATGGTGTGGCGACGTACAGTCCCTCTATCGGCGTCGAGCCGTCGGCGTTGGGATAGTCCTTCTTGAACTGTTCAGTTTTGTCGCCATCCTCCGCACTGGTGGCGACCATCTCTCCGTCGGCGTCGAGGGGCCAGAGGTACTCCCCGTCGTAGCGCGTCGCCGCGACCACCCGGCGGGCCGTAACCTGTTCCCCGTCTTGTGGATCGACGACGAACCCTCCTGCTGCGGGAGTCTCAAAGGCCGTGACGGACTCGACGAGGTCCTCACGAAGGGTACACCCGCCCTCACGGATGTGGTCGTGGAGTAGTCCGTAGAACGTCTCGATATCGATGCCAGCGGGGAAGCCGGGGTAATTTTTGAGATGTGCACACCGCCGGATCGAGGAGCGACCCCGGTCGAACACTAGCGTGTCCAGGCCGTACCGAGCGGTGAATATCCCCACTGTCGAGCCGGCCGGTCCGCCACCGATGACAACCACGTCGTGGTCGTACTCGCCAGCCGGTTCGTGGTCGGCCCCAGTCATGCTTCGCGGGTACCAGAAGGGCCGTTCGGAACCTGGCTGCCACCGTTAGAGTACCGTCCGCGTCGCTCGAAGCGTCCGTCGGCGCCTGGCCAGCGCCCTGACTGTCGGTCTACCGTGTCCGTCGCTCGTCGCTGCTCGTTTTGCCGCCGTTCACGTACGCTCTGCGCGTCGGGTTCGCCGGGTCGCGTTCTCTCATCCATGAGTTTAGGCTAGCCTAAAGAATATAAATGCGTTCCGGATTTTAGGCTAGCCAAAACTCACTGGAGTGGGGGATCGACGCCCGTTCGTCGGGAATCCGTTTAGCGCGCCACCCCACATCGATGACACACTGGTGGTCCCGCTGCTGGCAAAGAGAGGCCGCAGTGTAGACACTCCTGGTCTCCGTCCGGGGCCGTAATCTCGTCGATAGCCGCCTCTGTCGTCTCTCGAATGGATTCGACCGACCCGAACTCCGGGTCTGGTTCCGCCCCGTCACGGTCGTTGCCAGCAGTGTCGACTTCTGAGGCGACGGACTTGGCCCGCTTCGTGACGAACAATTTGGCGCTTGTCAACCTGACGGCACGCTCGGGATCTCTCAAAAAGTCCGTCAGAGGGCCGGCGAGTCCATCGAACGAATCCGCTCGTTCCTCGGCCCGATCTCCAAGCGCCCGCAGAACGCGCTTTCGGGCCTCCGTGTCTGGGCTTCGAGTCGATCAAATCCGGACACCACGGCTTCGCGACCACTGTCCGCGTCGACGACGAGTTCCGGCAATCTATCGGGCGATGGCGGCTGGTCCGGCGGTGTTACCTGTCGGGGATACGTGGTTCGGTTCCACGAGTAGTCGCTTCAAACCAGTGATCCGGCACCACCGGACTGTCCAGTTCCAACCCCGTTCGACCGCCCGCTTGCCGAACATGTCTCCCGAGTGATAGACAACATCCAAATGACTGCCCGGAGAGTGTCATTCCAATGAGCACGCAAGAGAGCGACCAGCCATGGTGACCGATATCTTCGTCGATCTGATCGGCGACAACGCCATCGTCCAGGCGCTGGTGGGTGGGACCGTTATTGCGTTGCTCAACCTTCTGGGCGCGTCGCTCGTCCTCGTCTGGCGGGACCCAAGCGAGCGCGCCCTGGACGGTGCCCTGGGTTTCGCAGCCGGAGTGATGATGGCTGCGGCGTTCACCAGTCTGATCGTCCCCGGGATCGACGCGACCGAGATCCTGGTGCCGGGCTTTCCTGCCGACGGACTCCTCCGGCCGCTGCCCGTCTTGATCGGGATCGCTCTCGGGGTCCTCGTGCTGGACCGCGGTGACGCCTTCGTCCCACACGCTCACATTCTCTTGACCGGCCGCAGGCGAGCGGACGCTGCCGGCCAGTCCGAACGCCTCCCGATCGACGACCCACGAATCGCCTCCGTCGTGTTGTTCATTCTGGCGATCACCCTTCACAACGTGCCGGAGGGACTGGCCGTTGGCGTCGGATTCGGGTCGGGTGACGTCGGTGGCGCGCTGGCCTTGATGCTCGCGATCGGCATCCAGAACGTTCCGGAGGGGCTGGCGGTGTCGATCGCGGCGATCAACGCCGGACTCGATCGACGACTCTACGCCGCAATTGCCGGGGTCCGTGCGGGTGTCGTGGAGATCCCACTTGCCGTGATCGGTGCCGTGGCGGTGACAGTCGTCGAGCCGCTGCTCCCCTACGCGATGGGCTTTGCGGCGGGTGCAATGTTGTTCGTCATCAGCGACGAGATCGTTCCCGAAACCCACACCCGCGGTCACGAGCGCGTTGCGACACTTGGGACGATGAGTGGGGTGCTCGTCATGCTGTATCTGGACGTCGCGCTGGGGTGAATCCGACAGCAGCCGTGATCCTCGATTACGATCCGAGGGCAGCGTCGGGCCGTTCCTCGAACAGCATATCGAGGAACATCGCCTCGAAGCGCTCGCTGTCGAGGGACTCGACGACGCGGGTCCGAGGGTCACTGTCGGTAACGTCGTTTTCGTCGACCGCTGTGTACCCGCGGGTTAACCCCTCGCGTTCGTCCACATCAACCGCGTACATTCCCGTCTCCTCGATGAGATCGGGTTCGACGAGCGCCGCCACCAGGGCCGAATCAGGCTGCGTGACTGCGTCCCGGCCCATCGTCTCGCGGTTGAATTCCCGTACCTGCGTCGTGATGTCGGTGAAAAACTCCGCGAGGGGAGTATCCGGGCCGGATTCGATCCGTTCGAGCGTTTCGGGACCGAACTCGGTATCCCGAACGGTTAACCCCCAGTCGAACAACGTCACGTCAAAGTTGTTCATGACGATCTTCGCGGCGTCGGGGTCGACCCAGAAGTTGTACTCAGCGGCCGGGGTGATGTTGCCCAGGCAATTAACCGCCCCGCCCATCACCCACACCTCGTCGAGCAACTCGTCGAGATTCGGCTCCTTCTTGTAGGCGAGGGCGACGTTGGTCAGCGGGGCGATACACGCGAGCGTGATCTCACCAGGGTTCGCTCGGGCCTGCTCGACGATGTAATCGACGGCGAATTGCTCGCCCGACTCGATCCCGGTCTCGGGGAAACGGTCGCCGCCGAGTCCGCCTTCCCCGTGGATGTGGTGGGCGAGCTCGTGATCTTTCTGGAGCGGCGATCTGGCACCTTCGTAGACGGGTACGTCGTCTTCGGCACCCGCAAGTTCGAGGGTCCGTTTCGCGTTCTCGACCTGGTGATCGAACGCGACGTTGCCCGCACAGATCGTAATGCCGGTGACGTCGATTCGGTCGGATAACAGACCCATCAGCAGGGCCTGCGTGTCGTCACCAGCCGTGTCCGTATCGATAATAACCGGTCGCTCGTTGCGGAGAGACATGCCCCAAGCCTGGGACACTGGACAAATGATTGTTTGGCTCTCCTGTGGCGAGACCACGTCCCCCTCGCGTCACGTCGAGGTGAGCAATTCGACCGCGTCCCGGTCGGGGAGTGCCGGGACGACCTCGTAGTCCGTACACGCGAGCCCATCGGCCAGGCTGGCGAATTTCGCGGCCTCGACGGGATCGGCTCCTTCGGCGAGTGCAACTGCGAACCCCGCGTTGAACGCGTCCCCGGCACCCGTCGTATCGACAACCTCGATGTCGGGGGCAGGGATCGACGTCACCTCCGAGGCAGTCACGACCAGCGCGCCGTCGGCGCCCTGTGTGAGGACGACCACGTTCGCTCCCATTTCGACCAGGTCGCGGGCGAGGTCGATGTCCTCGATGTCGGCGTCCGGGTCGACCCCGGTAAGGAGGCGTGCCTCGCTCCGATTCGGTGTCAGAAAGTCGGCCTGCTCAAGCAGATCGGGTGGCAACTCGGTCGCCGGGACCGGGTTGAGGATCGCCGACGTCCCGGCCGCTGTCGCGAGCGACAGCGTCGTCTCCACCGGCTCGATCTCGGTTTCGAGTTGCGTCAGGACGACGTCAGCAGCCTCGACGGCCCCGGCGGCGTCACGGACGTCACCTGCATCGAGAGTCCCGTTTGCGCCGGGCGCGACACCGATGGCGTTCTCTCCTGCGTCCTCGACGAGAACGATCCCGACGCCGGTGTGAATGCCGTCGGTTCTGGTGACGGCCGTCGCGTCGACGCCCTCGCGATCCCAGAGGTCGAAGGCGCGATCTGCGTAGCGGTCCTCGCCAACGCGCCCCACAAAGGAGGCGTCCGCGCCGAGACGAGACGCAGCGATCGCCTGGTTCGACCCTTTCCCGCCGACGCCCTCCGTGAAGTCCTCCCCGAGCACTGTCTCTCCAGGGACCGGAATAGAGTCGATGGTCATCGTGATCCCATGGTTGTCGCTCCCGACGACGGCGACCGTTGGAGACCCCGATTGCTCAGTACTCATCGCCGGTCTCCGCCCCGGCCGTCGAGTCGCTTCCGTCACGAGACCCTGGCTCACCATCGGTCACGATCTCGACCCCACTGGACGCGCCCAGAAGGTCAGCCCCCGCCTCCAGCAGTGCTTGGGCGTCTGAGGCCGTTTTGATCCCACCGCTGGCTTTCACGCCGACGTTCTCGGGTACTCGTTCGGCAATGAACCCCACGCGATCGACAGTTGCCTTCCCGCCCACGCCGAATCCACTTGAGTTCTTCAGGTAGTCGAACCCCGCCTCGACGGCGTATTCGATCTCCCGTTCGGCCTCCGCGTCGGTGAGACCGCCCAGTTCCAGCATGAGCTTGATCGTCGCGTCACCGGAGGCGTCGACAAGCGCTTCGAGTTCCTCGTTGAACGCCTCGTAGTCACCGGATTTCAGGTAGCCGATGTTCGCCATCACACCGATCTCGTCGGCACCGGCCGCGACGGTGTCTCGAATCCCGGTCACCTTCGCGATAGTGCGATCGCCGCCCAGCGGATATCCAAGCGCCGTGCAGACGCTGACGTCCGTCCCGTCGAGTGTTTCGGCGGCAAGATCGACCCAACACGGCTGGACCATCGCCCCGTCGAACCCGTAGTCGACACATTCCTGAAGCACCGTTTCGATCCGATCGCGGTCGGCCGTCGCGCTGACTTCCGTGTGCTAGATGACACTCGCGAGGTCCGCTGGCTCTGACATACCCACACCCATCGCCGCCGCGAGTGAAAAGGATTTGCCGGCGGCTGGCCGAGACGCGGACTTCGGCCCTCTGTGGTGTCACCGGACTAGCCAGCGATCAGTGGAATGACGGGGCCGGGCGACGACTCAGATCCGGCCACCAAGCATGCCGGCCGATCCCTGGCTCTTGCCGCCTAGTCGACTGAAGTCCATATCTTCGAAGAATTCGGGAGCCTGATCGTCGGTCGCGTAGACGGACAGCGCGGTCTTGGCGATGCCAGTCAGCCACCGGTAGTTTGCATCCTCATCCTCAAATGGGTTATTTCAACCGTACGTAGTGAAACACTGTTGACGAAACATAACCATTACTTTTTAACTACAGTTTTGAATTCCATTCTATAGGTGGATTACCTATAACAAAAACGACAGTCACCAAGATGAACTTGCTGAGCATATCAGTGATGGCGGCGGTTGCTGCGGCGCTTGGGAAGCAACTAGCAAAATCCGTGATTCCGTGACCGGGGCGAAAACCGGAGTTGGCTCTAGAACTCGTTACAGACCGGCAGGCCGATCGTGTTGAAATCGCTCATGTCTTCGAGCGTGCCAGGAATCTCGTCGAGGCTGATCGTCTCGGAGACGAGCTCAGTGGGATTGAGTTTGCCTGTTTCGATCATGTCGAGCATCTCCGAGTAGTGTGAGGGTTGCAGCCCAAGTGAGCCGACAAAGTCGATCTCCGTCGCGACGAACAGGTCGACCGGGAGCGGGATCTCGCCACTCTCTTCTTCGGTCGTCAGGCCCAGCTGGACGTGGCGACCGTTCTTCGCGAGCGAGTGGACGGCGTTTCGCGTTGTTTCTTCGATCCCCAGAGCGTCGACGGATACGTCGGCGCCGCCGTTCGTGATCGCGGTGACCTCGTCGACGGGATCGACCTCGGTAGCATTGACCGTCTCGACGGCGCCGAGATCCTCTGCCTTCTCGAGCTTTTTGTCGTCAAGGTCGACACCGATCACGTTCGCCCCCAGTGCATCGGCGATCTGCACACCTGAAAGTCCGACCCCACCCAGTCCGTAGATCACGACGTCTTGGCCGCGTCCGACATCGCCACGATGGGCGAGCCCGTGATATGAGGTCATGAACCGACAGCCGATTCCAGCGGCCGTCTTCGGATCGATCGAGTCCGGGAGCGGGACGGCATTGACGTCTGCGGTCGGGATATGGACCTTCTCTGCGAACGCACCCGGAGCCTCGTCCGAAAAGCCGAGGCCGATGTGGTTCTCGCAGATGTTCTCGTGGCCGGTACGGCAGAGATGGCAGTGTCCACACCCGAAGTTGAACGGGATCGCGACTTGCTGGCCGACCTCTACCTCTTCGACCTGTGGGCCTGTCTCGACGATCGTCCCGACGGGCTCGTGGCCAAGGATGTGCGGCGGCTCAGGTCGATAGTCGATCCAGTCCCAGTGGCCTTGCCAGGCGTGCCAGTCAGATCGGCATACGCCGACACTGTCGACCCGGGCAACAGCCCCGTCCGGTTCGGGCTCTGGATCATCGACTTCTTTGACACTCAACGGCTCTTGAAACGCCTCCATCACAGCTGCCTGCATATCAAATCGATTTGTCGAGTGGATATGAGTTAAAATTTAGGGGTTAGAATAGTTTCTGGGTTCGACCGCTCGCCAGTGTCCGGTTTTGTGAGAATCGTCCGATCATAGCCTCATGTCGGGATCTAGAATGATACTTGAGGGCGGTACGCAAGCTGGATGGAGGATTTATCATCCCCTTCGTGGTAGAACTCTCGCATGCCACCACAATGGCTCCGAGAACCCGGATCTCTGTCTTTCTCTCCTTCGAACATTTATATGAGAGTGAGAAGAAGGATATTGTGAACGATGACGGGTTATTGGTCGGCATCGTCGGTTGGTCAGTGATATTAACCAGGACCGAATCCTTGCCGACGAACGGCTTCACAGCCGTCGGTCTCCCTATCGCGACGGCGATCATAGGGATCGTCGGTATGACAGCCATCTGGATTGCTACCGGACGAGAGTTGAAGGGTGACGCTGCTTCGAAACTTCTTATCGGTTTTCTCTCAGACGCAGTCATCGGATTCTATCTGATTTGGCGGTTTTTCTCTGGCACATGGACGACAATGAAAAGCGTGCTAGCCGTGATCGTCCTGCTTTCGCCGGTCGGGTACGCAGTATCTCTGCGCGAAGCCAACGAGTAGCGTCCCGTCACCTTGGAACGGTCAATTTTGCGTCTGGCATCCGACAATCCGTCGACGTGATTCAACGCCGTTTCAGCGGCGATCTGTTTCGTTTTGCATTGCGGGAGATCCACTCGCCAGAGACAAAACCACTTGTTACTGTTAGATCCGGCCGCCCAGCATCCCAGATGACCCCTGACTCCCGCCACCCAGTCGGTTGAAGTCCATGTCCTCGAAGAACTCGGGCGCCTCGTCCTCGGTCGCGTAGACGTACAGTGCGGTCTTTGCGATGCCGGTCAGCGCTTGGCCGATCAGGTACGCGAGCACGATGGCCGTGCCGCCGATCGCGATCGTCACCAGAATCCCCACCAGTCCCGCCCCTGCGAACGTCAGGAACGTCACGCCCGCCACGGCAACCCCACCGAGTACGAGTACGAACGTGACGATAGAGATCGCCGACAGCGTCCCGAGCGACTCTCCCCACGTCCGCTTGATCGTGTGGCCGCTCTCCCTGAACATGCCTGTGATCGAGGTCTCCTCGAAGACGATCACTGGCACGACGAAGTAGGTCATCACGCCCCATGCGAGGCTGAAGAGGGCTGCCAGGATCGTCCCGCCGATCTCACTCGACTCCTCGATCCCCCGGATGATCACACCAACGATCGCGGCGACGATCGACCACGCCAGCAACTGCCAGCGCTTCTCCCAGGCGATTGCCAGACTCGCCCGGATCGTCGGTTCTCTCCCGCGGAAGGTCTCTCGGGTCGCCGCGACCAGCGCTGCCGTGAAGAACGACGCGATGAACGTTTCGACGACGTAGATGACGAACAGCGTGGCGTACATGATCGGTCCCGACCCGAGGTCGGCCAAGAACAACCCGCCGAAGACCGTCATGACGAACGCCAGCCCGGCGAGGCCACCCAACAGCGGGAACGCAAGTAGATTCGGGTGTGCCCGCAACACCCGGCCGCTGCGCCGTGCCAACCCGAACCCGATCGAGATGCGTCTGAAGATTCCCATCGTGCAGGATACCCATCTCTCGTCGATCGTATGAACGTTCCCTTTCAGCACCAGTCCGTTTCGCCTCGTCGCAACGTCGCCGCCCTTGAGGATTAACTGTCGTCCCCGGCGTCACTAGCCGTACTTGTAGGAGACGCCGCTGCCGTTCTCGGGGTACTCCCAGACGACGTTGCCGTGCTGGCAGGCCCACCGGCAACTGCCACACTCCAGGCAGTTCTCGTAGGCGATCGTCGGGACCCCGTCGTCGCCTTCCATCCGCCAGACGTTGGCGGGACAGACCGAGACACAGTCCTGGGTGACGCACTTCTCCTCGCAGATCCCGGGCAGTTTCACGTCGAGGTGTGACTCGCCGGGGTCCTCGTACTTGACGGTGTATAGGCGGTCCTCGATCGATGGCTGTTCGACGTCTGGGGTCTTCGGTTGTGCACTCATTGTTAGCTGAACAGCTTGCGGTATTTCCAGGCTTTCTTCGCCGCCCCGAGGTACCCGCCCATCGCGCCGACGAGGCGCTTGCGGGCGGATTTCGTGTGGCGGGTCTTCGGCTCGTCGTTCATCCGGAAGTAGTCGGTCTCGGCGTCGGCGATGGCTCGGGGCAGGTCATCAAAGAGGAATTCCTTGTCTTCCGCGGCGGCGTCGAGGAACCACCCGTAGTGGTTCAGGTTGTCAATCACCCACGAGTCGTTCATGGCCTCCTCGTAGGCCGACAGCGCCGCCGCATCCGTCCGACCCGACGCGACCGCGTCGGCGACGGCTTTCCCGGCCTGGTAACCGCTCTCGACGGCCATGTTCGTCCCTTCGAGGTGCAGACCGTTGTTGAGCACCAGACCCGCCGCGTCGCCCGTGATCACCGCGCCGTCGTGGACGAGGTCGGGCATCGCGTCGGGGCCACCCTCGGGGATCGCGTGGGCGGAGTACTCGATCATCCGGCCACCCGTGACCAGCGGTGCGACCGCCGGGTGGGACTTGAAATCGTCGAGCACCTCGTCAGGGCTCCGCTCGTCGTGGACGGCGTCCTCGATGGAGTAGACGACGCCGATGGATAGCGTCCGTTTGTTCGTGTAGATGAACCCGCCGCCGACGGCGTCGCCGACCGCGCCGTCGCCGAAGTAGTGCATCGCTGCCCCCTCCTCGTCGGTGAGGTGGAAGCGATCCTCGATCGTCTCGCGATCGTACTTCCGGACCTCCTTCGCGGAGACCGCGACGTCCGTGCGCTGCTGGGATTCGGCCAAGCCCGCTCCCTCACTCACGAGGGAGTTCGCCCCCTCGGCGAGCACCACCGTCGGCGCGTGCAGCCTACCGTCCGGGCGGTCGGTCTCGACACCGGCGATGGCCCCCTTCTCGCGGACGAGATCGGTCACAGTCGTTTCGGTGATGAGCGTCGCGCCGGCGTCGACGGCCTGCTCGGCGAACCACTCGTCGAAATCTCCGCGCAACACCATCCAGGAGTCGTTGTGTGGCTCTTCCTTCCAGGCCGCCGGCTGCATCGAGACTTCGGTGGCGTCGCCCTCCTCGGAGAGCATCGAGAAGGTCTTCTGGGCGACGAAACGCTGCTTGGGAGCGTCCTCGAAGTCCGTCAGCTCCCGGATCCGTGGGGTGAACATGATCCCGCCGAAGACGTTCTTCGTCCCCGGGGAATTCCCGCGTTCGAGCATGATGACGTCCAGACCCTCCTCGGCCATCGTCAACGCGGCGGCACTCCCGGCCAGCCCCGCACCGACGACGATCGCATCGAACTCGCCGTCGTAGCTCGGCGTCTCGCTCGTGGACTGGGGCATCGGTGGCCCCTCGCTCTCCTCGGGCTCGGGTTCGACGCCGGCGTCCTCGCCTGACTGGGCGTCCGTGCTCATGCTGTCACCTCCTGGGCGTCATCACCGAGACGCTCCCCCAAGAGTTCGATCAGTTCCGGTAGGACCTCCGCATAATCCTCGACGATGCCGTAGTCGGCGTTCTCGAAGATCGGCGCGTTGGCATCGTTGTTGATAGCGATCACAGTCTCGGAGTCGTCCATCCCTTCGACGTGCTGGATCGCCCCTGAGATCCCCACGGCGATATAGAGCTTCGGACGGACGGTCTTGCCGGTCTGGCCGACCTGTCGGGACGGTTCGATCCAGCCTTCCTCGACGGCCTCGCGAGTCGCTGCGACTTCGCCGCCGAGCAGATCCGCGAGTTCCCACAGTGGATCGAAGTCCCCTTCCAGTCCCATGCCGCCAGCGACGACGACTTCGGCGTCGGTGATGTCCGCGACGTCGCCGACCTCGCGTTCGAGCACCTCCGTCATCGTCTCCTCCTCGCTGACAACGACGTCGACCTCTTCGATCTCGCCCTCCCGGCTCTCGTCGCGTTCAGGCGTGTCGAAGACGCCCGGACGGACGGTCGACATTTGCGGGCGGTGATTCGGGCAGATGATCGTCGCCAGCGCGTCCCCGCCGAAGGCCGGCCGGCGCATCTCGTAGCGTTCGTCGGTGATTTCTAGTTCCGTCGTGTCGGCGGTCAGGCCCGCGTGAGTCGGGACGGCGACGCGACCGGCGAAGTCCCGGCCGGTGTGGGTCCCGCCGATCAGCGCGATGTCCGGCTTGCGGACCTCCACGAGGTGACGGAACTGCTCGCCGTAGGGGTCGGCACGGTAGGGCTCGAAGATCGGATCGTCGGCAATCAGGACGCGATCCGCGCCGCGGGCGATGGCTTCTTGGGGAATTTCTGACTCCCGGATGTCTTCGCCCATGACCAGTGCCACCAGATCCTCGTTCTTCTGGTCGGCGAGTTCGCGACCCTTGGCGAGCAATTCCCAGGCGACCTTCGCGACCTCGCCGTCGTGTTGTTCGACGAACACCCAGACGTCGCTGTGAGCCTCGATGTCGGCGGCCGTGTCGGCGTCGGCTCCGGCCGCCATCTCAGCTCACCTCCGCGATGCGATCGGCCAGGTTCTCGACGTCGTCGACGAGCTCTTGCTCGCGCGGGACTGGTTCGGCGGTGGCCATCCCGCCGACCTGCGTCGGCGAGACCGCCAGGCCGACCTCGTCCTCGACGCCGATGTCGGCGGCCGACCACTCGACCGGCTCGAAATCGGTCTCGGCGTAGATCTTCCGGTGGAGTCCTGCCGTCCGGGGCTCGTTCTCGCCGAACTCCATGGCGACGACGACGGGCAGTTCGGCGGCGACCCGCTCGTAGCCGCCCTCGACGTCGCGTTTCGCGACGAGCTGGTCCTCCTCGGGGCGTGGCTCGAGTTCCTCGACGTAGGTGAGCTGTGCCCAGTCGTTGTGGGCGGCGATGCCCGGCGGAACCTGGCCCGTCGAGGAGTCGGTCGTCTCCTCGCCCCCGAAAACCACGTCGGCGTCGAGTTCCTCGGCTGCCCGAGCCAGCGCGAGGCTCGTCGGCCAGGTGTCGCTACCCCCGAAGGCACGATCCGTTAGCAACACGGCGTCGTCGGCGCCCATACCGACGGCCGCGCGCAGTACCTCGTGGGCGCTGGCTGGCCCCATCGTGAGGGCCGTGACCGTGCCACCGACTGCGTCCCGCACTTCCAGGGCCGCCTCGACGGCGTTGTAGTCCGGTGCGTTCATCACCGCGTCGGCGTCCGCCCGGTTGAGCGTCCCCGTATCGGGGTCGATCGACACCTCTGCGGCGTCCGGTACCTGCTTGACGCAGACGACAATCGTCCAGTCGTCGCTCATCGCTACTTTGACCCCCTATATAGTGGGATTGACGTTCGGTTCACATCGGGAGAACTGTCCCTAACGATAGTAAATGACAACCCGATTCCCAGCACGTGAAAACGGTGTCTGCCCGTATTTGAGATGCATCACGGCATCTCCAATCTCATATTCGAGATACGTCACGCACACCCTAATTCACGATTTCGAGATGCGTATCGCACGTGTCCCCCACATATTTGGGGTATCGTCACTCCAGGCGATCGGCGTGTTCGTGGAGTTCCTCGGCGAGTTCGCGGGCCTGGTCGGCCGTCAGTTCGACCGTCTCGGCGTGAGCAGCGAGTTCCTCCACCTCGGTGTTGTCGAGTTCGAGTTCGAGTCGGACGCGGTCGGGGTCCGTCCGGTCGGTCGTGACGTTCAGGACGGCCGGTGCCTTCGCGTCGAAGCCGTGACCTTCGACCTGAGCGGAAAGGAAATCGAAGGTCGTGTACGCGTTGACCGTGAGGATGCGGTCGGCCATACGCGGATTGACGGCCGGGCGGACTTAGCCGTGTCGCCCACCAGAAAAACGGAGAGCGAAGAGGTCGAAATCGGCCGGGACGCCTACGAGATGTCTTCGACGATCTCCCTGAATTCTCCTTCGTTGAAGCCCCGAAGGGTCTCGGTCCGGACGTTGCCCCCTTTCCCGAGGATCAGCGCGTACTCGGCGGCGGTCTCGTCGTCCGGGAACTCGGCGATTGCGACCCCGTCGTACTGCCCCATCGTGACGTAAAAGTCCACGAATTCTCCACCGAGATCGGCGACGAGATCCTTGTGGGCCTCGACGCGGTCCGGACTCGATTCCACTGTCGAAATTCCCTGCTCCGTGTACTCTAGCAGGGTCACGTACGTTGGCATTGGTGATCTCTCCCTGTCAGTTGCGCCCTCCGACTGGCCACGCCGGACACCCTCTTTTCGACGGGCGCATGTTTGACGTTGACACGCCACGACCATAAGTATGGACCCGGCAATCAGTGTTGGTTCCCCTCTAGGTGTCTTGACAGCATTGCTGACTTCGTCCGTGCCCGTCCGACAATCGCCGTTGGTCTCGCCCGTCGGCACGACGGGCGGAACACCGTAGACTCCCTCCGATCAGTCGTCGGCCGGCAGCGGATCACCCTGGCTGTCAGTCGGCGCGGGCGAGGCGTCCATGTCGTCATCCTCGGCATAGGGATACCAGGTCTTCTTGGTGTTGTGCATGTAGGGGTCCTCGTAGTCGGTCTCTTCGGGTTCCAGCAGGTCGGCGAGTTCCTCCTCGTCATGGTCTGCCACGAACTCCCGGAACGTCTCGCCGTTCGCCCGGCGCTCCGCGAAGGTCTCGATCAGGTTGGCGATGGCACCCGGTACTTCGTCGGCGGGGACGCGCATCGCGATCCAGTCGGCGAACCGGGGATCCTCGCCCAGGCCGCCGCCCAGGCCGACGTCGAAGGCCTCGACCGGATCGCCGTTCTTGCGAGTCTTCATCCCGCGTAAGGAGACGTCGGCGATCTGGGGCTGGGCACACGAGGCCGTACACCCCGAGAGGTGGATGTGGAACTCCTCGTGATCGTCGGGCAACTCGACGTTTTCCTTCAGCCAGCGGGCGTACCGGACCTGGCGGTTCTTCGTTTCGACGATCGACAGCGAGCAAAACTCCGTGCCCGTACAGGCGATCGACCCGCGCATGAACGGCGATGGATCCGGTGAGTACTCATCCAGCAGCGGCTCGTCCAGCAGCTCGTCGAGGTTCTCTTCGGGGACATCGGTGACGATGACGTTCTGCCGTTGGGTCAGTCGGACCTCGCCGCTGCCGTACTCCTCGGCGAGATCGGCGAGTTCGAGGACGTCCGCGGCACCCATCCGACCGACCAGTACGTTCAGGCCCACGTAGTAGTTGCCGTCGACCTGCTCGTGAACGCCGACGTGGTCGTTGTGGCCCTCCTGAATCCCGGTATTGTAGGTGTACTCCTCGCGGAGATCCTCGCCCGCGGTGTGGAGATCGAAGTCAACGAAATCCTCCTGGAGAGTCGATCGGATCTTCTCGGCCCCCCACTCGTCGACGAGGAACTTGATCCGGGCGTTGTAGCGGTTCTCGCGGTCGCCGTGTTCGCGGAAGAGTGCGGAGAGGCCGCCCGCCACTTCGTCGGCCTTCTCCGGCCGGACGAACACGTCGATGTCCCGCGCTAGACGAGGTTCCTTCCGGGAGAGGCCGCCACCGACCCGGACGTTGAAGCCGGTGACTTCTTCGCCCTCGATTTCCTTGCGTGCGGGTTCGAGCGCCAGGTCGTTGATGTCGCCCTGGCCACAGCCCTCGGTACAACCAGTCACGGAGACCTTCCACTTCCGGGGCAGGTTCGTGTGGTCCTCGTCACCTTTGAACGTGTCATGGAGGTCCCGGGCGATCGGCCAGGCGTCGATCAGCTCGTGTTTGTCCTTGCCCGCGACCGGACAGCCGACGATGTTCCGCCAGGAGTCCCCGCAGGCCTGTTGGGTCGAGAGGCCGTTATCCTCCAGTTTCTCGAAGATCTCGGGAACGTCTTCGAGTTTGATCCAGTGTAGCTGGATCGACTGGCGGGTCGTCCAGTCGCAGTAGGCCCCGCCGAACTCGGGGTTCTCGGCGGGCCCGGTCGCGTACTCTTCGGCAATTTCGCCGATGACCTCGAGTTGTCCAGGCTCGATGACGCCGTTGGGCGTCCCGATGCGCATCATGAAGTAGCTCTCCTGGCCGGCGCGCTGGTGGTACAGCCCCCACCACTTGAAGCGCTCGAACCAGGCATCCTGTTCGTCCTCCGGGATGGATTCCCAGCCCGTCTCGGCGAACTCCATGAGGTGCTCGCGTATCTCCTCGCCGTAGACTTCGTCTTTCCAGCGTTCCACGTCAGTCGGCATGTGTCCACACCTGGGTCGGGCCACGTATACGACCGCGTATCTCGTCAAGCTTCCCGCCCTCTCCCCGGAAGTGGACGTTATTGCCTCCTTCGTCTCTGTGGTGTGCGAACGTCACCCGAAGATAGCGGGGCGAAGCGACGATCCGGACCGACGATCCGGCCGACAGGGAGCCAGCCGGAGACGGCACTGGCTCCACAGGTCACACACTGACCCGCAGCCCGGGCGAGGATCGTGGTCTCAGTCACGTCGACCTCGACGAACCCCTCGATCAGGAAATCCGCTGTCGTACAGTTACAGACGTCGTGGTCTGTGAGCCGCCATAGTTCGCTCACCGAAACGACGCGTTCGTCGTCGACACTGATCCAGGCACCATCGTCGAGGATCCGGACGGCCGTCGGCATTATCCCGTTTTGGGGATCGGACTTCGAGTAGGCGTCGACCCGGACAAGTCTCGCCGTCACTCGCGTTCAGTGTCGGGATCCGTCGGTGCTTCCGCCGGTCATCTCCGTTGTCGACTCTCGAAGTTCGACGATACGACGGCGCCAGCAATTGCGGCAAGTATCCCCTCCAGGCGGGAGTTCGGGTAGGCATTACCCGTGTGAGCGGCCTTTTGAGGGTGTGACCGGTATAGAGAGGTGATGATTGACAGCGCAGACGACGCCGTCCAGACGCCGACCGAGGTCGCGGTGACTGGCGGGTCGAACGGAGGGATCGACCGATGAGTGACGCCGAAACCGCGGAAACCGACCACCTCGACAACGTCGAGGACGGGTGTGGATGCGCCGAGGTCTGGGAGCACCTCTCCGAGGAACGCGAGCGAGATGCCGCGGGTGACTGATCCTCGACCGGACGTTTTTACCTACGCATCACGAGTCTGGTTCACACATGAGTGACGAGCCGGAGCAGGCCGGGCTGCCAACCGATCGGGAGTCTCCGGTCGGACAGCCGGTGGTCCGGGGAGACCCGGACGCGACCGGTGAACATGCCGACCGTGCAGTGGCGTTCGAGCCAGACGATCCCGACAGTCTCACGGAGGCTGCCGAGACCGTCCGCTCGTTCGCCGAGAACACTGCTGGGGACGAGGACAGCGTCTACATGCTGCGCGGCGCAGCGGCGTGTGCGGCGCTCGTTCGCGGTATGGGTTCCTACAAGGCCGCCGCCGAACGGGCTGGTGGGGCGGCGACAGTCTCGTTTATCCGCAAGTGGTCGCGGGTGCATGACCTCCCACGATCGGTCCGTCGACACGTCGCCAAGGGTGAGATCGCGCCAACGGCGGCCAAGCACATCGCCCGTGTCGGCGGTACGGCCAGGTTCCTGCTGGCGTTTGCGGCTCTCGATCACGGTCTGACAGTCCGGGAGATTCGGTCGCTGGCCAGCGAGATCAACGACGGTGCTGATCCCGTGGCTGTGATTTCAGGTGCCGGGTTTCGCCTCGGCGAGATCACTGTCACGCTCCCCATCGACGCGTACTGTGAGCTACGGCGGCGCGCTTCCCTGGAAGACGAATCTCCCGGAGAATTGATCGCTGCGGCACTTTCCGAGCACTACGACGCCGTCGGCGACCCGGACCGTCGACAACCGTAAGGACTTAGCCGGCGACTCCCCCAGATCTCAGTGAGGGCCGGTAGCTCAGTCAGGCAGAGCGTCTGGCTTTTAACCAGACGGTCATGGGTTCAATTCCCATCCGGCCCGCTCACGATGGCGCTCACAAATTCGTGAGCGCCTGCTGTGCGTTGCCGGTGGAATTGAACCCTGGGAGTCGCAGCCCCGGAATGGCCGAGCGAAGGGAGGCCACATGCCCGGAACGTCTCCATCCGGTTCAATCCCCATCCGGCCCGCTAAACTTTTCGGCGTCGGGTTTCCTCGCGAGCCTCCGGCTCGCTGCGGGAACCTCTCCTTGAAAACTTTAGTATTCAAAAACCGGACGCTCACTCCGTTCGCGTCCGGCGAAACGACTCGCTTCGCTCGTCGTATACTTCTCTTGGGAATTGAGCCCTGGAAGTCACAACCCGCGTAGCGAAGCGAGCAGAAATGTCTTCACTCGGTTCAATTCTCATCTGGCCCGTGAGACTTCTTCGAGCGATAGCGAGCAGTGTCGAACGCATGGGGTGGGAATTGAAGTAGACGAATCACAGCCCGCACAGTGACTGTAGGAAGAGAGCAGGACTGTCTCGGCGTCGTTCGGCGTTCGCGGATTCTTCGAATCCGCTCTCCCATCCGGTCCGCTACTCCATTTTCGCTGGCCGTTTTCGCATACTCCCGGTCCCTCATACTCGTCTATGATAAATTCTTGAAGCGTCCATACGCAGTTTCGGCGTTGTGTCGTATCGCCAGATGACGTTCGAATCCGATGGAATCAGCGATGGAATCAGATACAATATCTGTATTTGATGCAAGAATTTCCCGTTAAATTGCATCCTACAGATATAAATAGTGGGCAATAATATTGCGGCCCAAGCCACGTAGGTGGGGAAAACACGGAGTCGGGGTACAGGGGCCGCGGATTGGCTAGACTCACCTGAGTGGTTAAACCGCGACGATGACGATGAACACCAATGAACTAATCACGGAGCTGTCTGGAACTCGAAACTGCATAGTGGAGGCGTGTTCCGGGTGTCTGATGCCTGGGACGTACAAGAGTACGCGCGCGCTCGTCTGCAACGAGTGTGGGACGCCAGCGATTCGGGTGTGGTAATAATGTCGGGTTTTCGGGGTGCTGTCGGCTCCATTCGCATGAATCGTTCCGCTGTACCGTCGTGGCGAAATCGCTCACGAGGCTCTCGCCAACAGTACGAGTGCCTGCCAGTTGCCAGTGCGTCCGGGTGTGTGCCAGTTGAGCGGTTGGCGCATACCCGGCGGAGGGGGTATCGAGGGGAAGCTAACGCGTCGATTCAGGCACCGTAAACTGACAACATGTTCAACGAAACCAAGCCAGTAGATCGAACGACATCACAACCACGTCCAGCCCAGTCACCCGTCGCAACTGTCGATTCCTCCCCGGAGACCACTGGCGTGTCAGTCCTCATTCCAACGTACAACGAGCGAGAAAATATCACCACAGTTGTCACTGAGTGTCTCAAAGCCCTTCCATCGTCGGCGTTCGAGCTGGAAGTGATCGTCGTTGACGACGATTCCGAGGACTATACGTGGCAGTATCCCGAGCGGCTGTTCGGTGATGATCCGCGAGTGCGGGTCATCCGCCGTCAGTCGAGCGAGAAAGGGTTGGCTCAGTCGATTACTGACGGCTTTGGGGCCGCGACACACGATTTCTGTGCGGTTATCGACGCCGATCTACAGCACCCGCCAGAGAAACTCCCTGAACTCCTTGACGCCCTCAAAGAGGGGGCAGATGTCGCTATCGGGAGTCGTCACGTCGCCGGTGGCGGTATCGAGAACTGGCCCCTGTGGCGAAAGATCGTCAGCAGGGGGGCAACGACCTGCGCGGGCGTGGCAATCCCCGACGCACGCCGGATATCGGACCCGATGTCGGGATTTTTCGCCGTTCGACGGAGCGTCATCGAGGATGTCGATCTCGACCCCCAGGGGTACAAGATCCTCTTGGAGATCCTCGGCAAAGGTGACTACGATGCGGTGACGGAAGTCCCCTACCGCTTTAGGCAGCGAGAACGCGGCGAGAGCAAACTGACCGCCGAGGAGTATCAGAATTTCCTCGAACACGTCGGACAACTCGCCGTCGCCAGCCGCAATCTCGACGAGGTCATCGATCCGATGCGAGCGGTTCGCGGTGCCGAGTTCGCCTTCGTCGGCGCGACCGGCTCGGCCGTGAATATGCTCGTGTTCGTTCTGGTGGTCAGTACGAACGCACACTTTCTGCTGGCCGGATTGGTCGCGTTTCTGGCAGCGGTGAACTGGAACTTCGCCGGCAACTGGCTGGTGACCTACGACCGCCCGTCCGGGAATCTTCTCAGGCAGTACGCGACGTTCCATGGCGTCTCAGTCGTCGGTTTTGTCGCGTATACAGGCACGCTCACGGTGGGGGCAATCAGTGGCCTCCCGTTGCTGATTGCCAACCTGTTCGCGATCATCGCCGGCTCTGGTATCAATTTCTTCGGGACGGAGACGTCGGTCTTCCCGACCGGGGCAACACGCGAGCCCGTATCGGGGCAGGTGTAATGCATGGATGGTCTTCACGATGAGTCGGCGACGGGATCGACGCCGGCGGTATCGGCCGCGACGATAGCAGGCAACGATATACTCGTCACTGGCGGCGCAGGCTTTATCGGCTCGAACCTGGCGAACGCGCTCGCCGGGCGAAACGATGTCGTCGTCGTCGACGACGGATCGCTCGGAATCGAAGAGGCGCTCGATGAGGATGTCGAACTCGTCGAACGGAGCGTCCTCGAACCGGATCTCCCGACGGCTGTCGACGTGTGCTTTCATCTCGCCGGACTGTCGTCGTACTCGGCACACGAATCGGATCAGACGGCTGGTGTCCGGGTGAACCTGGAAGGGTTCGTGAACGTCCTCGAACAGGCTCGAAAAGACGGCTGTAGTGACGTCGTCTATGCCTCTACGATCTCGGTTTACGACGATCCGACGGCACCCACCGAGACGGCGGTCGCGGCCACGACCGGCTGTGAGGCATCGTGCCTCGCACGCGAGCGTTACGCGGAGTATTTCGCGTCTCACTACGGACTGAACGTGGCCGGACTGCGACTGACGACGGTCTATCAGGCATACCGGAACAGTCACGCTGGGGGGCCAGCGTACCCGAACGTCGTCGCGGAGCTGGCCGACACAATCGCACACGGTCGGCGACCGGTGCTGTACGGGAGTGGCGAACGGGTCCGGGATTTCACCCACGTCGAAGACGTGGTCAGTGGCCTCATCGCGGCAGCGAACCACCGATTGACGGGTGTCTACGACCTCGGAACCGGACGGGGAGTAACGAGCAACGAGTTGGTGGCGATGCTCACGGACACTCTCGACAGGCCGGTACAGCCAACGTACGTCGACCGACCGACGCCGGATGGCGTGCTCCCGGCCTGCGGCGTCGCAGACCCCTCGAAATTCCACGCAGCAACCGGGTGGGAACCGGAGATTCCGCTCGAATCGGGAATCGAACGTGTGTGTCGTCAACACGAGGTGCCGTCGCCATGAGCGGCACTGTTTCCGTTGACCTACCCGACCAGTGCGAGGTCTCGATTTGCCGACGATCGTCGCGACGACAGTTGCACAGGATCGAGAAACGACGGCGAAAGCGGCCACAGAGCGGACTATGCTGACAGGAATAACCGCCGCCGACGCGTTGCTCACACTGTCGGTCTTCTACGGAGTTGCATGGCTGATGACCAATACGTACATTTTCTCTCCAGTGGTCGGGGCAGTCCTTACCCGTGTTTGGACTGGTGTCAGGACCCGGGATGTGGCGTTCGTCTCGACCGAGAACATCACGATCAAGGACCCGTCGGTCTATCCGGAAATAGATGTCCTGGTACCTGGATACGAGGAACACGAGGTGATCCATCAGGCGATCCAGTCGATCCGGGAGACCGCTTACCCGGACGGGAAGATCAATTTGACTGTCCTGCTGGAGCCGGACGATCAGCGGACGATAGAACGGGTCAGGTCACTGCAAGAGGAGTACACACTCGATCTCGTCATCGTGCCAGCGGCGTATCCGGGGTCGCCGAACAAGCCACGGGCGCTCAACTACGGCTACGAACAGACGACCGCGGAAATCGTGGGAATCATCGATGCCGAGAACGTTGTCAGTTCTGATCTCTTCGAGAAGGTTGCCAAGGCGATCACAGTCGAGGGTAACGACTACGTCCAGGGGATGGTCGATATGGCCAACGAAGACGACGGCTGGAAGAACCTCGTTTTTCGAGCCGAGTACGGATGCTGGTACCGGCTTATCGTCCCGGCGTTCAAGCGTATGGGGTTTCCGATCCCACTCAGCGGGACGACGTGCTTTTTCACCCGCGACTTGCTCGCGGATATCGCGACCCGACGCGACGATCGCAAGGGAAGTCCCCACAGCGACAGCGACCGGTCGTGGCTCGCTGAGAACGGGCTCACGGGGGTCACGCCCTGGGACCCGAAGAACGTCACCGAGGACTTCGAGATGGGGCTGTATCTCTGGCTTACCGATTACGAGTTCGGACTCCTCGATGCAGTCACCAAGGAGGAATCACCCCAGACAGTTACGAACTGGATGAAACAGCGAACCAGGTGGCAGAAGGGCAAGCTGTTCACCTTTCTGGACTTCCTCAAGAATCCGGCAGGATCGGCTCGACAGCGATTTCACGTCCTCTGGCAATCGTTTCTGCCACACGTCGGTCCGCTGAATATCATCGGGCTCACGCTACTGGTCGGCATCGGGACGGCGCTACAGTTCTCCCCCGGAATCACCGCCGTCGAGTGGCTTTTGCAGCTGTCATTGACGTTTCTGGTCGCCGGGCTGCTTTCCTTTAGCGTCGGCTACTGGCTGGCTTCGACCAAGCCAAGCGGGGGGAAAGCGCTTCGGTCGGTGCTGGTCGGCGTGACGGTCCCGGTCTACTGGCTCCTCCAGTGGGCGGCAGACGTCCGGGCATTCAAACAAACTGCAGTCGGCGACCTCGACTGGGAGAAGACAGTCCATAAAGACAGCGGTCGGTTCAGGGCACTACAGGGCGGCGCCGAGGGGCCGAGCACGTCGCTTCGGGCTAGCCTCGGCAGCACGCTCCGGCGACACGTCCTGTTGGTTCCGATACTCGGGGCGGGGCTCCTGTTGCGGCTTCCGCAACTCGGACGAAGTCTCTGGCTCGATGAGGCCTACTCGATCGTCGTCCGGGGCTCACAGCCACTGTACGGAGTTATCGCGATGGTCGAACCCCATCCACCGCTGTACTACATGCTGTTGCACGGCTGGATGGGACTGTTCGGGCAGTCCGAACTGGTGACACGGTCCCTGTCGGTCCTCATCGGACTCTGTTCGATCGCGGCGATGTACGCGCTGTCGTCATATGTCTACGACCGGCGGGCCGGCCTGGTCGCGGCGCTAGTCATGGCGACCTCGACGCTGCAGATCCAGTACTCCCAGACGGTTCGAATGTACATTCTGATCGTTCTGCTGACGGCGCTGTCGTGTTATCTCTACCTCCGCCTGCTGGACTCGAAATCCCTGGAAAACCAGTTCGGATACGGGATCGTGACGCTGGCGCTACTGTACACCCACATCTACGGGAGTTTCATTCTGCTCGCACAGTGTCTCCATCTCGGAATTTTTCTCGTCCAGCATCGGCGGCGGGCGATCGTGCCCGTCGCACGAGTATTCAAGGTGGCCGTCGCAGCGGGCTTGCTGTTCCTTCCGTGGGTACTCCTCATGCTCGTGCCGAACTTCATCCTCGCCGACAGCGGCGGTCCGACGGCGTGGGTGACACTGCCCGACCTCCACACGCTCCGTGACATCAGCTACGCCTACGCGAACGTGCCAGTAAACTACCCGATCATCGATTATACCGGGCAACAGCAACTCGCTTCGAGAGTAATCCTTGGCGGGTTCGCACTCGGGCTCGGCTATCTCGTTGTCCGGTCGATACGAAAGCGAGTAGCGCTGTGGCGTGAGACTGCCGAGGACGGACTCCTCCTCACCGATGGTCAGGGTAAACAGTCCCCAGACGGCGGTCTCGCTGGTCTCGAACCGCCAGGGGGCGTAAGTCTTGCAACCTGCGTGATCGTCTCGACAACGCTGGTTCCGTATCTCCTCTCGTATCTCCTGTTCCCGCTGTTGGTGGTGCGATACGCCGTCGCTGGGTTCGTCGGGTTCACGCTGATCCTGTCACGGATCGTCTCGGCGCTGTCAAGCAAGAAGGTACAGATCGGAGTGGCCCTGGTAGTGGTCTTGCTGGCCGCTCCCGGTATCGGGACCTACTACGGGTCGGACACTGCCGAGGACTGGCAGACTGTGGGCGACAAGCTGTCGGGAGCGAACCTGACGGAGGACGACCTCGTGGTGTACTCTCCCAACTCGAAACTTCCGTTGTCGTACTATCTGCCGGCTTCCGAGCGGTCCCGAGCAAGTAACGTCACTTACGCCAACGGGTCAAAGGTCCCTCGAGCTCTCTCGAAGGGGAACTTCACGACGGTCTGGGTCGTTGCCTACGACAACAACCCGACCGAGGGACAACTGGTTTCCCACCAAGCGTACGAGTTCGAAAACGTCACACAGGCTGGCGAGAACCTCGCGTTGATGCGGTACGCCCGGACAGACCCGCCGGCCAACGAGACGTCGAAACCCCGTCAGCGCGGCACCACGTCGCTCAGCGACTCGTTGCGCGCTCGACCCGGGCTTACAAGAGGTTGGTGACGGACCGTGACCGGCCCATACCGCTGGCTGTGAGAGGCTAACGATATTCTCCATCCCGAAGTGAGGTTCCATCAGTTGTGGTCGTGGCATCGGATTCTCCCTCTGAGAGCCGGTAGTATCACAGGGGGTCGACACAGCGTGTATCGGCGTCGGTCAGAAGGCGACTCCGAGCGAGCGAGAGCTGTCAGTTGTCGGCAAGCAATTGTTTGACGAACCCGCCCATGTACCGGTCGCCCGTACGGAGCGACCCGTCGGTATCGAACATTGCCGGGCTCCACAGCGAGTCTGCACACCAGGCCGTCCAGTTTACGTTCGGAATCGAGTCGAAGTACTCCGCGATTGACTCGCCGAAGCCGGAAGTCGTACCGACGATATACTCGGGTTTGTCGTCGTCATTCACGTAGCCCCATTCGGTGACGAAAAGCGGGACCTCCTCGGCAGCAGCGGCGATCGCGTCCACGTCGTAGGATTCGAAGTGACCGGGATACAGATGCACCGAATAGAGGATATTCTCGTCCTCGAACGGATTGTCGTCGGCGTACTTTACGTACGACGACCATCGGGGAGATCCAACGATGATCGGCGTTTCGGGCGCGTGTAATCGGATTTGGTCGACCCACGGTTGTGCAGTCTCTCGCCAGGCGTCCCAGTCCGCTCTCCCGTCTCCGCTGGGTTTTGTCGGTTCGTTGAATAGCTCGAACAGTACGTGCTCGTCGTCGGCGAACGCGGGTGCGACGGCGTTCCAGAACGTCCGTATCTGCTGGTCGATCTCTTCGGTGTCCCACCGTTCGACCTGGTGGTAATCGAGGATGACGTAACAGCCCCGATCGCCGAGCAGATCCACGGTCGGTCGGAGATACTCGTCGATCGTCCGCTGGAGTCCGACCGATTCGAGAGAATGCTGAACAGGAACCCGGATGACGCGCGGATGCCACCCTCTTTCGGGATCGGTGAGCCGATGGAGAGTGTCTCCGTAGCTCGCATCCCCCATCTCCTGGTAGTTCCGTCCCCAGTACGGGTCGACGGTATTGAGTCCGTATAGTGACACGCGGTCTCCGTTCGGGTCTTTCAACCACTTCCCTTCGACGTGGAGTCGAGGTGTTGGCATCGACTGGCCCGAACCGGATGTCGGCACACCCCCAGCAAACACAGTCGACGAAGAAACCACTGCCCATGACAGCATACCACCGCTTGCCACACCGGCCAGAAACCGTCTTCGGGTGGCCGAGATGTCGCCGCGGCCGGCAGATTCCTGCCGTGGGACAGTTTGGTCTGTCATTACTACTGATTTTTGATCACATGGCCAAGAGCGTTCAGCCTGTATTATCAAAATTGATTCTAAGAATTAATTTTCGCAGATATAAAGTATGGAATATTGTGATTGCCCGATCAAAACCCAGCTAATGCGACTGAGATATTACAGTGATAGCGAGGTGAAAGCCCATCGTCTGTTGCCGTGTGTAGAATCTCAGTGATGATATCACTGACGCACTCGCAGACTTCAACATTGGGGTCGACGGAACGTTGGCTGACCTCGTCAAGGCGAGTAGTGAAACCACCCTGATTAGAGTCGGCGTAGCCGTCTTTCTCGCCGCGTCATCGCTGCGGGCTACGCGTTCATCTCTCGCTTCTCGAAAAATTCGAAAGCCAAAAATAGTGGCTCACTCCGTTCGCGCCCGGCACCCCCGGAGTAACGGCGAACGCAGGTCCGGGGAAAGCGGCGTACGGGTGTCGTCATTATATAATATTTACAGTAATATATAAAATCTTATTATTAACTTTAATAGACGATATACAGATATATTGTTCATTCCGACGATTGAGCGAAAGTGCATTGCAACAACCTCGTGAACGAAGGCACGGAGCCTCGTTTCGTCCTGTCTAGGTCGTGTGGGTACATACTCTGGGAGCGCGATCGTCGCTCAAGTGCGCGAGTGCTCGATCCCTGTCGTTGACACCGATCCTTGTCGTTGGCTCCTCGTTTGGGAACGAGAAACGAAAAACAGGATGAGCGACCAGTGGGGTGTCTCCGGTTCCACCCATTTCGCTGGCTGAAGAGGCGGTACTGTTTACGATCGCTGGACCGTCGCAAACGGCCCGATCTCGACTGATCAACTCTCTCCTCCGGCGTTTCCCCGGCGGATATCTCCTCGGTCCATCTGGTGATTGGGTTCGAATCGTCGGCCCAGTTCCTCGGTCGTCGTCCCATTAGTGAGTCTTGTGGCTCCATCGTTAAAAGGAACAAATATAAGAATTAGAGTATAATAGAGTAACTAATGTAATGTACAAAATACCGATTGAAGATAAGTTCTAATTCTGTTCGGGTTCCGTCTGCTCGATCCACCTCAATCCATCTATCGAGCGGTGCAGGGGCGAGTGAACGATGGGAGAAATCACCTTCCAGAACACCCTCATCCGATTCATCGCAATCGCTGCTGAGGGATATGATCGCTGGCTTAAACCGACGTGACATCCTCCTCCGGATGAACAGGTTTGTGCCTGTTCGGCCTATAAATTCCTATGCTGTCACTGGTCGTGTAACTACACTCTCTTTGCAACCCCTTCCCCCAAAATTTAATATCAGGAAGTCGGAGTTGCGTGTATGGGCCAGCTAGAGACGCGAAATCTGACAAAGATATTTCAGGACAGTGGGCAGGAGATCGTCGCCGTCGACGATCTCGATATCACCATCGAAGACGGGGAGTTCATCACCTTGGTCGGCCCTTCCGGTTGTGGGAAGTCGACAACGTTGCGTAGCATCGCCGGACTGGAAACCCCGACGACGGGAGAGGTGTATCTCGACGGTCAGGAGATCACCGACCGGAAGCCCAAGGCACGGGACATGGCGATGGTGTTCCAGTCGTACGCGCTGTATCCCCACATGACGGCACGGGAGAACATGGCGTTCGGATTGCGGATGGCGACGGATCTCTCCGCCGAGGAGATCGATCGACAGGTGACGGAGACAGCGGAAATGATGGAGATAGGTAATCTCTTGGACAAGAAACCTGGCGACCTCTCGGGTGGTCAACAACAGCGGGTTGCGCTGGGACGAGCGATCGTCCGTGATCCCGAGGTGTTCCTGATGGACGAGCCACTGTCGAACCTGGATGCGAAACTACGGACTCAGATGCGAACGGAACTGCAGGCACTGCAGCAGGATCTCGATATTACGACGCTGTATGTAACACACGACCAGACGGAAGCGATGACGATGAGTGACCGGATCGTGATTCTCGACGATGGTCGACTCCAGCAGATCGGAACGCCATTGGAGTGTTACCACCAACCGGTAAACCAGTTCGTCGCAGGGTTCATCGGTTCACCCTCGATGAACTTCTTCGAAATCGAGCTGAACACGCAGGGAGAGCCGACGTTCGTCCACGACGGATTCGAGATGAAGATCGACGAGGATGTCCTGACTGATGTCGAGGGCCACGAGTCACTGACACTCGGGATCCGGCCGGAGGACATCGAGGTCGTCAAAGCCGATGCACGGAACGCGATAACGAAGCAGGTCCAGGTCGCAGAGCCACTCGGTGAAGTGACATACGTCCACCTAGAGATCGGTCAGCAGCAGTGTACAGCGACCCTGCAGGGCGACCTCGTATTCGACGCCGGACAGACGTTGTCGATCCGGTTCCCGCAGGACCGCATCCACGTTTTCGACGGCCAAACTGGTAACGCACTTCGGAACCGTGAGCCACCGGCCCGAGATGATATCGAGGCGTTCGCCGAGGGGCAAGTCGACGAGACGGCCAGAAGCGACGCGTGACGTATTGAGTAGTGTGTCTTCGCCCGTGGGATAACGTTTCGCTGTGATTCTACCGGGGACGATACTCGAATCCCGCTGGGGATCGGCCTCGTCATATAACTTAACTTTATCGAAGATTATTTACTATATAAGTTCGAACGCCACTCTGTATGCCACAGAACCAGAGCGGGACAGGTATCACTCGGCGGCGGATGATCGGCGTGACTGGCGCTGGTGTCGCAACGACATTGCTCGCCGGCTGTGGGAGTGGGGGTACAGCAGAGACCGACTCCGACGGTGGAACGGAAGAGAGTACAGATAGTGGCGGTGGCAGTGGCGAACAAGCACTCATGTGGGAGTACGGGTTCCCGAACACACAGGGTGTGGAGCCCGTCTGGCGAAACACGTTCGAGGCCAAATACGAGGAGCTGGCCGGGGAGGAACTCACGATCAGTCGCTTCGCCTACGAGGACCTGCGCCAGAAGTTCCTGACTGGTGCACGTACGGGCGATCCGGACGCGATCGAAGGGACGTTGAGCCACTTCTCGGAGTATCTGGCTGCGGGCCACCTCGCGCAACTCGACGACCTGGCGAACGAACTCGATTACTTCGACGGCTACATCGACAATGCGATCGACGCGATGCGGTATCAGGGTGACCTCTACGCGCTTCCCTACGAGGGCAACGCCAGAGCCTTCTTCGTCCGGCAGGACATTCTCGACGAACTCGGACAGGACATCCCGGAAACGGTGTCGGACTTCCACGAGGTCGGCCGGATGATCAACGAGGAATACGACGACGTCGTCGCCTATCACAACTGCACGAAAGACGGCAGCGTCCGGGCGTTCCAGGAGTTCATGAGCCACATCTACCAGCATACGGACAACATGTACGTCCCGGAAGGGGACTCGTGGTCGCTCAACGTCGAGGCGGAGACGATCGGACAGGTGTTCGACAACTGGTACTACCAGATGTACGCTGTCGACAACCCGGTCGCGGACCCAGACGACCTCGGGACGGGTTGGCAGACGAACGATCCTGGGTACATCAATGGAAATTACGCGTTCATCGAGGGCGGGACCTGGATTCGTAACTGGACGTCCGGGGAGAACATCAACGACAGCGACACGGCCCAGGATATACTGGACAACAAGACCCAGATCGCACACTTCCCGCGCGGTGAGGGTGCATCCAAGGGGACGTTCCTGGAGATCAAGCCGGTCATGGCCAACGCCCATTCCGATCAGCTCGAGAAAGCCAAGACAGCGGTGCAGGCGTATACCCACCCTGATGTCCTCAGCGAGGGCATGGCACAGGATCCTGAAGCGTCCGGATCGGCGATGACGCCCGTCCACGAGGATGTCGAGTCGACGATCGACAGCGAAAACTGGGAGGCGCTCACGGAAATCTTCGAGACCGGCAGGGCCCTGGCACAAGTTACGTGGGGACCAGTCAGAGAAGAGTTCTACACGTATATGCAACAAGTGGCCTACGGCGAGACGGATCCGTACGATGCCGGCGAACAGTTCCACTCGGCTCTCCAGGACTTAGAGAGCGAAATATAGGCCTGCCATAGATGTCCACGCAATCTGCAGGACTGAGCCGGTACGGAGAGGAGTTCAAGACGTTTCTCTCGGAGACGTGGCTCGGCTACGTGATGGTCATTCCGGCGACGCTTATCCTGGCTGTCATCATCGGATACCCGATTCTCCGTGGGATCCAACTGGCGTTTTACGAGGCGTCACTGCTCAATCCGGAACAGATGCAGTACATCGGTCTGGAGAACTTCCTTCGCCTCCTGGAGGATACGACGTTCCAGGGCGCACTGTGGCGGACGATCCTGTTGACGGGGATCGTCGTCTCGCTGCAGTATCTGCTCGGTCTCGGTCTCGCACTGGTACTCCGTGAGAAGGTGCCGGGTGTCGAGATATTCCGGAGCCTCTCGATGGTGACCTGGGTGATCCCGGTCATCGTGATGGTGATCATCTTTCGGTTCCTCGTCCAGAACGGGTTCGGACCCGTGAACATCATTCTCGGGAACCTGGGAATGGAGACGTCCTACTGGTTCGGACAGCGGGGTCCGGCGTTCATCCTGGTGATCATCATGCACGTCTGGCGCAACGTCCCGTTTTACGCGATCGCGTTGCTCGCCGGCATGACGGCGATCCCGAAAGAACAGTACGAGGCCGCCCGGCTGGACGGTGCCGGTGCACTCCAGCGGTTCCGGTACGTCACGCTGCCCCAGATATCGACGGTGTCGATGATCATGATCATCCTGCACGTGACGTTCACGTTCAAGAACTTCGACATCGTGTATCTGTCGACGGGTGGCGGACCCCTGGGGTCGACGGAAGTACTCGCCACGTACGTTTACAAACAGGCATTCGAACAGTACGCGCTCGGCTACGGTGCCAGTATCGGCGTGGTGATGTTGATCATCATGCTCGTGTTCACCGTCGTCTACGTACAGTACGAGAGTGCAGAATAGGAGCGAAATCCAATGGCAAACACTGACGACGCTTCCACCGGAGTGGTACAGCGTATCGACGCGTGGCTGGACGAAGACATGTCGGTCCGGCGTGCAGGGATCGTCTACGTCGTGCTGGGTCTGTATTTCGCGTTCCTGTTGTTACCGATCGTCTACATGCTTCTGGCGTCGTTCACGTCCCAGGACTTCCTGTTCTCGCCCGAGTTGATCCCGTCGCTGAGCGATCTGACGATCAACAACTACGTCTCGGTACTGACGATCGGCGAGTTTCAGCGGTACTTCGTCAATTCGACGATCATCGCCGTCGCCACGACTGCACTTGTATTGACAGTCGGAATCCTGGCCGGGTACTCGATGAGTCGGTTCGAGTATCCTGGCCGAAGAGGACTGCTCTATGCGTTTCTCTCGACGCAGATGCTTCCGATCGTCCTCATCCTTATTCCGTTCTTCCTGCTGATGTACGATCTGAACTTGATAGACTCACACCTCGGGATTGTCGTCGCCCATTCGGTCATCGGCATCCCGCTCGGCACGTGGCTGTTGAAAGGCTACATCGACGATATCCCCGAATCGCTCGACGAAGCAGCCATGATGGACGGGGGTTCTCGATTTGACGTTCTCGTCCGGATCATCATTCCGCTGTCGATGCCCGGGATCGCAGTCGCCGGGTTCTATACGTTCATCCTCTCGTGGAACGACTTCCTGCTCGTCTCGATTCTCTCACAGACGGAAGCGACGCGTACACTCCCGTTCGGTCTCCAGCTGTTCCAGGCCCAGAATGCTGTCGCCTGGAACCTGCTCATCACCGCCGCGATCATCACGATGGTCCCCGTCGTCTTGTTGTTCGCGCTCGCCCAGAAGTGGGTCGTCGAAGGGCTCGCCAGCGGCGGCATGAAAGGGATGTGACGAGCCTCGCGGTCTTTTTCGCGGTGTCACAAGACAGTGTCGCCGAACACGCCCCGTCGTCGACGGGCCAGTATTCCGTCGAACGTCGGACCGGACCCCTCACTGTCGCTATACGCGACGGTTCTCGACGTAGTATGTGGATAGATTGTTATGGTTTTAGCCAAATTTAAATATCAGCCTTTCCCATTTCGATCCGTGTTCGCAACAGGATCCCGCGCGTTAGCAGCGACGCCACCGATGGGCTGGAACTCGTGGAACGCGTTCAGTTGTGCTGTGACCGAAGAGGACATCCGATCGGCAGCGGACAGACTCGTCGAGACCGGCCTCCGGGACGCGGGCTACGAGTATCTCGTCGTCGACGATTGCTGGATGGACGACGAACTGGACGACGGTTACCTGCGGCCACATCCCGAGGACTTCCCGAGTGGGATCGAGGCGCTGGCCGAGTACGTCCACGATCGCGATCTGAAGTTCGGGATCTACTCGTCCGCCGGGCGGGTCACGTGTCAGGGATATCCGGCGAGTCTCGGCCACGAACGTAAACACGCCCGGCAGTTCGCCGACTGGGGCGTCGACTATCTCAAGTACGACAACTGTGGCGATCACGAGGGGAAAGACGCGCTCGCACGCTACAGCGCGATGGGGAAAGCACTCGCCAAAGTCGATCGCGATATCGTCTACAGCATCTGTGAGTGGGGTCGAAACGAACCGTGGCGCTGGGGTCGAAACGCCGGAGGCCACCTCTGGCGGGCGACCCACGATATCGTCGCGAAGTGGTCGACGGAGGACACGGAGTTCGGACTCGGGATCGCCGACATTATCGATCAGATGGACGACAGAGACATCGCACCCTCCCATGGGCCGGGAGGATGGAACGACCCGGACATGCTACAGATCGGCAACGGACCGGACTCCGGGCAGTCCAAACTGGAAGACGTCACTGTCGAGCGGGGACTGACACCGGCAGAAGAACGCACGCACTTCAGCTTCTGGTGTCTGTTTGCCGCGCCGTTGATGGCGGGGAACGACCTCGTGGAGATGGATGACCGCACGCTGGCACTGCTGACCAACGAGGACGCAGTAGCGATCAATCAGGACCCGCTGGGTATCCAGGGAACGAGAGACGGCCGTCTCGGTGAGACCGAAGTGTGGAGCAAGCGACTCACCGACGGGAGGTGTGCAGTGATACTGTTCAATCGTGGACGGACTCCGGCAACGATCGAAACGACCGTCGAAACGGTCGACATGTCAGTCGACGCCGCGACGTACACCGTCGAGGACGTCTGGGAGGACGACGAGTGGCAGACGAGCGGTACTCTGCACGCGACAGTCGACCCACACGATGTCGCGTTGTTCCGGGTTTCACCCGAGTGACGATCGACCGACGTGTCGCACCTAGCTTCGGTCGTTCGAAGAGTGAAACACTTTTATTCAACGCTGACGAATACGAACTATGCCGACGATAACGTTTATCGGAGCAGGAAGTATGGTGTTCGCGACGAACCTCGTCGGGGATCTGTTGTCCTACGACGCTCTTTCGGACAGCGAAATCAGGTTGATGGACGTCGACGAACACCGACTGGAACAGACCTACCAGGTCGCCACGGCCATGGTGGAAAACGAAGGGCTGGAAGCCAGTGTGGAGGCGACGACGGACCGTCATGCAGCGCTCGAGGGGGCGGATTACGTCCTCAACATGATCAACGTCGGCGGGACCGACCCCTTCGAAAACGAGATCAGAATACCCGAGAAGTACGGGATCAAGCAGGCGATCGGTGATACGACAGGGCCGGGTGGTGTGTTCCGTGGTCTCCGGACGATTCCGACGGTCCTCGACATCGCGACCGACATGGAAGCACTGTGTCCCGACGCACTGTTGATGAACTACACCAATCCGATGTCGATCGTGTGTAAGGCCGTCTACGAGGCAACCGACATCGACGTTGTCGGGCTCTGTCACTCGGTCCCGCATACAGTCGAGGCCATCGCCGAGTACGTCGGGGTCCCGGAAGAGGAGCTAGATTACTGGGTTGCAGGGATCAACCACATGGCGTTCTTCCTGGAGTTGACCCGCGACGGGGAGTCGCTCTATCCTGCACTGTGTGAGGCCTCTCTGGAGGAGGAGACGTACCGCGAGGATACGGTGCGCTTCGAAATGATGCGCCACTTCGGGTTGTTCCCGACCGAATCGAGCCACCACATGAGCGAGTACGTCCCGTACTTCCGCACCGACGAGGCGACGATCGAGAAGATGACTGGGACGGGTTATGCCGAGCGCATGCCGACAGCGACGTATCTGAACGGTTGGAAGGAACGCTCCGAACAGCGCGACGAACCGGAACTCGACATCGACCTCTCGACAGTCGGGGTCGAACGATCCGACGAGTACGCCGCACGCCTGATCCACTCCCTGGAAACCGACACGGAACGACGGTTCAATCTCAACGTCCCTAACCACGACGATATGATCACTAATTTGCCCAACGACGCCTGTGTCGAGGTCCCGGTGTTCGCTGACGGGGCAGGCCTGCACCCGTGTGCGATCGGTGAACTCCCGACCCAATTAGCCCCACTCGTACAGCAACACACGGCCGTCTACGAACTGGCTGTCGACGCAGCACTGGAAGGGGATCGTGAAAAAGTCCACAGAGCGATCAAGCTCGATCCTCTCTCGTCGGCAGCCTGTACGCTATCGGAACTTCACGAGATGACCGAGGAGTTGATACAGGCCAACAGCGCATATCTCCCCACCCTGGAGTTCTCCGACGGAATCGAGGGGGACTCTCGATCGCGAATGGTCAGTGACGCGGACCTCGGCCAGGGACCTTCTCGATAGTTCATACGACATGAACGCGTGGGCCAGGTAGATCCCTAAATCACCCCGAAGATGCTGAGAATATTGCCCCAGACCGCACCGATGACGCTACAAGGACGAAGATGGCTCGACAGATGGTTCATACAACATGAACAATTATGTTGCCTCAGCCGTACACCTCCGATATGAAATCAGCCACGATCCCGGCGGCAGGGGAGTTCGACCGCCAAACTGCGAAGACGTCCGTCACGACGTTTCGTATAATCGAGGCTCTGGAACGGCGTTCGAAGGCACGTGTGAGCGACCTCGCGAGGGAGCTGGATCTGGCAAAAGGGACCGTACACAAGCACCTCACGACGTTACAGAAAGTGAACTACGTGGTTCAGGAGGACGATAGTTACCGGTTGAGTCTTCGATTCCTCGGGCTCGGAACCACTACGCGGGCTACTCTCGACGTGTACCAGATCGCCTACTCTTCACTGGAGAAACTGGCCGAAGCGACGGGAGAGGTCGCGAGCATCATGATTCCCGAACACGGATACGGCGTGTACGTCGTCAGGGTGAGCTCGGAGGGGCGTCCCGATATCGATATTCAGGAGGGTGAAACGGTGCCGCTGACGGCGACGGCGGGCGGAAAGGCGATCCTCTCTTACATGGACGACGAAGCTCGCACCCGGATTTTCGAGCAACACGGGCTTCCGGAGCTGACGGATAACACGATCACCGAGCTCGACGAACTAAAGACTGAACTCCAGCGCATTCGGAACAAACGACTGTCCTTCGATAGGGGGGAGTACCGGACCGACCAGCACTGTGTCGGGGCCCCGCTGACCGACTTCGGGGGGAACATTTTGGGTGCCGTGACGGTATCGGGTCCGGCGTCCCGGATGACCGAGAAGTCGACGACGGCCGATTTCGCGAGTCTCGTCGGCAGCACCGCCGATGCGATCCAGAGTCGCCTCTAGGAGATCCCGCATGAACGTATCGAGGACTACATACAAGTCACTCCGTGCCAATCATAGCGTATGAACAGCGAGGAAACCCCACCGAATGTCGTCGTCGTGGTGACGGACCAACAGCGGTGGGACAGCCTGGGGACGTACGGGAACCCGATGGGGTTGACCCCGACGCTAGACGAACTCGCCCGGGACGGAACGACTCTCGAAGTCGCGATCTCTCCACAACCGGTGTGTGGGCCGTTCCGGGCTACCTTTCAGACAGGCAAATACGCCACGGAAACGGGCGTCTGGAAGAGCGCGATTCCGCTAGAAGGCGAACAAACCCTCGCAGAGATATTCAAAGAAGCCGGGTACGACGTCGGGTACGTCGGTAACTGGCACCTTGCGAGTACCTTCGACGACCCGGTCCCGCCCGCACAGCGCGGCGGGTACGACGATTTCTGGCTTGCCGCAGACGTCCCGGAGTTCACGACCCAGCCCAACGACGGGACGCTGTACGATGCGGACGGGCAAGCAGTCACCTTCGATCAGTACCGCGTCGACGCGTTCACCGAGTTCGCGATCGAGGGCATCGAACAACTCTCGGAGCCGTTTTTCCTCGTCGTGGGATACGTCGAACCACACGACCAGAACGACAGGTGGACGTTCGTCGCTCCGGAGGACGCTACCCGTCACGACAAGGATCCGTTCGTCCCCGATGATCTCCGGAACCGTCCCGGTGAGTGGTACCACGAGTTGCCGGACTATTACGGTATCGTCGAGCGTCTCGACGAAAACGTCGCACGTATTCTCGAAGCGTTGTCCGCCCGTGGGATTCGGGACAACACGCTGTTCGTCTATACGTCCGATCACGGCTGTCACTTTCGGACTCGGCCCGGAGAACACAAGCGGACGCCGCACGAATCCGCGGTCAGAGTTCCCGGGATCCTCTCCGGCCCTGGATTCACCGACGGAGTAGACATCCAGCGCGTGACGAGCGTACTCGATATCCCACCGACGCTACTCGACGTGGCTGGGGTCGAGATCCCAGAGACGATGCGCGGGTCGAGCCTGCGTCCGGTCGTCGAGCACGATATCCCCGACGAGGACGGTGCGGCGTTCATACAGATCAGCGAGTCTCAGATCGGACGAGCGTTGCGGACAGAGCGCTGGAAGTACGCAGTCGCCGCCCCGACGATGACCGGCTGGCAGGGCGGAAGCGGCGAACAGTCGAGTGACGTATACGTCGAACGGTACCTCTACGATCTACAGCGTGATCCAGGGGAAACGGTCAATCTCGTCGGTCGACCGGATCACCGTGACATCGCTGACGACCTTCAGAATCGATTGCTGGCCCACATTCGCGAGGTCGAAAACGAATCACCGGATATCAAACCGTTCGACAAAGGTTATCCTTGAGGAGACAATCGTCGCGATGATCGGGCTGTGTGGATACACGCCGATGAGTACCTATAGCCGTCCTCGACATGCATTGAACGAACAGTCTGACGATACCCCAATACGACTAATCAGGTGGCTTGCAAAGTACCGTCCACATAACAAGGGTACGTTTGTTATTGGAATGGGCACCACGACAGACAGGGGCGTCACTGTTCCACAACCAGTGACGTCGTGTCCGCTCCCGGATCGTTCACGGGGGCATTTCCTGTGGAGTCATCGTGTTCGTTCGACCATCGGTTCCGAACCGTCCACGTGGCTTCCTTCGCACAGACTCCTTCGTGATCGCCGGCTACGAAACATAACAACTGTACAATCGTCATTGTACACCTCGGTGTCGGCGTTCAAGGGGACGGAGCGCCTCGTTGTCGTCTCGGTTTTCGGGTGATCCATCGCGTCATGACGTCATGCAGTCTGCCAATTCAGTGGGGTGATCGCCCCTGGGTGTCACCGCGTGGGATCGTTCTCACGGTCGTGGCTCCCGCCTGGCCCGAACGAGACGTTGACGTGGAGTGGAAAATTGATTGAACACCTTTCAAGACGGGTGATTTTCCGTGTGACGAGTGAAACAATATGTTTCGTGAGAGAGGAGTAACTGGGTTGGCAATAAATAATTGTACATAATACCTGTTTTCCGGACCATCGCAGGACGTGTTGTTCGTGTGCAGTGGATCCTTTGCAAATCGGCGCTTACTGCCGATTCGGCCCGGTTAACCCGTAGTCATAGTCCGTATCCGGACGCGTTCATGATAGCAACGGTCTGCGCTGGCATGTGGGTGATACGAACGTCTTCTCGGAACGTCTCTCGGCCGAGAGATCATCATTAACGATTGTTCATCCACTAATCGCGGACATGTGCAGACAAAACTATCGACCCAGAGTGAGTATGGATTCACGTGAACAGCCAGGGCTCGGTCTTGTCGTGATCGAATCACAGTATGCCTCTGTTTGCGTGCGATTTGTTCATCTCAGTGGATCCGACGTACTCCAGGTCCGGAACTGCGGACGCTCCGGTCGCGAAGCGATTCGTGATCTCGTTGGCTACTGAATTGTCGCGGTTCCTCCTTTCGAGTAGTAGTGTCCCTCATTCGGTCGGTTCGTCAGAGTGTCGTCGTGAGGGGTGGATTAGTTTTTGAACATTCCCGTACCAACTATGATGTTCACTAACGATTATCGATGGCTCGAGTTTTTCGTCTCAGACGGATCGAGGACTCGCGGGGTATTCTTACGGATCGAACCTGCGCTCGATACTGTGATCGGTTTGGTTGACGTCCCGGACGATGTAGGGGTGGCCTTCGTCGTCGTGCGGCTATCGGATTAGTGTTTGAACATCTCGGATCGAGAACTGTGTTCACTCCGTGGTATTGCTTCGGCTGGTCGTCGATCCGGTCCTGTCACTCGGTGGGGTGGTGTCCGTAATCGTTATGCTTGTCCTGGGGGTATCTGGTCGTATGTCGTCCGATATTAGCGTCCACGGACAGCGAACTGTCGACCGTATTTCGAAACACGTCTACGGCCATTTCGCCGAACACCTCGGCCGCTGCATCTATGGGGGACTCTGGGTCGGGGACGATAACCGGGTCGAAACGGCCGATGGTATCCGGATGGACACCGTGTCTCTTCTCCGCGAGCTGGGGATCCCGGTCCTCCGGTGGCCGGGCGGTTGTTTCGCCGACGACTACCACTGGGAGGACGGCGTCGGGCCGCGCGAGGAACGGCCCACGCGACGAAACCTCTGGTGGGCACAGGGCCGCGAGGAGGAGTTCGTCGAACCGAACGACTTCGGCACCGACGAGTTCCTGCACCTGTGTGAGATGCTCGACACCGAGCCGTATCTCGCCGTCAACGTCGGTTCGTCGACCCCGGAGGAGGCTCTCGACTGGATCGAATACTGCAACAACGACGACGAGACCGACCTGACCGAGCGCCGCGCCGAGAACGGCCATCCCGAACCCTACGGCGTGAAATACTGGGGTATCGGCAACGAGAACTGGGGCTGTGGTGGCCGGTTCGCCCCCGACGAGTACGGCGACGAGTACCGGCGGTTCGCCAACTACCTCCGTGGGTTCAACAACCACCTCGACCCGGACGGCGACATGGAGTTCATTGCCTGCGGGCACCTCACTGACGAGTGGAACGAGGCGTTCTTCGAGAACTTAGAGAAGGGCATGGAGTTCGGTCCCGGAACGTTCCTCGGAATGGGGTCGCCGTACGAACTACTGGATCACTTTTCGGTCCACCGGTATTACCAGGCCGGTAGCGACACGGATTTCGACGAGGATCAACACTACCGTATCTTCGCTCGCACCCGGAAGCTCGCTGACGACATCGACCGGGCGGCCGCGACCCTCGAAGAGTACGTTCCGACTGGAGACGTCGGGATCATCGTCGACGAGTGGGGCGTCTGGCACCCCGAGGCAACCCCGGATAACGGCCTCGAACAGGCCAACACCGTCCGTGACGCACTCACGGCCGCGGCCGCCTTCGACATCATGCACGAGCGCGCCGACGTGATCTCGATGGCGAACATCGCCCAGACGGTCAACGTTCTGCAGTGTCTCGTCGAGACCGACGAGGACGACGCCTGGAAGACCCCGACCTACCAGGTCTTCGATCTCTACGGGGGCCACGCCGGCAACACCGCCGTCGAGGTCGACGTCGAAAGCGAGACAAAGACCTTCGACGGGGAAGCCCACGCGGTCGAGATGGTGTCGGCCTCCGCCTCTCGGAACGACGAGGAGTTGTTCGTCACCGCGTCGAACCGCCGCTACGAGGAGAGCGAGACGATCGAGATCGACGTCGACACCGAGTACTCGACGGCGTCGGCGACTGTGCTGTTCGACGGGCAGGACTCCCATGCTTACTCCCGAAAGGACAACGCCGAGGCGTTCGAACCCGAGACGCTCGACGTCGAAGTTTCCGAAGACGGGAATTACGTACTCGAAGTACCGCCGTCTTCGGTCGTCGGGCTGACGCTGGAGCGGGCCTGACGGATCGGTCGCGGTCGACTCTCTGTTTCGATCGTTCAGGTTGCTTTGACTGGGTGCCCTTCGAGGCGTTTGCGGAAGAACTGTAACGCGGGTTTCGAGAGTGCGGGCGGGTTTCCCGGATATCGTCGCCTTCTCAGTTGAGCCGGTGGTACGTCTCGTTCCACTGCAGTTCCCGCTCGAAGTCGTCCAGGTCGGTTTCTTCGTCGACGTGGAGGAATTCGATGTCGGCCATCTCGGCGAAGTCCTTGAGGTGCTGGGCGGTCACGGCCTGACTGTAGCCCGTGTGGTGGGCGCCACCGGCCTTGATCCAGGCTTCGATCGCCGTCTCGAAGCCCGGCTGTGGGTCCCAGAGTGCTCTCGCGACGGGGAGATTCGGCAGGTCTTCGGCCGGTTCGACCGTCTCGACGTCGTTGACGATCATGCGGAAGCGATCGCCCACGTCCACAACCGTCGCGTTCACGGCCGGCCCGGCGGCCGCGTCGAAGACCGATCGAACCGGGTCGGCTTTCCCGCCGATGTCGAGCGGATGTATCTCCAGTCGGGGCTGTTCGCCGGCAATCGACTCACAGATCTCCAGCATGTGCGCCCCGAGGACTGTCTCGTCAGCGAGGTCGTAGGTGTAGTGCTCCATGAGGGACGTGCCGCCTTCCAGTCCCCGACCCATGACCTTCATCGCCCTGGTCAACAGTGCCGACTTCCAGTCGCCCTCGGGTCCGAAACCGTATCCGTCGGCCATCAGTCGCTGGACGGCCAGACCGGGCAGTTGGGTCAGACCAGTCAGGTTTTCGAAGGTCGTCGTAAAGCCCACGAATTCGCCGTCTTCCAGGAACGCCCGGATCCCGAGTTCGATCCGGGCAGCTTCCCTGAGGGAGTCACGCTTCTCGCCGTCTTCGGCGAGTTCCGGGGCGAGTTCGTACTCGTCCTCGTAGGTCGCCACGAGATCGTCGATCTCCGCCGTGGAGACGGCGTCGACGTACTCGACGAGGTCGCCGAGTCCGTATCCGTCGACGGTGGCGCCAAACGTCATCTCCGCCGCGACCTTGTCGCCTTCCGTGACGGCGACGTCGCGCATATTGTCCCCGAAGCGGGCGATTTTCGCCCCGCGGAGGTCGTACCACGCACAGGCGGCCCGCGTCCAGGTTCCCAGCTGTTCGAGGACCGCGTCGTCCTCCCAGTGGCCGACGACGACCTTGCGATCGACGTCGAGCCGGGAGACGATGTGCCCGAACTCGCGACCGCCGTGGGCGGACTGGTTGACGTTCATGAAGTCCATGTCGATCTCCGAGTAGGGGAGCCGTTCGTTGTACTGGGTGTGGAGATGGACGAACGGCTTTTCCAGGGCCTGGAGGCCACGGATCCACATCTTCGCCGGCGAGAACGTATGCATCCACGTGATCAACCCGACGCAGTTTTCCGTCGCGTTGGCCTCCATGACGATCTCTTCGATGGCGTCACGCGTCGTCAGGACGGGTTTGTGAACCACATCTACCGGAATCTGGTCTGACGCCGAGAGGGAAGCCGCGATCTCCCCGGAGTGCTCGTCGACGATCTCCAGTGCCTCTTCGCCATAGAGGTGTTGACTCCCCGTGACGAACCACAGTTCCAGGTCGCCGAATTCGGTGTCGTGCGGTATGTCCGTCATAAGTACACGTTCACGTTCCACTACCAGCGACAAAAAGGAATCGGTCATACGCTCCCGATCCGACTGATTCTCGACTCGTTCGACCCACGACGGTACTCTCGGGGCCGTCGGTCCCAACCCCTCTCGACGAGATCATACACTGAAATAATATAATTATTGATTTACAAAGATTCGTCCAGTCAGACGGGAACAATGGGTTGAAAATTTCATCATCGGCTGCGGACTGATTGGGGTGAGAACTCCTCCACGAGCAGCCCAACCGGTCATCGAACTGTAGTACCGAAAAGTAATTGAATATTCTATCCTAATACGGGAATATGCCCCGGGCACGAAACGCGGCTCGACCGAAGAACGTCACGGTCGAAGAACTCCGTGATTACCTGACCGAGGTGGAGGGGAAGACAGCCACCCAGCGGATCATGGTCGGGATCAATCACAAGGAGGGAATCCCGCAGACGAAGCTGGCAGACTGGTACAACGTGTCCCGGACGACGATTCACAACTGGCTCAGCCGGCTCGAACGCCTCGACGAGGAACCGCTCGAGGAGGTCATCTACGACGAGGAGCGGCCGGGCCGGCCGTCGAAACTCGATCCGGACGAACGCGACCGCCTGGCGGCGGTACTCCAGTCGTCCCCGAGCGCCGTCGGGTACGACGCCTCGACGTGGACACCACGGCTCGTGCACATGTACATCGAGGAGACCTTCGATGTCGAATACAGCCTCAGCTACGTCCGGGAACTCATGCACGACAGCGATGTGTCCTGGCAGACGATGAGGATGACGGAGGGTGAGAACGTCGCTCGAACTGGTCGAGGACCGACTCAGGACGAGTCCGAAGATACCCGCTCGAAGGACACTAACTCGGAAGATACCCGCTCGAAAGACACTAACTCGGAAGATACCCGCTCTGAAGCTACCAATACGGACGATACTCACTCGAAAGATACTAACTCGGAGGATATCCACTCTGAAGATACCCATTCGAAGAATACCCACTCCGGGGACACCAACTCGGAGGACGATTCGGTTCCCCACCGGGTCCACGGCTGTCGGAGTTGAGTTGGTAGCCGGGCACGATGTCCCTCGTCTGTTGTTTCTCGGTACGGCGACGTTCTTTCTATGTCGTAGCCACTCGCCGTCGGCCTGTTCGGAACGCGGCCCGTCCATTCTCTCGCCATTCCGGCTCGGATCGAATATTTGATGCGGTCGTCACTTCGGATCGATCGCATGGTCCGGATTTCGGATCCCAGCGACGACCTCGTCGAACGGTTCTGATTGACCCTTCTGGCGGTTTTCTCCGCCAGGTACCTCCTCCGGGGGCTCGGACAGCCCGATTGGACCTCCGGGAGCAGCCCTCACCACTCTCACGAATACACAATCTTTTTATATTAGTTTCTGTTGTGTAGAACTATGGGTTCAGAGATTCATGTCCATCGGCATGACCCGATCGACGAGATAGCCCCTGACGTTTACGGACACTTCGCCGAACACCTCGGTCGCTGTATTTACGGCGGGGTCTGGGTCGGCGAGGACGAAGATCGCGTGCCGACAGAGGACGGCATCCGCATGGACACCGTCGAACTGCTGGCCGACCTCGATATGCCGGTCCTCCGGTGGCCGGGCGGCTGTTTCGCCGACGACTATCACTGGGAGGACGGCGTCGGCCCGCGCGAGGAGCGGCCGACGCGGCGCAACGCCTTCTGGACGCAGGGCCGCGAGGAGATCCCGGAGGACCCGAATACTTTCGGGACTGACGAGTTCATGCGGCTGTGTGACATGCTCGATACCGAGCCGTACCTCGCCGTCAACGTCGGCAACGGGACGCCCGGCGAAGGGGCCGACTGGGCGGAGTACTGCAACTACGACGGCGATACAGAACTCGCTCAACGCCGCGAGGAGAACGGTTCCGAGGAGCCTTACGGTGTGAAGTACTGGGGTGTCGGCAACGAGAACTGGGGCTGTGGTGGTCGGTTCAGCCCCGAGCAATACGCCGAGCAGTACCGCCGGTACGCGACGTATCTCCGTAGCGTCAATGGGATGCTCAGCGATCGCGAGATGGAACTGATCGCGGTCGGGCACATCGGCGAGGACTGGAACCGGGACTTCCTCCGGGCGCTCCGGGACTGTTCGGAGTGGATCGAGGGTCCCTACGACCTGATGGAGCACATGTCGGTCCACCGCTACTACGAGGCCGGGCCCGACACTGACTTCGACGACGAGCAGTACTTCAAGTTGCTGGCCCGTTCGCGGCAGGTCGGTCAGGACATCGACAACACTGTCGACGCGTTGTCGACCTACGCCCGCGAGAGCGACATCAGTATCATCGTCGACGAGTGGGGCGTCTGGCACCCCGAGGCGACCAACACGAACGGGCTCGAACAGGCAAACACCGTCCGTGACGCGATTTCGGCGGCCGGGGTCTTCGACGACTTCCACGATCGCGCCGACGTCGTCGCGATGGCGAACATCGCCCAGACGGTCAACGTCCTGCAGTGTCTCGTCCAGACTGACGAGGACGAGGCGTGGCCGACCCCGACCTACCAGGTCTTTGATTTCTACAAGGATCACATGGGTGGGACTGCCCTGAAGACTGTCGTCGACAGCGAGAAGGAAGCGGTCGAGGACGAACCTCTCGATGTGCCGCTGGTCAGTGCGTCGGCCTCCGAGCAGGACGGAGAGGTCTTCGTGACGCTGTCGAACCGTGATCTGGAGAGCGAGACCGTCGAGATCGAGACCGATCTCGAAGACGCCTCGGTCGTCGATAGCGAGGTACTGTTCGAAGACAAGGGCGTCAGGGAACATTCGACTGCCGAGAACGCAGCGGCGTTCGAACCCGACGCGATCGACGTCGACGCCGAGGGTGACGGCGTCTTCGTCGTCGAGGCGCCCGCGAGTTCTGTCGTGAGTGTGACTCTTTCCGCCTGACAGCTTCGCCCGTTGGGTTCCCGATACTCGGTGTCAGTCCGCTTTTCGATCCCGTGTCGGCGACGAATGCAGACCGTGGTTCGTCACGGCTCTAAACAAGTCCGTATCTATTTGGCCTCTTGGCCGTAGGGTAGCGTATGAACGCAGCGATCCACGTCGCGCGGCACGATCCGATCGATCGAATCGATCCGAACGTGTACGGTCATCTTTCGGAACACCTCGGCAGGTGTATTTACGGCGGGGTCTGGGTCGGCGAGGACGAGAATCGTGTGCCGACTGAGGGCGGGATACGGCTGGATACGGCCGAGTTACTCCACGATATCGAAGTGCCGGTCTTGCGATGGCCGGGCGGCTGTTTCGCCGATGACTACCACTGGCGTAACGGGATCGGTCCGCGCGAGGATCGCCCTCGGCGTCGAAACATGTGGTGGGTCCAGGGCCGTGAGGACCTCCCCGAGGAATCCAACGCCTTCGGGACCGAGGAGTTCATGCAGTTGTGTGAGATGATCGATACCGAGCCGTATCTCGCCGTCAACGTCGGATCGGGCGAGCCCGACGAGGCAGTCGACTGGGCGGAATACTGCAACTACGACGGCGATACGGAGATGACGCGACTCCGTGCGGCAAACGGGAGCCAGGAGCCACACGACGTCACGTGGTGGGGCGTCGGCAACGAGAACTGGGGTTGTGGCGGGCGATTCAGTCCCGAACTGTACGCCGAGCAGTTCCGTAGTCACGCGAACTACCTCAAGGCGTTCGACCGTGTGATGTGTGACGGGGACATCCAACTGGTCGCCTGCGGACACATCACCGACAACTGGAACCGCCGATTCCTGGAGCACCTCGCCGAGTGCGTCTCCTTCGGCCAGGGGACAGCCTACGATCTCATCGATCACCTCTCGGTCCACCGCTATTACTACGCCGGCGGCGACACGGATTTCACCGAAACCCAGTACTACCGATTGTTGGCCCGCGCGGCGAAGATCGGTGACGACATCGATCGAGCGGCCGAGGCTATCGAGATGTTCGCGCCCGCTTCCGATATCGGGATCGTCGTCGACGAGTGGGGGGTCTGGCACCCCGAGGCGGTCTTCGCGAACGGGCTCGAACAGGCCAACACCGTCCGGGACGCGCTGGCGGCTGCTGCCGTTCTCGATGATCTCAACGAACGGGCGGACGTGGTTTCGATGGCGAACATCGCTCAGACGGTCAACGTCCTGCAGTGTCTCGTCCAGACGAACGAGGCGGAAGCCTGGCCGACCCCGACTTACCAGGTGTTCGATCGCTACATGGGTCATATGGGTGCCACGGCCCTCCGAACGGTCGTCGACGCCGACACTTGGTCCGTCGAGAGTCAGGGCAGCGAGTTCGGCCCGGAGGATACCCACGAAGTCCCGCTGGTCAGCGCCTCAGCCTCCGAGACCGACGGTCGCCTCCACGTCACGCTTTCGAACCGCGACCTGGACGCCGCCTGTGCGGTCACTGTCCACCCCGACGCCGAAGACGTGACCGTCGTCGACGCGTCGGTGTTGTTCGACGGGCTCGCAGTCGACATCCACTCCACGGTGGACAACGCTGCCGTGTTCGAACCGGAGTCCATAGACGTCGAGGACGAGGGTGACGGTCGGCTTGTCCTCGAGGCACCCCCGAGCTCCGTCGTGAGTCTGACGCTCGACCTGTAATTCCCACTTCCGGCCGGCCAGAAGTCCCTGGAAATCACAGAGTACGTCGACGCGTCCTGAAACAACCCACGAACAGCCGAATCGGGTCACACCAACCCGGGAGTGCGATCCCGGGCCGTCGGCACTACTGCGATGGCTCGCTATCCCCGTTCTCGATCGCGATCGTGACCGTCGATCGACTCCGATCTCGCGATAGGTCTGGGGGAGAGGGCCAGGGGGCGGTGACGTCCATCCGTAGATCCTATGGGTGTCGAGTGTATTGGTTGATATATGTTCAGTCAGCCGCCCGAGTCTCGTATAGCTGTCGTCGTTTCGATTCACGAGTTCCTCACGGCCGTCGAGGGGTGTCCGTGATGTCCGAAGGTGAACACACCGACGAGACACCTCCCTCCCCGTCCGGTCGTGGCGCTGGGCAGACACTGTACCGACCCCCGGAAGGGGCGCCAGAACCGGGTGCGATGTATCCCCGCGTCGAGCGATTGACCCACGACGATGCTGGCGATGTGTTGCTCGCGACGTTCGAACACTACTGGAGCACGGACCTCGACAACGCCGCACAGCCGTTCTTCCCGGTCTATCGAAGCACCGATGGCGGTGACACCTGGCGAAAGTGCTCGGAGATCCACGACACCGAGAACGACTGGGGGCTGCGATATCAGCCGACGCTGTTCGAACTCCCGACGGACGTCGGACCGTGGTCGGCCGGGACAGTGATCGCCGCCGGGAACTCGATCCCCGACGACCTTTCGCGGACGCAGATCGACGTTTACGCCAGCGAGGACCACGGCCAGACCTGGGAGTACGTCAGTACCGTCGCCGAGGGGGGCAAAGCCGTCCCCCAGACCGGATCGACGCCGGTCTGGGAGCCCGAACTGGCGCTCGACTCCGACGGGAACCTCGTCGTTTACTTCGCCGACGAGCGTCACCGCGAGGACGGCTACAACCAGTTGATCGGCCACCGTGTCTCCGAAGACGGCGGCCAGACCTGGGCGGAGGAAGTCTTCGACGCTGCGATCCCGAACGGCGAGGATCGCCCCGGAATGCCGGTCGTGACCCGACTCCCGGACGGACGGTACGTGATGGTCTACGAGATCGTCGGTCCCACCTACGAGGGTGGCGTCTTCCTTAAGGTCTCGCCGGACGGGCGATCCTGGGGCGATCCGGCTGACGTGGGATCACCTGTCCGGACCGACGAGGGATACCAGGGGTGTAACGGACCGTACGTCACGTGGACGCCGGCAGGTGGCCCGGACGGGACCGTGCTCGTTTCGGCGAAGACGGTTCGGGACGAGGACCGCGAGCCAGCGCCGGGCAGCGGTGAGGTTCTTTTCGCGACACAGGACTTCACTGATTTCGCCGACTGGACGACGATTCCGGCCCCACTGCCGTACGACGACGAACTCGATGTCGACTACCAGATGGTCGCCTGGACGACACCACTACTGCCCTCCCCCGACGGCGATCGACTCCTGGAGATGACTGGCACGTACGTCGACGAGGAGCGCCTGGAGATCGTCTACGCGATCGAGGATCTCTATTTGAACCTCTGAGATCGTCACTTTCGCGGACTTTGCCTGTAATGTTGTGGTCCCGTTGAGGTGTGTCTCCCGCGAGAACCCACAGCACACCTACACGAAGCTCCTCATGTGGGCCACGCCGAACCTCGATGCCGCCGCCCAGGGTGAGACGATGTCACCGCTCCGGAAGATCACGCATACTGGGACAGTTCGGAGATCGAAGACGGAGACGACGACATCCTTCGACAACGGCGATCGGCCTCCGGTCTTCCGTTACAGTCCCCGCCCCGGGAACGACGTCAGATCCCGTCGGGTTGGACGGTGGCGGCTTGCGCCGGGTCGTCGACGTCTTCGGCCAACGTCCACGTTTCGACGTGAGTGACGGTCTCATCGGGGTCGACTGTACGGAGCGGGCCGACCGTCTCCAGTTCCAGGATCTCCGAACTCGTGTACACCTGGGCGCCGCTATCGAGGTCGGGGTAGTTACCGCCGGGAACGTACTCGAAGTCCTTCCGGAAGACGTGGCCGTCGTTGACGTACGCGACCCAGCTGTCTCCCGCGGAGGTCCCGATCTTCAGTGGCCCGTCACACCCGGTGTCCTGGCTGACGTAGACGTTGTCCTCGCCATAGGAGAGGCGGTCATCGCCGGGCCGCGTGTACGGCCAGAAGGTGATCGACCGATCGGGCAACAGCGAGTCGGCTTCCGCCTGGGGCGTCAACGGCATGACGGCCGTTCCGTCGGGTTCGAGAACGCTGAGGGCCCAGGGGGCGAATTCGATGGGCCACACTCCACGGTTGGTGAGTTCGTGAGTGATCTCGACGGACGATCCGGACCCCGTACGGACCGTCACTGCCTTTTCGATACCCGTCCGCTCGTGGGTGGAGCGGCGGAGTTCGACGCCGTCTTCGAGAAGGTCGACCTCGACGGGATCGGTGTCGGGGATGTGGGTCCGGGACTCGTCCTCGGGGGAGTGCCAGAGCCGATGGCCGCCGATCAGCGGCCACTCCTCGCGTTGGTGATCGAACAGCCGGAACTCGTTGCGATCTCCCTCGAACCCGAAGTGGACGATCCGTGGTCCGATCGACGTCGGCGCGAGGAGCTCGATCGTCCCGTTGGCGACCCGGACCACGTCCTCCCACCGTTCGTCGGAGATACGTTCGACTGTCACTCCGCTCATGGCAGATCACTGTCCGGTTTGGATTGCTGCATGACGATCAGACGTTCTCACAGATACCGTAAAATGTTTGCGGGGGAGACACCCGGACAGTGGCGACGATCACTGCGGCCTCCGACATTTGCAAATATGATAAATTGAGGGATATTATTATACACGTTCCCCGTCTACCGGACCGGTAGAAATGGCACAAACGATGCGATCGATCGAGGTCATGCACGACTGGGAGGATGGCGACGGTCGGGCAGCAATCGATGGGTTATTGGACGTTTATCGCCGGAATAGCGGGGGATCGGCGGACGAACGGACGGCTGATAGCGTCCGCCTGTCAGCGAAGACGGGGTTGTTGCGCGAGGATCCACCCGACGTGTGGTTCGATTGGCCGGGGAAGAACCTCGAACCGTACCTCGAGGCGGACGTCCTGGCCGACCTCACGGACGTCTGGCAGGAACACGACCTCGAATCACGCTACATCTCCGGTGCTCGCGATGTCGCCCGCGACGAGGACCGTTACGTCGCCCTCCCCATGAACATCCACCGGCTCAACAACCTCTTCTATGACGTCGAGACCGTCGAATCGGCCGGCGTCGATCCCTCGGACGCTGGATCGCCACGCGAATTCCTCGAAGTCTTAGAGCAGGTCGTCGACGCGACCGACGCCGTCGGTCTGATCCAGCCCTGGAAGAACCCGGTCCCGGTCCTCCAGCTGTGGGAAACGACATTGATCGGGGAGTTCGGTGCCGATACTTACCGATCCATCGTTGACGGTGACGTGAGAGCCAATCGCGGACAGATCGAGGAAGCGCTCGAACTCGTCCGGGGGATCGCCGACTTCGTGCCCGAACGATCACTGTTCCTGGATATTGCGGAAGCGCCGGTCGAGTTCGTCTCCAGTAACGCCGCCTTCTACGTCCAGGGTGACTGGTCGACTTCGGTGTTCAATGCGGCCGAGGACTTCTCCTTCCGGGCGGACTGGGGACACGCCGCGTTCCCCGGGACCGAGGGCCTCTACCAGATGAACATGGATGCCACGCTCGTCCCGAAGATGATCGGACGAACGGACGCGATGGATGCGTTTCTGGCGACTGTTGGCTCGGTCGAGGGCCAGGTTGCGTTCAACGCCCAGAAGGGTTCGATCCCGCCGCGGACGGACGTCCCCGACGACGAGTTCTCGCCGTTCCAGCGGATGCAGATGGACGCCTTCGAACACTCACGCTCCCAGCCTGCGTCAGTCGCCCACGGGCTCGCAGTGCGACCCGACCGCTACATCGAACTACTGACTACGTTCGTCTCCTTTACGGAAACCTGGGATGTCGACGCGACGACGCGGGCCGTCGTCGACGTACTCGGTAACTGATCGGTCACAAGTACGGCATATCGTTTGTTGGTTGGGCGGACTCAGCTCGAATCTGATCCGGTTGCCGGCTGATTGAGACCTGAGTTTCTTGTGAAGAAATACACGTCCTGAAAACCTTCTACCAGTTACATCACTCGATAGAACGGCCGATCGTCAGGAATTCAATGATAAAACATCCACTTTAGTTCGTCTATTGGGCCGATATTGAGATAGGGATCCTTCTCGATGCCATGAGTAGTAATAAACGGGCGCCGAATTACCGCTATCGATTGATTACTACAATAGCGAGAATAGCGGAAATGAAGGTGAGATTATTTCCCAGAAAGATACACCTTACTTGAAATGATATTTTCATGCTGCCACATCGCGAGGGGTAACACATTCGATGTCGTAACTTCGAGAGTGTGTATTATTGACTCAGCTCGGCGAGTAGTCGATCCACCACGAGTGTCGCGACCGGATGGTCGGCGTAATGATCCCGCACGCGGAAGGTGAATGCTGTAACAGAGCCATCACCGTACGAGCGGGTGACGAGCGGGCTGGCCCAGTTGGCCAGCCATCCTTCGACGTAGCCCGCGTGGATCTTGTCTGTATTTGGATCGAGATCGGTCGCAACCGCGAAGGGGTAGACGTTTTCGAAAGCCCATCCGAGACGGGATCCCGGACACAGATCCTCGAAAATCGGCGAATCAGTGTAGAGGAAACTGGCACTTTCGGACCAACTTTCGTGTTCCGGCAGGTGGTGGTAGTCGAATGGACCCTCGTTGGCCATGCGTCCGTCACCGCTCGGGGCGTGGATTACCGCTCCGCCGGCATCGGCGAAGGACTCGACATCGTCGGTGATCTGTTCGACGATCGCCAGGTCTGCGTTCTCGAGGTCGTGGGTGACTGAGACGTTCCGTCGCGTGAGGCGGGACGCGAGTGTCCCCTCCGCGAACACCGTCGCGTCCGGCGTCGGTAACGCCTGGGCCGGCACAATCGTGATCGGTTCTGTCGTCGAGACGGTACTATCAGTAGAGTCGAACGTAGTCGAGAGCGTTTCACGAGTGACTGACTCCGCTTTTGGAGACTCGAGTGTGATCGCCTCGTCCAGCGAGGCGACGGCATGAGACGGGACCGACAGTGTTGCTGATCCCGAGCGATCGGAGAGCGACCACTCGACGGTCCCAGACAACTCCTCATCAGTGTCGTTGACGACTGTCACCCCGACCGAGAGCGCGTCCTCGTCGTAAACGACGTGACTATCGAGGTCAACGACGACAGCGATCGGCGCGTTGACCGCGGCGAACTCGTCGTGGAAGTTCTTCTGTTCGCGCCGGTAGTCGAGGATCCCGTTGAATTCCCACTCGATATCGGACAATTCGGTTAGGACGTACCCGGCAACCTCCTCGTGGGTACGCACTTCTTCAAGGATGTGCTTGAGGGAAACGTACTCGCGTTGCTGCCACGCGTCAGCGAGCGCCTCGTAGTCGTCAAACACTGCCGAGAGATCGGTGGACCGGAAGCGCTCGTCGACGCCGGCCGGCCGCTTGAATTCCTCCGTGAGGTATTCATGAGTGAACCAGGGTGGATCACCTCCATAGTGGGCGCGTAACGCGGGCACGTCACAGAATCCCCACGTTCCCAGCTCCGAGAGAACTATCGGCGCGCCCTTATCGTCGAACGCCCGCGTCGCGTAGTTATCATATGGGTGGTGACAGATATGATCGAGGTCGGTTGACCATTCTTCCGCCCGGTCGGGACTGACGAAGTAGCGGTGAAAGTCGTTGATATCTGTCCCAACGTGGGCCCACCCGGAGTTGTCACAGACTAGCCGAGTCGGATCTCGTTCCCTGAGATCGCGGTACTGATCGGCGAGATACTGTTGTTTGCTCTCGTCTGTCCATAGCGTCTCCTCGCCGTTGGCGTGACCGAAGCCCCACTCCTCATTGTAAATCGACCAGACGACGACGCTGGGGTGGTTGTAGTCCCGGTCGACCATCCCGAGGAGCTGCTCGCGGACGGCTGCTCGCGAGTTCTCAGTCGATAGCGTCGGGCTTGCGGGTTCCTCCCAGACAAGCATCCCCAGACGATCAGCCGCCTCGAGGAACTCGGGGTGGGCCGGCTTGATGTGCTTGCGGATGAGGTTGAATCCCAGTTCCTTCGCGATGGCGACCTCCTGCTCGAAGGTATCGGGATCGCCAGGTCGGTAGAGTGTGTCCGGATAGTACCCCTGTTCGAGAACCCCACGCATCGTGATCGGTTCCTCGTTAAGCAGGAACTGTCGGCCGTCAGTGTCGAAACTTCGGAGCCCGAAGGGCTCTGTCAGGCTGTCGAACGTCGTTCCGTCGACCAAAAGTTCGATCTCGAGTTCGTACAGCGTCGGGTCGTCGGGCGACCAGTAGTCCGGCGAATCGAACGAGAGGACCGCCTCGACGGGACTCGTCCCTCCGGTCGTCGCCTCGGCAACGGCTTTTCCATCCTGGTTGCGCGCACGCATATGAATATCAATGTCGGCACGGTCGTGGGGTCCAGGCTGAACGTCGACCTCCACGGTAGCGGTGTCGGTCGAGAGATCAGGTGTCACCCAAACGTCCGTGACCCGGGCCGGTGGACGCAGATCGAGCCCCACCGATTGCCAGATCCCGCTGACTCGAGTGTACCAGGGGTCACCCTGCTTGCCGTGGGGAATCTCCGAGACGTCGTCGGGATCGGTGACGGCGATGACGACCGTGTTCTCGCCCTCGGTAATAGCGTCGGTGACATCGAACTCGAACGGGAGGTATCCTCCTTCGTTGGTGCCCACTTTTCGGCTGTTGACCCAGACAACGCTCTTGTAGTCGACTGCGCCGAACCGGAGAATCGCGTCGCGGTCGCCCAGCGGAGTCTCGAGGGTGAACGTCCGCCGGTACCACGCCCGCCCGGTGTACTCGCGAAACTCGTCGAGTTCCTCCCAGGCCAGGGGAACGTCGACGGTTTGAGCCTGGTCGGGCCACTCCATCGCGGGATCCATCCAACCGTCGTCGATACCGCTTTCGGTTGGATCCGTCACGAATTCCCAGCGACCATCGAGGTCGATCGATCGACGCGGACGGAACTCGGTCATTGATGAGTCACCCGGTGAGCGTCTGATCCAGTCATACTTCGGGAGTCATGACCCCAAAGCAAAAACGTCACGCCGGGTGGTTTCTCGACGGGAAATATCCCTCTCTCTGTATCCTGACGAGAAACGATTTGGGCCAGGGGTCCGTAGGACGGGTAATGACGACGCCCACACACCACGTCGACGCGGTCGTGACCTGTTTTACGATCATCGACGCGCTCGCGCGCGGCGAGCAACTCGGCGTGACGGAACTCGCAAAACGGACAGGTGTCGCCAAGAGTTCGGTGTACAAGCATCTTGATACGCTCCGGGCCGCCGGCTACGTCACAAAGACGGAGACCGGGTCGTATGGGCTCTCTCTGCGGTGGTTCGAGGCTGGGACCGCCGTCAGGGAGCGCCAGGAGGTGTATCAACTGGCGATCGAGGACCTCGATCGGTTGGCTTCCCGGACCGGAGAGACGGTGTCGTTGGTCGTCGAGGAGGACGGCGACGCAGTGTACATCTACCAGTCGACTGAGAGCGACACGGTCGATGCGCCGGTGACCGTCGGTGAACGGTTCCCTGCGCCCCTTTCCGTTGGCGGGAAGGCACTCCTCTCCCACCGGCCACGCGCCGAGATCGAGGCGCTGATGAAGGTCAACGACTTGGGGGACGAAGTCGATGAACTTCTCACGGAACTAGAGGCCATTCGATCCCAGCGGATGGTGATCGAGCGTGATAGCCCCCTGCAGGGAACGTTTAGCGCGGGTGAATTCGAGGGCCACCGCCACGTCGTCGACCACGCCGAGCCCTATCGGGACCTCCACAGCGTTGCCGTCCCTATCCGGGACCCCGACGACTACGCCGTCGCCGCCATCGAGGTCAGCGGGACCGAGTCCACCTTCTACGGGCGACGCCTCGAGGAAGAAATCGCAAGCCTGCTGGTGAGGACTGGTCGTGATATCGAAACGGCACTCATCCAGCGCTCCGGAGAGTGATCAGGCAAGGTCGGCGATCAGGGAGACCCGGTACAACGGGGACGGAAACTCCAAACCGAAACCACACGGTACAGAAAAGAGATGGCCGGTGCCGTCAGTCTTCGGCCATTGCGACCGAACTGTCTCCCGTTGTCGTCGCTTGGTCGGTCGGTTCGACGGACGTGAGGATGTTCCGTCCGGTCTGATCACGGAAGATGTGGAGGTTCGTCTCGTCGAACTGGATGTGGACGTTCGTGCCCTCGTCGGGTTTCACGTCGCCCGGAACCCGGACGCGACACTCCATATCCCCACCGAGGGTGACATAGAGGAAGTTATCGCTCCCGACAGGTTCGCGAACGTCGATGTAGGCGTCGATCGTGTTCTCTCCAGCGCTGTCTACCAATTGAATGTTCTCGGGCCGTATTCCGAGCGTGAGTGATTCACCCTCCTCGGCGTACTCGTTGATCTCTTCCAGAATGCGGTCCGAAAGGTGATACTCGAACGCCTCGCTTACGAGCGAGTTCCCGCTCAATTCGACCGGGAACATATTCATCGATGGACTCCCGATGAAGTTGGCGACAAACTTGTTCGCCGGTTCGTTGTAGATGTCGTCAGGCTCCCCGACCTGCTGGATCTGGCCCGCGTCGAGGATCACGATCCGGTCGGACATCGTCATCGCCTCTTCCTGGTCGTGGGTGACGTAGATCGATGTCGTTCCAACTTCCTCCTGGATCCGTTGCAGTTCCGTACGCATGTGCAGCCGAAGCTTCGCGTCGAGGTTCGAAAGGGGTTCGTCGAACAGGAAGACTTCAGGGTCCCGAACGATCGCGCGTCCGGTCGCGACGCGCTGTTGTTGTCCTCCCGAGAGATTCCCCGGTTTCTTATCCAGTTGATCCTCGATACCCATCATCTCTGCGGCCTCTTCGACACGTGCGTTCACCTCCTCGTCCGAGAGATCAGTCGTCAATTTAAGCCCATATGACATGTTTTTCCGGGCGGTCATATGCGGATAGAGGGCGTAGTTCTGGAAAACCATAGCTACGCCTCTGTCTTGGGGCTGGATGTCGTTGATTACTGTGTCGCCGATTTTGATCGTCCCTTCGGTGATATCCTCGAGTCCGGCGATCATCCTGAGGAGTGTCGACTTCCCCGACCCCGAGGGACCGACGATTGTCACAAACTCGCCGTCTTTGACGTCAAGACTAACGTTGTCAACGGCAAGGATCCGGCCTTCGTCGTTGTCCGAATATATTTTCGTTACGTCGTCAACGCTCACACGAGCCATATGGACCAGTATGAATGCGGCAATTGAAATATCTTTGGCCTACTCGGGAAATGCTCAACCTTCGTGTGGGGGAAGTTATCACCGAAATCGAAAAGCACTTCCAATGCGATGTCTGGATCTCGTCGGTGACCGCAGACGGCCTGTGACGGAGATTTCACGTGATGTCGTGTGGTGGTGACCGTGATTCGAGCTCGTCGAGTCCCGCTGTACACGATAGGGGGTCCGTGGTTGGCATCATCAACTGGTGTTCCGCTACGCCACGCTCCTCCTTGCACGAGAGATCTTTCTTCCCACTTCGTGTAATCATATTATTAATATTTTTATGTATTGTGGTCGTTCTCCCCTTCGTGTAATTATATTGGCAATAAGTTTATATATCGTGGTTCTAAATACCACCGTATGTCGCCAGACGACAATCGTATCAGCAAGCGTCGACGGAATTTAATCAAGACAGTCGGTCTGACAGGTGCCATCGGCCTGGCTGGCTGTAGTAGTGGCGGCGACGGTGGCGACGGTGGCGGCGGTGGTGACGGCAGTGACGGTTCCGGCGGTGATGGCGGATCCGATGGGGGGGCCGCCACTACCGAAGCCGGAACGACGACTGAGCCGACTCCCGAAGCCGATACGGTGCTGACCTACTGGACGTTGTTCGGTGGTGGTGACGGTGTCGTGATGTCCTCGATGATCGATAAGTTCAACGAGGAGCGGCCGCTGGGCGAGGAAGTCGCTATTCATCGCCAGCGTCTGCCGTGGGATCAGTATTACGACACCCTGTATACGTCGTTGGTCGGCGGTGAGGGTCCGGACTTTGCCATCATGCATGGGTCGTATCTCCGTGCGTATGACAACGTTCTCACGTCGCTCGGCGACTACATGGACTTCTCGTTGACGGACGAGTACCTGGACACGTACGAGAACTTCGTCACCATCGATGGATCGATCAACGCGCTTCCGCTGGACTACCACCCGATCGGCGTCTACTACAACAAGGACATCTTCGAGCAAGCCGGTCTCGATCCGGAGAGCCCGCCGAGCAACTACGAGGAGTTCAAGGCGGCAGGCGACGCCATCGTCGCAGAGACGGACAACGACGCTTTCGTTCCCACCCCGTACATCGACGGGGCCGGCTCGTACCGGACGTGGAGTAGTTTAGTCAAACAGGCTGGCGGCCAGCTTTGGGAGGAGGGGTACAGCGCACCGACGTTCAATAACGAGGTCGGTCAGCAGATGACCCAACTCCTCTATGACATGACCGGAGACTGGGGCTGGGCTCCCGCAACCAGTGAGGAAAACTGGGGCAATCAGCGGTTCCAGAACGGAAACCTCGGGATGGTCCCCAACGGGACGTGGTACGTCAACGTGATGAGAGAACTCGATGACTTCAACTGGGGCTTCTTCAAACCGCAGATCGCCCCCGGTCACGAACAGAACGCGACCTGGGCAGACGGCCACACGGTTATGATGCCCCGTAACCCGGACCGCAGTGAAGACCGGGCACAACTCACGGTCGACGCGATGAAATGGCTCACTACCCAGAACCCCGAGTGGGGATACGAGGCAGGGCACCTCCCTGCGGCCCAGTCGTACTACGACAGCGGTGCGCTCGAGCAGGCGTCGTTCTACGATAAAACGCTGAAAAAGTACTACGAGATGGCCCAAGACGAGTGGTACTTCTTCCACCCCCGACCGCCGTCTGGTGACCCCAACAGCGCTAATTGGTGGGACTGGCTCGTCGACGTCTGGGCGCACAACCAGGAACCCCAGGCAGCCATCGAGTCGGCACAGCAGAACATCATCAGCCTGATGGACTGAGCCGGTCACAAGAGAACTTACAATATTATAGTCATTATGTCTATAAGAAACCGTTTGGGATCAATCACGAAATCATCGGATAGCGGCCGAGCCCAATCGATCGGCCCGATCAGTCGGGAGACTATCGCGGGTATTTCCTGGACGATCCCATATCTGGCGGCGTTTTCGGTATTTCTCCTGTGGCCGCTTTTCCTGGGGCTCTGGATGAGCTTCCACAACTGGGATCCGCTGTTCCCGAGTGAGTCGGAGTGGATCGGCCTCCAGAACTACGTCGAACTCATGAGCGATCCTGCGCTGTGGAGTTCGCTGTGGAATACTTTCTATTTCGTGGTACTCACCGTCCCGACAATAGTGGTCCTGAGCCTGTTCCTCGCGCTGGGTGTTTACCGTGAGGTCAGAGGGAAACGCTTGCTACGGACGATATTTTTCAGTCCATATGTGCTGACCATCGCTGTCGTGGCATTCGTCTGGATGGAACTATTGGGCACGAACTTCGGTCCACTCAACTACTACCTCGGGTTTATCGGACTCATGCCCGAGTGGTTGACTTCGACCGGATTGGCGATGCCGTCACTGGCTGTGACGACTGTCTGGTGGCTCCTCGGATTCAACTTCATTATTCTTCTCGCATCCCGACAGGGCGTGCCTGAGCGTCTCTACGAGGCCGCTCGACTCGACGGTGCCAGTTCTTGGCGGGCATTCAAGGACATCACGCTCCCACAGATGCGAAACGCCATCCTGTTCGTCGTCATCATTCAGTTCATCTATCAGTTCCAGGTGTTCGGTCAGCCGTATATCATGACGCAGGGAGGTCCTGCAAACTCGACCCGGACGATCGTATACTACCTCTACCAGGTAGCATTCAATCAGCACAGCTACGGGTACGCCGCGGCGATCGGGTACGTCTTGTTCGCCGTCCTCGTGGGCGTCTCACTGGTGAACTACTACGTCATCGGAGGTGACTCCAATGAGTGAAGAAACCGCTCTCGACACCGAGCGTGACCTCACAACCAGGATCAACGAGTACCTGGCGAACCTCGATATCGAGAGTGTCGGCGTTCACGCCTTCCTCTATGGAGTGGCAATCCTGTTCATGGCGCCATACGTGTATATGTTTACGGCCTCCTTCCAGCCGCGTTCGTTGGCGATGGAGGCCCAGCCATACTGGATCCCGCCGGAGATCACCTTCGAGCACTACCAGTGGCTGTTAGAGAACTCGTTGATCGTCGACTGGACCATCAATACGTTCGCCATCGCAGGTGTGGCTACGGTGCTGATACTCATCGCAGACTCGATGATCGCGTACTCACTGTCCCGGCTCGACTGGCCGGGCAGAGGGATCCTCCTCAGTATCATCGTCGCGAGCTTCATGGTCCCGTATTATCTGAACATCGTGCCGCTGTTCACCATCGTCTCCGATCTGAATCTCGTCAGCAGTCCGTGGGGAGTCATCCTCCCTGCAGTCGCGAACCCGCTCGGGGTGTTCATGCTCTATCAGTTCTTCAAGGACATCCCGGAAGAATACGAGGAAGCGGCACGTCTAGACGGGTTCTCCAACTTCCAGATTTACTCTCGAATCATCCTGCCACTGTCCAAACCGATCATGACCGCGCTCGCGCTGTTCATGTTCGTCTACAACTGGAACGCGTTCCTGTGGCCACTCATCGTGCTCCAGAGCAACCAGGCCTACACGCTCCCGATCGGCCTGGTCTCGCTCCAGAACGCACAGATCTACCGGCCAGGTCGTACCCTCGCGTCGGCCGTGATTGCGGCTCTGCCGCTGCTCATCGTGTTCCTCATCCTCCAGCGGTATCTCGTACGAGCCGTGGAACTGCAGGGCGTCACGGAATGAGCGCCAGCGTCGATTTCGACTCGGTCGAAGATGCGTTGTGGCCGTCGTTCGCGTTCGTCTACCACAACGCTGTCGCCGTCGCCGTCCTCAGTCTCGCGTGGTTCGTCGCGTCGCTGCCGCTTGTCACGATAGGTCCCGCAACTATCGGACTCTACGCAGCGGTCTGGTCTATCCGCGAGCAGGGCGAACTCGACATCGGTACGATCCTCAAGACGGTTCGACGTCACTTCGTCAACGCTACCCTGCTCGGCGGCGTCGTCGTGATCATGGCGGTGACGAGTTTCGTTTACCTTGCCCGGTACGTCCGGACGGAGGGGACCCCCGCCGCGCTTCTCGGAGTCGGCGGCCTCTACGTGACGATACACCTCGTGCTGGTGTTTATCCCGACCTTCGTTGCTCTCGTCCAAGCGACGCCTTTGTCCGACGCCGTCAAGACGAGTTACCACTGGACGGTCACGCAGCCCTACGCTGCCCTTGCGACGCTGGTGGTTACCGGGGTATTGTTGGTCGTCTCGCTCGTCCTCACTGTCGCGTTCGTGCTTGTATTTCCGGCATTGATCGCCTGGTTCCACACGCAACTGCTCGAACCCCTGTTCACGCCGGAGCCCGAGCCTGTGCCTGCGGACGAATCGAGACCGTCGTCGGCCAGCTATTCGGAACCCGACCGCGAGTGATCAATGGGAACGGAGCGCGATTTCATGCTTCGTCGGCCAGCTGTCGGATTTCGTCGTTCGACAGTGGACGGTTGTACACGTGGACCTCGTCGATCGCGCCTGCCCAGTGGTCGACCAAGCGGCTGCCTTCCTGTCCGCGACCGATGATGAGCGGCCCGTCCGACACGGGAGTCGCCCTCATGCGGGCCGATCCGACCGCTTCCCCGTCGACGAACAATCGGGCCCGACAATTGACGACGGTGCCGGCAAGGTGGTACCACTGGCCCGTCTCGACGGGCGGTCCGTCGACGACGGCGGTTCCGGACACTGAAAACGCGAACCGTCCCGCATCTTCGCGGTAGCCGAGGGAGAACGCGCTCTCGCCGGTTCCGTCCTGGCTGACCGCCGTCCTGTCGGTTCCGAGTTCCGCGGGTCGTACCCAGGCGGCGACGCTGAACGGTCTCTCCGTGTCGACGATTGTCGTGCCGGTATCGAGGGTGTCACGGTTTCCGTCGAACACGACGGCACCGCCGATACGGCCGTCGGTCCAGCGGGGTGGTTCGCCGAGAAGATCGCGGAACCGGGCGTCGTTGTCGCCAGCCTCGTCGGTCGCAACCGTCCCCTCGCCCTCGTCAAGCGGCCAGTAGCCGACGCCAGTGAGGTCGCCATCGGCTGTCGGGGTCGCGTTTCGCTCGTCGATGTCGACGTTGTTGGCCGCCGTGAACAGTTCGTCGTGGGCCGCCCGGACCCGCTCGGCATCGACTTTTCTGACCTGTCGGTCGTAGGTGAACAGTCCGTTTATCTCCCGCTCGACGTCGGTCAGTTGCGTGTAAAACGCCGCGGCGAGGCCGCCACAACCCTGCGTGTACGCCCGAACCTGGTCGAGCCTGTCGACGTAGCTGTCGGTGAGTTCTTCCCCGTTTGCGGCCGATGCGTAGGAGTACTCCTCGTCGGGGTTCCAGAGATGGCCGTCGATCGGGAGCCCCACGCCTCCGTACTCCCCGAGGACCGCGGTCTGGTCGTCAGTCGGAACCACCGGGCCCGGTCCTGGATAGATATGGCGATCGACGACGTCCCCGGCCGACCTCGGCCCACAGATCCGGTCGGTGTCCCGACAGACCTCGATGCCGCTCTGTGCGTCGACAGGGCGAGTGGGGTCTGCTTTCTGGATCGATTCGACGATCCGCGGGACGTCGAATGCCCCCCAGCCTTCGTTGAACGCGACCCACAGCACGACCGAGGGATGATTGTCGAGTCCGTCGATCATGCGATCGAGTTCCGTCTCGAACTGCTCGCGCGCGGGCTCCTGCGGTGGTTCGCCGCGGACCGCCGAGGACGGCATGTCCTGCCAGACGAGGAGTCCGAGCCGGTCGGCCCAGTAGTACCATCGACGGGGCTCGACCTTCACGTGTTTGCGAACGGCGTTGAATCCCAGATCGACGTGGGCCTCCAGGTCGAACCGGAGCGCTTCGTCAGTCGGCGCTGTGTAGATGCCATCCGGCCAATACCCCTGGTCGAGTGTCCCCATATGGAAGACCACCTCGCCGTTGAGTGTGAGTCGCGGCGCCCCCTTGACCGTCTTCATCCCCACCGAACGCATGCCGAAGTAGCTGCCGACGGCGTCGACTGGGTCGTCCTCGACGAGGAGTTCGACTTCGAGGTCGTACAGGAACGGATCGTCGGGACTCCAGTGGTGCGGGTCGGGGACCGGAAGCGCGAGTTCCTCGCCCGGGTCACCGGTGACGGTTCCGACCTCACTCCCGTCGTCGAACGCCCGCGCACGGACGGTGGTTCCTGCGTCACCAACCTGCTCGACCGTCAGTCGGAGCGTCTCGGCCGCGAGGTCCGGAGTCAGGTCGAGCCTGCCGACGTGCGGGTCGGGAACGGGTTCGAGCCACACAGGCTCCCAGATCCCGGAACAGGACGTGTAGTAGATCCCGCCCGGGTCGTGACGCTGTTTTCCGAGGGGCTGTTGTCCGTCATCGGTTGGATCGAACACGCCGACGACGAGTTCTTGGTCTCCGTCCTCGTCGAGCGCGTCGGTGATGTCGAGGGCGAAGCTATCGTATCCGCCTTCGTGTTGGCCAACCGCCTGTCCGTTCACGTGGACGGTCGTCGCGAAGTCGACCGCCTCGAAATGCAACAGGACGCGTTCGTCCCACGACGACGGCACCGTGAACGTCCGTCGATACCACATGTGGGGTTCGCTCCGTCCGACGCCGGAGAGCGGGGACTCGATCGGGAACGGGACGAGGACACTCTCGTCGAGTTTCTCTCCGACGGGTGGGCGTTCTCCCTCTTCGGCGGCCCGGAACCCCCAGACGCCGTTCAACGACCGCCAGCGCTCCCGGGTCAGTTGTGGCCGCGGGTACTCGGGATGGGGGTTCGTCGGGTCGATGTCGTCGGACCAGGGCGTCTTCAGCCGCGGCGTCTGTGGTTCGAACTCGGTGGCCCTGTCGGACGCCGTCTCCGGCGACCGAGCCGGCGTCGGTTCGCCCACCCGCCGATCTGTCTCCACAAGCGCACAGCCGGCCATTCCCGTGATCACGCCGCTGGCGCCGAGTTTCAGGAGATCTCGACGGGTGGGGCGCTTCCCTGAGCCGTCTGTATCGACCGCTCCGTCTTCCGATACATCGTCGGGCCCATTGCTGTCCTCACGCATCGGTATCGCCGGGCAGGGTTCGCCCCGAAAGCGTCCAGCGTTTCGTCATCGGGTCGTCCTCGGAACGGTGTCTAGTCCCCCTGCCCACCTGCTCCGAATGGGTCCCGTGTTTCGTCGGAACTGGCCCGAGCAAACTCCGGGGCTCTCCCGTGGGCTGTCCAGGCCACCCGGATGCAGCACGGATGACGGCCGTTAGAACGACGAGTAGGTGCTTCCGAACCCAGTCAGACGCATAGCTACCATTCCACATGATGCGTGGGGGCGGCGTCTGCGACGATAAAGGTATCGGTGCCCTGGGTTCGTTGATTCGAGTATCGATCGAACTGGTAGCGCCTCTTGTCGCGACGATGGCAGTACCGGACGATGTCCGGCGATAGTATTTTAATCCCTGCTCCGGAATACGAAATCATGGACGAGTCAGCTGACCAGTTGCGGGACTCGGTATCGCTCGACGGGACGTGGCAGTTCTTGGCCGATCCTGAGGATGATGCGGGAACGCCCGATCTCGCGGATCCGGACGTCACCTGGCCCGGGGACGCCCACGAAGTGACCGTTCCCCACGCCTGGCAGGAAGACGACCGGTATCGTGACTATACTGGGACAGCGTGGTATCGAACCACCGTCGACGTCGACGGCTTCAACGAACGCGCGTTCCTCCGGTTCGGTGCCGTCGACTACGAGGCGACAGTCTACGTCGACGGCCGGGAAGTCGGCTCGAACCGCGAAGGATATCTGCCGTTCGAGGTCGAAGTGACGGAGGCCCTCTCGTCCGGCGAGACCGTCGTCGCCGTTCGGGTCACGGATCCGGAAGACCTCTCGGAGATCCCCCACGGCAAGCAGGGTGACCCCTGGTATACTCGAGTCAGTGGGATCTGGCAATCGGTCACACTGCAGACCCGCCCCGAGACGTTCGTCGATGACGTGAAAGCGACGCCGGATCTCTCCGACGATACGGTTACAGTCGATGTGACGGTTGCTGGGGGCGGTCAACCTGCTGGCGACCTCGACGCCGAAGTGACCGTCAGGAAGGACGGTCGCGACGTTGCAGCGAAGACCTGTGACGTCGCGAGTGGGGACGGGACAGTGACACTGTCGATCCCCGACGCGGACTATTGGACGCCGGATCAGCCGGAACTGTACGACGTGGTGGTTGAGCTTCTGGCGGACGATTCAGTTCTGGATCGGTACGAGGATTACTTCGGGATGCGTAGCGTCAGCACCGACGACGAACGCCTCTACCTCAATGGCGAGCCACTGTACCTCCGTGGCGCGCTCGATCAGGCCTACTACCCGGATACCCTCTATCGGCCTTTCGACGATGATCTCTTCGAGCGGGAGATCCAGATGGCGAAGGACCTCGGGTTCAATATGCTTCGTAAGCATATCAAGCCGGCCCATCCCGACTTCGTCGAGGCGGCAGACCGCCTGGGCATCCTCGTCTGGCAGGAGCCGGCGAACCCGACCATTTACACCGAGCGCTCGAAGCGTGAGGTTCGCGAACAGCTGCAGGGGCTGATAGACCGCGACTTCAACAGTCCGAGCGTGGTCGCCTGGAGCCTCTACAACGAGGAATGGGGTATCGGACTCGATCAAGAGGACTACTCCGATCACGACGGCCGCCTGTGGAACGACGAGGAGAAGCAGACGTACCTGACTGAGCTGTACCACGAGGCCAAAGAGTGGGACCCGACGCGCCTGATCTGTGACAACTCGGGGTGGGCCCACGTCGCGACGGACCTCAACGACTACCACGAGTACTACGTCAGCCCAGACCGCCACGCGGCCTGGGAGCAGGGGATCGACGAGATCATCGACGATCCCGGCGACAACTACGCGGTCGAAAACACCTCGGCCTCGGAGGCGCCGATCCTGATCTCGGAGTTCGGGACGTGGGGGTTGCCCGACCTGCCGAAACTGCGTGAACACTACGGTGGAGACCCGTCGTGGTTCGACCACGATTTCATCGACGGCCTCAAGCGACCAGCGGGCGTGGACGAACGCTACGAAGGGACGGACCTCCCGTCGGTCTTCGACGGCTACGACGATCTGGCCGAAACGTGGCAGCGCCGTGAGGCGGTGTCATTGAAGGGCGTCATCGAGCAGATGCGCATCCGCGATTCGGTTGCCGGCTACGTCGTCACGGAGTTTTCCGACATCGAGTGGGAATTCAACGGGATCCTCGACTATCTCAGGGACGCCAAGTCTTTCACCGACGAGTTCGCCAGGGTCAACGACGACCTGCTGGTCGTGGTCGAACCGGAGAGTCGAGTCGTTGGGCCGGGCGAACGGGCTTCGATCGATGTCCACGTGGTCAACGACACCGGCGATCCGATCGAGGGGCAACTCCACTGGAGAAGCGTCGACGACGGGAGTGAGACCGGGGAGGTGCTCGACGAAGGAGAACGGTCGGTGTCTGTCGACGGGTTCGGCACGACCAGCTTCGAGGCGATAACCGCGGTCGAAGCGCCGGCCGATGCCGACACAGGCCCGCGTTCTATCGAGGTGTCGTTCGAGAATGGCGATCGGCGCGTCTCGGTCGAGGAGCCGGTCGTGGTCGTCGCTCCTGAATCGACCGGTGATCGGGCGGTGTACACATCTGGCGACCTTGCCGAAGCGCTCGCGGAGAACGGACACACTGTCGTCGGGAGCGTCGACGACGCCGACATCGCTCTCGTCACCGAAGTGACCGACGACGTCTCGGCGTTCGTCGAGGCGGGCGGGACAGCGATCGTCGTCCCTGACGAAGACGGACGCATGCACTCGAACGATACGTTCGAGTATCGCAATCTCCCGGCCGGCGAGAGCTGGAACCTCGTGGCGTCGTTACTCTATCAGGACAGCGAGCTCCTGGCTGACCTCTGTCTCGACGCCCGCGTCGGCTGGGCGTTCGAAGATATCTTCCCGTACGATCTCGCCGATCCCGACGCATCGACGGACACGGTCCACGTCGGGTCTGTCGAGGGCTGGATCGCCAACTGGGGCAGCCCGCTGGTCGTCCGCAACTACGGCGACGGTCGCCTATGTAGTTGTACCTTCAGAGTAACTGACACGTATGGGAGTCATCCGACCGCCACTACGCTCCTCGACCGTCTCGTCCGTGAGCTATAGGTAGAAACCGCCGTCCCGGTCATTTATCCCCTCCAGTACCCCAGCAAACGAGTTGGTGCAGTTGTCCTGTACCACTACACTTCTCTTCTCGACTTACCGATCGACGACTGGGCGTGGTCCGCTTTCACTCGGGGTACCGTCGCCGATGATCGGCCACCCGTTCTCGTCCCATGTGATCGGGTCGATCATGAGTGTCCGTCGCCACGTTCCGTCTACAAATCCCCCATCCTCGGTGTCGTAGGCGTGATACAGGAACCACCAGGTACCGTCGTCGTCCTGGATTGCGGTGCCGTGGCCGGGTCCGACGAAGCGGTCGTTTCCTTCGAGGATCGCCACGCCGCTGTTGTGATCGTTCAGCGTCCGCAGATCCGTTCCGTTCTGGTTGAGGTACGGCCCAGTGAACGATTCCGACCGTCCGACTTCGACCTGATACGTGCTGTCGAGACCCTCACAGCACAGTCCTGTCGCGTAAAACAGGTAGTAATACCCGTCGCGTTCGATGAGCAACGGTCCTTCTCGGTGCTCCCCCGCGAGGGGGAACGTCGTCCCTTCGACGTAGTCACGGCCGTCTTCGGTCATCTCGACCCCGTGGATCCCGAACCAACTCCCCCACACCATGTAGGGGGTATCGTCGACGACGTGGTAGAACGGGTCGATGCAGTTGGTCATCCCGAGGTCTTCTTCGCGGAACACCGGCCCCTGGTCCTCGAATGGCCCGTCCGGGTTCTCTGCGGTCGCCAGTCCGATACCCGGGTTCTGGTCGCTCCCCCACACGGAGTACGAATAGTAGAGGCAGTACTCCCCGTTCTGGATGGTGATGTTCGGGGCCCACAGTGAGGAGTTGTCCTTCCAATCGGGCATCGACTCGAACGCCTCGCCCTCGTAGGTCCACTCGACGAGATCAGTCGACCGCAGGATCGGGACCAGGAGTTCGTCTTTGTCGTCGTCCTTGTCCATGTGGGAGCCGTACGCCCAGAAGACACCGTCGTCGTCCCTGATAACGGTCGGATCCGGGAACAGTGGTTCGTAGACCGGGTTCCGATACTGACCCGGCTCCGTCCGGGTGTGGTCCGTACTGTCAGCGCCTTCGCCACAGCCTGCGATCGAGATTGTCCCGATAGCCCCGGCGGATTCGAGTAACTCTCGACGCGTTATCGATACGTCGTCCGGCATATGCGCTACCGGTATTGATGGTGTATTAATGCTACTGGTTTTATCGCGGCGATACGAACGAAGACGGTCGCTATATCGATCACGTCTGGTGGTTTCCACCGGACTTCGTCATGTCGGTGCGCGGCTCTGTTGTCCTTACTGTCGAGTCGTGTTTAGTGAGTACTATATTGTTTGAAAACTGTGAGGTAAGTTTTGGATGTGTCCGATTCGGCGCAACTGAAACTATTTGGAAACGAAGAGGTATGCCGTTTCACCTCATGACCGATGCGTTCGGCGCTGATCCGATGGGCTGTGTCCAACCTGCAATCGGAGTCATGATCGTTGTCCTGACGTTTGGAGGCGAGTCACACCATCGGCCAGAAACACGGCGGTAACGGGACGCGAAGCGTTCCGTTCGCACACCGGGATCCCCTAATTCTGGAGGTTTTTTGACATCGTCTTTCTCGCGGAGTGCCTGCAGGAATATCTCAGTCAATGCGATCGTAGTCATCGAATACAGCCGACTAGGACGACACTACTACGTATCGTCCGCCGACAGAGTTTAATGAACACGTGAATCAGTAGATACTCACTAGGAGAAAAAACTATGCTCAAATCAGACGAGAAACTGTTTCGTATTCTCGAACTCCTCCTCGAGAAGGGACAAGCCGGTGTGACGGAACTGGCGGAAGAAACCCCATACCACAAGAGTACCGTGTACACGCACCTCCAGACGATGCAGGAGAAGGGACTCGTATTCAAATCCGATTCGAAATATCAGCTCTCGCTCAAGTTACTGACCATCGGCGAACGGATCAAACATCAACAGCCGGTCTACCGACATGGGTACAAAGAGATAAACAGTCTTGCCAACGAGACCGGCGAGCTAGTGTACCTCGCCGTCCCCGAGAACGACATGATTACGATCGTCGATTATGCGAAGGGAGAGAAGACGACGCTGTCCGTCACAGTCGGTTCGAGAATACCCATCGAGGAGCATTCGGTCGGGAAAGTGATACTGGCCTTTCGGTCAGGTGGCGACGGATCCGGAACTCGAACAGACCAGACTCGATCATCAGAGGTTTCGGCTGCATCAGACGTGAAGTTACCGGAGGAACTCCAACGAGCCAGGACGAGCGGATTCGTACTCTCGAAGGATCAAAGGGGGGATGGACCCTCGATCGCGGAGCCTGATCAATCGGGGCCGCGTTCGGAGTCCCATCTGACGGAGATCGAGCACAAGACCGTCGCTGCTCCTGTTCTCGAAGATGACGAACCGAGCGCAGTCGTTGCCATTACGGGACCGTCTAAACGCATTAGCGGTGACTATCAGGAAGACATCTGTCAGCAAGTCATTCGCACGGCAGCCATCATCGAGCGTAAGTTAGACGTCGGACAGATCCCGCCGGAGGTCGAAACGTGATCGTTCGAATGGACGTTCAGGCGAGTCTCATCCAGACAATCATCCGTGTCTGAGTGCGGTTATTTCGAGCATAGTACGGTATCGCGGTAAACTCGACGGAAGACGTTTCGACCGAATCCAGCGATCGATACAGCTGGTCTTGCCACTCTTCGAGGTTTTGGACGCTCCCATCCCCTTCGATCACGGTCATTCCATCCAGCATCGATTCGGTGTAGCGGGCGCTGATCGAGTCGGGATTCGAAAGTATGAGATGATGGACCGGGTATGGATTATCGATGCCTTCGAGACAGTACACGAGTGGGCCCCGACGCAATGCTGCGTGTGCCTCGTCACTCCCGACTTCTGGGTGTGCGACGACCACGTCGGGTTCGACCGCAAGTGACAGATCGATCTGATCACCATCGTTCCACGTTCGCTCGATCTTTGCGTACCCGTTTTCAGACTCGATAGCTACGGATTCGTCGTTGATTTCGATCGCTTCGCTCTCGGTCCATTCCGGAATCCGAAGATTGAGCGTGAACTTCGCCGATCCTTCCATGGACAGCCGGATCTCTATATCCCCGTCCCACGGATACTCGGTACTCTGTTCGAGGGTAATCGAACGGCCCGAGAGCGTCGTTTCCACGGTACTTCCGACGTAGAGATTGACGAACACTTCGTCGTCCGATAGGGCGTAGATATATTTCCCAAGGGACGCGAGCACCCGTGACAGATTCGGCGGGCAACATGCGACGTAAAACCACTTGTGCCGGTGATACTCTGCGTCTGTCGTGAGTGGGTTCGAGTAGCAGTATCGCGTGCCATCGAGTGAGATTCCCGACAACAGCCCGTTGTACAGGATTCGCTCCAGGATATCTACGTATTCACTTTCGCCAGTCAACTCGAACATATGGTGGCTCCAGAAGATCGCACTTGCCGAAGCACAGGTTTCAGCGAAGGCCGTATCGTTCGGAAGATCGTAGTCCTCGGTGAAGCGCTCGCCGAAGTGTTGGGACCCGATCCCGCCAGTGATATACATTCGTCGAGAAACCATGTTTCGCCACAGTCGTTTAACTGCAGCAAACAGCTCGTCGTCGTCGACCTCCTGTAGGTACGCTGCGACGGCAGCGTATAAGTTCCCCGCCCGAACAGCGTGCCCTTCGATACGCTGTTGGTCCCGGATCGGCTTGTGGTCTTGGGCCCAGATTCCATCGTACTGCCCGGCGTCGTCCCGTAGCGTGTCCTGATATCCGACGACAGACCAGCCACTTTCTTTCTGTTCTTCAGTGAACGTCTCGTCTTCCAGCTTCTGTTCGAGATCCGTGAGTTCGGCTGCAAGAGGGGAGGGATCCTGTCCGCGCCGATCGATGAAATACCCGGCGAGATCCAAATATCGGTCCGCGTTCGTCAGTCGATAGAGTCGCACGAGCGCCAATTCTATCTCCTCGTGGCCGGGTATTTTCTCAAGTCTGTTCGGGCCAAACCGCTCGTGGATGTGGTCGGCGAATTTTCGGGCAACCGCCAGCAAACGGTCGTCGCCCACTGCCCGATAGTGGGCGACTCCCGCTTCGATGAGGTGGCCGGCACAGTACAACTCGTGCATCATCGTGAAGTTCGACCATCTCCCGGTTCGTTCTCCGAACATGAAGTACGTGAACAGATACCCGTCGTCCGCCTGTGCTTCTTCGATCAACGAAATCACGTTGTTGACCTTCTCTTTGAGTGTGGGCATATCGTCGGTCGCGAGCGCATAGCTGGCTGCTTCGACCCACTTGTACACGTTTGCGTCGATGAACGGTGGTCCCTCGAAGTCACCACCGGCTTCACCGATCACCCGACGAAAGTTGTCGAGACTCCCGTTCGCTTGGAGATGGTTGTACTGATGATCCAGCGAGACGAGATTGTTCGTCCGTAGACGCGGCGACCAGAAATCATCGTGGATCGTCACATTAGCAAATCCAGGCGATCGGTATTGCTCACTCATGTTCTCCAGAACACTTCTCTGTAGCATTGTCCCGGTCAAGTATAAAGCCTTCCTGATGTATCTAAACCGATACTTGTGACCAGCGGGGAACGCGGACCAGCCGACTGTCGAAAACAGAGGGCGATAGCGTTCGTCGAGACGTGGGACGGTGCTGGACAGGACCCTGTGTAAATCGCTAGGTGATCCGGATTTCCGATACAGTCGTATAGACGGTTCTTCGGACATCGACAGAACATCGGGAAACTGATCACTATTGTCGTGTGCAGGCGACCTGATGGGATCGGCTTCTAGTGATCGCTGGTTTGAGCCCTTTTCGTACAATCGTCAAGTATCAGCGGTGTCACGGTAGCGTTTGACACGTCAACCGCCCTGTCCTGTCTGTGAAGTATGACGATTTAGCACTGTCTGTGGAAGGAAGCGTACGTTTCACAGTGACATTCCAAGATTGACTAGCGTTTGGGGCACAAGAGAATCTTCCGAACTATTGCTTGGACTGAATACTACGTCATATTTGTGGATTTCATCTTTTTCTCATCCATTACTATTACCGCATTGTGGTGTTATCAATTAATTGTGTATTATATTTTAGTAACCTTCGCAACCGATATACTGGCCCAGGACGGGCGAAAGTCGATGAGTTGCGGTCGGAATAGCTGTCATCCAACTCGATGATGCCCATATTCGCCCCACGCTGTCGTTGATCCAGAATCAACGGATTATCGCATTTCTGGCTGTTTAATGATATTTACCTATCAAAAGAGGTCTACAAAAGTTCTACAGGATATGGGCGGTAACAGAATCGTACTTCTCGAATACATTTAGTAGTGGTCACTGCCACCTTGAGACTCGAAGTGTTGCTCTTTCGCCGATGGAACACCGCATTACCAAACTGTACTGCAACGTCCGAGGTTTCAGGGAGTGCGCAGTAGCAATCTGCCCGCCACAGAAACAACCAAATCTCGTATATATGGGTACATATCTAAATTTTCAAACTATTATATGTATTCGAAACTTATCGCTTCGAACTAACTCCTGGATTTTCCAACACTATCGGATTCGCTATATTTGACGCGATTCAGGTAACTCGTACACTTCTGGAGACAGACACGGGTTGCTCACGCTGATCGATTTGCAACGGTTGACTTTCCCTTGCGTCACGCGATGGGGACGACTCTCTGACCAGTATTCAAACAACTGTACTTCTGTTATTTTTTGATCGGTCCACAATAGTGACTTTCCGAGTCCTTTTCGACCCACTGGTTGTTTCGATAGTGTCATTGAAATATCGGACCTCGAAGTGGAGATAGTATACCGGTCGTTCCATGCCTGGACAAAGTGGGAGTCGTTCTTCGGGCAGGTCGGACGGCTTTTGACTTCCTGTCACCGTGGCTTTCCAACATTGTTTATTGTTTGCTATCGCAGCCACTTGTGTTTAACCAGGGTAAACGCCCCCGAATATCCGGCTCGAATGACCTGCTAACTTCCGGTCTCGCGTATTCGAGTAGTATACCATGGAAAATTGTGCCCGTCGTTGTCCGTTCGAGTATCTTTCCGCGATAATTATTCCAATTTTTCATTAGGTATCCGCTGCCGTGGACTGGTGCATTTAGGAACTCTGGCCACCTTTGTTTATTCACAGTAAACGCGTGGCTCCGGTGGGAAGCCCCGTTGCGGAAAATTGAGAGACAATTCCGCTACGTGAAAACCAGAATGCCACGGTCTGTAACAGAAGATGGCCACGGGGAATTTATTCTGATCGGATTGTCCTCGATGGAGTGATCGTCTTGATCGTCACGCTCCGTTGAGCCAGACGCGCATCGCGCCGGGGCCGCGGTTGTTCCAGGCGTAGTACGGGACGGCGGAGATCGTCACCGGTTCGTCGTCTGTCTCCGCGGTCGGCCGGTAGAGTTTCCCGTCCCACCCGTCCATCGACGGCGCCGTCGCTTCCCCTTCGAGTGTCACGACGCCTTCCAAGAGGTCTTCTCGAAGGGTCGCATCGAAAGCGTCGTCCGGAGCGACCGTATACTGGTACAGCGGTCGGTCGTTGTCGATTTCCTCTAAGCAGTAGACGAGTGGCCCGCGCTGCAGCGCCACCCGTCCGAAGTCGTCCTCGACCGCTGGATGGGCTTCCAGTACTTCCACGGACTGCTCGAATTCGGCTGTGATCCGGTCGTTATCCCACTTGCGTTCGATCGTGACGTATCCCGCGTCCGCGTCGACGTCGATCGGCTCGCCGTTCACTTCGACCGTGGCATCCGTACACCACTCGGGGACTCGCAGTCGTACGGCGAAGGGGCTTGGCTCCGCGGCGTCGACGTCGACTTCGACGGTCCCCTCCCAGGGCATTTCGGTCGTCTGTGTTACGGTCACATCGGTCTCGCCGATCGTTGGCGTCGCCGTCCCGCCGACGTACTGGTTGATCGAGAGTCCGTCCTCGTCGACCGTATAGAGATACCGTTCCAGGGAGGCCAGCAGCCGTGCGACGTTGGGCGGACAGCAGGCACACTCGAACCAGCCCTCGCGGCTCTTGTTTCCGTCGGTCTCTAAGACGTTGTCGTAAAAGAACTGTTGGCCGTCCAGGGAGACGCCAACGAGCATCGCGTTGTACAGTTGGCGTTCGATCAGGTCGATGTACTTTGCCTCACCTGTCTCCTCGAACATGCGCTGGCTCCAGAAGATACTCCCGATCGCCGCGCAGGTTTCGGCATACGAGGTGTCGTTTGGCAGGTCGTAATCTTCCGAGAAGCGCTCGCCGAAGTGTTGAGACCCGATCCCGCCGGTGACGTACATCCGCTTTTGGGTCATGTTCTGCCACAGTCGGTCGAGGTGATCGAGCAACTCGTCGTCGCCCGTGGCGGCCGCGACGTCCGTCGCCCCCGCGTAGTAGTACACTGCACGGACAGCGTGCCCCTCGATGGTCTCCTGGTCGCGCAACGGCGCGTGAGCCTGGGCGTACTGTCCGTCGTACTCACCGTCCTCGAAGAACACGTCTCTCGCATCGGTCGCGATGCCGTCCTCGTCAGGATCGTAGCCCGCGATCTCCTCGATATTCTCGAACTCCTCGACGAACCGATCCGTGTGGCCCCGCCTGTCGACGAAGTACTGCGCGAGGTCGCGATAGCGGTCCTCGTCAGTCACTTCTGCGAGCTTCATCAGGGCGAGTTCGATCTCCTGGTGGCCGGGAACGCCGTCGATCTCTTCGCCAAAGATCTCGTCGATGTGGTCGGCGAAGTCGATCGCCACCTGGAGCAAGGTCTCCTTCCCGGTCGCCCGATAGTGGGCTACGGCTCCCTCGATCAGGTGGCCCGCACAGTACAGCTCGTGCAGCATATTGAGATTCGTCCAGCGCTTCTCGGGCTCTTCCAGGGCGAAATACGTGTTGAGGTACCCATCGTCTTCCTGGGCGGCGGCGATCAGCTCGATAGCCTCGTCGACGCGTTCTTCGAGCTCGGGGTCGTCGCGATCGGCGAGGACGTAACTCGCGGCCTCGATCCACTTGTAGGCATCCGAGTCCTGGAACCACATACCGTTGTGGTCGCCTTCCTCACCCGCACTCGCACGGCGGAAATTATCGAGCGTCCCGGCGGCCTCGAGTTGCTGATATTGGTACTCGATGGTCTGCTCGCGGTTCACCTCGCGGCGCCGCTGCCAGAACCCGTCCTCAATCGTCACCGAGTCGATTGACAACGGCTGTCGCTGTAAAGACATCGTTCCTATTCCGAAAAGGGGAAATATAAATGTTTTGATCCAAACGTACTATAGCGCTCAATTTCCGCAACGAATATAATGGGAAATTCTTACACTTGGTTGAAGATTGTGGTGAACGTAACTCACGAACGACAGAAGCCGCTGATCCAAAATCGGCCGATCACTCTTTTCGAGGCACGTATCGGTTTGTTCTCCGTTGATGGTCGTATTCGGTGTAGCGAGTGCCACTATGTTGGGGAGTTCTGGAGCCATATTTTCGTCTGTGCCCGGTTCGGCGTGACTGAAACCGTTTGCGAGCGAAGCAGTGAGATATTTTCGCTCACGAAAGACACGTTCGACGCTGTTTCGATGCCCGTGGCGTTCAATCTGCAAATCGGGGTCCACTCGTTGCAGTGCAGTTTAGAGATGCTGGGTTCCATCGACGAGAAACACGGCGCTAACGGGGCCCGAAGCGTCTCGTTCGCCCACCGGAAATCGCTGATTTCTGAAGACGTCTTCGACGTCATGGATCTCGTCAGTTGGAGATTTATCTCCGCCAATATGGTCGTTGTCATCGAATTCAGCCGATGTAGCGGTTCGTTTGATTTCGATTCGATTTGGTATACTGTCAGTCCTGTTGGTCGTCGATCCGAATTACGTTTTTGTCGAGCACGAGTTGATTCGAGTCCATTGTCGTTGACTGACTAAAGTTGATCCACGTCCATTGCCGCGGACAGACTGAGGCGTTTCCGCACCCGATCGTGCATGGCGTTTTGCGAACGCTGGACTCCGAACGTTTCAAGTTTATATACGGTCCTCAAAAGTGATGATCTCTACGAGGGTAGCGGTACCGACATTTATATATGCTGGAAGAAAAACTCCAAGGTGTTAATGAAAAAGGAGCTGGTAGATGGAGCGGGTGGCATCGATCGCCGAGCGTTCCTCAGGGGCATCACTGCCGGCGCTGGTGGGTTTACAGTTGCTGGTTGCAGCACGGCCGAATCGAATACGACCAGCGAGTCGGTTACGACAACGGACGTGACTCCTGCTAGTGAGCCTGCGGACGTCGTGGTCGATTTCGGCGCGACACGAGAATCCGCCACGCATAACGCGAACGGTTTCCTGTACGGATTGAGCTACGATGGACAAGATCCCTCGGACAAGTGGTTGGCGGCCTTACAACCCGGGCTGTTCGTCGGCGGTGGGGCCAGGGTCGAAGGCGGCGCCTGGGCCTTGGACGGTGAGACGGGATATGAGAAACGCTGGCGGATGGTCGAACAACAGTACGAACGGATACGTACGCTTCCAGGCGATCCCGAATACGTCATCCGGATCAGCGACCTCTGGGGCGCCGACGCTGTCAGGGTCGTCGATGAGGATCATCCGTGGCCGGGCGACGGGGGGAACTGGGACCAGTGGGACGCACTGCTCGAGCGGATCGTTTCGGACGTCACCGACGCGGGTATGGAGCCGAACGCAATTCAATTCGAGATCTGGAACGAACCGAACTACGAGTTGTTCTGGAAGCGATCACAGGAGCGGTTCCGCGAGCTATGGCGACGCGGGGTCCGAACCCTCCGTGATCTCTATCCCCGTGCACGGATCGTCGGCCCGAATTATACGCATCTGCTTCCTGACCTGCGAAACCGGTTCGAGGAGTGGCTCGAAATGACGATCGACACCGGGACGGTCCCCGACATCGTCAATTGGCACGACCTTCAGGAATGGAACGATCCGGTCGCGGACGCCACGGTCGTCCGTGAGATACTCGACGAACACGACCTTGATCTTCCCCTCGAAATCAACGAGTATCTCCCGCGATCACAGCTGAACGCTGGATACGACGCGTGGGACCTCGTTCGTATCGACAAAGCCGACGTCCAGTACGCGGCACTGGGTGTCTGGACGGAGTGTTGCTCGAACCCTCGACTCGTCGGGTTGCTCACTCCCACGGACGATGGTCTTCGTCCTTCGGGAAGATGGTGGGTTCACAGGCGGTACGCGTCGATGACTGGAGACCTCGTCGAGACGAGTGGGACGAGCCGCGTCGATGCGGTCGCCGGCACGTGTCCGACCGAACCGGAGTCCGTCACGGCGCGCACCCTGCTCGGAACGAACAGCCGACCCGAGACCGTGACTGTCGACCTTCGTGGTCTCGGGGCCCGCCTGGCCGCTGAGTCGCGTGCCGAAATCGCTATCGAACGGATTCCGGACGCCCCGGTCGTCGATGAACCGGAGATTATACGGCAACGGACGATCACCGCACCGCAGGACATTCAGAGGGTGTCGATCCCGTGGAACGACAGGCTCGATGCGTATGCGATCTCGATTGGCACGGATCCGGACGACGATCAGTGAGCGAAACCGGGAGTTACAAACGGGACACTGAGTGATCCGGCGGGTGGTCGACCAGTGTCGTGGTTCACAACGGTACAGCGCGCAAGTACATGGCTTTAGAGATAGATGGTTGATGAGTATATTGGAATGCATTCTCCTCCGTCACGATGCCCCAAATACCAAAAATTATTTACGCTATAACTCTAATCACCTAAACTGCAATGCAAGAGATTGAACGGCGCCGATTACTCCAGGGTATCGCAGCGGCGGGAACAATCGGTCTGGCCGGTTGTGGGGGTGGTGGCGGTAATGGAGACGGTAGCAGCGACGGTAACGGAGGTACCGGCGGTGACGGAGGCGGTACCGGAGACACCCAAACCGCGAACGGAGGGGGATCCGGATCCAGCCCCATCCAGATCACCCTTCGAGAGCGTGACGACCCGATGGCGGCCTACGCGCCGGCATTCAACGAGGGCCACGACGACATCGAAGTGAAGGCGAGTATTCAGCCGCCGGAGGAAAAATACCGCTCGCTCATTTCGGAGATCAACGCGGGCAATGCTCCTGAAGTGGTCGGTCTCGACGTGATTTACCTTCCCCGGTTCGTCGAGCTCGGGGCGCTGGCGGACCTCGGGCCCCTCTACAACGAAATGGGTCATGACGACTACTTCGATCCGTTGTTCCCTGATTTCACCACGTGGAACGATACGATCCACGGACTGCCATTCTGGATCGACTGTAGTGTCTACGTTTACAACAAAGCCCACTTCGAGGAGGCCGGGCTCGACCCAGAGAGTCCGCCAGAGACGTTCCAGGAATTCCTCGACGCGTCCAGAGCGATCAAGGAGAACACGGACTACACGCCTCTGGCGCTCAACTTGGCGGGTTCGGGCTCTCTCGGGCTGGAACTGTTCTTCTTCATGCCCCACGTCTGGGCCGGTGGCGGGAAACTGTTCAACGAGGAGATGACGGAGTCTCTGATCGATCAACAGCCCGCGATCGACGCCCTCAAATTCTTCAAGACGATGTACGAGGAAGATCTGAGTACGGACCCGACGTCCAACGACACGTGGACGTTGCCGCCGTTCATAAACCAGAGCACGTCGATGGCATTTTCCGCGGGCTACATCTCACACATCGCAGACCAGGCGCCGGAGGTCTGGGAGAACATGGGTACTGCGATGTTCCCCAAACCAGAAGGGGGTACCCAGTCGAGTTTCCTCGGGGGCAACGCCGTCGTCATTCCCGAACAGATCAAACAACAGAGCCCGGAGAAGTTCGAAGCGGCCAAGGAGTTCATTCGTTGGTCACAGTCCGAAGACGGCATGCGGACGACAGTCGAAGACATCGGCTACCTGCCCCCGCGACAGAGCGGGCTCGAAACTGACTACGTCGAGGAGCAGAGTCACCTCTACGACGAGTTCACACGGGCGATGGAACAGGGTCACGCCCCGCCGATGCACCCGAAAATCATCCAGATGCAGGATCCGCTCAACGGCGCATTAGCCCGGGCGTTGCTGGGCGAACAGACACCGGAAGAAGCCCTGTCACAGGCGAAGTCGGAGATCGACTCCATCCTGCAGCAGGGTTGACAATACGTCGCGGATTCATAATTCAATACACACCATGAGTATAACGGGATTACAAAACAGGATAGTACGTCGACTGCGGTTCGATCGGAGTGAAATAGACTGGAAGCCGTATCTCTATTTACTCCCCGCGTTCGTGATGATCGCCGTCTTTCTCGCGTATCCGCTCGTGGATACCTTCATCCTGAGCTTTCAGGAAGTCGTGACTCTCGGCATCCAGGGGGAGAAACGATGGGTCGGGCTAGCGAATTACGAGGCGGTACTGACAGATCCGTTGTTCTGGAGATCAGCCAAGAACACGATCATTTTCAGTTTCGGGATGCTCGTCATCCCGCTGTTTCTCGGTCTCGGACTGGCAATGGTGATCAACCGCGGCATCAAGGGAAAGTCGTCCCTTCGGGCACTGATCTTCGTCCCTGTTGTCGTTCCCATCGTCGTCGCTGGCATCGTTTTCAGTTGGATTCTGAGTCCTAACGGACTATTGAATTGGGGACTGACGGCGGTTGGTCTCATCGAACGACCGATTCGATTCTTGAACTCGATTGAACTCTCACTTCCGAGTGTGATGTTGATGGTCGTCTGGAAACGAACGGGCTACTACATGGTTATTCTTCTCGCTGGTTTGCAAGGGTTGCCCAACGACGTCTATGAGGCTGCGAAAATCATGGGGAAATCCAGATGGGCGATGTTCAGGTATATCACGCTCCCGTTACTCAAACCGGCGATCCTGATCGTCGTCGTCCTCGGGATCATCGATAGTCTCCGGGCGTTCGCTCACGTCTACGTCATGACTGGCGGTGGTCCCTCCAACGCCAGTGAAATCCTTTCGACGCACTTCTACAAAGTCGCGTTCAGTTACTTCAACTTCGGAAAGGGTGCCGCGTACGGATTCATCCTGTTCGGCATGGCCCTCGTCTTATCAGTCATCGCGATCAAGCTATCGGGAGGGTCTGAGATATGAGCGTCGCTGATCGTCTCACTGGATTCCTCGACACAGATCAGGGCGGTCTGACGTTGGCACAGGTCCTTCGCTATATTGCGGTCCTGATAGCCGTCCTCTTCGTGTTGATTCCGCTCTACTGGATGGTCGCGACGAGTCTGAAAGACGCCGCACAGATCGGGGTGTTCCCACCGAACCTCGTTCCGGATCCGGCGACGTTAGAACCGTACTTTGAGGCATGGGATACGGGACCCTGGGGACAGTATTTCATCAACACTGTCATCGTCAGTAGTGGCGCGACCATAGGGGCACTCGCCATCGCGACCCCGGCAGCCTATGCACTCGCGAGGTTCGACTTCCCGGGTTCGAATCCTATCTATCTGCTGTTCATGGGGCTGTTGATGATCCCTGCCCAGATCCTCCTCATCCCGCTGTACAACCTTCTCGCGAACCTCGGCTTGGTGGACACGCGGCTGGGACTGATCCTCGTATACAGTACCTTCTTCCTCGCGTTCTCCGTCTTCTTGTTGCATAGCTTCATGACAAACCTCCCCGAGAGCCTCGAAGAGGCGGCCAGGATCGGCGGTGTCCCGGAGTGGAAAATCTTCGGCAAGGTAATTCTCCCGCTGGTGAAACCGGGTTTGACCGCGACGGGGATGCTCATCTTCGTCTTCACGTGGAACGAATTCCTGTTCGCGTTGACGATCCTCCAGTCGGAGGAGTTGTACACTATCAGCGTCGGTTTGCAGTCGTTCCAGGGAATTCACGGCGCGACGATGTACAACCAGCTCTTTGCGATGAGTACGCTGGCGACTCTCCCAGTCGTCATCTTGTTCGCGTTGTTCTCGGACAAGTTCATCGAAGGAATCGCAGGGCTCGAAATGCAATGATCGAGGTGACACAATGAATATTGAATTAAACAACATCACGAAACGGTTCGGCGATCTAGTAGCGGTGAATGACCTATCGATGAGCATTCAGGACGGAGAGTTCATCACCCTGGTCGGCCCATCGGGCTGTGGGAAAACGACGACCCTCCGGATGATCGCAGGGTTGGAAACGCCCACGGAAGGAACGATCGAATTCGATGGGAAAGACGTGACGAACGCATCTCCCCAGGAACGTAAGATAGCGTTCGTCTTCCAGGCCTACGCGCTGTATCCGCACATGACGGCGCGGAAAAACATGTCCTTCGCTCTGGAACACACCGACGTCCCGGAGGATGAAATCGACCAGCGGATCAACGAGGCTGCCTCCATGCTCGGCATCGAGGGCCATCTCGACAAACGGCCGCCGTCCCTCAGTGGCGGACAGCAACAGCGTGTTGCGCTGGGACGGAGTATCGTGAGGGATCCCGAAATATTCCTGCTGGACGAACCGCTTTCGAACCTGGATGCGAAGTTGCGGGTACAGATGCGTGCGGAACTGCAGCAACTCCATCAGGAGATCAAGACGACGACGGTCTACGTCACCCACGATCAGGAGGAGGCGATGACGATGTCCGATCGCGTCGCGATCCTCAACGACGGGAAATTACAGCAGATCGACACTCCGGGGGTCGTCTACTCGCAACCGGCAAACCAGTTCGTCGCCGGGTTTATCGGGAGCCCCTCGATGAACTTCCTCGATTGTCAACTGGACGGATCGTCCAAGACGTTGCGGACGTCCGCGTTCTCCCTCCAGGCTCCCGAAGAAGCGTCCGAAGACGTCGAAACACTGGGAGTCAGGCCGGAAGAGCTGACTATCGCCCCCTCCGGAGAAGGGGATCTGTCGGCGGAAGTATCCGTATTCGAACAGATCGGCTCGTACAATATATTATACCTCGAAAACGACGACCTGGACGAGGAACTCGTGGCACAGGTCGAGGGCTCGAACCACTTTGATCCGGGTGAACGCGTCGACATCCAGATCGACCCAACGCACATCCATCTATTTGACAGGGACGGCGACGCCGTGTATAATCCACCGTTGCCTTCCAAAGAGTAGTTCCAGCGCTAACCTATCAGGCGTCGGTTCGTTTGTGGGTTATTCTGTTTGAACTCCCCCGTCGATTCTTATCGGATTCTATATGGCTTGTTGTGGTATCGTTTGACGAGCGTAACTTGGTAAGGACTTTTATGAGTACGGATCCTTCCACAGTTATGAGAGATACTGTTGTCGTTACAGGCGCGCTTGGCGGATCGGGTAGCTGGATCGTCGACGAGTTCCGGGACGAGTACGACGTGGTCGCAATCGACCGGACGCTCCCGGAGTCGCTCGATGTCGATGGAGTCAGTTTTCAAGCGGTGGAGTTGACCGACCAGGGATCGATCTTCGAGACGATCTTGGATGCTGATCCGGCCACAGTTGTTCACTTCGGGAACATCCCTCACGAGGAGAATCACGCGGGTGGCGACGTGTACGAGAATAACGTATTGAGTACCTTTCATACACTCGAGGCCGCGGGACGGGCCGGAGCCGACATCGTCTGGGCCTCCAGTGAGACGGTTTACGGGACCCACTGGCCCGAACCGGAACTTCCTGAATCCTTCCCCGTGACCGAGGAGCATCCGGTCAAACCGTGGAACGGATACGAGACCTCGAAACTCGCCGGCGAAGCGGCTGCTGAACGCGTTACGAACGCCTTCGATGTTTCGGCCGTCTCGATCCGTTCGTCCTGGATCCAGTACCCCGGCCGGTACGAGATCACGTCGATCCGGGAACAGTTCGACTTCCAGAACGCAGGTCGGTTCGGCAATCTCTGGTCCTACATCGACGTTCGAGACGTCGTTTCACTCGTGCGAAAGGCGATCGAGGAAGCTATCGACGGTCACGAGGTAGTCAACGCGTTCGGCCCGGACAATTTCCTCGGTGTCGAAACGGCTGAAGCGATCGAGGCTGGGTTCGGACACCTTCCCGACGATTGCGATTTGTCAGGCGAAGAATCTGCCTACTCGACCACCAAAGCCGAGTCAATTCTCGGCTGGGAGCCCACTCATTCCTGGAAAAGTGCCGAGAACGACTCGCCCCGACGTCCGAGTTTCGTCTGATTTCGAAGACGCAAGTGACGAAATACGTCGCCACTCTCGAAAACGAAGTGCGCTACAATCGGGCCAGTCGGTGCATGTCTTCCTTGGCGTTCTGATAGAGGCTCTTGTAGATCTCGTAATACTCGCTGTAGGTCTCGTGGGTGTCCGCGTCGGGCGTGTAGACCTCGCCGGTGGCGGTCCAGTCGGTGATGGCATCGTAATCCTCTATCAGGCCGGTGCCGACGCCGACCAGCAACGCGTCACCGAGCGGTGCGCCGACGCCGCCGGCCGGGACGATCATCTCCCGGCCGGTGACGTCCGCGAGGATCTCCATCCACAACTCGGAGTTCGAAACGCCGCCGACGACGTGGGTCTCGTCGTTCAACGGGAGACCGAGGTTCTCGACGACCTCGACGTTGTGCAGGAGGCTGTAGCCGCCGGCCTCCATGAGCGCACGGTACATGTGAGCCTTCTCGTGATACAGTGTCAGGCCCATGAACGTCCCACGAGCCTCGGGGTCCCAGATAGGAGAACGCTCGCCCTTGAAGTACGGGAGCGCGATCAGCCCTTCCGAACCTGCCGGGATCTCCTCGGCTTTCATGTTCAACAGTTCGAAGGGGTCGATGTCGGCGAGTTCGCCGGCCTGTTCCTCCGGGCCACCGAACTCGTCTTTGAACCACTCGATGAGCCCGCCGGTCGTCGCCGACCCGCCGAAGGTGTAGACCTTCTCCTCGGAGTCGGCGACGTGGGGCATCGAGACGAGCTTCTCCGAGAAGCCGTCCCCGGAGTGGATGGTCCCCCAGCACGTCGAGGTGCCCATCATGCTGACGTTGTCGCCACCCTCGAAGGCACCCGCTGCCAGCGTCGCCATCGGCGCGTCGACGCCGCCGGCCAGGACGGGCGTCCCTTCCTCTAGACCGCTCTTTTCGGCCGCCTCGGCGGTCATCTCGCCGACGATCTCCTCGGAGGGCACCAGCCGGTCGGGGAACTTCTCGGTCGTGATCCCCAGCATCTCGCAGGCCTCCTCGGACCACTCCAGGGCGTCGATGTCGAAGACGCCGCCGATGTTGCCGGCCGAGGAGTAATCGACGGCCAGCTCGTCGGTCATGACGTACTCGACGTAGTTGTTCGGCGGGACGAAGTTCTCCGTCTGCTCGAAGACCTCGGGTTCGTTCTCCTTGAGCCAGAGGATCTTCGTGTAGCCGAAGTACGAATCGACGTAGTTGCCGGTGATCTCGAAGAGTTCGTCGAGGTCGACGTTCTCTTTGACCCACTCGACCTGGTCGGTCGCCCGGCGATCCATCCAGATTAGACAGGGGTAGAGCGGTTCGCCCTCGGCGTCGATCGGGACGCCAGCACCACCGTAGAGACTGGAGATGCTGATCCCGCGGACCTCGGCGGGATCGACGTCGGCGTCGTCGATGGCTTGCCTGATCGAGTCGTAGGTCGCTTCGACCCAGACGTCGGGCCACTGCTGGGCCCAGGAGGGTTCCGGTTGCTCGACCTCGTAGTCGGCCTGGCCGGAGCCCAGCACCTCGCCCTCGGGGGAGACGAGGACCGTCTTCGTTCCGTGCGTCCCGATGTCCGTACCCATGAGGTAAGTGCCGTCCATCGTAATCACTCCTGTCCGTACCCTTCGAGGTACTCTCGGTTGAGACGCTCGGCCTCATCGGCTGGGATCTCTTCGGGCGTGCTCAGGTCCTCCGCGATCGCGGAGATCTTCGCACTGTGTTCGATGTGCAGGGCGGCCTTCAGCGCGTCACCCGGCTCCGTCCCGGCCGCAAACAGGCCGTGATTTTTCATCAACAGCCCCTGGAACTTCCCATCGCCGGTGTGTTTCGCGAACTCCTCGCCGATCGCCTCGGTCCCGGGTGGGACGTACGAAGAGACGGGGATCGACTCGCCGAAGGTGTCGGCGAGTTCCGTGACGTAGACGGGGATCTCCCGTCCGGCGGCCGCGAAGGCGGTCGCGTACGTCGAGTGGGTATGGATGATCCCGCCGAGTTCGTCGTTTTCCCGGTAGATGTGGAGGTGGGCTCCGGTATCAACTGAGGGCTTGAGGTCGCCCTCGACGACCTCGCCGTCCATGTCGACGACGACGAGGTTCTCCGGCGAGAGTTCGTCGTAGGCGACGCCGCTCGGTTTGATTACGACATGCTCACCCTCCCGACCACTTACGTTCCCGCTAGTCCCCCTGACCAGGTCGTTCTCCGGCAGTGCCATCAACGTCTCGTACACCTCGGTCCGCAAATCTTCGAGCAACATGAGTTGGCACCTATCGATTCTCTCCCTCACCTAAAATTTCTTTGGGGTGGGACCGTGCCCGTTGTGACCGATTATCACATCTGTCTCACTTTCGTCCAGTACCATATATAGTAATAAATATTATATTCATTTGGAATTGGTAAGTAGGATGATCGTGTACATGCCTGTGGATCCACCGAACCGTGATGCTCCCGGGTCGTCCAACAGTGAGATCACCGGGCTTGAGAAGCGGGATATCGACGTCTCGTGACGACAGGTCTTCGCGACGGGATCGATACCGGTTGCCGGATCAGCACTCGGCGTCGGGAATGACGTCGCTTCCGCACAGTCGTCAGAACCGACCGAGAGCACCATGGCCGTAGACACTGACGGGCGACGGTCGCGGTTCCGACGACGTTCCAGGACCACTGACGTGATACCACGGTGGGTGATACGTTACTGCGTCCGGCAATCAGTCGTCCGTTTTCGGAGCGCACAACTCTTGACTCCTCGGAAATCAGTCATCGGCTTTACCACTATCAATCGTAACCCTCACGACGAAGATAATATATCTTATCTGTCTAATTATGGAAGTCATAAAAATACAGTTATTTTATACGGCCACCGATCTATCCCTTGCATTCGAATAGTGGTGTGCACTGTGTCTCTTCGACGCAGCGGCTTTCACAACACCTACTTTCGCTGCGGTCTCAGAGGATTGTATCCGTGTACGATGCGATCGCATTCGATTTGGACGGGGTGTTGCTCACCGGCTATCACACGGCGCCCGCCGTCTACCGACGGGCGACTGTCGAAGCCCTCACCGACTTCGAGGCGGGGGTCGAGGAGCCGCCTGCCGCCCTCGTCGACCCGGACGATGCGGCGACGGCTCGCCGACTGTGTGAGCGGTTCGACGTTCCGGCCGAACCCTACTGGGGGTACCGGGAACACGCCGCGACAGTACTCGAAAACGATCAGATCCGCGAGGGTGAACGCGAGCCCTTCGCGGACGTCGACGTCCTCGAAACCCTGGCTGGGTCGTCCGCTCTCGCGATTGTTAGCAACAACCGCCACGGCACCGTCCGTTTCGTTCGGGAGTACTTCGAGTGGGATGAGCACGTCGGTGCCGCCTACGGTCGAGCGCCGACGCTGGCGGGATACGACCGGATGAAGCCCGATCCCCACTACTTGCGGACTGCCCTGGATACCCTGGAGGTCGATCCAGCCGACGCACTGTTCGTCGGCGATCGACTCTCGGACATCGAGACGGCCGACCGACTTGGGGCCGATTCAGCACTGCTGGTCAGGGAGGGTGAGCGACCGGATGGCGACGCGCAACCGACGTTCGAGATCGCATCGCTCGAAGATCTTCTGGCGGTCGAACCGCCAGCAGAGTGAATTTCGACAGACCTCTCTAATATATTTCACTTAATGAATTGTTGATAAGTGGTGCCACAAAACAAACCGTGGAAACAGACCGGGAGTTTCAATCCCGGAGGAAGATGTCGACCATCACGGCGCCGATGATGACCGCGCCGGTCAGCGTCTCCTGGAACGCGACGGAGACGCCGTTTAACACCAGCAGGACCGGGATGACCGCGATGACGAGAGAGCCGAGGAACATCCCGGAGATACTCCCTTCGCCGCCGAAGAGGTTCGTCCCGCCGATGACGACCGCGGCGATGATCAACAGCTCGAAGCCGCGGCCAGCAGAGCCGAACATCGAGCTGAAGTACGAGATCGCGAGCACGCCCGCGACGGCGGTGACGACGCCGGTGATGACGAAGTTCGCGATCTTGACGCGGTCGGTGTCGATGCCGCTCCGGTCGGCGGCCGATTCGTCGTCGCCCGTCGCGTAGACGTGGTGACCGAAGCGGGTCTTCTGGAGGACAAGTCCGAAGACGACGATCAGGGCGAGCATCCAGAACACCATGTAGGCGATCTCGACCTTCGCGACCGTGATCGATCCGCCGAACAGTTCGAGCAGCCCGAGATCGTCGGGGAGCTGTCGCGATCCACCGGTCGTCAGCCAGTAGGCAAACCCCCGCAAGATACTCATCATCCCGATGGTCGTGATGAGAGAGGGGATGCCGACCTTGGTCACGATCACGCCGTTTGTCAGTCCGACGACTGCCCCGAGGAGGAGGACTACCGCCAGTGCCGCCGGGACGGTGAGCTGGAAGTCGGTCAGCAACATCGCGAACGTGAGGCCGGCGACGGCGTACATCGACCCGACCGAGAGGTCGAACTCGCCGCCGATCATCAGGTAGGTCATCCCGATCCCGATGATCACGTAGGGGGCCGCCTGGCGGAGCAACTGCGAGAGGATCCCGCTGAAGTCGTCCCAGGAGAAGAACAGCTCCGGTCGCGTCACGCCGATGAGCCCGAACAGGAGCAGAAAACCGATGAAGACACCGATCTGGCGCCGCTGGAGGAGCCGGCGGAGTCGTGATTCCGCGCCGCGACTGACGGCCGCCTCCGTCGCTTCGTCATCTTGCATTTCGGTGCTCATACGGTGGCCCCCTCCTCGGCGCCCGAGAGGTCGAACTCTTCGACATCCCCTTCCTCGTCGGCGCCCATCATCAGCGAGATGATCTCGTCACGCGTCGCCGAATCGGCGTCCCGGACGCCCGTCAGCCGGCCCTGGGCGAGCACCGAAATCCGGTCGGCGATCGTGAGGACCTGCCGGATGTTGTGGCTGATGAGGATGATCGACAGCCCCTGTTCGCGGAGGTCGTCGATCACTCGCAGGACGTTGCGCGCCCCCTCGATCGAGAGGGCGCTGGTCGGCTCGTCGAGGATGAGGATGTCCGGATCGGACTGCAGGGCGCGCGCGACCGCGACCGCCTGTTGCTGGCCACCGGAGAGATCCCGGACTTTCGCGTCCGGATCGACGGGGATCTGGACGCGGTCGAGGCTTTCTCGGGCCCGGTCGCGCATCGCCGCTTTGTCGACGATGCCGAGGAACCGGCCGAGGAAGTCCGGGCGAACCGGCTCGTGGCCGAGAAAGACGTTCGCGGCGACCGTCTGCTGTTCGGCCAGCGCCAGATCCTGGTAGACTGTCTCGATGCCCTTCTCGCGGGCGTCGCTGTAGTCTTCGAACTCGACCGCTTCGTCGCGGACGTATATCTCCCCGCTCGTGGGTTCGTGGACACCACAGAGGGTTTTGATCAGCGTCGACTTGCCGGCGCCGTTGTCGCCGACCACGGCCATGACTTCACCCTCGCGCAGCGAGAAGTCGACGTCTTCGACTGCGACGATGTTCCCGAAGTGTTTCGTCAGTCCGACCGTCCGCAGTATGGAGTCGTCTTCCGACATGGTTGTCTTTCTGATCGTGCTCGGTGATCTAAACGCCGTGGTAGCTCAGGAGTTCGCCCCAGTTGCGTCGCTTGAGAGCGAAACCGATCGACTCCTGATCGATTATCTCTGCACCCGTCAGGTACTCCTTGGGTGGCATCCCCCGCTCCATGTACGCGAACGCCTGATGGACGGGGAAGTACCCCTGACTGTAGGGGTCCTGTCCGGTGGTGTAGTTCATCACGCCCTGATCGATGTAATCAAGCGTCTGCTGGGGGAGGTCGAACCCCCCGATGATCATGTCCTGGGCCCTGCCCTCCTGTTCGGCGGCCTGGCCGATGAACCACGAGTAGACGTCGCTACCGACCATCCCGTCCAGTTCGGGGTTCGACTGGAGATGGTTCGAAATTCGCGTCACCCCCTCACTGGCCGCGTCCGTGTAGTTGACTCGCTCGGTGATCTCGATGTCGGAGTTCTGTCGGACGGCTGCCTCCGCGCCACTGGCACGGGCTGCCTGGCCGCTGTGGCCGGGATCTGCGAGTCCGACCGTGACTTTGCTCGCTCCGTCCGGGAGCTTCCCCAGCAATGCCATCCCGTTGGCGTATCCCGAGGAGAACTGGTCCTGGCCGACGAACGGCAGGGCCCGGCCGAACTCCTCGCGCATGTGCTGGCGACCCTCTGCACGGAGGCTGTTCGTGTTGAAGGTCAAGACCGGGATGTCGTTGTCCAGTGCGTCGTTGATGACCTGGTTGTACGCGCTCGGGTCCGCGACGGTGGTGATGATGAGGTCCGGATTCGACGTGACGATATTCTCCAGGATATTGACCTGTTCTTCGATACTGAATCCGCCGGACGGCCCCGTGAAGCTGGCGTTCCAGCCGAGTTGGCTGGCAGCATCGTGTAGCCCACCGATCGACGGATTCCAGAACGAGATCGCCCCGTTGTGACAGACCATCCTGACGTCCCGTTCGGGGGGCTCGGAGGAGAAGTCTAACTCCGTCGGCGGCGGGACCAAGTCCACGCGCTGATACGACGGTGCGGAGCCTCCGGATCCGCCGTCTCCACCGTCGTCGCCTCCACCGCCTTCTGTCGTCGTGTCGCTCTGTTGAAGGCATCCGGCCAGTCCTCCGACTGCCGTCAATGCCCCGAGCTGTTTCATCACGTCTCGACGTGAGACGCCCTTGCCGACTCGTACGCTGAACCGGCTGTCATTATCTCCCATACAACACTGAGTTTATGATTCCACACTATAATAACTTTTCATCATGTGGTATGTACTATGGGTAGAACTACGTGACGTGGTATGCACCTCCTGTAAATTGAGTTATTTATATTATCGACGAGATGGGGTCTGGGAGCCGCCTCGATCGGCAATCGTCGACCCTGGAGCCGTCTGAAATCTGTACAGTCGTTTAGCGGATCCGGTCGATCGCAGCGAGCGCGTCGGCGGCCTCGTGGGCCGCCTCGAGTGCGTCGCGGGCGCGGCGGGGGTCATCAATCGATTCGGCCTGCCGGGCGAACGAAAGGAGGGTCCGCTGTAGCGAGTCGCGAGCCTCGGCCAGATCGCCCGCGATCCCCGACCCTGATCGTGAGGGGTCCCGTCCGCTCTCGGGATCGACTGCGGGTATCTCGACGCGTTCCGTGGCGATCGCCGGATCGTCATCCGCCGGGCCGGACTGGGTAACAGCACCCTCACGCTCGTCAACGGCCGCCGGAGACGTACTGGCCTCGTTACCCGTCGAATCCGTGGTGTCGGACGTCGCTGCACTTTCCAGGTCCCTGTCGTCCCGGCCCTCGGCGGATTCCCCGGGGCTGGCTTCGCCGGACGACGTGGCTGGCGAGTCGGTCGCATTCCCGCCTTCGGCATCGAAGTCGACCTCACGTTGACAGGTCGGACAGAATGTCTGGCCGTCGTACCGGAAGATGGGGTCGCCACACTCATCGCAGTGGGCGTCGGTCATCGTCGCGCCTTTCAGGAGGAGTTCGCTCATGTGCTCGGTCGCCTCGCGTTTCTGTTGTTCGCGCTCGTACTGTTCGCGCAGACGCTCGCGCTCGGCTTCCTCGTCGAAGTCACTCATGTGTATACCTAAGACCGATCAACGGGCATAGACGTTGCGACCCGTGACGATCGACTGGCCGGCCGACGGGGGCCGTCGTCGGACGGAGTGGCCGTCCCTCCAGCGATCGTTCCCCCACCCGAAAGAAGCGCGTGTTTCGATGGATTTTCAATCCAGTTCCTACAGGTGGGTCTCAGGCATGGGCGAAACCGAGAACGCGGACGATCGTGATGCGCTCGTCGAGTACGGGATCGAGGACCGCCCGCCGCTTTCTCGCTCGATCCTGCTGGGGGTCCAGCACTACCTGACGATGATCGGGGCGAACATCGCCGTCCCGCTCATCCTGGCGGACTTGATGGGAATGCCCGCCGACGTGACCGCGAAGTTCGTCGGGACGTTCTTCGTCGTCAGCGGGATCGCGACGCTTGCCCAGACCACGTTCGGCAATCGCTACCCGATCGTCCAGGGCGCGCCGTTCTCGATGCTCGCGCCTGCGATCGCGATCGTCACCACCGAAGTGACAGTGCAGGGTCTGCCCTCCTGGAACGCCAAACTGCTCTTCCTGCAAGGGGCGATCATCAGCGCCGCACTCGTCGAGGTGGGGATCGGATACTTCGGCCTCGTGGGGAAGATCCGGGAATACCTCTCGCCGGTCGTCGTCGCCCCGGTGGTCGCGCTGATCGGGCTGTCGCTGTTCTCGGCCGGGGACATCACTTCCGCGACGAACAACTGGTATCTGCTGGGATTGACGCTGCTGTTGATCGTCGTCTTCTCGCAGTACCTCGACCGTGTCTCTCGCGTGTTCGACCTGTTCCCGATCCTGCTCGGCATCGCCGTCGCGTGGCTCGTCGCGGCGGTCGGCTCGGCGGCCGGCGTCATCCCGGCTGGTGATCCCGCGTATCTGGACTTCGGCGAACTGGCGACCGGGACGCTGGTCTACGTCCCCTATCCGCTCCAGTGGGGGATGCCCGAGTTCCGGATTTCCTTCGCGATCGGGATGTTCGCGGGCGTGCTCGCCTCGATCATCGAGTCCTTCGCCGACTACCACGCTGTCGCGCGGATCTCGGGCGTCGGCGCACCCTCCAGACGGCGGATCAACCACGGTATCGGCATGGAGGGGCTGGCGAACGTCTTCTCCGGGCTGATGGGAACCGGCGGGTCGACCTCTTACTCGGAGAACATCGGTGCGATCGGACTGACGGGCGTCGCTTCGCGCTTTGTCGTCCAGATCGGCGCGATCGCGATGCTGATCGTCGGCGTGATCCCACTCTTTGGTCGCGTGATCGCGACGATCCCCGGACCGATCGTCGGCGGGCTGTACATCGCCATGTTCGGTCAGATCGTCGCCGTCGGACTCTCGAACCTGAAGTACGTCGACCTTGACTCCTCGCGGAACCTCTTCATCGTCGGGATCGCGCTGTTCGCGGGCATGGCGATCCCCGCGTACATGGGTAACATCGACGCCGCGGCCGCCGAGATGGACGCCGTCGGGAGCGGATACGAACTCCTCCGACAGGGGATGACTGACGTCCCGCTGCTCGGCCCGATCCTCGGTACCGAAATCGTCTCTCAGACGGTCTACATCGTCGGCGGCGTCCAGATGGCTGTCGGCGGTATCGTGGCGTTCGTCCTCGACAACACTGTTCCGGGCACTCGAGAGGAACGGGGTCTGGCCGACTGGGCGGCGATCACCGAAAGTGACGACGAGTTCCGGTCGGCCGTCCAGCGTGCGTCGGACCGCATCGGGGACGACCAGCCCCCGTTCTCGGGCGATTGAGGCCCGCAATCAGTCGCCGACCCCGACGTTCTCCCGCAGGTCGTTCTCGATGGCTTCCAGGGTCCGGCCTTTCGTCTCGGGGACGAGCTTGAAGGTGAACGCGAACGCGACGGCACTGAAGACCCCGAACAGCCAGAACGTCGAGGACGGGCCGATGTTCGCCGTCAGGATCGGGAACGACAGCGCGACGGCGAGGTTCGCCAGCCAGTTGGTGACGGTCGCGACGCCCTCGGCCGACCCGCGGACGGCGAGCGGGTAGATTTCGGAGATGAGCAGCCAGAAGACCGGGCCCAGCCCGATCGCGAAGAACGAAATGTACAGCATCAGGCAGACGGTCGCGGTGATGCTGAGCACGCCCGAGAGGCCGGGCAGGTAGAAGATCACGCCCAGGATGGCCAGCGTGACGGTCATCCCGGCGGTCCCGACGAGCAGGAGCGCCCGCCGGCCGACGCGGTCGATGTAGGCGATCGCGACGACGGTCATTACCACGTTGACGACGCCGATGCCGACGGTCGCGAGGATCGAGGCCGCGCTCCCGAAGCCGGTCGATTCGAGGATCGTCGGCGCGTAGTACATCACCGCGTTGATACCGGTGATCTGCTGGAGGATCGCCAGCCCGACCCCGACGACCAGGGCGGGGCGGAGCCAGGGTTCGAGCAGTTTCGTGAGGCTCGTTCCGGACTCGCGCTCGACAGTTTCCTTGATCTCTCCGAGTTCCTGTTCGATGTCGCCCTGTCGCGTCCGACGAAGCACCGCCCGTGCGCGATCGGGCTTGCCGTGGCTGTAGAGCCACCGCGGGCTCTCGGGCATCTTCAGGACGCCGATGCCGAGCACGACGGCGGGGATCATCCCCGCGCCGAGCATCCAGCGCCAGGCACCGCTCCCGGAGAAGGCGTAGTTGACGAAGTACGACGAGAGGATGCCGATCGTGACCATCAGCTGGTGCATCGAGGTGAGTCCACCGCGGATGCGCGGGGGCGCGATCTCGGAGATGTATAGCGGCCCGACGACCGAGGCGAAACCGATCGCGACGCCGTCGATCAGTCGGCCGGCCACGAGGATCTCGACTGTCGGCGCGACCGCCATCAGGAACGATCCCAGGAAGAACACGACCGCCGACAACATGATCAGCCGTCGGCGTCCGATGCGGTCGGCGAGTCGCCCGCCGAGTGCCGCACCGGTCGCGGCACCGGCCATTGCCCCGCTGACGACGATCCCCTCGATGAGTGCCGAGTTCTCCACTGCCGGGAAGGTGTCGTTGATGAATAGGATCGCCCCGGAAATGATCCCGGTGTCGAAGCCGAACAACAGGCCGTTCAGCGCGGCCATCGCCGACACCAAATAGACGAATCGATCACCGCCGCCACGCAACACGTCGTTCACAATGGTCGTAGACATTCGTTCGGGCATCGAAAATTGGCACGGAAAAACGCTCCGGGAATTCTCGACGAATACTACGGGAAACAATTCTTGCGGACTTCTATACGGTAAAGATATTCAAAAATAACGCTCCAGTCGATCTATTTCTGGAAATTCATCCATTCGTGTGGGAGATTCACAGTGTCGGTCGTTCCGGGATTCACGCCGGGTACGCGCGTATGATCCCCGGGTCTGTCCCGTTCCGTTTTCCAACCGTCTGTTCGGACAGCCGTCGACTCGCTGGACCAGGGGGGTCGTCGATGAACGGCCGGGCCAGCGGCGAGACCAGTCAGTTCGGACGGCCGTCGACTCACTGGATCACAGGTGATCGACATCCGTGTATCGGACCATCGGCCACATTACATTCTCTGGTTCACTCATCACCGTCTTCGCTCTCCAGTGGCTCTCCCCGACGCTGGTTCGGCTCGGGTGGCCGTTCGAAGTGGTACCGCCGGTCGTCATCGAGGACGACAAACGTGTGCCGGCGTTCGTCCTCGATGACGCGGCCGTTCGTATCGATCGCGACGTCGACCAGTCCTTCCAGCGAATCGACCCTGATCACCTCGTCGGCGTCCTCGTCATCGACGCGGCCGGTCGTGATCCACTCGTCGTAGGCGTCCCGATCCGACCGGTAGGCCAGCCAGTCGCGCTCCCTTGCGGTGACCGTGAGCCGGTCGGTCCACCTGCCGTACGCCAATCCGGCGACGGCGGCCAGCGACAGCACCAGCAGTACCGGCCCGCCCATCCGGCGAAGCGACCCGTGGGTCGCCGGCACCGTGACCTGCGTCGTTTGGTCCCCCGACTTCGTGACAACGCCGGGATCCTGAACGCGGTAGACACTGTCGCCCGGGTCGATCGGCAGGCGGTACGTCCTGGTGACGTCGACGGGCTCACCGTTCCTCGTGCCCGTGATCGCCGTCTCGGCGACGATCGCGACCTCTAGCTGACCCGGGGTCCCGCCGTGTTGCTCGTCGATGCGACTCACTTCGTTGGCGGCCGCACTGACGTTCGTCGAGAATGAGGACGTCACCCGGTCGCCCGGTGACACGCCCTCGTTTCGCTCTCGTGTCAGCACCCGGCTATCCCGCCAGAACACGGTCGCGTCGTCCTGCTCTTCCTGGGCTTGTTCGATCGACCGGAAGACCAGTGAGACGGTCGTCTCGACCGTGAGATCGCCGCCGTCCGAAGCGCGGTAGGCGTAGGCGAACGAGCCGTTCAGTCTGGGAGTTATCTCCCGGAAGTACACCGATCGGTTCCGTAGCGTACTCCCCTCGGCGAAGGCGGCCGTTCCGTTCATCACAGTCGCCCGGTGTGTGAACTCGCCGCTGGACTCCCAGGAGGACACTTCCCGCGTCTCGGCGCTGGTCCCAGGATCGACGTGGGTCGTGTACGTCAGAAATCCGCCGAGGAGGCCGAGGAGTACCGCGACGGCGAGGAGCAGTTCGTAGTTGTCGACGACTCGCGCGCGGACCCGAAGGTCCCACCTACTCATGCGAGTTCGGGTACTCGCCATCGCGTCATAATGGTTGGGGCCCTCAGGGCAGGAACCGTGCGAGCAACCGCCGGACGCGCGAGGGACTCTCGCGGGTTCGCGACCTGACCTGCCCGGACCCGACCAGCACCGTCCCGACGAGATAGAACCCGCCGCCGAGTACCAGATCGATGACGACGATCGGTGCCCACGGGTGCAGTCGGTAGAGGGCGTCGATCGCCGGCCGTGGCAGGACGTAGAGGTAGCGGTGTTCGGTAACGTAGTACCGGTAGTAACCGGTCTCCGGCGGTGCGGTGATCGACAATGTCGCGTTCACGCTCGCGTGGCCGGGGATAACCGTCTCGCGCGGCTCGACGTCGATGCTGTCAGTCACCGGATCGAAGTAGGCGATCGTCGGGACGAAGCCACCGTTCCCGAGGACGTACTGTGCTGTCTCGGTCGTCCCGCGCTCGACGACCCGGATCCCCGGCGCGTCGCTCTCGGCACTGACGACTCCGAACTCCTGGGACCCCGCCGGGATCGCCATCGTCGCCGTCGCCGACAGCACCAGCGCCGCAGCGAAGATCCCGACGTACACTCGGGCGTCGATTCCCGTCCCGCGGGATGTGTCCCTCCCTCTGGATCGATCGCCACTCGCCACCACGTCGGCTACGTATCCCAGGACCGAGACCGCGAGCAGGAGGTACGCGATCCCCTGGACGCCGAGCAGCGATCGCGTTCCCAGCAGAGCCGCCAGCTGTCGCTGGACGGTCCGGAACACGTCCTGTATCCCGGTGACAGCCGTTCCCAGTTCCGGGATCGCGAGCACGTCACTCCCGGGTCCCCAGGCGACGGCGACGACCTGGGCGTCGCTGACCAGGGGTTCACCACCGTCCTGATCTGTGAAGGGGTTGGCGTCCCCCCGTGTGATGTATCCCCGATCGGTCTCCTCGACGACGCGGTGGGTCGTGAGGCCACCACCCTGGACGTTCTCCGCCCGGTACGTGATCACGTCGCCCGTTTCGATCGGCCCGGCGATGGCCGCCGGGATCGCCACGAACCCGTCCCCGGCGTTCAGGGTGGGTTCCATACTCCCCGTCGTGACGTAGCCCAGCAGCACTGGCTGGCCGAGTATCTGACTTGTGACCATCGCGACCAGAAAGATCACGATGGCTGCCTTCCCGAGTACCCCCAGCACCCTCCGGAGTGCCATCACCCGTTGGTTCGTCCTGGCTCGATAAAATAGTTGGTCTGCTCTGTCGAACCGTATGCCCAATTCATCGATAATCAGGAGATGACGTCTCCGATATTTTTAATTAAGTTGTGTATTTTTGTTGCTTCTATATATTCATTCTACAGTATCGAACAGTCGGTCTTCGACCGTCGCCGTGACGTACGTGGCGATGAATCCCAGTCCGTATCCCACGAGGTGAGAGTAGAGGTTCAACACGCCGCCGTTGACGACGGGATCGAGCGGAAACGTGACGAACGGCACGGCGAGGAAGGTGACTAAGGCGACGACTGTTAGTTCAGCACGGCCCGATCGACTCAGCGCAGCACTGGCTACAGATCGAGCGTTCCTTTCCCCGTCTGTCACAGACAGGACGTACAGCGTGACGACGAGCGTGAGTGCCAGAAAGAGACTCAAGAGCGTTCCCGCCAGCACCGACGTGACGGGGACTGTCACGCCTCGAACCGGGACTGTTACCGGGTTCGTGAGGACGGCCCCGAGAGTCAACACCGTGATCAGGGATAGCCCGACGAAGAACAAAAGCGGGCCAGTCCGTCGACTGTCACCCAGATCGAGTTGCTCCTGGAGGAAGGCGCCCAGCGCGAGCGGGAGATAGCCGTACAGTGCCATCAGGACACCGGAGAATCCGATGGCGGCGCTGCGCCGGACGATCGTCAGGTTCAGGTACGACAGCAGGATCGGACTGGCGAGTACGAGCGAGACGAACGTGACGCGAAAGCGGCGACGACGACCGCTCAGCACGCTCAGTACGTACGCGAGCGCGACCACGAGGGTGTAGCCCACGAGATTCACGGCGGCGTGTGTCTCGGTGGCGTGGACGAACGACGACACGAACGCGGTGCCGATCGACGGATCGGTGTACTCGAAGGCGAGAGCTGTCCGAGTAGCCTGTGGGAGGGCCATCGTCCCGAGGAGCGTAGCGGGTACCGCCCCCAGAAGCACGAGGTCGAATATGGTAGCCGGTTCCCTGAGCGTCAGCCACAGGTCGTCCCCCTTACTCGGCCGATCGTCCCGCGTCATCGGTCTGTTCCTCTTCGATCGCTCGTGGGGCCAGCCTCTTCAGCGTACTGCGTCGATGGCTCCCACGACCGTCACTGGCCGTCGCGGGACCCTCACAGCGGTGATGACATCCTCCCCGCCGTGAACAGAGAGGGACTACGTCCCTCAGGCAGTCAGGCGAAGCCCGACGACGGCGGGGTTTCCTCCGTGGGAGTCTCAGCCGGTCTATGAATCCCCGGAAGCAATAT
>NZ_SPQG01000013.1:0-32329 GCF_004944975.1 Halorhabdus amylolytica
CGCCTCGAATCGGAACGGCGACCGACAGGGAGCCGTGGAGAAAGGCGAGGCGGAGTGAACGGAGTGAACTCCGCCTCGAGGTGAGGCGGGGAACACAGTGACCCGCCGAACAGGGCGAGGTTGCGTAAGCGAGCGTACGAAGGTGTTCGAGAGAGTTTTTGCTCTCCTGCGATCCCCAAAATTTGCGGTTTCCGGATACATCAGGGCGTTCGTGTCGTCCGTAGAAAAGACACAATCTTTTACATGTATCAGAATCAATTCTGAATGTGCGATTGGAGTGATTCGATGGCAACAATTCCGCGGACGATCCTGGCGAACAGACTATCGGGGAGGACAGATAGCGGTCGTGAGCGGTCAAACGGTTGCTGTCGAGTCAGCCAATCGTGACCGGATAATTCATGAAACGAAGAGAGTATCTCACAGGACTTACAGGAATCAGCACACTCTCGGTTGCGGCCAGGCAGGCGAGTGGTCGTACGAAAGCCCGTCGACTATCGAGTGCAACCGAGGACGATACCCACCACCCCGGCCCACCGCGGTTCGGACGCGTCGGTGTGACGTTCTACGATCGGTGGGACACCGACTTCGACGAGGATCACGCTGGCGGGAAGGACCGTGACAACTTCGCGCCGCGGATCGTCGGCGACGCGGAACGGGATCCCGACAACTACAGTGTCGAGGATTTCTCCTGGTCGCTCGTCGAGACACCCGAGGACAGCACGGCAGCCCTGGAATATCGTCCGGACGACGACGGCCGGCCACAGTACGACCCCGGACAGGACAACGTCGTCGAGTTCGCACCGGACGTCCCTGGAACGTACGTCCTCGAACTGGACGCCCCCGACGGCATCCACGAGCAACTGCTGTACATCTTCCCCGAACACGGTGATGCGGGCAGTCCGCCTCGTATCTCCATCGACGGCCACTACGACAACGAAACCGACGAGTTCGTCCTCGAATCGAATCCCAGGCTGGCCCCCAAAAGCAAGATGGCCGAGAGTGACCTAATCGTCGAATGGCTCGCGGACGGCCGTGACGCCCTCTCGACGGGAGATATCGTCGTCGGCGACGGGATAGATTCCTGGACGGCCAGAATCCCCAAGAGCGCACTCGGCGGCGAGACCGGACGCGTTCATGCGGCGCCGTGGGACACGAACGCCCACGGCTACACCGACACCGTCACGCTCGATCCCGCCAACGAGGTCGTCGAATATCCCAATCGACCGCCGGAGTGGATCGAGAACGGGATCATCTACCAGATCTTCCCGCGGTCGTTCGGCGGACCCCCGGAAGAAAGCGAGTGGCCGCTCCAGAACTCCAACGCCAACTTCGCCACCTTCGAGGAGAAGCTCGACTATATCGAGGAGTTGAACGTCGACGTAATCTGGTTCTGTCCGACGGTTCCCTCCGAAAGTGCGAACTGGAAGCCACAGAACGCGGACGAGTGGGATGGCCCGGACAACCGCTTGAAGTACGTCGGTGGCGGCCCGCACGGGTACGACGCCCTCTCGTACTTCCAGACGGCCGAAGACCTGACGTCGGAGTACTCCGTCGAGGACTACAAGGATGAACCCTGGCCGTGGGAAACGGGGTACGATCCGGATGACAACCTCCGCGAGGCGGCCCGCGAGAGCGCGATGGCGGAGTTCCAGAGTTTCATGGATGCTGCCCACGAGCGGGACATCCGAGTCTGTATCGACTTCGTGATCAACCACGGCGGTCGCCACCATCCCCTCTTCCAGGACACGATCGCCGAAAAGACCGATTCGCGTCCGGAAGGATGGACTTACAGAGGGATCGAAAAGAACAACACGGACTCGAAGTACTTCGACTGGTTCACTCGCACGGAGAGTGCGATCAAGAACGAGGGCGAAGTCATCGATGCAGCCCCATCAACGAGTGGCTTCGCTGGCCTCCGCGTGATGCCCCAGTGGAACTACGGCAACGTCGCGCTGCGCGAGCACATCCTCGCGGCAGCGGAACACTGGGCGGAAATGGGGGTCGACGCGTTCCGCTGTGATATCGCCTATGGAGTCCCACACAGCTTCTGGAAAGAGGTGCGGGAACGCGTTCGGGACATCGACCCCGAGTTCATGCTGCTCGACGAAACCATCCCGAACGATCCGAACTTCGCCGAGAACGAGTTCGATCTGCACTTCGACTCGGCTGACTTCATGACGAGTGCCGGCTACGGGGTCGTCAACGGTGCCGACCCGATGGAGCTGTACAACGCCGTCCACAGGCGCAAAAACGAGGGATGGCCCGACCATGCGCTGATTCTCAACGCCACTGAGAATCACGACGAGTACCGTCTACTCGACGAGGCACTCAGCGGCTCCCGTGAGGATCCGGCCAAGGCCCAGCGTGCGGTCTGGTCGGCCGGCGTCACGCTCACCGGCGTCCCCTTCATCTATTACGGCCAGGAGCGGCTCCTCAGCAAATACGGCGAAGAACGCTACGACTACGACGACTCCGGCGAGGATTACCGGACCGACGACGGTGACGTCGGCCCGGGCAATCCCGCCCGCGCGTTCATGAACTGGGAGACGAACGACGAGGTCGAAGACCACCTCCAGTTCTATCAGGACGTAACCCAATTCTACAAGGAGACGGAGATTCTGAAGCCGTCGGCCGGTCTCCGGAAGACCTGGTTCCGGTCCGACGACAGCGTGCTGGTGTTCGGCCGGTCGATGGAGACAGACGACGGCCGGAAGAACGTGGTCGTCATGCACCACTTCGACCCCGGCACGGCACAGGTCGATCTATTACCGGGCACCGAAACGACGGACCTGTTCACCGGCGAGGACATCGGCGTCGACTCCGGGGGGCCGGCAGTCAGCGTCGCGTTCGATACGCTGGCAGTCGTCGAGACCGACACCCTGTTCAGCGTCGGCGAGCAGATCGTCCAGATCGACGACCCAACGGGTGACGACAACGGACCTGGGAGCTACACGTATCCGACCGGCGACGCCTACACGGACGGTGTGTTCGACGTCTCGGAACTGACGGTCCACACGACCACCAACGCCGTGCAGTTCCGGGTCACACTCGACGGGAATCTGTCGAACCCCGACGGATACGACGGTGGTATCACCGCCCAGCACCTGCAGGTCTACATCCGTGATCCCAACGCCGACGCGGGTACGACCGATGGTCGAACCGGAACGAACGTCATCTTCGAGAAGCCCTACCAGTATCGCCTGATCGCCGACGGCGAGAACGGTGCTCGCGTCGAGGATCACGAAGGGAACGTCGTGGCCGAGGGGTCGATCACGACCAACAAAGTCACCGACGGGATCGTCGTCGAGATACCCACGTCGGTACTCAGCGCGGGGATCCGGTCGTACTGCGTGGCGCCGCTCATGCTCGGATACCATCCCGACGCAGACGGCGGCGTGATGCCGGTCCAGGCCGAGGCAAGCTCGGACGCCTTCGGTGGGGCCGACCCGGCTGAGGAGGTACCCGCCGTCATCGACATGGTCACGCCGGAGCCGGTCGATCAGGCGGACGTTCTCTCCTATTCCGAAGTGGAGACGCCGACGCTCCCCTACACGTCGCTAACGCCGGAGTTCGAACCACTCGGGTTAGCTGAGGATGCGGACGGGGACGACCACGGTCCAGGGAACTACCAGCACCCGACTGCAGACAGCTACGATGACAACCCCTGGGACATCACGAGCGTCGAAATCGCCGAGAGCCGCTCGCGGGTCGAGTTCACGTACAACTTCGCGACCGAGGTACAGAACCCCTGGCGTCTCGACGGCGGCTTCTCACACCAGCACATGCAGGTGTACATCCGTGATCCGGATGCCGGTGTAGACGCTCCGACCGCGACAGTCGCCCGCAAGGGAATTAACGCCGAGTTCGTGGAGCCATATCACTACCGTATCGCAGTGCACGGACAGGGACTCAAGCAGGTCGAGAACGGTGCCGGCGATGTCGTCTCGACCGACGTGAACGTCGCCGTCGAGGGGACAGCTATCTCCTTTGACGTCCCGATGGAGGCCATCGATGGGTCACCGGAGGGCAAGCAGATCGCGTCGCTGGTCACGTCATTCGACGGCTACGGGACGGGTGGCGTCCGAACCGACTACGCGGAGAAACCGGACAGCCACGTCATCGGCACCGACGGCCAACCGGTCGACAACGCACCGCACGTCCTGGACATGATCCCGCCCACAGGGACCGATCAGTCGGAGGCGCTCGCGTACTCGAAAGACGAGATGGCCGAGATCCCCCTCGCTGACTGGGGACGGTACAATCCGACCGGCTAGATCCGAACTGCAAGTATCCATCAACAATTTATAACTTTCCAGTGACCCCGGACAAGTCGCTGGCTCGCCGGAATACCGGGTTTTACAATACAGGGCACTCGTTCACTCGCTCATGACCGACGAGAACCCCCTCCGTGATCGTCGCGTGCGTGGACTGATCGGCCTCTCGGGCGCCGTCGTCGTGGCGTTCGTCGCGATTTTCTTCCTCGAAGGAACGATCCGCTGGGTCGTCCTGGGCGTCGCACTGCTGGACGCGATCGTGACGCCGTACATCCTCGGTAAAGCCGTCGAAAACGCCGAGAACGAACCCGACGGGTTCTCGGCCTGATCCATACGGGTCGGTCACAGACGGCGAGGGCCGACCGAGAGAAGCCCTACAGGTTCGAGTAGGCTTCCTCGACGTACTCGCCGGTGTCGGCGATGATCTCGGCCATGGTCTCGTCGTCGGGAGCCATCCCGACAAGCCGGGCGATCCGCATGATCGAGACGTGATAGACCTCCTGGCGGCCCGGTTCGACCTCGCGGATCACGACGTTGCAGGGGAACAGCCCGCCGAGCCGGCCGTCAGTGGCGTCGAGCGCCCGGTCGGCGACGGCCGGGTTGCACGCCCCCAGGACGTAATAGGGGTCGCGGTCGGCGTCGATCTTCTCGTTGAGCAACTCCGACGGGGAGAACTCGGTCGCGATACCGAAACCGGCGTCGACGAACGTCTCGCGGACGTGTTCGACAGCCGCCTCGTGATCCATGTCGAGGGTCGCGCGCTTTTCGCCGATGTCTTCGGCGTCGAGTTCGGTCGGATCGATCGGGAGCGTCATGTGCTCAGCCACGGGTGAGCGAGAGAAAAGAGTACGTGTAGCCGGGAGTGCTACCGGAACGACGAAAGACTGACGTGATCGCCGTCGGATCCGCACGTATGGCGTTCGCCCTCGATCCCGCCCTCGCAGTCGACTCGGCGGTCGAACACTGGCCGATCGCGCTCGTGATCGTGGCGGCTCTCTGGGTCGCGCTCCGCGAACTCGGTCCCATCCGCCGACTGCGCCGATTGCTGAGCTGACGGGCGACATGGTATTGTTCTATAAACCCAATAACGAGCAATAGTTGTGAGGGAACAAACTGTTACCCCGTCAGGAGCCCTTGATTTCACGATGGCAACCTATACGAACCAATATCGAGTCGACGCGACGTTCGAGGAGACGATCGAGGCCGTGACCGACGCGCTGGCCGAGGAAGGGTTCGGCGTGCTTGCAGACATCGACATGCAGGCGGCGTTCGACGCGAAACTCGACGAGGAATTCGACCAGTATCGCATCCTGGGGGCGTGCAATCCGTCGCTCGCCTTCGACGCCCTGGACGTGGAGTACGAACTCGGCGCGCTGTTGCCCTGTAACGTGGTCGTCTACGAGGACGGCGACGGGACGGGCGTCAGCGTCGTCGATCCGGCGGAGATGTTGGCTCTCGCGGACAACGAGAACCTCGAACCGATCGTCGAGGAGGCCCGGGCTGGACTGACGGCCGCGATGGATGCGGTTCCGGGTGCGACGCCAGCTTAGGGACAGTATCGTGTCGACGACCACACGTCACGTGTTCCGTAACTCCGTCGTCAGATCGGGAGTGGGAACAACGACAGCCAGTCCTGGACGGTACTCGGCGCGAGCAGTGGGTCGTGAAGGACGAGCCAGTCGAGCAACACCAGTCCGCAGCCGTGAGCGACGACGGACGGCAGGATCGAACGGCTGTGGTAGTCAACGGCACCGAAGAGAACGTCAGTTGGCCCGGACAGGAACATCTCGATCGGCGGTTTGCCGACGTGATTGAACGCGTAGACGAGCGGGCTGACGAACACCGCTTTGACGCCGAGTTGCCGAACACCGACACAGAGCAGTCCGCGATAGTATGTCTCGTTTGCGAGTGCGACGAGGAACTGTTTGCCGGCGTGGGGGACGAAGACGGAAAGCTCGGCACTCGTCGAAAACATCGGATAGTACGCCCGGATCTGGGGCAAACACGAACCCACGAGATAGAACGGCAGGACGAACGCCGAAAGCAGGACCGTGTTGCGGATCGCCCGTCGGTCGACCCGCCAGCCCAGTCGACGCCCGTGAGCGAGGCCGAACGCGAGCGGGAGGACGAGCAGGAACGTGACGTCCCGGATCACGCGACTGTCGACGGACCCGACAGATACCCGTCCCCACAGGACGACGGCGATCGTCCCGACGGCGGCGACGCGGACGAACCATCGCCGGTCGATCGAGCCTGTCCCCAGCGATACCATGGCCGACAGTCACTCGGTGGGGACCGGCCCGGACCCCACGACCGCCCGGACCGCCTCCTCGAAGGCCTGCCGGCGCTCGAAATACGTCTCCTCGACGGAATCGAGAACGTCGGAAAGCGGCGTCGGGCCGTCGGGCGTCCGAATCTCCGTATCGCCCTCGCGACGCCGGACAGTGCTCTTCTCGATGCCGTAGGTGAGTCGCGAAGACACCCGCGCCAGCGGGACACCCTCGACCGACTCCCGCTCACCAAGTTCGACCGCCGGTTCGTCCGCCTCGTCCGCGTCTTCGTCTGCCATGCCCGGCGTTTGACCGCCTCGGCGATTAGTGTTTTCGGACGCGGAGGCCAACCCACCGGAACCTGCTCGGATCCGACCGACTGCAAGACGACTGTCTGACGCACAGTTTTGTGTGTGCCCGCGTTAGCGCTCCGCATGACCAGCCTGACAGACGTCTATCGGCGCCGCGTGGGGGCCGTGGCGAGCCGACGGCGGGTGTTCGTTGGGGCGGCCCTGTTCGCGCTCGGTGCCGGCCTGACCGCGGCGGGGGTGGTCCTGGCGACGACCCACGTCGGCTCCAGGCTCGGCCTGGGGACCTACGGCGCCAGGGAGTGGGCGGGCGTCCTCGCAGGACTCGGCCTACCCGCGGTGTTCGTGGGGGTCTTCGCCGTCCTTCCGACCAGTCGGGTGACCCGAGCGGCCGCCGCCATCGGCGCCAGTCTGTGCGTTTTCGCTGTCGCCCTGTTCACGCACGCCTATCCGACCCAGTGGCCCGGTGCGCCGGCCGCCGACCCGTTGGTCGCACTGCTGACGCTGGGTGCGTACTTCGCCGGCGCAGTCACGACCGGCTGGTGTCTGTTCGTCGCCGTCGCCACATTCAAAACCCGCAAGTCCCCCGGCGGGACCGCCGAGATGCGGATCACCGAAGAGGGACGGATCAAACTGGTCCGGGACGCCGGCGGCCTCGGCGGGACAGGCAGTTTCGGCGGCGTGGGCGGGGTCGGCCTGTTCGGAACCGATCCTGACGGCGAGGTCCCGACCCAGACGGGCAATACAGAGACGAACGGTGACGACTCCTCAACCACGCGGACGGTCAGCGACGGGGGTTCCGCGGCCGTCGACGCAGCCGATGACGGGGCTGAGGTCCTCGAAGCAGCTCGAAAACGGGCCACTCCGGACCGCTATTGCGGCAACTGCGAGCACTTCCATTACGTCCGCGTCGACGAGGACGCTATCGAACCCTACTGTGACTTTCACGGACGATACATGGACGACATGGACGCCTGTTCGGACTGGTCGGCCACCGGCGACGATCGGACGCAGTGAACCTGTTGCGCTCGCGCCCCCGATGGCCCAAACCCGGGCGTTTAAGTTCACCCCTTGGCATACGCCCGACATGGAATTCTGTGACGAGTGCGGTTCGATGATGAAGACCGAGGGCGATCTGTGGGTCTGTGGGAGTTGCGGCGCCGAGAAACCACGTGAGGAGGCCACCGAAGGTGGGATGGTTACCACACAGGGTCAAGAAGAGGGTGAGATTGTCGACTTGAGCGAGAGCGAGGAGGACGCCCGCCCGACGACAGAAGCCCACTGTCCGGAGTGTGGCAACGACCGCGCGTTCTGGGAGATGAAGCAGATCCGCGCCGCCGACGAGTCCGAAACCCGCTTTTTCACCTGCACCGAGTGCGACCACAAGTGGCGCGAGGACGACCACTGACCCGTGGCCGAGGACAGCGACGATAGCGACGAGCAGTACCCGGCAGTCCCCCGGGACGACCTGGCCGCGGGAGGCTGGACGTTGCGCGATCGGCGACAGGAGGTCCGCGCCGAGGTGGCCGGGTTCACCGTCCGCGCGTTCGAACGTCGCTACGAGGACGACGCCCTGCGGGCCGACATCCGGGAGGCCGGCGGGCCGGATCACCTCTGGCGACTCTTCTACGCGACACAACTCTCGTTCACCCCGCCGTTGCCCCCTGTATTCGGACCCGCGATGGCACTCCCGAAAGTCCGGGCCGCCGCACGCGAGGAATTCGCCGAGCAGCTCCGAGAGGAGGGGCTCGTCGACGTCGAAGAAGGCGAGGACGAGCGCTTCGAAGTCGCCTCGGGAACCCGGGCGAAACTCACGCGCTACGACGCGGTGCTACCAGTAGAAACAGGTGGCGACGAACGTGAGGTTCCAATGGAGGGGTGGATTGCCAGCTGGCACGACGGGGCGATGTTGCTCGCCGGTGGCCTGTATCCGGCGGTGGGGCTGGCCGACATGCTGGACGTTCCGAATATCGTCTACGAACCGGACGCGAGTCGGGAGGAATTACGCTCGCTGATCCGGGGCGTCGAGTACTGAGTGGAAGCCGTCCTGGATCGCCAGTACTAATAGTTCGTTTGTCAGTATCTGCCGGTATGGGACTGTCAGTTCGGTCACCGAGCAGGCGCGGGATGATCTCCCTGTTCGAGATCATCCTGTTGCTCTTCGGTGCCGTCTTTGGCTCGTTCGTGCTGGGTTTCGGTTCCTCCGGGAGCGACGCGACGGCACCACCGCAGGCGATGTTCGAATTCGAGAGCGACGGATCGGGAACAGTCACGATCACCCACACCGGCGGGGAGATGGTTCCCCGGTCGGAGATCGAAGTGAGAAGTCCGGGGACCGTCAGTGAGTGGCCGGGGGAGGGGATCACTGCTGGCGAGTCGATCACCGTCTCGAGGCTCGAGAGCGGCGACACGGTCCAGGTCCTCTGGGAGTCGCCGGCCAGTGGCGCGGAGGTAGTCCTCGCAACCTACGACGTGCCCTGATCCGCTCGGCCGGCTTCCGTCCGTTCGTAAGTCACGAACGCCAGTTCATCGATCTCCCGTCGATCGATGACCGTCCAGACGTCCCGATTCCACTCGGGGAAACGCGTGTCACCCTCGGGCGTCTCCGGGACTTCGGTGATAATCATCCGGGCGGCCAGCGGGAGAAACTGCTCGTAAACAGTCGCGCCGCCGGCAACGTAAGCCACGTCCGATCCCGTCTCGGCGGCGGCTTCGATCGCCCCTTCGACACCTCCGGCGACGACGACGCTCGTCTCACCCTCTCCTGCTCCGTCGTCCCCGCTCTCGGCCGGCATAAATCCAGACCGCGAGAGGACGACGTTCGTCCGCCCGGGCAGCGGCCCGTCCAGGCGCTCGGCGATGGACTCGTAGGTTCGCCGACCCATGATCACGGGGTGGCCCATCGTCGTCTCCTTGAAGTGGGCCAGATCCGCGGGATAGTACCACGGGATCTCGCCATCGCTGCCGATGACACCGTTCTCGGCGACGGCGGCCAGCAGGACGATCATCGGGCCATCGGGGTCGCGTGCCGCGTTATCCGCACTCCCGTGGTCCGCCATGGTCACTCAGCGACCGAAAAGTCCAGTCCGGACGCCGACTCGTAGTCCCGAAGCTGGATGTCCTCGAATTCGAGGTCATCGAGCGGTTTCTCGGCCACGTCGATCGTCGGCCGCTCGCGAGGCTCACGGGACAATTGTTCGAGCAGGTTGGGCACGTGATCGGCGTTCTGTGCGTCGGGCTCCGGTGGAGCCTCCGCTTCGATCCAGTCTTTGACGTCAGGATATTCGCTGCGATCCTCGACCGCCCGGACACGTTCGCGGAGTTCCCCACGGTTGTCGCGGTACCACTCGCCGCGCTCGCCCTCACCGCAGTAGACGTGGGCATCGACGACCGTGTGGGAGAACCGACCTACCTCCAAGCCTGTCCGGTCGGCAACGACGTGGGCCAGCAGCGAGTAGGCCGCGATGTTGAAGGGGATGCCCAGTGCCACGTCACCCGAACGCTGGGTGAGGTGGACATTCAGCTTCTCGCCCTGGACGTTGAACACGAAGGTGTAGTGACACGGCGGGAGCGTGCTTACGGCCGCGTTGGCGGGGTGCCAGGCGTTGACGACGAGTCGCCGAGACTGAGGGTTCTCCCGCAGTTGATCCATGACGTACTGGATCTGGTCGAAGGTCCCCTCGTCGTTGACCCATCGGTGGTCAGCCTCGGGCCAGGACTCGCCGGGCAGGCGGTCGTCGTCCTCGGGGATAGGATAGCGTCGCCAGAACCGCCCGTAGGCGGTGTCGAGGTGCCCCTCCTCGTCGGCCCAGTCGTCCCAGATCCCCGTCTCTTCCCGAAGATTCCGGATGTGTTCCTCGCCGGAGAGGTACCACAACACCTCGTGAATCATCGAGTTCCAGCGAAAGCCGTCCAGCTGCTTGGTCGTGAGCAGGGGATAGCCATCCTGTAAGTCGACCTCGTAATCGTAGCCGAAGGCCGCGAGCGTGTCGACGCCAGTCCGGTTGGGCTTGTACGTTCCCTCCGCGAGGACGTGTTCGACGAGATCGAGATACTGCTGCATTTGAGGTATCCACACTCTCCGGGCGTTAAATCGTATCGAACCGGTCGTCGATGGTTCGACACGAGAGAATTTCTAGACCAACCGAGCGAACGTCAGATACCCGGTGTGACCCACGCCCGCAGTCGAGGGGCGCGACCCGCGGTCGTCGAAGTCCATCTCGCGCTGGATGGTCTCGAGGGTCTCGATCTCCGAGAGCCCGACCTCGCGTGCCGTCTCGACAACTGCCTTCGAACTCTCGACGAACGGCGAGTAGACGGCGAGAAAACCGCCATCAGCGAGCAGATCGGGCGCGTGCTCGACCAGTGCGGCCGCGTCGGCGGTATCCAGCGTCAGCACGTCGAAGGGGTCCTCGTCACGGAGTTCCTCGGCGTGCTCGGTCGCGTCGCCGGTCCGGACGTCGACGGCCTCGGAGACACCCGCGAGCGCCATGTTCTCCCGGGCGACATCGGCGAAGTCGTCGTCCTGTTCGTAGGTCACGACCGACGCACCCATCCGCCCCACGTACGCGGCGAGGACACCCGTCCCCGTCCCCACGTCGAGGAGCCGATCGCCGTCGGCGACGCCGGTGTGGCCGACGATCAGGCCCACATCACGGGGCATCATCGGCGCGCCGGTGCGCTCGAAGTGCTCGAAGAGGTCCGGACCACGCAGCGCTCGCACCTCGAAGGCGGTGCCGAGATGGGTCTCCAGCGTGTCCCCCGGCTGGGCATCCTCGGGCACTTCCAGAACACCCAGATCGGTCTCCAGGGTTTCGCCGCGTTCGCGAAGGTACTCTCGGCCCTCCCCGACGAGCAGGACGCTCACTCGAGGCTGGCGACCGCGGCGGCGAGGTCGCCGTCAGTCTCTTCGAGGGCTTGGCGGGCGGTCTCCTCGTCGACGCCCGCGCGCTGGGCGACGATGTCGACGTCCGCCTGTGGGATCTCCGCGTCCGCAGCACTCGACTCGGCGTCGCCCCCGGCGTCACTTTCACCGTCGCCGTCCCCACCCCGCTCGCGGGTTGCAGGTTCGCCGACGATCTGGTAGGTCTGTTGCCCCTGAGCGTCCATGCGCTGGACCTCGGCGTCGTCGAAGACAAGTTCTTCCTCGGGGGTTTTGATGACGACCTCCTCGGCGTCGATGTCCTCTAGGTCGATCCCCATCTGTTCCATCATCTGCTTCATTTTCCGCGGATTGAGTCCGCCGCCGCCTCCTCCAAACATATCCCTCCGTGGGCAACGCGCAATAAAAAGCCTGGCGACGTACTGACGACGGTTCGTCCGCCTGGCGACGTACTGACGATAGTTCGTCTGCCTGGCGACGTATCGACGACGGTTCGTCCGTCACATGGTCCTTGGTCGGCGAGGGTACGGCGAAGAAGGCGACGTATTGACGACGGTTCGTCCGTCACCTGCCCCTCGTGTCTACACTTTAGCCCCTTCACGGACCGCCACGGCCATCCCGGTTCCGAAATCCGCCATCGCGCTCGCCGGAAGTTCCGCTCGCCCGACGCCAAGCAGCGTGTCGTCCTCACGGACAATCACCACCTCGTCGCCCTCGCGGATCGACGGATCGGCGTCGCGAACAAACTTCGCAAAGGCGTTGCGCCCGTCCCGGACGAACGGATCGCTCTCCTCGCCGACGACGACCCGATAACCCGGCGGCGACAGCGCGGCCTGAAGCCGCCGACCGCCGGCGAGTCCGAGCGTGAACCGGCCGTCCTGTCCGAACGTGACGATCCGTCCGTCGGGGCCGTGAACCTGTCGCGGACGACCTGACTTCGATCGTGTGATCGACAACTCTTCGGGGTCGGCGAACAACGCCGGACCGGCACCGGCGCCGAACTGGTAGGTCCCGATCCGTTCGAGGCGACGCCATTCGTCCATTGCTTCCCGTTTGCCGGCCGAGAGACATAACCGCTGGCATTCAGCGGGCGAAACCCGTCCGATCGAAGATGGCTGACGACGGCAATCGGGAGGGGGTACTGGGCGATTTATGGACGCGGCCGCAGTACGAGGAGGTATGACAACGAATTCGACGAAACGACTCGCGGGGTTCGCGTTGCTGCTCGTTTCGAGCGTCATCATCCTCGCCGGGGGCGTCACGGAAGTCCTGCCGATCGTCGCCGGGAGCGTCGCCGCCCTCGGACTGGCCGCCGGCGCACTTCTCGTGGGCACGTCCGGCGAAGGCCGGCCGGTGTAGTCACAACAGGAACCGATCGGTGTCCTCGCTCAGATCGGTGAACGACTCGGCGCGGTCGATCAGTTCTTCCGAGGTGGATTCGCCGAACGCGTAGACCTCTACTTTGACGCCCTCGTGTCTGACGTGTGAGACCAACCGGGAGAAGTCACCGTCGCCGGTACACAGCGCGATCGTGTCGACGTGGGGGGCCAGCGAGACGGCATCAAGGCTCATTCCGACGTCCCAGTCGGCTTTCTTCGACCCGTCGGCGAAGGTCTTGATGTCCTTCAGTTTCGTCTCGAAACCGATGTCGACCAGCGCCTCGAAGAACCGTTCCTCGTCGTCGGCGTCGGCCCGAATCACGTAGGCGATCGCCCGCGTCAGCTGCCGGTCGTCGACCGCGGCCGAGAGCAACGCCTCGTAATCGATGTTGCGCTGATAGATGCTCTGGGCGGTGTGATAGAGGTTCTGGGAGTCGGCCAGCACTGCGATCCGCTGGCCCGGATGAACGTCCGTCATTTGCCGTGAGTCGGGCCGGCACGAGGAAAGCGTTTGTGGCTGGCCGAGAGACGCGACACCGTGCGTGTGATTCAGTGCCGTGGGCAACCGTTACATTGATAGGGATATATAGTGAACATTGGGTGTGTTATACCATGTCGATGGGCGCCTATGACGAAGCGGAGCACGAACGCCGTGAACGCAAGAACAGTTCGGTCGACGCGAGTTTCGACGACGACCGATCGACCTATCACGGCAGCGTCGATTTCGAAGGCGACGACTCCACCGAGGATCTGCTGGAGACATTCAAAGAGATCCAGTCCGATTGAGCCACGGTGATTGTTCTGCCGGACGCCCATGCCCCGGTAGGTACACGGCCGATCAGTCCCGGTGATCGGACCCGACCGACTCCCATCCCGGAGTCGGCGGTGCGCCGCGCTCCCCCTCTACGGACGTGGCAAGCGACGGGTCCGCCTCCCCGTTCCTTTCCAGGGACTCCCACTTCTCGATGGCCGCGCCGACCCACGATCCGGCGTCGAGTGCGCGTTCCAGCGTTCGCTCGTAATACTCGTCCGCGATCGCCACCGTTCCGGGACTGGCGGCCGCGGCGATAGCGACGAACTCCGCGCGGTCCTTGCGGGTTGATTCCCCTTCAGAAAGTCTCTCGACGGCGTCCGCGATCCGACCGGGATCAGGGTGGGCGAAAACAGCGGTCCCGAGGGCGCCCGGATCGAACAGCGGTTCGGTGTCCGCAGGTGGGTCGTCGTCGAGTAACCGCCAGCCGCTGTATTCGCGCTCGACGCGCTCACATTCGGTTTCGACATCGAGTAGCAGATTCGTGCCCGGATACGTCCGACACGTCTCCGGATACAACTCGTCGTCGTGGATGCGACACTGCAGCGTGCTGGGATCGAGGAAGACACACGTGGACAGCCAGGACGGTTCGTGGTCGAACGGAGCGACGGGCTTGGGAACCTTTCGGAGACCGACGCCGAAGGCCGGCCGCCCCGCGATCGACGCGAGGTCGATCCCGTCGACGGTGACGCCGTCGTCGCCTGCAGTCCACAGCCGCGGGACGAGGGCGTCGGCCAGGCCAGCCTCGACGAACGCCCGGACCTCGTCACGCCGGAGGAGAGCGAGGTTGTACGTGTCGTCAAGCGGTTCCCTGGGCCCCTGGCGTTCGTGATTCAACACCCCGTCGGCCAGCGGACGCCAGTCGAGACAACAGCCCGCACACCCCTCACAATTGACGTCCATACGTGTCGAACGGCCACACGGACCAAAAACGGTAGGGCTACGCCACCTCGAAGGTCCGGAGCGTCTCGACCTCGCCCCGACCGATCGGCCGGTAGCGTAACTCGATGGTCGCCCCGGGATAGATCCCGACGGTGATACTATCACCCGGTTCGACCGCCGTCGACAGCCCGGACGGATCCTCTGCCCACCGGCCCGGCTCGTCCTGATCCACGTTCGGATCCGGACGGAACCCCTCGCCCTGGAGGAGGAGTCGACTCCGTGGGATCGCGTCCCCGGCGGCGTGGATGATCGTCGCAGTCCGTCGTTCGCTCCCGTAGGTGGCTTCGAACGTCGCGGTCGGCCGCGTTTCGGCTGCCTCCTCGATACTCTCGATGGGGGTGAAGGTCTCGTCTGAGAGCGTCGGTACCGTTGCAGTCACGATCCCGACCCGCCCCCGGCGACCGACGTCGAGGTCCTCGAAGGCGGCCCACTCGTCCCCGTGAATCAGTTCCGCGATCGGGTCCGTCCGGACGGTCGCTCCCGCCGGGAAGACGAATGCGAAGGCGACCTTCGCCGCCCCCTCGTCGAACCGCCAGGTGGCGCCGATCGCCTCGACGCGCTCGATCGGGGGCACGTCGGCCCCTGTCCGGGCGACAACGACGTCGCCGCCGCCGAGTGCCTCCGTCAGGTCAGCGAACGTGGCGTCGGCCGCCGCGTATCGTTCCCGGTTGCCGTCCCGCGCGTCGACGACAGCCTCGACCACCCCGGCCGTCCCATCGCCGGCCCACGGCCCGAACACGATCGCCTCGTCCGAGACGGCGACGAGGGTCTCCCTGTCGGCGTACAGGGTATACGCTCCGTGGGAGCCGATCGAGCGGAAGTCAGCATCGTCGAATCGGTCGGCGATCCGGTCGGGCCGGAACGAACCCTCGAAGACGACAGCAAAGTGACCGACCCAGGCAACCCCAGTGAGATCGTCGAAGGAAACCCCGAGCAGATCGAGTGCCCGTTCGATCGCCGCAGTGAAGTGCGTCTCGACCGGCCGAGACACCACGTCAGTCTCACGAAGGGACTGGGGATCGACCCACAGCAGGTTGAACCGCTCGACGGTCGCCAGTTCCGCAGGCGAAGGGATCCACGCCGCGTAGCCATCTCCCATAACTCCCGAGAGTCCCTCGTCGAGACAACCAGCGGTCAGCGTCGCCGTGCCAACGCCGGCGAGTCCGAGCCCGCGGAGTACCGTCCGGCGACGGTAGTCCATAGCCGTCGGGTCTCACTGGACGGAATTTAACGTTTTGGAAACGTCGGATCCGTTCCATCACCGCCTGTCGAGTCGGGCTGGGCGTCGCATGAGCTGAACCCCCGTCGGCCGGTCGAGACGATCCAGCCGATCGGTACGGTTAACTGCCGGCATCCGCTCTCCGCGAGCGTGGATCCTTCCCGCATCGAGTCGGCTTTCCCCGCGCCCTCCTACCGTGGTAATCAAGAGGACGCACTCCGTCGGATTCGGGCGGCCTACGAAGCCGGCAACGACGTCGTACTCGTTCGCGCGCCGACAGGTAGCGGCAAATCCCTCCTCGCCCGGGCGATCGCCGGCTGTGCGCGCCAGGGGAGTCAGGCCAGCGCCACCGAGGCGATCGGGGCCTACTACACAACCCCCCAGGTCTCCCAGCTGGACGACGTTGCCGCCGACCCGCTTCTCGACGACCTCTCGATCATCCGCGGGAAATCGAACTACAAGTGCATCCTCTCCGGCGAGACCGATACGCCCGTCACGCAGGCCCCCTGCGCTCGCGAGCGGGAGTTCGACTGTCAGGTCAAACACCGCTGTCCGTACTTCTCGGATCGGTCGATCGCCGCCAACCAATCCATCGCCGCGATGACGCTCGCGTACTTCATGCAGACGGCCGGCTCTGACGTCTTCGGCAAACGCGACGTGGTCGTGATCGACGAGGCCCACGGTCTGGGCGAGTGGGCCGAGATGTACGCCGCGATCGAACTCGCCCCCGAGACTGTCCCGGTCTGGGACGAACGTTCCCCGCCCGAAATCGACAACCTGGATACCGCCGCCGAGTACGCCGCCGGACTGGCCCGAACCTGCGATCGTCGCCTGACTGACCTGCGATCGCAGGTGGAACTCGAACCTGAGGAGGCGGCCCAACGTGACCGCCTGGAAGAACTCCGCTCGGACCTGCAGTGGTTCCGTGAAGAATATCAGAACCCCGACAGCCCGACGACATGGGTCGTCGATCAACCCGATGGCGAGGGAACCCGGACCACGATCAAGCCGCTGAATCCCGAGCGCTTCCTCGCTCACACCGTCTGGGATCGTGGGAACAAGTTCGCGCTCCTCTCGGCGACGATCCTCAACAAGGAGGCGTTCTGTGCGAACGCCGGCCTTGACCCCGATCGCGTCGCCCTGGTCGATCTCGATCACACCTTCCCCGTCGAGAACCGCCCGCTGTACGACGTGACGCAGGGAAAGATGACCTACGAGGAGCGCGAGAAGACGATTCCGAAGATCGCCGAGACGCTCCTCGCCCTCATGGCACGCCACCCCGAGGAGAAGGGACTGGTGCACTGTCACTCCTACGCGATCGCCGAGGCCCTCGCCACGGAACTGGAGCAGTGGGGTGTCGGCGAGCGCGTCCGAACCCACGACCGCGAGGACCGCGATGGCCAACTGTCCGCCTGGAAGCGAAGCGACGATCCGACGGTCTTCCTCTCGGTGAAGATGGAGGAAGCCCTGGACCTCGAAGGTGACCTCTGTCGGTGGCAACTGCTCTGTAAGGCGCCGTATCCGAACACTCGGGACTCCCGCGTGGCTCGCCGGCTGGAAGACGGCGACTGGGCGTGGTACTACCGGAGCACCCTCCGGACGGTGATCCAGGCCTGTGGCCGGATCGTCCGCTCGCCCGACGATCACGGGGAGACCTACCTCGCGGACGCGAGCCTCCTCGATCTCTTCGAGCGCGCCCGAGTGGACATGCCCGCGTGGTTCGCCGATCAGGTCGACCGGATGGAGCGCCCTGACCTGCCGGATCCCGATCCCGGGGCGGCACTGGATGGACTGTCGGAGAACCGATCGCGTCGCAGTTCGGGGCGGTCCAATGGGGGACACTCTCGACGATCGAACGCACGTCGCTCCCGGCGATCACGGTCTGGCTCGAATCCCGTCGCAGATGTCTGGGACACCGAGTGAGCGTCGTCGAACCCGTGACCACACCCTTTTTATGTAGAACCGGTATAAAAGGAAGTATGACGGAACCGGTCGATTACCTCGAGGAACAGCTCCAGACGAAGGGTCTTTCGACTCCCGAGACCGCGATGGTGCTCGGCTCCGGGCTGGGTGGGATGACCGACGAGATGGAGATCGATCTGTCGGTCTCCTACGAAGACGTGCCAGGGCTTTCGGCCTCGACCGTCGAAGGCCACGCAGGCCGGTTCGTCCTCGGAACGGTCGGCGACGTGACGGTCTTGGGGATGGACGGCCGCGTCCACTACTACGAGAGCGGCGACATGGCACCGATCGTGGCCCCGATCCGGACGCTCGGCGAGCTCGGGTGTCAGCGGCTCCTCATCACGAACGCCGCCGGTGGCGTCAACGCCGACTTCGACCCCGGCGACGTGATGCTCATCGAAGATCACCTGAATATGATGGGGACCAATCCCCTCCTCGGCCGGGCGGGGCTGGGCGACGGGCCGATGTTCCCCGATATGACCAACGCCTACAGCCCGGACCTGCTCGCCGAGGCACGCGACCTGGCCGGCGATTCCGACCTCACCATCCACGATGGCGGGGTCTACGCGGGCATGATGGGGCCGAGCTACGAGACACCCGCCGAGATCGAGATGCTCGATACCCTCGGTGCGGACGCCGTCGGGATGTCGACCGTCCCCGAGACAATCGTCGCTAACCAGCTAGGGATGGACGTCGTCGGGATGTCGACGATCACGAACTACGCCGCCGGCGTGGTCGGCGACCCGCTCTCCCACGAGGAGGTCGTCGAAACGATCGAGACGATCGAGGACGACCTTCGGGCGTACGTTTCGACGCTGTTGCAGCGGTTCCCGGAGCTGGAGTGAGGGCCGGGGCATCGTCACCGCGCCGGATCGACCACGTTGACGCGTTCCATCCCTGCCCTGACGAGTTTCGCTTCCGCCTTCTGGAGGTGTTCGCTCGCGGTGTTGGGTGCACAGCCGAGTTCCACCGCGATCCGCTCGTGTGTCGCCTCCCGGGGCTGTTCGTAGTACCCGAGTTCCAGCGCGACCGCGGCTGCCTCCCGCTGGCGCTCGCTCAGCACGCTGGCGGGGTTCGTCAGCTCCGAGGGAAATTGCCCGATCTCGTCGATCCGGCAATCGACTTCCGGGGGAAGGGCTTCGAGGGCCTCTTGCAGTGCCGCCGAATCGCCGACGACGTGACAGTGCATCAGGCCATCGCGCCAGACGATCGGTCGGCGAACGATCAATTCGGCCCGCGCGATCGCCTCGGTGACCTGTTCGATTACCGGCTCCAGTCGCTCGCGTAACGTCAAGAAGACGTACGAAATCTCCCCCTGTGTCTCGACGACCCGAAGTGAATCGACGCCGTCTGTGGCTCTGGCCCCCTCGACGAACGCCTCGGTGTCACTCTCGATCGCGTAAAGGAACGTCGCGACCTCGGGTGCCGCTCGACTCCAGTCTATCACGCGGGGCTCCTCGATGTCGGGTGACTCGATTATTCTGGCCACCAGTTCCGGCACGGACGTGACATCGAACTCCAGTGTGACACGCGTGTGTTTCATGACAAAGCGCGGATGCGAGCTGTTGTTAAATCCCCCGACTATACCCCGCAGAATCCACACCCAGCTCTGGAACCCTCCTCGACTCGATGTATCGGCAGTCACAGACACTCGTGGGGTATCGCCGAAACCGTTCGACCGCCCACCGTACCCGATCCGCGGGAGGTGAGCGAGCATGGGGCTCCTACAACGGTTGGCCGACCTCGTCACCCGACGGCGGTTCGTCATCACTGTGTGTCTCGTCGCTGCCCTGATCGTCGGTGCGGGGCCGGGGGGTCGAGGAGTCCAGCGGGACCTAGGCCTTCGAGACCGACGCCGTCGCGCAAGCCGGCCGCCGAACCGGACGCTCCGGGCGTGAATCGCCGGGTGGTCTTCGATCAGAACAGGCTCGAAGCCGCGTAGGCGAACGACGATCCGACCATCAGGACGACGAGGATGATAGCGAGGATCTGCTGTCGGTCCATATCGGCGTTTGCGGGCCGGAACGAATAGGTGTTGCCCTCCGGACTCGTCGGCCCTTCCTAGGTCGTCGACAGCCGATCAGTCGACACGTGCATCCACGACGGCGTGTTCGACGCCCTCGCTATAGGTCTTGACGCGGCGAGTCTCGAGCACGTCGATCGACCGTCCGCGATCGGCAGCCGCCGCTTCGAGACGGTCGATCGGTCGCTCGAAGACCAGATCCGCCGGCGTCGCCTCGTGGAGATGAACGATGCCCCCCTCTTCGAGCGCCTCCAGTGCGCTATCGAGGTACTCGTAAGCGTCGTAATAGCCCATGACGACGCGATCGGCACTGACACCCGCGACCACGTCTCGACAGTCGGCCCGGTAGGGCTGGACGCGATCTGTGACGTCGTTGAGCCGGGCGTTCTCCAGGAGGTACTGGAACGCCGTGGGATTGCGCTCGACTGCCGTCACGCTCGCACCGGCACGGGCCATCGGCAGCGTGAAATAGCCGATCCCGGCGAACATATCGAGGACGGCCTCGTCTTTCGCCACGACTTCACCCATCTTGGAACGCTCATCCTTGTTCCCGGGCGAGAACATGACTTCGGCGAGATCCAGCGCGTAGCGCGTCCCGTGCTCGGTGTGGATCGTTTCGGTGTCACCCTCGCCAGCGAGAACGGACACGTCTGGCTTGCGATGTTCACCGGCGATGCCGTGGCGCTGGAGAACGGTATCCGCCTCGCCGTGGAGGTCCAACAGCGCCTCGCCGACCTCCGAGGGACGCGGTGGGTCACCGATCTCGACGAGGACAACGCTCCCGATAACGGCCCACGAGGACGGTGCGCGATCGATCTCGTCGACACCCCAGCCGCGCTCGCGCAAGTGGTCGGCAAGTGTCCGCAGTCGGGGCTCGCCGACCTGCCGGACGACCTCGCGGAACTCGACCGTCTCGGGAACGGCCGTCACAGGGATCGAGACGTACCCTTCGCCGTAGGACCGGACGCTCCGATCTGGATCGTAGACACCCGCGTCTTCCAGAGTATCGATGGCGCGCTGGGCCCGTGGTTTCTCGACCACGACGGCGAGATCCTCGTCACTCTCCGCGACAACCTCCTCGATCGCTTCGTCCGGTTCGATCGCGGTCCGATCCTCCTGGGCGGGGAGTCCATCGTCCTCACTCATCGTCACCCTCGTCGCCCCCGCTGGGCAACACGTGCAGGCCAGCCCGCGATTTCAGTACCGGGACTGAATCGACGTCGGCGTCCAGATAGTTCGGCCGCGGGATCGACTTCGTCTCGTAGGTCTCGGGGTCGAGCACCTGGATAGCGTGCTCGTCCTCGATCGCCACGAGTGTCGTCTCGACGCCATCCTCGCGGTCGCCCAGCCGTCTGGCGTCCGGTGCGTCACCGTCCTCGAAACTCGCCTCGTATGCCGCGCCGGTCGTCAGTCGCGTGCCCTTGAGATTTCCCTGCACGCTTCGGACCAGCACTGGTCCCTCGCCGTCATCGGGATCGATGACCTCTCCCGGGGAGAAGGGCGGCAAGCGGACCGCGTAGGTCACGCGATAGACCTCCTCGCCGTCCTCGTCCTCGGTGATGAGTCGCTCGGAGTCCGAGAAGGAACCGCCGAACTCCGAAACCAGCCGCTGGGCGATCTTCTGACCGATCTTCGTCGTCGAGACCTTGATATTCAGCCCGCCATCGACCGAACCGACATCTGTCACGAACGCTTCGCGGTCGCCCGTCGCCTCCATCTCGGCGACGATCTCGCGGGCGATCGCTTCGGCGCGTTCCTCCTCCTCGTCGGTGGGCATCCGATCGACCGCTCGAACCTGCACCACGCTGGCAAAGGAACCACCGGCGATCCGGCCACACCGCTGGCAGGTTTCCCTGGCGATCTTCACGGGGACGACGACTTCCTCGGTAACGGCCGTCTCACGGACGACACCTGTGAACGTCGCGTGCATCCGGATCGTGTTCCGATCGACCTGTTCGGGCGCGACCTGCCAGGAGACGTCCGTGGCCTCGACGTGAACCCCCAGCGCCTCGCTGGTCACGTCGACGGCGACGTCGGTGTAGTCTTCCGCGCCCACGTCGACCCAACGGTTGCCCCGGTGGACGGCACCACACTGCGAACAGACCCGCACCTCGATCCGATCGGGCGCATCCACGAGATCGAACTCCTCGAAGTAACAGGCGTCACAGAGCACGCTGTCCGGATCACGAGCCTCCGGATGATCCGGGCGTTCCCCCGGATCGCTCTCGATGGGATCGCCACAACGCGGACAGAACGCACCCGATCGCGTCATTGGGTTCCTGTACGGGGCAAGTCTGTAAAAGCGGCGCGGGTTTCGACTGGGTCAGGTCCGTGACCGGCTCTCACTGGTTCCCGACGCCCAGGGAGCAATGATTTTGTCGTCGAGGCGTCTGTTCGGACACATGAGCGACCTGCTCGATTCGATCGAAGGGATCGTCCACGAACCGACGCAGGTGCGCGACGACGGGGGTGTCGACCTCACCGTGACGGAGATCTACACCATCCAAGCCCCGGGACGCGTCGATTTCGGCGGTGGCGAACTCGAACCGGCAGCGGGAGACCCCTATCCTCGCGTGTGGCGTAACGAAGACGATGACTACCAGTGGTGGCACCTCGAGCCGGGAACGTACCTGATCGAGTACAACGAATCGCTATCGGGCCCGGCTCTGCTTCAACCGCGGACAGCGATCGTCGAACGTGGGGCGACCCATCCGACGCTCCGGGTCGCGGAACTGCCTCACGTATCCCTCACGGTCGGCGAGTCAGGGCTGCGCCTGAAGGAGAATGCACGCGTCTCGACGCTGTTTCCACGGTAGAGAGACATCTCACTCCTCGACCACAGTAGGTAGTTAGGCGCGGTCGCAATGTGGTCGACCGACAGCCCCGTGGTTCGACTACGTCAGCCGATCCATCGCGAACCGGGCGAGGATCGGGAGGTCGCCGACGTGCAGTAGCTTCGCGATGGCCCGCCAGCTTCCCTTGTTCGCCCGAGCGAGCGTCTCGTCGTCGAGACTGTTCAGGTCGGCGAGCAGTCGATCGTATCGCCCGTTCGGAGCGAGATAGAGCATGTCGGTCATCCGCAGCCGCGAATCCATCCGCGGGGCGACCTCGCGGTGCCAGAGTTTCTCGTAGAATTCCATCGCCTCGGCGGAAGTATCGGGCTCGTCGGGCGTCAGCGACTGATCGGCCGTGACCGCAGCGGCACGACCGGATTTCATCCCGTTGTGGACGCCCTCGCCCCAGAGCGGGTCGATCGACGGCACCGTGTCGCCGATCGCCATGAAGCTGTCTGTACTCATCCCACCCGGCGGCTGGATATGCGCCGAACCGCGATGTTGGCGACCCTCGATCTTCGTCGCGTTCTCGAAGCGTGGATCAGTGTCGATCCAGTGTTCGAGGTAGCCGTCGATGGTACGATCGGCCGTGGCGTAGCGCTGGTAGCTCCCGTTGTTGATGTAACAGAGGCCGACCTTCGCGGTGTCGCCGCCGGTGTGGAAGATCCAGGCGTATCCGCCAGGAGCGTACTCGTGGTCCAGCCGGAGCATCATGGCGTCGTGGAGATCGGCGTACCCCGAAGCATCGAGGTCGACGCCCTCCATCTCGAACTCGACGCCGATGGCGTGGCGGTCACGTTTGAGATCCGAAATCCCCAATTCCGATGCTATCGGTGCAGCCGGACCTGTCGCATCGATTATGATATCGGCATACAGTTCCGTCGATCCGTTGTACCGGATACCGTCAACGTCTCCGCCATCCATGACCGGTCCCGAAACGCGTGCGTCGAAGCGGTACTCGGCACCCTGCTTCCGTCCGTCCTCGACCAGGAACTCCTTGAACGCGCCGAAGTCCAGGACGGCGCCGGTCTGTTCCTTGCGGAGGAACTCGTTCGGCGACTCGATGACGACGCTGTCGGTGAACTGCATCACCACGTCGTCCGGAATACCAAACGAGGACAGCATCGACGGAAAGGTCCCGCCGGTGGACTTGTTGCTCGCACGCGGGAACTCGGCTTCGGCTTCCGTCTCGAGGACCACCACGTCGTAACCCCGCCGCGCGAGATCGCGGCCAGCCTGCGCGCCGGCAGGCCCGGCACCCGCGATCGCCACGTCGTAACGCTCGGTCATATACGTCAATCCGGCGTCGCCCTAAAGAGTGTTCTCACCTGGACCCCCAATATTGGGGGTCAATCTGGTCTCTCGATCGACAGGACGTCGCGTTCGCCCGGAGAGATTTTCTTCGCTGACACCCTACAGCCTCGCGTATGCAGTGGCAACCGGACTGGGGCTTGCGCGGGCGAATGATCGTAACGATGTTCCTGCTGTTCGTCCTCTACATCGTCTTCGTCGGCATCCTCGCGAGCGCCGGGGTCGGTCTCGTGGGTATCGTCGTCGTGATGGGGCTGTTCTCGTTCGGCCAGTTGTTCTTCAGCGACAAACTCGCCCTCCGAAGCATGGGCGCGAGGCGGGTCGACGAGAACGAGTATCCGGAACTCCATCGCAGCGTCTCGCGGCTGTCCCAGCAGGCTGACCTGCCGAAACCTGACGTCGCAGTCGCCGACTCGTCGGTCCCCAACGCCTTCGCGACTGGACGCTCGAAGAAGAACGCAACCGTCTGTGTGACGACGGGGATCATGCAGACGCTCGATGAGGACGAACTGGAAGGCGTCCTCGCCCACGAACTGGCCCACATCAAGAACCGGGACGTCGTCGTGATGACGATCGCGTCGTTCCTCTCGACGATCGCGTTCATGATCGTCCGCTGGGGCTGGCTGTTCGCGGGCGGACGCAACCGCCGCGGCGGTGGGGGGATCGTCGTCGCCATCCTCGTCTCGCTGGTGGTCTGGATCGTCTCGTATATCCTGATCCGGGCACTCAGCCGCTACCGTGAGTACGCGGCCGATCGCGGCGGCGCGATCATTTCCGGCCAGCCCTCGGCGCTGGCCTCCGCGCTGGCGAAGATCGACAACCGGATGGACCGGATCCCACAGGAGGATCTGCGTAGCCAGTCGGAGATGAACGCCTTCTTCATCATCCCTATTTCGAAGGGGATGATCGGCCAACTGTTCCGGACCCACCCCACGACGGAGAACCGTATCGAGCGACTACAGGAACTCGAGCGCGAGATGGAGACGTCGTTTTGACGGTTCATCAAAGGGCCGTGTTTGGATTTCCGAGCACCATCGTCTTGTGCATCTCCGGAATCAGTGTTTTGGGTAGATGGGCTTCAATGTCATTGTTACTGCCGGCTGTAACAAACTGATACGGACAGTTGTCATTCTTTTACACCGTGCCGTACCAGATAGTATCGCTTCTTTTATATTATTTTATTTCAAAATCCGCGGTGATGTCTGTAGAGACAAATAGAACAACAGATGTCAAACATCATGCGCAGACAGACGGTGTAAAGCTGATGGAAGGGGAGTCCGTGCTTGAGAATAGACGACCGAGCTGGACGGTTTGGTGGAAACAAATTGCGCTCGCCGTCGTCGTATTTTTTGGCGGCCTCGTCGGCGAAGCCCCCTTGGCTGGTATAGTCGGTACGGGACTCATCGCTGGGTACGTCGTCGTGTCACGGATGCAATCCCGATACATCGTGACGGACGAGCGTATCAAAGGAAAAATAGGTGTACTCTCGAAGACGGAAATGGAATATCGCATCGCGGATCTCCGGAGTATTGGGGCAACACAGTCGATCTTCGAGAGACTGGTCGGTCACGGCACGATCGAATTCCAGGCCGGTGCGAACAATAGACTTGTCTGGCACGGTGTTCCGGCGTATGAAGAAGTGAAGAACACAGTTCGTGAACAACAACGGGAGTACGAGTAACAATGTCCGATAGTCCGTCGTTGATCGTTCGAGGTGTATGGTTTATGTTTGTCGGCTGGTGGCTGACTGGGATTGTCCTTGGAATGGCATGGCTGCTTAATCTGACAGTCGTCGGTTTGCCTATCGGAATCAAGCTAATAAACAAGGCACCCTATACGCTGACATTGAAATCACTCGAGTCCGAAGAATCAGTCGAGACTGTAGAAATGGGCGGATCCAGTGGTGGCAGTTCGCCGGGTCTTCTCGTCCGGGGTGTGTACTTCGTTCTGATCGGCTGGTGGGCCAGCGGCCTCCTGACGTTGGCCGCCTACCTCATTAGCCTCACTGTCATTGGGCTACCGATCGGTGTGAAACTGTTTAATTACTTACCGTACGTCGTTTCGCTCAAGAAATACTGATACGGACGGTTGTAACCATTTGATTACTTTTCGACGAGTTCGTCAAGTAGCGTGTCGAGTTCGTAGGCCTCCAGGGCCCGCTGGCTGTCCTGCAGCGTTGAGATAACGAACGTCGAGTTCGTCCGCTCGACCTCCTCTAAGGCTTCGAAGTCGCTGATGAGCCGTTCGACCATGTCTGCGTCCGTCAGGTGAGCGACCACGATAAAGTCAGTCTCACCCATCGTCAGGTAGACCTGCGTGACGCCCTCGATTGCGCGGAACTTCTCGGCGACGGCATCGTAAGTCCCGCTGTACGCCGCGAGCACCTCGACGATAACCGTTACTCCCAGCCCGAGCGCGTCCAGATCGATGTCGTTCAGGTCGTTCTCGATCACACCGTCTTCCCGGAGGTTACTGAGCCGGTAGTGGATCGTCGAGACGGGAATGTCCGTCTCTTCGTGAAGCCGCTCCGGACTGTCGGTCCCGAGATCAGCAATCGCTTTGAGGATCCGCACGTCGCGTTCGTCCATGCCAGACACGGTCGGCGGTGATCGATAAGTATGCTCCGCTCCGCTAGACCGAAGCGCTGGAGTATCTCTCGAACAACGCCGAGTAATATAGGACTTTGTCCCATTATACAATCTATACTTGAACCCAATTCAAAGTAGCGTTAGTTTCTTATACTTACCTACAGAACGCATAGATAATGCGGTCGAGATCTCTCGTCCTCTCACTGCTGGTCGGCGTCCTCTGGGGGAGTTCGTTCCTCGCGATCGACGTGGGACTGTCGTATTTCCCGCCACTGTTGTTCGCTGGCCTGCGGTACGCATTGGTTGGCATCGTCGTGATCGGCTTCGCCCCGGCTCTCGTCCGCCGGTGGTATCCACGGTCGCTCGTCGACGCCGGCTGTGTCCTCGTCGCCGGTGTGTTCATGATCGCCGGTCATCACGCGTTCCTCTATCTGGGCATGGAACACGTCCCGAGCGCGGTCGCGGCTATCGTCGTCAGTCTCTCGCCGGCACTCACAGCCGTCTTCGCGAGCGCGTTGCTCCCGGATAGCGACCTCACCGCGCTGCAGGTCGCGGGACTGCTCGTCGGACTTGCCGGCGTCGTCATCATCTCGGATGTCGGCGTGAACACGGTCGCGAGCGCGAACCTGTTCGGGATCGGGCTCGTTGTGCTCGCCACGCTGAGTTTTGCGCTGGGATCCGTCGCGACCCGGCCGCTCCGAACGGATCTCTCGGCCGTCGCACTCCAGGGCTGGGCGATGCTCCTCGGATCCGGTCTACTCTGTCTGACCAGCTACGCGACCGGCGAGTCCGTCGGCGCGATCGTCTGGACGCCGCTGTCGATCGCCTCGCTCGCCTTCCTCGTCGTCGGCCCGGGGATCGTCGCCTTCTCGCTTTACTTCAGTCTCCTCGATCGGATCGGCCCGACCGAGAGCAACCTGATCGTCTACCTCGAACCGGTCGTCGCGACGGGCCTGAGCTGGCTCGTACTCGGCGAGATAATCGACTCGACGACGATGGTCGGCTTTCTCGCCATCTTCATCGGGTTCCTGCTGGTGAAACACCGGTCGCTGTTACCCTCCTGGCATCGGGTTCGCGATGGCCTCAAGCCGGCCCAGCCCGGGACAGGAGCGTCCTCGTTCGAGAAGTCGGATTGAACTGACCTCTCCCATGCGCTAGCGAGGAAAGCACAGAGTTCTTGCTCGTGTCACCCCAACGTGACATCATGGAATGGAAAAGTGACCGCCGGCTTGCCCGTCGGATGGTCCTCGCGCTCGTCCTCTCGATTGGGGGCTACAGCGCGCTTTTTGGCCTGATTGTGCTGCTGTCGCCATGGAAAGTCGCCGTGGCCGTCTTCGCCGTCGTCGTGGTCGTTCTCGCAATCCTGGTCCGGGAAGCGGATCGACTGACGTACTACATGACGAAAGCGGTCGCTATCGACCGCGAGGACTACCCTGCGTTGTTCGACACCGTCGACCGCCTGGCCCGACAGGCGGATATGCCGCGACCGCCGGTTGCCGTGATCCCCAGCGACGAGCCGAACGCCCTCTCGGCCGGGACGGGCGATCGGACAGTCGTCTGTGTCACGCTCGGACTCCTGAAGACGCTCGACGACGACGAACTCGACGCGGTGCTGGCCCACGAGTTGGCCCACTGCAAGAATGGCGATTCGACGGTACTGACAGTGGCGGGCTTCCCGACGACGGTCGCGCTGCTCACGCTGTCGGGCAGCCTCGAACGGATGAACGGGTTCGCGCTCTTTCTGGGGTATATCGGGCTCGTGATCGTCCTCGCGATCGTCTCGCTGGCGTTGCTGGTAGTGAGTCTCCCCGGAACGCTGGTACTGGCGCGCTACCGGGAGTATGCGGCCGATCGTGGAGCAGTCGCAATCACGGGCAAACCCGTCGCGCTCGCGGAGGCGCTGGCGACCCTGCACGGTCGTGACCGGCGGCCCGAGAGCGATCTCCGGTCGATCGCGGGCCTGAACGCCTTCTGTATCGTGCCGAGCGGGACCGGGTTGTTGACGCTTCCCTGGACGCATCCACCCGTCGCGAAGCGGATCAAGCGGCTGCGAAAGGTACAGGAAACGTTCGAAGCGGGATCGAAGCGGGATTGAATGTGCGATCCCGCGACGCCTAAGTACGTACCGTGGAAACGAATCCTATGGGACTGCTCGACGGCATCAGGTCTGTCCTGGGGCTGAAAGCCGAGGCCGACGCGACCCGCGATGCCGATCCCGAGGACCTCTTCGGAATGAGCACCGCCTACGTGACGATGGAGGCCGACCTGGGCTACGAGCCGGCGGGCGAAGCGGCGCTGTGTTTTTCGGATGTCGACAGCACGGACTTCCAGGACGCCATCGAAGAAGTCAGGCAGATTCTGGCCGCCGGCGAGGTCGAGACGGGCACGGCCGCGGAATTCGTCGAAGACGCCCACGGCTACACCTGGGTCGTCCTCGAAGACGACGACGTCGAGGATCTGATCACGAGCGTCCACTTCGCGGCTGACACGCTCGTCGAAAACGGCTACGGCTCGCGACTGCTCGCGGCCGTCTTCGCCTTTAGCAATCCCGACAACGCGACCGGCTGGGACGAAAGCGATCGCTACGTCTACTGGGTCTACTCCTTTCGCCGCGGGGCGTACTACCCCTTCGCACCGGAACCCGGCGAACACGAGCGCGACGCTACCGCGGAGTTCAAACTCCAGAGCGTGCTGGACGGCGAACTCGACCTCGAAGACGACGAGGCCTACTGGTATCCCCTCTGGCCCGAGGACGAGGGCCATCCCTGGGAGTGAAAGATAACTCCCACCGCGTTACTGTTCGGCGAGCGCTCCCCGAACCGCATCGAGAACGTCCTCCCGGACGTCGTCCGGCGAACGCATCGCGTCGATCCGAACGAACCGCTCCGGTTCCGCGTCGAGCAGTCGCTCGTAGTGCTCCCGGACGGCGCGCAACTGCTCGACGCGCTCGAACTTGTTGGTGACGCCGCTCCGCTCGGCCCCGGTCTCGGGATCGACGTCGAGGTAGATCGTCGCGTCCGGCGGGCGCGTCCAGGGCTGGTGAATCTCCTGAACGAATGCCAGCGGATCGTCCAGGCGGTCGGCAAGCGTCGCGCCCTGGTAGGCGTACCGCGAGTCAGAGTAGCGGTCGGAGATGACGACTTCGTCACGTTCGAGGGCGGGCCGAACGGTGTTCGCCAGGTGGGCGGCGTGGTCGGCCGTATAGAGGAACAACTCCGCCAGCGAGTCGGCGTCGTCGTCACCGATTGAGCGCTGGACGGCCTCGCCGTACCAGGATTCGGTCGGCTCCCGGGTGAACGTAAACTCGGCGTCGAACTCCGCCGACCGCTCCTGGAGGAACTCTCTGGCGGAGGTCTTCCCGCTCCCGTCGATCCCCTCGAGCGTGATGAGCATACCGGCCGCACGCGGCGGAGGAACGTAAACACGACGGAGCGGACGGAACATAGTCGAACTTGCAAACGTTGCTCGATCGTCCAGGTTGCCCCGTCGTTCGCTTGTCTGTTCGGAACGTGACGACTTCGCCCGTTTCGAGAAGTTGCCGGCGAGCTGTTTCATCTGCAAATATTATCGGGCCGACCGTACTCCGGGCCGTTCCTTCACTCATGATTTGTGTGTTCGTGTGTATCTATATATCGAATTCTAGAAGGTGCTACGTACCTCACCAGTCTGTCAGAGAGGCCTGATCAGGAACGGAAGCCCCGGTATTTAGCACGTCTTCCCCTTGAAATCGAATGATACTACTTATGATAGAGGCTCTACGCTCGTGATTCGTGTCGACGATGGCATAGATCAACACGCGGTTTGACACACGAGGTGTGGAGTCCTTTGGACAGAATTCACACTGGCCACAGCTTGTTCCGAACGGGGCGAACACCCGGTCACCCGGCTGGACGTGCCGGACCGCCGCCCCGACTTCCTCGACGATGCCCATGGGTTCGTGGCCGATGGGCGTTCCTTCGTCGTATTCGTCTGCGCCCCGGTACGGCCGCAGATCCGAACCGCAAATCGATGGGTAATACGGACGATCGCGTCAGTTGGTTCCTTGATCTCCGGGCCGGCCCTCTCTTCGATCCGGATATCGCCAGGGCCGTGATACGTTGCTGCCTTCATCGTTTGAATGCAGTCTCATCTCGGTGGCTAGAGCGCATAGGTTCGATCCTATGAAAAACGTCCATTGATATACTGATGGTCGGGCGCTCGGCCCGGCGGATCGCTGGCTACTGCGCGAGGGTCTCCAGACGGGGAGAGGGACCGAGTGTTGCAGAGATGAGTTGGCTCTCGGCCCGGTTGAGAAGGTCCGACATCGAGGGCTGGGAGATATCCAGTTCGTTTGCGAGCTCTTTAGCGGTCGTTTGGCGTGGCTGTTCGTAATAGCCACGGGACAACGCGAGTGACAGCGCCTCGTACTGTCGTTCCGTCAATCCATACGGTACCGATTCCTCGGACATCGAGGGGTTCTGCGTGATCGAGAGGAGCTCGACTGAGATGTCGTGCTCCTCACAGCTAGTCTGGAACGTCTTGAACGCGGGATAGTCTTTGAAGACTTTCTGCTCGTACCACCCCGCTGGAGTAATGCGTATCGCGTCGACGAGCCCCGCATCTGGCGTGGCTTCGAACGCGTTCGCGACTGACTCTCCCAGGACGACAGCCAGTTTGTAGACCTCTTTCCCCCTTGCGGCCCCGATATCGGTCACTTCGATTATTTCATCGAGACCCAGGAACCGCTCCTCGGAGAGGGATTCAGTGGCGTCGATCTCGACAACGAACCGTTGGACGCCCTGTTCCAGTCCGAGCACGTGTGGGCACTGTACCTCGTCGATCTGTGGCAGTTCGGCGACGTCGACGAGCGGTAGCAACGGTGAACGGAGATGGATTTCGGCAGTAATTGTCATTGTTGAGTATTACCTGTTGGCAGCGTTTCTCTGCGAGACTTGGATTCTAACCATCTTTTCAGTTACGCTATTATAAAAGGATTAGTTGTATCTATTGGAGAGGGTTGTGGCTGGATCCGTTCACCCGGACAGACCAGATCTCGTCGGAACCGTCATCCGGCAAAGCTTGTCTTCGTTCGGTATCTGGTTCAGCCCCTTGCGAAGAACGGGAGCATATGCAGTGAGAAAAGTAAATCTCATCCTCCCGAACGCAGGGGAGTTGAGACTACAGTGGGTTTTGCGGGGCTGTGATGCGTAGTTTCAGCTGAATCGACGAGCGGAACCTGCTTCAGATCCCTCTCCAAACCGAGATTCTTGTTGAACTGGAAACTAATTCGGAGCATTCCCGAGACATCGGATAGTGTCGCCACTCGGACGCCTCGCTAACCCAGACTGAGAGCCTCTCTACCCAATTCCGGTTTCCTTCTTCAGCAGCGTCAGCGTATTATCGGCTGTCACGATCGGCGAGTGCTCGTACTCCCCGGTCAATTCAACCTGGACGAGCAGATCGACTGCCCGCCAAATTGAGTACAGCAGACACGCGAACGCGAAGTAGAAGAACCTGAGCCCGAAATCTTTCGAGGTCGTCGCAGCC
>NZ_SPQG01000013.1:32339-98436 GCF_004944975.1 Halorhabdus amylolytica
TTTGATCGACCTGTACCCACTCTCGATCTCCCAGCGATAGCCGTACTCCGTAAGGTGACCACTACCGCGATTCGTCATGAATACCGAGTACTGCCGGTGATCGTCGTGCTCGGAATCTTCTTTTCGACGATAGATCAGCGTCGTCTCGTGCCACTCGTTTTTCCCGAGATGGAGGTTCCGGTTAGTCTCGTACCGGTCTTGATCATGTCGAAGCAACCGCTTGGCCTGGGCTTTCTCGCTGGTCTGCATCCGCTTGGGAACGACGTAGGAGAGTCCACGCTGGCTGATCATCTCCAGAACGTGCTGGCTGTCGAACTCCCGGTCCATTAGCACGTTATCGACGTGGACGAGCTCTTCAGCCGAATCCAGCAAGTTCTCGACTATCTCCTTGCGTGACTCGCCTTTCCGTACCGGGCGGGCATCAAGCACGAGCGGAACGGCGTTGCCGACCAACTGGACTGTCGCCCATTGGTAGGCGTACTCGTCGGTGTTCTCTTTCGTTCCGATGATTTCGTCCTCGTGACCCGTGCGGTCGCCTGTGAATGGGTCGGCTTCGGTGATGTCGATGGCGACGATCCCTGCGCGGAAGAACTCCTCCGTCTCTGCGACCTCGTTGATGAGTTGCCGAATTGACTGTCGGTACATCTCTCGAACTTCCGGTATCGAGAGGTTGCGAATGTGGTCACGATGAGCGTGCCCGAGTGGTGTCCGCTCCCGAGTCGACTCGTAGACGAAACTGCGAGCCCCCTCATTTGCAGCGAGACTCTCACGAAGTCCGAGATATGTCTGCAGGCCCCAGTAGGCGTTCTCGTGGATTGCACAGCCCTCGCCACGGTCCAGCGAGAACGCCGGGAAAACGATGCGGCTGACGTGGTCAGTGATCTTCTCTGCCTGCTTCAACGTGGTTTGATCATCCGGGTCTGACTCACCAGACTCGTTCCCGTGGTATTGGAGCTTTCGTGCCGGCTCACGCGGAACCGCGACACCCGCATTCTGGGCTTTGATGAGGATGGTTCGAGCCGCCGCCTCAACTGTTTCCCTGAGGTCAGCAGTGAACCGATCGTGCCAGCTCCGCCACAGTGTTGACTGGTCCGGAATCGACTCGAAACCCAGTTGTTCGCAGAGTTCAGGGTGATTCTTGAGGTAACTGACGAGTGCTGTTTCATGCTCCCATTCATGAAGTTCTTTCAGTACGAACACGCGAAGAAGGGTTTCCATATCATAGTATGTCGAATTCTCATAGCAGTCGTGAGATTCGAATCGGAAGTAGGTTAGTGGAAGTTCACAGACGAACTGCTCAACCGAGTCGTGACTCGGATGAGTAAACCAGACCTCTGAAACGACTCGGACATCCGATTCCAGCGCGGTGAGAGAAGCACGGTCGTACAGCGGCGTCGAATTGTATGCGGGCCAGTCTGTGTACGGCTGACGAGCTATCTGCCGAAAGGTAATCTGGCGAGATCTGAGTGTCGGAGCCACTAAGAGATGCTGGCAAATACATAAATAAGAACTCGTCTATCCGAATGATTTTCCACGTATGGATCGTCAACTACTACATATATTGATTACGCAGTTTGCTTGTTTGCTATCTCCACGAACGCATCCTCAATGGTACCTTGATCGACATCAAATGAACGAATAGTCGCTCCAGTTTCTTCAAGCACATCAAGGATACGATAGCGGAGGTCGCGGGGGCACGTCACAACAATATCTCCACCCGCTTGGGACACACGCTCGACCCCGTCGATCTTCCGGATAGCGGTTAGCGCAGTGTCGTCGCCGTCAGTCTCTATTCGGAGATGACTTTCGACCCCGGCCATGTCGCGGAGTTCTTTCGGTGTACCCTCAGCGATAAGATGGCCCTCGGCGAGCAGACCTACTCGATCACAGACACGCTCGACTTGATCGAGAACGTGACTCGAGAAGAAGACAGTCGCCCCGCGCTCTCGTTCGGTGGTGACGACCTCCCGCACGAGTCGTACTCCGTAGGGGTCGAGCCCAGAAAAGGGCTCGTCCAGAATGAGCAGGTCTGGCTCGCCAGCAATCGCCATCGCGAGGCCGAGACGTTGGCGCATCCCTTTCGAATAGCCACCAGCACGCTGGTCAACTGCGTCACCGAGACCGACACGTCCAAGAACCGTCTCGGGATCACCGCTCGCGTCGTTCGCATCGAGGATGTACTCGACGTGTTCACGGCCGGAAAGCGAACCATAGACCCCGAACTGATCGGGGAGAATACCAGTTCGTGCGTGGATCGTACTGGCATCCTGGCGGGCATCCATCCCGAGAACGATTGCAGTTCCTGTAGAGGGTCGCGTATAATCCATCAGCATATCGATGGTCGTTGATTTGCCAGCGCCGTTCGGGCCGAGGAACCCGTACACTTCACCGTCCTCGACAGAGAGGTCGAGGTCGGAAACAACGGGTTGACCATCGTAGCGTTTTGTGAGCCCTGACGTTTTGATTGCAGTCATCGCACTCGGAGGGGGCTACTCGCCGACTGTAACACCGGAATATCGTTCTGGAGGACCATACCAGCGGTTCGTAGAATACCTGTAAAAACATTTGGAACGACTGTCCTTTTCAAATCTATGCTTATTAAACGTCGTCCAGACAGAAGCGAAGTCGCAGTGGACTGTTTCGGGAGTATTACATCAATGCAATGACGACCCAGTATCGATGCCCTCCACCTCCGTCATGCGGACCGAATCCCGGCGCTATCTCCGCGGGAAGACACCGTGGATTATCGGGTTGTGCTTCGTCCTGGTGAGCGGATTGCCGACGCAACCGGACGCAGACGTTGTCCAGGTTCTCGGTGATGCAGTCGTGTTCGTAGATGCCCAAGTTGCCGTTGCGGTCACCGTGCCATTCGCTGCGGCCGCGCTCGGCTTTCGATCGATTATCGGCGAACGTGAGAACGGAACTGCTCGGGTACTTATCGGGACCCAGCTTACTCGACGTCAATTCGTTCTCGGCAAAACACTCGGCCGTAGCGCAGCTCTCGCCGTCCCAATTGTCGCTGGAACCATCGTCATCGTCGGCTCTGATGTCTTCCAATATGGCCGTTTCTCGGTCCCACTACTGGTCGGACTACTACTCATTTCCCTCGGCTATGTGTTTGCATGGGTCGGGGTGACAGTGGGGCTATCGGCTGCGAGTTCGTCAACGGCTCGTGCTGCCGTAATCGTCTTCGGTGTAACGCTCTTTCTCGGTGGTTTCTGGAACTCTCTCACGCTCCCATTCCTCTGGCAGTTTGTAACCGGCTCCGCACCGAGCAACCAGATGGCAAATCCGGCAGCCTTCGAGGCTGCAAAGTGGCTCTCGCTTCCGAGCGCGTACTACGCCCTTACCGACTGGCTTCTCGGCGGGCCTGTCGGGCCCACGAGTGCAGCTTCCCAGGTCTCCGATGCTCTTAGAAAAACTGGGCAGGCCACATCAACGGGTCCAGTGATTCCTCTATGGACTGCCGTTATAATCGCCTCTGCGTGGCCGGCGATAGCTCTGTGGAGCGGTACAGCGGTCTTTCGACGGAATGATCTCGCCCCAGCCAGCGAGACGGGAATTCTTCAGAAGCTCTGGAATCGATCCCCGTCACACCTCCTGTTGGGTCGGTTCCCATTCAAATGGATACCCGGCCAGAACGGTGTCGTTGATTCACTACCTGGGTCGTGGCAGCCAGTAGCTCGCCGCGAGTTCCGTCGTCTCGTTCGAACACCTGGCGTGTGGGTGCTCGGCGTTCTCGTTCTCGGTGCTGGCGTTTTGAGCCTCTCCCCGACCACGCTCGTTCAGGACTCGCTTGGTGCCCGTGTCCCTCTGACAGGGCTTCAGACGCCTATCGCTTTGCTGGGCGGTGTTGGTATCCTCTTTGGCACTTTCCGGACGGTCACACGCGAACGCGATACTGGGACCATCCGGGTGACTGCAGGCACCGCGGCCTCACGGACAAATACCCTTGTTGGTCTCGTTCTCGGCCGTGCGAGCGCGTTCGCCGTTCCAGTCGTCGGTGCTGTTCTTGGGACCTGTCTTGTTGCAATCCCTCGATACGGGCTGGTTCCCTTTGGTACGCTTGCCGGCTTTCTGGCAGTTACTCTCGTCTTTGTTGGCTGTATGGCTGGACTCGGCGTTGCAATCTCAACAGTCATACGGAGCCAATCCATTGCTGGAACAGTGATTCTCGTGTTCACCGGGCTTCATTTTGCGTGGTTCCCAATATCGAACGCAATCTACAGTGTTGCCACTGGTACGAGTGTCGACGGGTTCGCTCCACCGGACAATCCGATATTCGTGTTCGTACGCTGGCTCCCACCGCTCCGACTGTTCAATGTCGTTACAAACCCGATTCTCGGGGTCCCGAATTCGGCAGCATCAGCGGCCGGCGTTATCCGCGATCTGCAGGAGAACGTGTTCTCGAATATCGTGGTCGTACAATCAGCCTATGGCTCGAACGTACCTGTGTGGTACCTGCATCCAACAGTTGCGTTCGTCGAGCTCATCCTCTGGTGTGTCATCCCGTTCGGGGTTGCACTCGTCCTCTATCAGTATCGTAGTGTTGACTAACCGCGACAGTATGTACATAGCAAACAGATACTGGGTGCGGGGAGATCAGGGTTGCTGTAGCTCAATTCTCTGTCTTATATCTGCGTTCGCAGCTTTACCAAGCACCTGGTTCAGTCACCATCTCACTAAATAGGACTCGTGATGGCAATATCGTATGCATTAGGCGTACCAGTCTCAACTACTGGAACGCGATATTGATATATCATCATACGATTTATCGCCCTCAACCAGGCGAAACAACGGGCAGCGGTGGGAGCGAGACGACCCCGCCGGGACACCAGGGGACAGTCTCGCTAGGGACAGCAAATCCGGGAATAGCTCGAAACCGACGGCCCGGAGATCTGCTTTTGCGTGTGAGTGCTCGGCGTGGATCCAGATACGGTACAGGCACGGTACCGGCCTAACAACTCCCCGCGCTCACGACGGGTCCGATCAGACTTCCTCACGAAAACGCCGTTGGTGACCGGGGCCACCACGACTGGGCCAAAGGAACAGACAGGCCCGTATCGATCCGGAACTCTGTCGAGGGGAACAGATCTCCAGAACCTCCGTCATCCTCGAGTTTCCAGAGCGGCCCTCGGGGTTCGGAGTGCTGGCGATCAACCGACCTGTGGCGATCCGACTACTGCCTCTATAAACCATATACGACCATATTGAACTCAGCTTCGCCGCCTGAGTCGACCACGCACGAACGGCCGGACCGGCGTGACGCCGAGTTCGAATCGATCCATCTCGACGACGTCGAACGCGTCGTCGCTCGCGAACCGCGAGGCCGTCCGACGCGTGAGGTGACACCCGCCGGCGAGTCGCTTCCAGACAGGTGCGACGGTCGTCTGTACCCGTTCTCGCCAGCCGTCGTCGGCGACGTGTTCGAGAAATCGGAACTCCCCGCCCGGCCTCAACACCCGCCGGACCTCCGAGAGCGAAGCCGCGAAGTCGTCCACCGTACAGAACACCATCGAGGACACCACGGCGTCGAAGTGATCGTCAGGGAACGACAGATCGGCCGCCCCGGAGTCGTGGAGTTCGACGTCGAATGCAGCGTCTTCGATCCGCGAACGTGCTCGACGGCGCATGTGTGGATCGGGCTCGGTGGCGTGGACGGTCGCCCGTTCGTCGAAGTATGGGAACATCGCGCCGGTGCCTGCGCCGAGATCCAGCACGGTCCCCGTGAGATCGTCCGCGAGGTACTCCCGGTGGGGTTCGAGGATCATCCGTTCGGCGTGGGTCATCGCCGGATCGTAGATCGCAGCGAACAGCGGATGGGCGGGCGTGTCGTCCTGGGTCATCACCCCTGGTAGACGGGCCCGCAGTGAGTGTCTTGGTTTCCCGGCTGTTCTTTCTCACCGTGTCCCCTCCCCCGAACGATTTCTGCCGTCGGTGTCTACGAGGACCATGGAGTGGCTCAACGAACCTGCTGAGTGGCAAGGGGACGACGACCGGCTCACTGTCGGCGTCGAGCCCGAAACGGACTGCTGGCGCGTGACGGCCCACGACTTCGTCGCCGACGACGCGCACTTCTACCACCGTACGGTGGACGGGGATTTCACCGCCACGGTGACGGTCACCGGTGGGTACGCCGAGCAGTACGATCAGGCAGGACTGATGGTCCGCGAAGAGAAATCTATCTGGCTGAAGACCGGCGTCGAGTACGTCGACGGGGTACAACAGGCCAGTACCGTCCTCACCAGGGAGTTCTCCGATTGGTCGGTCTCACCGCTCGAAGACGATCCGAAGTCGGTATCGGTTCGCGTCGAACGCACCGGTGAGACCGTCGAGACGTCCCTCTCTCTGGATGGCGAGTCGTATACGATGCTTCGCCAGGGGTATCTGACGGACGCGGAGTCGCTACGCGTCGGGATGATGGCAGCGGCTCCGACTGGCGATGGGTTCGAGGTGACCTTCGAGGACTTCACGGTCGAGTGAGCGGCGTGACGCGATCGTCCCCCAGTAGTGAACCGGTTGCTTTACTACCTGGAACGCACAGGCACGGGTATGAACGGATTCACGGACCGGTTCGCCGATCGACTCGAACCGCTAGGCGTCACAACGGGCGCCTTTCTCGTCGTCGTCGCGCTCGGAACGATCGCGGGGATGCCCTGGACGACCAACGGCAGTGTGCTGGTATCGGCCGTGCAGTTACTCGGCGTCGCGGGCATGATCGCGATCGGCGTCGGCCTCGCCTGGCTTGCCCGTCTCGAGTGATAATCGCCGGCTCGTTTTACCCTTTCACGGGGAGGTACGCCAGTCCAAGCAGCAGGATCGCGGCGATCAGACTGAGGATCGTCACGCCCCAGAGGCCGAGCATGCGTTCCCCGTAGTAATCTATCTCCTCGAGTTGTTGCTGGTAGGACTCGTAGGCCTCGCCGTGGGGGAGAATCTGGACGGACGAATCGTCGGGGAAGTGTGCGAAGTACGACTGCCCGGCCAGCGTGATATTGGCCCCCTCCGAGAAGGTGATCGTGTTCGTCCGCTCGTCCGTCCAGGAGAGGGGGACGGTCCCGGCCGTGATGTTGCCGACTGTGACCGTCGATCCCTCGTATGTCAGGGAGTCACCCTCGGAGAAGGACGCCGTGTCCGGTTCGGGTAGATACGTCTCGAGCGGGATCGTCGAATCGTTCGAGCGCCAGACGACCGATTCCACGCCGTCGACCGTGACTGTCTCGTTGTAGACGGCCGGATCGTTCGCCAGCCGGGTCGAGACATCGAGCTGCTGGCGGAACGTCACCGAGTCCGGGTCCGAAGCGTTCGGAACGGACACGAGGTACGACTCGCCCCAGGTCAGCGTCACGCCCTCGGCGTCGACGGCCGTCACCGTCGTTTCGTTGCCGCGGAACTCCAGGGTATCGCCGACCGCGATCGTCTCGGTCTCAGAATCGTTCTCAACGGGTTCGAGCGCGGCCGTCGGCGGATCGGCCGACGCGTTCACCCCGATCTGGACCGTCCCGTCGGCGGTGGATATCTCTGTGCCATCGGCGAGAGTGGTCGACCAACGGGCCACCTGGCCGTCCCAGGTGAGCGTCAGCGGCGAGACTGTCGTTCCGTTCTCCAGGGTGGCCGAGAACTCGGCCGACGGATCACGCCAGGTGAGTTCACCCGAGCCGTCGTCGACGGACCCCACGGTGTACGTCCGGTCCTGTACGGTCAGGGTATCCCCGGCGGTGTACGTCTCGCCGGCCAACGACACCGAGGGTTCTTCGGTCAGTCCCATGAACCCGTAGGCGCCGGCCCCCACGACGAGGAAGAGCGCGATGTAGACCGCCGCTGCGCGTCGTTGCATATCACGTCGATGCGGTGGGGCGCCCGGTAAACGTTACGACACCGGGAAAAATCGATCGATAACGCCCGGGCCCCACGATCATAACGCCCGAGTCACCTGGCCCCCGACGCTCACGAGGCGAGCAGATTCAGTAGTCACGATCCGTGGCGCGCGAAAACTCGATAGCCGCCGATTCATGCAGGCCGAGGGCTCGGTAACACCCGATGACGCCGCGGCGGCACCAGAAAGTTGCCCCGGTGAGTAGTGAAAATGTACTCCAGGATCCCGTTGTTGACCCGCTGGCGGATCGCCGGTTCGTCGGTCAGATCGGTGCCGTTCATCGCCCGCCGGACCTCCTCGAAGGCCGAGATACCCTGTTGCAACGACGGGAAGTGCAACGCGGCGACGTCGCCGTCCGTCGACTCGACGTGGCGTCGCAGCAGTCGGACGTTGCCCTCCTCGTCACGGTTCGCCCGGGCGGCCTTCTGGGCATGGCCGACCCGTCCGAACTCGCGAGCGTGTTCGCGGACGTTCTCGATCATCTCCGGCGTGAGCCCGCTGTCGCTGCCCAGGTTCTCGCCGACGCCCTCGACGAGGCCCTCGGCGGCGTGGGCGGGACTGAACAGTTCAGTGACGCGGTCCTCGAAGTCCTGCTCGACGTACCAGTCTTCGAGACGTTGGCGGAGCCGCGAGACGTGCTTGGTCGTCCCCCCGGCGAACGGGCCCGAATCGATCGTGACGTAGTCCTCGGTGGCCTGGTTGCCCCGGAATCCTGCCTCGAAACCCATGAACAGCGGAGCGGCCTCGGGGACTGGCTCGGTATCCGGGATCCCAGCGACATCCTGTCGGTCTGCCGGCATCCCGGGCCCGACGAACCCCGATCGGCGATCGTCGACGGTCAGTGCGTCCGTGATAGACACGTCGACGGCGACGCCGTTGACCTGCTCGCGCTCGCCCTGCAAGGCCGCCTCGGCTTCCAAAATCACCTCGGCGCGGTCGCTGGCGAGGTGAAGCAGGGCATCCTGGGTGTCGAACTGGGGTTCCTCGAACGGCGAGAGTCGCCGCGGCTGCGGTAGATCCACGCTCGCCGGCAGTGGTTCGTCGAAGCGCTCGAAGTACGCCGGCGAGTACGCGATCGAATGGATCAACCCTTCGTTCGATCGTTCGTAGGCGCGGTCGAGCGTCCGGAGCGCGCCACCAACGACCTTGCGGTCGGCGTCAGTCGGCGGTCCGTCACGGTCGAGTGCCAGGTACAGCAGCGACTGGTGACGCGGGAGGGAAACGTTGCCGTACTCGTCGGATCGGACGCGGTCGTTCCAGGCGTGCTGTCGGTCGGGCAACGACGACGGGTCCCCGACGCCACCCGGAACCTGCTCGTCGCTGATCTCGAGACACGCACTCAGTGCGACCGTCCCACCCGCAGCCACGGCAGTCTTCAGGAACTGCCGGCGATCGTAGCCCGGTCGAGCTTCCATCGCCTGCATTTGACGGGCCGAAGCCAAAACCGCGTCGGCATCGGCGAACCAGGTCCCGTTCCCTCACAGCGACAGCTTCGCCGTTGGCACGTCGAAAAAGGCCGTCTCGTAGCCCTCGTGACGGGCGACCTGAGGCGGGGTGTCGACGGTGATCGACAGTTCCGCGCTGTCGACGGCGGGGACTGTGGTGCCGTAGTGGTATCCCAGGTCGGGGTCGATCGTCCGGGTCAGTTGTCCGTCGGTCACGGTCTCGTCGTCTTCGAGCGTCGCCGAAAGTCCCATCCGCGAGAGCGAATAGCCGTTGTACCGCGTTCGTGGCGAGACCGCGAGGTATGACTCCTGTCCGTCGACTCCAGCGGGCGGATCGACGAGCGACGCGACGTAGCGGATGTCGTCGGCCATCGTCGTCGCCGTCCTCCCGGGAATTGCTTCGGGAGCAAGGGCGACGCCTGTTGGGACCGCGTCCATCGACATCCCTTCGAGCGCGTCGCGTTCCCCGGCGCGATCGAGGCGTTCGAACCGGATCGCCTGCATGGCACTCGTCTCGAACGTGAACTCGAACGTCGCCGTCGCCGGTTCGTCGAACCGGCCGGTGAACGTGCCAGTCGGACGACTCGCCGTGGCTCCGACGGCCACGCGAACCGCGTAAGTCTCGCCGTCGGAGAGTCCGGTGAAGTTCCCGCCGTGATGGACGCCCATCGGCTGGGAGAGCATCGCATAGACGGTCTCCTGGGAGACCAGCGATCCATCCTGCGTGATCTCGATCGAAACGCCCACGTCAGGGAGGACAAGCCCAGTCTCGGGGTCCCAGACAGTCGCCATCAGGTGCACCGAATCCGTCTCGTCGATCGAAGTTCGCTCGCGCTCGTTGCCGGTGATCGTCCAGAAGCGATGGGGATAGCTGTAGGAGAGGCCAACAGTGTACTCGCCGGTGGTTTCCGTCCCGACCAGGTCCATGCCCTCGACGTGACCCGGGACGTAGATCGCGTCGGGCGGATCGTCGAGAACTGGCGGGACGTCGATCGCACGGGACTCGAGAGAGCCACAGCCTGCGATCGTGGCGGCCCCGATCGCCGATCCGCCTGCGAGAAACTGCCGTCTGAACACGGTCGCGGTACGCGGCGATCACCAAAACGGGTTGCGTTCGCGGCCGGCGCTACCGCGAGGCGGGCGAGCCGGCGGTTCCGAGCTCGCGTCGTCGTGTCCGGGCGGCGTACAGCGTCGCGACTGTCAAGGCGATCATCGCCGCGTCGAGGACGTGTTCGAGCGCGTGGAACGAACCGGCCCCCAGGCCGGCGAACGCCAGCCCGGTCCTGCCGGCCATCACCACCAGCACTGCCAGGAGGAACGCACGGATCCAGGCCCCCTCCGGCCGCTGACCGACCGCCAGCCTGGCGAGTGCAAGTCCCGCGAGCGTCCCGCCAGCGACGACCGCGACCGTCAACCCGCCGTCGATCGTCCCGGTCTCGGGAGCGTGTAACAGCCACGAACCGAACGCTACCATGGTTGGGTCGACGTCGGCAGGTGTACAAACGGTTTCGGTTCGGCCGGTCGAATGTGAACTGAATGAATGGATTCGGTCGGAATGTCAGATCGTTATTAATAACGGTCGCTACGTCAGGCCGACCGTTCGGGACGGACCACGTCGGCACAGTCCAGACAGGTCGCGTACATCGCCTGGTCGCCCTCGCGTTCGTAGCGGATGAGGACGCGGCCGGGCGTGATCGGGGCACCACACCGGGGACAGCGACCAACTGGACGGGTGTCTGGATGCATGTACTGAAAGGGGAACGACGGAGCGTGCGACTGCGTGTGAACAGCGACGCTCCAGTTCCGACTGGATCGGGAAAGGGTAAATAATCAATCCCACCGGGGTGAAAGTGAAACTATCCGACGACGTCGCAATGGCGGGTATCGAGTCGCGAAACTGGTTTCACCACGCCCGCCAAAGCCCCCGCAGTGAGCGACGAACGCTATCGAACGGTCACCGGCCCCGGCGAGGCGCGGTTCACGATATCGGGCTCGCAGTTCATCGGCCACGCGCGACCCGTCAAGACCGTCGAGGCGGCGGAGGCGTTCGTCGAAGAAGTTCGGGCGGAGTACGACGATGCGACCCACAACGTCCCGGCCTACCGGGTGCGGGCCGATCCACTCCGAGAGTGGGCCAGCGACGACGGCGAGCCCTCGGGTTCGGCGGGCAAGCCCGCGCTGAACGTCCTCGAAGGCCAGGATCTGGAGAACGTAGTCGTCGTGGTAACGCGGTACTTCGGGGGGACTGAACTGGGCGTCGGCGGCCTGGTGAGTGCCTACTCCCGGGCGGTGAAGGAGGCGATCGACGACGCCGGCATCCGGGAAGAGCGTCCGCACGAACGCCTGGCGATCGAAGTCGAGTACGACGATTCCGGGACTGTACGTGGGATTCTGGAGAGTGAGGGCGTGGAGTTCGAGGCCAGCTACGAGGGGCGCGTGCGGTTCGTCGTGCGGGTGCCGACTGCCGAGTCCGATGCGCTTCGTGATCGGATCGCGAGCGCGACGAGCGGACGGGCAACACTCAAAACAGTGAACGACAGGGCTTGAGCGGATTTACAGGCGGTCAAGGCGAATGCCCCAGGGCTGGACCCCGAGGCGATTCACGTCGTCCGGAACGCGCGATCGCCGGCGTCACCGAGACCGGGGACGATGTAGCCGTCGTCGTCTAAGTGGTCGTCGACGGCGACGGTCAGCAGTTCGATGTCGGGGAACTCCTCGCGGAGTCGATCAAGGCCCTCGGGCGCGCTGACCGCCGAGAGGACGATCACGCGCTCGGGGTCGGCACCGTCGAGTATTTCTTCGAGGACCGCACACATCGTCGAGCCGGTCGCGAGCATCGGGTCGGCGAGGATGAGGGTGTCTTCCTCGTGGATCTCGGGCATCTTGACGTACTCGATGGAGATGTCGAAACGGCCCTCGCGGTCCATGCCGCCCTCCTCGTCGCGGCCGGCACTGATGACACCCTGCTTGGCGCGGGGGAAGGCCTTGAGCAGGCCCTCGACGAACGGCGTCGCCGCCCGGAGGACGTTGACGATCACCACGTCGTCCATCTCGCCGACACGCTCACCCTCGGTGGTTGTCAGGGGCGTCTCGACGGTGACAGTCTCGCTTTCGAGCAGGCCGTCGACGATCTCGTAGCCACAGATCCGGCCGAGTTTTACGAGACCCTTCCGGAAGGCGACTTGCTCGGTTTCCACGTCTCGAAGTCGCGTGAGCGTGTCACGCGCCAGCGCGTGGGAGACGACTTTCGCGTGTCCGTGGTCTTCGATAGTCATCGTCGTCACTGAGAACATCCCGCGTCAAAGGCGTTGATATTCGTATCCGGGCCGTCGGGTCGGTAGAGAGTCTCACACGCCGACAAGCCTTATGGACGAGCGCGCCAAATGCCCGCCACTAATGGGAGCCATCCCGGAAAGCGCTCCCGGATAGCCAATGGAAGAGAGCGTCTCCGGCTTCAAGGTTCGCGGCGACTGGATCGATATCGTCGAACACGGCGAGCGCCTCATGCGGGCCCTCGAGGAACTCGCCGACGAGTACGACGTCGACACCGAGGCCCTCGCGGAGTTCGACGAGTGGCGACCGAAGAGTCACGAACGCCTCGACGAGGACGTCAACGAGAAGACCGCAGAGCAGGCACGCGTCGACGAGGGCGAAGGCGAAAAAAAGGGGAAGGATCCGGACGACGACCTCCGGACGGCCGGCGAGAAACTCGCCGATTCCTACGAGAACTTGGACGAACCCGACGAGGCCGTCGACGCCTGGGGAGAGTCCATCGACTACGTCGCCCGCGCTGCCGACTCGGCCGGCCGGAAAGCGATCCGGGCTGTCGAGGACCGGGTCTACCGCAACGTCATGACCCGGATGGCACCCTACTACTTCGACAACGACCTCATCAGCGCCAACGTCCGGCGGATCGACGACGAGAACCCGGAGTACGTCCTCGAGGTGAACGTCAACGACGACGACCTGAAGATCCGCGTCTCGAACAAACTCGCCGACTACGAGCAGACTGTCGACCGCTGGCACGTCGACACCGAAAAGGAAACCGAGGCACCCCAGGCCGCAGAGGGCGTCGAGGTCCCATCGAACGACGACGACGAAATGGACGCCAAGACTAACTAACTTCGACATCGTGGAGCGAGTGCTGAGTCCTTGCCGAGAACAACCGACATCAGAGGGTATTACCGGATACAGGGAGAACGGGGACCAAATGGGATTGCTGGTGACGTTGGGGACCCTCGTCGTGGCGGGTCTGGCGAGTCTTTTCATGGCGTGGGCGATCGGTGCTGGCTCGTCCGGTTCGACCCCCTTCGCCCCTGCGGTCGGCGCCAACGCGATCTCCGTGATGCGGGCTGGACTCGTCGTCGGCGTGCTCGGCCTCGCCGGCGCGGTCCTCCAGGGCGCTGCCGTCACCGAAACGGTCGGTCGCGGTCTCGTGATCTTCCCGGAGGGTAGCGGGTTGACGCCGACTGCAGCGATCCTGTTACTCCTGATCGCCGGCGGCCTCGTCGCCGTCGGCGTCTTCGCCGGCTACCCGATCGCGACAGCGTTCACGGTGACCGGCGCGGTCGTCGGTGTCGGTCTGGCGCTAGGCGGCGATCCGGCATGGGGAACCTACCAGGGGATCGTCGTACTGTGGATCGCCGTTCCGTTCGTCGGCGGCGGCGCGGCCTACGCGACCACGCGATGGCTCCGGAGTGGTGCTGGCGGGGAAGCCCGTATCGTGGCAGTCCTCGCGGGACTGGTCGGGGCGATCCTGGCGAACGTCCGGTTCAGCGTCCTCGCCCCGGAGGGCGAACAGGCCTCGATCGCGACCGCGACCACCCGAGCGTTCGACGGTCCCCCATGGATCGGCGTCGTCGTCACCCTCCTCATGACGACGATCGCGGCTGGACTGCTCTACCGCGGGGCCAGTCGGGACCGCGAGACGAGCCAGCGGCGGTTCCTGCTCGTGTTGGGCGGGTTGGTCGCGTTCTCCGCGGGCGGCAGCCAGGTCGGCCTGGCGATCGGCCCCGTCCTCCCGGTCGTCGATCCCTACGACATCCCACTGATCGCCGTGCTGTTCGGCGGCGGTCTGGGACTGCTCGCGGGTTCCTGGACCGGCGCCCCCCGGATGATCAAGGCGCTGAGTCAGGACTACTCCTCGCTTTCTCCACGCCGGTCGATCGCGGCGCTGATCCCCGCGTTCGTCATCGCCCAGACCGCCGTCTTCTTCGGGATCCCCGTCTCGTTCAACGAGATCATGGTCAGCGCGATCGTCGGGAGCGGTCTGGCTGCCGGCGGCAGCGGGATCAGCAGACGAAAGATGGGCTACACCGTTCTGGCCTGGATCGGGTCGCTCGTGCTCGCGCTAGTGGTGGGATACGTCGGCTATACGGTGCTGGCGATGGTGTGAGTAGGCGCCAGATCCCCCACGTCAGACGTCCTCGTCCGTCCCTTCGTCGGTGTCGCCCGCGGCCTGGACGTCACCCGCGAGTATCTCCTCGTCGGGCCGGGTAATGCGGGCCTTCATGATCCGGGTGTTCTCGACCTGTTCGACCCGAATCTCGACGCCGTCGTACTCGATGGATTCGCCCTCCTCGACGAGTCTGCCCGCACGGTTGAAGACGAACCCGGCGATGGTCTCGAACTCCTCACCCTCCGGGAGATCGATCGAAAGGGCCTCGTTGACCTCCTCGATGTTGACCTCGCCTTTCACGATCGCGGTGTCGTCATCGAGGAACTCGATCGGATGTTCCTCCTCGCCCTCTAAGATCTCGCCGACGATCTCCTCGGTGAGGTCCTCCATCGTCACCAGCCCCTCGGTCGTCCCGAACTCGTCGATGACGATCACCATGTGGAGACGTTGATCGCGCATCTCCGTGAGGAGTTCATCGACGTTCTTGCTCTCGGGGACGTGTAACGTCGGTTCGATAAGGTCCTCGAGTTCGACGTCGTCCCTCCCGCCGTACTGGGCGTCACGAACCAGATCACGGATATTGACGACCCCGATGACGTTGTCGAGACTGCCCTCGTAGACCGGCAGCCGCGTGTGGCCGCTGTGGATGCACTCCTCGATCGCCTCGTCGATCGACGCGTCGGCCGAGATGGCGTCCATGTCCAGCCGCGGCGTCATGACCTCCTTGGCGATCGTCCGGTTGAACCGGAGGGTCCGCTGGAGCATCTGGCGCTCCTCCTCGTCGAGGACGCCCTCGCGCTCGCCGGTCTGGATCATCTCTCTGATCTCCGATCGGCTAAGGTACGACGACTCGATGGCCGGGCCGCCGCCCGTGAGTTTGTTGACGAACTGCGTCACGTAGTGGAACAGGGTGATCAGCGGCCACAGGATCTTCTCGACAATCTGGAGGATGGGCGCGACCCGGCGGGCGTGTAACTCGGTGTTGTCGACGGCATAGGACTTGGGTGCCGTTTCACCGAATATCAGAACCAGTGACGTGATCCCGAACGACGAGACGAGCACTGCCGTGCCTGGATCGAAGTAGAAACCGACGATGGTCGTCGAAATCGAGGACATCGTGATGTTGACCATGTTGTTCCCGACGAGGATCGTCACAAGCAACCGGTGGGGGTCCTCCTTCAGAGACTTGATCGCCTTCGCACCACGGAGCCCCTGCTCGACCATCGGGTCGATCCGGTGGGCCCCCAGCGAGAACATCGCAATCTCCGAGGACGAGAAGAACCCCGATCCCAAGATGAGAAACAAGATCATGAGGACGCCGATCATCGTGATGCCCGTCTTCGACAGTTCGACACCGACGATCGGCACAGTGTACAGTTGGATACCGACTCCTGACACTGCTGTAAGTACAGATATACCCATCAACACCCTTTGTTGCCATGCCGGGAAATTAACTCTTGTGTGGATTACGGTATGATCGTGACGGTTCGGGGTCGACCGAAAAACGATCCGCCGACAGACTTAGCCGGAGCCGTCCCCAACGGTGAACCATGTCAACGAACGATCCGTCGATCACGCTCTACCGGCTGCAGGCGTGTCCGTTCTGCGAGCGGGTTGTCCGCGTCCTGCACGACCTCGACCTCGAATACCGCTCACGGTTCGTCGAACCGCTGCACTCCCGACGGAACGCCGTCAAACGACTTACCGGCGCCCGGACGGTCCCCGCGATCGTCGACAAGAATACAGGCGTGACGATGAGCGAGAGCGCACGGATCGTCGAATACCTCGAGCGAACCTACGGCGAAGGCGCCACGGCCGAGACGGCGACCGACCGTGCGGGAGGTGAGGCCTGATGGACCTCGAATTCGATATCGTCGACCTGCCGGAGGACGATCACGTCGCCGAGGGCGAGCAGGCACCCGGGTTCACCCGACCGCTGGTCAACGAGGAGTACTGGGAAGACGTCCCGCTCGCTGAGCTGCTCGAACAGCCACCCGTCGTCCTGGTGTTCCACCCGATGGACGGATCGTTCCCGGCAACGTACGTCTGGAACGAGATCGACGACCGCGAGTGGCACGAGGCCGCGACCGTCGTCGGCGTCTCGATCGCAACGCCGTACGCACACAAGCGGCTCATCGAGGAAGAAGCCCTCGCGGATTATCGCCTCTATTCGGACCCCGGTAACGATGTCGCACGGGAATACGGCGTCGTTCACGACCTCGACGGAATGGCCGGCATCGAAGAACCACGCCCTGCCGTGTTCGTCCTCGACGGGGACGGCGTCGTCGACTACGCCTGGGTGGCAGGCGAGTGGCCCGAGTTCCCGCCCTACGACGAGGTCGAAGACGCACTCGCATCGCTATAGCATGTCCGGCGGGCCAGATCTCGCAGCCGCGGCGGACGTCGTCGCGTCCGACGGGCTAGTCATCTATCCAACCGAGACAGTCTACGGACTCGGTGCCGACGCGCTCGAACCGGACGCCGTCGAACGTGTTTTCGAAGCGAAAGGCCGCGATCGTTCCAAACCTCTCTCGCTGGGTGTCCCGGATGTCGAGCGAGCCCTGGAGTACGTGCACGCTTCTGAGCGCGAACGGCAGTTCATGCGGGCGTTCCTCCCCGGCCCCGTCACGGTCGTCCTCGAACGACGCGAGACCGTCCCGGACATCCTCACCAGCGGACGCGAACGTGTCGGGATCCGCGTCCCCGATCACCACCTCGCGCGCGAACTGCTCGCCCGAACCGGCCCGCTGACCGCAACGAGCGCGAACGTCAGCGGACGACCGAGTGCGACCCGGGTCGCCGATGTCGATCCGGAGATCCGCGAGGTTTCGGGGGCGATCCTCGACGGTGGCGAGACGGCGGGAACGGCGAGTACGGTCGTCGACGTGGCTGCGGGGGAGATCTACCGACATGGAACGAGCGTGGACGCGGTCGAACGCTGGCTCCGGGAGCGTTCAGAGTAGCGATCGAAACGAACGCGTCCGGACGCCACACTCCTCGCGGTAGTTACACGATTCGCATTTCCGTCTGTTGTCGACCCGCGAGGGCGGGCCGTCGATCGAGGCGACCGTCCGCATCGTCGCCCGATAGGTCGCTCGTCGATGAGCGGACAAGTCGATACGGCGAATGACGCCGTGAGCCGGATACTCGGCGAACGCGATCTCGACCGGACGCTCGCGCTCGTAGGACAGTGCTAGCGCCGCCGCGACCAGACGTACGGACTGTGGCCCCCAAATCCCAGTCTCGGGCGGCTCGCCGGCGAACACAAGTGACGGCGCCAGCGGCTCCTCAAGTACCTTATGGGCGATGCCCCGACAATCCCTCCCTTCCAGGAAGACATCCCGTCCGGCGGGATCGACGAGGCGATCCCAGGAATCGAGACGCGCCTTGGCTCGGTGCAATGTCGAGCGATACTGTGTCCCAGTGACGGCTATGGGCTCGGTGGAGAGATCCGACTCGACGAGTAAACGCGGGTACTCGAAAGCCAGCGCACGCGTCTCCACGACCGCTTCGGGTATCTCGGGATCCTCGTCCACCAGTTGACGATAATACAGCTGGCGAGGGCAGTAGGCAGCAATCGCCAGGTCGTGAAACGTGGGCACGCCGGTTTTAGCTGCGTTCTGGCACTTGAACCGACGGAACGGTCGAAACTGGATGGAAAAAGATGGGAAACGTCAAAAGGAGACGTCCGTCTCGATGTCGGCGACAGCCTCCTCGAGGCCGTCCTCGGTCACGTCCGCCGTCAGTCGGTCGGCGAGGTCGGCATCGGGGAGGACGTCCCGGAACGCGCTCCGGAACCGATGGCTCACCCCCCTGGCCTCCTCGCGAGCCACGAGGACACGTCGGTAGCGAGCGACCGCGTCACGATCAAGGCCCAGTTCCTCGGCCAGGGCCTCGTCGTTATCCTGCCTTTTGAGTCGGCCCCGGAGTGTCTCCCAGTCGATCGGCGCCTCGTTGTCCGAATCCCGAAAGAGATGGAGTTCGAGTCTGGCCGCCACGACGGTCCTCTCGTCGATCGACAATCGGTCAGCCAATTCGACATCGGTATCGCCGCGATAGAACCTCCGGACCAACTTCACCCGCTTGTCATCCCCGAGGTCGGTCTCGAAGGAGAACCGCTCGCGCATCTGATCGACGACCCCCCGGAGCTGTGCCTCGACGGTCTCCTCGTCCGGATCAGATAGCGCGCCGTGGGCCACTTCCTGATCCTCCGTGACGGTATCGGTCCCGGCCACGTCGACGAACAGTTCCCGAAGATCGTCCGTCTTCTCGTCCATTGCGATCGAACTATTTGACCTGCAGACCATTGTAGGTGACGGGACCTGACTGTCGACGACGACTGATACGGATTATTGTAGATTATTTCCGGATAAACGTACTGACGTAACCGAAAACCCAAAGAAGATCGCCCCCTGGAACACCGGTACGTGCGCGTCCCGCCCTCCATCACCGATTCGCTGTCCACCGTCCCCTCGCTTCATGCTCTGCCTGTCGTCGGAGGGAATCTCATTCCGATCGCTGGCGTCCTCTTTTTCGAGTGGTCGCCGACAGCGCTGTTGCTCGTCTATCAGGCCGAACTGGCCGCAATCTGCGTCTGGACCGTGGTCAAGATCCCCTTCGCCCACAAGCGACCCAACAACGCTATCGACGACCGATTCAGACTGCTCGGCCCGCTCCAGGAAAAACGCGGCGCAGTCGGGTTGCCGGGTCCGCTGCCGCCTGTATACCCGCGAAACGTCCCGACGCTCGTCTTTGCAGTCGTCATCGCGCCCGTCGTCGTCGGACTGGCCTTCGTCGTCTTCGCCTTGACGCGACCGACGGTCACCGAGGCCGACGCGGCTGCCTTCCTCTTGGGCGGGGCCGTGGTTTTTCTCACCCGCGGGATCGACAGCTACCGCGAGTACTTCCGTGCGAACGAGTATTGCGAGCACTCCCCACGGTCACTACTGCTCGTCCCCTTCAAGTACCTCTTCGTCGTCGGCCTCCTGTTCATGGCGTTTTTCGGCCTCGAATCGACCGTCGAGACGACCACAATCCTCGATCCCAGGCGGTCGGTACTCGCCCTCGCGATCGGGAAACTCGCCTACGACATCCGGGCGAGCCGACTGGAACATGACGACGACCGCCGGAGCCTGTTCTCGCTACTCTATGGGAGTAAACGCACCGAGATCGAACCCGTACCCGTCGAGACACCGGATACGGAACCAGATCTCCGGACGTCGATGGGTCGGAAAGAGCGGGTCGTTGACGCTGTGGTTCACGGCGTCATCTACCTTGCGGGTGCGATCGGGTTCGTTACCGTCCTGATCGTCGGCTTTGGCGTGGTCGCGTCGAGTGTCGCCATTGTCCTCGTCGGCCTCGGTTTCGGCGTGTTCTTCGTCGCATTACGAGCGATCACACGCTACCTCCGATACGGGACGGTTGAATACCACTGCTACGACGACGTGCTCGTCGCGTACGACCGGCTTCTCGAGGAACCACAGGCGAAAGTAGAGAATTACGCGGTCACCGACATCACGATCACGAACGGACTGGTCGATCGACTGCTCGACAGTTCGTCACTCGATTTCGACGTGTATTCGACGGACGACACGACGATGGAGATGTTCGTCCCAGCCCCCGAGAGAGTCGATACTGACGACGATGCCAACGAGAGCGTCGCGATGGACGTGCCCCATCTCACGGATCCCCGATCGATTACGGAGACGCTCGGTCTCTCGTGGCATCTCGACGACAGCGCGAGTAAGTAAACGGTTACGTGACGATCTCTGGGCACTATCCGGATCGTCGCTGAACGTGGCTCAAACGTCCCTTTGATCTTATGTCAGGATTATGGACGTGGGTCGAACACTGTGAAATGCGGAGGTATCACGATGCCGCTGCTGAAATGTTCCAACTGCTCCGGACGGTTCGACTCGCTTGCCGACATGCGCGAGCACGTCTCGCGCTCCCACGAACGAAATACGCCACAGAGCCACAGGGGCTGATGGGGCGCCCCAATACGGAAATCAGTTTCTCGGAGAGTGGGGCGTGGTCATTCCGGACTGTTTCGCGTCCAGCAATCCTGCGTCCCCGTTGATGTCTCACCGGGCCAAAGAGTGCCTCACGGAGGAGTACCCATGGCACTCCTGAAATGTTCCAACTGCCCTCAACGATTTGACTCGCTCACTGATATGCGTGAGCACGCCTGTCGTCACCGTCAACAGAAGGAACGTGAATGGCATTGAGCGCAAGATTTTCGGGTACATTCGAGAAATTCGATTAGCGTTCCTCGTGACGTGAGGGGAATCCCCGGCGTTTCGCGCCTGGAAACACTGCATACGACTTGATTATCCGTCGCCTCGCAACGCCTCATGCCCGCCCAGGTCGGAGGCGGGTTTTGACTTTCCACTCCCGGTTCCCCCGCCGGTTGTCGCTTCCCACCCTACCCGACCCCCTTTTCGTTCTGTTTACAGGCTGTCGAGGCGAATGCCACGGGGTTGTCCGGAAATCGGAGGTTTTCGTGATGAGAATTTGATGTTTACAACGAACCTGCGAGCGGGCCTACGGCCCGCAATCAGATCACGAGAATCGAAGATTCTCAGTACCCCACAAAGGTACGGTACTGATAACCGCAACCGCAAACGAGCGGCAGTCTCTCGAAAAGCCTGTTAGTTGAGAGGTCTTTCAGTGAGGCGCAAAATTCCAGCGAACAAGCCACCAGACGATCGGTTCACCCGGTAGATATCGACCGGGAACGCCTAACTTCGCAGTGGTAACGCTGTCGTCGACTGCAGTCGCCGACTCGACAACAGTCACCAGTCATGGGTTGGTCAGAACGCTACTCGCCATCTTTCTTCGCCATCAACGGCGGCCGTCTGCGGTTGCGGCTGCGGATTCAGTACCGAACTTTGTGAGGTACTGAATATGGTTCACCTGGTCACGTTCATCGGCACTCCTGGCGACTACCAGAGGGAGGAGTACTTTGTAGTCAGATTCGTCCGGAACCGCGGCCAAACGAACCGGCGGTCGAAGACGAGCTTTCTGTGCCCAGTTCACCGAAGTCCATGTCTTCGAAGTGTTCGGGCGCAGTACGTTCGGTCGCGTAGACGTAGAGGGCAGTCTTGGCGATTCCGCTGAGTGCCTTGCCGACCAGCAGTCCCACGACGACCACGGTCCCGCCGACCGACAGCGTCGCCACCAGCTGGACGGTCCCCAGGCCTGTCGTCGCGACGTATGTGATCGCGCCGAGGACGACGCCACCCAGAGCCAGCAGGACGGTCACCACGTCGATCGCACCCATCGCGCCGATGGACTCGCCCCAGGTGTCCTTGAACGTCCTCGCGCTCTCTCTGAACATCTCCGTGATCGAGGGGTCCCGAAAGACGATCACCGGGACAACGAAGTACGTCATCACGCTCCAGGCGACCGCGAAGACCGCAGCAAGTAGGTGGGCAACGAGGTTGTCCTCGCTCTCGATCGCGCGGAGGATCACGCCGACGATGGCGGCGACGACCGACCAGACAAGCAGTGGCAATTTCCGCTGCCAGGCGGCCGCCAACGCGGAACGAATCGACGGCTCATCGCCACGGAACGCCGTTCGGGTCGCTACGACGAGCGCCGCCGTGAAGAACGACGCGACGAACGTCTCGACGAGGTACGCGACGAACAGCGCGGCGAAGATCGCCGGGCCGGGCTCTTCGAAGAACGGGCCGGTGAAAGCGAGACTCCCGAACAGCGTCGCGAGGAACGCGAGGCCCGAAAGCCCGCCGATCAGCGGGAACAATAATAGTTTCGGATGAGCTCGGAGCACGCAGACGCTCCGGCGTGCCATGCCGAACCCGATCATGAGACGTTTGATCACTCCCATACCCGGGTTTCCGGGCCACAACCGATAAAACAGCTTGCCATTGTCTCCGACTCCGAAACGCTGAACAACCCGTATATCCCCCGCTGCCAAACGGGAAACCAGTCCGAGATGATGATGCTGAAAACACATGTGAAGGAAAGGACTGGAGATGATGCGTAACAGACGGCAGTTTCTCGCGGCAGTGGGGAGTACGATTAGTATCGCGTCAGTCTCGGGCTGTCTCGGAGTCCTCTCCTCCAGTGGGACCGACCCAAGATACCCGGGAGGGACCGTCGTAATCGAGAACAAGGGCGATCAGTCGCTGGCCGTCTCAATTACGATTGTCGAGGACGAATACGACGCGACAATCGAAACGTCAGTGCCCGCCGGCGAGACCTACGTTCGACGAGAGTTCGTAGATGCCGACGCAGGCGAGGTCGTCACGCTCTCGGCACGCCTCGGCGAGAGTGGTGATCCGGCAACGTTCGAGTTGCTCCCCGCCGGCGGAGAAAACAACGCTCGACCGGAAATCGCGCGACTGGCGGTGCAAAACGCTGTCGAGGCAAGTGCTCAATGGACTGCGGAACGTGGTGAACGATGATTGCACCAGACAATCTCTTTGGAGACCACCCTTTCTCAGCGTGGAACCTCGCCATGACTCTTAAGTACAAAAGTGCCTGACGGACGTGTATGGTTCCCAGCATCGTTCACACGCTCCGAAGCCGACTCACGCTTCGGCGGTTGCTCCCCCATGCAGCATTCCTCGCCCTCGCCTACGGTGTGACCAGCAGTCGTGACATCCTCCTCTCTAACAGTTATAACAGGCCGTAAGACCTCTTCCCACCCCTGAACAGTAAGAGATGGGATTCCAAGGGCCAGCTAACAGACAGTATTTTATATTAGAACCACTAACTCGAAGTTAATATTCTTCATGAAAGCGATATTAGGGCCGAAAACGAGGTTCTGTGAGATCCCACGCTCGTCTACTCCTACATCTCTGTCCCCGTACTGAAACTTGTGAGGTCGTCGATGCGTTCTTCGAGGGCCTCGATCTCCTGGCGGAGTTCGTCGGGGCAGACCACGGCTTCGCCAGCGACGACTACGACGACGCACTCCGAACGCTCTGTACGACGGACACAGACCTCGAATTCTGGCTGGAGCAACTCGATGCACGTGTGTCCGGTGTCACACTCGACGCAATACTCTCGGGGGAGTTGTCCTCGGAAATGGACGACCAGCGAGATAACACTGAAGATAGCGGCGGTACCTCCGACAGATCAGCGAGAGACGACGATTCCACGGGCCATTCCGAGCGGACGGGCGACGTTCTCCATGTGTCATATTTCACTGATGGACCACTCAGCACCGACAATTTCACCGGTGGCGCAATAGATGTCGAACACGTGACCGTCTGGACACTGAAACTCGAGTACTTCGTCGGTGACGCGTTCGAGGAGTTACGCGTCGATGAACCGACGACCGTCGAGAAACACTAGCGTCGAACCAGCCAAATCAGGGACGACCGACACGAAGATATCGTCGTCACTCCAGAAGCGGCCGATATTCTCGACCTATGTCTACATCCTTGAGGAACTCGGTCGCGAAGACGCCCTCTCGCAACTCCACGAGGAGATCTACCTCGAAAGCAAGCGCTTCTGCGAGGAGTACGCCCGACAGCTGATCGACGAAGGTAACGAAGACCGTGCGATCGAAGTCGTTGAGGACGGTATCCATACGTTCCGATCGGATCGTACCCTTCGCTGGCTCGCTGCCGACCGCTACGAGGACCGGGATATGGACGAGTACCGTGCCACGCTGAAACAGTTGTTTCTCGATCATACGGAGTGGGCAGCGTACGACGACCTGAAGTCGGTCTGTGACGATCAGGAGTGGCAGTCGATCTACGAGGAATTCGAACGGCATTTCGAACGGGACGATAGAAAAGACCTCGTCGCACTGTACGTCCACGACGACGACCTCGAAAAAGCGTTCGTCGAACTGAAAGACGGGGCGGATCTCTCGTCGGTTCGCCAGTACCGTGATCCAGTCACAACCACTGCGCCGGTCGAGTACTTCGAGCTCTACCGGGAACTTCTCGTCCCGTTTGCCGCTGGCGACACCGGACGACACTACCGAGACATCGCCGACCACCTAGAAGAGATGCAGGGGTTGGTCCCCGAAGCGCGGTTCGTCGATTTCCTGAAAGACAATCACTCGAACCGGCCAGCGTTTCTCGACGAACTGAACAAGGCCGGGTTTTGAGCAACTCCGTGCTGTACGCCGAACGTTTACTCGTGATAGCGATCCCAGCCCTGATCGGTGGTCAAAAGCAGAGAGAAAGGTCCGATTCCAACAGCGATCCTTCGGGATACGCGCGAACAGCGCCCGTGGACGTTCAATACCCTCTGGTCGAGACGTGCGACGTGACACTCTCGACCGGAGACTATGCCGCCCCAGCCGACTGTACACACGACCCAGGGGCAAACACCTATCAGCCATAGTTCGCGGTCGAACGCAAGTCCTGTCAGGACTTCCTCACTGCACTCACGTGGGAACGAGACCGATTCATCTCCGAGCTACAGCGGGCCGCGGAGTGGCTACAGCCCCTTATTGTCGTCGTCGAGACTTCCTGGGAAACCCTGCTTCGCAATCGCGGCTGTATGACGTGGCGGGACATTCATCCGAATCAAATCGTGGGCACCCTCTCGGCATGGACTCGTCACTACAACGTTGCGTTCCATTTCGCCGAGTCACGCCGACGAGCCGAACTGTGTGCGTATCTCCTCCTCGTTCGTCACAGTTTGCTCCGACGACGTGAGTAAGTCCGACACGACAACTTGTTCGGTTGAGCTTTCTGTCTACTTTCCGATATACCGACGTCAAAAGCGAGACGCGCCAAGACATCGTCGTCTTGGATTTTAGGGAATGTGTGAGAGCCAAGGGCCGGATTTGAACCGGCGATGGGCGGCTCTGCAGGCCGCTGCGTTCGGCCGGACTCTGCCACCTTGGCGCGTATAAAACTCTTCGACGCAACGATTTATGAGTTGTGTTCTGGCCGACATCGCGTTTGATGCCGGCGATTGGTGGCTGTCGCACGCGATGAAAGAGCGCGCGACGTTGACAGACGAACGAAGTGAGTCTGTCAGAACGAAGCGAACGCAACGTTCGCGAAGGTCGGAGCGCTTTGCGCTCCGGAACTGCAGGCCGCTGCGTTCGGCCAGACTCTGCCACCTTAGCGCAGTATACACTCACCAGTCTGTCGAGTGAGGTTTTCGAGTAGCGACCGCCGACAGTGAACGAGTGACGATTGCGTGAGAGATCACTATCCCCACCAAAAGCCCGCTATCCCACTCAATCCCCAACAATTGAACACAATCGACCCAAATTTATCAGGACGTAAAAACGTTCTTGGGCGTTCTCCCCATAGGGACGCGTACATGTCGACACTCGACCGAACGTTCCCCGACGAGCATAGTACGTCGCATCTGATCGCGCTCGGTGCCGTCCTGATCGTCGCGAGCCTGGGCGTTGCCGGCTGGCTACTGAGTACTGGTGACATTCCCGGCGGCCTCAGTACGTTGCTGTTGACTGTTGCCGGCGGCCTCTTCGTCGCGATTGGTAACGCAGAAGATTCTCGAGCGAGTGCCTAGTGGATTTCTCGTCGTCTGTTGACCGTTACTTCCCGCGCTATCCACTGCTTGTCGGTCATGTTGTTGCTCACGAGGCGTCGGTAACATCCAGAAGAGTCGCTGCTCGTCCATAACGACGAAAAACCCACCCGGAGGAGACAGATGTCTCTCCCGGATGGGTTGAATGTGGTATGAATGGAGGCGGCGAACCGAATTTCCCAGAGGGTCTCCCACTCCAGTACTCACCGGAACGCAGGCGGGCTTAACTTCCGTGTTCGGAACGGGTACGGGTGTTGCCCCGCCGCTATGGCCGCCTTAACGCCGATCCGTGGAATCGAACCACGCGAGGCCAGCGATCGGTCGATGCACAACCACGTGTACGTGCGATCCAGTTTGCGCCTGGACGCGACTACGTCGCGTTCACATGCGGTATGAATGGTGGCTTCGGTCAGTTAGTTCTCGCGGGCTAAACACCTCGTTACCTCGGTGCGTACACCCCGAGTCTATCGAACTCGTCTTCTACGAGCAACCTCAGCGGTACCTCTTTTCCGGGTGGGTTTCCGGCTTAGATGCGTTCAGCCGTTACCCCGTGTGGCGTGGCTGCCCGGCAATGCTCTCTCGAACAACCGGTACACCAGTGGCCACCAACCGTAGTTCCTCTCGTACTATACGGTCGTTCCCGTCAGGTACCAAACACCCCCAATAGATAGCAGCCGACCTGTCTCACGACGGTCTAAACCCAGCTCACGACCTCCTTTAATAGGCGAACAACCTCACCCTTGCCCGCTTCTGCACGGGCAGGATGGAGGGAACCGACATCGAGGTAGCAAGCCACTCGGTCGATATGTGCTCTTGCGAGTGACGACTCTGTTATCCCTAGGGTAGCTTTTCTGTCATTCATTGCCCGCATCAAGCGGGCAAATGAGTTCGCTAGACCACGCTTTCACGTCAGCGTTCCTCGTTGGGAAGAACACTGTCAAGCCATCTTTTGCTCTTGCGCTCTTCTCCGGATCTCTGACCCGGATGAGATGGCCTTAGGGCGCGCTCGATATTCTTTCGAGCGCGTACCGCCCCAGTCAAACTGCCCGGCTATCGGTGTCCTCCTCCCGGAGTGAGAGTCACAGTCACTAACGGGTAGTATTTCAATGTTGACTCGGTGGCGTGCTGGCGCACGTACCTGTGTAATGTCTCCTACCTATGCTGCACATTAGCGACCATGTCTCAGCGACAGCCTGCAGTAAAGCTCCATAGGGTCTTCGCTTCCCCTTGGGGGTCTCCAGACTCCGCACTGGAATGTACTGTTCACCGGGCTCAACGTTGGGACAGCGAGGCTCTGGTTAATCCATTCATGCAAGCCGCTACTGAAGCGGCAAGGTACTACGCTACCTTAAGAGGGTCATAGTTACCCCCGCCGTTGACGGGTCCTTCGTCCTATTGTACTAGGTGTTCAGATACCCGCACTGGGCAGGATTCAGTGACCGTACGAGTCCTTGCGGATTTGCGGTCACCTATGTTGTTACTAGACAGTCCGAGCCTCCAAGTCACTGCGACCTGCTCGTTCCCCGAGCAGGTACCCCTTATCGCGAACTTACGGGGCTAAATTGCCGAATTCCCTAACGTCGATTGATCCCGACAGGCCTTGGCTTTCTCCGCCAGAGCACCTGTGTCGGTGCTGGGTACGAGCACCGTACTGTCTTTTCATGGGCCCCAGGTTGAACCAAATTTCTCTATCTCGCCGTTCGCCCGCTTCGTGCCATTACGGCTTCCACGAGCTTTGACGATTCGACCGGGCGAGTGCCCGGCTCGGTCTACCCCGAGGCGTCGACATTGAATGTACGGTGGCACTGGAATATTAACCAGTTTCCCGTTCGATCCGCTCGAGTTGCGACGGATCTTAGGATCGGCTAACCCTCGGCTGACGAACAGTGCCGAGGAACCCTTGCTCTTTCGGCCGTCAGGATTCTAACCCGACTTTCGCTGCTACTAAGACCAGGATTTTCGTTTCTACGCGGTCCACACGAGTTCTCACCCGTGCTTCCACCCGCGCAGAACGCCAACCTACACAGCCACCCTGTGACGGGTGTGGCTAGGTATCGGTGGTGGACTTGAGCCCCGATCATTTTGGGCGCCTCAAACCTCGGCCGGTAAGCTGTTACGCTTTTCTTGGAGGGTAGCTGCTTCTAAGCTCACCTCCCGGCTGTCTAGGGCTTGAGACCACCTTCGATCGCACTTAGTCCACACTTGGGGACCTTAACCCAGCTCTGGGTTGTCTCCCTCACGGTACACAGGCTTACCCCGCATACCGGACTCCTCGCGTCGACAGCGTCCGTAGGTTCGGAGTTTGACAGCCGCGCCGACTCCTCTCGGAGGCGGACACGGCAATCGGTCGCTCTACCCCACGGACTACCTCGGCGAAGGTCATGCTTCGACATGTTTCGGTTGGAACCAGCTGTTGCCGGACTCGATGGGCCTTTCACCCCTACACATAGATCACGAGAGGGTATTGTAGGACACCAACTCTAACAGGCTTCCACGTAGCTTTCGCCACGCTTCACCTTGTCCATGCGTAGATCGTCCGGATTCGGGTCGTGCCCGTATGACTCCCCGCCCTTGAAGACGGCGGCCCTCGTGCAAAGCACTGCGGCCATGTCGGTTTCCCTATGCCTTCCCCGATGATCGGGTTAGACTCGCCATACAAGCACACTCCCTGGTTCGTTTTTCAAAACGTACGACTGAACACCGGCTTCTCTCGATTCCTACTGTATCCTCGCGGATAGGTCGTTTATCGAGAGACCTTTTGTGCCCAGTCGCTCCATCGTCAACTGATTTCAGGCCCTATTTCGCCTCCCTTCTGAGGGTACTTTTCAGCGTTCGCTCACGCTACTTGTTCGCTATCGGTCTCGGGACGTATTTAGTCTTAGCAGTAGATGCCTGCCAAATTCACGAGGGATTTCCAACCCCCGATACTCGGGAACTGGCGCACGTCGTACTTGACCTCGTTACGGGGCTGTCACCCTGTATCGCGCTCCGTTCCAGGAGACTTCAAGAGGACGTTCCGACGATGAGTGCCAGTCCACACACCACATTGCCCGTGAGGGCTTCGGTTTGGACTGTGTCGCGTTCACTCGCGGTTACTAACGACATCACGTTCGTTTTCTCTTCCTGCCGATACTGAGATGTTTCAGTTCTCGGCGTTCCCCATTGCGCAAGGCAATTGCGATGAGGAGTTCCCATTCGGGAATCTCGGGTTCTACGCCTCCGTGCGGCTCCCCCGAGCTTATCGCAGCTTGGCACGCCCTTCGTCGGCGCCCGAGCCGAGCCATCCACCAGCTGACATAGCAGCCACGTCGAGTATGAACTCGACGTAACGCGTCCAGTGGACGCCTGGATCGCACGTACACGCGGTGTCATTTACACGCCTGTCGGTGGCAGTGCGTGCATCAACCCTTCCCATCCACGCCTTGACGCGGGATGGTGCATCGGTCGTCCGTACCCGGAATCGAATGCCGTGACCCACTTAAGGGGCACGGATTCGATCGGGCACGAAGTATGGACCCACTGGGATTCGAACCCAGGGCATCCTCCTTGCAAAGGAGGCACTCTACCACTGAGCTATGGGCCCATCCGCCGTACAATGTTAGCCCTGGTAGTTCATAGGTGCCCGACTGCCTGTCGGCGAACGTGCGTGGTGGGCTGGGGCAACGCCCCAGTCCCGGTCAGTAGGAGGTGATCCAGCCGCAGATTCCCCTACGGCTACCTTGTTACGACTTAATCCCCCTTGCGGAGCCCAGATTCGACCGTCGCATGACGGCCTCATCCGGACCCCACTCGGGTGATTTGACGGGCGGTGTGTGCAAGGAGCAGGGACGGATTCACCGCGCGCTTCTGACACGCGATTACTACCGAATCCAGCTTCATGAGGGCGAGTTTCAGCCCTCAATCCGAACTACGACCGGGTTTCGGGGATTAGCGCGTCCTCTCGGACTGGCGTCCCACTGTCCCGGCCATTGTAGCCCGCGTGTCGCCCAGCACATTCGGGGCATACTGACCTACCGTTGCCCGTTCCTTCCTCCGCTTTGGCAGCGGCAGTCCTCCTAGTGTACCCAGCCATCGCGAGATGCTGCTGGCAACTAGGAGTGCGGGTCTCGCTCGTTGCCTGACTTAACAGGACGCCTCACGGTACGAGCTGACGGCGGCCATGCACCTCCTCTCAGTAGCTCAGGTAAGCTCATCAGACTGACCGTCACTGCTACTGTCGGTGCTGGTGAGATGTCCGGCGTTGAGTCCAATTAAACCGCAGGCTCCTCCGGTTGTAGTGCTCCCCCGCCAATTCCTTTAAGTTTCATCCTTGCAGACGTACTTCCCAGGCGGCTCGCTTCGCGGCTTCCCTACGGCACAGCGCAGGCTCGTAGCCTGCGGCACACCTAGCGAGCATCGTTTACGGCCAGGACTACCCGGGTATCTAATCCGGTTCGAGACCCTGGCTTTCGTCCCTCACCGTCGGGTCCGTCTTCCTGAGGCGCTTTCGCCACCGGCGGTCCGTCCGAGATTACGGGATTTCACTCCTACCCCGGACGTACCCCTCAGGTCTTCCGGCCCCAAGCCAGACAGTTTCCGCCGGACGCCGACGCGTTGAGCGCGCCGATTTCCCAACGGACTTGTCTGGCCGGCTACGGACGCTTTAGGCCCAATAATAGCGGCCATCACTCGGGCTGCCGGTATTACCGCGGCGGCTGGCACCGGTCTTGCCCAGCCCTTATTCTTGTACCACCTTACGGTACAGAAAAGCGAGGACTATATGCCCTCGCACTCGGAGTCCCCCTATCGCACTGTCGTGCAGTGTAAAGGTTTCGCGCCTGCTGCGCCCCGTAGGGCCCGGCATCTTGTCTCAGATACCGTCTCCGGGCTCTCACTCTCATGACCCGTACCGATTATTGGCACGGTGGGCCGTTACCCCACCGTCTACCTAATCGGCCGCAGCCACATCCTGTGGCGCCGGAACGTTTCCAGTTCGCTGCACTCCAGCATGCGAACCGTATCAGAGATTAACCTCAGTTTCCCGAGGGTATCTCTGTCCACAGGGTAGTTTGGCCACGTGTTACTGAGCTATATGCCACGGGTCTAAACCCGTGCGACTAGCATGGCTAAATCGGACTCCGATAGCAATGGCCTCCGGCAGGATCAACCGGAATGTCTCCCCGGAATGGGGAGGGTTAGGCGGGAACACACCCAGAAGGGTGTGATCGCTATCGTAAGCACGTTCGCTGACACCCAGTCGGGTGTCACCGAACTACCAGGGCTAACATCAGATCCCATCTATACGGCGGACCGCAGGGGTGGAATCCTCATGTCTTCCGGACCACATCGTAGACCGGGAAGGGCTATAAACCCTTCGAGTCGGCCCCGAACTGACGTTCGGATGGTCCGTCGCGACCGGGGCGAGTCGAGCCCCGTCCAAGCCGCGTTCGTATTCAATCCGGAATGCCCTGTTACACTTAAGGGCGTCGGATTGAATCGCACCACGCGAGTGGCACGACGCGACCGGAGGGGCGCCGACCGCCCTTCGTCGCTGCGTATCTACTCAGATGGGAGGTTAATACTTAAGCCCGTCGAAGGAGGCCCGCCACGTCATGCGATTACAAGCATGGAGGGATGTCGTACCGTGACACACCGGCCTCATTTGAGATGGACTAGGCAGTGAATCCACGACTGGTCGATAGCGGTGTCGCGCGGCCGGAGGTCGGCAGGTCATCTCGTGCGTCGTGCACGGACAGTCGCGCCGAGTGGGAGCCGCGCACTCGAGTTTGTCCGTCGACGGCCGAGAACGTATCGGCTCACGGTCGACGCTTCAGAGGAAAATGTGCCGGTGAGACGACCCGATCAGATCTCCTCGAGATGCTCGACGCCCTGCTTGGAGACGTTACCCTTCGTGATGTCGCCCGGCATCCAGTCCGGCTTGTCGTCTGGTGCTTCCTCTTCCCACGCCCACCCTTCGTAGACATGGACCTTCTTTGTGCCCTTCTCGCGGAGCCGAATCGATTCCGGGTCCGCATCGCCCTCGCTCGGTGCCGGTTCGAGCCGACGGGCTGCTTTCAGAGCGGCCTGCCGAGGGGTACCCCCCGAGAAGACGCTCGACTCTGTACCGTCTTCCTCACGCAGCGCAAAGTTACGCTTGTCCGTATCGCGTGCCATGGTTTTCGACGCTCCATGTCAACTCAGAACATGACCCATTATAAAAATACCCCCCGATTCGGGGGGCGGGTGACACAAAGTATTTATCTGATGAACTGACCGTCCGCGATATTTGGCGAAAACGCCCACCAGAACAGTGATTGCGGCGCTCGCCCGCGCGCAGCAGGAAAAACAGACACCGGACGGCACAAGGGACGGACCCGGCACGGTAAACTTAAGTACGTGGTCCGGCGAGCCACAGGGTGAGATACCGCGATGGTGCGCAAGAAGAAGCTCAGCCCGAGTGGCGCGAAAGACGAGGACGGGGAGTACCACAACGTCCACATCAATCTCCACGAGGACGAGCTGGCCGTTGCCGGACTGGAGATCGGCGACGAGGTGTTCGTACGGGTTCGGGACAACAAGATCATCATCCAGAAGGCGAATCCGGAGGACGTCGAACACGAGTTCTGACGCCATCGACGGCACGGAGACGACCCCATCCATGACACTGTACGACATCGTCAAGCCGCTATTGTTCCAGTTATCTCCGGAAACCGCTCACTGGTTAGCCGACGGCGGGCTTGCCGTCGTCGACGGGACGCCGATCGAATCCGTTCTCGAACAGGCGTTCGTCGTCGAGGACGATCGTCTCCGGGTCTCGGCGTTTGGCGAGACGTTCCCGAACCCGATCGGCGTGGCTGCGGGCTTTGACAAGACCGCACAGGCACCGGGCGCCCTGCAAGCGTTGGGCTTTGGCCACGTCGAAGTCGGGGGCGTCACCGCCGAACCCCAGGAGGGCAACCCACGTCCGCGCGTGTTCAGACTCGTCGATGACGAGGCGATCATCAACCGGATGGGGTTGAACAACCCCGGCGCGGCCGTCGTGGGGAGGCGCCTGGCCGAAACGGACGTGTCACACCCGATCGGAGTAAACCTCGGTAAGACCGAAGACGTGGCCATGGAGGAAGCCGCGGCGGATTACCGAGAGACCTACGAACGGGTGGCTACAGGCGGAGACTTCTTCGTCGTCAACGTCTCCTGTCCGAACTCGCCGGGAATCCGGGAGTTGCAGAATCGCGAGTCGATGGCCGACATCTTCGCGGAACTGACAGAGGCTGGCGCGAGCCCACTTCTGGTCAAACTCTCGCCCGACCTTCCCGAGCCCGCGATCGAAGACGCGTTAGAACTGGTTGAGGAGTTCGACCTCGACGGCGTCGTCGCAACTAATACGACGACCGATCGCCCCGAGACGCTCACGAGTCCGGACCGCGTCGAGGAGGGCGGTCTCTCGGGGAAGCCCCTCGAGGCCGAGGCGACAGAGATGGTCCAGTTCGTCGCCCGACGGACGGACGTACCCGTGATCGGTGTCGGTGGCGTGTTCACGGCAGCAGATGCTTACCGGAAGATCAGGGCAGGCGCGAGCCTGGTCCAGATCTACACGGGTTTCATTTACCGCGGGCCGACCATCGCCCGAGATGTCAACCGTGGACTGGCGACGTTGCTAGAGAGGGACGGCTTCGATACCGTCGAGGACGCGGTCGGGGCAGACCTCTGAACCGCCATAGATCGAAAAACAGGGCCCCAGACGTTCTCAGCGGTAGTCACTTACCGGGACAGCGTGTTCGACGTCGACACTGATCCAGGTCGTTCCGATCTCCGGCCACTCTGCGTCGGCCGGGAAGACTGTCATGATAGTTGGATCCTCGCGTTCGTCGTAGGCTCGATCGATTTCGATCGACGGATCCTCGTCACCCGGAGCGTCCGCCGGGGGATCGAACGTCGCCTCTGAACCGGTATCGTCGGTCGTTGACATACGCTGTGTCTCCTGTCTCACTGTGAGAGTGGCACACACAAATACCGGACTGTACCGGAAATATTGGCCAATCCCTGAGTCAAGAGTCGTATTCGAGTGAAAATCCCATCTTTTGGTGAAAAATAATACACGATACGTTATATTAATATTCAATAGGGGAAGAGAACGTTCAATAAGTGAGCAGTAGCTGCGCGAACTCATCGATTCCGGAGGGGGTTCGGACACGAACGGTCACTGGCGGGGAGCCCCTTCTCGCGCAAAACGTGGTCCACGCGGGCGAAGCGAGTGTAGGCTCGGGAGCGCTTGCGCTCCCGGTGGGGAAAACCGCCTACCGAAGCACCGCCAGGTCAAACTCGAAGGCCACCACCGGGAGTTCCAGATCGTGTTCGACGAGAACTGCCGGGTGGAGTTCACCGATCACGCCGACCGCATCGCCGTCTATCTCCACGGCCGCAGTCCGGCCGTCGATGAACGACGGGTGTGCCGTCGGGGGCGTCTCCAGATCGACACCGAAGTCAGCGACCAGTGCCTGGAGACGTGCTTTGGCGTCCTCGTAGGACACGTCGTGACGCGCGAGCGCGCCCGCGACGTGGCGGGCCTCGGCGACGCCTGTGTTCTCCTCATCGTCGCGACGGGCGACGAACCCGACCTCCGAGAGGTCCTGGGGGTAGCGTCGGTGGGTATTGTTCGAGAGTACCTGCATGATCGAGGGGAGGATCCACGTTCGGACGACCGTGTAGTCCTCGCTGTAGGGGTTTCTGATCGCCACGGGTTCGCCGCCACCCAGGACGTCAGTCCCCGAATCCAGTCCCATCCGATCGTGTAGTTCCGCCTCGCTCGTGAGGTGGAAGTTGAGCAGGTCCTGGAACCCGAGGCCGACGAGAGCGGTCCGGACGGCCTCCTCGAGGCGGGCACGCTCGTGTCGCCCGCCGATCGTTCCGACCGCGGGATAGCACGGTTCGAGTTCGTTGAACCCGTAGGCCCGCCCGATATCGTCGATCACGTCGAAAGGGTGGAGCACGTCGACCCGGTATGGCGGGATCGTCACGTCGTAGGCCGGTTCGTCGTCGATATCCGTGGCTTGGCCTGTACTGTCGGCGATCTCCCCGTCCAGTCCCGACCGCTCGAGGAGATCGATCACGTCCTCCTCTGCGAGTTCGATCCCCAGCGTGCGCTCGATGCGGTCGTGGGCGACCGTCTTCGTCTTCGTCGAAAAGTCCGGCCGGACCAGCTCAGCACCGTACTCTGCGGGTGCGTCCTCGTACTCGACGCGGACATCCTCGATCGTGCCGCCGCGCGCGTCCAAGGCGTAGCAGACGACGTTGAGCATGTGGTCGATCGTCCACTGGTCGGTGCCGGTCATCTCGATAAACAGGTCCCGCGAGTCGGTCGAGACTTGAGTCCGACGGCCGTTGACCACGGGCGGGAACGAGAACAACCCGATCGAGTCGTAGATCGCCGGCACGCTGTCGTACTCGGCAACGAGATCGGCGTATTCCGTGCCGATGTGGTGCTCGAAAAGGACCTCACCTGGCGTCATCGCTACGTCGCCTTCGAGTGGCACGAACTCCTCGCCGTCGCGGGCGATCCCGGTGTAGCGGATGGATTTCTCGGAATCGCCACTGGCCTCGCCGCCTTTCAGCATCGTCAGGTCGTGTACCCCGATCGCACCCTTCGCACGCTTGCGACCCATCGTGGCGTGGAGTTTCTCCTGGAGCTGGATCAACGAGTCCAGCGCCGCGTCGTCGAGATCGAGCCCGCGGACGATCGCACCCGTGACGTACGGGCGTTCCTCAGGTACGTCCTCGACGCGGATGGTCCAGTCGGCGTCGTTGGTCTTTGGGACGTAGACGCCCCGATCGTCGCCGTACTGGTAGCGCAGCGACCGGGCGACCCCCTCGACGGAGAGACGATCGAGGCGGTCGGGTTCGAACTCGAAGCGCAATTCGCCCTCGTCGGTCTCGCCCTCGTACTCCAGGCCGAGTTCGAAGAGATCGGCGCGAAGGTCAGCGTCGCTCTTTTCGTCGTGACCGGTCAGTTCGCGGAGTTCGTCGGTATCGATGTCGACGGTGGGCATCAGTAACGCACCTCCTCGTTGCGCAGGTACTCGAGATCCACGAGCGTCCCGTGGACGTCCCGGATGTCCTCGGCCCCGGTGACGAGCATCATAAGGCGTTCGAGGGCCAGTCCCCAGGCCATCACGTCACACTCGACGCCGAGTGGTTCGAGCAACTCCGGGCGGAAGAGCCCGGAGTTGCCGATCTCGACGACCTCGCCCGTGACGGGATGCTCGCCAAACAGTTCGAAACTCGGCTCCGTGTAGGGGTTATACGTCGGTTTGAACTCCAGGTCAGTGATGCCGAACTGTTCGTAGAATTCGGTGAACGTGCCCATCAGGTCCCGGACGGAGAGATCCTCGGCCATCACCCAGCCCTCGATCTGGAAGAACTCCAGGAGGTGGGTCGCGTCGATCTCGTCGTTGCGGTAGGCCTTCTCGACGGAGAAGAAACGCTGGGGAGGTTCGAGGTCGCCTTTCGCGACGCCCGCAAGATGGCGGGCAGAGAGTGACGTGGTGTGTCCCCGCAGGTCGACCTGGCGGGCCATCTCCTCGCCCCACGGCGAGTGATACCCCTCGCCGTCCTCGCCGACCCCCTCGCGATGAGCGCGTTCGACGGCCTCGCGGATGTCGTCAGGTAGGTCATCCATCGGCGGTACATCGAGGGCGAACTGGTCCCAATGCGTGCGCGCGGGATGATCCTGAGGCATGAACAGCGCGTCGTTGATCCAGAACTCCGCGTCAGCGTGGGGGCCTTCCATCTCCTCGAAGCCCATCCCGACGAGGACCTCCTTGACGCGCTCGGCCATCCCACGCAGCGGATGGACCTTCCCGCCGTCGATCGCTTCGGCGTCGGCTTCGACGTTGTAGTCGGCGAACTCGACGGTTTCCCACTCGCCGCTGGTGAGGAGTTCCGGCGTCAGGCGATCCACTTCCTGGGCCTCCTCGATCCCGGCCATGAGTTCCGTCACGCCCGCGTCGGTGAGTTCGACCGACCGGACGGTGCGCTCGGAACGCTCGATCAGTCCGCGCCGGTCCAGTTGATCGAGAACGTCGTCTTCGACGGAGCCACCTGCGTCGATGGTCTCAAGGGCGGTCGCTTCCGCGTCGGCGTCGAGATCGACGTCGGGTTCGGCGGTGATCTCGCCCGCGTCGATCTCGCCGAAGCCCTTCCGGGCGAAGTTCGAGAGGGCAATGTCGACGGCGTCGCCGTCCAGATCGGCGGTCCCGATGACCTCGCCCATCGAGACGCTGTCCTCGTCGACCCCCTGTTCGAGGGCGGCCCGGTAGAGTCGGTGTTCGGGCAGGCCGGATTCGAGGTACGATTGGCCCTCCTCGGTCAGCGAGACGGTTTCGTCGGTCGTCTCGATGACGGTGACCAGCCCTTCGTCTTCGAGTTCGAAGGCAGCGCGAGTTACTGCCACGGTGGCCAGGTCCGTCTCCTCGCTCAGTTGCTCGACGGTGCGTCGGTCGTCTGCGCTCGCGGCTTCGACGACCGCGAGTTGGTCGCTCGGGAGTTCCATCAGTTGTTGTCGGATACACTGGGGTTGCTCAGTTAACGGTTCTTACTCGGAGCGTGGCCGAGCGGAGCGAGGGCCACGTTATGACGAGCGGTGACTTCGGAACCGCGAGTCGCGTTGACGGTCAGCAGACCGTCAACGAGCCCGGCCGATCGGTTTCGTCCCCGCCCAGTTGGCGTCCGGGTCGGGAAGTCCACCGGTCGTCAGAACACGTTATAAGTCGAACACCCGATCGACTCGCGGCTGGCTGACGATCCACCGCAACTGGGCGTTCGGTGCCATACCCGTGGGTTGGTAAGCCGCCACACAAAAACGTTCCGTCGTCTGAGCGCCGCGGAACTCAATCGTCCAGCGCCGTCTCGGGGCGGTACTCCCGGCTGATGGCCTTCCACTTGCCCGTCGAGAAGCGGTAGTAGTTCCCGACAGCGGGGACGAGTGTCTCGCCGAGGAAGGCGACGTAGATCCCCCAGACGCCGATCGGTGTGGTCGCGCCGAGGTAGGCGGCAGGGATCGAGACGGCGAACACGCCCAGCGCCTGGTAGACGAACGGCCAGTTTGTGTCGCCACTGGCGTCCAGGGCCCCGGCGATGGTGCTGTTGACCCCCTGGGGAATGATCGCGAGGCAACCGGCAAAGACCATGCCGACGGCAATGGGGACGGCCCCGGCCTCGGTGCCGAACGTGACCACAGCCGGGCGCGCGACTGCCGCGACGACCGCCGCCGAGACTGCGTAGGTCGCGACCGCCATCAGGACGATCTCCCGGCCGTACGTGGCGGCGGTCTCCTCGTCGTCCGTCCCGAGATGCTGGCCCACGAGACTGGATGCCGCGAGCCCGAAACCCCAGCCGGGGACGTTCATGAGTCCCCAGATCCGTCGGGAGACAGTGTAGGCCGCCAGTACAGTCGTCCCGAACATGCCGACGATGAACAGCATGGGGAAGCGAGCGACCGTCCAGGTCATGTTCCGTCCGACGACGGGTGTCCCGATCGAGACGACGTCGGTGATGTCCTCCCGGTGGAAGTACGTCCCGCGTGGCGAGACCGACACCGGGAACTGGCCGATACCGGGGAGCCAGCCGGCGATCAGACCGACGACGAACAGCGTCGTGACGAGGATGTTCGCCAGAACGGTCCCCCAGGCTGCACCGGCCACGCCCATTCCCATCCCGAAAATGAACACGCCGTTGAGGACGATGTTGAGGATCGCACCGCCACCACGGAGTATCATCGGGATCTGGGCGTCGTCGGCACCGATGAGGACGCGGCTGCCCACGAGATTGAGCGCAGCGAAGGGTACGCCGAGTCCAAGGATCTTGAGATACGTCGAGCCGTACTCGACGACCTGTGCATCGCTGTTGAGCAGGCCGATCAGTCGTTCGGGGAACAGCCAGAACGCCGCGCCGATAGGGATCGTCACCGCGACGACCACTACGAAACTCGAACGGACGGCCTGACTCAACTGGGCGAACTCTTCCGCGCCGAACCGTTGAGAGACCAGAGCGATCGTCCCGGCGGCGAATCCGCCGCCGAAGGCGAAGGCCAGTCCCCAGAAGGGACCGGCCAGGCCGACCCCGGAGATGGCGTCGTTAGCCACGAGTCCAGAGGCCGCCCCGACCATGGCCACGTCGGCGGCGTTCTTCGACATGCGGGCGATCCCGGTGACGACGCGCGGCCAGGAGAGATCCGTCGCTCGGCGTGCCCGCGAGGCGTCGATGAGTCCCAGACGGGCGAGTCCGAGACCGATCAGGAGGATGACGCCACGGACGGGATTGGCGCGAGAACCGGCGCGCTTGATCGACTGGACGGCGCTGTCGACCGACGACGGGAGGCGAGACACGAAGTAATAGATCGTAGTCCGTCCCCTGAAAAAGGCCTTCTCATTGGAGAAGGCACGCTGGCAGTAGCCTGCCGATGTCGTCAGGTCGCCTTCGAATTCGAGGGCATAGCGACTTATTCCTACCAAAGATTGTTATATTTAGTATGTGATGATGACGGTGGAATGGCGCTTTCAGAGCATGATACACGAACAACGCTATTCATCGTCGCGCTCGTGTTGGTGTTAGTTGGAACTGGAACAGCATACTGGGTGGAGACGGACGGCCAGACGGTAGAGGTCCGGGACGTGCAGTTCGAGGCCACCAACGGAACGATGATGAGTGGTGAATTGTACATCCCGCCCGGCGTCTCGACGGCCGACCCGGCGCCAGCGATCCTCGCAACCCACGGTTACATCAACTATCACGAGACGCAGTCTCCGTTCGCGATCGAGTACGCCAGACGTGGGTTCGTCGTGCTCTCGATCGATCAGACGGGTCACGGCGGGTCCGATCCACCGGCATTCGCTCATGGGTTCGGCGGTCCACCGGCCCTGGAATATCTCCGGTCGTTGTCGATGGTCGACACGGACAATATCGGACTCGAAGGCCACTCGATGGGTGGATGGGCGAGCGTCGTCGCCGCGGCCGTCCACCCTGACGGCTACGAGTCGATGGTGTTAGCGGGATCCTCGACGGGATCGTTCGGCGCGCCCCCCGGGTCGCCCGAGTTCCCGCGCAACCTCGCGGTGATCTACGGGGAATACGAGGAGTTCCGGTACATGTGGGCAGTTGACAAAGCTCAGAATGTCCCGGATAGCGCGAAGCTACAGAACGTCTTCGGGACGGATTCGACGATCCAGGAGGATGAGACCTACGGGTCTATCGAGGATGGAACAGCCCGGCGGCTGTATACGCCGGCCCGGACTCACGCTGGATTGCACCTCTCACCCACTGCGACCGCCGGTTCGATCGAGTGGTTCCAGGAGACCTTAGAAGGAGAGGATCCGTTACCGCCCGGCAACCAGACCTGGTACTTCAAAGAACTGGGCACCCTGATCGCGATGTTTGGCGGGATCCTGTTCATGTTCCCGCTCGGGTCGGTGCTGGTCGAGCGGTACGATAGAGCGTCGGGATTCAGCCGAGACCTCCCGGATTCAGTCGGTCTCGAAGGTGCTGGCCGGATCGGGACGGCGTTGGTCGCGTTCTTCCTCCCCATCGTCACGTACTACCACCTCCAAGGGTGGGGATCGAGTACGTTCGCGACGAGTGCCTTGCTCCCTCAGCAGATCACGACCGGCGTCGCGGTGTGGGCCAGTTTCAACGCCATCGTGATCTTGCTTGGCTTCGTCGCGTTCCACTACATGAACGAGGGGTCTTTCGCCGAACTCCGGGCGTCCTACGGCCTCGGAACAGACGATGGCCTCTGGACGATCGGGAAAGCCGCCCTCGTCAGTATCGGCATCGTCGGTGGCCTGTACCTCCTGCTGTCGATCACGGAGTACCTGACCGGACAGGGCTTTCGCTTTTGGGTCTTCGGGATCCGACCGTTGGAGACCTTCCAGTTCTGGATCTTCCTCCGGTACCTGATTCCATTCATCGTGTTCTTCATCGCACTGGGTATCCTGCTACACGGTGAATTGCGCCCGCGCGACGGCTACGAGTCCGTCCGCAGGGAAATAGCAACCAACTGGGCACTCGTGGGCGGGCCGTTCGTGCTGTTGCTTACCGTCCAGTACGGGACGCTGTTCACAACTGGCTACCTGATGGACAACTTCCTGACGGCTGGCGTCGACCTGCTGACTATCGTTGCCTTCCAGTTCCTGGTATTGCTGTCGATCGTCCCGCTGGTTTCGACGTATTTCTTCCGGAAGACGGGGCGCATCTGGACAGGCGCGTTCACGAACGCGCTGTTCGTCACCTGGGTCATCGTTGCCGGGACGGCGACACACCACCCGATCGCGATCTTCTGATCGGTCGCTTGCCGACTCAATCCCGGCATCTCCCGCGATGGCGCGCCGCAATCGGTCCGCCTCGGTAGTCACGCCCGTTTCCGATCGGAATCGAAGGAGATGTCCAGTTCGTCGAGTTTCTCGGCCCACTCCTCGCGTTTTTCCTGGTGGGTTTCGAGGAACTCCGCCATCAGTTCGGCGGCCTGCTCCTTGCAGCCCCCACAGAGCCGTTCGCCACCGGCACACTCCTCGTAGACCGTCGTCGCGAGTTCGTCGTCATCATCTGCGAGCAGATAGGCGTACAGCTCGTAGACCGGACATTCGTCGGGTTCTCCGCCGAGTTCGCGCTGTTCCTCCGCGGTCTCGCGCCCACCCGTCGTCGCCGCCCGGACTTTGTCGTAGCCGTCCTCCGGGTCGTCAAGCAGAGAGATATGACTCGCCGGCACGGAGGAAGACATCTTCCCACCGGTGAGGCCAGTCATGAAGCGGTGATAGATCGAAGAGGGAGCCAGAAAGCCGTATCCGCCGTGATCGAGTTCGACCGTGCGAGCGAGTTCCTCGGCGGCCGCTCGATCCAGTTCGAATGCGTCGATGTGTTCGTCGTAGACGCGCTTCTCGCCGTCGATGGCCTCGATCAGCGCCTCGAAGGCTTCCTCGGTGGCGTTGCGGTCGAGGAACCGGACCCGGGGCCGAAGTGGTTCCTTGCCGGTCTCTCGGAGCATCGTGATGACCCGATCGACCGCCATCGTGTCGGGATCAGTGGCGTCCCGGTCCCGCCCGTTGTCGAGGTAGGTGGCGGCGTCACCACACCGAACGGTCTGGTCAGGGTGTTGCTCGGAGAGCGTCTCGTAAGCCTCGGCGATGAGTTGGCGTTCCTCGTCGTCGGTCTCGAAGGAAGCGTAAGCCTCGGTGACGCCGAAATATCGCATCCGGGCGGCCACGTCCCGCGCCAGGCGCATGTGGGGATCCTGGTCCGGGCCGACGGGGATGACGGTCGGTTTCGGCTCGTCGAGTTGCGGGTAGAGGATGTCGGCGATCTGTGTCACGACGCTTTGCATGTGGCTGACGTCGGTCTCGCCGTCGAAACCGTAGATCCCCTGGAACTCGGCGAAGCGCGCTTCCGCGCCGAGTTCGAACGCCAGATCCTGCAGTTCGCGGTTAGCCGACTGCCGATAGAGGGTTCCCTCCTCCGGATCGAAGCCAAGCGCGAGCAGCGAGAGAATGTAGTCCCTGGCGTGTTCGTCGATCTCCTCCCACGTGAGGCCACGGGCGGCGTGGGCCTCCAGATCGGCAATGAGTCCGTAGGCGTCCCCGCCCTGGCGTTGGTGCCAGATGATCTCGTCGAAGACGAGTTTGTGGCCGATATGGGGGTCTCCGGTGGGCATGAAGCCCGAGAGTACGGCGAAGGGGTCGTCCTCGCGCATGGCCCGGGCGACCGGTCGGTAATCGCGGTGACCGAAGATGACCCCGCGGCGCATCAGGTAGTGGGGATCGGGCACTTCCGGGAGCACTTCGTCGAACTCCTCGATGCCGAACTCCTCGAAGAGGTTGCGGTAGTCGGCGACCGTCGAGGAGCCCCACGGATCCAGCGTCGTGTCGTCAGCCCCCTCGGCTCGCGTTCCGCCGTCGGTGCGCGTTTCAGAGTTAGTCGGCTCACGTCCTCGGTCGGCTGTCTGTTCGTCGTCTGTCGGGTCGCAATCGGTCAGTTCGTCGTCGATGTGTGTGTCTCGCGTCATTGCTATCGTACTTGTGTGGTCGAATCCCGAAGCCACCGGGCCGAGAAAGCGGAGTGAGCATCGCCCGCCGGGCGGCGAGTTAGGCCCGCCAGCCGGGGACGGCGACACTGTCCACTTCCCGGGGGTGCCAGCGACGGACGTCGGGAGAAGTGGACGCCATGTGCGTACGTCTCCACCAGCAGGGGTTTAACTGTTGTGAGACGACACGCCCGAGAGTAAATCGAAGCTCAGCGAAACGACTCGACGAGCAAGACAACGCCAGTAAGCCAATATGTCCGGTTGTAGAAACATATGACTCGGTGATCCGTAGCAATCGTATGAACGAAACGAGTCCGGACGACCAGTGACGCGAGGACGGACGGCCGTTCAGCGCGTCTACGGTGTCAATCGACCGACTTCGAGCCACTCGATGCGGGGCTCACTGCTGGCGTCAGCGTCGGTCACCAGCGCGAAGACCATCCGCTTGCGCACGCCGTGGGCCAGTCGGACGTCCAGCGCGAGATCGCGCGGGGTAAAGGCGTGATCGGCGGGCAATACGCGAACGAGTAACTCGGAGTGACCCAGCGAGTCGACGCTCTCGACGTCGGCGTACGTCCGGAAGTCCGCGCCGAACTTGTAGCCCGTCTTGGGGACGACCCCCCGGTCCCGGAGTGTCCGATACACCGCCAGCCGGCGATCGAAGCGCTCGCCTTCGACCTCGCGACCGCACTCGACGATCGCGTCTGCGCCACCCTGCACGTCGAGCACACCCCGACCGGCCAGTGCGGCGGCCTCGACCAGCGAGAGTTGCAGGGGCTTGCCAGTCTCGTCGTCCAGTGGCTGTCCGTAGAACCCCTTGTGATAGAGTGCTTCGGGCGGATCCCAGACCAACACGCGATCGCCAAGCAGGTCGGCCCCGACGCCGGTCGGCAGGTCGACCGTCGTCGACCCCTCGATGTCGGGGTGGGCGGTTTCGAGGTAGGTGATCGCCGACTCCTCGTCGACGACGGCCAGGACGGTATCCCCCAGCGACGCCGCGGAGACGTCTGTTCGCTCGCTTTCCGCTCGCACGCGATAGGCAACGGCGTCGTCCCAGGGTCCCTGCCCACGGGGATAGACGACGAAGTCCGCCCCTGCCGGATCCTCGACCCAACCCTCGCAGGCTGGTGAGAGGTAAAACCCCCGATCCCGGAGGTCCTTGTAGACGAGGACGGCGATCTCCGAGACTGCTGCCGAGGACAGCAGGGCTCGGAAATCCAGGGAGTCGCCGCTTGCGCCGTCCCGGACGGCCTCGACGTCACCCCGGTAGAGCAAGTGGGCGGCCTCGACGGGTGCCAACACCAGTCCGCTGGCCTCCACCCGACCGTACCCACGCGAGTCGTAGAAGCGCTCGCGGGCATCGCTGCCCCCGCGGACCACCCCGTTTTCCAGGACCAGTTCCATAGGTCGACGTCCCCGCGGGTGGGCAAAGGGGCTACGATCGGCACTCGAAAACCGACGTGAGAGCCATTCCACGAGCGCCCATCAAGATTCGGCCAACACTGTTGTCACGGTTCGACGGGTACGGTCGTCACGGTTCGACGGGTACGGTCGTCACGGTTCGGTCCGCACTGCTGTCGAATCGTTCCGCCAAGCTTCGCAAGTCGCATCCAGACAGCGTTTACCCCCGGCGGTTTCGAACAGCGGGAGGCCACAGACACACTCCTCTACTACGACGCCTGCCGGAAAGGCAAAGCCGGTGTCACAGTCGGGATAGTGCTCACAGCCCGCCAGCAAACCACCCCGGCGGAGGATCCGGAGGTCACCCTCACAATTCGGACAGTCCCACTCGCGATCGAACACCTCGGTAACAGCCTCGTCCATCGATTCACACTCGCGATCGACACAGACTTCGAACGCACGACCGCGCTCGACGCGCATCGTCGGAAGGCCACAGTCACAGTGCTCGTCGAGCACCTCGGCGTCCCCAGGCAGTCCGTGCCGGGCGTCACAGCCCGTACAGACGACGGCATCGGCGACGCGGACGAGGGCGTCCCCGCAGTCCGGACACTCGCCGACCGGCGTCCCGGCAGCGCTGGCAGGGTAGCGGCCGCTGACCGTCTCTTCGTGGATAGCGACTTCGAGGCGCTGGTCGCCGTCGATAGCCGCGAGGTGGGTGCCCTCGATGGTTACCGTCTCGGCGCGGGTGAGCCAGGCGACCGGCTGGTAGCCCTCCGCGTCGTGGACCAGGACAGTGTTGTCGGGCTTGACGACGACCAGGACCTGGCCGCGCTGTTCGTGTTCGCGGACGCGCGAGCCGTCGAAAGTGGTCGTACACTCCCCGGCGACGACGTGAATGCCATCGTGCATACGCCCGTTGGCCGCCCCTTCCGGTATAAACGCGCGGCCGGTGGCGTCCGAGTCCGAAGGTTCCTATCGTTGGCGCTCAACTACCCCGCCATGGACGGTCGTCTCGTGGTCGTGATCGCGTTGGTCGCCCTCGCGGGCTGTTCGGGGCTGCCGGGCGGCCAGCCCGACGCGACCACAGCACCGCCCAGCGATGCCCCGGTGGTGGAATCCCCGCTCGACGGCGCGACCGCGACGACGCTTCCGTCGGGCGATAGCTGGACGGTCACGGTCGTTGACGTGATCGACGGCGATACGATGGAAATCGAATACACGAACGGGACCCGCGAGACGATCCGGTTGCTTGGCGTGGACACGCCCGAGCCTTACGCCGGGGTAACGCCCGCCGAGTGGGACGGGATTCCCGAGACGGCTGCCGGTCGTGCGTGGCTCGCCGGGTGGGCCGATAACGCGAGTGCGTTCGCCCAGCAGCGACTGGCCGGCCAGGACGTCCGGATCGTCACCGACGGGGCAGCGGGTCGACGCGGCGGGTACGGACGGTTGCTCGTCTACGTGGTGATAGACGGTGAGGTCTTCGGCGAGCAATTGCTGGAAGGTGGGTACGCCCGACGCTACGAGACGGCGTTCGCTCTGTACGGCCGGTTCAGCGACGCCGAGGCGCGAGCGCAGGCGGCCGATCGGGGCATCTGGGGGTTCGGAACGGACTGATACTCGCCAGTCGAGGTCCGCTGGAGTGTCCGGCATTGGTTGTCCGCAACATCGACCCAAGACCTGTGAAAATCCGATGGGCGCATCTCAAGGCGGTGGGTGGTTTTAACCGTGCGCGGGGAGGGTCTATTGACATGTCCAGCGAGTACGACATCCACGGAATCGAACTACGCGAAAATCGCTATCGCGTCGTGCAGGCCCTGATCCGCAACAAGTACCGGGCCGAGGACGCCAACGGGAACGTCGTATTGCGGGGCAAACAGAAGATGTTCAAGATGAAAGAGGAGATACCGTTCGTCGACGCCGATGGCAACGACGTTTTCGTTGTCAAGGCGGGTAGCATCCTCGATGTCGCCGGTGACTACGTCCTCAGCGACGCCCAGACCGGCGAGGAGATCGTCATTCTCGACAACGATTACTCACTCTTCCAGGACACGTGGAAAATCCGCGACGCTCAGGACGAACGAAAACTCGCCGAGATCAACTCCAGGGGGCCAGCAGTAACGCTAGCTCGGAACCTTGTTCCCTTCGGCGGCTGGATCCCGCATCAATACGAGATCACGGACGTTGAGGGCGATCACGTCGGGCAGATCGAGGGCCAATTCTCCCTCAAAGACGAGTACGATATCGTCCTCGATGATACGAGTGACGTTCCCAACGAGCCGATCGTGGCCGCCGCGATGGTCATCGACGCGATCCAGGGGAACTGAGTCGGCGTCCGTCACGCTTGGGCCGTGGCGCCCGAGATGACCGCAGCCAACTCCGTCAGCTCCGAGACCGTATAGGTCGGTTCGACCTGGGACGAATCCGTCGTCCCGGGGTCGCGCCGGAGGTGAACACTGTCGATCCCCGCCCGATCTGCGGCCACGATGTCGTCTGGCTTGTCGCCGACGTAGACTGCCCGAGTCGCGTCGAGATCGGAAAGCGCCGCCTCGAGGTAATCGGGTTCGGGCTTGCGCCGTGCGGCCCCAGATAGGGTCGGCGCGCGACCGTAGGCGGTGTCAAAACACTGCAGATCGTGGTGGGCCAACAGGAATGCGACGGTTGCCTGCTGGTTGTTGCTGACCAAGCCCAGTGGCACGTCGAGTCGATCAAGGGCAGTCACGTCGTCGTAGACGGGTTTGCCGCCGTTCCGAACGTGGGCTTGCTGGGCGAGACTCGCTTCGAGTTCGCGTGTGTGCCAGACTGCCTCCGGATCGTGACCGTATTCGCGGATCGTCTCGACCGGGATGGCGTCGTTGAGGACGGTCTTGCGGGCAAACTCACGATGGACATCCATCCCGAAGGATTCGAACGCCGCACAGACGGCATCGACCAAAACGTCCCTGTCCGTCGGTTCGACGATGACGCCATCCATGTCGAAGACGACGGCATCGTAGGCGATATCGACGTCACTCATCGATACGCACCACCGGCTCGGGTGGGGCCTCAGCGCTTGGAACGCAACTCCCGACATCAGCCACGGACTTCATCTCGAAGACGAACTGATCTGCAGGGATCTCTTCGAGGTATCGACCATGATCCGGAAGCGGTTCGTGCTGATCACTGGTGCCATCGTTCTCGTGGAGATGGCAGACACGAATGCGGTCCCCGAATCGATCGACGAACGCACGCCAGTCCTCGTCGCTGACTGCAGCGTGGCCAACGTCGAGCGTCACCCCGAGATACTCATCGAGGACATCAACCGAGTCCAGAAGCGTCGCGAGCTCATCGGGCGTCGTGGTGTAGCGGCGTTTCTCATCGTGGCGTGGCTGGTTCTCGACGGCCAACGGGACGCCGACGTACTGGGCGTACTCGGCACATTCAGCCAGTGATCGGCGAGCCTGCTCGCGGCTGCATGCACGCACCCAGTCAGGGTAGCGATGGGGAACGGAGCCACCGTGAACGACGACGGCTTCCGCGCCAGCGATGGCAGCGGCCTCCAGCGTTCGCTTGACCCGAGCTACGGAATCGCGCCGGACAGTGTCGTCGAAGCTCCCGGGGTTCCAGTTCCGGAACGGCGCGTGGTAGGTGATCGAAACGCCATACTCCTCGGCGAGTTCGGCAATGCGTCCCGGGTCGGGCGTGTCTGGGTGGCCTGCCAGATATTCGCGTTTGAACTCGACGTGGTCGAGGCCGAGAGCCGTGACGTATTCCATGAACCCTTCGACAGTGGTGCCAAAGCGGACGTCCATGGCGGCGCCCACTGACGGGTCCGTCATCGGTCACCTCCTGCTGTCGGATCCGCACGGTAGACGGGCTGGCCAGCGACGAATGCGCGGGCGACTGTCGGCGCCGGGTCCGGATCGACGACCAGCAGGTCGGCCCGAGCACCGGCTTCGATCCGGCCGCGATCGGAAAGACCGACTGCCTCAGCTGGCGCTTTGGTGACCCGTCGGAGTCTTCGAGGTAAGGACTCCCCGGTGTCGACGAAGGGTGCGGCAAGCAGTGACGGCGGGTGGTAATCGGCGACCAGGATGTCCAAGACGCTGGCGTCAATGGCGTCGGCCGTCGCGAGATTGCCCCATTGACTTTCGCCACGGACGAGGTTGGGGGCCCCCATCGCCGTCGCCATGCCGGCATCGGCCGCTGCCCGGGCAGTCTCAAGTGTGATCGGGTACTCGCTGACGTCGACGCCAGCCGCGTTGAGGCGGTGGATCTCTGCAGGATTCTCGTCGTCGTGCGAGGCCGTCACTGCGCCGGCACCGTGAGCGGCCTCGATGACACGATCGACTCGCTCACGGATCGTTTCCATCGAGAGTGAAGACCGGTCCTCGATGAGCGCCTCGGCCTCGTCGAGCGTGCGGTCGTTGTCTACCTGGTAGTACTGCTTGAACGCTTCGACGTCACGAAACTGGCCCTTTCCGGGGATGTGACTCATCACCGAGACCAGGTCCGGCCCGCCGCGCTCGATCACTTCGAGCGCCGCGTCGACGCTGTGTTGCTGGGTGACTTCACACCGGGCGTGGAGACGGTGATCCGCGAGGAGATCGTCGGCATCGGCGATCGCGTCGGTGATCGTCGTCGCGAGTTCTGGCGAGCGGTCATCCTCCTCGTCCATCTCGAAGGCGATGGCGTGGAACTTGGTTGTGATACCCGCGGAGATCGTCGCCCGATCGGCCGATGCCAGCGCCAGGTCCGTGTCCATGCGGGCTCCGGATCGCGGGAAGAGGTGGCGCTCGATGTCATCGCCGTGGAGGTCGATCAGCCCGGGGACGATCAGCCGTCCGTCGGCCTCGATCACGGTCTCTGCGTCCGCGACGCGCTCGACGTCACCGACGTCGACGATCCGATCGCCGGCAATCGTGACCCCACCGTCGATCACACTGTCGGGTGTCACGACGCGGCCGCCGACGATCGCACGGATGGGTTCCGTAGTCTGGGTCAGTGAACTCATCCGACGAGCACCTCCCGATCGAGGGCCTCGACCGGGGCGATCCGTTCGAGTCGGCCGTCCGCAAGGACGAGAATCCGGTCGGCAACCGTCCGAACCACGTCAGTATCGTGAAAGACACCGATCACGGTCGTCGACTCGTCGAGATACGTCTCCAGCAGATCGATCGCTGCCCGGCGAGTCCCAGGGTCGAGCGCGCTGGTCGGTTCATCGAGTAAGAGCACGTCGGGGTTCGGTGCCAGGGCCTGTGCCAGATTGACTCGCTGGCGCTCGCCGCCGGAGAACGTCGCCGGATAGGCATCCCACAGCTGTTCGGGGACGTCGAGCCGTGAGAGAAGTGCCCGCGCTTGGGCCCGAGCCGTCTTCGTGTCACACCCGTCTTCGATCAGCGGCCGGGCCACGACGTCGACCGCGGGAACTCTCGGTATCTCTTCGAGAAACTGCGAGGCGTAGCCGATGGTCCCGTCACGCATCGCGATGACCGTCCGGTCGTCACAGGTTGCCAGGTTGACGATCCGGTCGTCGCCGTAGTAGTGGATCGCGCCCGCGGTCGGTTCGTAGGTCCGGTAGAGGCACTTCAACAGCGAGGACTTCCCGCTGCCGGATTCCCCGACGACCGCGAGGAACTCCCCCTCCCGGACGTCGAACGAGACGTCTGCCAACCCGACGACTTCGTGATCGTCGAGCACGTGCATGTCGAAGGTCTTCCCGAGACCGTCGACCGCGATTGCTGTCATAGGACTGAATTGATGAGCGTCTGGGTGTAGTTGTGGTGTGGATCTTCCATGATGCGGTCGGTCAGCCCCGACTCGACGACCCGACCGTGACGCATCACCAGCGTCCGGTCGGCGAGCAGGCGGACGACCCCGAGGTCGTGGGAGACAACGATCGCGGCGACGCCCTCCTCGCGCTGGACCCGCCGGAACGTATCGAGGACGCGCGCCTGGATGCTGACGTCCAGCCCGGTCGTCGGTTCGTCGAGGACGATCAGATCCGGGTCGGTCGCCAGCGCACGGGCGATCTGGACGCGGCGTTGCATTCCGCCCGAGTAGGTGTGCGTGGGATCGTCCATGCGGTCGAGCGGGATCTCCGTCTCGGCGAACAGTTCCTCGACGCGCTCGCGAACGTCCGCGTAGGAGCGCCAGCCCGCCGAGAGGAGCTTCTCGGCGACGTTGCCACCACCTGTGAAGTCCAGCGTGAGCCCGTCCCGAATGTGCTGGTGAACCAGCGCAATCTCACCCGTCCGGAGATCGTGACGCGTCTGGTAATCGACGTCGAGGAGGTTTCCCGGTCGGTCACCGTAGGACACTGTCCCACCAGTCGTTGCGTCGGGATTGTGCTCCAGCGCCAGGAGTTCCGCCAGGCTGGATTTGCCCGACCCCGATTCCCCGACGATGCCGAGCACCTCCCCCGCCGCGACCGAGAGATCGGCCTCGGCACAGGCGACGACGCTCCCGCAATGGGGACACTGATTCGTGCCTTCGGCCGGGCCCGTCGCATCCAGACAGGCCGAACAGCCCTCGCCGTAGACCGTCCGGAGGCCCTCGGCTTCGAGCAGCGTCACGTCGAATCACCCCGCTGGGACGCGCCGGCCTCGCTGTCCAGGTCGTCGCGGGGCTCTCCATCGCCGTGGTCGGGTGTCGCCGGGCCCCAATCGACACCCGACCGATCGAGGTGGTGGTCCTTCGGAAGATCGGGGGTTTCGCGACGCTTTGCACAGAAGCTGGTGTCGTTGCAAGCGTAGCGCGTTTCGAAGGCCGCGTCATCTGTTCCAGATTCGTCGTCAGTCCCGTCGTCGGCTTCCGGACCCGCGGTCTCGGAGACCTCCACGAGGAAGGTATCCGAGGAGCCACAGGCATGACACGCCTGGTCGGGGAAGCGCTCGACCGTGAACTCCCTGTCCTCGAAGGCCAGCGGATCGACGTCCGTGTGTGGCGGGACAGCGTAGATCCGGGCTTCTCGACCGGCGGCGAGAATAGAGAGGTGATCGGCGTCGTCGAGTTTCTCGGTGTCCCACCGGGGAATCGGGGAAGGGCTCATCAGGTAGCGGCCGGCGACCATCACGGGATAGGCCGCGGCGATGTTGATTTCGCCGTACTCGACGACGTTCTCGTAGAGGTGGACCCACATCTTCCCGTAGTTAGCGTGGGCGTGCCGGCGGCGGTTCGCGGCATCCGACCCGTCGATCTTCCGGAGCGGGTCGGTGATCGGGACCTGCAGGACGAGGATCTGGTCGTCGGTCAGAACCTCCTCGGGGATGCGATGACGGGTCTGGATGACGTCGGCGGCAGTCGAGTCGGTGGTCGTCTCGACGGCGGCCGTCCGTTCGGCCAGCCGGCGGATATTCGCGGCGTTGACGCTCTCGTCGGCCCCCTGGTCGATCACTTTGAAACGGTCGTCTGGGCCGAGGATCGACAGTGACGCCTGGATTCCCCCGGTCCCCCAACCGCGGGCCAGCGGCATCGGTCGCGAGGCGTAGGGTACCTGATGGCCGGGAATCGCGACGGCCTTCAGCATCGCCCGCCGGACCTCGCGTTTGGTGTGTTCGTCGAGGTACGCGTAGTTGTAGCCGGCGAGACCGTCGCCCTGGACGGTGTCGAGCGCAACACTCACGGAGTCGGTCGGGACCGGCGTGCCACCGTCGCGGTCGTCTTCGACCGCCGCGGGTCCAGCCTCGGTGATGTCCTCAGTCATCGTCGCTCACCTCCGCGACCGGTGGCTCTCGCGGCGAATCGACGTCGTCCCGTTCCGCCCTAGCCACGCGACCACCCGACGACAGCCCGTTCCGTTCGCGGATCGCCCGGATGCGGTCGAGGATCGACTGGAAGGTGACGTAGTGGGGGAGTTTGAGGTGCTCGATGAAGCCAAAGGACTCCATGCCGTCGATCGTGTCGAGCACGAACTCGGCGTCCTCGGCAGGTTCGTCGCTGCCGTCCAGCTGGATCGAGGCGTCGAGGATCGTCATGCCGACGGCCTTGCGCTCGTTGCGCCCGAAGGTGAGGCCGTATCCGAAGGCGAACTGCGGGTCGTCGCGTTTCTCGAAGACGGGCACGACCGCCTCGGACTCCGTGACGGTCGCGTGACAGACCGTCGCCGGTTCGTCAGTGTAGGGATGGGTGATCCGGACCGGCAGGTCGCCCACCCGGACCTCAGCGAGCGTGGGATGAACCTGGCCGTATCCCCGCAACGCGGAGTAGCCCAGCGCGGTGACAGCACCGGTCTCCCCGCGGGCGAGTTCCTGCAGGACGGCGTCCCGGTCCGGCGGGTGCGTGACCGACTCCCGCGTCGTGTCCGTCGGGTCGTCGTCGGTCGGCGGGTCGGGGTCGGGGACGAGATTCTCCGCGCGCAGGAGGTCCATCACGTTCGTCAGTCGCTCTGGCTCGCCGGCGTCGTCGGGGTCCCAGTCGGCCGTGGGATCGTCGGGGTCGCCCGAGAGGAGATCGAAGTCGAGCAACCGCTGGGTGTAGTCCTTGGTCGGACCGAGCAACTGGTCGCCGGGGACGTCCTTGAACGCGGGCGAGACCCGGCGGGTGGTGATCATCTCGCCGGGATCGGCGGTGACCGGATCGTCGAACCGTTCGAGCGTCGAGCGGTAGGCCCGGAGCAGGAACGCGGCTTCGACGGTGTCGCCCTGGGCCTGTTTGACGGCCAGTGCGGCGAGTCGGGGGGCGTAGAGGCCGGCTTCGCTCATCGCCTGCCCGATAACCCGGCCGAGCTGTGAGTCCAGCTGGTCGATGCCGATGTCCTCGTCCTCACCGCTCGTTCGCTGTTTCTCGAAGAGGTCCTCGGCGCGTTCGATGATCTCCTCGCCAGCCGTGACAGCCACGTAGCCCATCAGGCCACCTCCAGCGTCGCCGATCGCGGGACGGCGGCGATCCGCGCGTCGCAGGCGAAGATCGCATCGACGCCGCGCGGATACGGATCCTGGGCCGCCGCGAGTGCGTCGAGTTCCGACTCCGGGAGTTCGATCGAGAGCCGCCGCCGGCCGTCGACGCCGGGACCGGTGAGTGTGAGCGTTGCGGCGTTCTGGTCGGGCTCCGGGACGATCGTCGGGACGCGATAGATAACGGTCGCCCCGTCGGCGGGTTCCGAAAGCGTTCCGCGAGCGCACTCACGGACGTCCCACCCGGTGTGATCGGTCGCGTGGACGACTGCAGCCCGTTCGACAGGTTGGGTATGCAGCCGTCCCCGGCTGGCTAGGGTCTCGCGCAACCGGTCGTCGTCGGTCGCCAGACTCATCTCGTGGTCGACCAGCGTGGAGACGACGGCACGGTCGGCCGGTGCGGGGACTGATTCGACAGTCCCCGGTCGGCTCATTGCCGAGAGGAGTGCCCGGAACGTGCGGCGGGTGTCCTCCACGGGATGCAGGCCGAGGGCTCTCATTGTTGGTCCTCCATCGTCCGGAAGTCAACCGCAGTGTGGCGTGTCCGGGCCCACTCCTGTCGTCGTTGCTCACGGTCACGCTCGCCGACAGCCGAGAGCCGCTCGGTCGCCTCGTCGGCGACCGGATGGTCGCCCGCAACCGCTGCGTCGACGATCGCTCCGGAGAGAGCCGCCCGTTCGGCTTTCCCCGGCACCATCGCGAAGCCGCGCGCGCCGTCGAGGGTGACTTCCGCAGGCGTCGCGACGGCCTCGCCGAGATTGAACGGCCGGCGCTCGACGGGTTCACGTACCTGGCTGAGGAGCAGCTGGGGCCGAGGCTCCTGACGAATCGAAAGTTTGGGGCCGGTTTCCAGGACAGCGTTCGCCAGGTCGGCCAGTTCGGCTGGCCCGGCCGCTGCGATCAGTTCGAAGCGGTCGGTTCGATCGGTCGGATCCTCCATACCGGACGGCACCAACAGCGCCTCCATAACGGTTCGCTGGGTACTCTCCATTCGCCATCGAGAATGTGTGTTCAGTACCCCGCTCGGACGAGTGAGTCCGGACCCGTCTGGACCGAACCGGCAGATTCGGGTTCGATCCCCGACCGACAATCCGGAATGTGGTCGGCGTCGGACACTACCCAGCCAATCGTTATTCCGGTAACTTGTGGATTCCAGACCGATGTCTGATCGCACTGGCGGCGACGGACGACCGGGACGCACAGGACGGTTCAGTCGACGGGGGTTCATCACGGCCGGGGCCGCAGCCGTGATGGGTCTGGCCGGCTGTTCGGGCGGCTCGAACACGACTGATAGCGGCGGGAGTGACGGCGGCGACAGCGACGGAACCACCCCAACGCCGACCGTGACCGGGACGCCCGGGCCCAATGCCGAGGAGATCACGATGCTACTGACGCCCGGGACACCCAGTGACGCCAAGCGACGCTACAAGCCGATGGAAAACCTCATCAGGGACAAGGTCGACGGCATCGACCTCACCGTCCGCGTCCCGCTGAACTACTCGGCAATCCGACCGGCGCTCGAAAGCGAACAGGCCGAGATCGGGATGGACGACGTGACGTTGCTTTCGGCCCCCGACCTCATGGACGTCTACGGGACGACGGTGACCGGGGGATCAGCATTTTACTTCTCGATGATGCTCGTCCCGATGGACTCCTCCATCGACGAGCGCACAGACGTGAAGGGCAAAGACTGGGCGTTCGCGGATCGACTCTCGACCAGCGGCTCGATCTTCGCACTGTATACGTTGCAGAAGGCCGGGCTCGACATCGGCGAGGCTCCGAAAGGTCCCGCGACGGATTTCAACGGCACCTGGTCCGACCACGAACAGGCAGTCAAGCGCGTCGCCGAGGGAAAGGCCGATGGCTGTACGACCTACGGTGGCAACGGCATGCCCCACGTGCCCGAGAAGCTCAAGTCCGAGTTCCCGGAACGCGTGATCAACAAAAGCTCGGCCCTCGACACGATCGACACGGAAAAGCCCAAACTGAAGCCGATCTGGTGGTCGTTCCCGATTCCGAAACAGCCTGTGTACGCGCGCTCCTCCTGGGACTCAGCGAAGAAACAGGAGATCGGCGACGTGTTGCTCAACTCGGACAAAGAATCGATCAAGCAGTACTACCCGCCGGACTACAACGAGAACGATCTCCCCTTCACGACACTGCAGGACACAGCGATCGAGGACTACCAGCCGATTCGAAAGCGCATGAACAAGGTAGGGATCAGTCTCGCACCCTGAATGCCAATGAGTACGCTCACTGTGGACGATTTGACCAAAGAGTACGGCGACGTGACGGCGCTGGACGGCGTCACGTTCGAGATCGAAGACGAGTTCGCCGTCCTGCTTGGCGAGTCGGGTGCTGGCAAGTCGACGCTCCTTCGGTGTGTCAACGGGCTCACCGAGCCGACGTCCGGATCGATCGTGCTCGACGGCGAAGTGGTCACGGAGTCCCGGTCCGACGTCGGGATGATCTTTCAGCAACACAACCTTGTCGAAGGCGTCTCGGCGTACATGAACGCGTTGACGGGATCGCTGAGCCACGTCTCGATGTTGCGGAGCCTCATGCAGTGGCAATCCCGCGAGGACAAACTGCAGGCGCTCGAAGCACTGGAAACAGTCGGGTTGCTGGAGGAAGCCCACCAGCGGGTCTCCCAGATGAGTGGTGGCCAACAGCAACGCGTCGGGATCGCACGCGGGTTGGTGCAGGACCCGCGACTGTTACTGGCCGACGAACCGGTCGCCAGTCTCGATCCGTCGAGCGCCGAGACGGTCATGGGGTACCTGAAAAAAGCCGCGACAGAACACGACGTGACAGCGCTCGTGAGTCTCCACCAGGTCAACATCGCGGCGCACTTCGGCGAGCGGTTTATCGGCTTACGCGACGGCCAGACGGTGTTCGATGTCCGTCGGGCGGAACTCACACCGGAGTTGATCGACGATCTCTACGGCAACGTTGACACGGTGGGGCTGGCCGATACCCACGGAGATGGCCCGGCGAGCGAGGAGATAGAGCCCGGGCCGGAAACCGAACAGGTGCTCGCCCAATGAGCACGAAACCACACGACGACGCCCCAGTTCGGACGTATCTCGGCCTGGCCGAGGTCGGCGAAACACCGGCCGAACAGAAACTGACGGCCCTGAAATACCGGAAGACGAAACGTCGGCTACTGACCTTCCTGGGTATCGTTGCCACAGCGGTACTGTTCGGGTTGAGCCTGGAACTCATCGGGTTCTCGATCGGGGAGTTGCTCACCCAATTGCCACAGTTCATCGAGGCTCTCGCCGAGTACTTCCCGCCGACGACAATATCGATCCCCTTCGTCGGCGTCGGGATCCCGTTTGTGGATCTGGGGCAGTACTGGGCGTTCATGCTGGAGGAGAACCTGATCCTCACCTACGAGATGGGCGGGAGTTTGCTCGGACTGGGCGTGTTCCCGCCCATGTTCTATGAGGGCATAACGATCGTCCCTGGTGCGATGTTCGAGACGCTGGCGGTCGCACTCGCCGGCTCGATGCTGGGGATGCCACTGGCGCTGTTTTTCGGGGTCATGTCCAGTGAGCGGGTCATCCCGTACCCGTTCAATTTCCTCTTCCGACTGACGATGAGCCTCATCCGGGCGATCCCGGGGCTCGTGTGGTTCCTCATCCTCATCCCGCTTGCGGGTGTGACAACGTTCACGGCCGCCCTCGCAATCATGGTTGACACGATCGGCTATCTCGGTCGCCTGTTTACCGACGAACTGGAAGAGATCGCGGACGGTCCCATCGAGGGGATCCGCTCGACCGGAGCCAACAAGTCCCAGGTCGTCTCTTTCGGCATGCTCAGCCAGGTGTTCCGGCAGTTCATCGCCTGGATCGCCTTCGACATCGAGCACAACGTCCGTGCCGCCATCGGCCTCGGCCTGATCGGTGGCGGTGGTCTCGGGTTGGAGCTGTACATCCAGCGCCAGACGTTCCACTACACCGAAATGATGGCGTGTATCATCCTCATCTTCCTGCTGGCCGGCACGGTAGAACTCCTCAGTCAGCGCGTTCGATCCGCGCTCCGTGAAGAAGATTCCGTCGAGAAGACGGGTGTCCTCGAAGCCTTCGCAAACGTCCCCAAGAAGCTCCTTGCCTCGACGGTGGGGCGACGATCATGAGGGACGTCGAAGCGTATGGTCCCAAACGGTCCGGGACACTCCGACCCGAACCTACAGTGCATGATCCCGTGCGAATGACCGACAGCGAATTGGGTGACTGGACCGAGATCCACGAGGGTAGTCGGCTTCACGCCTCCTCGATCAACGACTACACCTACCTGATGGAGCGCGTCCAGCTTGATTACGCACATCTTGGCAAGTACGTGAGTGTCGCGACAGCGTCACGTATTGGGCCACCGAACCATCCCATCGACCGACCAACGGCCCATCATTTCACCTATCGGCCAGAACAATACGAGCTGGGCGAAGACGACGAGTCGATCTTCGAGTGGCGGGCCGATCAGGCGGTCGAGATTGGCCACGACGTCTGGATCGGCCACGGCGCGATCGTGCTTCCGGACGTGACAATCGGCAACGGAGCCGTCGTGGGCGCGGGCAGCGTCGTTACGGACGATGTCGAACCGTACATGATCGTCGCCGGGTCGCCGGCTAAGCCAATCAGACGGCGATTTCCACCCGAAATCGCGGCCCGAATCGAGGCGACGGAGTGGTGGCACTGGGATCACGAGACGGTGGCCGAGCGCCTGACGGATTTTCGGGACCTCGATCGTTTCCTCAGTAACCACGCCCCCGAGGACATCCCGACGGCTAACTCGGACTAGGGTTCGAGATGTCCGGGGGCGATCCCGGCGTGCAACTGCACGGCAAGTTCAGCAGCGTCAACCCAGTAGTAGATCGCCCGTTCGAGCGCTCGCGTGATCGAGACCAGATAGCCGTAGATCTCGTGATCGTCGGCCGTGACGAGTTCGAACAGTTCGTCGAGACGCCGATGAACGGATTCCTCCTCCGCGCGCAACCGTTCGTGGGCAGTGAGTTCACAGTCGAAGAGAATCGCCGTGAAGTGCTCGTTAATACGTCGACCGGACTCGAAAACGTCCGCCAGCCGATCGGCGACAATCCCGGACGGGTTCGCCCCGTTGCGGTCGACCATGTCGGCCACGAAGCACGCCCGATCACCGACGAGTTCCAGATCCGTTGCGATTGTCGAGAGGTCCGCAGCGACCCGGTTCCCCGGCCACTCGGTGGTCAGCGTGGCGGATTTCAGCTCCGAGACGACGGCCGACCAGCGCTCGTTGGTCAGTGATTCGAGTGTCGTCGCGGGCGTATCAATCGGCTCGCCGAGAAACGCGGCTTGGGCGGCTCTGAACTGCCGGGTCGTGACGGATTCGAGCCGTTCGAGGAGTTCGATGACCGCGGTTCCCCGGTCGAACACCGACCCGTCGACCTCGTGGCCACTGTTCCCCTCCGTGGCGCCAGCGTTGTCCAGGGGCGAGATCGTCGCGGCGTTGTCGTACAGCGCGCCGTCGTCGACGGTATAGGCTTTCCGCACGATGCCATCGGCCTTCAGGGAGCGCAGGATCTCCGAAAGATATTGTTCGGAGATGTCAATCTGCTTGGCCAGGGCGGCTTTTGTCTCTGGCGCCGTGCGGTCGATGGCCTCGACGACTGCCGCCCGGGTCGCTTCGCGGCCACCGTTGGCTGGCGTAAGCGGGCGTTGCCACGATTTGGGGGACATACGCGAGAATAAGGGACAAAGACATTAGACGTAGCCCACGGAGAGTCGGGACTGGTCCGGATAGTCCGGACTCGGCAGATCGATGTACGGAGCGACCGGGCGGTGACACGAGTCACGTACGGATATGTAGTACTCACTATCGGAATGGACGACACATAGAAACACTAACCCCGTACCTGTCCGGGTGCCCGAGCATGGAGACGCGGAAAGTGCAACTATCGGGAGGAACGACCTATACAGTCTCGCTGCCGAAGGCCTGGGCAAACGAACACGGGATCGATGCGGGTTCCGTACTCAGATTGCATCCGAATGCGGACGGGTCGCTGCTGGTGGAGACGACGGAGGATCGATCGCCTACGACGCGATCAACTGACGTCGACATCATGACGGCGAGCGACGACGCGGTGGCCCAGCGGATCCGTGCGATGCACGCCGTCGGCTACGATTCCGTGACACTACTGGACAGGTCCGGCCATTCGGCCGACCGTCGCGCGGTCATCGAAGCGGCGGTCGCGGAGTTATCCGGGTTCGAGCTGTTGTCGGTCACGGACACGCGGATCGAGTTGACGAACCTCATTGACGCCGAGAACGTCGACGTCCGCAAGTCCGTCCTCCGGTTGCGGCTGGTGACGCTGGGTATGCATCGCGACGCAGTCAATGCGCTGCTCACGGGCGACGAGGAACTAGCCCGCCGGGTCGTCGACCGTGACAGCGAGGCGGACAAACTTTTCGCGATGGTGACCAGACACTTCCGTCGGTCATTGACTGACCTCCAGGAAGTCGAGAAGCTGAACGACGGGCGCGAAGTGTTGTTCGAGTACTTCTACGCCAGCCGACAGTTCGAACGCGTCGCGGATCACGCCGAAAAGATCGCGCAGTTCGCACTCGATGAAGACACGACAGTACCGCCGGATCTCGAAGACAACGTGGAGTCGCTCGCGAACGAAGCCCGGGGACTCCTCGACGCCGCCGCCGACGTGATCCTCAACGACGGCGGGGTCGAGACGGCACACCGAACGCTTGCGGCTCGCGATCGTCTGACGGCGGACATCGAATCACTCGACCGTGATCTCTACACCCGCGACGATCCGCGACACGCCTACGTCGTCGGATTAGTACTCGATAGTATTCGACGAACAGCCGAGTACGGGGCCAACGTCGCCGGTATCGCAATCCAGCAGGAGACACGGACCTGCGGCGACGACGCGCTAGTCGACGCCCGGTAGTCACGCCACTCACGGTGCCTCCGAACCGCCACGGCTTTGTCCGCGCTGACGAACGGTCGGATATGACTGCGATCCTTTGTGACATGGACGGCGTAATAATCAGCTCCGAGGCCCACTGGAAGCGCCACGAGGGCGAAGACATCTATCCGAAAGTCGTCCCCGACGAGACGGTGCCACCGGAGGAGACGACCGGAATGTACTACCGCGAGATCTACGACTATCTGGACGACAATTACGGCGCGGCCATCTCCCGCGAGGAGTTCCTCGAACTGTTCGAGGAAGCGGGCCGGCAGATCTACGGTGAGGAGGCCGATATCGTCGCAGGCGTTCCCGAACTACTCCGTGACGTTCGCGCGGACGGGCACGGCGTTTCACTGGTGACCTCTTCGCCCCACCACTGGATCGACGTCGTCCTGGATCGGTTCGATCTCGAAGACGATTTCGACGCGATCGTCAGCGCCGCCGACGTCGAGGCCGGCAAGCCCGCGCCGGACGTCTACCAGCGGGCTGCGCGGCTGGCGGGCGAGGACCCCGCCGACTGCATCGCGATCGAGGATTCGACGAACGGAGCGAGCGCGGCAACGGCCGCCGGTGCGTTCACGATCGGCTTCACGGGCGTCCACAACGACATCGACCGCTCGGTCCCGGACGTCGTCGCCGAGGACGTCGAGGAGTTGCGGGACCTGTTGCTCGAGCGGCTCTAACCGCTATCAACAAGGTTCGTGCATTCGAACACCGGAGTAATGACGGATCTCGAAGTCACAGTCGACGATCGAACACTGAACGCCGAGTGGATCGACGACAACCCCGACCTCCGGGGGAGTCTCGCCGTCGCGCTCCCGGTCGTGAGGCAGGCGATCCGGTGGGGCGATGAACTGTATTTCGACGCGAGTCTGGACGGCCAGCCGGAGACGACGAACGAGGAAGTCCCGGTCGGAACGATCGCCTACTGGGAGGGCGGCGAGGTGATGACGCTGTTTTGGGGCCCGACGCCGGCAAGCACCGACGACACGCCGAAAGCGGCGGCCCCGGTCGCGCCGCTGGCACGGGTCGAAGACGTCGATCCGCTGGTGGATCTCGATGGCGGCGCGACGGTGCGGATCGAGTCGGTGGCGTGACGGACGACGGCGTCCCCAGTCACTCCACCACGACCGTCCGCGTCTCGACGACCGGTCGAATCGGGAGTTCCGGGAACGTCACTTCGACGGCGAACTCCAGTTCGTCGGCGTCGCTACCGAAGACACCGACGGGAAGCGTCTCCTCGCCGAGGTAGGTCTCGCTGCCAGTCATGTCGACGTCGTTGACGGTGACGCGGACGCCGGCCCGCGTACCGCCGGCCGTGTTCCGGACAGAGATCTCACACATTTCGTTCTCGCCACGGGCGATCGTCTCGGGGAACTCGCCCCACTCGATCTCGACCGCCGGCAAGTCACGCGCACTTTCGAGGACACGTTCGGCCACGCCCTCGCTCAGGCCCGCATCGACGAGCCCCTCGACGCCCGCACCGACCACGTCGGCGGGCGTCGCGAAGCCCTCGGCGGCGAGTTTGCTCGCCCGACCCGAGCCGACGCCGTCGACGGCCGTCAGGCCGACCGCGTCGGCACCGATCCCGTGTTCGACCCTGGCCTCGACACGTCGGGCGAGGTTGGCCGCCCGTGACCCGTCGAACTCGTCGAGGAAGGCTCGCAGTGCCGCGAGGAGACGCATCGCGTTCTGTCGGATGACCCAGGCGTCACTCTGGAGTTCCGCGGGCGTCGTCCCGCGGGTGCTGGCCTCGAGGATCGCCAGGACCTTCCGCTGGCCCGAATCGAGATCGACGTCGACGACCGTTTCGGGATCGCTACCCTCGCCAAGCACTGCACTGACGGCGTCACGTTCGTCGGTCCGGGCGCTGACGCTGTCGAACTCGCCGGCACCCGCGACGACGGTGAGCACGTCACGCTCGCCGAGTTCCTGCTCGTTCGCGGCCCCGGCCAGATCGGCGAAGTGCCGGGCGGTGTCCAGCCGGAGGTAGAACCGCGAGGCGAGTCGGCCCAGCGCTGTCGCCGAGACCCGGAGATCGTCGTCCATCTCGACGAACCCGCGATCGACAAGCCCTCGCATCGTCGAACTGGCCTGCTCGCGCAGCGACCCGGCGGCCTCGTATCGATCGGGTGCGTTCCGTGCGCGGACGTAGTAGAAGGTGGTCTCCAGCCAGTCCAGCACGTCATCGAGGTCCCGAAGCGTCCCCATCGCGATCTCGGCGTTGAGGTGGGAATCGAGACTCTCCGCCAATCTGGACTCGATTTCCTTGCCGTCCCGGAGGAGTCGCCGGTAGCGATCGGCGTCGCTGTGGTCGGTGATGACCCAGGCGTAGCCCTGGTCGTCGTAGCCCGGCCGCCCCGCACGCCCGAGCATCTGCAACACGTCCAGCGGACTCATGTCCACCTCGCCCTCCAGGGGATCGTGCAGTTTGGTATCGCGGATCACGACACAGCGTGCGGGGAGGTTGACGCCCCAGGCGAGCGTCGACGTCGAGAAGAGAATATCGAGTTTCCCCTCCCGGAACCACGCCTCGACGCGGTTCTTGTCCTCACGAGAGAGGCCGGCGTGGTGAAAGCCGACGCCGTCGAGTACTGACTGCCGGAGCGTGTTGTTGTTCAAATCCGACGCATCGTTGTGGAAGTCGTAGTCGCCCCGGGCACCGACGGGAATGTCTCGTTCGGCGAGTTCGTCGCGGGTCTTTTTGGCGGCCTGGACGGTGTCCTGCCGGGAGGAGACGAACACCAAGGCCTGGCCGTCCTCCCGGAGGTGGGGTTCGACGAGGTCCAGCGCTCGGTAGAGCCGACGGTACTTGTCCGCGAAAGGGTTGTCACCGTGACTGTAGGTCTTGACGTCGGCGTTCAGCGGGACGGGACGATACTCGTCGCCGAAAGCGAAGGTGCTCTCGGGGGGTGCATCGAGCCACTCCGCGACGTCGTCGATGTTGGTCATCGTCGCCGAGAGGGCAACGATCCGGGGGTCACAGAGTCGCCGCAGACGGGAGATCGTCACTTCGAGGACGCTCCCGCGGCGATCGGCGTCCAGCAGGTGGACCTCGTCGATGACGACGCAGTCGACATCGGTGACGAAGCTGTAGCGACTAGAATCGTGTTTCCTGGTCGCCGAGTCGGCCTTCTCGGGGGTCATGACGAGCACGTCCGCCCGCTCAGCCCGGCGCGGGTTCAGGTCGCGTTCGCCGGTGACGACGTAGACGGAGTAGCCCAACTCCTCGAAGCGTTCCCACTCGCTCTCCTTCTCGTTGGTGAGCGCCCGGAGGGGGGCCAGGAAGAGGGCCGTTCCACCCGTGTCGATGGTCTTGGCGATGGCGACCTCGGCAACGGCGGTCTTTCCGCTTGCGGTCGGCGCGCTGACGACGACGTTCTCCTCGGTCTCCAGCAGGGCCGGGAGCGTCTCGGCCTGCATCGCGTTGAATGTCTCGAAGGGGAACGCGTCGGCGAAATCGGGCAAGACGTCGGTGACGGGCACCTCGCGGCTCTCGAGTGGCTCTGCCACGCGTAGTTCGTACACGGGGGCGGGGCGTGCATAGGCGTTTCTGTCGCGGGTCGGTGTGAACTGCCTCGGGGCTTGACCCCGAGGCTTCCCGTGGGTTAGTCGGACACTCCCATCCGACCATCGGCCTGATAGCCTCGAACGGTCGGATGGGTCACGGTCGGGGTGTCCACGGCCCCCGATGCCTGCCGTCGTCGCCCGAAAATCTCTGATTTTCGGGATCACGAGAGACTCCGTCTCTCGGTCGACACCTTCCGAACAACGGGAAGGCTGTTGAGAGCAGGCACATTCCAATCGAGTTTCTTCACGCCCTTCACGGCGATATTGACGCTTGCACCACGGTCGCTATGGTCTTGATGCCCACAGTCTTTGCACTTGAACCGCTTCTTGTTACGGTTCGCACGCTCCGTGTGTCCGCACATCGGACACCGCTGGCTGGTGTACTCGGGGTTAATCCACGCGGTCGGAATCCCCTTGAACGACGCCTTGTACGACGTATAGAACTGAAGGGCGCGGAACGGGAGGTGGTGCAAGCGTCGGTTCATCCGCGTACCGTAGTCGATACTGTCGCGCATCTCTTTGAGGTCTTCAAAGACGATGCACGGCTTCTCGAACTGACGGCTCCACTCCACGATATGACGGCTCACTTTGTGGAGTCGGTCACGGACGAACCGTTCCTCACGCCCTTCCAGCGTGTCGTGGATGCTGTCTTTCCCCGCGTTCTGGACGCGCTTCCGCATCGTGAAGTAGCGGTGGCGCTCGAACTTTATTTCGGGGAAGTCGATGACCAACGTGTCCTCGACACCATCCTCAGAGAGAGCAGTCAACGCTACGTTGTCTTCGTTCACGTCCACACCGACGACCGTCCGCGAGTCCTGCTTGTCTCGAACGGTCTGTTCGGTGTTGGTGACGTTGACGTGCAACTCGGGGTTGTCGTTGTGGAACAGGGCTTCTGCCGTCCCAATCTTCCACTCGTCGCTTTCGAGTGCGGTCTGGAGAATGTCGAGGTGGGCGTCACTCCCTTTGAGGACACCTTTGACGTGGTTGTACGGCTTCGCGCTGATGCGGAACGCCACGTCGCCTTCGTCAGTGAGCGACAGATCGTACCCTTCCTCATAGTTCGCTCGGAGTGGGTACGCGCCATCTTTTGTGTGACTTGGCTGGCCGAAGTCGTCGTACTCGTAGTAGTTCTCCATCGCGCCGAGAGCCTTGGCGACGACGCGCTGAGTCGTGTTCTTCACGAGGTTGGCGTCGCCGGCCACACGGTCGGGAATTGCGTCCCAGTCTACACCGTCTTTGGCGAGGCGGATAGTTTCGTTGTACACCCGGCGGGCTTCGAGGGTGGCGTCGTACAGCAGACTCTCGTTGTCACTCTGGATGTCGAGTTGGAAGTCCAGCGTCTTGACGAGAGCCTGTGCGTCGGTCATTCTTGGTCTTGTTTGACGGGTTCTGAGGTTCGGACGACTTTCACGTCGGCCCCACGCCAGCGTTTAGGAACGGTGACGTGGGCACTGTTCCCGAACGGTTTGACCTCACCATCGAGAACTTCCTCGCCGTCGATTTCAAAGCGATTCACCATACCTATGTATATATTTTGGATATACTTAACTGTGTTGGTGGAGTGGGTTCGATATGGGCGAGAAGCGGTCGAATCACACAGTGTACAACGTCAACTACCACTTCGTGTGGTGTCCGAAATACCGCCACTCGATTCTCGAACCCATCGAGGATTCGCTGGAAGCGAGTTTTCGCAACGTGTGCGACGAGTATGATTACGAGATACTGTCTCTCCACATCTCACCCGACCACGTACACCTGTTCTTGTCAGCCCATCCGAAGCACGCCCCGAGCGAGATTGTACGAACTGTCAAGAGCATCACGGCGCGGGAGATGTGGGAACAGCACGAGTCGTTCTTGGAGGAGTATCTGTGGGGTGGTGGATTCTGGGAACAGTCGTACTACATCGGAACGGCAGGAACAGTCTCAACAGAAACGATTGAGCGGTACATCGAGCGGACAGAACACGTCTAAGTGTCGGCTTCACCCTCGGGGTCAAGTGGTTCGAGAATCTTCGATTCTCGTGATCTGGGAAC
>NZ_SPQG01000013.1:98446-101863 GCF_004944975.1 Halorhabdus amylolytica
TTCTCTGTAGAATTCGGCACATCCATCCTGAAAGAATAGTATTGATTTGAGATAGTATTTCAGATCTCGACTACTGCGTGGGGCTTCCTCAATACGGATACGTTAATTGAAGTATTATTCGGCTTACCAAATATCAAAATATAAGTACCATTCTCCAGAATGGAAGACTGATTGTTCAGAATGCCTGAACAGAATTGGTCCCGCGAAACGAGTCGACGCACGGTCCTCAAGACAACTGCGGCTTCGATCGCCGGGCTCTCAGGAGTGGGGAGTTCGCTGGTATCTCCCGGTCGAAGTGCCGAGGGGTCGGATCCACAGCCAGTCACCGATCCCGAGCCTGCGCCTGCGCCGGACCTTTACATTGGCCCGGACCTCCAAGAGTTCAACTGGCTCGTGCTGTTGGGCAATGAGCGAGATTCGATGGCCGATGCACTCACCGGGTACGTCGAGGAGGCGACAGTCGATCGCGGCCAGAAGCGCGCGGCCCGCGAGTCGCTGAAAGACATCTGGGCAGATGTCGAAATTAAATCCCAGACCAAGCCCTGGCACGTCATCCAGAAGCAACAAGAGAAACGGAAGCACAAGCGGAACAAAAACCGGAAGCAAGCACGGAAACACCGTAAGCACGAGCGAGAAACGAAACGACCAGAGAAGGAGGGGAAAACCACGCTATATACGCTCAAGAGCGGGAGATCGAACGTCAAACGGGCGTTGAAAGATGCCGAATCGAAAGTACGTGAATCGAAGGGCATCCGAACGACCAGTGTGGGAGAGGAAGACGCGGCCGCTCTCTCAGAATTGTCGGATGTTATTGGTTCCGGCATGATAGCCGACGATATGATGGAGGAAAAGAAATTTAAGCCAATGTGGAATCCAGATTCGAGTCATTACCAAATGACAAGGGCAGCAGTCAAAAATTTGGAGTATTTCGGTCCTCAGCCGAGTGCAGATCAAATTGGGGAGTGGTCTAAATGGCCTGACAGACCAAGTGAACACGATGAAATAAATTACAACTTAGTTGTCCCGGATTGGTTCCCAATCGGTGTATTCCCGGAAGACGGCGCGAAAGCATACGCACATGCGTTTAATCCACACTATTCGGCACTAGATTATATTACTGGTTCCACGGTGCCGGCAGGAGAAGGGCCGAAATTCGTGAATCAGTACATGTCTACGGCAGTCACTGACGAGAGCTATAAGCACCTATCCTTTGCTTGTCACATCATCGAAGATCTGGCCGTTCCGTTTCATACTGGTGCATGGGTAAGAGGCACACTCGCCTCGAATGCACAATCGAAGTACGAAAACGCAGTGAATGCGTACATTGACAACGAGTATAGCGAAGAGTTAGAAAACATCGACGACGAATGTGAAGTTCCGGATTCAGCGATCTGGGACCCTGACAGCAAGTGGGTGAAACATGCGAAGAATATGGCAAACAACTCAACCGATTACGCCCACTCTTTTGCGACAAAGATAGCAGAATCTGATGACGATTCGCCATCAGAATTGATCGAGTCATGTGGGATCGAAGACGAGACAGAACAACTTATCGACTGGGCAACTAAATACGCCATGGGACTGATGGCGGAATTCGACGATCAAACCCCGTTTAACTAATACTATTGAACAACGGGAAGGCCATTCCAAGAATGGAACGAACCTACATATCGTATACTATGCTTGCATTTCTCGGAGCGACCATCGTTACCAGTGGCTGTTTAGGAGTCTTTACCAGTGACGGGCCACCCAGCCAGTTCAACGTCACCTTCGAGGAGCCGACAACTGGCGTTGTCTTCTCGAACCTCTCTTATGCTGGACACACGCACAACCAATTGTCATACTCGATCGAAAATATCTCAGACGAGGAATCTCTTGATCGGATTCAGTATTATGAGAAACGAGATGAAGAATGGGAGAAATTGCGTGAGAGAAATTATACAGTAGGATATTATTCTATTGGGCTCAATGGTCCTGTGAGTGAATCAACTCCCCCGAGAAGTTACCAGATTCAAGCCTGGAACGAAACCAAGGGTGTTCTGGACACGATCAACGTCACGATCCGCAATGAAGGAGGCGGAGGATGGTTCTCATGAGAACGGGAGAACAGGCGGCAGTTCAGCAGAACCCACTGGCGAACAGTAGTGACTTGGTTAATGATACCCAAGCAGTCCTCGAAAAAACGACACGGTACTCAATGGGCCTTATCGAAGAGTTAGACCCGCCGATCTATGTCTGAGCAATAGTAATACAACCAATTATGTTTGGAATTGGACATAACGATTGGCTAATAGCCATCGTGGTCAGCAGTGCTATCGCTCTCACTGGCTGCGCAGGAGTCCAGATGGAAGTCGACGAATCACCTGGCCCACAGGAAATCGCCTCTAACCTCACTATCGGTGAGCCGACGACCAATGAGGTATTTGACGATATATATTGTATCGGGAGTGTCTCAGAACTCGGTGGGGAAGCAGGGTTCAAGATAGCGAACCAAACAGGAGAATTCACTTCATTGAGAGTGATTCGAACGCAAACGAACAAGACACAAGTACACGATCTGGTGATCCGAGGTGAGTTCGGCCCGGATGATACGTTTGGTTTAGAAACACCAATCTTACCAAGTGTTGATAGATACCGGTATCGAGTCAAGGCACTGAACGAGTCAGGTGGCGTCATTGATGCGGTCAACATCACGATCGCAGATACGTAACCGCCAAAATACTGCAATGAGTCTCTTCAACAATGGCTATTGAGTGAATGACGACCACAAGACGATGAATAATATAGGAGTCCTCCTGCTATCGACGTTCCTCTGCGGTATTCTCATGACTAGTGGCTGCCTGGGCGTGTTTAGCAGTGACGGCCCTCCGAGTCAATACAACGTCACCTTCGATGAGCCAACGACAGGAACCGTCTTCTCGAATCTCTCTTATTCATCCAATCAGCATAACCAGCTCAGCTATACTGTGGAAAATGTATCAGACGAAGAGTCGTTAGATAGCCTGCAAGTATACTGGGAAAAAGACAGCGAATATAAATTATACTACCATCGAAATATAACGTCCGAATACATCGATTTCGACATTGGTGCCCCCATAGACCAATCCGATCCACCAGAACGCTACCAGATACGTGCCTGGAACGAAACGGATGGCGTCTTGGACAAGATCAACGTCACGATTCGTAATGAAGGGGGTGGAAGACTGTTCTCTTGATGTCGTCATCGTGGACTGAAGTTCCGATGATCCGGTACAGGACTCCTCGTGAGCCACGAACATTGTGATCGCAACGACGCACGACCGCCGACGTGGGCGCCCGACAGAACACGAACCACGAGTATGACATCCTCCCCGTCGTTCACGACGGGGTTTCCTCCGTGGGAGTCTCAGCCGGTCTATGAATCCCCGGAAGCAATAT
>NZ_SPQG01000014.1 GCF_004944975.1 Halorhabdus amylolytica
TACTAGTGGAACAACCTTCAGACTGATCGAATCTAACCGTCTAAACAAGGCTCAGACAAAGTATTTACCAAGGGCAGCTTTTGAATTATTATGGTATCTCCCTTGACACGACGAGGGTACCTCCATTTATCGGGAGTAACAGCCGTAGCCTCTGCCGGTTGTCTCGGGTTTGAGAATCACGATGTACCTGACTTGGCGATTTTCAATTACCGGAATCGGGAAACTACAATTACCACGGTAGTTACTCGTCTTTCCGACAACCGAGAGATCCTAAATAATACCATCACGATACCGAAAGATGGCAATCACGCGTACGAAAATCCAATCGAAAGAGAGGGGGTACATCAAATTCGTGTGTCCACTGAGGACGGCCAGGAAATCCAGTTTGAATGGGACACTCCATCGGATGAAGCATATGGCATTCACATCACCATAAATGAAGAGAATATAGAATTTAGTTTCGTTGCGGCGTAACTTCACTGCACTAACTCGACGCACGGTCCGAGAGTGGACAGACTTAACAGTATCTTCAAACCATTTCACGCTGAGACAACCGAGTGGTACGCAGGTTGCGGTCACCGATCTCCTCGTGTCGGCCTACAGGACACCCATCTCGTCGAGTCGCTCCGGAAGATACGTATCCGTCACGAAGTCTAGGCCGTAGGAGGCCAGGGCCTGCTGTTCGGACTTCTTGTCGATGTCGAGTTGCAGTTCGATCTGTTCTTCCCAGTAGTCGGTCTGGAAGCGGGGGTCTTCCAGTTCTGATTCGAGGGCGTTGATGTCCGAATCCGCGAGGGGATCGGTCGGCAGGTCGTACTCGACGATGTCCTCGGGCTGGACGCCGATGAACTGCGCTTGTGGCGTCGCCAGGTACTTCGAGAGGTGGGCGGACTTGATCGACCCGTAGGCGACCGAGCCGTAGATCCGGTAGGACCACGGGTCGCCGTCAGTGAACACCGTCACCGGCAGATCGAGTTCGTCGTGGAGGCGCTTGGTCAGCCGCCGGGTCGCACGGGCGGGTTGGCCGCCAAGGTGGACGACCAGGGCGTTGTACTCGTCGTCGAAGCCGTTCTCGACGAGCCGATCGCGCATGCCGCCGGTCTCGACACAGAGGACGAAGTCGGCGTCGTTGTCCAGAAATTCGATCGTGTCGGGGTCGTTGGGGATCTGGTACCCGCCCTGGCCCACGTCGTCCTGACAGTGGATCTCTCTGTCCCCGCGGTTGGTCTGCTCGCGGAGCCGGAGGGGACCCATCACCTTCGCGCCCGATTCCTCGGGACGCATGTGGAACTCCTCGCGGCGCACGTCCGAAACGATCTCTAAGTCTTCGATGAGCTGGTTGGACTCGTCCTGACTGTTGAACTGCGCCTCATCGAGATCCCAGGACTCGCTGAGGTAGTACAGTTCACGCAGGGTCGAGGAACGGTCCTCTTCGAGTTGGTTCGCGAGGAAGTCGATCGAGTAGATGACCTTCAGAAGCTTCTGGGCACCCCGGACGCTGTTGGCCGAGCGGGTGCTCTTCCGATCGCCGTAGACCCAGACCTTCTGTTCGGGGTCGTACTCGATGTTGCTCTTCGTCCGCGTGGGAACGTCCATGTGCGGGACATCGCCCTGCTCGAACTGGTCGTAGAACTGCGCCGCCAGCGCGAGCAACCGCTCGCGGGCGTCGCCTTCCGTCTCCGTTCCCGTCTCGTCTGTGTCAGTACTCATTGTTCACCGTCCACGGTCAGTTTCGCGCTTTCGATCCCATCCACCGAGACGTCGAAACTCGCCTCGCCGTCGATCTCGTAGGTCAGGGCCGCCTCCTCGCCGCTCGCGACGGTCGGCGACCACTTGAGGAACCATTCGCCGTCCATCTCGACGACCCGGGCGTCGTCGCCGTCGGCCTCGACGCTGTCCGGTTCGACAGTGACGATATCGGTGATCTCCGGCTCCGCGTTTGTCGAGTCGTTGTTCTCGACGACCAGCCGGACCGTCCCGTCCTCGACCTCGCGGGTAAGGAGGACGTTGTTCATGATCCGTGCCAGCGAATCGTCGATGTCCAGCGTCGGGCGACCGGTCACTTCCGAGAGTTTCGTCGCCATCTCCGGGAGGATCGTCCCGAGTTTGTCCTGTTTCTCCCGGCGTTGACGCATCGACCGGCGCTTGTTCAGGAAGGACTTGAGTTCGCGGGCGGCCTCCCGAATGGCGAGTTCGATCTCGTCTTCGATCTCGGGAACGTTCGCGATCGCGTCCTTCGATTCGCTGGTGAAGGGTACGTTCGTCGAGGCGAGGTGGACCATCACGACCGCCGGACCGCTCGGAATGCCGCTGCCGCCCGGCTGATCGAGGCCGTAGTTGCGCCAGTTGATCGTCTTGACGACGTCCGTCGTGGCACAGGCCCCACGCTGGTAGACCAGCGGGACGCGATTGGCGAAACGCATCACGTCGATCGGACCACCATCCTCCAACTGGCCGCCGTAGGCGATCCCGGCTTCGACGATGAACGGATCGCCGCCGTGGACCGAAGCGTCCCGGGTCGCCGCCGCGTAGAAGTCGGCGTCAAATTCCTTGCGCAATCCCTCCTCGACCAGTCGCTCGGTGATCGGCGCCAGGCAGTCCGTCGGCGGCGAGATGATATCGGTCTCCCGCATCGCCTCCAGGAGTTGCGAGGCACTGTCCCGGTCGTCGGCGATGGTCGAGACGTTCGGCGGATCGTCGGGGACCGTCACCATCGCGCCCCAGATCTCCTCACGGACGTTCTCCCGGGCGGTTTCGCCGATCGTCGCGTCGTCGTATTCCTCGGTATTTTCGGCGGCCCGCTGGACGTAATCGTCGAGTTCGTCCCGGGTACAGCGATGGCGCTCGTCCTCGCTGTCGAGGAACTTCGCGGCGATCCGGTCGGCCAGCCCCGAGAGCGTGGCGTCGTCCTTTCGGGAACTCGTCGCGTCGTCGACCAGTCCATAGAGGTCCGAGGCAAGCGTCTCTCGGGGCTCGCCGTCGTCGGTGTCGCCGACGACCTCGGCCCAGGCTGCGGCCGTGGCCTTTTCCCGGACCGTACTCCCGAAGGTCGTCCCGAACCCGTCGGCCACGTCTTCGGCCGCCTCGTCGACGATTTCCCGGAGTTCGTGGTGGGCGATCCGCTCGCGCTCTCCGATGGTGTCAGCCACCTCCCGGGCGAAGGACTTCGTCGCATCCTTGCCCTTGTTGGCGACTGCGGCCCGGACGGCCACCTCCACGTCACCTTCGTGATCCTGTGGCGGTCGCCAGGCCATCTCGCGGCCGAAGTGACGATCCCGGAAGTTATCGAGGACCTTCTCGGCAGTCGTCGCGCCGACGCGGGTGAACTCTCCCTGGAGGAACCCCGAGATCGAATATGAGTCAGTCGCTTCCAGCATCTTCAACAGCGTGCCGAGTTCGACGCCGTGGGGGTGAGGCCGTATCTCTTCGGTCTCGGCCGGCAGTGCCGCGCCCTCAGCACGCTCAAACTTGGCCGCCTCGTCCATCTTCGGATCGCGGAACTCGATACGGGCGTGGGGATTGACGACGGCCGTGTGCTTGATGTAGTCGTGAAGTTGCTGGCGGGCCCGGAGATTGGCTTCCATCTCGATCTCGATGCGGGTCCCGTGTGGACGATCCCACGTCGTCGTTTCGTCGACGCTGATCTCCGGTTCGTTGTCGTCGGTGTCGATGATCAACTCGAAGTACTGGGCCGCTTTGCTCCCCTTCGTCCGCGAGGTGATCTTCGCCGGTTTGCCGGACGTCAATTGCGAGTACAGCACGGCCGCGGAGATTCCAATCCCCTGCTGACCGCGATTCTGTTCCCTGACATGAAATCTAGAGCCATATAATAATTTTCCAAATACTTTCGGAAGCTGTTCCTTCGTAATTCCCGGTCCATTGTCCTCGATAACCAGCCGATAGTAGTCGCCTAAGTCTTCTATTTCTACGTATATGTCTGGAAAAATATCGGCTTCCTCACAGGCGTCGAGACTGTTGTCGACGCCCTCCTTGACAGCCGTGACCAGCGCCCGGGCTCCCGAGTCGAACCCGAGCATGTGCTTGTTCTTCTCGAAGAACTCGGCGATGGAGATCTGACGTTGACTCTCGGCCAGTTCTTCGGCGATCCCCTCCTCACCGAGCGTCGACTGCCTCCCTGCCATCCTTTCGAATGAGCAACCGTCCCGCGGTTAAAGTCTTCCCGGTGCGTGCCAGGAACCCTCACTCATCGGTCAGTTCGAGGGTGACGGTCCGCCCCGGAAAGCCTTACTTGTCGGTCAGTTCGAGGGTGACGGTCCGTGCCTGATACTCCTCCAGGAACGCCCCCGCACCGCCGACAGTCACCTCGCCGTCGTCGGTCTCCAGGACGAAGGAGTGTTCGATCGGGAACTCGTTGTTGATCGGGTCGACGATCCCCTGTCGGGTGTTGAGGACCCGGCCGGTGATCGTCTCGGTCGATTCTTCACCGTCGTTGGGAAGGGTCTCGACACAGGCGGTGATGTCGTCCCCGTTTCGCAATCGCAAGGTCGCCTCGAAGACGGCCTGCTCGAAACTGCCGTAGGTCCGGGGCAACGGCGCCGGATCGTTCACCCGGCGTTGCTCGGCCGACAGCCAGAAGTTGGCCATGAACGAGCCATAGAGCGTCGGGACGATCCGCTCTTGGACCAGCGAGATGGCCTGTTCGTCGCTGTTGGCAGTGGACATCACCTCCGAGGAGGAGATCAGTCCCAGGTCGTGATCGACACTGACGATCACCGGAATCGACTCGTTCCAGGTCCTGACGACGCTCCCAATCGGTCGGTCGTAACCCACGAGTTCCTCTTCGTCCGGTTCGCCATTCGTCACCAGCAGTAACACGAGAATGCCGCGTTCGACGGCGTCCTGTAAAGCTTCGGTCACGCGTCCGAAGTGCGAGTAGGGGATCGAAATCGCCACACGGCGTTCGGCCTGATCGATGTACTCGTTGATCCGCTTGAGGACGGTGACCCTCGACTTGATCACGTCGAAGCGCTGCGGTCGACTTTCGGACTCGGAATAACGACGTTTCAGCGCCGGTTCGATCTCCTCGAGACGTTGTGAGAGGAGTTCGACCACTTCCTCCGGCGGTTTCGCGCGGATTTTCGTCGGGACGACGTGATCGTTGACCTCGACGAACCCTTGATCCTCGAGTTCCTCACAGACGCTGTAGACGTACCGCTTCGAGACACCCGTCGCGTCGGCGATCGTACTCGCTTTCGCCTCGCCGCTTTCCAGAACAGCGAGATATGTTCGAATCTCCGTATCCGAGAGCCCGAAGCGCTTCAACTGCGGTGTCAGCGTCGAATCGTCGAAGTCACTCATCACCGTCCCCTCCTGCGATCAATCGACCGACTACGGTGTCCCCACCCACCGTGACCCTAATCGGGAGGTTGATGAGGGACAATCCCCTATTAAAACCAAGACCAACACTCCCGTTCTCGCGAGCTGCCATGTACCACGCGAAGAGCCCACGACTGATAAATTGTTTGTATTATTTCTTCATATAATTCGATGACGTTTCACGCGCGCGCACGTGAAATTTAAGTACCCTTAGACGTTACCCGGAGACAGTGTTTTATGAGCGACGATAACGAGTACGGTGCCGGGCAGATTCAGGTACTGGAGGGGTTGCAGGCCGTCCGGAAGCGGCCGGCGATGTATATCGGATCTACCGACTCCCGGGGGTTACACCACCTCGTCTACGAGGTCGTCGACAACGCCATCGACGAGGCCCTAGCGGGTCACTGTGAGACCATCGGTGTGACGATCCACGACGACGACTCGGTCTCGGTGACCGACGACGGCCGTGGCATCCCCGTCGACACCCACGAAGAGTACGACGCACCCGCCGTCGAGGTCATCATGACCGTCCTGCACGCCGGCGGGAAGTTCGATAACAAGTCCTACCAGGTTTCGGGCGGGCTCCACGGCGTCGGGGTCTCGGTCGTCAACGCCCTCTCGGCGGAGTTAGCGGTCGAAGTCAAACGCGACGGGGCCGTCTGGCGGCAATCGTTCGATCACGGCGAGCCAGCCGGAACCATCGAACGGGTCCGAGACCTCACTCCCGCGGACGGAACGGGGACGACGATCCGTTTCTGGCCCGATGCGGAGATTTTCGAGACGACGGACTTCCAGTTCTCGACGCTGGAAAACCGGCTGCGCGAACTGGCCTTTCTCAATTCCGGGGTGAAGATCACACTCGAAGACGAACGCGACGGGAACGAACAGACCTTCCAGTACGAGGGTGGGATCAAGGAGTTCGTCGAGTATCTCAACGAGACCAAGGACGCCCTCCACGACGAAGTGGTCTATTTCGCCGACGAGAGCGAGGGGATCAAACTCGAAGTCGCTCTGCAGGCCACCGCCGAGTTGCAGGGCTCGATCCACGCCTTCGCGAACAACATCAACACCCGCGAGGGCGGGACCCACCTCACCGGGTTCAAGACGGCGCTGACGCGGGTCGTCAACGACTACGCCACCGACAACGATCTGCTCTCCGACCTCGACGACACGCTCAAGGGCGAGGACATCCGCGAGGGGCTGACAGCCGTCATCTCGGTGAAACACCCCGATCCGCAGTTCGAAGGTCAGACCAAGACCAAACTCGGCAACAGCGAGGTCCGCGGGGTCGTCGAAAGCGCGATGCACGAGAACCTCGGGACGTACTTCGAGGAGAACCCCGACGTCGCCCAGGCGATCGTGCGGAAGGCAGTCGAGGCCGCAAAAGCTCGCAAAGCAGCCAAGAAGGCCGAAGAACTCACCCGTCGGAAGAGCGCCCTCGAGTCGACGGCGCTACCCGGGAAGCTCTCGGACTGTCAGACGCGCGATCCCGACGAGGCCGAACTGTTCATCGCGGAGGGCGACAGCGCGGGTGGCAGCGCCAAACAGGCCCGCAATCCCGAAAATCAGGCTGTCCTGCCCATCAAGGGCAAGATTCTCAACGTCGAGAAACACCGGCTCGATCGCATCCTCGAGAACGACGAGATCAGGGCGATGATCACGGCGATCGGGACGGGGATCGGCGACGAATTCGATATCGACGATATAAGATATAAGAAAATTGTCATGATGACCGACGCCGATGTCGACGGAGCTCATATCAGAACGTTGCTGCTCACGTTCTTCTATCGGCACATGCGGGAACTGCTGGAAGCCGGCTACGTCTATGCGGCCCGGCCGCCGCTGTACCGCATTCGGTACCGTGGGGAGACTTACGACGCGATGACCGATGCCGAGCGCGACGAAATCGTCGCGGAGAAGTGCGACGGTAACCCCACTCAGGTCCAGCGGTTCAAGGGACTGGGCGAGATGAATCCTCAACAACTCTGGGAGACGACGATGAACCCCGAGAACCGATTCCTGAAGCAGATTACCATCGAGGACGCCGCGGCAGCGGACAAGATGTTCTCGGTGCTGATGGGTGACGCCGTCGAACCCCGCAAGCAGTTCATCAAGGAGAACTCTCCGGAAGCTAACTGGGTCGACATATGAGTTCGGATCTACCCGAAGGACCGGACGTGACTGCCGACGCCGCGCGCGTCGAACACGTCCGGGTCGAAGACGAGATGGAGCAGAGCTACATCGACTACGCGATGAGCGTCATCGCCGGCCGTGCCCTCCCGAACGTCCGGGACGGCCTCAAGCCCGTCCACCGGCGCATCCTCTATGCGATGCACGAGATGGGCGTCACAAGCGGGTCCTCGCACCGCAAATCCTCGTCGGTCGTCGGCGAGGTGATGGGTGACTACCACCCCCACGGGGACAGCGCGATCTACGATACCCTGGTCCGGATGGCCCAGGACTTCTCGATGCGGTATCCTCTGGTCGACGGCCAGGGTAACTTCGGATCGATGGACGGCGATCCGGCCGCCGCGATGCGATACACAGAGGCACGGATGGCTCCCGTCGCCGAGGAGTTGCTCGAAGATCTGGAGAAAGACACTGTCGACTTCTCCGCTAACTACGACGACCGCCTCCAGGAACCCGAGGTCCTGCCCGCGGCCTTCCCGAACCTGCTGGTCAACGGGTCCTCGGGTATCGCTGTCGGGATGAGTACGAACATCCCGCCGCACAACCTCGGCGAGGTCATCGACGCGACGATCCACCTGATCGACAATCCCGACGCCGAAGTGACCGACCTCATGGAGTACGTCAAGGGGCCGGACTTCCCGACGGGAGCCAACATCGTCGGGAAGAACGCGATCCACTCGGCCTACGCCACCGGCCGCGGCCGACTGACCGTCCGTGCCGAGTACGAGATCGACGAGATGGAATCGGGCCGCCCGCGAATCGTGATCACGGAGATCCCCTTCCAGGAGAACAAGGCCCGCATGGTCGAGCGGATCGCCGACGACGTAAACGAGGGTATCATCGAGGGTGTCTCGGACCTCCGGGACGAGTCCGACCGGGACGGCGTCCGGATCGTCATCGAGTGCAAGCGCGGAGCCAACGTCGACATCGTCGAGAACCAGTTGCTCGATCATCACCTCGAATCGACCTTCGGCGTGATCAACCTGGCTCTCGTCGACGGCGAACCGCGCGTGCTCACCCTCAAGGAGACTCTCGAGGAGTACGTTGCCCACCGCAAAGAAGTCGTCCGCCGACGCTCGGAGTACGACCTCGCCGAGGCCGAGGATCGTGCACACATCCTCGAAGGACGATTGAAGGCCTTAGAGAACGTCGAGGAGGTCGTCGATCTCATCCAGGATTCCGCGGACCGCGACGAGGCCAAGGCGGCACTCGAGGAGACCTTCGAATTCTCCACGGAACAGGCCCAGCATATCGTCCGGATGCAACTGGGGAGCCTCACGTCGATGGAGGCCACCGAGATCGAGACGGAGTACGAGGAAGTCCAGGCAGAGATCGAACGTCTGGAGACCATCCTCGGCGACGAGAGCGAACTGCTCGACGTGATCAAGGGGGAACTCCGGGCCATCAAGGACGAATACGACGACGACCGTCGGACGAGCATCGTCGAGGACGACGGGACGGTCACCCGCGAGGACCTCATCCCGGAAGAGGACTGTCTGGTCGTCGTCACGGAGGACGACTACATCAAGCGGATGCCCGTCGAGCGCTTCGATCCCCAGCACCGTGGCGGCAAGGGGATCATCGGCGCCGATCCCAAGGAAGGTGACCGCGTCTCGAAGGTCTTCCGTGCCAACACGCACGATTATCTGCTCGCATTCACGAATCACGGACAGGTCTACCGACTCAAGACCTACGAGATTCCGGAGATGTCCCGGACTGCCCGCGGAAAATCAGCCGTCAACCTGCTCGACCTCGACGACGGCGAGGAGATCACGGCAGTCGTCTCGACCGACGAGTTCGGTGACGACGAGTGTATCACGATGGCGACCCGTCAGGGATACGTCAAGCGGACCTGCTGTGCGGAGTTCGAGAACATCCTCTCGACGGGAATCATCGCCGCAAAGCTCGAAGACGGCGACGCCCTGGTCGACGTTGCGGTCACCGACGGCGATCGCGATCTCGTCATCGCGACGGAAAGTGGGATGACGATCCGGTTCGACGAGAGCGACGTCCGCCAGATGGGACGAAGTGCCCGTGGCGTCCGGGGAATCGACCTTCGAGATGGCGACGCGGTAGCCGGACTGGTCGCGACTGGCGAGGCCGACGAGCGGGCGCTTTTGACCGTGACCGAACGGGGGTACGGCAAACGAACGCCCCTCTCGGAATACCGGTCACAGTCGCGTTACGGGAAGGGGCTGATCGATATCAAGACCGGCGACCGGAACGGACCCGTCACTTCGGTCAAAGCCGTCGCCGATGCCGATCATCTCGTCGTCATGAGCGAATGTGGACAGATCATGCGCTGTCCAGTCGGCGACGTCTCGACGGTCAGCCGCAACACTAAGGGTGTCACGATCATGGAACTCGAAGCCGGCGACAACGTCGCGACGGTCGAGGTCATCCCGCAGGCCATGATGGAGGATTGAGAACGCGACCACGCTATCGCGGATGGGAACATTCTTGCCCGTAAACGGATGTGAACGGTCACCGGATCCTGCCAGTTAGCCCGGGAAGAACACGTTCGACGAACGTGAGCGATCAATCGAGAGCGAACAGCGGGAAAAGCGACGTATTAGACTGGCAACGGGAAAAGCGACGTATTTGACTGGCAACCGTGACTTCCTCGACACGTTGCCGCTTCAGGTCAGGATGGACGGGTCTGTTCCTCGATCGAGCCGTCAACGTCAGTTTTCAGGGGGCTCTGTCACCGTCGCATTTAAGACCGGCTATCACGAAAAATGACTCATGTCATCAATCGAACTCACGCCGAGTCAAAAAAACATCTTGCAGGAACTTGTCAACCTCTATCGAGAGTCAGAGAACGCCGTCAAGGGAGAGGAGATCGCCGAGAAGGTGAACCGCAACCCGGGCACGATCCGCAACCAGATGCAGTCGCTGAAAGCGCTACAGCTCGTCGAGGGGGTTCCGGGGCCGAAGGGTGGATACAAACCGACGGCGACGGCCTACGACGCCCTCCAGATCCAGGACATGGACCACGCGGCGGAAGTCCCGCTGTTCCACAACGGCGAACGCATCGAGGAGGCCAACGTCGCCGAGATCAACCTCGCAAGCGTTCACCACCCGGAGAACTGTCGGGCGGAAGTGACGCTGCAGGGCTCGCTCGCCGACTACGAGGAGGGTGACAGTGTGACCGTCGGTCCGACGCCGCTGTCGAAACTCCAGATCGTCGGCACGCTGGACGGCAAGGACGACACTGGCAACAAACTCATCCTGACGATCGACGACATGGTCGCGCCGGCCGAGACGCCCGAACATTGACCGGAACGTCGTTGGGACCGTGACGGATACCCCGACCACGTCAACCCGTACCATTCCATCGGAAGGCGACTTCAAAGCCTTTGTATCCACCCCTCACTGACGGGTGAGTATGACCGAGAGGGTGGTCGTCCTTGGGTCCGGATACGCGGGCGCAGGGGCGATCAAACGCCTCGAATCGGAGCTTGGCGCGGACGTCGATCTCACCTGGATATCCGAGCGACCATATCACCTCGTCCTCCACGAGGTCCATCGCTGTATCCGCGATCCGAGCGTCCGGGATGACATCACGATCCCGATCGAGGAGATCAAGTCCCCGACGACCACGTTCCGTGAGGGACTCGTCGAGACCGTCGACACCGACGCGAGGACAGTTCATCTCGCCGACGGCGAGTCGATCGACTACGACTACCTGCTCGTCGCGGTCGGCAGTCAGACAGCCTTCTTCGGCATCGACGGGCTTGAAGAACACGCGCTGACGCTGAAGAGCCTCGACGACGCCCTGGCGATCCACGACGCGATCGTCGACGCGGCCGGGAGCACGTCGAACGACGATCCGGCACGGATACTCGTCGGCGGTGCCGGCCAGACCGGCGTCCAGGTCGCCGGTGAGATCGCGGCCTACCGCGACGAACACGACGCCCCCATCGAGATCATCCTCGTCGAGGGACTGGAGTCGGTGGTTCCGGGCAACGATCGGGACTTCCAGCGGGCGATCCACGAGCGCCTCAGGGATCGCTCGGTGCGGATCAGGACAGGCAAGTTCATCGAGGGTGTCGACGCGGAGACGGTCCACCTCGAAGACAGTGAGGAGATTCCCTACGACGTGTTGATCTGGACCGGGGGCATCACCGGTCAACAGGAGATGAACGATGTCTCGATCTCCAAGGACCGGGAGAGCAACCGACTGAAGGCAACGACGACCTTCCAGACCGACGGCGAGCGCGTCTTCGCCATCGGTGACGCCGCCCTCGTCGAGCAGCCCGGTGACGAACCCGCGCCCGCGACGGCCCAGGCAGCCTGGCAAGCCGCGGACGTCGCCGCCGAGAACATCGCCCGTTCGATCCGGGGCCAGCCACTGAAAGAATGGCGCTTCGAGGACAAAGGGACCGTCGTCTCGGTCGGCGACGAGGCCGTCGCGACGGACGTGCTGTACTCGCCGGTGAAGACGTTCGACGGCATGGCCGCGGAACTTCTCAAAAAGGTCATCGCTACTCGCTGGATCGCGGACGTCTCCTCGCTCTCCCGGGCCATCTCGGCCTGGGGACGGATGTGATTCCCGCGGAAAACGTTCAGTGAACGCGTATTTTCATCTCGACATCCCAGTAGACAGGTGTGACCTTTCACCCCCGATCGGGGCCGACATCCGAACTCGTCTGGGCGGTCCCTAGCCGGGTGTGGCCATCACGTAGTCAGGTGTGGCCATCACGTAGTCAGGTGTGGTCCCCGGGCCGTCATTCGATCCCTTCGAAGTCGGGATAGTCTTCGATCTCGACGCCTTCGTCGGTGATCTCGGCGACGTACAGCCCGTCCCCGGAACCGGTGTCGCGCTCGGCGGCCGCCTGGACCGCTGTGGCGGCCACGTCAACCGCCTCGTCGTTACTCATGTCCGTCTCGTAGCGGTCCTCCAGGGTACCGTAAGCGACGGTCAGTCCCGAGCCAGTGACAGTGTAATCGTCTTCCATGACGCCACCAGCGGGATCGATCGAGTAGACGTGATGGCCGTCGTCGTCGACACCACCGAGAACCGGATTGATCGCAAGGAAGGGGCCGCCCCTGGCGAAGTTGCCGGCCAGTGTCGAGAGGGCCTGCATGCTCATCTCACTGCCGCGACGCGCCTCATAGAGGTTGACCTCGGCCCGGAGTGTCCGGATGAACGACTGGGCACCGCCGACACTACCCACCAGCGTCAGTGCCGCCGTCGGGTGGATCTGTTCGACTTTCTGGACGCGCTTGTTCGAGACGAAGCGGCCGCCGAGGCTGGCGCGCATGTCCGTCGCGATGACGACGCCCTCCGCCGTGGTGATGCCGATAGTCGTCGTTCCGGTCTCGGTGACCTCGCGGTCGGTCCCCGAGTCAGGGAGCGAACCGAGTTCGGGCTCGTACACCGGAGAGCCACCGTCGTCCAGGGAGTCGATCCCCGGCTGTCTGAGCGAGAAATCACTATCGAAGTGGTGATCGGACATCAGCGCGGGCTACTGACCCGGCGAAGAAAAAACCACGTATCGACGCGTGTGATCGACCGCGCTCGGGAATGTCCGATCACGGTTCGGCGGCGGTTCGGTCGTACGCTTCACCGAGGCGTTCGACGACCCGGTGGATCGGCAACGAGAGCCCCGCCCGACGGAGGCCGATCGCGACGGGCAACAGCAGGATTCCGACGAGCAGGCTCAACTGGTACAGCACGAACAGGCTGGCGCGGTTCAGTACGTCCATTGTCCTCGGTGAAGGTCGACCGACGGAGGTATATAAGTATTTCTAGCTTCAATCTGGTAGTTTTATAGATTATGATGGATGATCGTGCCGCAGTATTGCGATTAAAGTGTGCTTGGATTGTTCCCAATCGAGACGGGATAGATCGGTCCGGGTACATAAGAGGGTGATTGGAACGGCGGTGCGTAGCCATAAGTTATAGCCATTATCGGGATGACGTGCGCCCGTCGGCGAATCAAAAAGCACGAATAGGCGCGCCGGTTGTGTTCGAACATGAACTACCTCGTGGCGATGGAAGCAGCCTGGCTGGTTCGAGACGTCGAAGACATCGACGACGCGATCGGGGTTGCGGTCAGCGAAGCCGGCAAGCGGCTCAACGACCAGGACATGGACTACGTGGAGGTCGAGGTCGGCGCCACGACCTGTCCGGCGTGTGCCGAACCGTTCGACTCGGCGTTCATCGCGGCCGATACCGCACTCGTCGGCCTCGTCCTGGAGATGAAGGTCTTCAACGCCGAGAGTACAGAACACGCCCAGCGTATCGCCAAGAGCGAGATCGGCGGCGCCCTTCGGGACGTGCCGCTGAAGGTCATCGAGACGGTCGAATTCGCGGAGGACGAAGAGCCCCCCACCGAGAGCGAACAGTGAGTGACGGGTGATTCCGGCAGGGACGGCGACGGCCAAGCGATGACATCCCGCTCACTACCGACCCCGCACGGACTGCCGGTGCCTTTTTGTATAACCCATGGTTATTCAGCGATATGGAACTGCCGACGCCCCAGGACCTCCGCGAACGCCGCAACGATCTCGATCTCACCCAGAGCGAACTCGCCGAGCGCGCAGACGTCTCCCAGCCACTGATCGCACGGATCGAGGGCGGCGACGTCGACCCGCGCCTCTCGACGCTCAGGCGGATCGTGGACGCACTCGAAGAAGCCGAGGGCGGCATCCTCAGGGCCGAGGACCTGATGAATAGCCCGGTCGTCAACGTCGCCCCGGACGACAGCGTCCGAGGAGCCAAGGAACTGATGGACAGCGAGGGCTACTCCCAGGTGCCAGTCGTCAGAGACGGTCGACCGGAAGGGCTGATCGGCAACGTCGACATTCGCCAGCGAGAGGAGGACAACGTCGGCGAACTCCCCGTCGCCGAGGTCATGCACGAGTCGATCACGACCGTCGAACGCGACGCGACCGTCGACGAAGTGGACACGTACCTCGACCACCACGCCGCGGTCCTGGTTGTCGAGGACGGCGAGACGGTCGGCATCATCACGGACGCGGACATCGCCGCCCACGTCAGCTGATCGACTGCTGGGGGATCAAGCAAGGAAGATCGACCTTCTGTGGCCGGTGTCGCTCAAGACAGTTCGAGTCCGCTGATCGAGACACCGTCCGACCCGTCCGCCACACGGCCGACGATCCGTCCGTCAGCCGTGGACTCGACGACACTCATGGCGTCGTCCGGATCGAGGGCGGCCACGAACCCGGTCCCCATGTTGAACGTACGGTGCATCTCCGCATCGTCGATGTCCCCCGCCTCCCGGACAAACTCGAAGATTGGCGGGGCGTCGAAGGGTTCCTCGATCACGTACCGATACGGACCCATCCGCGTGAGGTTGGTCCAGCCACCACCAGTCACGTGTGCGGCTGCGTGCGCGCCATGTTCCCGGAGCGGATCGAGCAGGTCGGTGTAGATCCGCGTCGGTTCCAGTAACTCCTCGCCGATCGTCTTCGAGGGGGTCGGCGGGAAGGGATCGGTGTACTCCCCCTCGCGAGTGACGGCCTCCCGGGCGAGTGTTAGGCCGTTGGAGTGGATCCCGCTGGATGGCCAGCCGACAATCGCGTCGCCGACCTCGGCCTCGCCGGGGAACAGTCCATCTTTGGGTCCCAGACCGGCGGCGGTCCCGGCGATGTCCAGGCCATCGATCACGTCGGGCATGACTGCCGTTTCACCGCCCACCAGCGCGACGTCTGCGAGTTCGGCTCCGATGGCAAGGCCTTCACCGATCTGCTCGTTCGTCATCGGATCGGGTTCCTCGACGGCGAGGTAGTCGACGAACGCGACCGGTTCGATCCCCGCAGCGACCAGGTCGTTGACGTTCATCGCGATGCAGTCGATGCCGACCGTCGAGTAATCATCGAGTGCCTCGGCGACGAGCAACTTCGTCCCGACGCCGTCAGTGGCCAGCGCGAGGTACCGCTCACCGATGTCGACCAACCCGGCGAAGTCGCCCTCGAACCCCTCGGTTGCGCCGATCAGCGCCTCAGTGGCGGCCTCGCTCTCGTCGATGTCGACGCCCGACTCCGCGTAGGTCAATCCCTCCCTGGCCGGGTCCGGATCGGCCCCGGATGGACCGTCCTCGCCCTTCGGATCCGTATCGGTCATACCCGAGTGACCGCGCGGTACGGGCAAAAGCCCACCGCTTGGCAGGTCAGAAGAACTCCCGGAGGAACACCTTCTCGGGTGGGAACAGCCGGTCGAGGCGCCCACGGACGTCCGGACTCTCGACGGTCACTCCGCCACGACGGACTGCCGTCGCGGCGTCGTGACTCCCGACGACGAGCCCCGAGAGGGTACCGATATCCAGCCGTGCGTCGGGATCCCCGTCTGGATTCCGGATCGTCTCGCCGATCCCGTCCTCGACCCGGAGGCGGACGGTTTCGTCGTTGTTCGAGCCGAGCGGATCGTCGACAGCGAGAGTTACCGTCCCCTCGACATCGTCCGGATACGGCACTGTCTCCAGTGCCATTTCTACGTCAGTCACGCGAACCATGGGCCCAGGTTCGACCGTACACTCGATGGCGTTCGGCTCGGTCACGAGGGCGAACAGTTCGGACTCCTCCGCCCGCTCGAAAGTGATCCGATCGGTCTGTGCCCGGTGATCGCCGAGGAACCCGAGGAGTTCGCGATAGGCTTCGTGATCGATACCGGCCATGTACGCCACCTGGAGGTGATCGTCGTCGAGAGAATGAACGACGTAACCCGCAGGTGTCCCGTCACGGTCGTACCGGTAGACGTGACGCCGTCGGTCGCCCCACTCGGTGAAGATCCGTCGGCGCCACCAGGTCTCACTCCGACGCAGGGACAACGTCTCGCCCTCGCCGGCGGTCAGGTGAACCGTCTGGAGTGAACGCCAGTCCTCGGGTTCGACGGGGCGGAACGTCCCCTCGTCATCACCGATACCGACGAGCGCGTCCGGGTCGCACTCGTAGGTACTCACCCTGTTTGCGGTCGTCCAGCCGAATTGACGGTAAAAGGCCGTCTCGAACGGCCAGAGGGCGACGAGCGGGATCGACTCCGCCGCGTACGTCCCCACGACATCACCGAGCATTCGTCGGGCGTACCCGCTATGGCGGTGTTCCGGCGGCGTCGCGACCGTGCCGAGCCCGCCGAGGGTGATCCACTCGCCCCGGAATCGGGCGTCGAAAGTGTACTGCCGAGAGATACTTCGGAGTTCGTCGTCCTCGAACAGTCCGTAGCGCTCGCCCGGACTCGCGCGGTCGACGTCACCTTCGTCCCAGGGTCCATTGTCCGGATGGAAGGCGTACATCCGGATACGTTCGTACTTGTCCGCTTCCGACGGCGAAACGCGGCGATACTCGACCATGCGCCATGGTCTCGCGGCGACGAAAAGAGCGTATCGTTCGCGAAGAGTGGAGCTACCGAAGCCGCGTTCAAAGCCCAGGGCCGAACAGGACGGTCATCGATCGCGTGCAGTTCACAACCCGGGGCCGAGCAGGGCGGCTACCGCGAGGACGATCGACGGGACCGCCACGGCGGCGTAGAGCACGCGGTTCCAGCGAAGGACGGTCTTCCCGTCAAGCGGTCCGAAGGGCAACATGTTGAACCCGGCCAACAGGAGATTGATCGTGACGCCGAAGGCGGCGACGTCGCTCACGGTCGAGCCGGTCAGCAGCGCGACCGGGAGAAACGCGCCCGCGAGCGCCAGATTCGTCACCGGGCCAGCCAGTGCGATCAACCCGGACTCCCGGAGCGTGATCTGACCCCGGTGGACGACCGCTCCGGGCGCGGCGAAGATGAACCCGGCCAGCGCGGAGACGATGGCCAAAAATAGCATGCCATAGTCGGCCCGGAAGGCCGCGATCTGGCCGAACCGGACGGCGACGACCTTGTGTGCGAGTTCGTGGAGGACAAACGCGACGCCAACCGTTCCCAGGCTCGTCAGGAGCTGTCGGGCGAACGTTATGAGAAGTTCCTCGACGGGCCCAACGGTCGCACCCTGCAGCAAGTAGGGGTTGAGGAACAGCGTGAACGCGACGCTCAGCGCGATCCAGGCGGCGAACAGATCCAGCAGTTCGCGTCGGCCGAATCGGATCTGCATGGTCACGACACGAGTCCCCAGAGCAGCTCTGCACCGTTACGAGCCCCGTCGAGCATGTGTGTGGCAACCTGGTCGACGCCACCGACTTCCGCGAACATGACCGGGAGGACGGTCGTCGCAAAGAGCACGCTAGCGATGAAGCTCCCGACGTTCGTCAGCGCGACGACGAGGATCAACCGGAACAACGGCACCTCCCGCATCTGTCTGAGTAATTCCGGGATCGGCAACTCCTGATCGTCGAGTAGTTCGTTCAGTCTGTTGATGTCGCCGATGTTGACGTCGAGATAACGCAGTTCGACGTAGCCGGCGAACCAACCCGGCGCGAGCAGGGGATTGACACTGGTCAACCACGCGACCGCGCCGCCGACCCCCGCGCTGGTCCAGTGGGCGCCCGCCAGCCGGGCCAGTCCGGCGGCGATAACGCCGTTGACGAGGAACCACAGCGCGAACAGCCGCAGCAACCATCCCTGCTCGGCACCGCCGAGCAACAACAGGAGGAAGAACGCAGCGAACCCGAGCGTGAAGAGATACCCCAACAGCTTGTACACCGAGAACCTCCGTCCGGAGATGGTCCCGGTCAGTTCATCCATCGGCGGGAGCGTCTCGGGGTCTTCGAGATACCGTTCGATCCCCTCGCGGTGGCCCGCACCGACGACGGCGACGACCGACGCCCCAGCCTCTCGGAGCCCCAACAACTGGTGGGCGATGTATGCGTCGCGTTCGTCGATCAGCGCCTCGGCTCCGCCCGGCGAGAACCGCCGGAACTCCTCCATCATCGCCGTGACGACGTCAGTGTCAGTCAGCTCCTCGATGTCGAACTCTTCGACGTCTTCGATGTCGTCCCCGGCACTCCTCGTGAGCGCGAAGGCGAGCGGGATCGCGAGCAGCGCCCCGACACCGAGGGCCACACCGAGGACGTCGATCACGCCCGCCAGCGGTCCGAGAGCACCGATCGAGCCGACCAGTGAGACGCCACCCAGGATGGTGGCGATGACGGCCACGAACAGGCCAACGGTCAGGCCGATCGTCCAGGCGGCCGTCCAGGGCCCGGCAACGCCGACGAGCATGCCCCCGAAGAGTTTCAGCTTTTCCATGCCAGTGAGACGTCGCCAGAAACGCTGGATCGTCGTCTGGATGTTCCGGTCGACCAGAGCCACGTCGATCCCTTCGGCCTCGGCAGTCTCGACGCCCGCCATCATGTCCGCGCCGGGCGTGACGTCAAAGCGGTCGCCAAGCCGCGCCTGAACGTACGAGAGCATCCAGTAAGCCAGAAACTGGAAGACGGTGTTGCCCTCCAGAAGGTCACTGGGTTGGATGTCCTCGGGGGACTCCCCTTTGAGCTGTCGGTAGCGGCCCTCGTCGAGTTCGACGGCCACCATGTCCGGCTGTTCCGACTCGATGGTCTCGCTGACGCGCTCGGCACTCTCCTCGGAGACGTGGGCAGTCCCGACCAGACGGATCGATCCCTGCCCCGACGTGTCCGGCGGTTCCCCGACTGGGTCGCTCATCGTCCGTTCTACCAGTCCCGAGTTCCTTACGATTGTCGGGTTGGCTCCGCTGGGTTCCGGGCGACGACTACGAGCGTCTCACGGCGGTCCGCGACGCGTTCAAGGTCGAACCCGTGGTCTTCGAAGTGTCTGGCGACGGTCTCGGCATCGTATCGCTCGGACAGCGGTGGCCCACGATCGCCAGCCCCGGACGCCGACCAGTCCGCGATCACGATTCGGCCGCCCGGCTCGACGACCCGTGTCAGTTCCATCAGAGCCTCGTCGCTGGCGAACTCATGGTAGGTCATCGTCGAGTAGGCGCCGGCGAGTGCGTCCATCCGGACAGGCATCGCGTCGATCGTCGCTGTCACCCGGTCGACGGTCACGGGAACACCGAACTCCTCGAAGGCGGCGTGCATCGTCGGCTGGAGGTCGAGCGCGAGGATCCGCCCGACCTGCGGCGCGATCGCACGGGTGTAAAATCCCGTGCCACTCCCCAGGTCGCCGACTCGATCATCGGGCCCCGGATCCAGCGCGGCGAGCAACTCATCGACCGAGAGATAGGCGTATCTGGACTCGTCCTCCAGCCGTTCGGCACCGTCAGCGTCGAACGTGTGGTGGCCCATGTCCGTCATCGGAACCCTGTAGACAAAAACGGCCGGACGACGGTGAAAGTCCACCGGTTTCACGTCCCCGAATCAACCGACTGCTCGGCCGGTTCGTCGGACGAGCGGCGACCGCTCCGGGCCGTGATCGAGGCTGCGAGAGGTACGTTCCCCCTCGAACGTCGAGCCGTTGTCCGTCCGCCGTATCCGTGACGGTCAATCGTTGGGCTGGTACTCGTCCGTCGCGTTCGTGACCGTCAATCAACGATCGTCGGTCGCTGTTGTCGTGGTCTGTCCAAGTCGCGTGCCGTCCATCGCGGAGCGCACGGTTGATCGTCCAGATCTCGGCTCGATCGACAGCGCCGATTCGAGCGCAGTCATCGTGAACCGATACGTATGAGGACCGTCGTCTTCCGGCGGGGCGGATCCACGATAGCCGACAGTCCCGAAGTCGCTCGTCCCCTGGCGTCTCCGATCCTCGGCACTGTCCCGGATGCAGGAAGTCCCTCGGGGATCTCCCGCCGTGTCCCCGGTAGGTCCCAGAGCACCCAGTGGACGAAGTCGTCCGCGTCCGAGTCCTCGACGATCAGCGCCACGGTCTCGGTGCCGTCCGGGACGAACTCGATCGTCAGGGGCGGCGAACGGTCCGCTCCGTCGGCCGTGGACTGTTCCGGGATCGAACCGTTGTCGTCGAACGCCGGCGAACCGAACGCGAGATTATTCGCCGATACTGTCGTCGTCTCCTCCTGACAGCCGACGATCGCGAGTGTACTCGCCATGCCAAATCGCCGGAGCCACGCTCGGCGAGTGTCCATAGTCGCGGGTTCGAGACCACCGGAAACGGTCTGTCCCGCGGGCTTGATAAGCAGCGACACGTAGAGGGTACTATGATACAGATCGTACCGCCGACCGAGCGGGAGTGTGAGCGTTGCGGGCGGACGGAAGTCTGGGACGAAGATCTGGGCGTCTGGCGCGTTCCTGACCAGGAAAACGCCACACGCGGACAGCCCCACTGTCTCCACGAGTGGGACATCAACGGGGCGTACAACCCCGTCGCGGACGTCTGATACGGATTATTGTCGTGATGTATCGGTATCCGTCGACCCCCGGGTCTGCGTCATCGGAAAATAATCTACAATAATCCGTATGAGGGGTCGTCGCCCCGTCCGGAAAGCGATCGAACACGTACAATTATATTCCTCGATGTCATATCCACACTCAATGACAACGAAGTGTAAACTCTGTCGACGACCGCTCGATCCATCGGAACGCGAACGCTGCGTCTGTGGCTGGGCGATGGACGAAACCTGTCGTGAGCGTCACGGGTCGTGGTGTCCGCGCGGGCCCGGGGACCGCTGGATTGGCGTCGAAGAGTTCTGATCGGCCCGCCCGGTAACGAACGTTGTCAGTGCTCTCACGACTCATGAAGTCGTTCTCCGAGAGATGCTGCGAACGCATTCTGTGAACAATTCGTGTCGTTTGTACCCTCACGATCACAGGGCGGGAATCAGGCCCTGCTTGAAGATCCCGAACGTCGTCAACAGGCCGATCAGCAACGTTGTGAGGACGATCGCGACCGCCGGCGGGTCGACGTGCGTGTCGGCGTGCGCATAGAGCACGCGTCCGGCGAGTTCGCCGACGAGCGCACTCGCGACGCCGAACACCGCTCCGACCAGCAGCGCGAGTTCCGCCCCCGCGCTGGGCAACGACAGGGCGGCGATGCTCGCGGGGAGGGCAAGATGGTAGGTGACGGGGATCCGTCGCTCCCCAATCACCAGGAACGCCATCGACGCTGCGGCGATCCCGAACGCCAGGTAGTAGCTCTCGGTAACGGAAGCGACGTAGGCCGCGAAGATCCCGACAACCAGTCCCAGTACCGCCTGTTCCTGCCAGCCGTACTGCTGGGTCGCCCACGGTTCGACCGCCGGGCGAACGGTACCGTCGCCCTCGTCGTCGCCCGACAGGGCGGTCCTGATCTCCCCGCGCTCGTACGGAGACATGTCGAGAATGCCGTTGCGGATCTGACCGACGAGTGGGTAGCCGAAGGCGACGCGGGCGAAAAGCCCCGTTATGACGACGCTCGTCATGACCGGGTCGACGGGCAATCCGACAGTCCAGACGAGCGTCGCGATCCAGTAACCCACCACACCGAACGCACCGCCGGCTAGCATCGCGTCCGGACGGACGCCGATCGCCCGGTAAACGTCCTTTGCGTTGTGAAACGGGAAGTCCGAATCGGGACGTTCCCGACGGCCAACGTAGGCCGCGGCCGCGACGCCACCCGCGAAGGCGACATGTGGACCGAACGCGGGGCCGTAACCGATCAAGGCCGTCAGACCCGTCGCAGCCGGATCGCCCGGTGTGGCACCGGCCAGGTAGTTGCCCGCTTCGCCCACGACGATCGTGAATCCAGCGAGACTCAGAGCGGCGGTGCCGCCGATCGCCGCGCCGATCGCCCCGCCCGCGAAGGCCACGAGTAACAGTTCGACCGCGAAGAAACCCGCCTCAGCGACCATCGCGTCTCACCCCCAGAACGTGCACGGAGGACCGTACCAGGACCATGACTGTCTCCATCGGTAGTTACCTCTGTCCCAGGGGGTGCAGTTAGTAGTGACTATCTCGGGACAGCGAACAGTCCCGTACCCGGTGCGTCCCGATCACTCGACGTATCCCAGTGCGTCGAGTTGCTCTCTGGCCTCCGCGCCGACGTCCCCCAGGACGTCACCACCTTGGACTTCCTTCCATTCGCCTCCGACTGCTTCCTCGAAGCGTTCGAGAGCAGCCTCGACCCTCGCATTCTCCGGGTCGTCGGTGTCGATCAAGTCCCGTTCCTCCCCGGGGTCGTCGTCCAGTCGGTAAGCCTCGTCACGAATCCATTCGTTTCGGATGTACTTCGCGTCGGGCGTCCGCCCAGCCCGGATCCGCGAGTCGAACCGGGAATTCTCGGGAATCTCGATCCCCTCCGAAGACGCCTTCGTCTCCAGATTCTCCCGTTCGATCACGGGATAGTGATACTCGGCGAAGGCGAATGCACCGTCCCTGAACTGGCGGTACTCCGCGGACAGTAACGACCGCGTCGGATCGAACTCGGTTCCCAGTGGATCCACGCCTGTCACGTCCAGGACCGTGTGATAGAGGTCGAGGAGTTCTACCTGTGTGGCGTCCCGACCGGTCGGCAAGTCCGGGTGTTTGACCAGCAGGGGAACGTTGATCAACGGTTCGTAGAGCGCGAACTCGTGGCTGTAGATATCGTGTTCGCCGAACAGTTCGCCGTGGTCGGCACACACGACAACGGCCGTCTCCTCCCAGCGACCCGTCTCTTTCAGCCAGTCGAACAACTGGCCGACGTGGTGGTCCATATAGGCAATCTCGGCGTCGTACAGCGACCGGATCGCTGCCCACTCTTCGTCGTCGATATCGTAGGCCCCAGCGTTATACAGTTTTGTGTCCTGACAAACCTCGTCGGGATCGACGCCGGGCGCGAACTCCGTGCGGAATTCCTCGGGTGGGTGATAGGGTAGATGGGCGTCCATCAGATTGACGAACGCGAAGAAGTCATCGTCGGTACTGTCGATGAAGGCCTTCGTCTTCTCGATCGCTTTCGGGGTTTTGGAGTCGTCACCCTCGCTCTCGAGGTACTTATGAAAGTAGTTGCCGACGTTGATCAGCCCGGCGACGGCTTTCCGGAGGACCTCGTAGTCGTTCAGCGCCTTCCAACTTCGGGCCAGCGGCCCCGACAGGAACTCTCCCGGCAACAACTCAAAGAAGTTGTCCTGCTCGTCGAAGCCATCCGAGAGGTGCGTATATGGAGTTATCCAGGCGTTAGAGGTGAAACAAGCCGTTTCGTAGCCGGCCGCTGACAGCGACTGGGCGAGAGTGGTCTCCCCTTCGAGGTAGGGATTCTCCTGAGTTGCGCCGTGTTCGCTGGGATATCGACCCGTGAACATCGATCCGTGGGAAGGAACGGTCCAGGGGGCTTGCGCGACAGCTTGCTCGTAGATCCGAGCGTCCTCGGCGAATTCGGCCAAGTTCGGGGTCGTCGGCCGGTCGTGCCCGTAGATAGAGAGGTGGTCCTTCCGGACCGTATCCAGCACAACGAACAGCACGTTATCCGGGGATGAATCGTTGCTCATTGATCTCCGGAACGGGGTGCCGATACTTGATATTCGCGATCCGTGTGCTGTACGGTCGATCCCTTCCGACAGCAGACCGCCGCCAGAGTTCAGCCCGTCGTCGGATCGTCGCCTTCGAGCAGCGTTTCGTAGATGTCGACCAGTCGTTCGCCCACCCGGTCGAGGCTGTGCTCCTCGGCAGTCTCGCGGGCGTTCTCCCCCAGGCGTGCCCGGAGATCGGGGTCTTCGGCCAGTCGTTCGACGGCCTCGCGGAACTCCGCGTCCGTCTCGGCCTTCAGGCAGTCCTCGCCGTCGGTGAAGAACTCCTCGAAGACCGGAATATCCCGGATGACGACCGCTTTCTCGGCGGCCATCGCTTCGAGGACGGCGATACCCTGGTTCTCCGTCTTCGTGGGGAACAGGTAGATGTCTCCCGCACCGTAGGCCTCGCGGATATCCTCGACCCAGCCGGTGAAGGTGACGTTCTCCGGCGGGTTGGTGGTCCAGCGCTTGACCGTCGAAGAGGCCAGCGGCGTCGTGCTGTAGGGACCGAACCACGCGAACTCGTAGTCGGTCTGTTGGGCAACCCGGCAGAAGGTGCTCAGCCCTTTGCGTTCGAAGACCTGCCCGACCGCGAAGACCACGACGCCGTCGAGGTCGTGTTTCTCGCGGGCGGAGGCGCGGAACTTCTCGTAGCCTTCCAGACTCTCTAAGTCGACGCCGTTGGTCATCGGCATGATCGGGGCCGTCACCGGGTACGACTCCAGAACGCGCTCGGTGTACTCACTGGGACAGAGTACGAGGTCGGCCTGGGAGTAGAACCACCGCAAGTAGGTGCCGAGGGGCTTGGAGACGAGGTTCGATCCACGGAAACTCTCCTGGAAGTCCTCCGCGGTGACGTGAGAGTGCAGGATCAGGGGGATGTCGTGGCGCTTTGCGTGTCTCGCGACAGCGATCGACCCCGGGCCGATCAGGTTGCAGTGGGCCACGTCGAACTCAGTCCACGGTGAACCGCTACCGAGATGCGAAAGGCCGGCCGTCAGCGGGTTGCGACCGTCCCACGGCGACGTTTCCACATCGACGCCCTGCTCGGCCAGCGCGGTCCGTTGATGACTGGCCGCCGTGGTGATCCCGGAAGAGCCAAGATACCGCTCGAAATCGAGATAGTTGAGTATGCGCATGTCCCGAGGCAGGCCCACTGCGCGGAAAACGCTACCGACTCGGTTCGCTATCGATCCGACGACACGACGCGGGAGGGGACTGTTCGAGCCGACCGGCGCGGGACGGCGTCTCGATAACCTGGGTCCGCCCGGTCGTCGGGAAAAGGCTTCGAGACGATCGGTACTGAGAACAGTCCGAAGACCGTTCCACCCAGTCCTCAAAAGCGGTGGAACTTCTTCAGAACGTCCTCGGGGACGGGGTTCGTGTATTCGAACGACTCGTCCTCGCAAAGTGCCTCGAAGTCACGATCGGTCGTGACGATCCGGTCCGCATTCGCTTCCCGGGCGATAGCGATGTAGAAGCAATCGTAGACGTCGTGGTTCTTCTCGGCGCTGATCTCGTAGGCTCGCTGGACTGTTCGCGTCTCGACAACCACGGACTCCAGGGGGTACTCCAACAGCGACGAGACCGCGTTCCGTGCCTCGACCGTCGAGAAGTCCAGATCTTCCAGGACCCACTGGACGCGGAGTGGAAGGTACCCGAACGACACCAGCGTGTGTTCACCTTGCAGCGCGGGCACGAGCTGCTCGGCAACGTATCTGTGTCCCGGATGGTCCTCGATCAACTGTATCGCGAGCGCGTTGACGTCGGGAACGAGCCGCATTTACCGTCCCCCGAACGTCGCCTCACCGGCGTCACGGAACGCATCCTCGGCCCATTCCTCGTCCGATTTACCCGCAGTGAGCGTCTGTAACTCGGGAAGGTCCCGAACGAGTCGAATATCTCCGCCCTCCCGGACGACAGTGAACTCGGTCCCGGCATCGATCTGTAGTGCCTCACGCAACTCCTTTGGGATCGTCAGTCGACCACGATCGTTGATCTCGACGCTCCCGTATTCCTCGGCTGGTGAATCCTCGGTACTGCTCATTCTTTCACCCCATATCAATCCATGTTCTTCGATCACCATATACCTTGGTGAGAGGATGAGTTTGATCTGAAAATGATGAAATCGAGTCTCTCCGTATCTGGCCGTGATCGTCAATACGTTAGCGACTGCGTGGAGTGATCAAGCGCGAGGACTGCGCCGGCCCCGATAGTTCCGGCCACGAGAACGCCAGCCAGCCACATCGGTCCTGCGTTCGCCGAGGCCCCGAGCACGTCGCCGGCCGGTTTCCGGAGGGAGCCGACCATCAGGGCGATCAGGAACGTCAGCGTCGCGGCCCTGTAGTTGTCCAGTGCCCATCGGATCAGCCGTGCGAACGCCAGTAGCCCGACCAGACCACCGACGCCCGCCACGGCGACTGTCGTCGCCGGCGCGAGCACCTCCTCGACGGTCCAGGTCCCGGTGACGAGTCCGATGAGTCCGTCGACGAACGCCTTGAGTTCCCCGGTGAAGTGTTCGTAGAGGCCAAAGAGGTACAGGAAGAACGCGCCCGAGACGCCGGGCAGGATCATCGCCGAGACCGCGATCGCCGCGGCACCGAAGACGATCGGAAGTATCGGATCGCCCCCGCCAGTGTCCCGCGTTGCCCCCGCAACGAGAAACGCGGTCCCGAACCCGACGACGCCGGCGGCGACGCGACCGGGAGAATCGAGCGCGAGTAACTCTCGAAGGACGACGGCGGAGGCCCCGATCAGCCCGAAGAAGAAGGCTCCCGTCAGCCCCGGAGCGGTCGTGATAGCCGTGTGCATGAGACGCGAGACGGCAACGATCGACGTCAGGACGCCCGTCCCCAGGACCACGAGGAACGGGATGTCCATGGCGAGGAGGTGACCCTTGAGAGACTGTCTCCCCTTCGTGCTGTGAATCCGGAGCAGATGTCTGGCCGCTCGCGGATCCAACGCGGCGACGGCCGCGATCAACCGCTCGTAGATGCCGGTGATGAACGCGATCGTCCCACCCGAGACGCCCGGGACCGAGTCGGCGGCCCCCATCGCGACGCCTTTCAGGTAGACGACGAACCACGCTCGAACACCCGGTCGATCCCGCTGTCGGTCCGTCACGGTTCGATCGGAACTGTCCCGCCCGGAGCCGTTTCGACGAACCGACGCTCGTCTATCGTGGCCGAGGGATCGGCGGGGAGCGACTCAGATCCGTCCGTACTGTTCCCGGACCCGTCAGTGCTGCCGTCTCCGTCCCCCGTCTCGCCCCCGTCTTCACCCTCGTCGCCGCCGATCTGTCCGAGTTGCTGTCGCTGCAGTTCGACAGTCACGGGCGACTCGTCCTCGCCGATCACCTGTGCCTCGGTGACGTTTGCCTGCCCCGTGTACTGGATCAGGTAGCCGGTCTCGTTGAAGCTACCGCCGACCGTGAACTGATACGGGCCCGTCGCGCGAACGCTAACGTTCGTGTACCCGTTCTCGGGACCCCAGTTCTCGTAGCCCTCGGTCGAGTAAGGGAGCGTCATCGAGAACTGCCCGTCCGGACCGGTCTCGGCCTGTTGCCGGTACCTGAACGTCTGGTTGCTGTTCGGTATCTCCATCTCGACGGACGCCGTGACGTTCGCGTTCGCCGGTCCCTCACCCTCGACGGTCGCCCCAGGTACGCGTTCGAAGACCTTCGTCCAGGCGGAGTACGGCTCCGCAAAGCTGGTCAGCTGTCGGGTATCCACACCCGACTGGAGCTGCTGGTTGCGCGCGAACTGGGCCAGCCCGGGTTGGCTCGCGATGAACGGGTTCTGACTCATGTCGTCGACCTGCACGAGCCGGTAGTGCTGGAGGGCAGGGACAGGTTCGCTGGGAATCTTCCCGAGACCACCGATCTGGGCCGTGCCGTCCTGCTCGACGAACTGTTCGGCGGCGGTCCGATTGTCGAACAGCCGCAGTGACTGTGCCGAACCGTTCTGGTTTCTGGCCGGGATGTGCCAGGTGGCCTGGCTTCCGTCGGTCAGTTCTACTTCCGTATCCTCCCAGTCGACGACCGGGATCTGACCGCTGGGCAGCGCGGTCCCCATCGCGTTGGTCGTCGAAGCCGCACTGCCGTGATAGCGGTACAGCCGGACGACCATCGTCTCGTAGTAGGCCTGCTTGTGAACGGTGAAGTACCTGCCTGTGAGGGAGGTTCCCCGCTGGGTCTGGGCGAGTCCGCGAACCCGCCGGAAGTACGTCGATTCGTCGACACCGTCGACGAAATTCGGCGGTGCGAAGAACTTCCCCCAGGCCATACCGGGGTACCCGCCGTGGGTCGTCGCCATCTTCCAGTCGACCATCACGTATCGAGTCTGGGCGTCGGTAGTCTCCTCGCTCACTACCTCGAGGGCGTCACTGGCCTGGGATTCGTTTTGCGCGATAAGGAACGATGCTGCTTGGCGTGCGTTCCCCTGGAACGGGTTTGCGACCGGGATCCGTTCCCCCTCCTGGGTTATCCAGTGCCCGTAGTCCCACCACGACAGCACGCCGTAGGCGCCATCCGGGTACTCGAAGTCGTCCGTGCGCTCGTAGGTTCCGTAGAAGTTCATCTGATCGGCGTTGCCGGCGCCGCCGTAGTTGCCGACTGCCGGCGTCTCGGTTTCCATGTACTCGAGGCTGCTCTGCCAGCCCTGGATACCACCGGGACCGTTCTGTGCGGAGCGATCGAGGGCGGTCGGAGCGAGAAAGACCATCGGGACGACGAGTGCCACGACCACACTGCCGACGACCAATAGCTGGTACGTTTCGACACCGTCGGTCTCGCTGAACGAACGCAGATACCGGAACAGTCGCGTGACGACAAGCGCCGTCATCGTCGCCGCCGGGACGGTCAAGTAGTACGCGAAGCGCTGCTGGGTGAACGTCGCGGCGACGAAGAGCACGAACCACAGGGCCACGAACAGGTACGCCGGGTCGAGTTCGTCGTCGGTGTACTGGTGGGCGAGCGCGAGCACGACGCCGATCCCCGCGATCAGTGGCGTGATCCCAAGCCAGGAGATCAACGTATCGGCCTGTCCGATGGGGAGCGGCTGGACTTCGCCGACGGTGACGGCCGACCCGGTGTGTGGATTGAAGGCGAACCCGACGAACCGGAGAAGCTGATCGACGAAGTACCAGAACACGTCCGGCAAGAGGACTGCGACGAGACCGACACCGACAATGAGACTGCCAAAGACGGTCACAGGATACTGCCAGGTGTCCAGATCTCGACTGTCCCAGACACGGGCTAACCAGGAGAGGGCACCGACCCACAGCACACCGGCGATCGCCAGGCCAGGCTGGACCAGCGAGGTTTCGGTCATCCCGAGTCCGACGGAATCCAAGCTGGCTAACGAGAGGAGGCCAGCGACGCCGAAGATAGTACCAGCGGCGATTCCGACGTGTTCGGGACTCTCACCGCGGAGATAGGCAAGCGGCAACTGGAGAGTTACATACACTCCGAGAATGCCGACGAGGAGGGTGCCCGGTGGCCAGACAGACATGTAGAGGGCGAGTGCCGCGCCCGCGATCGCACTCCATCCAAGCGGACGACGCAACGACTCCCAGTCCCGGTCGACGAAGAGTTCGTAGACCGGCTTCTCCCGTTGGGCGACGCGAAGGGCGATCAATATGGCAAGAACGGCGATCACCTGGAAGAAAACCTCCGCAACGTGATGGTCGGAGAACCCCACGAGGCTCCGTCGCAGCAGTTCACCGCCCGAGAGCGCGACCAGCACCGCGGCGATCACACCTCCGATCCGGTCGCCGACGTGTTTCCCCAGGTAATACGTCGGGACGACGATCGCCGCGCCGAAGACTGCCGGTGCGAAGAGATGGACCATCCGGATCAACTGATCGCTGGGGTTGCCCAGTCCGACGATCAGGGCAGCGGTGGCGATGAGCTGATCGTAAAACGTCCCGAACTGGCTGACTGACGTGCCGAAGGGGAATTCCGTCCAGGCGTCGAACGGCATCGTGTTCGGCCAGTTCGTGACCGTATAGGAGACTTGCCGCAGGTGATACCACGCGTCGTTACCACTGAAGAGGATATTGCCGTCGACGACGAAATTCTCCCACGTTCGCGCCCGCAGCCAGAACATGAAGCCGAACAGGCCGACAACGACGAAGACGTGATACCACGTCGACAGCCAGTCGACCGCCCGTCCAGCGACCGAATCGTCGGTGAACCGCTCGTCCAGCACACTCATCTATCGAAGACCCTCCGTAGACTCATTAGGCGTGGAAACTGCCAACGCGCGCATAAGCCTTATGAAGTCCCCGGATGGTCATATCGAGGGTTGGATCGATAGACCGCCTGGATCGTCGAAAGCCAACCATTATCTCGTAGACTGGCCCATCACAGTACATGCGTGTCTCCGTCGTCCTCTGTACGCACACGCTCGACCGTTACGACGATTTCACCGAAGCGGCCGAGAGCGTCCAGTCCCAAACGTACGACGACGTAGAGTTGGTACTCGTCAGCGACGGCAGCGATGCGGTTTTCGAACAGTTCCGGACTGATTTCGGCGAGGACGACGACGTAACGCTCGTCAGGCTTACGGAGAATCAGGGCTTGCTCAAGGCCCGAAACGCTGGGGCCGAGGCGGCCTCCGGCGAGGTAGTCGCCTTCCTCGACGACGACGCGATTGCCGCACCTGACTGGATCGAGCGACTCGTCAGAGGATACGAGGAAAAGAATGCACTCGCAGTCGGCGGCAAAATGGTACCGCAATGGGTAGCTGGCAAGCCCGACTATCTGCCCGAGGAGTTCTACTGGCTCGTTGGAGTAACCCATCGCGGGTTCGGGCCTGACGGTGACAGGGATGCGGTTGGCGAGGTGCGCAACACGTTCGGATCGAACATCTCCTTTCGGCGTGACGTCTTTCTAGAACTCGCCGGGTTCGATACCGAGATCGGGGGTCGCCAGGGTGACGCTAATCTCCAGGGCGGCGAAACTGAATTATGTGCGCGTTTACGGCAGAAGCACGGGCAGAGCGTCTGGTACAATCCGCGGGCCGAAGTCGCACACAAGGTCTTCGAATACCGGACTGATCCGAAGTGGTTGCTCGATCGAGCATTCTGGCAGGGGTACTCGAAGCGAGCGATGGAAGTCCTTATTGGAGAGTCGAGTGACGAAGAATCGGACTTTCTCGGGGCATTATTCGGGGAATACACTCCGGACCGTATCGCTGAACTTCTCAAGGACCCTTCAGTCGAGAAAGGGGTACAGCTGTTGATGCTCTTCGTGTTGACAGCCGTGGTTGGAACAGGCTACCTCTATGGGATGACGAAGTATCGCTGACGACAGACTTTTTGATCGACCGGTACAGATCAGGATATGGCCGATCTCTCGATTGAGGACCTCAATATCGCTATTGCCCACTGGCACGTCAACACGTGGGGAGGGGCCGAGTACCTCGTGACCCAGATGGCCGACGCGCTTGACGTGAACACGATCTATACTATGGGAACGCCGTCACCGGATACCCCCAATCCGTATGGTGAGGTGTCCTTCCACGATGTCTTGCCGTCGCTGTCCCCATGGCCGTTGCGTCGTCTCCAGAGCCGCGCGGATCGGGTCTTCGAATACGCGCTGTGGGAAGACATCGACTGGCGTGATTTCGGCGATCCCGACGTGTTGATCACGTCAGGCTCGACGACCCGGGCAGTCATCACGCCGGACGACACGCTGCATTTGAACTACTGCCACTCCCCTCCGCGGTGGTTTTACGACCTCTATCACGATCGGAAGGATTCGATCGTCGGACAGCTCGCCCGACCGCTCATCAGACATCTCCGAACGCGGGACGTGGCGATCGATCCGCGTGTCGACCACTACCTGGCGAACAGTCCCGTGGTGGCCCGTCGACTCCGGAAATATTACGAACGGGATTCGACAGTCGTCTATCCTCCTGTCGATCTTGAGGCATGTTACGTCGGTGAAGACGAAGGGTACTACCTCCACCTCGGTCGACTCGATGAGGAAAAAGGCGTTCCCGAGATTGTCGAGGCGTTCGACGGGACGGACCATCGAATCGTCTTCGCCGGCGGCGAAGGTGACGTCGAACACTCCGTTCTCGACCGCATCCACCGCGCCGAGAATATGGAGTACCACGGTTTCGTTCCGGAGTCCGAGAAGTACGACCTGCTGGCCAACTGTCGTGCAGTTGTATTCAATGGGCGCAACGAGGACTTCGGTATTGTCCCAATCGAGGCCAACGCCAGCGGCAAGGCCGTGCTGGCTCGGGACGAAGGATTCCCCGAGATGTACGTCACTGATGGGGAAAACGGGTATACGCACGACGGGTCTTCGGGCGACATTCGATCGGCGATACGGCGCCTGGAAAACGAAGAGGTAACCATTGAACCTGCCAGGATAGACGATCAATTCGGTAGTGGTCGTTTTGAAACACGATTGCGGAAGTCGATCGACAACCAGTTGTCGGCGTTCTATTGGAGAGGCTAACACAGGCTATTGTGCCACTGGTTCCCTGTATCATGAACAGAATTGCTTGCGATGGCCCCACACCTATGCCAGAGAAGGGATATACACATCGTTCGCTTCCAAATACATATTGGCAGAACCCTTATTATGCTATGAGCGGAATCTCATGGACGGTGATACAACGTATCGCTGTATCGGACACCGACCGCGATGCTCCGGGGCGTGGTGGGGGGGCCGCGGAACAACCCTCAACTCCGCTCGGCGGTCTGATCCGTGTGAGCGATCGATTCGACGGATTCGAACCGAACAGGGTCTGCAGACCATGACCGGGGAGGTGATCGGTTGATGTCCCTACCCAAGGTGACGATGATTGCGACGGCCGAGAGGGAGGACTGCGGGATCGAAACGTATACGTCGTCTCTACAGTCATCCATGGACGTTGACATCGAGCGATTCGGGGTCCCACTCCGGTCGCGGAACCCGCTGGACTACATCCGCCGTGGCATCGCTATCTTCCGCGATGACAGCGACACTATTCACCTCCAGCACGAATACGGAATTTACGGCCCGAAATCGGTCTGGAGTTGGCCGTTTCTGCTGGCGATCTGGGCGAAACGAAAGATCGACGACGTCACCGTAATCACTACCTTCCATAGCGCGTGGTCCGACGACACGGTCGATCCGCCGCTGGAGAACCTGAAACGGATCTACGTCACCGCGAACAACCGACTGCTCGCGGCGATCACGGACGAAGGCCTCTTTCTCTCCGAGGAGACGCTAGAGGAGTTCCGGAAGACAGCCGACGTGAACGCACGGGTGATCCCGCACGGCGTACAGACTGACGTCCGTCACACCGACGAGGCGGAAGCGAAACGGCACTTCGGCGTCGATCCAGACGAGACACTCGTTGTCGGACCGGGTTACGTCCGTCCCCAAAAGGGATTCGAAGACGTAGTGGAGATGGCCCGGGAGTCCAACAAGTACACGTTCATGATCGGTGGCGGCGCCCAGGACGACTCCCACCGGAGCTACGCCGACGGTATCCGTCGACGGATTCCGGACGGCATGCAGATGACCGGGGTCTTGGACGAAGATGACTTCCACAGGCTGTTTAGTGCCATGGACGTCGCCGTACTGCCGTACAATGTCGTTACCCAGAGCGGGATCATCAACTGGTGTGTCGCGTACGACGTCCCGGTGGTCACCTCGGACCTTGATCGGTTCAAGCAGCTAGAATCCGAGTATGGCTTCCCGTTGACCTATCCGAAGGGCGATATCCAGGCAGGACTCACCACGGTGGGTGAGGCATTGGAGCGGGATTTCACTGACGAGATCGAGCGCTATCGGAGCGAACACTCGATGAGTAGAGTGGCGGAGGTCCACAAGGACCTCTACAGTTAGCTGAGCCTTCTGAGAATTTCTGCTCTGTAGGCCGGGAGAAACGTGATGAGCAGTAGGACAGCCGACTTGATGTCACCCTCCCGTATGTTTCTGAGGAGAACGTCACGGTGCGGACGCTTAGAAAGTTCAATACTTTGACGTGATAGAGATCGTCGCTCGACGATCCGTCGGTCGTCGGAGGACGCCTCGATCTCGGGGAGTTGCTCTTCCAGTGAATCTATCGCTTTCATCCGGTTGCGGTACATCATTTCCACATCGGAGCTCAGCGAGCGGTCCCGCATCCGAACGTGGGTTAGCGCCTCCGGAATGTGTGCTACTGTGGCAGCGTCACGGAGCACACGGGTCCACAGGTGGTAGTCCTCGCCACCACTGATATCACTGGGAAACTGTTTATCATCGACTACATCGGCTGTTACGACGATCGAGGATGTTGCAATGTTTCCAGTGATACCGTCGTTCACGAAGAAGTCTACGTGAGGATCCTCAGAGTCTAGTAACATGGCTGGTCGAAACTCCGTGGTGTCCCCAGTATGTTCGATCACGTCGGTGTAGACGAAATCTGCATCCGCTTCGACACATCGTGAAAGTTTCTCCTCCGTGAACCAATCATCCGCATCCAGGAAGGCGATGTACTCACCCGAAGCCGCACGCATCCCGGCGTTCCTGGCTGCCGAGACACCACGCGGCGCTTGATGGATGTATGTATCGGCACGCGACTTGACGTGATCCTCACCAGAACTGTCCACGATAACCCACTCGACATCGTCGTACGTCTGGGCTTGGATGCTCTCTGCGGCCCTGTCGAGCAGGTGGTGATCGTCGTAGACTGGAGTGACGACGGAGACTGTCTGTGACATTTCTCTTGATCCGGCACCCACTGTTCATTTCGCCGTGATTAGAAAAGTATCTATTGACTCAGTACTTACTTCCCTCACAATCGTGATTAGAAAGCCGCGACGTAATAGGGTGATCGTATGAAACTCTCCTACGCAGTGAACGAGACGTCAAAGAACGTGAAGCAGCGTGAGTGCTGGCGGAGCGGGATGATGGTGCACGTCGTCGGGACTGAATCATGAAGGTAAGATACGCACTTGAACAGATACGGAAGCACTGGAGGGATCCTGGGTGGTGGCACACGCGATTCGTTTCCCGCGTCGCTGGGCCGGCTATCGGGAAGATACACAGGCAAAGTGGTATCAACTACATGGACCAAGACTGGGACAATCTCCTCATTCTCGATGCCTGCCGCGCGGATATGTTCGAGGATACCATCGGCATCGACCAGTTCGACAAGTACGAACGCGTCGTCTCACCGGGATCGTCTAGTCCGGAATGGATGGAAGCAACCTTCACTGGTCGAAAGTTTCCCGATACGGTTTATCTTTCGGGTAATCCCTGGATTGCCAAGACTGCCTCGGACAACTTCCACGACCTCGTCAATATCTGGGTCGACGACTTCGACGTCGACGAGTCGGAACTCAAGAGTAACATCGTCCTTGGGGAAGTCGACAGTGCTGAGAACGGGACTGTCCACCCCGATAGGGTTAACGAGGTTGCCCGCCAGATGCACGAACAGTATCCCAACAAACGGCTCATCGTTCACTATTTCCAGCCCCATGCGCCAGTCTGTGGGAACGCCGATGGTACACGACGTGAAGAAATAGACGACGACCTCCATCCCGGTGCCATCCGCGAGGGAAAAGTCACACGGGAAGAGGTCTGGGAAGCCTATGAGGAGAACCTCCAGTACGTCTACCACTACGCGACACAGCTAGCCGAGGAACTTAGTGGACGGTCGATATTCACCGCAGACCATGGCGAACTATTCGGAGAGTGGCTATGTCCCTTCCCCATCCGAGGCTACATGCATCCGTCGAGAGTACGGCATCCGGATCTGGTGACAGTCCCGTGGGCCGTCTCGGAACACGGCCAGCGTCGGCGAGTCGAGACGGGTTCGGTCACGTCGGTCGAAACCGACGAAGAGGTCGTCGACGAACGACTCCGCGGCCTCGGGTACAAGGTATGAATTCCCGGAAGGAAAGACCGACGCACTTCGTCGTCGGATTCCCGACGTACGACAACGCAGACACAAACGAGCGTACAATCGAAATATTCGAAGATAAGGCTGTATCGCCGACGAAACGGTCTGTACTACCGGTACGGACCAGTGACTGTATAGCCTCTGAGAAACGGCCGTTATAGCGGTTCTGATGGACCGAATGTGAACCAATGAGTGACAAAGAAGTCGGTGATACTGAGTTCGGGTTGCAGGTGAGTCTTGGGTTCGTCGGTGAGGTTGTGACGGCCGTTGTCGGTCTCGCCGGTTCTGTGATTCTCGCCCGTACGCTTGGCCCAAGCGGATACGGTCTCTTCTACGTCGCCCTCGCTGTCTCTAACTTCTTCGAAAATCCCGTCAACGGCTGGGCCGCGGCCTGCAAGAAACGTCTTACCGAAACGAGCTTCGACGAACACGAGGCGATAGGATCAGTGCTCCTGACAGTGACGGTAACAGCCGTATTCGGTGCCCCGCTCGCGTTCGTCGTGCTAACGTTGGTAAGTGAAAATGCGTTGCTTCCGTTAGCAGTCCCTGTTCTGCTCGTTCCGATGTCTGCATATCGAGCACTGAAGACCATCCTCACTGGTCGTGAGAACTTCTCGCTATCTACATGGTCGAAAGTCGTCCGAACGATACTCAAAGTGTTCTTACAGGTCGGATTCGTCCTCCTCGGGCTAGAGGTCTGGGGGATGATCGCTGGGACGGCGTTCGCCGCCCTCCTGACGATTCCGCTGATCTATCGATGGATAAACGTCCGGCCGAGAAGGCCTTCAGTCGATTCACTTCGATCGATCATGACGTTTGCCAAGTGGTCGATTCCAAATGGACTTGTCAGCACCACTCTTTCGAAGATGGACATCGTCCTGCTGGGGTGGCTGGCAACCGCGAGTGCCGCTGGGGACTACCGCGTCTCACTGTCGCTTTCGATGCCCGCTATCTTCCTCTCGGGAGTCATCACGACGGGTCTGATGGGGCGAATATCGAATCTTGAATCCCGTGGGGAGGGGTGGAATACTGATCTCCGGAACGCACTGTCGTTTAGCAGTATCCTGGCGATACCCCTCTTTATTGGGAGCGTCGTACTCGGCGAAACCATTGTCGTGACTGTCTACAGCAACCAGTACGCTGGGGCAGGACTCTTCCTTGCCGGTCTCACACTGTACCAGTTACTGGTCACGCAAACGACACCGCGGACCTCGGTCATCCATGGGCTCAACCGACCCGGAACGAACTTTCGTATCTCCTTGACTGGGCTCGTGTTGAACGTGAGTCTTGGCATCAGCCTCCTGTACCTGTACGGACCGATAGGCATTGTCGTCGCGACGGTCTTGACACAAACGTTCGTATATCTGAGCCGGACCTACGTCGTCACGAAGCTGACTGACAGGCCGATTCTGATTACTCGACCGTTCCTCGAACAAGCCGGAGCTGGAATGGTGATGGGTGCAATTGTATGGGGCAGTCGCCAGCTATTCACTCTCAACCAGTGGTACAAGGTGGTGGGGCTTGTCGGTGTGGGTGGACTTGTTTACGTGGTAGTGTTGCTGACTGTTTCGCCGACTCTTCGAGTGACCGCCTCTGGAATCTTCTCGGACTTTCTAGAACGGTACAAGTAGACACGACGCTCGGTGATTGGTATGCCCCCAAATTCCAGGAGAATACGCGCGATAGATGGGTATATGGATTCGACTGGCTCAGTCAGGTTCGAGTATAGAATTACATATAGCCAAGATCTTCCAGCCGATCCCGGGTACGATCGTCGACAGCGTCGGCAAGTCGGCCACCACCGGAAGTGGCCTCTCTCCTTGCGGTTTCAAGATCCGTGACGTACTCGTCGGACACAGACGAGGGGATCTTCGCCTCGTCGTCGATACGGTGTTCAGTGCTCCGTTCGACGCGATACCGGTGGCGTGCGCCAGTTGTATCCCACTCGTAGGAATCACAGTCAGTATACGCGACTCGAATACCGCGGTTCCAGAACTCGCGACGCTGCTCGGGCGGATGAACGTCACCGAGGCGTTCCGTCGGAGCGATCTTGCGCTCCAGTGATATCCGTTCTCCGTTCACGATTCCGGAGACCAACACGTCTATATCGAGCAACGAGACCACCTCTTGGAGAGTGCCCATCTCCAACGCCTTCGGCGGATTGATTACCTCTAGGGGAACGTGGGTGATCGCTGCGGAGGGTATCTTGTGACCCAACGTTCGTTCTGACTCACGACCCAATTCTTCCCCGTGATCAGCAGTGACGATCACAGTGGTATCCTCGGCAGTTGCCTCACGAAGGCGATCCAAAAAATGACAAACCCGTCGGTCAAGATATTCTACGGCACAGCCGTACAGTTCGGAAAACCGGTCTAGATACTGCGGGAACTGTTCCAGCCCACGATTGTTCACCTCCCAAACGCTGTGTTTGCGCGATGTCCAAGAAAGTGAAACGCTCGTATCGTATGACCGGAGTCTCTCGTGAGGGGCGTGAGCATCAACGAGGTTGATGAACAGAAAGAACGGTTCCTCACGAGTCGCAAGTCGACGACCGGCCCGAAGTGTCGCTCGCGCCCCGTAGTCCCCCAGTCGGGGAACAGGCCGGCCCAGGGTGGCGTTGTTCATTTTCAAATACATAGCATTGGCGAGACTGGGGGTCAGAGACGACTCTCGGAGGGCCTCACCGAGATACGCGAGATGGCGACTGATTGCAGGACCGTCATATTCTTGAATGAACTCCGCCGTGTCGATTCCGCCCGGGAGAAGGTCCTCCATCCCGTGAAGGTGGGCGAAGTCATCGAACCACGCATCGAAACTGAACCGTTCCGAGAGAAAACTGTTTGCGCTGGCCCCTACGTGGCGGTGAGGTAGATCCGAGAGAAATGTATCCTCACGGGAAAGGGCGCGGTAATCGGGATTATGTGCATGAACACCGTGCTGGTGGGGAAGGCGACCGGTGAACATCGAGGCGTGGCTCGGAACAGTCCACGAACTGGGGGCGTAGGCCCGTTCAAACGAGAGCGTTGACCGCTCACGGATACCGCTAGCCCGCTCGTCGAATACGTCTTTCCGGACAGTATCCAGCACGAGCAGGACGACGTTGCGATTCATCGGTACGGTATGGACTCCTGAGTGAACGGTTATGACCTTGACGGATACTGGGACCTAGGGAATTGTACGACGACATTGTAGACTGTGTCGGATATGTTGGCCCGGCGATCGACAGATTTTCTCGCAGCTGTGGACGGGAAGCGGCTAGAAAACGTCTAGTTCGGTATGTGATAGGCAGAGATACGACTCGACGAAGGACCGTTCCCCACGTGTCACGGCGGACGCACAGCGTCCGAAAGCGTCCCAGCATGGCACAAAGAGTCGTACCAATGTGGCAGTCTGTTGCGTTCTCCTCCCACGCTACGCTTCCTGCTCGTGCTCCCTCGCGTGTCCGAGTATGTCAGAGCCACAACTCGACATCATCGACTGTGCCCCTCACGCTATGGCTGACATCCTCTCCGGCACTCACCCTTCTCCTCTCACGACCATTGTTGGTGAGTGTAGCGATACGAGGTTCGTAATTCCCTCCCCCGGAGCATCACTGTTGTCTCTCTGATCGTTCCCGGGTTGCCACAACTGCCATATTATCTTCGTCGGGAGATGTTTCCGTAGAGGTCGGGCGAACGTTTTGGACTGTAAAGCCCAGAGCTGCAAGTCGATCGCGGACCCATTCGGTCGGCACACCGTGCATCCCGTGTGACTCAATCACCACTGCGTCGGGGACAGTATCTGGTGTGAGTCCATTGAGGATCGGCCGTTCACCTCCGTCACAGTCAGTAATGAGCACATCATGGTCGGGAAGTTCCTCGACTGAGAGTCGTTTCGGCTCCCCCATTTTCCCCCAGACCATGTCTCCGCCTTCAACCAGTCCGTGAGTGACTGATGTCCACTCGTCCACGTCGTTGAGTTCCACGGTTTCTCGAGCCCACGACACGCGGTCTTTCCCCGCTTCGAAGCCGTAGACTCTCCCGTGTCGGGTCGTTTCTCTGGCCGCTCGAACAGTCAATACGCCCATTCCGGAGCCTATCTCAACGACAGTGTCACATGGATCGACGACTCGGGCAATCCCTTCTACCATCCCCGGTTTGTGAGCCCAGTTTTCGTCCGTCGCGTCAAGCAGTTTCGGGTGACGAACGGCGACGCCATTGAATACCCCGATTTTTCGCGGGAGATGTGGCCGGAGGAGTCGGTCGTACAACTGCTGAACGAGTAACATAGAACAATAGACGATGTATCGGGTGAATAAAATTTTTGGGATCCATTACCGCCTGCGGTGGCGTCAGTACACACGTCTGAGAGCTATCAAACACAGGGAATACCGCGGCCGAAACGCCTACGCGAAGCGCTTTCATCCACGAGTCGGGACGACCTTTCGGAGTCGCTCCGTCCGTTCACTCTCTCGGCCACGGATGCAAGCCTTGAGCAGACATCCCAGATACAGTATCACCAATCCGTACATCGGCATTGTTGCGAAAGACAACACCGGTTCTCCCACCAGCATGACAACGTCGGAAACACCGAACAGTTCACTTACGGCACGGAGTTCAGTTCTGCCGAAGTTGTAGCTGAGTACGATAGTTCCGAGAGCGTAAAGGGCCTGAACCGTCCGATGTCGTTCAACGTAAAGCAATACGAGTAGCGGAGCGTAGATGATGTACGTGTCCAGATCTTGTGACGTCGGCATCACGAACCAGACGCCAAGAATCGTGACTAGCAACAGCGTCGCACGGTCGCTCAACGAGTCGGCAGGGACGAGGTAGTATACGATCAACGTGATACAGACGACAACAACGAGAATCACAGGGGTCCACACCGCCGGGTCCACGTTCGGAAACACCTGACTGAGTGCACGGAGGGGCGTCACCGCCTCGTTGTCGGGACTTGCCCCACCGCTAAACTGATCGTAGCGGACGCGACTCGTGCCTGCAACAGTGAAAAACCGCCGATACGCGTCGAAACCGAAAACGAGTACTCCGAGTAACGTCGCACTGACTCCGGTCAGAATCGCTGCACCAACGGCTCGCCAGCGACGGACTCGTACCAGATACGCCCCCCAGAACGCTGGATATCCCTTCACGATCGCTGCCAGTGCCCATAGTGAACCACCGTCATCGTAGTCCGATTCGATCAACAGCCAGCCCATACCGAGGAAGGTCGCGAAGACGCCGACGAACGACGCGTTGATCACGTTGACGATCGGATACACACTCAGAGACGCGAACCCGAAGATCGCGATCCGGTCCAGTCGCTGGAGGTCGATCCGTCGACCGAGAAACCGCACGAGAGCATACGCATAGCCCACAGTGACAACGATACTCAACCCACGATGGACGAATAGAGCCGACTGGTACTCGAACAGGAGTGCATATGGGTAAAAATACAAAAGGGATGCCGGTGTGTACGTCCACAATCCATGTCCAGTTTCGTAGACAACTTGGCCGGACATGCTCTTCTCCGCCGCGAAGTAAAACACGTCGAACGTCGTCGGCGGGTTCGGGCGCAACAGAGCGAAGAATACGGCAGTAAGAACCCCTGCGACGATTCCAGCGAACAACGCCGTACTCGCCCGTCGTCTCCGACTCGACAATATCATTTTGAGACCCATCATCAATTTCTGTCCAACAGCTCACATAATGATTGTGGTTCAGTAATCACTGGTGCTCTGATCATGTATCTACCGTTTTCATGTGCTCGTTTTCAACCATGCACACCACAACCACGACACACTTCTCGTACATAAACTTCTAAAGGAACCCGAGACGACCGAGGATATCTTCTTGCCCGGAAAACAATTCCCGCACACTTTTCCACCCCGCCGACACACAAACCCACAATGGCGGGCTACGACGATGTCTGCGTCCTGATCCCGACTTACAACGAGGCGGGAGCGATAGCCGACGTCGTCGAGGGTTTCCACGACGAGGGTCTCGAGAACGTCCTCGTCATTGACGGGGGCTCCGACGACCACACGCGGGACATCGCCGCCAAACACGGGGCACGCGTCGTCCAGCAGTCGGGCTCGGGCAAGGGTCAGGCCGTTCGAGAGGCCATCCGGCTCATCGACGAACCGTACATCCTCATGGTGGACGGCGACGGCACGTACCGACCGGAAGATGCACACGCTCTCCTCAAACCGCTCCTCGCGGGCGAAGCCGACCACGTGATCGGTAACCGCTTCGCGGACATGGGACCGGGGGCAATGACGCGACTCAACCGCGTCGGCAACCGTCTCATCAATCGCGCGTTCGCTCGCATCCACGGGCGGGACCTCCAGGACATCCTCTCGGGCTACCGGGCATTCACCCGCGAATCGGTCGACCGTTTCGGCCTCACGTCGGAGGGGTTCGGGATCGAGACGGAACTCGCAGTCGAGTGCGTCAAACACAACGTCACGACGGCTGTCGTGCCGATCCGCTACGAGTCCCGGCCCGACGAGACCGAGACGAATCTGCGCCCATTCCGAGACGGCAGCGTGATCCTCCTGACGCTGTACCGGATGGCCAAGACGAACAACCCCCTCTTTTACTTCGGGAGCGTCGGCATCGCGAGTCTGTTCGCGGGCGCCGGCCTCGGAGTGTATGTCGTCGTCGAGTGGGTCACGCGTGGGATATCACACAACGTCCTCGCACTGGTCGGTGGGATCGCAGTCATCTTCGGTGTTCAGTTGCTCATGTTCGGCACTCTCTCGGATATGATCGTCAAGCTCCACCGCGAACAGATGCACCAACTCGATCGGGCGTTGACCGACGATCGAGACGGGTCTACGAGTGACGGACTCGAACAGGAACCCGGACGACCGATCGAGTACGGGAGAGGCGAGGAGACGCCGACCGTCTCGAAGACAGAAGCCAGCGAGCATCGGGAAACCGACGAGGTGTGAACGGCTCATCGTTGGTCTCGCTGTCACGAGACGTCGGTGGCATGGGGGAGCCGACGTGGACGCGAGACAGATCCGAAAAGACCTGAATGCGACCAATCGTCCTCAGAAGGGGAACATCGCTCGCAGTTGACCGAGCAGGCCGCTGGGATTTTGGGCACGCTTTCGCTCGAAGACCGGGTGTGCAGCGTTCAGCAGTTCCTGTTCGCTCTCGAAGGACTGACGATCGACCTCCGTGAGGACCTCCCGGAGCGTTACCGTGCTCCCGGAGGCGTTGTACGGCACTTCGAGGTCGCCGTACTCGGATCGCAACTGCTCGCTCGTGGCCGGGAACGAGACGTTCTCCATGCGAGCGTCGAGCGCCGGAATGCCGAACTCGATGACGTCGGGTTCGCTGAGATCATCGTCGGCTGGTGGACGCACTCCCATCAGGTATACAGACGGCCCCCCTCCCTGTAAAATCCTGTGGGCCGCGATCGCCGTCAGTGCTATACCACGCCGGGCCGTTGTGAGGGCCATGTCGGCGACGCCGTCTCCCGGCCCGTTCGATCCCGTCGTCGCTGCCCTGGAGATCCGTTCGCTGATCGAGTCGATTCCCCTGTTTGCCTGGCAGGCGATCCTGCTCGGCGCGGTCGCCGTCTCGATCGCCATCCTGTATCGCGTCGCCCGCCCAGGCGGTCGCTGGGGACAACGCCTCCGAACCCGGTTCGTCCTCGGACTCCCGTGGGGGACACTCCTTGGCCTCGGTGTCGTCGTGATCGTCTATCTCTTCGTCCAGGGTGGCCTGGGGAACCAGTACGATCCGGTGAGTCTCCCGTTCCGTGCAACATCATACGCGTACCCGCTGGGTGTGCTGCTGGCAGGATTCTCTCATCTCGGGTGGGGCCATCTTCTGGGGAACCTGCTCTCCGGACTGGTGTACGGCTCGATAGCGGAGTACGCCTGGAGTCACTACCCGACCGATCGGGGTTCCCAGTCGTTCACAGTCCGTCTGTCGAACCCGTTCGTCAGGATCGGCCTGTTCACCGGCGGGATCGTGCTTGCCGGACTCGTGACCGCCGCCTTCTCGTGGGGGCCGATCATCGGGTTTTCGGGTGTGGTCTACGCCCTGGCCGGGTTCGCGCTCGTCTGCTATCCGATCGCGACAATCGTCGCCGTCGCCGGATGGAGTCATCTCTGGCACCTTTGGGGCACGTTCGTCGACCCCTATTCGATCGCCGAGCCCACAGTCCGGTATTCGGGAGTAGGGTGGGCAAACACGGCCGTCCAGGGTCACGCATTCGGGTTCCTCATCGGGATCCTCGTCGCCGCAGTGGTGATCCGACGCCGCGACAGATCGGCCGATCCCGGTCGGATCTGGCTGGCGACGATGGTATACGCCATCGCCAACGGTCTCTGGAGCATCTACTGGTATCTGGGAAACAACCAGTACGTCCGACTCGAAGGGATCGGGACGGCAGTTCTCTTCATCCTCGCCGGCCTGATCGTCCTCGCAGTCTCCGGATCCGATCGCCCGCTACTCGATCGTTTCCCCGGTATAGACGTCAGTCCCGGGCAGTTCGAATTTCCGTCGGGGCGGCGGATCGCCGCCGGCGTGATCGTCTTCTCGCTGATCGGGATGTCGATGGTCGGTGCCGCTGTCAACCTCTCGGCGCCGTCGGGGGTCGACATGCCCGAGAACGCCGTCGAAATCCGCGACTATCAGGTCGCCTACGTCGAGAACGTGACGAACCAGCAACTCGCAGTCGTGGACGTCCCCTTTCTCGATCAGGTCACAGCGGTCCGGACCAGCGGCGTCGTCGTCTACAGCGAGCAACGGAACCTCTGGCACCAGGTGGTCTCGAAGCGGGCCCTCGAAGCCAGGGGCAGCGAACGGGTCCTCCTGGGCGGCATCGGCTGGCGACAGGACGTCGCGGCCTATCGGGCGGGTTGGTCGGTCATCGGCGGTAACGTCACCTATCGCGTGTTTCTCCGTCCCGGCGGCGGGGACGAACGGCTGGTCTACACGTCGAACCCTGCTATCGCCGACGTGATACTATCCAATCGAACCGTCACTATCCGCCCGGCTAGGGAAGCGTTCGAGGTCGTCGTCGCCCGGGACAACGAGACCCTCGGCGCCCGACCGCTCCCGGACGACGGCGGGAACGTCACAGTCGGCGGGATCAGGTTCGACCGATCCAGCCAGGAACTCTACGCATCGATCAACGGAACGCAACTCCGCGTGGCCAGCCGTCGGGTCCCACCGACCAGGCAATGAGAGGACGCCTGAAAGTACCCGATCCCCGGTCAGACTGACTGCCGACACAATTTTCAGTCGGCCTTCGATACCGGACGTCAGATCCATTCGATGCGGAACAGTTCCACGTCGATCTCCTGGCTGTCGGCGTCGTGGAACTCGAACTGCCGGGGCAGGTCGAACGAGGACCGATAGGCGGCCGTGACCGTGCCGCCGTTGTCCCCCGCGAACGCCTCGACAAAGTCCACGCTGCCCGCGTTATGGATCGAATAGGAGACGTCCGCGATGTCCAGGGCTGTCCGCAGAAAGGTACGATCGGCGTGTTCGTTGCCGGCCTGTGCGCCGAAGGGCGGGTTCATCACGACTGTCACCGGGTCATCGGGACACAGCGGGACCTGCGTCGCGTCGGCGCGCAGCCAGGAGACGGCCGTGTTCGTCCCGACCCGGCGGCGGTTCTCCCTGGCCGTCTCCAGGGGGTCGGGATCGAGGTCGACACCGACCACGCGGGTAGCGCCCCGTAGCGCCGCACCGAGTGCGAGCATCCCCGTCCCACAGCCCAGGTCGATCACAGTCCGACCGTCAAGGTCGTCGTTGAGGTCCGCGAGGTGGATCAGGTGCGATGCGACTGCCGGCGGCGTGCGGTACTGTTCGAGGTCCGCCTGCGGGTTGTCGAACCCGACGACTACGCCGAGTTGCTGGGCAAGTTGCCGTTTCGTGCTCATCAGTCACCGACGCGCCGATCGACGCGTCTGTCGGAGTGTTGCCCCCGTCGAGGGAAAAGTCTTCGACGACGGAAGACCGCCGATCGAAACGGCCGGACGACCCCACCGGGCCACAGTCCACCACTCCACGACGCCAGCGTGTCGGTCCTCCATCGACCACCGTCGAGACCGCCAGCACCTCGTGGTGAGCGCCTCAGCTACTCCACATGTGTCGGTCCTCCATCGACTGCGGCGCTCGATACCCGAGAACCTCGTGATCCTGCGATTCGTGCCACGACGCCATGCGCTCGTCGATGTACTCCGAGCAGTCCATGCAGTACCAGGTTGCCATTGATGTTCCCTCCGGGAGAGCGGCGCCGAATCGCGCGACGCTCGCCACACCTCGATAATTGACCGTGATAGAGGATAATCTTTCCGGTACTATCTATCACGGACGGCCGACCGTTCGATACTGCCACTCACCAGGTGCCGTGGAAGGTATCGAACGAGAGCGAGTCGAGTGGCTTTTCGCCGATCGCGATCTCGTACTCGCCGGGTGTGAGCATCGGTTGTTTGAACTGCGGGCCGTCGTCGGTCGTGATCCGGGGGCAGGCCGTGTTGACGTACGCGTCCAGCCCGAAGTTCGTGAGTTTCTGTGGCGTGACGTTGTTCATCGTCAGGAGGTAGGCGTCGTCGTTTTCTTCGACGATCTGGCGAGCCCTTTCGAGGCGACCCTGGCCGATCTTCGTCGAGTAAATGATGCCCCAGGTATCTGCGTCCATCGCGCGGTGAATCGCCCCGTAACGCTGTTTGATCAGCGCCTCCGCGTCGGCGATGTCCACGACGTTGTTGACGGGGTCGGCGATGACGACGCGTTTCTCGGGGTGGTCCATCGCCAGTCCGAGCGGGTGGAACTTCCCGCCGCCGACGTAGAGGATCTGGTCGGCCGCGACGTCCGCCGAGGCGTAGTTACACCCCAGCACCTGGCCCTCGTGGGTCAGACGTTCGTCGCCACGCCGAGTGTGGACCTCATAGCCCCGATCCACGAGGAATTCTCGCATCTCCTCGAACTTGTTCATGTGCTGGGCAGTCGTGACCAGCCCGATATCCTCGTCCTCGTCGGGATCGTCGAACTCCGCGAGAGACTCCTCCATGATCGGGAGGACGTCGACGTTCGAGAACAGCGGGACGTAGATGATCTGCTCGGACTCGTTCATCGGGCTGTGGCCGAAGTGGACGAACACGTCGCTGTGGCGCATCAACTCGGTGTCGAGATCACAGGCACCGTAACAGGGCTCACCCGAGAGCATTACTGTCACGTCATCCGGAAGCGTCCGCCGGAGATCGTCGGCGACGGCCGGCCCACGCCGCTTGAGTCCCTCCGGAAACTGCAATCCGACGGTGTTTGCGTTTCGCTCCGCGACGGCGTCGCTGATCCGATCGAGCTCGTAGTCCCACTCGCGGTCGTGTCTGAGCGCCATTCCGGTCGCCGTCAGATCGCCCGGGGAACGCTCGCTCTCCTGACTCATTGGAAACCGATAGCGGGTCGGCGCGTAAAACGACGGCGTTCCCGGCACAGACGCCGGTTTTCGCCACGGTAGCGCATCACGTTCGGCCGACACCGCAAGTCACTAGCGACCGGCTGTCAGGCGCTCACTCGACAGTCTCTCGGAGGTCTTCGATGTGTGATTCGAGGACGCGAAGCGTCGCGTCCGCGTCCGTGTATCCCTGTTCGTAGTCCTCGAACGCCGCGTCGGACTGTGCCAGGAACTGTTCGACTGCGGATTCGACGTCACTCATGTCCTGTTCTCCGAACGGCATCGCCTCAAGCGTTCGGATACGCGATCGAACGCTACCTGACGGCATAGGAGATCTCGCTGTCCCGCAACGCGTCGGTCACCCGCCCGACGGCGTCGGTCGTCGCGACGACGACCACGTCCAGCCCGCGGCTCGCGGCGTCCGCGGCAACTTCTCCGGCCGCGAAGTGCGTCCGGGATTCGATCTCCAACTCGCGGAGGACGCCCACGGCCTCGACGCCAGCCGCCGTCACGAGGTCGGCGGACCCTGTCGCGTCGCGGATCCGCTCGTTGTCGGGCGTCTCGTCGGAACGGACAGGCGGGACCTGGATGATATCGACTTCGCCGGGCTGGAGTTCGATGACACCCTCGAAACCCGTGACGCCCACGACTTTGCTGGCGGCGGCGTCGGTCGTCGCGACGCCGGTCGCGCCGTCCTCGCCCGGTCTCGCGCGGAGTAGCCCCTCGTCCATGAACAGCGTGACGGTCTCGCCCTCCGCAATGTCCTCGACGGCGACCGCCGCGTCCTCCTGGACGCTCCCCAGGACGTCCTCGGTGACGTGGTCGGCGAACCGTCGTACATCGGTGGCCGCCGAGAACAGCCAGTCGACGCCCTCGTTGGTGACCCGGTACCGGGAGCGCCCTTCCTTCTCGACGAATCCGTCCTCGACGAGGTCCCGGATGTACTCGCTGACGGCCTGGCTGGTGACGCCGACCGCGTCGGCGATCTCGCCCTGGCTGACCGCTGGCTGGCGCTCGGCGATCTCGACCAGGATCCGAAAGCGGGTCGCCGCCCGCTTGTTGTCGAGGACATCGATCATGCCCGGCAGATCGGCACGCTGGCCTATAAACCCCGCCATCCTTATCGACGAATGGACACGCGCCGGGATCCTTATCGACGAATGGACACGCGCCGGGCCCCGCTATCCCTATCGACGGAGGGATACACGTTGGGCCCCGCCCCTGACGACGACACGTTTACCCCGCCGGTCACCCTTCCCTCCGAGGATGGGACCGACCTACCGGGACCGTGCGGTGATCCTCGGGGAGACGCTCGTCCTCGCCGATCTCCATCTCGGACGGGAACAGTCCTCTAACGTCGAGCTATCTATGGGGTCCGAGCGCGCGATCGTCGAACGCCTCGGCGATCTGCTCGATATCCACAACGTCACGGAAGTCGTCATCGCCGGTGACGTCTTAGAATCGTTCGACTCCCTCCCTCCCGGCGTCGCGTCTGCCTTCGGGCGTATCGAGGACTGTGCCACCGAGTACGGCTGTCGCCTGATCGTCACGCCGGGTAATCACGATATCATGCTCGATGCCCTCTGGGACGGCCCGACCCCCGCGGAGTACGAACTCGAAGACACCGATACGGTCGTGCTTCACGGCCACGAACTCCCCGAGACCGACGCCGACCGGTACGTCGTCGGTCACGATCATCCGGCGATCGAGATCGAAGGACAGAAGCGACCGTGCTATCTCCGCGGCGCCGGTGCGTATCGCGGGGCCGACGTCCTCGTCCTGCCGGCGTTCAACGAACTCGTTGCCGGCGTCCGGATCAACGGGCTGACGACGGCGGACTTCCACTCGCCGCTGATCGGGAACGCCGACGCGTTCCGGCCGATCGTCCGTGACGAACGATCCGGGGAAACCCTCGAATTCCCGCCACTCGGATCGTTGCGCGAACACCTCTGATACGGATTATTGGAGTGATGTACCGGTATCCGTCGACCCCCCGGGTCGGCGTCATCCGGAAAGAATCTACAAGAATCCGTCTGAGTGCTGCCAACAGTTTTGGTGCCGGGTAGAGTATCGACACACATGGAAGCCGCCGTCGCCATCCTGCTCGTATCGCTGCTCGTGATCGGCGTTTTGATCGTCCTGACCCGCTGGCTCGTCCCGAAGACGCTCGCCGAGGAACCCGCCAAACACTGACTCCTGTCCCCGCCCCGACGATAGACAGTGACGACGCTCAGACGCCCATCCTATCCTGGAGGGTCCGCGCGGCAACGCGGCCACTTTCGAGTGCCCCCTGGATCGAACACCAACGTGTGTAATCCCCGGCCAGGACGACCTGCCCGTCCGGTGCGTCCGGGTCTGGCAAGCCGGCCCGGAATCCCGGCGGCTGGTCGAACTGCGCGAAGGGAACGCGTTCGGTTCGCAGATGTTCGAGGTCAGCCACGGTCCGTTCGGGGTACCACGACGACAGTGTGTCGCGGGTTTCCTCGAACAGTGCCTCGTCGTCCGTCTCCGGAACGCCGAGGAACGTCGCTGCCAGGAGTTGTTCGCCCGCTGGGGCGTACTCCGGCGCGACCGTCGACAGCTGAGCGACCTGATTGGGTCGATCGTCGACCACGTTCAATAGCAACCGCTTCCCGGTGTCGAGTGGGGTCGACGATGGCAGGCTCGTATAGACCGTCGCACAGCCCCGCGTGCCGTCCGGCGTGTCGACGCCGGTGAGTTCCCCGGCTGTCTTCGGGTCCGTCGCGACGACGACCCCCTCGGCGCCGATCGTCTCGTCGTCGACAGTGACGGCGTCTGCCTCCACCGCCTCGACGGTCGCGTCAGTTTCGATACGGACGCCAGCGCCGCGGGCGCGTTCGGCGAGTTGTCGAGGAATCGCCTCCATGCCCTCGGCCGGGACCGTCGCCCGACCCTCGCCAAGCATCTTGAACGTGTACTCGAAGACGCGCGCGTCAGTCGAGAGCGACCGATCGAGCGTAATCCCACCGTAAAACGGCGCTACGAAACGTTCAGCGAACCGCCGAGAGAAGCCACGATCAGCCAGAGACGACTCGATCGTTCGGCTTGGCCGATCGCCGTCGATGATCGCCGCCGGGTCGGCGTTCGCGAGTTCGCGGCGGAGCCTCAGGATCCGCAGTTTGTCCGCGAGCCGGATCTCCCGGTTGAACAGCGTCTCCGTCAGCGCGCCAGGATCGCGAAACGGGTCCGACAGGACCGAGCGCTTACCCGGCCGCGCCAGCGTCGCGCCGGGCGAAAACGCCCGGAGGGAAAGCGCGTCGAGATCGAGTTCGCGCCTGACCGCCGGATAGCTGTCGAACAGCACCTGAAATCCCCGGTCGAACGTGTAGCCGTTCTCCCGCGTCGTCCGGACGCGCCCGCCGACGCTCGACTCGCGCTCGAAGACAGTCACGTCCAGACCCGACTTCGCGAGGTGACGTGCCGCGACCAGTCCCGCGAGTCCGCCCCCGGCGACAACCACTCCTGTCATGGCCTGCCCTACGTACCCGACCGGGAAAATCCTCAGGGGCCGAAACTGCACTTGGACTCGCGTTCGGGCCGACCGGACAGCACTTGTCGCCCCCGCCCACATGGGCACGTATGAACGATGTCGCCCCCGCCAGCCTGTACTGTCCGGACTGTGCGGAGCTGGTCGAGTGTCGTAACGTGACCGTGACCTGTCCCGACTGTGGGGGGATACTACGGGTTCGACTCGATCCGAGCGTGCTCCCCGATACGCCCGACGAACTGGGTGATCCGGGACGATCGGGACTCGATCGATTCGCCGCTTTGCTCGGGCTAGACCCCACGGAATCCAGCGGACTGGCCGCGGGCGGCTCGACGCCCGTCGAGTGCTCCTCGCTGGCGGCGGACGCGGGCGTCGAGACGCTCTGGATCGCTGACGAAGGGCGAAACCCGACCGGGAGTACCGCAGATCGGGAGATGGCGTTCGCGATTCTGGCGGCGGCCGACCGTGACACCGAACGGGTCGTCCTTCCCTCGACCGGCCACGCGGCACAGTCCGCGGCGGCCTACGCCGGTCGGGCTGGCATCGAGTCGCTGGCGTACGTCCCCTCGCGAACGCCGTTCCTCAACAAGGCGATGGCGAACGTCCACGGCGGCGACCTCTCGGTCGTCGAAGGACGATACAGCGACGCACTCGCGGCCTACGAATCCAGCGACGAGCACGGATTCCCGGTCGATCCGCGGTCTCCCTTCCGCCGCCTCGGTGACGTGACCCTGGCCTGGGATCTACTCGCCGGGCTCGACTGGATTGTCCCCGACGTGATCGTTCTTCCAGTCGGTCACGGCCACCGGATCGCCGGCCTGGAGACGGGGCTCCGGGCAGCGGTCGACGCCGGCCTGATCGAAGCGATGCCCCGACTGTACGCCGCCCAGCCCGAGGGTTGCGATCCGATCGTGACTGCCTGTAAACCGGGTTCGAACATCAAACCGGATGCCGCTCCGGACACGATCGTCGGTCCACTGGAGGTTCCGGACCCCGTACTCGGTCAGGTCGCACTCGAAGCTATCGAAGACAGTGATGGCAGTGGGATCGCCGTTTCCGACGACGACGCGCTCGCTGTCGCAGTCGAGGCGAACGCCACGGCGGGCGTCGAGTGTAGCGCGACCGGCGGCGTTGCCCTCGCAGGCGTGAGTTCGCTCATCGAAGAGGGAGAGATCGGGCCGAGCGAATCCGTCCTCGTGGTCGATCCACTCGCCGTGGCCGCCGAGGCAGACATCCTCCGGAGCCACCTGATGAGTACAGGAATCTAAGGGAGCGACAGCGATCGAGGAGACGTCCGGAAGAAGACGATGAAGTACTGACGACTTACCCGATGTATCGGAGGTCCTCGTCGGCCGGGCTGGAGGGGCCTTGTTCCATCTCCTGGATCTTCCGGACGACTTCCTCCATCTCGTCGGCCCGCTCCTCGAGGGAGCCGTAGTCGACCTCCAAGCCCAACAGCTCCTGCAGAATCTCCAGGACTGCCTGGGCGCTCTTTGGATCGACCAGGTAGCCCGACGTCTCGCCCATCAGGCACGACGCGGGGAGATCACGGCGCTGACCCAGTCCGAGCAACAGCCCGGAGACGCCGACGATCCCGCCGGCCGGTTCGTTCTCGCGGAATTCGACGCCTGCGTCTTCGAGTTCTTCGATGACTGTGTCTGTCGTCGCGGCCCCGATCACGTCGTACTCTTCGATGAGTTCGCCCGTCGGGACGCCCCCCAGAGCCATTATCTCATCGACGCCGAAGGATTCACCCACGTCGAGGAACGTCGAGACCAGCCCGTAGTGGCCACCGTTGTCCTGTGCCTGGTGATCGCCCGAGAGGACGAGTAGATCACGACCCTCCTCGGGTGTCACGGCGTGGAACTCTGCGCTGGCGAGTTCGACGTCACCCTCTTCGACGGATACCTGTGGCGGGAAGTGCGTCGAGTAGACGCGCCTGACGAGTGTACTGTCGAGTTCCTCCAGCAAATGCTCGACAGCTAACTTTCCGACGTGTCCGACGCCAGGGAGTCCCTCGACCAGTACCGGCGAATCGAGGTCGACCTCGGCGAGTGCCTCGATCTCGTAGTCGTCCATACCGCCTACTGCCGATTGCGCCGCTTAAGTGCGCGTCGATACTCGCCGTTGGGATCTTCCGGTGAGAACGGAGCAGGTGCACTGTTGACGGTCGGCGCGCCACATGCAGGACAATCCGAAGCAAGCGTATAGACCGGGCGATCGTGTTCGTCCTCCCAGGCCGAACACACCCGGATGTCGGCTTTCATTCCTCTTCGACGTTGCGCTCGCGGTGGAACTCGGCGGTACCCCCGTGCTCGGCGACCTCCTCGCTCGCGCGCTGTGCGCTCGCTTCCAGTTCCGATTCGGCCGTCTTGTAGTCCGGAGCCTGGACCTCGATACGATATTCGGGTGAACCGACGTACGTGACCTTCAGGTCGATCTCCTCGGGCACTTGCCCGTTCCCTTCGGCGGCCTGCAGGGCTTCTTTGATCGCGTCGACACCGTCGGGTGCGGGACATTCCAGGTCGACGTAGCCAGTGACCTTTACGTATGGGACAGAGACGTTTTCCCGAGCGGCCTCGACGATCGCGTCGATCTCGTCGTCGTTCAGATCGGTGTCCGCGAGCGCTTCGTCACCGTGAATGGCTGCCGCCTCGAAACCGTCGTACATCGATCCGAACTCGGCGATGAGTCCCTCGGCGATCGAAGCGTAGCGGTCGTCCTCGATGTCCTCGCCGAAGGCGATGGTCATCCAGTTGTCGGCCTTTTGCTCGTTTTTCCACTCCTGGATCTTCTCTTTGCGCTGGTGGTCGTTGACGTCCTTGATCGAGAGGTCGATCTGCTGGGCGCTCTCGTCGACGTCTAAGACCTTCGCGACGACGGTCTGACCCTCGTTGACGTGGTCGCGGACGTTCTTGATCCAGCCGGAGGCGACCTCGCTGATGTGGGCCAGCCCGCGTTTGTCCTCGTACTCCTGGAGGTCGACGAACACGCCGAAGTCCTCGATCTCGTCGACGCGTCCGACGACGAGTTCGCCCGGTTCGGGCCAGCCGCTGAACTTCATCGTTGCTCGACGGTCTCGACGATCTCGCCTTCGATCGTGGCCTTGCCGCCCGTCGGACGGGCCAGGGTATGCCCGCAAACGGCACAGGCAACCTCGCTTGCGGCCTTACCGAAGACGACCTGTTCGTTCTCACAGTCCGGACAGCGCACGCTGTAGAAGCTCCCGGGCATGGTTATTCCTGAAACTCCAGTCGACCGGCGCGCCATCCCTCACGGAGGTGGGCGTTGCCACACTCCGAGCAGCGGTACGTGAGGTTGGTCTTCTTCGTCGGCTTGTCGCCACCAGGAACCTTCGAGAACTTGCCGTCGTTCCCGATGCCCGACTGGCGTTCGCGCTGGCGACCGTTGACCTTCGTCATGCCCGAGGCCCGACCCTGTCGGACCTTCTCGACCTCGTGTTCGTGATGTTCGTTGCAGTTGGGGCAGTAGGTGTTAAACCGGCGTGGCATCTCCATGATATCGACCTTGCGGGTGGGTTGGACAGCGCCGCTTAAAACCCGTTTGGTTCAACGCCGTCAGCGGGCCGTCATCCACTCACAGACGGTGGAAACGACCCCAGCGTGGGCCTCTCGTTGCAGGCTCCGAAGCTCTTAATGCCCAGTTGGGCCAAGCGGCGTCCATGAAACGACTCATCGTCCACGGGGACCCCGGGATCCGGAAGGACGCGGTCATCGAGTACGACGGCGAAGAGTACGTCTGCTTCGGGGTGGCTCGCCAGGGCGACTGGCACGGGCCGGATCGCCCGCAACTGTGGTGTACGATCGGCAGCGAGGACGACCGAGAGGACTTCGAGTTGCGGAATTTCGTCCCGATGCACCTGGAAACGCTTTCGGCCGATGCCGGAGCGATCTCGGTCGTCGAACCGGCCTGATCGACGCCGACAGCTACCCACGTTCTCTCCTGTCCGCTCAGCCGTCGAGTGCCGACTGGTCGACCCGGTAGATCGTCGTCCCCTCGAACTGTTTCTCGACGGTCACGGCCCGGAGTTCCGTGACAGTCATGTCCGGATACGCGTCCCGCTCGATCGGGCCGACGTAGACGTACTCGACGTCGTACTTCGCGAGTAGTGATCGCTGTTCGTCCGGGTCTCCCGTGAACATCGTCTCGACGTCTTCGAGCCGTTGCTCGTACGGTCCGTCGCCGCGGTACTGAGCCTCGTGGAACCACCCCAGAACAGTTGGCAGCCCCGTCAGACTCGCCGGGGCACTCGATCCCTCGCCGTTGTCCGGATCCCAGGTATAGCCGCCGGGAGCATCCATCAGGACGACCGGCCGCCCGTCACGATCGTCGAGCCAGTGGATCGCCGCCGCTTCCTCGGGATACTCCGATTCGAGGTACGTGAGGCCGTCGATGGTCGGGTTCTGGCTACTGAAGTTGTTCGAGACGGCAAGCGGCATGTAGATCCCCGAGGAGACGACGAGCACCACGAGCGCGATCCGCAGTCCGGTCGGTCGCAAGCGACCCAGGCTCGGACTCGGTCGAGAGAAGTGTTTCGAGAGGATCCAGGCGAGGGCCGGACCGAACGCCACGCCCCAGAGTACCCACACCTGCATGTATACCTTGAAGACAGTGTTCATCCGCCCGCTCCCCTCTTTCAGATAGACGAACTCCACCAGTGTCACGAGCCCGATACCCGCCACGACAAGGACAGTTTCGAACCCGACGAAATCACGGTCCGAGCTGTGTATCCCGTCGTCTATCCAGTCGACACTCCCGACGACGGGGATCTGATCGTCCGAGCGATAGCGAGCGAGCAACCAACTCACGCCGACGAGCGGCACGAACAGGCCAAGCGCCGCGAAGTCTGCCAGCCCGCCGACGATCACGACGACAACGGCCGCAAACGCGTCCCTCCTGACGCGGTCGCCCAACACCTGTCGCGAACGACCGTAGAGATACGCGCCGAAGACCGCCACAAAGAGACCGTGGACGAGCAGGAGTTCCCCCAGGGAGGACCGATCCGGGAGAATCGACACTGTCCGTCCGCTGGCCGGCCCCAGCCAGAACGGCAGCGACCAGAGAACGCCCAGGATGACGATCGCGATGGCGACGCCGATCCCCAGAACGATCGACGTTCCCTCCCGTCTGAGACCGGTATCGGGGAAGTGATTCGCGTATCGAGACGGAAGCAACGAACGTGCCCTAGAGGGCGAGAGGACGACCGTCAGGAGGGCGAGGCCGGCCGTCGTCGGGAACGACCACGTGTTCGTCACGGCCAGCAATCCCGCGACCGGTGGCAGTACGCCAACCAGCAGCGCCCGGCGTCGCCAGACCTCCCGTTCCGGCGTTCGGTAATACGAAAGACAGATAGCGGCGGCAAGCAGGAGAAACGCCGTGCTCATCATGTGCGCGTGGAGGTCAGCGTTGAACCACGCGAAGAATGGGAACTCGTTGATCGTCGGCGAAGTCGCCTCCGGGCCGGCATTGGGGAACTGGAACGCGAAGTCGGCCCGCCGATCGGAGATGACGCGACTCGCATCGAAATAATAGAAGTTCCCGATTCCGGTCGCCAGATTCCGCAGTTCGACGCCGAGCAAGTCGGCGATCGGCGATGCCACGCCGTCCGGCAAGACGGCAAGCAGAAGTCGGCCGGGCGTCGAGAGGTTGCTCGCGATCCCGACTGCAAAGACACTCAGGCCGCCTGCGAGGCGGCGCGGGATCGGTCGATCAGCTGCGACGTTACTCGCGATGCCGTACGCGGCGGTAACGAGCATCGCATAAAAGCCGGACAGCGCGAGATTGTAGGCGAAACGGCCGGCCGTCCCGGTGAGTCGGGAGAGGATCGCCGCAATGAGGTGGCCTCCGTAGTAGTAAGCAACGGGTTCACCCGCGAACCACATGTCCTCCGGGGGGAGCGTCTCGGCCCGGAGCAACGACTTCAGGAGCCCGAAGTCCAGCATCTTCTCGCCGATCGACAGCGGGAGCGGAGCGATGACGGGATCTGTCGCGCCGAACGGGGCCGCGAACACCCGGACACCGACGAAAAAGAGAAACGCAGCCGCGAAGACGACGTACGTTTCTCCCACGCGACGGAGATCGATATCAGTTCCCCGAGAGCCAGACAGGAGCGTGAGGCCGGCCAGGACAGCGACGCCGAGCCAAATGCCGATCGTGATCGACAGTCGGCCGACGAAGAACGTGACGAGCCAGATCACCGTCACCGAGAGTGGGATCGCGACGCCGGACCCGTAGTCCTCAAAGCGGGGGAACAACCAGCCCGTGACGACACTCCCGGCCAGCAACAACGCGAGATAGAGCGCAAGCCACAGTGCGACGAGCCCGAATTCCATCACCCGGGGTAACGTAGAAGTCACCTAAACGTCTTGTGAACCCCAATCCAGTTGTATCGAAGTCGAACTGCTTTTACTCGCGCCCGCGAACCTCCACGCAATGAGTCGGTCTGTCGGTGTCGTGGTGCCGGCCTACCGCCCGGACATCCCCACGCTCGAATCATACGTCAACGCCCTCAAGGAGGGAGTCGAGCCGGCCACCATCCGGATCGAGATCGACGTCCCCACCGACGAGACGATCGAGCGAGTCGAGTCGCTCGGCGTGGACGTCAACGCGGCCCCCTATCGCCGCGGGAAAGGTGCAGCGATCACGGCCGGGTTCGAGGCTCTGTCCACCGACGTCCTGGCCTTCGCCGATGCCGACGGGTCGACGCCCCCGTCGTCGATGGCGGACGTGATCGAGCCGGTCGTCGAGGATCGGGCCGACTTGGCCGCAGGATCGCGACGGCATCCAGACGCAGATGTCCGATCGCATCAGACGCTCGCACGGCGGTTCCTCGGCGACGGCTTCGCCTGGTTCGCCCGCCGCATGCTCGACGCGGAACTGTACGACTACCAGTGTGGCGCGAAGGCGATCGGGCGGCCGGCGTGGTCAGACGTCCGCGAACACATCTTCGAGCCCGGGTTCGCGTGGGACGTCGAGCTGGTGGCCATCGCCGGGGCCATGGATCTCAGGATCGTGGAGGTGCCGATCACGTGGGAGGACCAGCCGGGTTCGACGGTCTCGCCGGTCCGAACCGCGGTGGACCTGGGCGAAGCCGTCTTCAGCGCTCGCCACCGTGCGAAACGCATCAGGGACAGTCGTCTCCACCGGATGATCGCCGCGGGGCGAAACGAATCGACGGCGCTGATCGATCGGGACCACCATGAGTGACGCAGACGAATGGCTTGACGGTCGCCTGGAATCGTTGCTCTCGGGCGTGCGTTTCGGCAAGTTCGTCTCGGTCGGCGTGATCGGGGCGATCAGTGACAACGCCGTCCTGGCTGTCCTGGGGCTCGTCTTCGCCGTTCCGGAGATGTGGGCCAAAGCGGCGGGGATCGAAACCGCGATCCTCGTGATGTTCGCTGTCAACGAGCGCTGGACGTTCGCGACGGAGGGATCCTCGGGAACGCGAGCGGTACTCAGGCGCCTCGGACGATCTCATCTGGTCCGTTCCGGCGGGGTCACCGTCCAACTGATCGTCTACTGGCTCCTGACACAGCAGCTCACAGTGACGCTGTACGTCTTCGGGACAGATCTATGGTTCCTCGCCGCGAGTCCGATCGCCATCGCCATCGCGATGGTCGTCAATTACGTCTTCGAGAGTCTGTTCACCTGGCGCGTCCATCTGGAAAACGAGTCCGCGAGGCACGGCAAGAACTAACGGACGGCATCCGAATCACAACCCTTAATTGGCGACCTGAATTACCATAAGGTAGCGGGATGGGATAGCTAGGAGATTCCGGCGGGCTCATAACCCGCAGATCGGTGGTTCAAATCCACCTCCCGCTACTTCTCAGCGATACACCGACTCGGAGTTTCGTCTCCGAGTCATGCCGCCTGTGCTGTCGCTATTGTGGATTTGAAGCAGGGAGTGGAGCGGCGCGGAACGACCGTGGTTCAAATCCACCTCCCGCTACTGTTTTGCTGCGAACAGTTTCGTGAGCAGCAAACCGTGTATGAGTGGAGTTGAACCGGACCGCAAGGGAGGGGAGCGACCGAAGCGGGCGTGGTTCAAATCCACCTCCCGCTACTTCTGTCGCTCGGAAACAGGCGAGTGACAAATTTCGGTCACGGTAATGTGAACCACACGAAACGCTCAGTTCGCTCGCGTTTCTCTCTTGGAAATAGAAATGCTGTGCTGACCACATTGAGACGATTCCGCCGCTTGATGGCGATTATCCGAGCCGAACCAGTTAATTACCCTGTCAACAGTAAGTCTGGTGTGTCCTCCCCCGCGATGTCTGCCGACGGGCCGAAGACGATCGAGTGTCGACTTCCCGATGACAGGACGTTGGCCTACACGGTCGCTGGCGAGGCGACTGGTCCGACCGTCGTCGCCAATCACGGCATCCCAGGTTCGCGACTGTTCGCTCGGTTGCTCGCCGACGCTGCCAGGAGTGCAGGGGTTCGGCTGCTCGTTCCCGACAGACCGGGATACGGCCGCTCGGACGCACCACCGGAGGATCGAGGACTGCTGGACTGGCGACGCGACTACGAGGCGCTGCTTGCTCACGAGTCGGTGGAAACCGCGACAGTCTTGGGGTTTTCCGGCGGTGGACCGTTCGCACTCGCCGCCGCAACCAGCGACCGGACGGGCCGGATCGCACTCGTCAGCGCTACCATCCCTGGGAGCGGCGGGGCGCTCACAATGCTGGCTCGCGTGCCGTTCTTGCTCCGTGGGTTCTTCCGACTCGGGGACTGGCGAGCCCGCCAGTCTGGTCCCGAGGTCCTCGTCAACCAACTCACCGGCCGTGACCTGTCGCCCGAAACTGTCGAGGCAGTCGCGGCCGACTATCACGAGGCACTCCGACAGAATGCCCATGCTCCGGTCCGGGAACTGCGATCGTCGGCGACAACACAGACGTTCGACCTGCCCGACACCGCACTCCGTGTCTGGCACGGAACGGCCGACGAGAACGCGCCACTCGCCCCGGTTCGTACTCTCGCTACCGAAGTCGGCGGCGAGTGTACGTCAGTTGATGCCGACCACCTCGGGACGCTACTCGAATGCCGGCGCGACGCCATAGCATGGCTCTCCCAAGAGTCGTAAGTGATACTGATAAACAGCAGTGGCTACATCAGGTAGGTCTGAGTCGGTCACGCGATGACTGACTGAATATTTCTATGACAGTAGTATCTATTTTCATGTTGTTATAAAACGGTTCACAAGATAGTTGATTTCAAAACTGCTGGAGATGAATTACCTGCTCAGTAGGTATGCTTACTTCACAACAACTAAGCGTTCTCTGGCGATTTTCCACAGTGATGCCCTCCAATCTAGCCCCCTTGTCCCGCGAGCTGTCGCGTCCATACTACGAGGACGCCTTCCCCGGACACGATATCTTTCACGCGAAGCGCGTGCGTGACGTCGCTCTCCGGCTTGCGACGAAGCATCCAGACAACGTCAACCGGGATGTACTTGCCGCAGCAGCGTGGCTGCACGATATCGGACGGCCACTCGAACGCATCGGGGAAGTCGACGATCACGACGACTGGGCGGCCGACGAAGCCACGAACCTCCTCACGGCGGAAGGTGTGGCGTCGGACCAGATCGAGGCGGTCGAACACTGCCTACGGGCACACAGCATCCGGACGAGTTCACCGGATCCTGAAACGCTCGAGGCACAGTTACTCTTCGATGCTGACAAACTCGACGCAACTGGTGTGGTCGGGCTCGTTCGCCTCGCCTGTATCGTCGGTGAACGCTCCGGACACATTGGCGAGCAGTACGCCATCATCGATGACGCAGCAACACTCACCGGCGGTGCCCCCGAGTTGCCAGATGTCGATCTCTTGCGCGAGTGGGCGCGTGAACGCCTTGATGCGTTGTATACGGAGCCAGGTCGTTGCCTCGGAGAGTCACGCTGGGACGTGATGGAGGATTTCTTTGACCGATTTGCCCGCGAGATCGATCCAGACATTACGCGGTAAATTTGCTACAGCACTGCCTTTCTGGCCGAATACTAAATTTGGATACAGACATCTCTACAGCGATTGCGCTCACTCCCCGTCAATCAGCGATTGATTTTCTGGACGGGCACCAGTTTGGCTGTACGTGACTTCCCGTGACACGCACTCGGCCGCTCGCCCATCGAAGAAAGCACTCGACGCTGTGTTCGTGAGGAGATCACCCCGATGCTCTCGAGCGATGACGACCGCAAAATCTGCGACGGACACGAAGGGATTTGAACCGGATGCAGACGTTCCTGCTCGCCTCACTTCGTTCGGCTGTGCGGGCTGCGACTGCCAGGATTCAAATTCCCCGATGGCACATTTGCTGCTCGCGGATTGCTCGCAGCAAAATGTTACGGGCGCGAAGGGGTCTCGTTTGACTGTCGAACGGATCGTCCTGTAGGGCATGAGACGATTGAATTCGAGTAGTTGAAAATACCAACAACTGAACTGAACTATCAGTCCAGTGCACCAAGGTGAGTAGCTGCCTCACGTACAATCTGCTCGACGGTATCCGCTGCTAGTTGGCCTTCTATCTCGTGAATATCGGCGTGTTTGATCGTAACGAGGATCCAGGGATTGACGTAGCTCTCGCGGGGAAGTCCGCCACTCGTGAAGTCCGTGTCGGCGAGTGGAATCGCTGCTGAGCGTCGTGTCGCCGTGACGACCGCATAGACGGCTTCTTCGTCACGAAGGGGCGGCGTTTCTGTACTCCAGCAGGCGTAGAATACCCGAAACGAGACAGACATATTGGATGATATAGCAACATATAGATGTATAGTGTTTTCATTTGTGGATATGGAAAGACGAACTGTTTTGGAAGCCATTGGGGCGGGAGGAATCGGCATGTTAGCGAACACTGTCGCGGCTAAGCCTGGGGGGAAAGAGAATCCTAAGAATACCAGACAAGTTACTGCACAATCAGAAACTAGCGAGGAATCAAGTGTCGTAACGAAGAAACAAGAGGTGACAGCAAAAGATGCGCGACAATATGTATCAAATATCCCAAACAATTTGGCGGATTCATTAAAGAGGGACAATCTAGTTGAGCATAGCCAAAACAATATTGGATATCATCAAATGTCTGATGGTCGTCTACGAGGAGGAATTGAAAATATCAAATAAAGTATTCTGATGGGGTTCTGCATGAGAACGTTCTCATACATAAAGAAACTCCAGATGAAGGCCATCTAACCCTCATGATGCCTGTTGATGATAGGGAGCCAAAAGCATTTTACAAACCAAAAGATGAGTCAAAGACCGTCCGCTACGACGCATCAGGACGTCGTCAAGTGGAAGAAGAGGAGTCAGTAACTACATCAGGAAGTTGTCACACTCGCAGATGTTACAAATGGTGCCATGCCTGTTTTGCTTGTTGTCCAGACGTGCATGTTCTTCGTCCGTGTCCAGGTTGTTGGATACCAGGAGAATGCAAAGTAATTGATGAACGGTGCAATGCGCCATTCTGCGAAGGAAAGTGTTCAGGGGAGACATAAGACAGTGACCCTAAGCGGATAGGAGAAAGGCTAAATTGACGTTGTCAATCGCTCTATCAGAGATTATTTATATAATCTAAGAATAGAATCCACAAATATTCAAACCCCCTCTGTTGAACCAGAGATAATATAACTATGTAGATAACAGTGTTTCAATGATGCCACCGAGTGAACGTTCTTCCACGGATATGGAAACTGGTATAGATAGTTCATCTATACTTCGAAGATCTACTAAGATATTTACTATAGGACTGCTTATGGGGAGTGCCGACGCAGTTCCCGGTATTTCCGGTGGAACAGTTGCACTTATTTCAGGAATCTACGGACGTCTAATCACAGCTGTCACAGCGATCACTCCTCCTCGATTTTTTGATTTACTACGAGCAGTACTTCCACTAGGTACTGGCATTTCAAGACAACGTGCTAGTGAACTTCTCAAAGAGTTTGATGCGGGGTTCGTCGCTACTTTGCTCACAGGAATCGCAACAGCTGTTGTGATTGTGGGGATAATTATTGAGTACGTAGTGGCACGTGCCCCTGTACTGCTCTTTGGGTTCTTTTTCGGTCTCATCGCTGCTTCCGCAGTAATTCTCTGGCGAGAACTCACAATGAGGACAATTGGTCACTGGCTGGCAGCATTCGTTGGATTCTCTCTTGCATTCGGACTTTCTGGTGGTGTGCAGCTGCTTGAAGGCGGGAGTCTTGTGGTTGTTTTTATTGCAGGCGCGTTCGCAGTGAGCGCGATGATCCTCCCTGGAATTTCAGGCTCTCTTCTGTTGATTATCCTCGGTCAGTACCTCTCGATGTACGAGTCACTCAACAGTTTCTTGGACGGGATCAGCGGGTTGGTTACTGGTGGTGAATTTGAAGCGATCATCGCTCCCGGACGCGAAGTTTTTACGTTTCTTTTTGGCGGTTTGATTGGTCTGTTTACTGTTGCACGCCTCATCCGAAGACTGCTCAATAAGAATCGAGAAGCAACATTGGCATTTCTGGTTGCTCTCGTCTTCGGAGCACTACGAGCACCGATTTCGGAGATTTCTAATATCAAGGATGTGACTTGGACAATGGCAACGGTCGTGGAGTTCGGTGGATTAGCGTTCGTAGGGACAATGCTAGTACTCATTCTCAATTGGTATGCGTTAGATATTGACTTCGGCAGCTTGTGAGTAACTAACTTCTACAATTCACCGTCCTGGAATCAACAATTCCTGTTAGGATAATTCGCAGGTTCAGTGAGCAACTGGTTCAATATCTCCGGCACGAAAGAAAAAAGCCGCCGAGCTGCATGGAACCGCTGTATCTTGCACAGACCTTCTGACAGGCCGCAAACGATTTGAACCACGCGAACACGGTCGCCTCGTTTCACTCGGCGCTGCGTGTTCTCCACTTCAAATCCCTTCGATAACGCTGACAGTGCTCACTGTCGTTCGCACAGAACAGCGGGCGCGAAGGGATTTGAACCCCTGACCTCTTGGTCCGGAACCAAGTACTCTGTCCACTGAGCTACGCGCCCTCACGTGATCGTTTTCCAGGGACGGATAAAACGGTTGTGAACTGAGTCAGGGCGTCTCGCTGGTCTCGATCGTGAACTCGCCCGTCGGGTAGGCCGTACAGGTCAGACAGTACCCCTTCTCCAGTTCATCGTCGCTCAGGGTGTCGTTGTTGGAGTGACGGATGAACTCGTCGGCGTCCCCGTCCTCGATATGCCCGCCACAGGAGAGACACTGCCCCTGCCGACAGGAATAGGGCAGATCCCAATCCTCGTCCTCGCCGGCTTCGAGGATCGTCTCGTTGTTGGCGACCTCGATCGTCTCCCCCTCCTTCGCGAACTCGATCTCGTAGTGTTCGACCTCGTCCTCGGGAATGGACTCGGGATCGAACCCCTCTGCTTCCTCAGTTTCCTCGCCCTCGGCGAGTTCGCCCTCCGCCCCTTCGGCCGGCAGGGCAGCCCCACCACCGCCGATCGATCGGTTCATCGGTTCCGGGAAGTCCGTCTCCGGTACCGCTGCCGCGCGGCGTTCGAGCAACTCCGCAGAGATGTCCTCTGTGGGTTCCCAACCCGTTCCACTGACGTAATGCAACAGGAGGGCAACGATCGTGAACCCGGCGCCCAGGACGACGCCAAGTGTCTGAACCATGTTGTCGCCGGGTACGGAACATGGGTTTAATTAGCTGTTGTTTGTCCCAATTCGGCCCGGTAGGCATCGTGTCCTCCGAGAGTGATCGTACGATCGTCTACTTTGAATTCGACGAATGACGAATACCTTCGGACCTGGTAGGGTCCACCGTCTTGACGGTAGCAATCGACGGGACGGGACTCAGACGACACAGGGGTCCTGCCGAAACGACCGTCGGTCGATCTCTCGGAGACGGGATTTTCGACGCGTGTCGGACTCAAGATATATCTGCCAGTAGACCGACGGCCCACGTGGAGGATCATCTACAAATGTCCACACCGATCGCAGGGGTAGGGATGACGAAGTTCGGCGAGATGCCAGACCGGACGGGCCGGGACCTGTTCGCCGAGGCCGGCGAGACGGCAATCGAGGACGCCGGCATCGACCGCGAGGAGATCGACGCCCTCTATCTCGGCAACTTCATGGGCGAACTTTCCGAGCGCCAGGGCCACATGGGGCCACTGATGGCGAAGATGCTCGGACTGGACGTGCCCGCGACGCGCGTCGAGAGTGCCTGTGCTTCCGGCGGAATGGCCGTCCGACAGGGGATCCACGCCATCCGCGCTGGATCAGCCGACGTCGTCCTCGTCGGCGGCGTCGAGCGGATGCACAACATGGGGACGACGGGTGCGACCGGCGGGCTCTCGGTCGCTGCCGACGACCTCTGGGAGATCAAACAAGGGATCACCTTCCCCGGCGCGTACGCGCTGATGGCTCAACGGTACTTCGCCACCCACGGCGGCGACCGTGAAGACCTCGCTCACGTCGCGGTCAAGAACCATGCGAACGCCGCGAACAACCCGCTGGCGCAGTACCAGTCGGAGATCAGCGTCGAGAAAGTCCTCGATGCCTTCCCGGTGGCCGATCCGCTCGGACTCTTTGACGCCAGTCCGATCACGGACGGTGCGGCCGCGGCACTCCTCGTCAGCGAGGAATACGCCGCCGAACACGATCTGGACACCCCGGTCTCGATCAGCGGGACCGGCCAGGGGACCGACGACCTCGCGCTACAGCATCGCGAGTCGCTGACCTGGACGCCCGCGACGGCCGACGCCGCCGAGGAGGCATACGCCGACGCCGGGATCGACGCCGAAGACGTCGACTTCCTCGAGGTCCACGACTGCTTCACGATCGCCGAAGTCCTCGCGCTGGAGGGCCTCGGTCTGTACGATCGCGGCGAGGCGATCACCGCCGCCCGCGAGGGTGAAACGACAGTGGACGGCGAGTTGCCGGTCAACCTCTCGGGCGGGCTGAAAGCCAAGGGCCACCCGGTCGGCGCGACGGGACTCGCCCAGATCAGCGAGATGACGAAGCTCTTCCGCGGCGATCACGTCAATAGCGACGCCGTCGAAAATGCAGAAGTCGGATTGACGCACAACGCCGGTGGCACGGTCGCCTCTGCTGTCGTTCACGTTCTGGAGGTGGAACAATGAGCGACGAGGAAGTCCGTGACGATGGATACGACGACTTCATGGATGCCCTGGAGGAGGGTGAGCCCTACTACGTCGAGTGTGCCAACGGCCACGCCTCCCTCCCGCCACGGCGTCTCTGTCCCGAATGTGCCAGCGACGACCTTGAGGAGGCACCGCTTCCGGAAACGGGCGAACTGCTGACCTACAACGTCACGCACGTCCCGACGCCGGCTTTCGAGGACGACGTGCCCTTCGTGCTCGGGATCGCCGAGTTCGGCGACGTGCGTCTGACCGGTCAGGTTCGAGCCGACAGTGAAGACGTCGAAGTCGGCGACAGCGTTTCCTTCGGAACCGACATCAGTGAGACGAACGGCGAACGGTACATCGCTTTCGACCTCGCCTGAGCCGTCACCGTCGACTTCGTCACGGTACTCTCGTAGCGAACTTCGCTGCACGCTCGATATCGAACTTCGCCGCCGTTTTCTTTTTGCCGCGCGGTTGTCGTATATGGACGAGCGCATCAGGGAACACGCCGAGATTCTGGTCGACTGGAGTGCGCAGATTGCGGCTGGCGACGACGTCGTTCTCTCGGTCGACGAAGGGGCACACGAACTGGCCGTGGCGGTCGCCGAGGTACTCGGCGACCGCGGCGCGAACCTCGTGAGCGTCTATCGATCCGACGAGATCCAGCGCGCGTATCTCCGGGCACACGACGGCGACTTCGACACCGATCCCGAGTACGAACGCGCGCTCTATGAGAACGCCGACAGCGTGCTGGTGCTGGGTGGGACGCGAAACACGGCCGGGACGGCAGACGTATCCGACGACCGCCAGCAGGCGTTCGCCCGCGCCAGAAGGGGAATCCGTGAAGGTCGACTGGCGACCGACTGGGTCAAAACGCTGCACCCGACCCGCGCGCTCGCCCAGCAGGCCGGGATGGCTTTCGAGGAATTCCGGAACTTCGTCTACGACGCCACGCTGCGGGACTGGCAATCCCTGGCCGAGGAGATGGACCGACTCAAGACGATTCTCGACGACGGCAGCGAGGTCCACATCGACGCCCCTGGCACTGATCTTTCGCTCTCGATCGAGGGCCGCACGGCGGTCAACAGTGCCGCGTCAGTGGCCGACGACTCACACAACCTGCCCAGTGGCGAGGTCTTCACCGCGCCCGCCGACGCCGAGGGCGAAGTCACCTTCGACGTGCCGATGACGGTCCGCGGGAAGACGCTGCGAGATGTCCACCTCGTTTTCGAGGACGGCGAAGTCGTCGAGTGTGCGGCCGCAGCCGGCGAGGAGACCCTCGACGCGCTGTTGAACACTGACGGCGGTGCCCGCCGACTCGGGGAACTCGGAATCGGCATGAACCGCGGGATCGACCGCTACACCGACAACATCCTCTTTGACGAGAAAATGGCCGAGACCGTCCACCTGGCGCTGGGACGCGCCTACGACGCCTGCCTACCGGATGGGGAAGCGGGGAACGACAGTGCGATCCACGTCGATCTGATCGCCGATACGAGCGAGGACGCCACGCTTTCGGTCGACGGCGAAGTGATTCAGCGTAACGGCGTCTTCCGGTGGGAAGACAGTTTCTAGTCGTCGTCAGCCGTGTACACGCCGCTTCGATGTTCGATCCGATGGATTTCGAGAACTGACGACTCTCGATCGAGTACGCAGGCGAGGCGGTACTGACCGACACGGAGTTTCGAGAACGGCCCGCCAGTCAACGGTTCCAGGAATTCGTCGGGATCACGCCATGCAGCGTCGACGACCTCGTCGAGTTTCGAGACGATCCGATCCTGCACGTGTGAATCGAGCTTGTCGAACTGATCGGCGGCCTGCTGTGTGAACGCCCAGGTCCAGTCACCGTCACTCGGCATCGTCTTCCCGGCCCATCATCGCACGCACCTCGTCCCGTGAGACGAGTTCCGCGTCTCCGGATCGCAACTCGTGTTCGCTCGCCGCGATCTGTTGCCATCCCTCCCGGGAGAACGCCGGATGTTTCACCGCATCGCGAGCGGCATACCGAAGAAACTCGCTACGGGAGTTGAACCCCTGCTCTTTCCAGGTCGCGTCGATGTCTTCGAGGAACGCCTCGCTGAGCCGGAGGTTGATCTGTACCGTCTCCGGTTCGTCGTCGCCGGGCGCGGCACTCGCGTTGGACATATACGTATGCTTTACGCTAGTGTATAGTAAGTCTTCGGTACATTTCGAAACGGGGGCTGAGATGGCAACACAGGGAAGGTATCCAGCGAAACGGCGTTTTGAGGTGAGAAGAAAGCGTCTAGTCGTCAGCGCTGGTCGCGTCAGTCGTCTTGTCCGGCACCTGGATCGAGGGTGTCGGCAAGTCGGGCACTTCAAGCACGCCACCGGTCGCTGCACTCGTCGCCAACGCAGCGAAGCGCTCTAAATTCCCGGTCGCGTCGATTTCCGGCGGTTCCCACTCAGCTGCCCGCTCGGCCAACTCCTCGTCGGAGACCTCCAGTGAAAGCACGCCCTTGTCAACATCGATCCGGATGGTGTCACCCTCTTCGACCAAGGCGATCGGGCCACCCGCGGCCGCCTCGGGACTGGCGTGGCCAATCGCCGCGCCGCGGGTCCCGCCGGAGAAGCGCCCGTCGGTCAAGAGTGCGACCTCGCCCGAGAGGCGTGGCGAACCGCTGATTTTCGAGGTCGGTTCGAGCATCTCGGGCATGCCCGGCCCGCCCTTCGGCCCCTCGTAGCGGATGACGACGAAGTCACCGGGTTCGATCGCGCCCTCGTCGTAGGCATCGAGCATGGCCTGCTGTGATTCGAAGACTCGCGCCCGCCCTTCGAACTGGTGCATGTCTTCGTCCATCGCACCGGACTTGACGACTGCCCCCTCAGGCGCGAGATTCCCGCGCAGGACGGAGAGGCCCCCTTCCTCGTGGACGGGATCGTCCCGTGGCTGGATGACTTCACCCGGTTCGTCGCCTTCCTCCATACGCACGCCGATCGTTTTCTCGTCGACAGTGGGACGGTCGAGATGAAGCAAGTCGTCGATCCGTTTGTAGAGCGCGGGCAGACCACCGTCGTCCCGGAGATGTTCCATCCGCCAGGGGCCGGCGGGACTCATGTGCGCGAGGTGGGGCGTCCGCTCGGCGATCTCCTCGAAGTCGGTGAGCGTGATGTCGAGCCCTGCCTCCTGGGCGATGGCGGGGATGTGCAACATCGTGTTCGTCGAGCCCCCCAAAGCCAGGTCGACGGCGACGGCGTTCTCGAAGGCCTCCCGCGTCAGGAAGTCGGAGGGACGGACGTCCTTCTGGACGAGATCGAGGATTTGCCGGCCGCTTTCGCGGGCGATCTCGAACTTCCGGTCGTCGGTCGCGCCGTGGGTGGCACACTCAGTCCAGGAGAGCCCCAGCGTCTCGGTGACGCAGGCCATCGTGTTCGCGGTGAACATCCCCGCACACGAACCCTCGCCGGGACAGGCCGAACATTCGAGTTCGTAGAGTTCATCGTCGGTCATCTCGCCTTCCTCGTACTGGCTGACGCCCTCGAAGACGTCCACGAGGTCGGCGGGCTCGTCCTCGAACTCACCGGCGGCCATGTGTCCGCCGGTGACGACGATCGCCGGGATGTCCAACCGGGCGATAGCCATGAGCATCCCGGGAACGATCTTGTCACAGGAGGCCAGCGCGACGATCCCGTCGAACTGGTGGGCGTTTGCCATCAGTTCGACGGAGTCGGCGATGACTTCCCGGGAGGGCAACGAGGACCGCATGCCCTCGTGGCCCATCGCGATCCCGTCGTCGACGGCGATGGTATTGAATTCGAGCGGTGTCCCGCCGGCTTCCCTGACGCCTTCCTTGACGTACTCGGCGAGTTCGTCGAGATGGACGTGACCGGGAACGATCTCGTTCCAGGAGTTGGCGATCCCGATGTGTGGGTTGTGGATCTCCTCGTCGCTCAATCCGGCAGCACGAAACAGCGAGCGGTGGGGCGCCCGGTCGGCCCCCTCGGTGACCTCCGCACTCCGGAGGTCCTCTTTCGGTGAATCGGCCATTCTACGGAGAGATGGGGCGTTCCAGTGGGAGTAGGTTTCGGTTCAACGCCGAGATATCGTCCATCGAAAAGCGTGCTTTGCTGTCGATATCACAGCTGGTCTGGGCTGAGACGGTTGTCGAAGCGTTCGATACTGCCCGACAGTCTCCGAGCGGGGCGAATCATATGAACAAAAAATATTTCTATTCATACGTTCAAAATGGGCGTAGTGGCAGGAATCATTCACCGGTCGGTCGATAGAGCCCAGGGCCACCTCGCAGCCCGACTTTTGCCGGAGGCGTCTATCGACTCGACTACAGAGGACCTCGAACAGTTCACAGAGCGATCGCCCCGGGATGTCCATCCCGAGACGGTCGAACCGGCACCACTGTCCTTCGGGGCGTCGAGCGGACGGTTCCGGACGACCCGCACGCAGTTTCAGTTCCCATCGCCACTGTCGACTGCTGACTGTAACGAGACGGTCGTCGGACAGCGGTGGACGCGACCAGGTGCCGGCGATTCCAAGACGGCAGTCGTGATGCTGCATGGCGCCTGGGCGAGTGGGTTCTGGGCCGAACGAGTCCTGGCCGGGCCGTTGCTGGATGCCGGCGCGGACGTGTTCGTAATGGCCCATCCCTATCACATGGAGCGGGCTCCTCCGGAATCCGACTATTCGGGCCAGCAACTCTTTTCGGGAGACGTTCCCCGAGCGATCGAGGGGGTTATCCAGTCGACGGCTGATGCGCGAGCACTGGTCGGCGCGCTTCGCGAGCAGGGATACGACCACATCGGCGTGAGTGGGATCAGTCTCGGTGGGAACGTCGCTGCCCAGACGCTCGCGCTCGCCGACGTGGATCAAGTCGTGCTGACGATTCCCGGTGTGGACCTCTTCGAGACGATGTGTGAATCACCGATGGCGGCTCTCCTTCGAGACGAAGCCATCGAGCATCGGTTTCCCGAGGAGCGGCTCAGACAGGCCTTCGAGGTCATCACGCCGATCGAATTCGACGACCTCGCCACCGACCCGGATAACGTTCTGGCACTGTATGGACGGTACGACGAGATCGCACCGCCGGGTCCAGTTCGACGATTGTCCGAAAAGTGGGGATTCCGAACGCGGGCATTCGATCGCGGACATCGAACGATCGCGCTGGACATGCTTTCCCTGCGAACGGCCTATGCGAGTTGGCTACTGGAGGAACCATGAGTCCGTTCACCGAGGATGACCGCGATCGGCTCCGTGAGGCGTTGATCGAAGCCGGCCGGGATCGGTTCAGCCGGTACGGACTCCGGAAGACCACGATCGGAGAACTCACCGACGATGTCGGTATCGCTCAGGGAACGTTCTATCAGTTCTTCGACTCCAAGGCGGAACTCTATCTGGCAGTCATCGAACGCGAGGCCGAACGGGTATTCGACCCGCTCGTCGAGAACACGCTCGGTGCGGTCGACGATCCGGAGCGCGCTCTCGAAGCGTTTCTTCGGGGCATGCTCGAAGCGATCGAGACGAACGATCTCGCCCGCTCGCTGCTCACCCAGGACGAATACGCACTGCTCCGCCGGAAACTCCCGGCCAAGGCGATCGAGGAGCGCCGATCGAGCAGCGTCGAGCGGTTCTTATCGCACATCATTCAGTGGCAAGAACAGGGAGTGCTCCCGGACGAGCATCCGGAAACCATTGCGAACGCGATCAGATCGGTTGCCTTCCTTGCGCTCCATCGCGAGGAGATCGGCGAGGACTACGAGGCTGCCCGGGACGTGTTGATCCGGAGTGTCGCCGCCGGCCTGACCCGGGAGGACCAGTCGTGATAGTTCTCGAAGATTCGATCGAGATCAGGGCGTCGTCGAGGGATATGTTCGCCTTCGCAGCGAATCTTGACGACAATTATCTGGTCATGTCCGACGATCACATCCACTTCGAATCGCTATCCGGCGATCCCGTCACCGAGGGATCAGTGTTCTGTCAGTACGAGTGGTTCGGGGACCGGCTCATCGGCGGAAAATATCGGGTGAAGACGGTCGTGCCGAACCGTCGACTGGTGTACGAAGTGGCGTTTCCGCGGTCGATTCTGGGCGGTCAGCTGGGATTTTCGATCGAACCGACCGAGGCGGGGATCGTGTTGACCGAACGCCTCGAGCTCGGGCGGTCGATTCCCGTTGTCAGCCCGGTCGTCGATCGCTTTCTCACCATAGTGCTGGATTCGACGATAGACCGTCTTCAGGACCACCAACACGACGGATTGAGAAACATCAAGCGGGCACTCGAAACTGATTCGTTCAGTCGGTGACTGATCTCACGATGAGCGACCGGTCAATCGTCGCTCGCGGCCGGCCCGGGATCGACGGCATCGTCCGGTGGCTCCGGCGTCGAACGCACGTCGCCCTCCCGCCAGGTCCCCCGGCGGTACCACAGCCAGGCGATGACGGCGCCGGCGACGTTCGAGACGAGGAACCCGATCCAGATGCCCCGGACACCCAGCCAGGACTGGGAAGCGATGTAAGCCACCGGCAGGCGGATGACGCCCAGGGTCAGCACGGCGATGGCGGCGGCAACCAGCGTCTTGCCGGCCCCACGGAAGCTCCCCGAGAAGGCCCGCAGGACACCGATGAAGCCGAAGGTAAGCGCCGTGTAGCGCATGAACTCCACGCCGATGGCGGTCACTTCAGCACTGGGTGACAGCGGCGCGACGATCGGTTCGGGAACGAGGAAGATGAGCAGGCCGAGGACCGACAGGATGACGAACATCGCCTTGGCGGCCGCCCGGGCGGCCATCCCGGCCCGCTCGGGTTTGCCGGCGCCGATGTTCTGACCGGTCATCGTCTCGACCCCCCGGCCGACCGCGATCGCCGGCAGGAAGATCACCGAGAACACCCGCGTCCCGATGCCGAACGCGGCGACGACCGGGTCGGAGAACAACCCGACGACGATCAACATTGCATTGACCGATAGCGCCCGGCCGGTCGACTCGACACTGGCCGGGAGTCCGACCTTGAGCAGCGTCCGCAGGTAGCCCAGGTTCGGCACCATCGACCGGAGGTCGACCCGTATGCCGCGGCGACCCGAGAACATGATCGCCAGTCCGACCACCGTCGCGAGGCCGCGGGAGAACACTGTCGCGATCGCTGCACCCTGGATACCCAGCTCCGGAAAGGCGATCGTCCCCACGATGGGCGCATTATCAACCAGGGGCCAGCCGTAGATGAGGAACGGATCCAGGGCGATGTTCAGCACGACCGTCCCGAACATCACGATCATGGGCGTGATCGTGTCGCCGGATCCTCGCATCAGCGCGATGAACACGAAGAAGCCGAACATGAACGGCAGTCCCAGCGCGATGACCTGCATGTAGGCCCGCGCACCCGGCAGGACGCTCGGCGAGGCACCCAACAAGTCGATCAGCGGTCCCACGACGGGATAGGCCAGCAGGCCCAACAGTGCCGAGCCGCCGATCGCCCAGGCGACCGTCTGGGAGGCCGCGTACCGCGCCTGGTCGCGCTCTTCGGCGCCGAAGTGCTGGGCGACCAGGACGCTCCCGGCGACCGACAGCCCCATCCCGAAGGAGATGAGCAGGAACACCATCGGGAACGCGAAGGTGATCCCCGCGACTGCGTCGGTCCCGCCCTCGCCCGCGATCCCGGAAAGCCAGAAGGTGTCCGCGATGTTGTAGGCCACCTGGAGCAGGTTGGTGATGACGATCGGCAACGAGAGGTAGAAAAGCGGCTTGACGATACTTCCTTCCGTCAATTCCAGTTCCGACTGGCCCTTGAAGAGGTTCACGCGTCACCCTCCGGCGTCCAGCCGAGGCGTGCTTCCAGGAAGTCCTCGACGACGGCACGGGTCTCGCTGGGACCCTCGCCGAGAGCGACCTCCCGTACGTGGCCCCCGTTGATAGCAGTGACGACGAACCGGGCGACAGTCCCGGGATCGGTCTCCGCGAAGACGCCCGAGGCGGTCCCCTCGCTGACGGTCGTCTCGATCTCCTCGCGCATACGCCCGTCCATGCGGCGGAACCGATCCCGATATGTCTCCTGGTAGGGCGCCTGGGACTTCAATTCCATAAGCGCGACGGCAAACGCCCCGGATCCCTTCTCGGCGGGCGTAAACACTGCCTCCAGGAAGGCAGACAACCGCTCGGACGGACCATCGGGATCGGTCGCCAGCCGCTCCTCGAAGTCCTCGATCAGGTGGTCGAGAAAGGCGTTGAGCAACTCCTCTTTCGTGTCGAAGTGATAGTGGATCGCGGCCGTCGACAGCGACGACTCCGCGGCGATGTCCTTGATTGTCAGCTCCGCGTAGCCATGTTCGCAAAGCGCGCGCCCGGTCGCGTCCAGGATCTCTCCCGGTGTCTCCGAATCCATCTCGACGGACGTACCGACTGGTCAGTTAAGTCCCTTACTAACCAGTCAGTAAGTGCCGACGAACTGAAGAGCACTCAGTGGCGTCACTCGAATCGGCGCCGTTCCGAGTCGGCGCGTTCGTCGCCGTAGGCGGCGACCAGCGACTCGACCGCCGCGCCCAGGTCGCGCCTGCACTCCCGGCGGGAGTGATACCCCAGTTCGTCGGCGACCGTCCCCCAGGACCGTCGCTGGAGGGGTTTCATGACCAACAACCGCTCTGCCCGGGCCACCAACAACGAGGGGTCCTCGGGCGCGACGAGATGCCGGAGGGCGAGACGTGCGAACGCACTGGGTGCGGTGTCGTAAAGCCCCGCCCCGTGGGCCGAGCCGGCGAGCAGGCGCCACTCGGGATCTGAGAGGCCGAGGTTGGGCACCCCGTCGATCGTCCGGAGGGCTGCCCGGACAACATCGGGATCGAGTCCCGACAGCGGATCCGAGAGCGTCCCCTCGAGGCGGTCGAGGAACCACTCGGTGTGCCGTCCGAGCAGTTCCACCCCCGCGCTCGAAGTCGGAGCGAGCATGATCGCGGAGTGCTCGCCGCTGCGTTCGTTACGCGAGGTCGAGAGGTGGACCGCGTGATACCCGTTCTCGCGCCAGAACTCCACCAGTTCGGGCGTCGCGCCGTAGCCCGTCCCTAGCCAGTCGATATCGTCACCGAATTCGTTTTCGATCCCCTCAAGCAGACGCGATCCCAGCCCGCGTTCACGTACGGCGTCGTGAGTAGCGATACGCATCACGCGCTGGCCGACTGGGACGCCGGCCGCCTCGTCGCGCAACTGACTCGTCAACACGTCGGGGATCATGTTGCCCGCGACGCGGCCGCCCTCGTACATCTCGGCCCGCAGGTCGGCCGGGAGATCGCCCTCCCGAGCGAGCAACGCGACCGAGACGACGTGCCCGTCGCAGGTGAGCGCCCGCACGGAGACGTTCGGCGCGTCGAGCAGTCGGGCGAAATCGGCCGGCTCGGTTCGGTAGTGGGCGACGACGAGCAAGCCGAAAAGCTCCCGAAGGAGGTGTTCGTCGTCGAGCAGAGTCGACGGATCGAGTCGCCGGTAGGTCACGTTCTCGGGCGTCGCATCGGCGACCAACTGGTCGGCAGCGGGCGTCGCATCGAGCAACAGCGCACGGAACAGCCAGACCTCGATCGGATCGCCAGCGGCGTAGCGGATCGGCTCGTCCATCGTCCGCTCGGTCACCGCGAAGTGCGACTCGGCAAGGCGGTCGCGAAAGCGGACTTCGAAGCCCCGACCCGTCCCCTCGTAGCCCCGGACAGTCGTCGTGAACGCGACGGCTTGTGCGTCCAGACACGTCAGAAGCACGTCCACGGGAAGGGCAGCCGCCTCGTCGACGATCAGCACGTCGGCACTCCCCGCCCGATCGACCGCCGCGGTGGGCCGGGCGAAGCGGATCGAACCGTCGCCGATCCGGATCGGGAGGTCGTCGTCCGCGGACGATCCGGTGTCGCGATCGACCGGGTCTCCCCGTTCCGAACCGAGGTCGTCACGTAATTCGCGTGCCCGTTCGAGCAGTTCTGCGGCGTTCCGGCGTTCGGGGGCCGTCACGAGCACGTCCCGCCCGGCGGCAGCGAGACTCCCGGCGGCGAGCCCGGCGGCACTGGACTTCCCCCGGCCCCGGTCGGCCTCGATGACGACCGCCCGCCCGGATTCCCTGAGCGATTCGAAGGCCTGCAACGCGCCAACCTGATCGGCCGTCAGACACCGCCGATAGGCCGCCGCTGGGAAGGTATAGTCGTCCGGTATCGACAGGTCAGTCGTCCGGAATCGCGGTGTCGGGTCCGTCAGCCCCTCTCTCTCGACGGTCCCCGCGTCGGCGTCGAGGATCGCGATCCCTGGATGCGCGCGGAGTGTCGCCACGAACCGCCGCCGGAAGTGGCCAGTCACGTCTTTGGCCGCGAACGGCGGAACCGCGAGCGTCTCGTCGAAGCCGTCACGCCGGTCCGGCCATGCGTCCAGGGGCGGGGTCAACAGTACGACGAGTCCCCCACCCTCGACTGCACCGACGGCGCGAGCGATGGCATCGGGATCGAGCCCCTGGCCGGCGTCGTAGACGACGGCCTCCCGCGTTCGGCCCAGCAGCGCGTCGCTCCGGAACGGATCGAACCGTTCGCACTCGAGGAGGTCCTCAGGGCTGAGCAACGTGGTACGGCCCAACTCCAGATCGGCCGCGTCCACGACGGCCTTCAGTGTGCGCTCGCGGGCCCGCTGTCCGCCGGCAATCACTACCAGCCGCCGTTCGTCAGCTCTCCGGGCCTCCGCGCGAAGCCGGCGGACGATCGATGCGACCATCGCCCCACCGTAGATGGGACGGCTCCTTGGATGTGCCGAATTTATCGATCTCGGGGGAAATCGAAGTGTCTATCCCACATCCGTCGAATCGGGATGACATAGCGTTATCAGCTCGTATAACTGGACAGTTCACTTTTTATAAATTACGTGAGACGGCGGTCGTTGCTGGAACAATGAGCGCGGAACAACAGACCGAAGCCACGGATGTACTGTCACGGGACGGGTTGGTGAACGTCATCAGTCTGCCGGTAACCGTCCTCGATGCCGACGGGAACGCCGTCATATGGAACGATCACATCGAGGAACTCATCGGTGTCTCTCGTCAGAAACTTCAGTCCGCCGACAACATCGGTCGTCTCCTTTACGACGATCCATCACAGCTGATGCTCGCCGAGAAGGTCCTCGAAGCGCCGGATGACGCCCACCTCACGTTCGATGGCGTCGGGGTCGCCGAGGAGGAATACGCGCTGCTGGAGGGGGCCACCACCCCAGTCTACGAGGATACGTCGGCACTGGCAGGGGACATCTGGTTCATCGCGACGCCGATCTACGAGGACGGCGATCTCGTCGGCGCGATCGAGATCGTTCAGGACCTGGACGATTCGGCCCGTTATCGACAAGAGCGCGCGGAACTGCTGGAAGCTGTCGAAAGTGCCCTTCGGGCCTACGAGCGCGGGCGGTTCCAGGCCGACGTGAGCTTCGATATCGAGAACAGCATCCTGGATGGCGATCTGCTCGGTCTCGTCGACGTCGTCGAGGAAATGGGAGAGACGATCGATGACGTTGTCGACGAGATCGAACGTGACGTCGAGCAACTCCAGCGTTCGGCCGACGACATCGCGGAGTACTCCGAGGAGATATCGACGCTGGCGACCGGGCAATCCGACGACATGGGCGAGATCGCCACCGAGGTCTCGGACCTCTCGGCGACGGTCGAGGAGATCGCCTCGACGGCCGACGAGGTCGAGGAGACCAGCGAACGGGCGGAACGACTCGCCGAGGACGGCCGTGATTCGGCACAGGAAGCCGTCGCAGTTATGGAGGACGCCGCCGACTCCACCGACGACGTGGCCGAAGACGTCCACGCACTCCAGCAGCGCATCGACGAGATCGACGAGATCGTCGAAGTGATCAACGACATCGCCGACCAGACGAACATGCTGGCGCTGAACGCCTCGATCGAGGCCGCCCGCGCGGGTGAAGCTGGAGAAGGGTTCGCCGTCGTCGCCGACGAAGTCAAGAGCCTCGCCGAGGAGTCCCAGGAACACGCGAGCGACATCGAGGCGATGGTCGCCGAGATCCAGACCGAGACCGAGTCGACGGTCGCGAACCTCGAGCGGACGACCGAGCAGGTCGACGACGGGATCGAAGAGGTCGACAGAGCGATGACCCGCTTCGAGGACATCGTCGGGACGGTCAAAGAGACCGTCGACGGAATCAGCCAGGTCTCGGATGCGACCGACGACCAGGCTGCAAGCGCTGAAGAGATCGCCGCGATGATCGACGACGCACTCGAGGAAGCCGAGACCGTCGCCGAAGAGGTCGAAGACATCGTCGCCAACACGGAAGAACAGGCGGCGATGGTCCAGGAAGTCGAGTCCTCGATGGCTCGGTTGACCGACACCAGTCGGTAACGAGCGCCGAGATCGGCCGTGTGGCCCGCTCCCACGGGCAGGTGCCTTCGAAAGCGCTTTTACGTCCCCCGGACCACTTCAGGGTACAGCCTGCACGGGGTTGATGATGCTCCTAGCCATCTAGGACTTTCGCGCCGTCCCGTTCTCCGGGGCGGTGCCGGGATCGTTCCGTCCGGCGGGGCGATCTCGCACGGCGGGGGAGCGCGAGCCCACGTGCAGGAGGTGATCCAACCCATGCCAGTATACGTCGATTTCGATGTTCCCGCGGACCTCGAAGATGACGCCCTCGAGGCGCTCGAGGTCGCGCGAGACACAGGCCGAGTAAAGAAAGGAACCAACGAGACGACCAAGGCGATCGAGCGCGGCAACGCCGAACTCGTTCTCGTCGCCGAAGACGTCCAGCCCGAGGAGATCGTCATGCATATCCCGGAACTCGCCGACGAGAAGAACGTCGCATACGTCTTCGTCGGCCAGCAGGACGATCTCGGTCACGCGGCAGGCCTCGAGGTCGGCTCTGCGGCGGCGGCGATCGTCGATTCGGGCGACGCCGGAGCCGAGGTCGAGGATATCGCCGAGAAGGTCGAGGACCTTCGCTGAGGTGATCAGTTATGAGCGCTGAAGAGTCCGAAGACGACGGATCCACGCCCGCGGAGGTCATCGAGGTCGTGGGCCGGACGGGGATGCACGGCGAAGCCATGCAGGTCAAATGCCGCATCCGCGAGGGCGAGAACAAGGGTCGTATCATCACCCGTAACGTCCTCGGGCCGGTCCGCGAAGGTGACATCCTCCAGCTTCGGGAGACCGCCCGCGAGGCCGACGCCATCGGAGGCCAATAATGCCACAGACACGCGAATGTGACTACTGCGGCGCCGACATCGAGCCCGGTACCGGGACGATGTTCGTCCGGAAGAACGGCACCACGATCCACTTCTGTTCGTCGAAGTGCGAGAAAAACGCCGACCTCGGCCGCGAAGCCCGGGACCTCTCCTGGACGGAAGCCGGTGGGGCTACCAGCGGTGAATCACCCGAGGAAGCGTCGGCCGAGGAGGTCGAAGAAGAATCGGACGAACCAGCAGAAACGCAACCGGACGAGGAAGTGGAAGCCGCCGAATCCGGTGACGAGAACGTCGACGCCGACGAGGCAGACGCCGAGGAGGAACCGGCCGACAGTGACGAAGAAGAATCCGCGGCCGACGAAGCGGACGCCGAGGAGACCGACACGGAAGAACCGACGGAGGCTGATGCCTGATGAGTCATCACGACGAACGTACCTTCGTTATGGCAAAGCCCGACGCCGTCCAGCGGGGACTCGTCGGTGAAATCATCACTCGGCTCGAAGACCGTGGGCTAAAACTCGCCGGCGCGAAGTTCATGCAGATCGACGAGGATCTCGCCCACGAGCACTACGCCGAACACGAGGACAAGCCCTTTTTCGACGATCTCGTCGACTTCATCACTTCCGGACCCGTCATGGCGATGGTCTGGGAGGGTGCTGACGCGACCAGGCAGGTCCGTCAGATGATGGGCGCGACCGATCCCGCCGAGGCCGCACCCGGCACGATCCGGGGCGATTACGGCCTCGATCTGAGCCAGAACATCATCCACGGCTCGGATCACGAGGACCCCGGCGCCAACGAGCGCGAGATTGAGCTGTTCTTCGAGGAGGACGAACTCCTCGAATACGAACGCGCGGACGAACCCTGGGTCTACGAGGACGTCGGCGACCATTGACGGTTGCGGGCACCGTCGTTCTTTCTCATTTTCATAGCGATCAGCTATGGCACGATAGTGATACGTCCCCCGATCGTACCCGGCCGGGGACGCTACTCCTCGAATTCCTCGACATCGGGCGTTTCGCCGACTCGGATTGTCGTCACCGGAACCGGCGCTGTCCGGATGACGCGCTCGGCGACGCTTCCCAGCAGGAGTCGGTCGAGTCCGCCGCGGCCGTGAGTCCCCATCACGATCAGGTCCACGTCGTAGGATCCGGCGTAGTCGACGATCTCACGGCTCGGTGCCCCCTCAGTTATCTCTCCCTCGACCGGAACGTCTCCAGCGGCCTCACGGACGTCATCGAGCGCCCGTTCGCCCTCTTCGCGCAACATCTCCGTGATCGTCTCCCAGGAAGCCTCCATCGGCATCCGGCTCATCGTCGCCGTGTCGAGGATGTGGAGGGCGTGGATCGTCGCATCGTGACTGCGAGCCAGCCCGACCGCGTGTTCGATCACGCCTGCCATCCCCTCGGAACCGTCGGTCGGTAACAGGATCCGATCGTACATGGCTGTATGTGAACGTTTGTCACCGACCCGCTTAATTGTTCACCTCGTTCGACCGGACGCCACGAGCGGTTGCCGTCCGCTGTCCGGTCAAGTACTCACGGCCCGTCGAGAAGGCACTCACGTCCCGTCGAAGATCACGTCGCTCACGTCGGCGACGCCAGCACGGCGAACAACTGCACGGACGACATCCTCTGCGCCGGCGAGGTTGTCCGAGTCGCCGTCGAGGACGAAGATCCGGGCGTCCCGGCCCTCCTCCAGGACGCCGGCGTTCAGCCCCGCGATCTCCGCGCCGGCGACCGTCGCCATCCGAAGGACGTCCCGCGCGGAGATGTCGTAGAGTTTGGCGGCGAACTCCATCTCCCGGAACATCGAGGGGCTGTTGAGCATCACGTTGTCCGTCCCCAGCGCGACGGTCGTTCGGTCGAGCAACTCGGCGGCGGGAGCTGTCCCGACACCAGTGACGAGGTTCGAGCGCGGACAGAGGACGATCGGCGTGTCTTCGTCAGCGAGTCGTTCGAGATGTACCGCTTCGAGGTGAACCATGTGGACGAGGAAGTCGGGATCGAGATCCAGCGCAGGGTTGACGTCGGCGCTATCACGCTCGCCGGCGTGGATGCCAAAGAGTTTCCCGGCCTCGGCGGTCGCGGTCCGTTCGGCCCCGAACTCGCCGTCACGGGCGCCGCTGGCGCCGAAACCATCGGCAGCCTCCATAGCCTGGACCGTCTCGCGTCCGAGAATCACGTCCTCGATCGCGAGGCCGTCGAGTGCTTCCCGGATCGCTTCGACCCCCTCGACGCCACCTTCCCGGAATTCGAGGAACGCCCCGGTCCCGCTGTGTTCCATGAACTGTAACGAGCGGCGCATCGCATCGACGAGTTCCTCCCGACTCGCCTGCCGAAGCAGCCGGTGTTTCAGCCCGTCCGGCGGGGCGACGAGTTCGTCGAGGCTGAGTCCACCGCCGGCCTCCTTGGCGATCGAGTCACCGATGTGTGTGTGAGCGTTGACGAACGCCGGAAGGACAATTTTCTCGCTATCGGTGCGTGTCTCTTCGATAGCCGTGATCTCCCCGTCTTCGACGACCATCCGTCCCTGGATCGGTTCGAACTTTCGGCCGCGAAGAATCGTCCCTTCGAGTTGCATGTACCGGTACTGGGACACCAGTCCTCTTGAACGCCACCGTTCCGGGTGCCCTATTCAAACTCGTCGAGCGTCGCGTGGATGCCACGCGGCGCGTCGCTGACCCGCGCCCCGTCGATGTCGAGGCCCAGTGTACGAACGGCAGCGTCGCCGACACGTTCTCGAACGTCGTCGGGCGCGTAAACGCCCAGTCGCCAGCGATCGCGCTGGGCCGCTTGCAGCGCCCGCACGAGGGTCGATTGTTCGTCCAGCCGTCTCACAGTCCCGTTGACGAGTACGCGGGAACTCGACTCGGCCATCGACGGCGCGGTCGGCACGTCGAGAATGACTTCCGGCGGCTCGACGTTTGCCTCCTCGGCGATATCCCGCTCGCGCTCTCGAAGTTCCTCCTGAGGGAGAGCCAGCAACTCCTCGGGGACGGTACCCCGTTCGGCCCATACTGCTCGCTTATAGAGGTCCCGATAGGTGAGACGGCGCCCCATCTCGGCCGTCGACTCAGTCGAACGTAACGTGACGAGCAACTCCGCGTCGTCCATCCGCCGGAACGTCTCGGGATCCGTCGCCGTCTCCTCCAGCAGCCGGGCACTCGCCCGCCGGAGCATCGCCTTGGCGATGCGGGCGACGTGGTGGCTGTAGACCGTCGGCGTCATCAGCGCGCGCGCCAGCAGGAGACTCTCGGCGGTCTGGACGTTCCCCTCCGCGAGCACTAGCTCCCCGTCGCGAAAGCGTAACTCCCGGACGAGTCGCCCGTGATCGATCGTGCCGTACGGGACGCCGGTGTGATGGGCGTCCCGCGCCAGATAGTCCATCCGGTCGACGTCGAGGTCCCCCGAAACGAGCTGTCCGAGCTCACCTTCGCCGGCGACGAGATCGGCGACTGCGTCCGGGTTGAGGCCGTGCTCCGTCAGTACTCGCGCGACCGCACCCTCTCCGATGAGGTCGTGGACATCGTCGTGATACTTGCCAGTATGACGGTGGATCAGTCCTTCGACGTTGTGGCTGTAGGGCCCGTGCCCCACGTCGTGCAGCAGGGCGGCAGCACGGACGCGTTCGGCTTGTTGTCCCTCGATCCCCAGGTGCCCGAGTGTCTGATCAGCGAGATAGTAGACGCCGAGGCTGTGTTCGAAGCGGGTGTGATTGGCGGAGGGGTAGACCAGCGTGACCGTGCCCAGCTGGCTGACGTGTCGCAATCGCTGGACTGGCGGCGTATCCAGCAGCGACAACGCCACACCCTCGACCTCGATGTAGTCGTGGACGCTATCCTTGATCGTCTTCATCGTCACCGGGTACCTCCGGAGAGGTTTTAATGGTACCTTCGCTATTCCGCGTTTGGTTTGCCCGCAGGATTCGCGTCAGTCTCCCCTTTCGATTCCCGTTTAAAGGGTGTGTCACATGGCACCGACAACCATGACAGAAGGACGGTATCAAAACTCATCAGTTACGGGATCCGTACCACATATATCTATTGTGGATGAGAGTGAATCGACGAATAGAGGGTAATATATGGCAGACTCGCCGCAATCATCTTCGAGTAGTGGGTCGATACAGGCCGTTTCACGATCACTCGTTCCGGACTTCGTTCGGCGACGCTTCACACTCAAGTTCGCATTGATATTGATCGTGATGGGGCTCGTCATCGGCGCGCTCGGAGTGGTGGCGACCCAGAGCGTATCGGGACAGGTCGAGGAGAACGTCGAACAGGAGTATCGGGAACTGGCCGAACAGCAAGCCGGTGTCGTCGAAACGTGGGTCCAGCGGAACGCGATCGCGGTCAAAGTCACGGCAGAGAACGAGATACTGACCCGGACGGGGTCGGGAGCGGCCATCGACATGACGGGCTACCTCTCACGGACCAGCGGAAACCTCTACGGCATGCAGTCCATTTACGTTCTCGAACAGACAGAAGACTCGACCAGCGTCGTTGCCAGTCCACAACTTCCGGACGGGCAATCCCTGGCCGACGGTAAACGGGCGTGGATCGCGATGCAGGACCTGAGCGATCTCAGCGTCGGGAGCGCACGCGTCACGGACGTCCACGAAGTCGAAGGGACCCATCTGACGGCGTTCATCAGTCCCGTACCCGAGACATCCAATCGGTATCTCGTCGTGGAGTATGCAACCGACTCCTTGACTGAGGCACTGGGTCCCGCCGAAGGATCCGAACGCTTTACCCGCGTCGTCAACGCCGATGGGACCGTTCAGATCGCGACAGACGGCCGCCGACTGTTCGATTCCTACAGCGACGGGAGTGCGAACCAGTACGTCGAGCGTGCACGTACAGAAGTCGGTGTCGATGCGAACGCGGAGTCGGACCCATCAGTCCTCGACGAGCCCTACGTGGTGAGTTACGCACCGGTGCAGGTGGAGAGAGCCGGTGTCGATTGGGCAATCCTCGTTCACGAACCGCAGAGTAGCGCGTTCGGGTTCGTCAGAACCATCACGACCTGGGGGACAATCGTGACGTTCGGGGCTGTCCTGTTCATCGGTCTGCTGGGAGCGGTGATCGGCTTCACGACATCCCGGGACCTCAATCGCCTCAGGGAGAAAGTCGAGGAGATGGAACAAGGTAATCTCGACGTGGACATCCACTCCGGTCGGATCGATTCGATCGGCCGACTGTACGACGGGTTCGCGAGCATGCGCGACGCCCTTCGACAGCAGATCAACGAGGCCGAACAGGCCCGCAAGGAAGCCGAGGTCGCCCGTGCTGAGGCCATGGAGATGAACGATTACCTCCAGTCCAAGGCCAGGGAATACAGCGAAATCATGGAAGAATGTGCGGCAGGCGATCTCACCAGGCGGATGGAAACTGACGGCGAGAACGAGGCCATGGACGAGATCGCCACGGACTTCAACAACATGATCGAGGAGTTAGAGAACACCACTGGCCAGCTCAAGCACTTCGCCGACGAGGTCGAGGAAGCCGGCGAAGTCGTGGAGGTTTCAGCTGCGAACGTCCGTGATGCCGCCGAACAGGTCGCCGACTCCATCCAGCACATCTCGGACGACGCCCACGAACAACAGGAGCAACTCGAGGAACTCGCGTCGACGATCGACGGGATCATCGAACAGCTCGAATCAGTCGACGATCCTGACGTCGAGATGCCCCTCGATCGTCTCCGTGACGTGACCGAGATGATCGAGGCCCTCGCTGAGTTCATCGACGAGACGATGGCTGAATCCGAGAACGTCGCCGGTGCGGCCGAAGAACAGGCTGCAGAACTCACCGAGGTCTCACAGCAGGCTCAGAACCTCACCCGGTACGCCAAACCGCTCATGGATGTCCTCGACAGCTTCGAGACCGAGTCCAAACACGAGTTCTACTATCCGACCGGGCCTGGGTCTCCCCCGAGCGACGAGTGAGAACCGAACGGCGGACCGTCCGATCTGACGCCGGATATGTGTTATTGCCCGGCTGAGAGGGTTACTGACGTTCCCGATTGTCTGGAAACTGATACACCGATTCGCTTTGTCATCGTCCAGCCGCCGTGGGCATTCAGTGTGAAGCCCGCCGAGTCGTCATTCGACAGCGGCGAGACACTCGAGCAATTCCTCCTCGGTGACGTTCCCGTCCTCTACGGGTTCCTCGGGGAATCGGCCCATCTCCTCGACGGTCTCGATCGCCGACTCGGGCTCGTATTCCCGTCCGTCGACCAGCCACGCGGCCAGAACTTGTCCCGTTCGTCCCAGTCCCGCGAGTCCGTGAACGACAACTGGCGACTCTAGGCGCACGGACTCCTCGAGGAACGGCAGGATCGACTCCTCTAGGACGGCCTGGTGACCGAGCCGTCTGTCCAGCAGTGGCGCGTGGAGAACGTGCTGTTCGCCGAACGCCGCGGCGTATCGATCGAGATTGTATTGACACCCTTCGGCATCCGCCCCCGGAACCAGACAACAGACACGTTCGATCTCCCGCTCGCGCATGAAGTCGATCCAGGCCGAGACGGCCGTCTCGTGATCAGCGGCCGTGTGCCAGCCCGGCGCAGCCGCCCCGTAAACGTACGCTTCACCGGGGGCGGCCGGCGCGAACCGATACGCGTCTTCCATATCCGGGTAGCAAGCCCCCACGGTCATGAGTCTATGTGCCCAATTCTCAGGATTGAAAGTGAAATCGGGTTGATGACTTCGGCGGGCGTGGACACGCTTATCAGGGCAGTGCGCCCAACGGGCGGTATGGTCACGTTCCTCGCCGGCGGGACCGGAACGCCGAAACTCCTCGCCGGTGCCGGCGGTGTCTTTCCGTCCGGGGAGACGACCGTCGTCGCGAACACGGGCGACGACGTGGAACTGGGCGGCCTCCTCGTCTGCCCGGACGTCGACACGTGCCTCTTCCAGGCCGGTGACGTCCTCGATACGGACACATGGTGGGGGATCGCCGACGATACCGCCGAGACTCACGAGTACGTCCAGTCTCTCGCTGAGAGGGCAGGCCTCCAGAGCGGTCCGCGATACCTCCCCGACGAGCGACAGACCACCGGCCGCGAACTCGCCCGCTGGCGGCGCTTCTCCGCGGTGGGGGAGTTCATGCACATCGGCGACCGCGACCGGGCGATCCACCTCACGCGAACGAGTCTCCTCGACGAGGGGCACTCCCTGACTGAAGTAACGCGTCTTCTCAGCGATGCGCTGGGTGCCGACCGGGAGATCCTGCCGATGAGCGACGATGCCGTCGCATCGATTGTCCACACGCCCGGCGGCCCGATGCACTTCCAGGAGTTCTGGGTCGCCCGTAACGGTGAACCGGACGTCGAGTCTGTCGAGTTCCGGGGCGCCGAGCACGCGACGGCGACCGACCCGGTACTGGATGCACTCGCGGAGTCGGTCGTTATCGGACCCTCGAACCCGATCACGAGCCTCGGGCCGATGATCGCGATCGACGGGATCGCCGAAGCACTTCAGGAGACGCCCGTTGTCGCCGTCTCACCGTTCGTCGAGGACCGGGTATTCTCCGGTCCTGCGGCGAAGCTGATGGAAGCCGAAGGGTACGAATCCTCGACCGCCGGCGTCGCCGAGGTTTACGCCTTCGTCGACGCGTTCGTCCTCGACGAGGCGGACGGCACCAACCTCGACAGACCGACCGTCAGGACGGACACCACACTCGACACCGAGGCGGACGCCGCGCGGGTGACCCGTGCTGTCCGGGAAGCTCTGGAGGTGGTGACGTGAGCCACGCGGATTCGCTTCCCTTCGAGCCGCGGATGGCCCTCGCCAGCCTCAGCGGAGAGTCTGACGCCGAGTGGGCACGGGCGGCCGTCCCATACGTCGGCGCAGCCTTTCTCGGCGGACTGGCGGTCGACGAACCGAGCCGGGAGGCCGCCCGCCGGATGGTCGAGGATCGCGATCGCGAGGAGTTTCTGCCGGCCGATCCCGTGGCGTTCGCCGAGGCGCAACTGGTTTCGCTTGCGGACGTCCCGCTTGTGGCCGGCCTGAACGTCCGATCCAGCACTCTCGGTCCGCTTGCGACGGTCGCGAGTGTCTGTGCCGATCACGGCGCAATCTGTGAGATCAACGCCCACTGCCGCCAGGACGAGATGTGTGCGACCGGCGCGGGGCAGTCACTGTTGACCGAACCGGATCGTCTCGCGGCACAGGTCACAACCGCTTCCGAAGCCGGCGCGAAAGTCAGCGTGAAAGTCAGAACGGAAGTGCCAGGCGTTGACTTGCCGACAGTGGCGCGGCGGATCGAGGATGCCGGGGCCGAAGTGATCCACGTCGACGCGATGGACAGCGAGGGGCGCATCGCCGAGGTCGTCGCAGCGACCGATCTGTTCGTGATCGCCAACAACGGCGTCCGCGATCGGGCAACGACACGCGAGTACCTCGCCTACGGCGCGGATGCAGTCAGCATCGGGCGACCGAGCGACCGGCCGACGATCCTCGACAGGGTTCGACAGGCGACCGAGGAGTGGTTTGATTCCGAACGCGAACGCTCCGCCGGGGAGGTCCAAGCGTGACGCGAACGATCGCTCAGCAGGCCGAACTCGCGCTGTTGCTCGAGGTTGGGACCACTCCGAAGCCGGGTAACGTGGACCGTCACCGGGATCACAACGAACTGCACTTCGAGCACTTCCTCGCGGGTGCCGTCGGGGCGAGTGCGGGGCTGGAGGCGCTGGCCGATCCCGACGGTCCACCGATCGGGGTGGCTTTCGAGCGTGCCGTCGAAGGGATGAGCGACCAGTCCGGCGGCAACACCCAGTTCGGCGGCTTGCTGTTGCTCGCGCCGCTCGTCCGGGCCGCTGCACTGGGAGAATTGACGCCCGACCGCGCGCGACGGATCGCCGAGGGGACGGGCGTCGAGGACACCGTCGGGTTCTACCGGGCGTTCGAACACGTCGACGTGGCAGTCGCCGATCCACCCGAGGACATGGACACCCTGGACGTCCGCCGCGGGAGCGGCGCTGTCCCAGCGGTTCGACAGCGAAATCTATCGCTGTACGACATCATGGAACGCTCGGCCGATCACGACGGGATCGCCCGCGAGTGGACCGGGAACTTCGAGCGGACGTTCGACGCCGCTGAGGCCATCAAGACTCGGGATGGTCCCGTCACCGACCGGGCCGCGGCGATATTCCTCGACATGCTCGCAGCCGACCCCGACACCTTCGTCGCGATCAACCACGGGGAGGAAGTGGCCGAAAACGTCCGGGAACGCGCAGCGGCCGCCCGCGACGGCCGCGTCGATCCAGGCACACTCGCCGAGGAACTCATCACAGAGGGGATCAACCCCGGAACGACCGCCGACCTGCTCGCCGGGGGATTGTTTGTCGCCCTTCTCAGGGGGGTCGACGTGTGAGCGCTGACTGGCCGATCGATCTGCGGGGCGTCACCGAGTCCGTCGTGACCACGCCTGGCCCCGAGGGGGCGTACAACGTCGCCGCGCTGGGTTTGCACGCCGATGACCCGGTGACGGCGCGGACCTGGGGACGGACCCGGACGCGGCTGAACTTCGATCGCGAGAGCGAGGGCTACGTCCAGTTCACCCGCGATCCCGTCGACTTCGTCGAGGCGGCGCTGACTGTCCGAGAAGTCGAAGACCCTGTCCTCGATTCAGCCGACGCCTGGACCCGTGTTTTGGTCGAACGCCGAGAGAACGGGACCCAGGGCGGGACAGAGTGGATCGACTGGGAATTGCGACCGGTCGAGACCGCAGTCGAGCGGCGGGTCGTCCCGACGATCAATCGCGGGCATGCGGCGGTAATCGAGGCGACGGTGGCGGCTTCGCGGCTGGACGTCGAGGCGTACGACGACGAGCGTCTCCGTGATCGACTGTCGTACTTTGCTGACGTGATCGAACGATGTGGTGGCGAACGCGAACAGGCGGCCCTCGAACGTCTTGGAGGGGTCGTCAAACTTCCCGACGAGGACTCCCGTTTCGAATCCTTTTAGAGGCCCAACCGGCAAGGATTCGGCATGGCAATCAAACCCGCCTACGTCAAGAAGACCGCGACGACGCTGCTGGAACGATATCCGAAGGCGTTCTCGACGGATTTCGAGCACAACAAAGAACTTGTAACCGAACTCACCAACGTCGAGTCGAAGGGCGTCCGCAACCGAATCGCCGGCTACGTCACCCGCAAGAAGGCCGGCGGCGTCGAAGCCTGATCTCTGTCTCCTCTCGTCTCGGACCCGCCGGCGATCCAAACAGTTTTGACCGGTCCTAGCCCAAGCCTCCAGTCATGCCAGTAACCGTCGGTATTCTGGGCGCGACAGGCGCCGTGGGCCAACGACTCGTGCAGTTGCTTGACCCGCACCCCGACTTCGAGATCGCTGCACTGACTGCCAGCGAGGATAGCGCCGGGAAATCCTATCGTGAGGCCGCCAAGTGGCGAATCGACGTGCCGATTCCCGATCACGTCGCCGAGATGACCGTCGGCGCGACCGAACCCGACGCCGTCCCGGACGACGTGGACCTGTTGTTCTCCTCGTTACCCTCCTCGGTCGGGGAACGTGTCGAACCCGGCTTCGCCGAGGCGGGCTACGTCGTCTCCTCGAACTCCTCGAACTTCCGGACGGATCCCGACGTTCCGCTCACTATTCCGGAAGTCAATCCCGATCACGTCGATTTGATCGAGGTCCAGCGCGACGGTCGCGGGTGGGACGGCGCACTGCTGAAAAACCCCAACTGCTCGACGATAACGATGGTCCCACCGCTGGCGGCTTTACAGGAGGCCTTCGGCGTCGAACGCGTCGACGTCTCGACGTTGCAGGCCGTCTCCGGAGCGGGCTACTCGGGCGTCACGTCGATGGAAATCATCGATAACGCCATTCCGCACATCGGTGGCGAGGAGACGAAAATGGAGACCGAATCCCGCAAACTGTTGGGCGAGTTCGACGGTGCCGAGGTCCACTGGCTCGCAGCGGACGTCGCGGCCTCCTGCAACCGGATCCCGACGCTGGATGGCCACCTTGAGAACGTCTGGGCGGACCTGAGCGAGGACGTGAGTCCGGAGGAAGCTGCCGAGGCGATGGCTGAGTACCCCTCCATGGACCTCTATAGTTCGCCCGATCCGCTGATCAAGGTCTTCGAAGAGCCGGACCGACCCCAGCCGCGTCTCGATCGTAACCGGGCCGAGGGCATGCAGATCGGCGTCGGCGGAGTCCAGGCGACTGAAACTGGCGTCCAGTTCAACTGTCTGGCCCACAACACGCTGCGTGGAGCGGCCGGTGCCAGCATCCTCAACGGCGAGTTACTGGTCGAGAAGGGCTACGTCTGATACACGACACCAACTGTTTTCACGAACCGGGGAGAGGGGAAAGCATGGTCTCCCGTGAAAACACCGTCTACGGAATCGCCGTCGTCGGGGCATTCGCACTGCTCATTGTGATCGCAGTAGCCTCACCGCCGGACTGGCTTGCGGGCTTGGGGCTTCTCGGGTATTACGCGGTCGGCGTGGGCGCCGGTCATTTCTACCTGGCTCGTCGCGGTGAGGCAGGTGAACTCACTGTTGGCTCTCACTGGCGATTTCTCGTCGCGTTAGGCTGCTGGCTCACACTTGGTGCGTTTGCTCTCTTCGGCCCGGATTGGCAAGTCCGAGGTCTCGAAACAGACGCATTGCTGACCGTGGCCGGTCTCGTTGTTCTCCTCGTGTACTGGATCCTGGAGGCCCGTGACGGGTACGTGGCAACTCGACCCTCCTGAAGTGCTGGCCGTCCGGTCGGCGTTTCGAGCATGTGTCACGTCGATTCAGTCGACCGTTGAGCCCCCGGAACCTTGTCTTGGCAAGAATTACGAACGGCCGGAAACCGACCGCAGGCAAAAACGAGACTATTCCGAAACGGCAACAACCTGCTTGCCGATGTTGTCGCCCGAAAACAGGCCGAGAAACGCCTCGGGCGCGTTTTCGAGCCCCGAGACGGTCGTCTCCCGGTGGGAAATGTCCCCTGATGCGACCCACGCCCCGAGTTGCTGGCTGGCCTCCTCGAAGCGGGTCGCAAAGTCACCGACGAGGAGCCCCTGGACCGTCGCGCGTGACGCGATAAGTTGCGGGAGTTTCCGAGGGCCGGTCGGGACGCCTTCGTCGTTGTAAAATGCGATCTGTCCACAGACGGCCACTCGCGCGTCAAGGTTTAGTTTCGTGAAGACGGCGTCGGTGATCGGGCCGCCGACGTTGTCGAAGTACACGTCGATGCCGTCGGGCGCTGCCTCGTCGAGCGCCGTCCGATAATCGTCGACATCCTTGTAATTGATTGCGGCGTCGAAACCAAGGTCCTCTGTGAGCCACTCGACTTTCCGTTCCGATCCCGCGAAGCCGACGACCCGGCATCCGTTCAACTTCGCGATCTGCCCGACGACGGACCCGACTGCGCCGGCCGCACCCGATACAACGACTGTCTCGCCCGGTTTGGGGTCGCCGACCTCCAGGAGTCCGAAGTAGGCTGTTCGTCCGGGCATGCCGAGTACGCCGAGGTATGCGGGAAGGTCGGCGATCGACGGGTCGACAGGTGCAACGTCGTCGGCGTCGAGGACTGTGTAGTCGGCCCACGTGCCGCCGCCCGTCACGAGGTCGCCCTCGTCGTAGGCGTCGCTATCGCTTTCGATGACCTCACCGACGACGGCACCCTCCATCGGGTCCCCGACGTCCCAGGGTTCGGCGTACGATTCGGCGTCGCGCATTCGTCCGCGCATGTACGGATCGACGGAGAGATACCGGACCCGAACCAGTAGCTCGCCATGTCTGGGTTCGGGTACGTCGGTCTCCTGCAGTTCGAAGCTTCCCATGTCGGGTTCGCCATCAGGACGCTGAGCGAGTATCCACTCGCGATTCGAATCTCGCATACGGACGTTTCTCGCTCGACAGCAAGGAACATTGTGTTTCCAACAACCGCTGACGAGCGAACCGTCGTGTCGATAGCGAGCGTTCGAGTAGCCAGGGGAGATGAGATGACACCGGGGAGCCGACGTATATCGCCACCGAGAGCTGGGGGTGTCGGTCCGGGAGGAAACGACTGAAATCGGACGATCGAGCCCGTTACCCGAGGTTTGATGTCGGATTCCCTGTCGGCGTCACGCGACTCGGTTCCGTAACGAGTCTGGATCGCCCTCGTCTAGAATCGTCTCGACGTTAGGCGCCACGATGTCGGCCAGCCGCTCGAAGTACTCCGCGGTGTGTCCGGACTGGTGGGGCGTGACGAAGACGTTCTCGAAGTCCCACAGCGGATGGTCGTTCGGGAGTGGTTCGGGGTCAGTCACGTCCAGCGCCGCCCCACGCAGGTGGTTGGCACGCAGGGCATCGACCAGCGCCTCCGTCTCGACGATCGGACCACGTGCCACGTTGACTAGTACCGCGGTCGGAGGCAGAGTCGCCAGTTCCTCAGCGCCGATCAGTCCCCGAGTCTCCGCTGTCAGCGGCGTGGCGATCGCGACGTATTCCGTCCCGGCAAGTGCCTCGTGGATGTCCTCGAAGCCGTAGACTTCGTCGGTCGGGCCGCCTTTCTCGGGTGTGTGCCGGACGCCGACCGTGGTCACGTCGAAGCCCGCCAGGCGGTCGGTGACCGCCCGACCGATCGCACCCATCCCGATTATCGCGACCCTGCTCCCGGCGAGTTCCCGCGACTGGAAGGCCCGCCACTCGTGGTCGCGCTGCTGGCGACGCGCCTGGAAGAATCCGCGGGCGAACGCCAGGAAGGAGCCGATGACGTGCTCGGCGATATTGGGTCCGTGCACGCCCGAAGCGTTCGTCACGGCGATCCCCCGGTCGGCCATCGTTTCCAGGGGCAGATGCTCGTACCCCGCGGCGGTACAGGCGAACATCTCCAGTGACTCGGCACGCTCTAGCAACGACTCCCCGATGTTTCCCCCGGTGACGATCGGCGCTTCCTCGATCGCCTCCCGTTCGTCGCCCGGGGTCCGGGCCGCCGCGATAGACACGTCGTCCAGAAGTCTATCCCGCAGCGCCGTTGCGTATTCCCGACTCGGTATCCCGTGAGGCTTTCCGCGCAGGACGAGCACGTCCGGGGAATCATTCGACACGGCCGACCCTCCAATGACTCTCGCGTTCACGATCGGACATACCCAACACGCGGTGTCCGAGAGCAAAAAAGACTGGTGCGCTCTCACCAACCACCCCCGAGTCAGCCGTAGAACCATGAAACAGCCTCAAAAATTGTTAGGGCATCGTTTGAACGGTCTCGAACGATCAAAACAGTAAACGGGGTTGAGGTCCGTCCGGATCATTCGCTTTTCCCATGGGCGAGTCAGTGACGGTCGCTATCGTCGAGGACGATCCAGACGTTCTGGAGCTCCATCGTCTTCGACTGCTCGAGGAATACGACGTGGTGACGATCGCCGACGGCACGGAAGCACTCCATCGGATCGAGGACGAGGATGTCCTTCTACTGGATCGGCGGTTGCCGGGTCCTGACGGTGACGTCGTCGCACGGCGATTGCGCGCCGAAGGCTATCAGGGCGCGATCGCCATGGTGACGGGCGAGCGCCCGGAGCCGGCCGTCGCGGACCTCCCGGTTGACGACTACGTCATCAAGCCGATCGATCGTTCCGAACTCCGGTCGCTGGTCGATCGCCTGCTGACGCGTCTCGACGCACCGGAACCCGTCCGTGAGTGGTTCGCGATGGTGTCGCGGCGAGGCCGGCTCGAAGACGCCAACGACCGGATGCACCTGTCCGACTCCAGCGCCTATCAGTCGCTCGTTCGCAGGATCGACCGCCAGTATCGCCAGATCATCGGCGACGCTGCCTCCCACGACCGTATCGCCAAAATGGCCGGAAACACGCTGGACCCGACGATCGGTCTTCCGGACCCCGTCGACGGGCCCAGGAGAAACGCCCGATCGATCGAAGCGACGCCCGGTCCAGGACAAGAGCTTTAAGGGACATCAGATCGCGGTAGCGGTATGGAGCGAGCAGACGTCGCGATCGTCGGCGGTGGGCCGGCTGGTTCCTCGGCCGCCCGTGCCGCCGCGAACGCCGGGGCCGACGTAGTCCTCGTCGAGAAGGGAGTCCCGCGGAGCGACCGGGACGAACTCGGACCGGACTCGACGGACGCGGCCGGTATCCTCGACTACTGGGTCGACATCATGGACGAGGATCCGTCGGCGATCCCCGAGGACGTGATTCTCAGCGAACTCGAAGGGGCGACCTTCCACGGTCCCAGCGAGTCGGTCACGCTCACCGACACTGGGATCGACGCCTCCTACGACGGCTTCGGTTTCACCGTTCACCGGGCCCGCTTCGACGACTGGATACGTGAACGGGCCGAGAACGCGGGAGCCGATTATCGCGTCGGGACGAGCGTGAAGGAAGTCGAGTCAGACCTCTCCGGGCCGTCTCCGGTACACGACCTCATGCTTGCCGATGGGGAGACGATCCGGACCGACGTGATCGTGCTCGCCGACGGGCCCCAACGCACCGTGACACTTCCTGTGCTCGATCAGTTCCTGCCCGACGACGAGAGTGCAGACACCTATCTCTCGCCCGATCGTGCGAACCACATCGCGTACCAGGAACATCGTCGGATGCCCGAGGAGTTGTTCGACCCCGACCACATCGAGTTCTGGTGGGGCGTCATGCCCGGTCACACGGCTTACCCCTGGATTTTCCCCAACGACGAGCCTGTGGCGCGTATCGGACTGACGATGCCGATCGGGCTGGACATCGACGACGTGACCGACCGGGAGTCCTATGCACTCCTCGATCGCGATGACGACGCAGTCCCACCGGGCCGTATCTATATTCGCCGGTTGCTCGAACGTGAGTTCCCTGAATACGACCTCGAAGACTTCCCGATCGTCGAGGACCGCGGGAAACAGTCCGGGACCGAGGCGTATCCGATCTCCTCGACGCGCCCGATCGAGTCGCCGACGGCCGCCAACGTCGCTGTCGTCGGCGGGGCAATGGGAGCGACCTCCGCCTTCCACGAGGGTGGCGATCACGTCGCCATCCGGACAGGAAAAATCGCCGGACAACTCGCCGCGGAAGGCGACCTCGGCAGGTACAACGACGCCTGGAAAGAGGTACTCGGAGACGAGATCCGCCGGAACGTCACCTTTGCCGATCTCGTCCGTGGCATGGAACCGGCCGACTGGGACCGCTACTTCGGAATCATCGATCGGATGCTGCAGACTGACGGCACGCGCAAACGGCAGGCGTTGGCCGCTGGAATCGATGGGATCGGGATGTATCTGCGCTATCGGCGCAAACGGTGGTCGTTCCGCGGCGATCGGTACGTCCAGCTCCGGGAATCGGCGTACACGATCTGAACACCGCGAAGCGCTTTACTGTCCGCGGCGAGAAATTGTTCCTGCGTGCCTCAGTCCCCGCCCGAGTGTACCCGCAGTGGTGCGATGACAGCGCGGCGAACCCGGGCACGCGACATCGCCAGGCGGCTTGCGCCGTTTCGGCAAACGGAGACGTCTGACGACGCCTCCCGCGCTTCCGGCTACCGCCGGTCGCGCATTCGGGGACGCCTGACGGCGTCCCCCGCCTCGGCGGTTACCACCGTCTCGGCAACTGGTCGCCCTTCCGGCGACCTGCACTCGCGGCATCCGCCGCTCGTGCACCTAGTTGCCTCACGGCAACCCGCCTCGGCGGC
>NZ_SPQG01000015.1:0-70816 GCF_004944975.1 Halorhabdus amylolytica
GCGGTAGCACAGTATCGTATCGGCTTCCTCCCCGCCGTGAACGGCGGGATTTCCGCCTCGGAGGAAAGATGATCCTCAGCGGGTCGGCCTCCCAGACGCTCGCGGCCAGGATCGCCGAAGCGACCGGCGAACCGCTCGGCGCAGCCGAAGTCGAGTACTTCCCCGACGGTGAGTTGAACGTGGAAGTCACCGAATCCATCGCCGATCGGGCGATCGTGGTCATCTCGACGGTCTCGAACGACGCCCACATAGAGGCACTCCTTCTCCAGGACGCAGCGCGGCAAGCCGGCGCCGACGAGGTGGTCACTGTCGTCCCGTACCCTGGATACGCGCGTCAGAACCGGAAGTACCAGCCCGGCGACATTGTCTCGTTGCGGACGGTCGCTCGGGCGCTGTCGCCCGGGAGCGACCGGGTGATCACGGTCAACCCCCACGAGGAAGACGCCGAGGAGATGTTCGAGGTGCCCGCCACTGCCGTCGACGGCTCCCACCGACTGGCCGAACCGCTACCGGACGGATTGGCCGATCCGCTGTTTTTAGGAACCGACGAACAGGCCCGCCCGCTCGCCGAATCCGTCCGGGACGCCTACGGTGCCGGCGCGGTCGATCACCTCGTCCCGCCGGCCGGATCGGCCGACGCAGCGGAACTCGCTCCCGTCGAGTCGAGCGTCGCGGACCGAGACGTCGTATTCGTCGATGACTTCGTTGCCACGGGCGCGACGATGTCCACGGCGGCCCGGGCAGCAACCGACGCTGGGGCCGACCGGGTCTTTGCGACCTGTGTCCACCCGCTGCTAGCCAGCGGGGCCTGGAGCAAACTCCTCCGGGCCGGCGTCGAGAACATGTACGCCACGGACACCTTGGAACGCATCGTCAGCGACGTCAGCGTCGCACCCGTCATCGCCGACGCGCTGTGACGCTGTAGGGCGATGCCTCGACAGTAGCCGTCACTCGACATCGCCGGGCTAGAGAACGTCGATCTCGAGGAAGCGAGAAGCGGGGCCAAGAGTCAGTAGAACGGAGGTATTTCAGGCCGAGAACACGTCGCATTCGGCCGCGGACGACGCCTCACAGTGATATCGGCAAGGCTGATCGGTGCGATCGCCGATCGCGCGGATCTGCTCGCGGGACAACTCGAAGCCGATCCGGTAGGCGCGACTGTCGCTCAACGAGAGATCGAGTCCCTGTTCGAAGAACGTCTGTACCGCACACCGACGCCACAACACAGCCCGGGCAACACGCTCGCCACGGTCGGTCAACTCGACGCCATGGTAGCGCTCGTACTCGACCAGCTCTTGCTCGGCGAGTGACTCGACCATGCCGGTGACGCTCGCGCCACTGACGTCGAGATAGTCGGTGAGTTCACGGTTGCTCACCGGCGGTGAATCCACCAGCGTCCGGTAGAGGACGCCACAAAGGTATCGCCCCTCCCCAGGTGTGAGATCGTCCACCACATCGTGTGTGCGTAGACTCATGAATCGTACTCCGGAACCGTTCACTCGTCCCCTTCGCCTTTGTTCGTCGTCACTTGCCAGTAGACGATCGTCCGGCCGGTCTTGCGCCGACGGAGCGTCCCTTCGCCGACCTGCTCGTTCAGGTGCTGTCGGGCAGATTCCGTCGAGATGCCGAGCACGTCGGCGACGTCGGTGCTCGTCACGACTGGCCCTTCGACGGCGTCGAAGACCGAGAGGACGTCCGCCGGGTCGATCGAATCGGCGAACTGTCCGTTCTCGTTCCGGGCGCGCTCGCGGCGTCGATCACCTCGGCGACGATCGCCACCACAGCACCCTGCTCCGCGCGGGCCGCCACGTCCGCTCGTTTTCGGTGCCATCACGTTCGCTAGTAAATCCCCCGGCATAACCCTTTTGCCAGTACCCAATTGGCAAGAATCGCCGCGCCCTTCGACAGTCACAGGTCGATCCGCGATCCCGCGCCCACGCGGACGAACCGTTCGCCGAAGCGATCCTCGAGTGCGCGCCTGGCGACGTGACCAGTACAATGTGTCGGTGCGATCCGTTCGATCCGCCCGTCGAGCCACTCGACGATGGGGTCGATCTCGCGTCGATCGTCCGATCGGAGGTGGGTTCCACCGATCACGGTCTGCACCGGTGCGTCGAAGACGTCTTCGGCGTAGCTAATCGTGTTTCGGAGGCCGGCGTGACAACAACCTAGGACGAGGCTGATGCCATCGTCGACCTCGATGGCCAGCGACTGGTCGTCCCGGACAGGGTCCTCGATGCGCTTGCCGTCCGCGACTATTTCGCCAGTTCGGCTGTCGGGATACTCCCGCGGGATCTCACCGAGCGCGTGAATCCCTGGCGCGACCTCGACTGGATCGGTGTGTGTCGTGATCGAGACCCTCGCTTCGAGCCACGACCGGGCGTACGGCATCCCGATCTGCTCCTCGCCGTGGTACTTCGGCTCGAAGGCGTCGGGATGGCAGTACAGCCGTTCGGCGTCTCCGAGGAACGGTGGCAGGCCTTTGGTGTGGTCGTAGTGACCGTGACTCAGGACGACCGTCTCGAAGGGACCGACGCCGAGCGTCCCGGCGTTGTCGGCGGCGACGCCCGTTTGTCCGGCGTCGAACAGCACGTCGTCGATCGCCGTCGAAAAGCCCCACTCGGCGCGCAGTCCTTTCGGTCGTGAACCCGTCACTTCGTTGTCTGCGAGTATCGTGACTGTGGGCATGGGCATCGTCTGTTTCACTCCGCGTGGTGTTCGTGATCGTGCCCATGAGAATGGCCGTCGTCGTGGTCGTGGCTCTCGTGGCCTTCACAGTGGGTCCCGTCGGGAGTCGCTGCCTCGAGGTCGCCCGCTTCGAACTGTTCGATGGCGTCGCTGACAGTCCCCTCGGCCCCACAGTAGACCTCGATGTCCATCGCGTCGAACCGCTCGACGGCCCGCTGGCCGAGATTGCCGACGATCAGCGTGTCGGCGCCCGTCTCGGCGATGATCTTCGGTGGCGAGCGACGGCCACCGTGGTGCTGGCCGTCGTTGTCGATCACCTCGACCTCCTCGGTATTGGAATCGTACACCGAGTAGTTCGGTGCTCGTCCGAAGTGCGGTGAGGTCGGTGCCTCAAGCGTCCCGTCGTCACGACTGGGGATGCAAAGCAACATTTGTTTCAAAAATGTATGTTCCAGTAGCTCTTGTGAGTTCTGATTCCGTTGTCAGGTTTTGGAACGGCAAAAACAGGAGAGATTCTCAGTCCGGTCGGCCCATCGGTTTCCGGCAACCACACACGTTGGCCAAGTGCTTTTGCTGACGTCGCCCGTACGACGAGCGGCCACGAGTAGCCCGACCGAGATCTGGATCCACCGATTATGACAGAGCCAACCGTTACACTCCTCGATGCTTCGATCGGGCAGACGCCCGCAGAACGGAATGTCCGTCGGGAAATCGACCTGCCCGTGACAGCCTGGAAAGTGAGCGACCACGATGTCCCGCCGGATCCAGACACCGACGCGTGGACGGACGAGAGTGTCGTCGTCTCCGGCTCACAGACCGCTGTCTACGAGGAGCGAGCGTGGATCGACCGGACGGCCGAGTGGGTGGCCGACGCGGTGACCGCCGGCGTGCCGGTACTTGGCATCTGCTGGGGTCACCAGCTCCTCGCTCGGGCGCTGGGTGGAGCTGTCGAGCCGATGGGCGAGTACGAACTCGGTTACGCCACGATCGATCGCGTGGCGGCCGATCCGCTCTTGGAGGGGATCGACGAATCGTTTCTCGCATTCGAAAGCCATTCCGACGCCGTGGTCGACCTCCCGGAGGACGCGACGCTGCTCGCCGAGAACGAGTGCTCGATCCAGGCGTTTCGCGTCGAGAACGCACTCGGCGTCCAGTTCCATCCCGAGTACGACCTCGAGACCGCTCGGTGGGTCGTCCAGAACAAGGAGGGCGAAATCCCGGCTGCACGTCTCGATCGGATCCTCGACGCGATTATGCCCGCAACACACGCCGAAACGGCGGCGGCGAAACGCGTTTTCGAGAACTTCGAGGGACTGATTCGCCAGCAGGCCAGAGTGCAGTGAGTCGCGTTGTAGTGGCGTACTAACCTACTGTTCGGAGAGGGTGAACCACCAGTCGTACTGCTCGTAACCCTCGTCTTCGGCTTCGGCTTCGCGGGTATCGACGTCCTCGCGGGTGCCCGGCGGCGGCAGGAGGACGCGATCGCCGAAGCGCTCGTTCTCAGGCCAGTTTGCCGGCGTGGCAACGCCCTCGTCGTCGCTCTTCTGGAGAGCGTCCAGCGAGCGCAGGATCTCGTCGATGTTGCGACCGATCTCTTCGGGGTAGTACAGTACCTGCCGGACGACGCCCTCGGGATCGATGACGAAGACGGCCCGGACGGTACTCGTCCCGGCACCGGACTGGATCATACCCAGTTGTTCACCGACTCGACCGCTCTCGTCGGCGATGATCGGGAAGCCGATCTCGACGCCGAGTTCCTCCTCGATCCAATCGACCCACTTGAGGTGTGAGTGAACGCGATCGACCGAGAGGCCGATCAAGTTGGCATCGCGTGCCTCGAACTCCTCGCGTCGATCCTCGAAGGCGACAAACTCGCTCGTACAGACCGGCGTGAAGTCACCCGGATGGCTGAACAGCACGACCCACTCGCCCGCGTAGTCCGCCGGCAGCGAGATCGTGCCGTGGGTCGTCTCGACCTCGAGATCGGGGAACGCATCGCCGATCAACGGGATACCGCTCGTGTCGTCTGTCTCGGATTCCATTGCATTGTCTTGTACCTTATTCACAATATTAAAAACTTCGATCTCTGAAAGAGAAATTCAATTCTCTATTCGGAAAATATAGCTAATGTCTGTGAACCTTGGCCGTCACCTATCCCATCGCGAGAGCCTGCCACAGCACGAAAATCGCGCCGGCTCCGGCGAAAGTGCTCGCCACGGCGTACTGTCGGACGCGATGAATATTGCGCGAGCACTCGATGGATCCATGCCCGCTGGAATCGGCGTGAGAGCCGACGTGTGAGCACTCCGGCAACATGTCGATCCCGACGTGGGCGAACACGCCCGTCGAGACGCCGTAGAACACCGCTTGGACAGTCGCCGAGAGGTCCGGCGTCAAGATCGACAGCGGGATCGCCGCCAGGGCGACGGCCGACGCGGGGACGATCATGATTGTGCGTGGAATCCCCGACTGTTTCAGCGCCTCCGACCCCGTGAACCCGGCCGGGAACTTGTGTGCCAGGATGCCAAAGCCGAACAGCGCCGAGAGGTCGGGCAGCGAGCCGTAGACGACGCCCATGATCGACCCTGCTGCGAATGCGTGCAGCGTGAGCTCACTTACGGCAGCGTTCAGCGGGAGGTCGTAGTGAGTGACGAGGTGACCGAGTTCGTGGCCGGCGTATCCAGCCAGATAGCCCAGGGCGATGGCGAACCCGCCGTACTCCGGGTGGCGAGTGATCGCCTTCGGTGCGAGGAGGGCCGCGGCGCTGGCGAGCATCGCCCCACTGGCGAGGCCGTAGGCCCAGACCTGACGGTCGGGTGTCCCGAAGTCCACGAAGAGACTGATCGTCACCCCAGCGACCATCGCGAGGAAGCCGAAGGCCACGACGACCACGAGCGTCAGCCGGCCGGCGACGATACCCCCTGCCACGACCGCGGCAAAGAGGATCGCGGTGACGGCGCTGACCACTACTGCGATATGCTCACGTCGTGTCCGTCCGGTTTCGATTTCCACGTTCATGGTGCGTGCATGTCGTCTGGGTCCCCGTACATTGGTTATTGACTCCAGTAATAACTAATCTATCTAATTTAATAAAAATTGCTATTTAGAGGATATTAGTTATGAATTCGATCTTCGTTCTGCCAGACGAGTCCGTTCGCCGGAAAACAAGTCCGGTCTGAGCAGATAGACCCCCGGAGACCTGGGCGTTCAGTTGACCTCCAAGGACCTCGGCCTTCGGTCGTTTCCTACCCCCTCTGGAACGAGTAGATGTTCATACTACAGGGATGCACGACCGGCCGACGTAGTGACCAAGACGGTGCAACTCGCCGTCGAGATGGGACTGGACGTCAGGGGGTCCCCGACCGTGCCGACCACTCAACGGCGCCCGAGATCAGCGACACGCTGCTGGGTGACGTGAGTACGGAATTCGACATACACACCGCGGAGCAAACGGCGAGTACTCGCTGAGGGGCGACGCAGTATCGAAAGGGACCAAGGAGCGATGCCAACTGTTAATATCTGACGGCCGCGCCTTCAAGTATGCCCATCGTCAGTGTCTCGATGCCGGAAGATCTGGTCGATCGACTGGATCAGTTCGCCGAGGAACACGGCTACAGCGGGCGAAGCGAGGTGATCCGCGACGCCAGCCGGGAGTTACTCGACGAGTTCGACGACCAGTCACTGGAAGGGCGTTTGTTGATGGCGACCGTGACGGTTCTGTTCGACTATCAGGCCGGCGATGTCGAGGCCGAGATGATGGAGATCCGCCACGAGTTCGACGATATCGTCGAATCGAACTTCCACACCCACGTCGGCGAGAACGCCTGTCTCGAGTTGTTCGTCCTCGAAGGAACGCTCGAAGCGATCTCGACAGTCGTCGGCACGATCCGGGCGACCAAAGACGTCCAGACGGTCAGTTACTCCGTGCTGCCGATGGACGACGACCTGATCGTCGAGTGAACGAGCCGGCGTCGGTCGCGACCTCCACGACACGGTCACGAACCGAACGCGTCACTTCCGGGGGTCGATCCGGGCCAGTCCACGGCCGTCCAGTTGAAGATACGACGCGTCCGCACAGTCCCGACAGCGCGTCTCACCGTCGCACTCGACCGTCTTCGGTGCCATGACCGACTCGCCACACACGCCACAGGTGGCGTCCTCGAAGATCGGCGCGCGGTCTGGCAAGTCGACAGAGACGGCCGTCTCGACGTCACAAAGATCGTGTATCGGTCGATCGATCAGGTTGAAGGCGACCTCGGCCCACACTTCGGACAGTCGCTCGCGATCCGCGGCCGTCCCCTCCCCCTCGGCGATCACGCGGTCGAACAACTCACTCGCTTCAGGATAGTCACGCTCGACGATCTCCTCGCGCTCTTTAACATGGACGCGGACGCCGTCGTCCGGTTCGTCCCGCGAGACGAGCGTCACGGCGGTCTTGCCGTAATCGCGATAGATCAGTGCGTTGTTCCCGAACGTACACCCCGTCACGACCTGGACACCGTCGGCGAAGCAGCTGTTCGTCTCGAGGACGGCCAGGTAGTCCTCCATTCCCTCGTTCGTTGCCCCGAGTTCCCGCATCGCGTGGACGCCGGACATCACTCCCAGCGCCAGATACGGACAGAAGTGGCCGTGGATCTCACCCGCCCGCAGGAGGAGTTCCTCGCGTTCACGGTTTCGAACCCCGCGTTCGATCCGTTCCCGCGGCGCATCGCGGCGGTCCTCGTCGGTCTCCTCGGGTCGGTCGAGATTTGGGGCGTAGGGCTTGATATCCAGCACGGGCGTGCCGTCGATAGCGTCGAGACCCTGGACCCGCAACTCCTGACCGTCGCGTTCGATCAGTTCGACGGTTGTCGTGCCGATCGGGCTCGGCCGGTTGGGGCTTCGACAGGCGAAGGTCCCACGCTCGACGCCATAGCGTCGCGGCCCTCTGAGGGTCGGCTCGTCAGCCTGATGAATGTAGAAGACGATCTTGAGGTGGTCGTTGTCCTCGATCCGGTAGAGCGCCTCCTCGTACTCGGTGTCGACGACGATCGTACTCTCGGCGTCGCGCATCGCATCCGGATCGCTCGGTTCCTCGAAATCGCTGTGTACCGTTCCGACGTGTGTGCTGTCGTAGTCCATTGTCTCACCTCGATCAGTCGTCGGTCGCGGTTCCCTCGACCGCTCCCGGGGCGTCCTCGGTCCGATCGGTCGATTGCACATCTGCCCTCGAACCCGTCGCCGGTTGCTCGGGCACGACCAGCTGCCGGTCACGATGCTCCCGAACGGACGCCTCCACGCCGTAGACTGCCCGGACTGTTTCGGACGTCAGTACGTCGGGGGCCCCGACCGCGTGGATCTGCCCGTCAGCCAGCAGCGCGACGCGGTCACAATAGCGGGCGGCCAGATTCAGGTCGTGAATGGCGAGCAGACCCGTCACATCGCGTTCCCGGACGTGTTCGACCAGGAGGTCCATCACTTCCAGGCGGTGTTTCAGGTCGAGCGCACTCGTCGGTTCGTCGAGCAACAACACGGACGGATCACCGACGATCGCCCGGCCCAGGCGGACCTTCTGGCGCTGTCCCCCGGAGAGTTCACTCACGTTTCGAGCCGCAAGTTCATCGATTCCGAGGCGTTCGATCGTCACCTCGACAGCTTCCCGATCGCGGACACTCGGCGTCCATCCGCCGTGGGGTCGTCGACCCTGCAGGACCGTCTCGAAGACCGACGCCGGAAACGTCCGGGATTCGGTCTGTGGAACGTATCCGATCCGGCGAGCGCGTTCGTCGGCTGGGAGGTCGCCCACCCGATCGCCTTCGAGAGTCTCTTCCCCGCCGTCCGGCTCCAACAGGCGAGTACAGCACTGCAGGAGCGTGCTCTTGCCCGATCCGTTCGGGCCGAGCAGGCCCAGCAACTCGCCCGACTCGGCCGTGAAGTCGATCCCGTCGAGGACAGACTCCTCGCCGTACGCGAACTGAAGTCCCCGAATTTCGAGTGTCACCAGTAGTCCCTCCCCTCGATGACGAGGGAGATGAAAAGCGGCGCGCCGATGAACGACGTGAGGATCCCGACCGGCAACACGACCGGTGTGAGGACCGTCCGAGCAACTGTGTCGGCCACGACCAGCAACGTCGCGCCGACCAGGACCGAAGCCGGCAGGAGGTATCGCTCGGTCCCACCGATGACCATTCGGACGATGTGTGGAGCGACCAGTCCGACGAACCCGATGATACCTACGAACGAAACGATCAGCGCGGTCACGAGCGACGCGATCGCCATTCCCCGGATACGGAGCGACTCGACGTTTACGCCGAGACTCCTGGCCGTCGACGTCCCCGCGTCCAGTACGTCGTAATCCCAGCCGTGCCGGACGAAGTAGGCCGTCGCCACGAGGACGACCGCGAGCATGAGCCCGACGCGCGACCAGCCGACCAGTCCCACGTCGCCGAACGTCCAGTAGACGATCGCCGCGACCTCGGTGTCGCTGGCGAAGTACTGCAACAGCGTCAATCCAGCCTGGAACAACGACCCGAGCGCGACGCCGGTGAGAATCATCGTCTCCGGCGTAGCCCGACGATAGGTGACCAGCGCGAGGATCACGCCCGTCGAGACCATCCCGGCCATGAACGCCGCGATCGGCGTCAGCCACGTTGCGAGGAGTCCGCCCCGTGACGAGCCGGCTCCAACGCCGGTGAGCAGGATCGACAGTGCCGCACCGAAGGCCGCGGCCTGGGAGATGCCAAGAGTGTACGGCGCACCGAGGGGATTCCGGAGGATCGTCTGCATCGCTGCCCCCGCGACGGCGAGGCCGCCGCCGGCCGCGATCGCGGCGAGGACGCGTGGCAGCCGGTTCCGCCAGACGATGTTCCGATGTAGTTCAGTACCGCCGCCAGCCAGGGCCTCGAACAAGTCGGGGAGGGGCACACGAACGGAACCGATCGCCAGGGCCACGACGGAGGTGATGAGGAGCAACGCGGCGACGCCGCCGAGAAAGCCGACTCGCCGCGGGGCCGACTCCCGGTGGCCTGACGTGACGGTATCGGTCATTGCAGATCGAGTCCCTGGAGGGCGTCGTATCTGTCGAGAAGGGGTTCGTACAGTCCCGTGCCGAGCATCGTCTCGAAGATTTCGTTCGTCTTCGCGCGGATATTGACATCGTCAAAGCGGTCGGGGTAGACCGTTTTCCCGACGAAGTAGGCATTTGCGAGGATCGATCCGTAGTTGTGATGGTAGCTCGCGTGTGGCAAAATCGCGTACGTTTCCTCGGTCTCGAAGGCACGAATCGAGGCGTATTCGGGGTGTGCACTCACGTCTTCGCGAACCCGTCCCAGGTTCGATGCGCTCACGAACACCGTTTCCGGATCCCAGCTGAGCAATTGTTCGTCACTCACGGCCACCGAAGCGGCGTCGGTGTCGATGGCGTCGGCGACGTTCTCGACACTGCACCAGTGAAACGGCGCGAAGCGCTTGCGCGTCGTCGCGATGCCGTGGGACCCCTTGTAGTTGATCGCACCAGCGTAGGCCCCCACTCTTTCGTGAACTGAAATCGCGTCTGTTCTCCCCTGAAGGTCGGTAATCGACTCACGGACGAACTCGATGATCGTCTCAGCACGGGTCGCCTTCCCGAGTACGTCACCGACGAGTCGCCACGTCTCAAACATCGTCTCTCGTGCACTCGCGTCGGTAATGTCGACGATTGCGAGGCCGACGACAGGCGTGTCGGTCTGGGATTGCAACGTTTCGGCACGCGAAGGCTCGCCGTAATAGAAGATTACGTCGGGATCGATGGCGAGAATCCGTTCGCTGTTCCCTCCCGCATTGGGACCAGCCGAACCGATCACGGGTTTGTCCCGCAGTTCCGGATTCGCAAGGTTGTACGGAACGCGCCTCGCCCAGCCGTCTTCGGCGTCTTCGACGCCGACAACGAGATCGGTTGCACCCAGATACGCGAGCTGGCGGAGTGCTCCTGGCCCGACACCGACGACACGACCGACCGTCTCCGGGATGGCGACCGTCCGTCCGAACCCATCGGTAATCTCGTGTGTCTCCCGTTCGGTTCTGGCACTCGACGCCGGAAAGCCGTCCAGACAGCCGGATACTGCCCCCAGGGACCCAGCACCGAGTGCCTGGAGGACTGACCGTCGCGATATCATTACGTATCTTCCGGTACTTTCTACCGGAATAATACTATTTCGGTTTCAAATAATACTCATAAGTCAGGGAACACCTCCGGCTATCACGGTCACGCCATTAGAACCATGAACCGCTCCATCATTGGGGGGAACGAGGATTTCACTTCCGTCTTTCCGAACGAATCAATGAAACGGTGGATACGAGCGGTGGGATGTCGTCGTGGCGTTACTTCGCTCACGGCTTCTTCGAGCGGGTCAGCGACCCGATCGAATGGTCTGTAGAGCTTCGTTGCGCACTATCGCCGTTCGCGTCGTTCGCGCCGAGAGAAACGCGGCCAGAGGCCGCGTCTGCTCTTCAGCAGTCGGAATCAGACTTCTTCGACCGCGATCTCGGCCTCGATACCCTCGATCCCGCCACCACCTTTTTCTCCTCAGGTTGTGCTCACTCCGTTCGCACACCATTCGTCGAAAAAGCTGGACCAAAAAAAACCTGCTCGCTCGTCCCTCGCGAGCAGCCTTTCAGACCTCTTCGACCGCGATCTCGGCCTCGACGCCCTCGATCTCCCAGGTCTTGGGATAGCCGTCCTCGACATCGCCGAACGCATCGGCCCGGACTTCATCGGCGATCAGGTCCTCGTGCGCTTCGACCAGCCCAGCGACGCGCTCGTCATCTATGGCGTACTCGACGCGAATCCGGGCGTCCATCTCCAGGTCGAGATCTTTCCGCATCTCCTGGACGCGCCGGATGAGCTCCCGGGCGTAGCCCTCGCTCTCGATGTCCTCGGTCAGCGTGGTGTCGACGTAGACGACGCCACCGCCGTCGAGCGCCTCGAACTCCGTGCTCGCGACACCCTCGGGCGTGTTACGGACGAACTCGACCATTTCCTCGTCGAGATCGACACCCCGGCCGAGTTCGCTCGCGACGGCGGACTCCAGGGCCTCGATCGTGGGTTCGGCGACGCTGGCGTCGTTGAGGGCATTCATGATCGCACCGGCGTCGTCGCCGAAGGCAGGGCCGAGTTTGCTCATGTCGGCCGCGGCGCTGTAGGTGAGTTCACCCCACTCCTCGTCGGGACCGACGACCTCAATCGCGCGGGCGTTGAGTCGCTCGGCCAGCAGATCGGACTGGAGTTCGATCGACCCGCCGACCTCTTGGTCGTCGACGTCGACGACGACGCGCTTGACCGGCCAGCGGAGTTTGCGCTCGGCCTGCTGACGGGCGTTCGAGCCCGCCTCTTCGACGGCCCGGACGACCGAAATCTCGTCTTCGAGGCCGACGTCCCGGAGCGCGTCGTCGGGTTCGGGCCAGTCGCACATGTGGACCGTGTCGTAGCCGGCGTCGCCGGTGAGATACTGGTAGATCTCCTCGGCAACGAAAGGCGTGAAGGGGGCCAACAGTGCGACGGTCTCCTCCAGAACGCGATAGAGGGTAGCGTAGGCCGCTTCCTTCGAGCCGTCCTCGCCCTCCTCCCAGACGCGATCGCGGACGGCCTGGACGTAAAAGCGGGAGACGTCCTCGACGACGAACTCCATCAGCGTCTCGATGGCGCGGTCCTGGCGTCGCTCCTCGAAGTGCTCGCCCATCTCGCTCTCGACGGTCTGCAGCCTGGAGAGGACCCACTCGTCAATTTCTTCGAGGGAAACGTCCTCGACGGTGGTTTCCGCTGGATCGAAACCATCCATCCGCATGTACGGCAGCGGGAACCGGAAGACGTTCCAGAGGATGTTGAGGTTCCGTTGCATCGAGTCCATCCCCTCCCAGGAGAATCGCATGTCCTCTCCCTGAGGGTTCTGAGAAAGCAGGAACGCCCGCATCGGGTCCGCCCCGCCTTCCTCGATGGCCTCCTGTGGCTCGACGGTGATGCCTTTGGATTTGGACATCCCGCGGCCGTCGGGCATCAGTGCGTAGCCGTGCATCAACACCTCGTCGTAGGGGATCTCTCCGACCGCCGCGGTCCCCATGCCGAGTTGCGACCAGAACCATCCGCGGGTCTGGTCGTGGGCCTCCATGATGAGATCGGCGGGCCACAGCTCCTCGAAGTCGTCCTCGTTCTCGGGGTAATCGAGGGTCCCCCACGAGGCGACCGAGGAGTCCAGCCAGACGTCGAAGACGTCCGGAACGCGCTCGTAAGTCCGGCCGTCCTGGGTGATCGTCAGGTCGTCGACGGTTCCCTTGTGGAGGTCGACGGCTTCAGGATCGATATCTTGATCGACTCGCTCGGCGAGTTCCTCGCGGTCGCCGATCACGATGGCTTCCTCCATCGAGCCGTCCCAGTCAACCGGCGATCCGTCGGCGTCTTCCGTGAGGATCCAGATCGGGATCGGGATCCCCCAATAGCGCTGCCGGGAAACGTTCCAGTCGGGAGCCTCCTCGACGAAATCCCGGAAGCGATTGTCCCGCGCCCAGTCGGGATGCCACTCGCTGTCCTCGATGTTCTCGAGCATCTCGTCTTTGATGTCCGTGACCGTGATGAACCACTGGTCGGTGACGATCTGGATGATCCCGGTGTCACAGCGCCAACAGTGGCCGTAACTGTGGTGGGTCGTCCCCCGAGAGAGGAGATTGCCGTTAGCCTCGAGGTCGTCCATGATCGCCTCGTCGGCGTCCTTGACGAACTCGCCGGCGTACTCGCCGGCCGACTCGTCGTAAACGCCGTCGCCGCCGACCGGACAGAACACGTCCAGGCCGAGTGCCTGGCCGCGCTCGAAGTCCTCTTCACCGTGACCGGGCGCGGAGTGAACCAGTCCCGTCCGGTCGGCCTCGACGTACTGGGCAGTATAGACCTGCAACGCACCCTCGCCGTCGGGGGCCTCCGGGACTGCAGCCCGCAGCGGGTGCTCGTAGGTCCAGCCGACCATCTCCTCGCCGATCGCCTCGTCGATGACCTCGTAGTCATCGTAACGCCCCTTCGAAAGGACATCCTCGACGCAGGACTCGGCGATCCAGAGGACCTCTGTCTCGCCGTCCTTCTCCGCCTTGACACCCTGGTAGGTCAGCTCCTCGTCGACGGCGACGAACGTGTTGGCGGGGATCGTCCAGGGGGTTGTCGTCCAGATGACGAGGCTCCCCTCGCGATCAGTCAGCGAAAATTTGACGTAGATCGAGGGGTCGGAGACGTCCTCGTACTCGACCTCGTTGTTGGCGATGGCAGTCTCACACCGCGGGCATTGGGAGATCGAGCGCTTGCCCTGTTCGACCAGACCGCGCTCGTGGGCCTGGGCGAAGCCCCACCAGGCGGCTTCCATGTACTCGGGAGAGACCGTCTTGTAGGGGTTGTCCCAGTCCATCCAGACGCCGAAGGACGTGAAGTCAGACTGGAGTCCTTCCAGTTGCTCCTCGGCGAAGTCCTTGCACTCCTCGATGAACGCCTCCTCGCCAAAGGCCTCGATGTCCTTCTTGTTCTGGAAATCAAGACGCTCCTCGACTTTGGTCTCGATTGGCAGGCCGTGCATGTCATAGCCCGGCCGATCGGTGACGTCGTAGCCCCGCATGCGGAGATACCGGATGTAGGCGTCTTTCAGCGTCTTGTTCCAGGTCGTCCCCATATGGGCCGCCCCAGAGGTATATGGCGGGCCATCGACGAAGAAGAAATCCTCGCCGTCGGCACGGTGCTCTTTGGTCTGCTCGTAGGCCTCGACGGCGTCCCAGTGGGCGAACACCCGATCGCGGACGCTATCGGGGTCGTACTGGTCGGCCACCTCACCGAACCGGTCGTACTGCGGGGGCGAGGCGTCGGCGTGGTCCTCGGCGTCTGTCATACCTGATCACACCGTCGCCGGGATTATAGGGGAATCGATTACTCGACGGCGACTGGTGGGTCTACCCCCGCCTTTTTCGCGTCGCCACCCGATCGTACGCGCATGGAGTATCGCACACTCGGTTCGACGGAAGTAGACGTCTCGGCGGTCGGTCTAGGCACCTGGAACGTCGGTCCCTCTTGGGGCGACGTCAGCGACGAACAGGCCAGAGACGCGATCCGGACCGCACTCGATGCGGACGTCAACCTGATCGACACCGCCGAAGTCTACGGGGACGGCCGGGCCGAACGGCTCATTGGCGAGGTCCTCGACGAACGAGGGCGCGATGGCGTCTTCGTCCCGACGAAGGCCGCGCCCGACGAGGACGGTGGCCACTCTGGGGCAGGACTTCGGGAATCCATCGACGGCTCGAAGGAACGTCTCGGCGTCGAGACCGTCGACCTCCTGCAGTTGCATTGCCCGGAGACACAGGCGTTCTACGACCCAAGCACGTTCGAGACGCTAGAGGAACTACAAGAGGAGGGTGAGATCGCCCACGCCGGCGTCAGCGTCGAGAAAGTCGAAGAGGCGGACAAAGCCATCGAGTATCCGGTGGTCGAGACGGTCCAGTTGATATTCAACCCGTTCCGACACCGACCAGCCGAGCGGTTCTTCGAACGCGCGGCCGCTGAAGACGTGGGTATCATCGTCCGCGTCCCACTGGCCTCCGGTCTGCTTGCCGACGCCTTCGACAGCAGTGAGGACTTCGAGGAAGGGGACCACCGCAAGAGTGCCACAGAGGGTGGCGTCGACGCCGGGATCGGTCGGGCCGGTGGGGAGACCTTCGCTGGCGTGCCCTTCGAGACAGGACTGGACGCCGTTGCGGACCTGCGGCCGTACGTCCCCGAAGAGATGTCGATGGCCCAGTTTACCCTCCGGTGGATCCTCGATCACGACGCCGTCTCGACGGTCATCCCCGGCTCGACGACGCCCGATCACGTCGAGGCGAACGCCGCAGCGGCTGACTTCCCCGAACTCTCACACGAGACCCACGGTGCAGTCAGAGACAGTTACGAGGAACACCTCTACGAGCACGTCCACCACCGCTGGTGACGGAAGCGTCTGCTCGGAACTCAGGCCTCGGCACGGCTGGCCAGCACTTTCTCGCGGATCAGTTTCGCGGCGGCGATCAACATGAGGAGACCGACGACGGTCTCCCAGGCGCCGAGGACGTTCTGGCCCGCCATGAGTGTCTCCAGTCCTGCCGATTCGGCGAGGAACCCGGCCACGCCGAGGGCTCCCGCCAGGATCGTGTACACGATCACGGACAGCTGTTCGACGACGATATCGAGCATACGTCGATTTGATCGCCGAGGGCTATGACCGTTTCTATCGCGCTTCGTCGAGACGAAACGGTTTTCTCCGCCCTATCGAAGAAGGAAGTATGTCAGGCTATCGTGACATGGACTACGTGAAACTGGCTCGCTGGGGGTTCGTCCTCGGCGCAGCGATGTTCCTGATCGGCGGCGTCGGCCAAGCGGTCGTCCCCGGACTCCCGGGATGGGAAAAAGGACTGCTCCTCGACCTCGAGGTGGGTGGTATTTTCGTCGGTCTACTCGCACCGCTGACCTTTGGGATCGTCCTGCCGTTGACGGAGTGAGGACGAGCGCACTCAGAACCACTCGGCAGCTTCTTCGGCGTAGATCTCGGGCGGCACGTCGACGACGCTTTCGTCGTGCAACGTGACGAAGAACGGCGAATCCGACCAGTAATACCGGTCGAACACCGATCGCGCGACGAGATCGACCACTGGCGGGTTCGCCGGATCGTCATCCTGTAGTGTCATAGCGAGGTTGAAGCTATTGTGGCCCGCCGAGCCGTAATACTCGAGGACGGTCACGATTCCGGCCGCCAGATCCTCGACGATCGGATCCTCGGGATGCGGGACGGTCGCTTCGGGTGCGATCGCGCGAACGTGGCGGTGATGCTTGGGCGCGTAGGGCGCAATCCATTCGACGTCGCCGGTCGAGCCGATATGGCGGTCGGTGTCGGCCGTCTCTTCGAGGAGCGTTGCCCAGTATGATTCGCCGTGTTCCTGACGGTACTGGCGGGCAGCTTCCGCACGCTCGGCCTGGCGATTCGTCCCGCACTCGTCGACCAACGTCTGCATGTGCGGGTGGATGATACTGCTTCCCGCCGGCCGCAGGAAGTTCATGTTGATCGAGGCATACTCGTCGGCGGCGTCCGATTCTAGTGCCACGTCGACGAACTCCAGGGCTGCGGCGAGGCCGTCTGTGAACTGCCGGACAGTGAACGCTTCGATCGGAACGTAGTGGTCCTCAGTGAGAACGACGACGTTGGAATGGTCGCCGTAGGGATTGAGGTTCGGGAACGACATCGCCTCGCCCCACGACCCGCGGTCGAACCCGACCCAGTCGGGATAGGTCGGGGTCGCGTCGGCCACCATGTCGGGACAAAAGAAACACCCCTCGCTGTCTCCGACGACCGACTCGATGTCGGGGTCGCCCTCCGGACGGATGAAGTTCTCCGAGACGATTCGACTCTGTCGGCCGGTGAGCGGATCCCGGCGGACCTCCGTCTCGACTGAAACTTCCTCGAAGTCCTCGAGAGGACTGTGGAACCACGTCGCCTGGACCTCGGGATCGAACTGGAAAGACATGCTACTCTGCTGTTCGGAGAGAGAACTCAAAAAGGTACCCGCGACCCCGCGGTTTTTGGATCGCGGAGCCGTTCGGTCACGTATGACCGACTGCGTCTTCTGTGCGATCGTCGACGACGACCTGCCGAGCCACACCGTCCACGAGACCGAGAACGCGCTGGCCTTCCTTGACGCCAACCCCCTCGCCGAAGGACATACGCTCGTCATCCCGAAAGATCACCACGAACGACTCGCGGACGTGCCCGCCGAGACAGCCCGGGACTTCTACGCCGCAGTGCAGGAAGTCGTTCCCGCCGTCGAGGCGGCCGTCGACGCGCCGGCGACCACCGTCGCGGTCAACAACGGCGAGGCTGCCGGTCAGGAAGTCCCTCACGTTCACGCTCACGTCGTCCCGCGGTTCGAAAACGACAGTGCCGGTCCGATCCACGCGCTGTTCCGTGATCGACCGTCCGTCTCCGAGAGTCGCCAGGAGGAACTCGTGGCCGACATCGATACACGACTGTGAGGATATTTGGACAACGAGAAATGATTTCAGCAGATTAATTACGTGCAAGTTATTTGTTCCGGCAACCGTGCACGCACCAGAAACGGCCGGGCAGTGCCCGGAGTGTGGGGGTGAACTGACGCGTGACGGCCGCGAGGGGATCTGTCGCGAGTGTGGGCTGGTCGTCGCCGAATCGAGAATCGATCACGGACCGGAGTGGCGGAGTTTCGAAGACGACACTACGGATCGCCGTCGGACCGGCCCGCCGCTCTCGCGGGCGCGACACGATCGGGGGCTTTCGACGCGGATCGGCAGGGATCGTGGAATGGCGCCCAGACGGCGCCGGCGGATTGCCCGACTCCGTCGGCAACATCGCCGTTCACGTACCGCCTCGAAGACCGAACGAAACCTGATGTACGGCATGATGGAAGTCCGCCGGATCGTCGACCAGCTATCTCTCTCGGAGCGGTTTCGTGACGACGCCTGCGTGTTGTTCGAATCCGGCCAGGACGCTGGATTGCTACACGGGCGGACGATCGAGGGGATGGCGGCAGCCGCCGTCTACGCCGTCTGCCGGTCCGCTGACGTCTCCCGGATGATCGAAGAAGTTACGTCCGTCGCTCAGGCCGACAGCGACGAGTTGACCGTCGCCTACGCCGCGCTCAACCGCGAACTCGGTCTCGAGACCGGACCGATCGATCCACGTGAGTACCTGCCCCGGTTCGCCGATCGACTCGACCTGGGGCCGGAGATCGAGCGACGAGCGCGGGAGTTCGCCGCGATCGTCGTGGATCGGAACCTCGCCGGCGGGCGCGCGCCTAGCGGTGTCGCCGCCGCCTGTCTGTACACTGCCGCCAGAGAACACGGCGGCGATCTCACCCAGCGGGACGCCGCGACGGTAGCCGGCGTGGCGTCGGCGACGCTCCGGTCGACCTACCAGGACATCAACGATCGCCAAGGGGAGGTCGCGTCCGATTGACGACCGGTCCCTTCAGGTCGTCCGCAGGTGATCCGTCCGGGGCTCGTAAACCTCACCCTGCTGTTTGAGTTTCTCGATCTCGTGTTCGGCCTTTGAGGCCTCCATGCCGACTTCTTCGGCGCGCTCGATTACGACGTCGACGGGCGCACCCTCGTCGTACTCCTCCTCGATGTCGGAGATGATGCCGCGGATGTTCTTGATCCGATCGCGCTGGGACTTCGAGGTCCCCGTCTCGACCACGTCGGCGTCGAGTTCACCCGTCTCGGGGTCGATGCCGATGTCTTCCAGCGACGACCGGACGATCCCGATGACGCGCTCTGCGTCTGCCTCCTCGACGGTATCCGAGAGCCGAACGCGAGCGCTCGCTTCGGCGAGACGCACCAGCGCCTCCAGTTTCCGGGCCGTGACGGGGACCGGCGCGTCCTCGCCCGACCCCTTCGTCCGCAACTCGACGTAGAAGTCCCGGATGGCCGCCTTGGCCTCCTCGGTCATCGTCGGGAAGCAACTCCGCTTGGCGTAGGCGACGTACTTCCGGAGGAGTTCGGGATCGATCTCCGGGGCCACCGTATCGGTGACGTTGTCGACCTCCTCGGCGCTGTAATCGGGCGTACTGTTTTGCTCCCGGTGAGTGTTGAGTTCGCCCGCGTAGTTCGTCCGCAAGATGTGTTCGGCCAGTTTGGCGTCCTCCTCCTCGTCGGGCTGGTCGGTGACGGTGAAGATGAGGTCAAAGCGCGAGATCAGCGCCGGTTCGAGATCGATCTGCTCGCCAATGGGCTCGTACTGGTCGAAACGGCCGTACTTGGGGTTTGCCGCCCCAAGGAGCGAGCACCTGGATTTGAGCGTGGCATTTATTCCAGCCTTGGAGATGCTTATCGAGTTGTGCAGGACGACACCCTGACTCACGAACGTGTTGGTCGGTTCGACCGTCACGTCGTAGACCCAATCTGTGGCGTGCTCACCTTCGTTGGGGAGCGTTTCGACGTCGGTGATCGTCTCCGTCCCCATTCCGGTCGCAGAACCGGGACTTTGCGCAACTGAACCGCCATCGGAAGCGACCGGAGCCGGGACAGGAGTTCCAACTGAAACGTCACTGGCAGGGACTGTGTCCCACTCATCATCACTCTCGACGAACATCGGATGCTCAGGTGTGACGACCACCTCTCGTCCGTTCGAGAACGAGACACGGACGAACTCCTCGGGAGCCTCGTGGCGACTGACCCGATCGACTGGGAGCTTCTGTACGTCGTTGTCGTCCAGATCAGCAGAATGGACTCGCACGTCCTCAACGGGCAAGATTTCACAATCGACGCCGTCGATCACGTCTTCGGAACGCTCGGCCATCCGCTCGTCCACAAACTCCCCGATCTCGACCCGTCGACCGTCTGCGAGGAGGAGTTCAAAATCGGGATGGTAGGACTGCTGTTCGAGCGCTTCGTGCATTGCCGAGCGATCTTCCGAATTATGGACGACCATGCCGTTGGCGAGGAAATTGTGGGTGCCTTCGACAGTCAGGTCGTAAACTGAATCGTAGTCGTGGTCCGGGACGCTCTCGACGTGTTCTACCGTTCGAAGCCCGATATCGTCGGACTCAGATTCCACTGGGGAAAAACGATCGGACGCGGTATCGATTTGGGCTGTTCCACCGTCAGTCGCCTTTGCGGAGCGTTCCGGAACGTAAACCTGATCGCCCGGTTGCAATTCTTCGGCAGGCGTCTCGACTCTCCCACCCGCCTGCTCGATGAAGAACGGATGATCCGGCGTGACAGTCACGGCCTCCCCGGTCGAAAGTGTCACCTCGTAGAGTGTCTCGGGTGCGTCGTACTCGTGGATGGCCGTCACCGGGCGTCGCGTCAACGTCTCGTCGTCGGTCATCGTCCACACGTCGAGATCGACATCCCGTATCGTGCGCCCGTTCGGGAGTTCCTCGATGGATCCCGCTTTGGCAGCTTCGATAGCCAGTTTGCGTATCCGTCGTTGTCCATCAGCCGCCTGCACGAGGGTATCGCCCGCCACGCAACGCATTTTGTCGAGTTCGTCGACAGCAGCGATCCCGCGGTCGGCCAACACCAGCGCGCCGGCTTCCAGCGTCCACTGCTGGCCGTCACCGAAGTCATCTCTCACAGCCGCAGCGGTGTTGTGCGTGACCAGTCCGTTGCCGAGGAAGTTGTGCGTCTCCGGGACGGTCAGATCGAAGACTTCCTTCTCGCCGGTATCAACGGCAGCGACGACCTCCTCCCACCGGAGGTCGGCCTCGACGGCCTCCTCGACGAGCGGTTCGACCGGCCCGCGGTCGATATCCGCGAGCATCGATCTGGCGCGAGCACGCCCCGGGTTGTCGCCGCGGTTGACGTTCTGATAGTAGTCGCCGGCGACGCCCTCGACGGCGGCGAGCGCCGATCCGACCGGGACCGTCTCGCGCTGGCGTCGCTCCTCGCGGACGATCTCCTCGAGGGCAGTCTGCTTCTCGACGCTCTCAAAGCCGATCGCCTCGGCGTAGCGGTCGATGTCCGCGCCGTACAGCTCCAGGAAGTACTGGACGTGGCCGGATTCGATCTTGTGCCCATTGGCCAACTCGGACGTTCCGCGCCGATCACGCTCCCGTCGTCGTGCCTTCACGCCGTAGGACTCCAGCATGAGCTGGACCTGTTCCGCCAGCCTTTCGCTGATCGTCGACAGCAGGACGCTCGACCCACCCCTCTCTCCACGGACCGAAACCGATCCGTCGGCGTCCATTAGCCCGCGGAGGAACGCGTCTCCGTGTTCGGCGGCAGTGAGTTCAGAGGCGAGCGCCAGATCTTCTTTCGGCGTCTCCATCCCGGCGTTTTCGAACAACCGGGCGATGGTGACGCTGTTGACCCGAATACACGGCACGCGGTCGTCCTGGCGTTCGATCTCCGGGCGCTTGTCGAACTTCGATTCGAAGATATCGGCGGCCCGTTCGAGCAGCGCCTCGTCACCGTTGGAGAGCCGGACCATCCCGCGGTTGCCGTCCCGGTGGTCCAACGAGATGTCGCCATCGCCGAAGACCAGCCCGAGTAGATACATGAGATCCGCGTCGAACGTCTCCGGGATCGTGATGCTCTCACCGTGACGCACCATCAACCGCTCAAAGTCGACATCCGAACGCATCGCGTCGATGCCCTCAAGCATCCGATCGAGTTTCTCCAGCGGAACGTGGCGGTTCTTCAGGTGGAGATAGATGAAGTCCTCCGAGAGGTCGAGGGCGGCGGCCGCATCCCGGAGCGTGCCGAATTCCTCGGTGAGTTCTGTCCGGAAGAACTCGATGGATTCCTCGGTGAGCCGGACCTTCTCCGTCGAGAGCGCCAGGAACTCCCGAACGTCTACCTCAGTGCGATCGAGGTCTTCGAAGCGCGGTGCGGCGATGAAATCGCCAGCCTCGACGTCCGAGATTTCGGTCCACTCGATGCCGTCGCCCCCGCAGGTCAACACCGGCGTGTTCACCGAAGCCTCGAGTTCCTTGCCGTACTCGGTCTCGATCCGGCGGGTCGGCTTCTCGGGCATCCGCCAGACGTGACTCGACGCCCGGGCATCCATCTCGCCGTCCTCCCGATCGAAGGTCTGGACGTCGACCTCTCGCTCGGCCGCTGTTTCAGTGGCGACTGGCTCCGGGAGGTCTTCCGCCACGAGATCCCGGATCTCTCTGAATCCGTCCTCGGTATGGATCCGCGTGTCTCCAGTGACGCACAGCCCTGCCGAACTGGACCCCTTCCCCGACGTGAAAACTGACCGCGGCGCGATGTGACGAATGTACTGGAGGATCTGGGAGTTGTGAGAGACGACGCCGTTGGAAACGTAGCTGTGGGTGCCCTCGACTTCGAGATCGTACACCCACTCGTCGTCGGGTTCGACCGTCTCGATCGACGCAATGCGATCCCATCGAACGTCGTTCGTCGCGAGGTCCCGCAAGCGGTCGACGGTGGATTCGACGGCAAGCGCCTCCCCAAGTCGGTCACGGACGACCCCACTGGCGGCGACCGTCTCACCGCCATCAGGTGCGACCTTATTGCGCTCGTAGTAGCTGATCGCCGTCTGGGTGACGTCCATCCCATCGGCGAGCGATTGCTGTGAGATCCCGAGTTCGTCCCGCAGTTCGACGATCGTCTCCCAGTCCTCGCCAGCCAGCCCGTCGCGCTGGTCTTTCAGCCACGCTAATCGCTCCTCGAACGCATCGACGGCGGCTCGAAGGGACTTGCGACTGGGGTTTCGGTCGCCGCGCTCGTAATGCTGGTACTTCTCACGAGATACACCACAGTCAGATTGTGAAAGTGCAAGTGATTCGCGAATTTCGTGAAGGGTTTCACCGGACATAGGGACGACATCGCGGGAATCCACCTCGATTCGATCGTCTCCAGCCGCCGGAAGCGATCGCGGCGTGGCGACGAACTGCCCTTCCTCGAGCTTTTCAGCCTCTACCGCCGTCGGCGTCCCGTTCTGCTGGACGAACAGCGGATGGGACGGCGTTACATCGAGTTCTCTCCCACTCTCGGTCCGGATCCGGTACAAGTGCTCAGGAGTCTCCCGCTTCCAGACTTTGGTCGCTTCGGCCGTCGTGAGCGACCCATCGGGGGCGAGCGTGGGGAGCGGGATCGACGCGTGATCCCAGACGCCGTCGTCAACGGGCTTGGGATCGTCGAGGTTCGATTCGACGATGTCTCCGATCAACTTCGTCGTTCCGTCGGCGAGTTGTACGTTCGTGTCGGCGTCGAGGCACTTTCCGGTGCCAGGGTCCCCGATCAGGAGCACGTGCAGATCCCCACGTATCCGGGACTCATCAGGCAAGTGTTTTGTCACCCCTGAGAAAAGTTGGAGTGCGATTGCGAGTTTCTCCTGATCGTAGCCGTAGATCGAGGGCGCGATGGAGGCGGTCATCTGCTCGTAAATGTCCCCTTGCTCCGAGAGGGCGACGATCTCCTTTTTGTCGTCCTCGTCGATGTCCATCTCCTCGAACTCCTCGTCCTCGATCTCGACGTCGACGCCGTCCATGTAGACGTCGAACATCGGAGACTTCTCGCGGTCGTTGCCACGCTGGTCGAGTTTGAGAACGCCCGTTACCCGGACGTGATCGCCGGCGGTAACCTCGCCGGTGATGTCGTCCTCGATGTTGACGTCGATGTTCTGTGGTGTCTCACCGCCGCGCAGTCCCTCGGGGGATTCCTGAACCCGGAGTTTCTGGGCATCGATGAATTCGGACTGGTCGAAGTTGATCCGGAACGGGCCCTGGCGTTCACACCCCTGGCACTCGTGGGGTTCCTGAAAGTCTCCCGTCGACTGGGGAATGCGTGAGAGGGTGCCACACCGCTGGCACTCGAAGGCGGCGTCAGTGATCTTCGGCCGGACTTCGGTGGCCTTCCGGATGATGCCCTGAATGCTGACGAGCTGGCCGCGGTGGTCGGCCCGGATCTCCCGGATGTCCGTCGACTCCGGGAGGTTGGTCATCCGGACGTGGGCCTGCCCGAGTTTCACGTCGATCGGCAGGTCAAAGAGCCGGAGCGCTTCCTCGGCGTACTCCTGGAGCTGTTCGGGTTTGTTACGGTAGTCCTCGGCCAGATCGGGGTCGAAGCGATAGAGGTCCTGCCAGTCGACAAAGAGCGACTTCTGGTCGTTGGGGTACTTCTGGGCGAGTTCGCCGATCTCGTTGCGGTAGTAATCCCGATAGAACTCCTCGAAGAGATCGACGAACTCCGTGTTCTCCGCGCGAGCCATTCTGGTAGCGTCTATTGTGCGCACTGCCTCAAGAAGGTTCCCAAACCGGGGTGAAAGTACTCCCAGCAACCAGCGCGACGCGAGGCCGACTACATCGGCCTAGTTCGAGATGAGAATCTCGGCCGTGCATAGACCTGAACAGCGACGAATATTATCACTTCTAAAGTCAGTTACTATCATAGACAGATGAATACAACGAACCGACATACCCAAATGTTGCAAGAAGCAGGCCAAATACCGCAAAAGCGCTTGCATTATCTAAATTCAGTGGTGGCAGCCCGTAAAGTGCTGAGTAGTATATCACTAATCCATAGATAATCGTATCAGTCGTAATGCTCATACTATCATTAGTATCTCACCATATTATTCTGTTTTGGTGTTTTCTAGCTCTGTTTGACCGTGTCACAGCTTGAGCATCTAACGGCCAGAATCATCTGCCCATTCGAAGTTGATGAGTGCAACGACGATCCGAATATACAGCGCAAGGAATATGCAGTACCATCGGCAGTTCCGTAAAATCGTCCTCCTGTTTGTCATTTCCTACATAGAACTGCCCTAGAAAGCACTCTAACAGTGACTCACTATCTATTCAACACAGCAATCTCTTCGGTCGTGTAAGAGGGTGTCGTTGAGAGTTTCTTCCAAAGCGATACCCTCTCGGTCCGACCGGGAAGACTAACGATGCAACCGCCCGAAGCACGCCGATAATCTCGCCGACGTAAGCTGCTTGATCCATGAGACAACATTCAATCTCGAACGGAAACAACTCGACGCGAGCGAGCACGCGCGCGAGAAGCGTAACCAATTTGTCTATGGGATGTTCTAAAAGAACATATGTCCTACACTTTCCCCACCCTGAAAGTCATCACCGGGATCATCATCGTCATCCTGATTACATGGTTTGGTCCGACAGAGGGAGACTACTTTACCGAGTTTCTTTTCTTTGGTATTATATTCGCCATGGGGCTGTTCGTCGCGGTTCACGGCCTGTTTCAGGGTATCGAGACCGCAGTCGCCGCTGCCACAGAGACGGACGGGGAAGAAACTATGGCCGAGTGACAGCAGGGACTCCCACGTAACCACACCAAGACGGGACTGTGCCTAGATAAACCACGAAGGCACAGATACCTCTTCGCCGGCAGACCGATTGGACTGACCGTTGTCGATATCTAACGACTCACAGCCGTCTCCTCGCGGCCCATCTCTCCAAGCATCTGCTGGCAATAACCGGCTGCAACGGGAGAACCGATGATGCCACGAATCCGGAAAACAACGATAGGGGGGGGGAGACGACGCCCAATGTCTGCCAGGGATCGGCTGACACCACCCTCATGTCGGCCGAATTGAGGCAAGAGGCAAGTCAAGCAGACTGCGGCAGGCAGCCTGCTGGACAAAGTGCATAAAAGCTTCGTCATGACGTATTCACGGTTGGAGAGTAAACGATCGATTGTGCCTCTAGACGGCGGTCAATCAAAGCTACAAGTCAAACAGAAGACCGCGTTCCAAAACTCTCGTTCAATGGGGCGGACAAAGATGTCTCGGTAGTAACGGTGGAGAAAGACGCGCATCATCTCTAGTGGTTCGTGGTCTCGTGTTCGCCACGACGCAGACGGTGCGAACACGTCGAACTCTTCGAGAAACTCGAAAGGGAATTACTCGAACAGCGTGGCGTCTCTGTCTCCACGACATTGAAAAACGAATCTTCAGAAGAATTATCTTGTAGGGTCCTTCGACTCATTTTCCTCAGCGTTCCCCTGCTTTTGGTGTACTTCGTTCTATGGAGTCCTCCGTTACAGCTACTGCTCAGCAGTATCCATAATACATAAATGGAAAAGTACATCCAATATAGAAGTACAAAACAAAAACATTATAATAGATAACGTTCTCCTCCAAAACATGAGGCGCAGAACTTACCTCAAAGGTATTGTAGCATCAACCAGCCTGCTCGGATTTTCCGGATTCGGTCAGGCAAAAAGCAAGAGTGAGAAACAGACAAACAACCCAGAAGAGGTCCAAGTTCTAAAAGGGACACCAGACGAACCAATTAGCTCAGAAGGGATCCAAAACGCGAACCAAAAGTTATTAGATAATGAGAATGGAAAAATACAGGCTCAAAATAATAGAAGGCTAGTACTACCAGATCCGAAGATTCCGGACAGTCGAAAGGCGGTGAGTTATATGATTGGAACTACCGTGTCTGGGCAAGTCAAATACTTCTGCGGAACGATTCCCGAAGACACTCATCATCCAAAGGCTGCAAAAGCCAATCACAAAAAAATGGATCAGTATATTACTGAAGTGAATTCTACTGATTCATTCACGACCGATTCGATCAGTACACAGAGTACTTGTTCAGACGAGGAGGTTCCCAGTATGGCCCAGATGGATGGTTCAAAACAAGCGGTAGAAGGTTTTGGCTGTCCGCAGATTGGGGGACGGAGAATTGACGAAGGGTCATATGATGGGCCTGACTCCTACAAAGAAACCATGCCAGAAGGGGAGGTTACTGTAGAAGAAAAATTCTACCACGACTATCTGGAGGGTTACGATGATGAAACAGCAGACCAGTGGTGTGGGGCCCTTACCGCAGTCAGAGTTACTCCTGGATCTGAATTAACTTCTTCATCTGCTAAAGACGAATTCGTCCTTGGACATTGTAACACATCGCATAATTGGGACCAAAATGCGTACATGAGCCCAGAATCTGGCCATGATGATCAATCTAATGCAATATATGGGAATAATAAAAACTCAGGAGGAACCAAAATATCCTCCGTGAGTATATCTGCCGGGCCAAAGAGCTTCGGATTCGGAATTGGCTGGACGCCGGAAGATACGAAGATAACCACTAGCATTGACTCCAGCCGTGCAAGGTGGGAAGTCAATTATAATAGTCCTCGAGATCGAACTGCAACCCACACTTGGGGAAGTGTCTGCCAATATGAAGAGAAGGCAAACAGTGGAGATAAAGTTCTAACTTCCCGTGTTGACACACAATTTGCAGACTTTGTGGGGCCCATGGTGATTTCAAGGGCGAACAGTCACACAGAGGTCGACTATACCTTTAATTGATATAATCGCGTAGTAGAATTGACGTTTGTATAACTATCCCCATCAATGAGACATGATTATTATATTTTTGAATGTTCTTTATAGACATTATGATTTAGAAATACTTATTTTTGTATAACACTTTCTGTGCGATATGGGTGAAATGACCCCTACCCGGCGAACCGTAATTAAGAGCCTTGGAATTGTCACCGCTGGTGCTCTATCCGCAACAACCGCAACAGCAGCGTCCCGTAGAGAAGTCGAGTTAGGCGCTCGTTATTCCGGCAACGAAGTTGATTTTGAAGCTTGGTTCACATCAACTGATGTGGAGGGCGAAAATGATGTTGCTCGGGACAACACAATTGGCACCAAAAATAAAAATAACGAGTCTTATGGCTATGTTAGCGTAAATACTTCCTCAGACAGCTTGTGTCAGTATTCTATTCCTAGTGACTCATTCGTTCATCTTATAAGGGTAAATTCAGGAAAGCTTCAATTCGAAACTGGAAATATTTCTGACTCTAATACTGAATCTGATGTAGAGTTGCACTCTATGAGTGAGGATAAAGCTGATTATCATGTTTCCGTTTCAGGTGATGTTTCTCCTCGAGATAACGTTGAAAATGGATCCCCCCTTGGTAATGACAAAGTGGTAACTGATGTGAACGGGAATAAGCGAATGAATGGAAGAGTTATAGATGGTGAAGACACATATGATATTAGTGGTCAATTCGTGCAAATGTATCTAGATCCAGACGTACAACTAGAGCGCTACGCATGAGTGGTTGATTACCCAGAAAACCATTTGTCTTTAGGTAAGACACATCCCAGTTGCGTAGCGTTGGCGAGCGTCTCTTAGAAATCGGTCGGTATTGTGAATCTTCTGTGCGTCTTCGATCAATTCCTTTTCACAACTGCGGTGGTGAGTAGCCAAAATACTCGCCGAGTTCATGGAGGACAAACTGGATGTACGACGGTAAGTTCGCCGCCTAGCGTTCCGGCGGAAACACGATCTCATCGTCAACCTAGTCGGTGACGAGATCCAAGGTCACGGCTTACTAACAGTGACAGTAATGCCGCGTAAGACAGATTTTTCATGACATCCGGGTTGCTCGTGTCGAACTCATCCGGACGTGGGCCTGCCCCAGTTTCACGTCGCTTCAATCGTACGCACTGCCTCAAGAAGGTTCCCAAACCGGGGTGAAAGTACTCCCAGCAACCAGCGCGACGCGAGGCCGACTACATCGGACCGGCCCGAGACGATAATCTCGCCTGTGGCTACCCCGAACCAATCCAGTTCCAAGTGACGATTCCCATCAGGACATCACCCGTAAAACTTATTTTACTACGTCAAATGCGTTTTACTGTAAAACACTCTTTACGACAAGAGCGTTTGACGGATCTAAACAATGACAACGGCACAACACACACAAGATTCGAACGCATCGATGCGTGCAGGACTGTTATTCGGCGTTAGAGCGGTTGCACTGGGCATCCTGTCGTCGTTCCGGCCGCTCGCTGAGTCGTTACGCACGGGGGAACTATGAGTGAGTTCCTCGTACGGCCTTCCCGGACCCGACGTGTAGTCGGCGCATTGACAGTCCTCGGCGCGGTTGCTCTTGCCGGTTTCACCGTGCTCGAACGGCCGCTGGTCGGTGTCGCCGTCTTCGTCCTGGCCATGGTCGGTACGGCACTCGTCCAGTCCCGGGCAGCGGGGCCGGTGTTCGACGAACGCGACGAACATATTTCCCAGGAAGCCGCCGCGTTGACGCTGACGCTAGTCGGGATAAGTTCCGCGGTCGTGTTCCCTGCTCTGACAGTCGCGTGGGGACTGAATCACTTCACTTGGAAGCCCTGGAGTACCGCGATCGCGATGTTTGTCGCCGTCATCTACCTGATCTACGGCGCGTTTCTCGTCGCGCTCGGTAGCCGGAGGTGACTGACGTGGACAACTCACTCAAGGAGTATCGTGAGGAGAACGGACTCAGCCAGCGGGCCCTCGCCGAACACGTTGCGGTCACCCGACAGACGATCAACGCCGTCGAGGGTGACCGATACGATCCGTCGGTCGAACTCGTCTTCAAACTGGCAGCGTTCTTCGAGGTGCCTGTCGAAGATCTGTTTCACCCCGATATCGAACTCGAAACCAGCGTCTCCGAGACCACCGACTGATACGGATTATTGTCGTGATGTACCGGTATCCGTCGACCCCCGGGTCGGCGTCATCCGGGAATAATCGACAATAATCCGTATGAGACGTTACGCGTACAGAGACGTTTACATGTCTCCGGCGGACGGTGTCTGGTTCGTTCAAAAAAGGGTGCCGTCACTCGATCGCGTCGAACCAGTCCTCGACGCGGCCCGGCGGGGCCTCGGCGATCTCGGCGACCGTCTCGGGATCGGACTCCCGGAGGTCCTCAATCGTCTCGATGCCCGCCGCGCGCAGGCGTTCGGCGTAGGTCGGGCCGATGCCATCGACCGTCTCGATGTCTGGCGAGTCAACGACTTCTTCGGTCGTTTCCTCGGCGTCCTCGGGCCCTGTATCCGCCGATTCCTCTTCGATCCGCGAGCGCTCGCTGAACCACTCGGCGACCTGCGGCCAGACGTCCTCGTGGGTACTCGAGGAGACGGCCATGCCGACGTGGCCCGTCGAGTACTCGATGATCCCGGTGTCCCCACTGGGGATGACGTCGTTGAACGGCTTGCTCGCCGACGGCGGGACGAGGTGGTCGTACTCGCCGACGATCTGCAGGACCGGCATGTCGATGTTGTCGATGTCGACGTGCTGATCGCCCAGGTAGAGTTCGTTCTCGTAGAGCTTGTTGCTCTGATAGATGTCCTCTAAGAACTGCGCGTAGGTCGCGCCAGCGACGTCGACGCCCTCCTCGAGCCACCGTTCCATCCGCGCGAAGTTCTTCACGAAGTCCTCATTGTCGAGGTTCTCGGCGAAGCGGACGTACTTGGTGACGTAGTTGTCGATGGGGTCCATCAACGCGAACCCTTCGTCTAAGAACTCCGAGGGGACGTTCCCGAACGTCTCGATCACCTGTCCGGGATCGTAATACTCCTCGTCTCCCCACCGTTCGAGGACGCCGCCCGATTCCTCGAAGTACAGCCCGGTCGCCATCAACCCGAGGGCGTTGACTTTCGCCGGATGAAGAGCACTGTACATCACGCTCATCGTCCCGCCCATGCAGTACCCCAGGATGTTGATAGCGTCCTGGCTCGATCGCTCCCGCACCACGTCGACGCAGTTGTCGATGTAGCGATCGACGTAGTCCTCCAGGGTCAGATGCCGGTCGAGCCGCGAAGGCTCGTTCCAGTCGATGAGGTAGACGTCGTGGCCCGCTTCGAGAAGCCGACGAACGACTGATCGGTTGGGCTGCAGGTCGAGGATATAGGGCTTGTTGATCAGCGCGTAGACGATCAGGATCGGGACGTCCTCGCGTTCGTCCTCGGGGATGTCGATGCCCGCCGCCTCGGGATCGTAATGGAGGAGTTCGAGTTTGTTCTCCTCGTAGACGACATCAGCGGGTGTGGTCCCTACCTCGACATCGGCCATGGTCTCGAGGCGATCGTCGAGCACCTCGGCGGTCTCGCCCGCCTCTTGGATCTCCTCGAGTGCTTGGCGCTGGACGTCCAGCGCGGCACTCAGTGGGTCTGCCATGGCGATCACTCCTCTATGGCCTCGAGAATCCGGTCGAGCTTTTCCTCGACCTCGTGCTGACGGCGTTCGAGTTCGACCAGCCGTTCGCCGACCTCGTCTACGTCATCGCGTGTGGGAAATCCGAGTTCGGCGATGGTCTCCTGGCCCACGTCGTCGGCCTGCTGGCGCATCTCGAGCATTGACTGGATGAGCTGGCCGTTGGCCGCCGCGAAGGCGCTGGTGCCCATGATCTCCTTTGCAGCCTCGTTGGCCGACTGCAGCCAGATGTCTCGGAACTCGGTGGGGTCGACCTCCTCGCCCTGGGCCGCGTCGGCGGAACGCTCGAACATCCGCTCGGCGGCGTCCATCCAGACCTCCGTCGCCTGGTTGTACCCTTCAACCCCCTCCGCGAGTTCGTTCTCCTCGGCCATCGAATCCGACATCGCCTCGGTCCAGGACTCGACGAACGCCGCCTGGGACTTCATATTCTGCTCGATCGACTCCGCGACGGCCTCGTTCATCTCCTCGATCATCTCGCTGTACTCCGCCCCGATGTCTGCGTTCTTGTCGCTCATGGTTTATCACGTGTGCGCTGGGGAGAAAAAACTACGTACTCCTTCAGGCGTCGACGGCCTCGGCGGCCTGCTCCTGGACGTCCTGGATCTGGTCGCTGACTTCCTCGACCTGGGCCTGGAGCTCCTCGACCTGGTCGGCCATGCCCTCAACGGCCTCGACCGACTGGGTCTCTAGGTCCTCATGGGCCTCGATGAGCATCGAGATCTGCTCGTCGAGGGCCTCGAGGGAGTTAGCGCTCAGATCGTCATAGGCGTCGACGCCCTCGCCGAGTTCCTCCTCGACGGCGTCGAAGGCCTCGGCGTGGTTCTCCAGCAGGAACTCGAACTGCTCGTCGACGCTGCTCCGTAACTCCTCGACAGCCGGCTCGACGCCGGGGGCGCTCGATTCGAGCGTGTCGAGGTACGTGTGGATCGCCGTCTGGCTCAACTCGACGCCCCGGCGCTGGACGGACTCCTGGCTCTCGAGGCTGCCGAGGACGACGTCGTTCATCCGCTTCTGGAACTCGACGCCCTGTTCGAGGGCCTTCTGACTCTGTTCGATGGTCGCGCGCTGTGCTTCGAATGCGGTCGTGACGGGTGTGGTATAGTCTGCCATAGTTATTCACTCCGGTTGCGTTTGACCGGCAGGACGACGGCCTGGACGATGTCGCCTTCCTCGATGTCGAGCGCCTCACGCTCGGCGTCAGGGATCGACAGCCGCCCGCCGCTCTGGACACGGGTCTTGAACGTTGCCAACTGACTCATCGTCCCGAGCTGGTTCATGTCCAGGCCGGCTGACGTCCCCCCCATCATCTGGCGGAGCATCTCCTGCTGTTGTTCGAGCGCCTTCTCGCTCGCTTCCGTGAACATCGCGGGCGGCCATGGAAAGCCGTCGTCCTCGTCTGTCATCGGTCGACTATACATACAGCCTACAGATACATAAGCTTTCCTCTCAATACCATTGAGTACCATCAGATGGCACCACTTGTTGTACTGTCCGGTACCGACGGCTCGGGACCGCTCAATAATCCAGTGATAACGACGAGGTCGTCGAATGAGTCCTCCCGTAGGAGTGGCTTCAGAGCGGTCCACGCCACACAGTTTAGTAGCGGGCCGCCGAACCGTCGAACGCAATGAGCGACAATCCGGATTCGACACTCGAGGGCGGTACCGACCTCCCCGGGTGGGAGTGGGAACGCACAGTCGAGGACAGCGACGCGATCGACGTCGGAGACAGCGTCACGTTCAGCAAGGAGATCAGCGACGAAGACGTGAACAGTTTCGCGCAAGCTAGCGGCGACACCAATCCCCTCCACCTCGAGAACGACTACGCGGAAGGCACGCGCTTTGGCGGCCGGATCGCCCACGGCATGCTTGTCGGTGGCCTCATCAGCGCCGCCCTTGCGCGCTTCCCGGGCACGGTTGTCTATCTCTCTCAGGACTTCGAATTCAAAGGACCCGTCCGCATCGGTGACCGGGCCACAGCGGAGGTCGAGGTGGTTGATACCCTCGAAGGAGGACGATACCGGCTGTCGACACAGGTCGTCGACGACGACGAGGTAGTCATCGACGGCGAGGCCGTCGTCCTGATCGACGAGGAACCCACCTGAGTTGCGGCGGGGAGACCGGCGGACCTGTTACTTCTCGACGACGAGCATCGCGACGCGTTCGAGGACGATTTCCGACAGCGTCGCGTCGGTCGCGGCCCGCTCAGCGTCGGTGATATCGAAGAACTCAGCGATACGTTCGGGATCGGACTTCCCCAGCGTCTCTGTCGGTTCGAGACACTCCATCGCTTCGACGACTTCGCAGGCCGCCTGTTCGCGTGCGGCCACGCTGTCGTCAGCGACCTCGCTTTCACGATCGCCCGCCGCGTGACAGACGACGATCACCGAGTGTTCACCCCGGGAGACTCCCATCGCCAGGGCGTCCTCGATCTGACGTCGACCCGCCGCGTACAGCAGGATCTCCACCGCCGGCTCCCTGGCGATCATCTCCCCGCGCTCGTGAGACCGATCCGCCAGTTCACAGGCCCGACGGAGGTGGTCACGATCGGTGACGTATCGCGCGTCGAAGGCCTGGACCGCTACACCATGCTCGGCCCCGATGGCGTCGAGCCGATCGAGAAACCCGTCCAGATCGTCGATCCGGAGTGTCCCTTCGACCACCTCCATCAGAAGTCACCCAGACTAGACTGATCAGCCAGGTCGCCGTCCTCGTCCTCGGCACCGTCCCGTTCGACGGAACCAGCGCCCTTCGCGGCCGTTTCTCCGTCGTTTCCCCCTGTTGGCGAGGTGGCCCCGTCCGGTTCAACCGGCGTCACGCCATCCATCGAGGGGTCGCGGTGGCCGGCGTTCTCCAGAATGTTTTCGGCAGTCTTCTCCCGGCCACGGAGCGCCCCCAGCACGACGCCTTTCTCGGCCTCCCGGAGGTCCTCCCGGGATTCGATTCCGGCAGCGAACAGTCGACGGGCACGCTTGCGTCCCACACCGCGCACCCCCGCGAGATCGACGAGTTCCGCCCGGACGCCGTGTTCGACGCGCACGCGTGCCTCCCTGATCGTCGACGTTACGTCCAGGCCGACCTCGCCGGCTAGCCGCTCGGCGGCGTTGAGCAACCACGACGCCGTCTCGACCTTTCCACGGATGTCGCCCGGCCCGACGCCGTACCGGTCCGTGATGACACCTTCCTCGACCTCGTCGGCCCAGTCTTCCAGCAAGCGGGCGGTCTTCAGCGCCGACAGCCAGTCCTCGAAGCGTCCCTCCTCGAACTCGCTGGGCATCGCTCCGAGGAACTCCTCTTCGCGCTCGTAGGCCTCCATCGTGTACTCCTCCTCGTCGCCCGATCGGAGATAGAGTTCGTACATGTCCGGCGTCCGGGAGACCAGATGATAGAGCCCCATCGCGGTCGGATCCTGGGCGCCTTCCAGCCCGTCGAGGATCGTCGCCGCACTCATCGGATCGAGATACAGCCGCGAGACTGTCTGACCGATGGAAGTCGCCCGCAGTCTTTCGTTCTCGCCGTCTCCGCGCGTAAGGAAATCGTTTGTTTCGAGGTAAGCGATGACCTCGTCGACGACCGTCTCCAGGCGACCCCCCTCGGTCGTCTGGCTGGCGTACAGCGTGGCTTCGAGAAAGTCGAGCAGGCCGTCCCGGGAGTTCGCGAAGCCCGAGGCGACCGTCGAAAGAATGTGCGTCCGGAGGGCTGGTTCGGCCGCGAGTTTCGAGCGGACCGGTTCGGGATCGGCCCAGACGTAGCGTTCGAACAGTTCGTCGAGTTCGTCGTGGCTGCTCGCCAGGAGAAGCGCCTCACCGTAGGGGTCCAGCCCCGGACGGCCAGCCCGCCCCATCATCTGGTGGACTTCCAGCACGGAGAGGGGCTGCATCCCGCCTGCGGTCCCGTCGTAGCGCCGCCAGTCCCGGACGACGACGCGCCGTGAAGGGGTATTGACGCCCGCTGCCAACGTCGGCGTCGCCGCGATAACCTTCACCAGCCGCTCCTGAAACGCGTCCTCGACGAGCGAGCGGTGTTCCCGGGAGAGCCCGGCGTGGTGGAAGGCCGCGCCCCCCTCGACGGCCTCGGCGAGATCGTCGCTGGTTTCGGTGTCGCTGACCTCGCGGATCTCCGTGGCGATGTCGGCGAGTCGATCACGTTCATCACCCTCGAGATGGGGCTCTGTCGTCGATGCGAGTCGCCGGGCGGCCGCCTCGGCGTTCCGCCGTGAGTTGACGAACACCAGCGTCGAACCGTCGTCTTCGAGGGTGTCCCGGACGATGGCCGCCGTCTGTTTCTCGCTGTCTCTGACCGGGAGGCGCTTCTGATTGCCGTCCTCTAAATGGAGGGCCTGCCCGTAGTGGACCCCCTTCTTCAGGTCGATCGGTCGCCACGTCGAGTCGACGAGTTCCGCGTCCAGCCATTCCGCGAGCGCGTCGGCGTTGCCGATCGTCGCCGACAGTGCGACCGTCTGGAGATCCGGGTTGCGCTTGCGCAACTTCGCGAGCGTGACCTCCAGGGTCGGCCCCCGCTCGCCGTCGTCGACGAGATGGACCTCGTCGGCCACAACACAATCGAGATCGTCGATCCAGGGCGCGTCGTTTCGCACGAGGGAATCGACCTTCTCGCTGGTGGCGACAACGACGTCTTTGCCGGCGAGCCACCCGCCGTCACTCTCGTAGTTGCCCGTCGAAACGCCGACATCCAGACCGTAGGACTCGAACTGTTCGAACTCCGTGCGTTTTTCGCTGGCGAGCGCACGCAACGGGACGATATAGAGGGCGGTACCGGCAGTGTCACCCTCGTGAGGGGCATCCGTGTCCTCGCCGTCGACATCCTCGTCGCTGTCACCGCCCCTGATCGCCGAGAACATCGCGAGTTCAGCGATGAGGGTCTTCCCGCTGGCCGTGGGGACGCTCGCCACGAGATTGCCACCGTCGGTGACGCCCCGCTCGACGGCCTCGGTCTGGGGCGGATACAGTTCCTCGATTCCCTCCTCACGGAGGTGCTCGGGCAACCACGCCGGAACCCCCGGGATGTCCGCAACGTCCATTGGGCATGTGTTGGGTCGGCCCCCGGTTTAAGGGTTCGTTCGCGGGCCGATCCGACCGCAGCCCCGACTACCGGTCCATCCCCCGAAACCCCTCGAACTCGTAGTCGATCGCCCAGACGTTCCACTCGTCGTCCTCGGAGAGCGACTATAGCCGTGGACGATCCTCCGTCTCCGGCCATCGGAATCTCGTAGGACATGTCCGCGAGGACTCCCTATCCCGCCCTGTCCCGGACTGCCAATCCCCTGGTACCTGATGTCCCACGCTATCCCTATCTATTGACGCGCCACACTGACGACGGAACCGATACTCGTGCCCGACTGGCACACCACACGCCAGACATTCCCCGGAGTGACGCCCGAAGACATCGACGTAGCTATCGTCATGTATACACACTGCAGTACCTGGGCTAGAGATCCGAACGACATTCGTCCGGGAACGGACCCTCAACTGTCGACGATGATACAGTCGATATCGTAGTACCCCCACCCTTTCTCAACCGTGATAGTGTTGGTCCCTGAATCGAACGAAAACGTCCCAACAGTAGTTGTCCGGAACGTGCCCGTCTGTTCGAGGAGTGGCTCGGCCACCTGAGTCCCGTTAATGGAGAGTTCACACTTTTTATCGCCGTATTCCGAAGCGTACCGGAGTTTGACGGCTCGATCGCCACTGGCAGCCGAATCAAAGGAGACCGTCACAGTGTCACCGCTGTCGTGGAACTCGGTGACGTAGCTGTCCCCCCAGTAACCCGACCGTGTCGTCGACGTAGTGACACCATCGAGAGTGTGGTATTCGGCGTTGAGATACTGGGTTTCCGTGTCGCTGTCGCCGCCGTCTCCGAGTTTATCTTCGATCGTGCTGAAGTAATCCGTCGTCGAATACGAACTAGCACAACTGTCGCCCCAGAACGGCGTCATCATGTTCATGTCTTCACCGTCACCGTTCCAGGCCCACCCGAGAACTGGCCACCCCAGTGAGGAGGCGTGATCAACCAGCCCAGACCAGTCCGCGTCCCCGTCGCGGCGACTCCCGAATTCACCGATCATGCAGGGGTACCCACCGTCGTTGTCGTCGAGGTCGTCGAGGTCGCTCGTCTCGACCCACCGCCCCTGATCGGAGTTCCATGCACTCGGATACACGTGTCCCGAGAGAATGACGTTATCGTCCGTGATGTCGCCGGCCGCGTCGGCCGCTATCTGATACTCCTGGGCGTAGCCCGGAATGTCACAGACGATCGGACCGCTGTAGTCGGTCTCGTCACGGACCGTACCCAATGCGTCGTTGTACGCGTCGGCGTATTCGCTCCGAGTCGTGTCGTGGCTCCCCCACTCGTTGTGGAGGTTGACAGTGAACGACGAGTTCGCCGACAGGTAACTGTAGTTGTCCGTCCACCACTGTGCTGCATCGAGGAGGTCCTGTTTGGTGTTCGAACCGTTATTCGGATAGTGATGACAGGTTGCGATGACCTCGTATCCGTTGTCGTTCGCTTCGTCGATCCATCGCCGCGCGTCGGAAAGTGTCGCCTGGCTTTCTCCCCACGAAGGCGGCTCTATCTCGATTCGAACCGTCCGAATATCGGGGTAATCGCCCATCGAATCCCACCCGATATCTTGATCGCCGTTACAGAAATACGACGGTTGCAAGTTCACGCCGTCGCCCATTGACGCCCCCTCCGCGCGTGATTGCTCCGAACCGACTACTAATCCAGCCCCGATCGTTACACTGATCGCCGATGTCTGTAAAATTTCACGTCGAGTTAACATATTATTCAAGAATTACATTGAAGACAACGATTATAAAAGTTATTGCTAGAGATTATTTATCAGCTGTCTCATTTTTCTCGGCGATACAGACCCACGAGACCATAGTTTTACGTACATCGAATCCGGGAAAAGTGACTTCTCATCCCTTTTTGAACGGGTTTCGCGATCTTGGATAGCCTTTGCCACGAGACGTGACCCGCATATCTATTGTCTTCGCAGTCAAACGACCACTATGAGGGTCGAATTCGATCGTGACACCTGCATCGGGATGTTCCAGTGCGTCGCCGAGTACGACGCCTTCGAACGCGACGAAGACGCAGGCAAGGCGGTGCTCGTCGGCGGCGAGGAAGCCGGCGACGGGATCGTCTCCCTAGAGGTGTCCGAAAGCGACGAACTCGACGCGAAGTTCGCCGCCCGAACCTGTCCCGTGGACGCGATTCGGATTCTCGACGACGAGGACGAGCAGTTGGTACCGTGAGGGACGGATGTTCATTCGGTTCGGGCACCGCCTCGAGAGACACGTGACGAAGACACGGAAGCACGATACCGTAGCCCTACAGGGGTGAACGTAACGTCGGATCTATTGCGGTGTTGATGGGTGAGAAGAGGATGACGACCAGAACCACGAACGATCGAGACAGAATGGCCTATCCAGTGATCCAGTCGATCGTTTCTTCAGTATCCATCAACGCCACTCCGATGTTCTCCAGTTCATCTAGACCTCTATTGTATGTCTTCGATGTCGCATCCGGAACGAAAACGATCCGATAGTCACGTTCGCTTGCCTCGTAAACGGTCGTTCTGGGACAGTTCGGAAAGTTACACCCACAAATGACGACTGTATTTACTGATAGCGTACCCAAGAAGTCGTCGAGGCCGGTCGAATAAAACGCGCCCCACCGTGGCTTGTAGCGTATCCATTCGTTGGAATCAATTTTCTGGAACGCACCCGCAAGTAGCTGGGTCGCGTCCAGAGACACGCCACCAGACGGTTTCAGTTCCGCGACTAATTCGGCACCCTCGGTACCGGGACGGACGATCTCGGCACCGTCCTCGACCGCCTGTCTTCGGCACTGATCTACGTTTGATCCATCGTCACGATACAGGCGAACCACATGGATGACCGGGCGCGCCTCAGAACGAAACGCCTCAACGAGACACTTCATTTGTGGCACGACAGCAGCTGTGCCGGCGATTCTCGCCGACGCGTCAGGAAGGGTGAAATCGTTTTGCGTATCGATCGTCAGGAGAGCCGCTTGCTCTGGATCGGGGCGTGTGTACGTATCCATGTGAAAACAAGATCACAGTGTCTTTTCAAATCTCCGTTCGTTCGGACCTCAGTAGACATTCCAGCTCGCTACCCGGGCTCGGGGCTTCGCCGTTCGCCGTTCGAGACGCTCTCCCGTCGCGTCTCGCTACGCTGTGCGAGCTGTGGCTTCCAGGGTTCAAATCCTCACTCTTCCGTTTGGGGGCGCTCGGGAATTTGCTCGCGCCACGCAAAGTGGGACCGCGCGGATTTGAACCGCGGTCAACGGCACCCAAGGCCGCAAGGATACCAAGCTACCCCACGGTCCCGCGTGATACCGTTACGTCGACACGAGCTAAAGCGTTTCGTTCCGGCCAGAAAGCACATACCGGCCGGGAGAGCAGTCCGAACATGGTAACAACATTCGAAATCGCCGCACTCCTCCTCGTCCTGGGGGCCGTCCTCGGTGCGTACTGGATCGTCAAGGCGGTCAAGCCGTTCATCTGGAACGCGATCGTCGGTCTGGTCGTCCTCCTGCTAGTCGAGATGGTCCTGGGGATCGAGGTCGCGATCACGCCGCTGGTGGTGTTGATCGTCGCCATCGGCGGCCTGCCGGGCGCGATCCTCGTGATCTTGCTGGCGGTCCTGGAAGTCGCGTTCGTCCCCGGCGCGATCGTCTTCCTGCTGTAACACGGGCTCGCATCCGGGTTCGCTGGTCCGCGTCCAGAAAGTTGACGTCGAGAACCGCGGTCGGTCAGTGTTCGGGCTCGTCGGGTGCCGAGCTCTCGGCAGTCGCTGCGAACACGTCCTCGTAATCGAGTCGGACCTCTCCTTCCACAGCTGGATCACTCACGTCGAAGGCCGCGAACTGTGGGGCCTCGCCACGCTCGGACTCGTGGGTTCCCCACATCGGTTCGTCCGACCAGTCCCAGGCGCTGAACCGGTAGGATACCGGCGCGTCCTCGGGGTTCCAGACGACGATTCGATCCTCGCCGTCGTGATCGAGCAAGTCGACGCCGGCCCCGGTGATCGTCTCGGCCAGCGCACGGAGCTGGGCGTCGGTCAGCGGCCGGACGTAGTCTGCCAGCCACTCGATCCCGTCGGGCTCGAAGTCCTCGAGGATGGCTTCTTTGACAGTGACGTGGGTCTTGAACGACCACAGGAGATCCTCGACGTGCGTTTTCGTCCGATCACGACGGTCGACCAGCGATTCGGCGTCCGTCTCGATGACGATCGTGACCGCCTCCTCGACTGCAACGGGGTCGAGATCGATGACGAGCGTCGCGTCCTTCGCGCGATAGGTCATCTCGTAGTCAGCCCCGCCCTCGATTTCGATGCTCGTCGGCTCGGTCACGCCGCGGAATTGGAGTTCGTACTCGCGCTTCTCGGGGAGTTGCGAACGGTCGCCTTCGGCCCCTTCGATCTCGAAGGTCAGCCGATCGCCGTCGAAGGTCTGGGCGAGTTCGGTGGTCGCGTAGGCACCGTCGCGGTGGGCCATCGTGGTCCCGTCGTCCTCGTAGAGTTCGAACCTGTTGTCGGCCCCGGGGAACGTGACGATCCGCATGCGCTCGGGGTTGGAAACGTCCCCGTTCGCATCGGCGTCCATCGGCACGATCCCACCGGCTTTCGCGTAGACCGGCAGGTCTTCGAGGTCGCCATAGCGGGCAAGCCACCGCCCACCCTCGTGGTACTCTCCGGAGCAGAAGTCGAACCACTCGCCCTCCGGCAGCCAGACCGAGCGACGTGCGAGGTTCGTCTCGTCGTCGCGCTCGCTCAGGTGTGGGGCGGCGAGAAGTTCGCTCCCGAAGTAGTACTGGTGGACGGTCTCGTAGGCCGCCTCGGCCTCGGGGTGGTGGTAGTACATCGGCCGGACCAGCGGGACGCTCTCGGTGTGATCTCGCCACGCCATCGTGTAGAGATAGGGGATCAACTCGTGGCGCAGCGTGAGCGCGTCTTCGAGCGTCGCGGAGATCGTATCGTCGAACGCCCAGGGCCGTTTCTCGACGAAGCGGTGTTTCGTCGTGTGGATCCGGTTGATCGGCGAGAAGACGCCGAACTGGGCCCAGCGGGCGTATAACTCGGCGAACTCCCGGGAGTCGCCTTCGCCACCCATGTGCCCGCCGATGTCGTGACTCCACCAGCCGTAGGCGACGTTCGCCGAGGTGGCCGTCAGGTGGGGCTGGAAGCGGAGAGACTCCCAGCTAATGTACGAATCCCCGGAGAAGCCGATCGGATAGCGATGGCCGCCCAGACCGGGCCACCGAGAGAAGATGAACGGACGTTTGCCGGTCCGCGTCCGGTCGAGGGCGTGGAGGTGATTCAGCGCCCACAGCGGATCCAACCCGTCCATTTCGGGCGATTCCTCCCACTGCTGCCAGTCGATCCACCAGAAGTCGATTCCGTCCTCGTCTTCCATCGGGTCGATCAGATGTTCGAAGTACCCACGAAGGAACTGTTGGTCACTCGCGTCGAACTCGATCGGTTCCTCATTTTCCGGGTTGCTCCCCATGAACGCCGCGAAGTCCTCGTACTGGGCCTCGTGAGGGTGGACGCCCTCGGCGGGATGGAGATTGAGCGTCGTCCGGACGTCGTTGTCGTGCAGCCACTCGATGAAGCCCTCCGGATCGGGGAAGTACTCGTCGTTCCACGTCCAGCCCGTCCAGCCGTCGTGGTAGTCGTTCTCGACGACGTGCCAGTCCATGTCGATCACGCAGACCGACAGCGGGATATCCCGTTCCTGGAACCCTTCGACCACGCCGCGGAGTTCCTCCTGAGTGTATTCCCAGTAGCGACTCCACCAGTTCCCCAGGGCCCATCGCGGGATCATGGGCACATCGCCCGTGATCGCCCGGAAATCTTCGAGACGACGCTGGTAATCGTTCCCGTCGCCGAAGAAATACAGGTCCTCGTAGGCCTCCGGCGCGTCACGGGGCTGGACCCATTCGTCGTCGAACACCAGTCGCTCGGTGTCGTCGACGAGCGCCCAACCGTCCCGCGAGACCAGCCCATCCTCTAGGGGGGCGGCCCCGTCGACCTGGTCGACCGTCCGTAGCGCGCCGCCGAGGTTGCCGTCGTCTTCGTCGCCGTACGTCCAGACTGTGCCATCGGCGAGTTCCACCGAGAGTGTCTCGGCGGTAAACCCGTCGTCTGCGTGGTCGTATTCGAGAACCAATGCGTCAGTCTCGACGACCAGGCGGTCCTCGCCCCGGACAACCTCGAAATCCGGGACCGGCTGGTCGCGATACCACACGAGTTGGCTCGGGCGGTCCTCGAAGGCCCCCGTCGGGTCGTACTCCAAACGGAGGGTCCGGGGCGTCAGAACCGTGATACGGACGTTCGGTCCGCGGACGATCGCCTCATCGGCGGCGACCGGATCGAAGTCGGGAACGTGTCTGTCTGCCAATCCGTCTTTTCGATTGCTGTCTGTCGATGTCATGGTATTTGGTTCTGTTATGATTGCATCAAAGTGTCTCACCGCTCGGGCGAGAGCGTGATCGACTCGACCTCGTAGTCTTCGAGGAACGCGCCCGGGCCGCCGAGGCTGACCGATTTCTCCGCAGTATCGAGGACGATACTGTTCTGGAGGGGAAACCGACCGGTCCTGGGTTCGAGGAACTGTTGGTTGACTTCCGTGACTGTCCCCGAGATGTGGTTGCCCTTATCGGTGTCGACCTCGGCGTGGAGCGTCGTTCCCTCCCGCTCGTGTAGCGTAGCCTGGAACGTCGCGTCCCTGAACCACTCGAACGTGCGGGGCAGTGGATCCGGATCCGTCTCGTAGAGGACCTCCGAGGAGGGCCAGTACGCGCCGATGAAGACGCTGAAGATCGAGCCTGCGAGGTTTTCCTCGGAAACGTCCACGACGTGTTCCTTGCCGTGTGGCCCGGTCACGACGGTCGAATCACCGATCATCGCGTCGGTGTCGTCAGTGGTGTACAGGAGCGGAAGCTGTTCGTCCCAGTATCGGACGGCATCGGCCAGGCCGGCGAACTCCTCGGGGACGGGATCCGACGAATCCACGAGCAACAGGAGCACGAACGCGTCACGTTCTTTGGCCTCTCGCAACACGGACTTGACCTCGGAGAAAACGTTGGCCGGAACGGCGAGGGCCACCTCGTGTTCGGCGGCGGCAATCGCCTCACGGAGATGTTTGATCGCCGTCTCCCGGGATCTGACGACCTGAATCTCCGGCGATTCGGTCGTCGTTTCGTTGTACGTCTCCTCGAGTTCGGGCTGAATCGATTCGAGCCGTTCGGAGAGGTTCTCGATCGCTTCGGCGGGCGGGAGCGCCCGGATCGTGGTCGGCGAGGCGTGCTCGTTGACCTGGACCAGTCCACGATCCTCGAGTCGTTCGGCGATGCCGTAGACCGCCCGCTGGGTGACGTCCGCCTCCTCGGAGATCGTACGGGTCGTCGTCGCGTCCTGGGCGAGGATCGCGAGATACGTGTCGATCTCCGTCTCGGAAAACCCGAAGACCGAAAGCTCCTCTCGGATATCTGTCTCGTTTGGTGACGACGATTGGGTCATTGTCTCACACTTGGAGGGACGCGTTGAATGTGTTTTCGTTCCGCTCGAGCGGCACGGTCACGAATGCCCGTTCTCGATGATCTCCTCGAAAGGATCCCAGTCGACGTAGATGAGAACGGCCGATCCCACCAGCATTGTCAGGAGCATGCCACCGCTGAGCACTGCGATCACGAACGTCGGACTTCCGGGCTCGATCGTCGGTACAGAGAGTCCCAGAAAGACGAGCAAAACCACGCTCGCGACGAAAAACGCCCGTAAGACGTCAGTCATTGCCGTTCGTCACGCTCCATGTGTCAGTGACAGCTTTCCGTCCCGATACGGTGTAGCTGTTTCGATGGGCTGACTGACGACGGGAGCCGTCGAGACTGCGCGGAAAGGCGACATTCCGTCCCGATCGACCCATTCTGTCATCAGTCGTCGGCCTCGGCGACCATCGGTTGCTCCTCCGGTAGCGGCTTGCTGTCCCAGTAGGCGTGATCCTCCTCGGTTCGATGACAGGCCGCCGCCCGGACCTGGGGTGTGGATTCGTCGTTCCCGAGATCCGGCGCCGCCCGAGTACACACCTCACGCGCCTCGGGACAGCGCGTGTGGAACCGACAGCCAGCGGGCGGATCAACCGGGTCGGGAATGTCGATCGAGCGCACCGGCGGCTCCTCTATCTCCTGGGCGCTCGGGTCGAGATCGGCGGTCGCCCAGCGCAAGACCTTGGTGTAGGGGTGTTGAGGATTCCCAAGGACCTCCTCGGGCGGGCCGATCTCGACGATCTCGCCGAGATACATGATGCCGATCCGGCCGTCGGCCTTCTCGGCCAGATAGCGGGCGTTCGAAAGCGTATGGGAGATGAACACGAAGGATGTGTTGAACTCCTGTTGGAGTTCCAGCAGCAGGTCCATCGTCTCGACGCGTAGTGAGACGTCAAGCGCCGAGACCGCCTCGTCGGCCAGGATGACGTCCGGGTTCATCAACAGTGCCCGGACGAGCGCCACGCGTTGCTGTTCGCCACCAGAAAGCTGGTGTGGAAACCGGTGAGCGTAATCCTGTGGCGGCTGCATTCCGACCCGATCGAGCAAGCCGAAGATGCGTGCACGGCGGTCCTCGATCGACATGTCGGGTTCCCACTTCTTGAGCGGAGCTTCGAGGCTCGTCAGGACTTTCTTGTTCGGGTTCAGTGCCGCACCCGGATCCTGGTGGATGATCTGCAGTGCTCGCCGGATCTCGCTGTGTGGGATGTCGAGGTCGCCACGGCCGTCTTTGGCGTCCCAGACGTCTTGCCCGCGATAGGAGACCGAACCGTGGGTGGGTCGCTGGACGCCGATGACGGTCTTGCCAAGCGTCGTCTTGCCACACCCGGACTCGCCGACGAGCGCGACGACGTCGTTCTCCCGGATGTCCAGGGAGACATCGTCGACCGCCCGGACCGGCTGGGACTCGCCGAACATCGAACTGACCAACCCCTCGTTCTGGTCGAAGTGGACCGACACGTCCTCTAAGGACATCACGACGTCCTCGTCGGATGCAAACGACCAGCCGTCGGAGTCCGGCCCTTCCTCGCCCGCCATCTCGGCCAGGGCCGTCTCCGTCACGTCGAAGGGGACGGCCTCAGCGGCCTCGTCGTGGTGGAAACACGCCGAGCGCTGGTCCTCGGCGACTTCGAACCACGGTGGGTCGTCCGTGTGACACTCCTCGGTCGACAGCGGGCACCGCGGCGCGTAGTGACACCCCTGAGGGACGTGGGCCGGGTTCGGTGCGGTACCGCCGATCGGCTGCATCGTTTCTAGTGGGGCATCCAGGTTCGGAACAGCGCGCAACAACGCCCGGGTGTAGGGATGCTCGGAGTTCCGAACCAGCTGTTCGCTAGGGCCGACTTCGACCAGTTCGAAGGCATAGAGGATCGCCAGCCGGTCGGCCATCCCGGCCACCAGCGGGAGGTCGTGGGTGATGAACAGCAGGGTGAGGTCGTACTTCTCCTTGAGATCCTCCAGCAGGCTCAAGATCGAGCGCTGCATCAACAGGTCCAGCGCCCCAGTCGGCTCGTCCATGAGCAGGACCTTCGGTTCCAGGACGAGGCTGAGAGCGATCAGCGCCCGCTGGCTCATCCCGCCGGAGAGTTCGTGAGAATACGATTCAAGTACCCGATCGGGTTCCAGATACAGATCAGAGAGAAGTTGTCGGGCTCGTTCCATCCCTTCCTCGACGTCGTACCCGTGGGCCTCCAGCGTTTCCTCGAAGTGCCCGCCGATCGTCAACGTCGGGTTGAACGACGACAGCGCACCCTGGAAGACCATCGAAATTTCCTCCCAACGTAGCGAGCGAAGTTCCTCGTCTGAGAGTTCCAGGACGTGGATCGGATCGGCGTCGGGTTCCGGGTGATAGCGGATCTCGCCGGTGGTGATCCCAGGCTGCTGGACGGCGTCCATCATGCTGTTTGCGAGCATCGACTTGCCCGACCCCGACTCGCCGACGACACCCAGGACCTCCTCCCGTCGGAGGTCGACGTCCACGTCGTCTAGGACCATCGCGTCCTGGTTTTCGAGATCGTACGTGACGTTGACGTTGCGCGCTTCGATAATCGGGTCGTTCGATCCGGCCGGCATCGAGATCGTATCCTGACTCATGTTAGATTCCTCCCGTTGTTGTACCACCGGCGTTCTTCTCCATCGCGTCCGTCGTCGAGGTGCCGTCACCCGGATCGCCGTCGCCGCCTTCTCCTTCTCCCTCGATCGTCTCGGCGTGGCGGGCGCGGACGCGTGGGTTGAAGATGCGGTCGGCTCCCTGGGCGAGTAGCGTGAGACCGAACGCGAGAGCGATGACGGTGAACATCGGCACCAGCAGCCAGTGGATGGCGAGCAACGAGGAAGTCGCCCCGGCACGGTGAACGGCGGCGTCCATCATGACGCCCCAATTTGTGCTCGTGTAGGGCAACACGCCCAGGAAGTACAGTCCGACCGAGCCGAAGATGACCATCCGAGCCTGCTGGACGAAATTCATCGTGATGTACGGCATCAGGTTGGGAACGATGTCCCCGAGAACGATCTTCGGCGTGGAGATCCCCATGATCCGGGAGGCCTCGACGTACTCCGACTCCCGGAGAGTCAGTACCTGCGAGCGGATCGCCCTGGCCAGTCCAGCCCAGGCGTTGATCGTGATGAGAATCCCGATGACGATGGGATGGCCCTCTATCTGGAGGACCGAGGCAAGGACGATCGTCAGCGGGAGCCCCGGGATCGTCATCGCCATGTCGTTGATCGTCATCGCGATGCTGTCGAAGCGGCCGCCTTTGTACCCGCTGGTGGTCCCGATCGCAGTACCGAGAACGACCGAGAACACGGCACCAGAGGCAAGCATTAGCAGCATCGCTGGCGTCGCGTGGACCGTCTGTGAGAGGAGGTCCACGCCCGAGGCGGTCGTCCCGAACGGATGTTCGAGCGACCTGAACGCGCCGAGTAGGCGCCTCCCCTGGTTTGGACTGGGAGCGGCGACGACGTGGGGACCGACGATCCCCATCAGCAGGTAGAAGCTGACGACGAGCAGGCCCGTACGGGCGCGCCAGTCGCTCCAGACGATCCGGGCCGGCGCGAGCAGTTTCTCCTCGAGCCACTGCCGTCGCCGTTCGCCCTTGCTCATCGTGAACTCGGCCGTCTGCTCGAACTGCGAGACTGCCTCGCCGCCATCGGTCACAGCCTGTCCGTGACGATCGTGGCCGGTAATCGCCGAACGCTTTCTGGCGTCGGCCGGGCGAACATCCGCACCGCCGACGGCGTCGACGAGCGGATCCTTGACCGCTCCGTCCGAGCCGGCGTCCTCGGCGTCTACAGACGCCCTGTCATCAGTAGGATTCACGCGAACCACCTCCTCTGGCCCGCGGGTCGATCCAGCCGTAGGTCAGATCGGCGATGGTGATCCCGATGACCATGGCGACTGTTATGAGAATGAACGCGCCCATCATCAGCGGATAATCCCGGGAGTTGATCGACTGGATCATGTAGAAGCCGACCCCGGGATAGGCGAAGATGTTCTCGATGATGATCGCCCCGCCGAAGGCAGTCCCGATGGCGATCATCAGACCGGTGTACATCGGCAGGATGGCGTTGCGCGCGACGTATCGGATCGCGATCCGGCGGGTGGAGAGGCCCCGGAGGCGAGCCACACGGAGGAAGTCCTCGCCGAGGATCCGGATGGAGTTGCCACGCATGTTCAGTGCCCAGCCGCCGAAGGCGACGATCGCCATCGAAAGGATCGGCAAGGCGCCGTGATGAAGGACGCTCAAGAGGAACGGAAGGTTGAATCCCACGGTGAGCTCCGACGCGTATCGCCCGCCGGTCGGGAACAGTTCGAGCTGGTAACCCAGGAACGTCAGCCCCAGCAGGGCAACGACGTAGTTAGGCGTCGAGTTCAGGAACAGACCGACGCCGGTCGCACCCACGTCGAAGCGCGATCCTTCCTTGTACGCCATGAACGCGCCCAGCGAGATCCCGACGAGGAACCCGAGGAACAGGGCCGTTCCCGTGAGGAAGACCGTCCACGGGATAGCCGGCCCGATGATCTCCGCGACGGGATCGCCGAACCAGACGGACTGACCGAAGTCACCCTGCAGGAGACCGGTCATGTAGTCGACGTACTGGACGTAAATCGGTTCGTCGGTCGTGATCCCCGTCTGGGCCTCGATCCGCATATTGATTGCCTCCTGGGAGAGGTCGCTGCCACCCTGTTCGATTATTTTGGCGCGCAGGTAGTCCATGGGGCCCCCCGGAAGGAGTCTGATCAAGGCGAAACTGAACGACACCACGACGAGCACCGTGAGGACGGCTTGGCCGAGGCGTTTGAGTACGTAATTCATGGGTAATCGGTGACGTAATTGGTGGACGAGGTTGGTGGTGATGATCGATGTATCGTGGACGTGGTTTTGCACGTGGGTGACTGGTGGTCGAGCACTGAGCGACCACGGGGGACGCCGGGTGGTGGACGATGGTAGCCGAACGGTGGACGTCCGCCCTCAGTGGTCGCCGGTCGCGATCACTCCTCGGGCGTCGCCAGCTCCGAGATCAGGTTGGTTGGCGTGACCGTCTCGCTATCGCGTACCTGATCGTGCAGGATCGGAGCCTCGTACTCGGTCGGGACGTTCCAGTAGTCCGTCGCGTCCCCGCTGTTGTAGATCCAGTCGAAGTGGAAGTATGGGTGAGCGTGGTCGTAGGAGGCCCAGCCCTGTAGGGCAAGTTTGAAGTCGCCCTCGATGTAGTCGCCGCCCCAGTAGGTCGCCGAGTCCTGCATGACGGGTTCTGATTCGATCCCGAAATCCTGGAGGTGGCTGACAATCGTCTCGACGCCGGAGACCCAGTCGGAGAAACCCGCCGGCCCCTTGATCGGGAGTTCGAGCGGTTGACCGTCCTGCTGCCAGGTGCCATCCTGCTTCTCGTAGCCGGCGTCTTCGAGGAGTGCAGCAGCCTCGTCGGTCTGCTGTTCGGCACGTCCGTAGGTGTCGAACTCGTCGACGACGCCTTCGAGCCAGTGCCCTTCGATGTTACCGGTGAACTCGCCGGTCAGACCGCTGGGATAGGTGACACCGATCTTCGACCCGGTGCCCGCACCGGAGTTCTTGGCTGCAGCCTCGCGATCAATGACGTGAGCGATCGCCTTCCGAACGCGTGGATCGTCGACCGGTTCCTGCTCGTGGTTGAAGACGATTCCCATCCCCCAGTGGCGAGAGACCAATGCAGTCTGCATGTAGTCGGGCAGCCGACGGGTCTGGTTCTCGGGCATGAACAGCGTCGCCGAGCCGTCCGTCTCGCCGTTGATGAGCGACTGCCACCGACCGGAGTTGTTGGGCTTGTAGAGGTACTCGATCTCCGGGATGTTGATCCGATCGGCGTCAGGATGGTCCTCGAACTTCGTGACGAGCGTCCGCTGGCTATCTGCGTCTTCCCACTGCCAGGGCCCGTTGCCGACAGGTTCCTCGTCGGTGAAGTCAGTGAGGTCGCCCAGCGCCTGGGAACGCTCCTCCTCGGTTTCGGCGTCGTCCAGCCCCCGAACGAACTCGCCGTAGGTACCTTCGTAGGCACGGAGCTGGATCGGCGCGAGCAACGAGAGAATGACGTCCTCGTTGACCGGGTGTGCCAGTTCGATCTCGGCCGTTCGATCGCCGGTTCCCTGGATGCGATCGGGTATCGCGTTCATGTCGCCGTCCGGGACAACATACGGACCGAGTCCACCGGCTCCGCCGCTGTTGTACAGATCCAGCTTGAGATGGTCGGCGACTTCCTGACCGGTGACCGGATCGCCGTTGTGCCAGGTCTGGCCCTCTCGGACAGTCAGCGTGACGGTCGTCCCGTCGATCTCCCAGTCGCTGATGAGGTAGGGGTGGTACTCCCTGGTTGCGAGATTGTACCGCATGAAGCGGTCGAACATCGCACGGCGTGCCTCCCCGTCGTTGGTCCCGTTCCAGACATTGTACTGTGAGTCCGACGGGACCGCCCACTGTGCGAAGGTCAACCGTTCGTCCTCGGTGCCTTCCTTGCGGGTCCACTCGCCCTGGCGCGGGAGCCAGCTGGTCGGCCAGTAGACCTGCATCTTCTCACTGTCGGCCGGCGGAACGTTCCAGTCGTCGGTCGCCTGGAAGGACTGAGCCAGCTTCTCCATGATCGGCAACACCGGCAGCGTCTGATTGGTTATGTACGCCAACTCCTGGATGGTCGCCCGCGAGACACTTTCGATCTGTTCGGGCGTCGTCGTCTCTGTCCCCTCGCCACCTCCAGCAGTGTCTCCGTCACCGCCGGAATCGCCAGCAGGCGTGTCTTCTTCCGTCTGTCCTGTGCCGCCACAGCCGGCGAGCGTAGTCGTGACCCCCACTGCGCCGAGGCCCTGGACGAACCGTCGGCGCGAAAGCGGCGAATCGTGCGAGTGTCTGTCTTTGGGACCGGACATCGTCGTGAACAATAAATCATATCGAAATAAAAGTTGTGGTAGAATAGCTTCTTCAATAATTTGGTTAGAATTCCTTCTTCAAGAATTTAGACAGAATTAAGTGATCTGTTCGCGATTATCCATCCATGGGACACAATCGATCCACACAGTCGCCGGACACAGAGCAATCCGACGGTGACGATCGTCCATGGTGGAAGGAAGCAGTCGTCTACCAGATCTACCCCAAAAGTTTCAACGACACCGACGCCGACGGCATCGGTGATATCCCCGGTATCGTCCAGAAGGTCGACTATCTGGATGAGTTGGGCGTCGACGCCGTCTGGCTCTCGCCAGTCTACCAGTCCCCACAGGCCGACAACGGCTACGACATCAGTGACTACCGCGCCATCGACGACCAGTATGGCGAACTGGGCGACTGGGAGGCACTGCTCGGGGACTTACACGACCGTGATATCCGCCTGCTGATGGACCTCGTCGTCAACCACACTTCCGACGAACACGAGTGGTTCCAGCGTTCACGCCGTGGCGAGGAACCCTACGACGACTATTACTACTGGCGGGAAGGCGACCCCGACGACCCCCCGAACAACTGGGAGTCGTTTTTCGGCGGGTCGGCCTGGTCCTACGACGATGAACGCGAGGCGTGGTACCTCCATCTGTTCGACGAGAAACAGCCCGACCTCAACTGGCGCAATCCCGCCGTCCGCGAGGACGTCTACGAGATGATGCGATGGTGGCTCGATCGTGGCATCGACGGCTTCCGGATGGACGTCATCAACCTCATCTCCAAGACCGAGGGCCTGCCGGACGGCGATCCTCATGGCGGGCTTGTCGGGGCCGAACACGTCATGAACGGACCACGCGTTCACGAATACCTCTCGGAAATGATGGAAGAGACCGTCGACACCGTCGACCGGGAGATCATGACCGTCGGTGAGACGCCTGGCGTCTCCGTCGAGGACGCACGACAGTACGTCGGCGAGGACGGCGATGGCCTCTCGATGGTGTTCCAGTTCGAGCACGTCAACGTCGACGACGGTGACAGCAAGTGGGACCTCGGGGAGTTCGACCTCGTCGCGTTCAAGGAGATCTTCGACCGCTGGCAAACCGGATTGGCGGATGACGGCTGGAACAGCGTTTACCTCTCGAATCACGACCAGCCCCGGTCGGTCTCGCAGTTCGGCAACGACGGCGAGTATCGACGGAAGTCCGCCAAACTCCTGGGGACGTTTACCCACACGCTGGGTGGGACACCCTACGTCTACCAGGGCGAGGAACTCGGCATGACGAACACGAGCTTCGAGTCGGTCGAGCAACTGCGCGACGTCGAAGCGATCAACTTCGTCGAAGAGGCACTGGCGAGCGGTGGGGCCGAGGATTACGACGACGTTCGCGACGCGGTCGAGGCGGTCGCGCGGGACAACGCCCGGACGCCGATGCAGTGGGACGGGGGTCCAAACGCCGGGTTCACCGACGGCGATCCCTGGCTGAAAGTCACCGACAACTACACCGAGATCAACGTCGCAGACGAACTGGAGGATACGGATTCAGTCTGGCAGTATTACCGCAAACTGATCGATCTCAGACACGACAACGACGTCCTCGTGTACGGCGACTTCGAGTTACACTATCCCGATCACGAGTCGATGTTCGCCTACACCCGGACCCTCGGTGACGACCGTGCGCTGATCGTCCTCAACTGGACGGACGATCCCACGACTGTCGAGGTGCCCGACGAGATCCCGACTGATGACCTCGAACTCGCGCTCGCAAACGACGACGTGCAGCCCAGTCCCGACGCACAGTTCGAACTCCAGCCCTGGGAAGCACGGGTCTACCTCACTGGAAACCGATGAGCAAGGGAGGTTCACCGGACGAGTCCGTCCGAACGACAGACGAACGAATCGATCGCGAGTGGTGGAAGGAAGCGGTCGTCTACCAGATCTACCCCAAAAGTTTCAACGACACCGACGCCGACGGCATCGGCGATATCCCCGGTATCGTCCAGAAGGTCGACTATCTGGATGAGTTGAGCGTCGACGCCGTCTGGCTCTCGCCAGTCTACCAATCCCCGCAGGCCGACAACGGCTACGACATCAGCGACTACCGCGCTATCGACGAGCGCTACGGCAATCTCGACGACTTTGAAGCGCTACTGTCCGCACTCCACGACCGAGACATCCGCCTCATCATGGATCTCGTGGTCAATCACACCTCCGACGAACACGAGTGGTTCCAGCGCTCACGCCGCGGCGAGGAACCCTACGACGACTATTACTACTGGCGGGAAGGCGATCCCGGCGACCTCCCGAACAACTGGAATTCCATTTTCGGCGGGTCGGCATGGAGTTATGACGACGAACGCGAAGCCTGGTATCTCCATCTGTTCGACGAGAAACAGCCCGACCTCAACTGGCGCAATCCCGCCGTCCGCGAGGACGTCTATGACATGGTGAACTGGTGGCTCGAAAAGGGTATCGACGGGTTCCGCCTCGATGCCGTCAATCTCCTTTCGAAGGCCGAGGGACTCCCGGACGGCGACCCGACCGACGGGATCACCGGCCGCGAGCACTTCTTCAACGGCCCGGAGATCCACGCGTATCTCGGCGAACTTCATGATCGAACCGTCGACCGATACGATGCGATGACCGTCGCCGAGATGGGCGCGATCACTCACGAGGACGCCCTGGAGTACTGCGGTGAGGACGGCGACGGCATCGACATGGTCTTTCAGTTCCTCCGTGACGAGTTGCGGAGTGAAGATGATCCGAAGTGGGAGCCGATGGACTGGACGCTTCCCGAACTAGCCTCGATCGTCACGGACTGGCAGACCGGCCTCGCTGGCGAGGCCTGGGTCGCCCCGGTACTGGAGAATCACGACCAGCCCCGGAGTGTCTCGTGGTGGGGCAGTGAGGAGTACCGCCGTCAATCGGCCACGATGCTCGGCACCTTCCTGTTGACAATGCGGGGGACGCCGTTCCTGTATCAGGGCCAGGAACTCGGCATGACGAACGTCGAGTTCGATAGTCTCGACGAACTCGAAGACCCGGCAACGAAACAGCGCGTCGAGAACGCGATCGCTGACGGCGACATCGATGGTTTCGAGGATGCGCGGACGGTGATAAACCTGGAGAGTCGCGACCACGGCCGGACGCCGATGCAATGGACCGACGGTCCGAGCGCCGGGTTCACTGATGGCGAGCCCTGGATCGTAGTGAACCCTAATCACACCGAGATCAACGTCGAGAGTGAACGCGACGATCCAGATTCGGTACTCCGGTATTACCGTGAACTCATCGATATCCGCCACGACAGCGACGTCCTCGTCTACGGCGACTTCGAATTCCTCGTCGCGGGAGACGAGCAGGTGTTCGCCTACGTTCGAGCCCACGACGAGGAACGGCTACTGGTCGTCCTCAACTGGTCGTCCGATTCATGCCACCTCGACCTGTCCGAACACACTGAACGCGAGGCTGAATACAGGCTGGGTAACTACGGCGATACCGGCGAAGACCTCGCCGATCTCGACTTACGGCCCTGGGACGCTCGCATCTATCGCCTTGTCCAGTAGCGACAGGTGATACACTACCCAGAGAGTCGGTGACACGTAGCGAGCGAAAGCCCACCTTTCAGGGGTGAGAGGATGTCAAGTCCGTCTCGGTCGTCTATTGCCCCGAAAGGCGCCAGGCGTACTCGTACCCATCGAGTGCAACGCCGTCGACAGTGCGTGGCTCCGTGGTCACATTGTTGTACGTGCGTAGCGTCCGATCGCCGTGCGTTCGCGTCGAGACGAAGACGCCGTTCTCGGCCCGGTAGGTCGGCTGCTCGTTGAACAGTGTCGGGTTGTTCGTTCGCGTCTCGATCATCTCCCGGAGACCAGTCCAGATCGTGTGGGCATTCGAGTCCTCGTCAGTCATCGCTGCAGCCTTGCGATTCTCGTCGAATGGGCCGCGATGGAGATAGCGACTGTCGTCGTAGCCGAGTTGCTCGTTCATCTCCTCGAAGAACGCGCGATCGTTCGCCATCCCGATCTCGTCGCCGTAATAGATGATCGGCGTCCCCTCGACGGAGAAAAGCAGCGAGTACGCAAGCAGGACGCGCTCGGGATCTTCCTCGAGGAGGTTGTACAGCCGCCCGGAGATGCCCTCGCCGTCGCGGAACTCCCAGTCGTCGTCCCGGCGGTACTCGTCGTTGAGGAGTCGACGCTCGTCCGGGCTGACGAACTCCAGGGTCAACTCGTCGTGGACGCGCAGGAACGTGAACCACTGGGCGGTGTCGGGAACGTCGAGATCCGCCAAGCTCGCAAGCTCGTCTGTGATGTAGGTGGGATCGTTCTCGGCGAGAGCCAGGAAGAACGTCGGCATGATCGGGAAGTTATATGCGACGTGGCACTCGTCGCCGTCACCGAAGTAGTCGACGACGTCGGCGGGCTCCTGGTTCGCCTCGGCAATCATGATTGTCCCCTCGGCGATGTAATCGAAAGCCGCCCGGAAGAGCTGCAAGATTGTATGGGTTTCCGGGAGGTTCTCGCAGTTCGTGCCCTCGCGCTTCCAGAGGAACGGCGCGGCGTCCATCCGGAACCCGTCGACGCCCTCGACCTGCCAGCGAGTGAGGATCCGGACCATGTCGATCAGGACGTCCGGATTCTTGTAGTTGAGATCCGGCTGAACGTCGTAAAATCGATGGAAGTAGTAGTCGTCAGTTGGTTCGTTGTACGTCCAGTTGGAGTCCGAGACGCCTTTCAAGAGGAGACGCGTCTCCTCGTATTTCTCGGTGTCGTCGTTCCAGATGTAGTAGTCGCGATACGCGGCGTCCTCGCTCTCTCGGGCGTCCTGAAACCACTCGTGCTGGTCGGACGTGTGGTTGATCGGGACGTCGAAGACGACCTTGATGCCGCGGTCGTGGGCCGCTTCGACGAAATGCAGGAACGCATCGGTCCCGCCGAGTTCGTCACGGACCCGAGAGAAGTCAGAGACGTCAAACCCCTGATCGACCATCGGCGATTCGAGGACTGGCAACAGCCAGAGGACCGTCACGCCCAGTTCCTCGATGTAGTCGAGTCGCTCGATCAGACCGTCGAAATCGTCGGCGAACAGATCGACGTACAGAGAGTAGACGACGCCGGTCTGATACCAGTCAGTCTCTGTGGAGGTGTTGGTAGCCTGGTCGCTACGCTCCTCGAGTAATTCGAGTAACGTGTCCTTCTCGTCTGGATACGCTGTTCCATAGATGTCTTCCCAAAGGGTTTCGATTTCATTTGTCATCGTGGTATCCTCCGTTCGCGGCGTCAGCCAGGACGGTCACTACCCAATACGTCACGATGTGAGAGGTGTGTACAAAGGTTCGCCGATTGATCGCCGAAATTTCGAGTGAACGAATATCAGAGAGTCCCCGGATTGGTTCCGAAGGGGGATTTAACTCTGTCTGCCCGTAAGATGACCCAATGAGCGACTCGACACAGCCGAGTCAGGGCGACGGATTGCCGAACAGGACACGAGCGCATCGAGGGGGTGGACGCAGTCCAAGACGTGGCCCGCCCGGTCGAGAGACGAGCGCAGCCACGTCCACGTATCGCCGCGAGTTTCTGGCCATTGGGAATCGAACTGGGAGCGAGAAAGGACAGATTGGCGTTCTTCTCGGCGATATCGGTCGGATCGCCGGTGAGATCGGTGTTCTGACGCTTCCGGTGATGCTGTCTCTCCCGGTCGCTCAGGTCTGGGACCCGGTCGCCCTTTTCGAAACGTGGCTTGTAGCCCTGATTACGATGATCGTCCTCGGCACGCTCGTTAGGAGCGGGTTGATCGCGCCTCCGTTCACAGACGCACCAGGGTGGGCTCGCCTGTTTCCCACGCTGATCCTGCTGAGAGTGATCTACTTTAACGGGACTCTCCTCGTGGCAGTTTTGGGGGGTGGTGCCGTCGCGGGCGGAACAGGTGTCGTGGCGACTGGACTGGTATGGTCGCTCGCCGTCAGCGCAACGGCGACGTTGCTATTTCCGCGCGTGGTCGACGAGTGGATGGCCGGACGGGCGTGACGCGATCGATGCGATCATGATGGATATGTCGAGTGCAGATGCCTTCCGACGGGTGTTGAGACGATGTAACCGACCGCTTGTTGTGGGTCACGTGCGCGTGTCATCCATCGGTTCGTGTTAACAACATCTGTAGTTACCACGGGAAAACATTTAAGCATTCACGAAACACTTTGATAGAATATGCCCAAAGACAGTCAGGGCAGTTCGTCAAGCGTGTCCCGACGGCGATTCATCCAAGCAGCTGGCGCAGTAGGCGTGACAGCCGGCCTCGCAGGGTGTGGTGGTGGAGATAGCACGACAGAAAGCGGCGGCGAGACGACAAGTAGTGATGGACAAACCGGCGGAGGTGCCACGACCGGAGAGCCCAGTGGTGACGAGATCAGCGGCAAAGTCTCGGTGTTCGCGGGCAAAGTGTGGAATCAGAACGAGGAGAAGTTCACAAAAGTCCTCCACGAACAGGGCGTCCCGGATTCCGTCGATATCCAACTCAACTCCGCTGCCCAGCAGACGGGCAGCAAACAGCAGCGGCTCAGAACACAGATCAATGCGGAGTCGACAGATCCCGACCTCGTGTTGACAGACAACGGGTGGACGATTCCGTTCATCGCCCGGGGTGACCTCGTCAACCTGACCGAGACGATGAGCGACGACTTCATCTCACAGGTCAGAGAAGAAGGCGTCCAGTCGATGGTACAGACGGGAGAGCACCCGGAAACGGGTGACCTGTATTCGATCCCTGTCTTCCCGGACTTCCCGACTGTGCAGTACCGCAAGGACCTCTTCAAAGAGGTCGGCTACACCGAGTCCGACTTCCAGCAGTGGCAGTCGAACCCGATCGGCTGGGACAAGTTTTCGAACATTGTCGCAGAAGCCAAACAGGCCGGCGACGTGGAGTACGGTCACGTCTGGCAAGGCAAAAACTACGGCGGGCTGTCGTGTTGTACGTTCAACGAGTTCCTGACGAGCATGGGCGGGTACTTCTTCGGTGGCGAGGACAACCTCTTTGGTCCGATCGGAGCCCGCCCGGTCACGATCGGGGACGAAAAGGCCATCGACGGTATCGAACTGGCGCGTGACCTGATATACGGCGAGGGCGAATCGCCGATGGACGTCAAGGGCGTCTCACCCAAGGAAGTCGCCGGATGGATCGAACCCGACACGAAGAGCATCTTCGAAGCCCAGAACGCCGTCACCCAGCGTAACTGGACGTACGCCATCGGTGGCGCAGCGAACAAGTTCGAGGGGACGGACGCGGAACTCGGCGTGATGCCGTTACCGAAAGGGCCCAACGGCTCCTGGCACGCCCAGGGCGGCTGGATCCTCTCGATGAATCCCTACAGCGACAACAAGGCCGCGGCCAAGGAAGTCATCAAGGCCTGGTGGAGCGACGCGATGCACAAGAAGCAACTTGACGTCGCAAACTACATGCCGCCGAAGCCGTCGCTGTACGATTACGTCAAGGAACACCCGACTTACGGCCCGTACTTCAAGCCACTCAATTACGCCGCCGAGAACCTCATGCCACGGCCGACGACGTCTGTCTGGCCTACCGAGTCGACCATCATCGCGAAGCAGGTCAACGCCGCGCTCACGAAAAGCAAGTCGGCAGCCAAAGCGGCCCAGCAGATGGAAACCAAGATCAAGGCTATCGAAAACCAGGCCTAGTAAAGACCGCGTCGTCGACACCCGACCGGAGGTCGACACTGGAACGAACTCGAAGGTGTGCCCGGAGTGTGAGCAGGTATCCGTGATTCGGCATCTGGGCTGTCCGGCATATCGTCGACCTCGGTGATCGGTCTGGAACTAACCCATCGGCAAGTGGGTATGACCCGGAGCCAGAATGTACATAAAAAACCACAATATTCAAATGATATACTTGAGGATAATCAGACGTATGGTTGAGTGTCAATTACACGCAAGCGCCAACAGGAGTGCCTCGACCCATGGCAGTTGAGGAAGCACAATCGGCGAACAGGGGTGGCATCGTCTCGCGCCTGGCGACGTGGACAGAGAACCTGAGCGAGCAGACCTACGCGTTGTTGCTACTGGCTCCAGGATTCCTGATCTTGCTGCTGTTCGCCTTCTGGCCGCTGGCGTCGTCGTTCCGAATGTCGTTCTTCAAGGACGTCGTCGTCGGTCCGGAGAGTCTCGGCGGATTCGTCGGGTTCGAAAATTACGTCAAGTTGCTCACCGACTCGAACCCCTTCGCGACTTTGACCTTCTTGGATCCGGCGATGGAAACGGGGATCTTCCAGCAAGCACTTATTCTGACGCTGTTGTTCGCGATCATCAGCGTCGCCGGGGAGACCATCCTCGGATTCGCGTATGCGATGTTGATGAAAGCGGAGTACCGGGGTCAGCGATTCGTCCGTGTGCTGATTATCATCCCGTGGGCCATTCCGATCGTCATCCAGGGCATGATCTTCTTCCTGCTGTTCCGGCCCGGGTACGGACTGTTGACTGGCCCGCTCCATCAGTTGGGAATCTTCCCGCAGTTGCCACTGGGTGACGCGTTCAGTGGATTTGTCATCGTCACAGTAGCCGACGTCTGGAAGACGTCGGCGTTCATGGCATTGTTGATCCTGGCCGGGATGGAAAGCGTCAATCAGGACCTCTATGACGTGGCCGACGTCATGGGTGCCTCGACCTGGCAGCGGTTCCGGTACATCACGTTCCCGCTGGTCTTTCCCGCACTCATGGTCGCGATGCTGTTCCGGACGATGGGCGCACTCCGCGTGTACGGGATCATCGAGTCCACCGGAGTCGGCTGTTCGACGGTACCATCGATGACGTGTTTGGTGACGCAGTTCACGTTCGGATCGACGACACTGTACGGATCAGCAGCAGCGGTGAGCGTGCTCATCGCCATCACAGTCGGCGTATTCATCTCGATATACCTGCTGTTCATCCGGTACAGCAATCAAAGCCTGGGGTTAGCATAGTATGAGTATCGACGCGCAAGACCACGACGACGCAGAAACGCTCGACGATCAGGACGAGGAGTCGAAAAATCGAGTCCAAGCGTGGGCAGCCGACTGGATACGCAATCCACAAAAGGCCTACACGGTGATGGGAGTGTTCCTGGGCGGCGTCTTGCTGACGACGACGTTGTTCCCACTGTACTGGCTGTTCGCGGTCGCGATGGCACCGCCGGGCCAGACGAACATCCCGCTGATCCCCACGCGGATCGACCTCTACGCCTTCGTCGATATCTTCCAGCAAGTGCCGTTCGCGCGATTCATGTTCAACAGCCTGTTCTACGCGACCACGGTCACTGTCGTCGTAATTCTCGTCGCGAGTCTGGCGGGGTACGCGTTCGGCCGTCTGGATTTCCGCGGCAAACTTCCGCTGTTGTTCTCACTGCTGGTGCTTAGCTGGTTCCCGCCCGCGACGCTGTTCTTGCCGTTGTTCCGTGCGTTCAACCAGCAGGTGAAGATGCTCGGACTCTTCACGCTCCCGACAGAGATATACGGGACCCCGGGCGCCGTCATCGCCCCACTCAGTGCGTTCACGATGCCGCTTGCGGTCTTCATTCTCATGACGTTCTACGCACAGATTCCTGACGGTCTCGAGGACGCCGCCCGAGTCGAAGGATCGAGCCGGATCGGTGCGCTATTCAGGGTCATCATGCCGTTGTCTGCACCCGGAGTCGCCACGGCCGGTATTCTGACCTTTATCACGGTCTACACGGAGTTTTTCTTCTCGTTCCTCATGACGGGCGACAAGGCCAGTGAGTGGGCACCGATCGTCAATGGTGTCCTCGCATTCCAGTCGCGGTACACTGTCCGGTACGACCTACAGGCCGCCGCGAGTCTCGTCGCGATCGTGCCGGTCGCGATCCTCGTCGTCCTCGCACAGGATAAGATCGTAAGCGGACTGACGCAAGGAGCACTCAAGGAGTAACTAACGATGGCACGAGTCAAACTCGACGACGTATCGAAATCATACGAGGACGTAGTGGCAGTCAAGAACATGAACCTCGATCTGCAGGACGGCGAGTTCATCACGCTCGTCGGTCCCTCCGGCTGTGGGAAATCGACGACGCTCGAGACAGTCGCCGGGCTCACCAAGCCAACGTCGGGGACCATTCACATCGGTGACAGGGAGGTCACGAACCTCCCGCCAAAGGACCGTGGGATCGCGATGGTGTTCCAGAACATCGCGCTGTTCCCTCACATGGACGTCTATGACAACATCTCCTTTGGCCTTCGACTTCGAGATTTCCCGAAAGAAGAGATAGACGAGCGCGTCGAAAATGCAGCCGACATCGTCGAACTGGGAGGGATGCTCGACCGGATGCCGGACGAGTTGTCCGGCGGCCAGCGTCAGCGCGTCGCGATTGCCCGCTCGATCGTCCGGAACCCAGACGTATTCCTGATGGACGAACCGCTGGCGAACCTGGATGCCAAACTCCGGGTCAACATGCGGACTGAACTCCAGCGGTTGCACAAGCAACTGGAGACGACGATCATCTACGTTACCCACAACCAGGCCGAGGCGATGACGATGTCCGACCGGATCGCCGTCATCAACGGGGGCGAACTACAACAGATCGCCCCGCCGCTGACCTGTTACAACGAACCGGCCAACCGGTTCGTCGCGGGATTCATCGGCTCGCCGTCGATGAATTTCGTTCCCGCAACGGTGGGAGACGGCGAGTTGCAGGCGAACGGATACTCCCTGTCCTACGATACGGCCGCCGTCGAGGAGCTTACCTCCCGCGAGGAAGTCGAGATCGGGGTCCGTCCCGAGGATATCTATCTCGTCCAAAACGAGTCGGAAGCGGACAAGCCGAGTGCCCCCGTCGAGGTTGTCACCGACGTACTCGAGCCGATGGGCGACGAGATCTTCGTCTATCTCAAGCCGATCGGCTCGGGAGAGGAAGACGGAATGGGAAGCGTCGAGGAGCGCGAGGGGCTATTGATGAGCGTCGACCCAGCGACCGATATCACCGAAGACCAAACGGTCGAGATCGTCTTCGATCGCGCTCGAATCCACCTCTTTGACAGAGGGACCGGCGATGCGATCACACACGGTGTGATCGAGGGTGCGAAGATGGATACCGGATCCAGCGAAGGCGAAGCGCAGGCCGACGATTGATCGAGGACCGCTTTTCCAGGAGACCGTCGTACTGTCGATCAATGGTCGTATTGCCAGATGTCGGCCATCGTCCAGACATCGAGCGAGTGGAGGTGTGCCGAGCCACGGCGGGCGAGCAGTGAGATGTCTGTAGACTCTTCGCTCGGGTATACCCGCGTCGTGAGTGTCTCGCGCCCGTTGGCAAACACTTCGACGATGGTTTTATCGACGAACACCCGGAGGTTCAATAACTCATCGTCGTCGAGTTCGAGCGATCCGACCTCCGGCGGGCGCACCAGGATGTCATCGTCGGTGCTCGACCGGCCGGTGTCGATCCCGAGGGAGTCACTTCCGCGCCAATAGGAGATCGTCGTTCGTTCTGAACCGTCCGGGGAACCCAACACCGCGAGATCGAGTTGGTCGGCATCACCGGGATCGACCGTCGCGCGGAGTTCGATACTCCGGCCACCGGACGCGGGAAATTGCCACTCGTTTTCGGGCGGGAGTGAGACAGATTCGACGCGTCGATGGTTCCGTCGTAACTTTGTAATCTCTCCGATAGGTTCGAGACGGAGATGACCGTCCTCGATCGAAAGATCACGAGGCAGTCCGATTATGCCCGTCCATCCCTCAGTGGGGCGATCCTGCCAGTCCTCTCGCCCTTCGACCACGTTGAAGAAAGCAACGCGCCGATCGCCTTCGTGAAGAACAGACGGCGCGTGAAGGTTCGCCAGATCGACCGGACCGTGGTTCAGGCGGCCGTGCGTTTCGATGTCGAAGGTCGACGCTTCTTCGTCGTACTCGCCGATGTAGTATTGGGGCCCTCGCGAATGGGAGAAAAAGAGAAGGACGTGTTTCTCGTCGAGGGCGAAGAAATTCGGGACGGCCCCGTCCTCGTCAGGATCGGTGTAGAAGCCGTCTTCGAGTAGTGGCCCGCGATAGGTCCACTCACGGAGATCGGCGGATTCGAAGAGAAACTCCGTGGTCCGTCGGTCAGTTTTCCAGCCCGAGAGCGATCGATAGGTCTCACCGTCCCTCCACAGGCAGGGGTCGAAGATCTCGTAGGGTGCATCCTCGTCGAGCGGAACGACCGGATTCTCCTCGAATTTCTGAAAATCGAGGAGATAGTCGTCGGTTCCCGTCGCGATGCAATTGCCCGCGTCCGTGCCGAAGTACAGCAGGATCGCTCGATCATCCTCGACCAGTGCCTGTCCGCTGTAACATCCGCTTTCGGGCCCGCCGTCGGGTGTAAGTGCGATCGGGAGATCCCGCCAGTGGACGAGATCGTCGCTGACAGCGTGTCCCCAGTGCATGGCTTGCTCCCAGTCGCGGGTTTCGGAGACGTCTGGGGGCCAAAACTGATAGAAGAGGTGATACCGGCCCTTCCAGTACAAAGCCCCGTTCGGGTCGTGGAGGAGTCCGCCCGGTGGGAAAAAGTGAAAATTCGGACGGTACGGGTCGTCGTAGAATCGTCGCCGCCGGGCACGCGCCTCGGACGTTCGTCCCTCGATCGCGTCCGGGAGTTCCGTCACGTGGTCCATACGACGCTAGCGAGCGAGCGACGGTATAAATCCGACGGGAGGCCGAGTCGTATCGTCGGCGAATCCGTCCCGGGGCGGGCTCAGTTTTCGATCGATTCGACGACGATACGGGTCGCCTCGTAATCTTCGATGACCGCGCCCCAGCCGCCGATCGTGTTTTCTCTGTCGCCGTTGTCCAGGACGATCGTCGCTTGCCCGCCGTGATACAGGAACGGTGCGTCAGCTGTGTATTCCTCAAGCCCGGTATAGTACACGTCGACGATCGTCCCTTCAAGCGAGACCGACGCCCCGTTGTTGACGTCGACAGCGTCGATCGTCGCAGTGATCGTCGCCCCGTCCGAGAGAGGTGTGGCAATGTCGCGGATACACTCACGAACGTTTACATATGTCATTGGCGGGGTATCGTCTCCCGTCACGAGCTGTTCTAAATTCGACTCCCAGAGACCCGCGAGGAAAAACCAGTGGAAAATATAGGCGTGGGTCCGATCCTCAACGATCATCCCGTAGCGGTTCGTCGAGAGTTCGTGGGGCGCAAAACAGGTCGTCGTCCGATCGACGATCGCGACCAATGGCATCGGGACCGTCCGGTAGCCCACTTCCGATGCGAGCGTTTGTAACTCGTCCTCCTCTGGGAGTTGCTCCCCGTTGTCCTCATCGATATAGATCCCAATCCGGACGTGAACGTCGTTCTCGTGGGCGGCCCTGAGTGCCGGACGGAGCTGCTCGTACTGGTCAAGATTCACTGCCAGTTGCACCTGTTCAGTCGCCTCGCGGATGATCGCCCCAGCCTGATCGAGGACTGTATCGACCCGATTGACGAAGTTCACCGTATGGGTCTCGATCGTCGGTGCTTCCCACAGGCCCTCAATCTCCTCGGCCGCGGTCTCAAAGTTGGTCGCCCGCTCACGGAGGTCCTCCAGAATGGTCGTGGGACTGTAGGCTCTGGCCCGGAGACTGTCCTGTTCGTACGTCTCGATGTACCCGGATTCCTCCAGATCTCGAAGCACGTCGTAGATCCGTGGATCGGGAACGTCACTCTCCTTGGCGATGGTCGTCGCCGAGGCCGACCCGAGCTTGAGAATCTCAACGTACGCGCTCGCCTGGTACGGAGAGAGGCCTGCGTCTTCGAGTATCGCTGTGAGTTCAGTTTCGTTCATCGTCTACTTTCCCGAGAGGTTCGTCATTGTGGTGAGATACGTGACGTCGGACGGTTTCAGATCCCCACGCCACCGGCAACGGCGGTACTATTCCGGCGCGTCGAACCGAGGCCACCAGTACACATCACTCCACACGACGGTGACTGTGGATTATTGTGGTCCATATCGAGGCATATTTACAATCCCAATTGTAAAAATATTTCCGGGATTGGTATCGGCGAACAGCGAACCGAGGCCGGTCACCTGGCGAGGGCGGTTGCATTCGTGCAGATCGTCCGGTGAGCGATGTCGAATTGCGGAAGACCACAAATACTATCAGTCGTTCGATCAGACGACGCCGTCTTCGGCGGGAAACTCGAACACTCGCTGTTCACATTCCGGGCAGACGAGAAGATCTTTTGGGGGAACACCGGGATCTACGTACGCCCCACAACAGTTAGCCTCCGTCGAGGGCACGATCTCGGAGCCACAGACGGGACAGACATCGAGAAACATCCGGACAGTCCGGGCACCGGCCAGTCGAAGGGGATCTTCGAGAGACGATTCAAGCGCTCGATAGGCGCCCAATTCAGTGATCGCGACGAGTTTGGAGATGTACTCGTCGTTGTTTCCGAGAACGAACCACGGTTGCCCGTCGACGTCCAGGGGCTCGGCGTTGTGGATGTGCGGAATCGTCTGTTCGATCTCAGTCGCAAGTGCCTCCTCCGAAAGCGCGGCGAGACGATCCATCTCCTCGTGCCAGCTCGAACCGATCGTATCAGTGAGCTGTACCGTTTCGTCGTCCGTCGTTACGACGTCAGCTGCCACGAGTTCGTCCAGAACTGTATCACCGTCGTAGTCGCTGACGTCTCCCAGCGACGTAGACTCCTCGGGACCTGGTGGCTCCCGGCCGTCGTGAAATATCGATTCCGGGATCGGGGCGATCTCGACGAGTCGAGGAGCGAACGTTGGTGTATACGGAACCACATAGCCGCGAACGTAAATCAAGCCCGCGCCAATCGTGGCCCCAGCAAGGCTGGCAAGCGTTCGCTCTCGGCGATACAGCCACGCCGCAGCGATGCCCACCAGAACGGCATTGACGACAGTACACGGCCAGCATCTATTCTCGCCAGTGTAGGCTGGCTCCCTTAGCTCCTCAAAGAGATCCATATTGTCCGTTTTCGTGACCCACCGTAATGACTGCTGTGGATTACCAGAATACAGGCGCCAAGGCCCCACCCTCAAGCAGCGAACCCGTGAACGCGGTGAGCGAGTAGGGTTGGGAGGAAGTCACTTCGACTGACGACGGATACCGATTAAGGGGACGACCAGTCGTGCTTCGAGGAACTGCTTCAGCACTCGACCAAAACAGCAATGGGCAGGGACCACGCAATTGAAAGTACCAGAAGCACGCGTGATACAGGTTTGTGAGACGATCGACGATCGATAGCACTGTCATTACCAGGCCCCGAACCGTCGGCGACGTGCACCTCGGCGGAGGACTCTGCGTGGACCCACAAGGAGCAACGATAAGCGACCGACATCTGGACGATGGGCGTTGACTCGCTACCGGCGGGGTAGCGCTACCTTGCCGAAAGGGGTGCTGGTTGGAAATCGGGCAGTGAAACACGTCGATCAGCGGAAACGAACGCTGACCACATTACGACAATATAGGTACACGATGGATGGACACGATCCCGACGTCAACCCAGCCAACTGGGACGACGATAGTCCGGTCGAAGCGCTACACGAACGACTGACGGAACGCTACGTCGACCACGCTGAGGCCGACGTGCTCCTCGCCCGCATCGAGGAGAACCTCTCAACCTTCTGGGAGGCGTTCTCCGCGGTCTATGGCGACGGACCGGAGGCGGCCGAGTGGGCGATCCGTGCGGTTGAGGCGGCCGTTGCAGGCTACGAGGATCGCGACGACGCGCTCCGGACACTCGACCGCGAGCGTGCCCGGAATCCCGACTGGTTCCAGCAACCCGACCACGTCGCCTACATGGCATACGTGGATCTGTTTGCCGGCGACCTCCAGGGCGTCCGGGAGAAGATCCCGTATCTGAAAGAACTCGGCGTGACCTACCTTCACCTCATGCCGCTGCTGGAACCCCGAGAGGGGCGCTCGGACGGCGGGTACGCTGTCAAGGATTACCGGTCAGTCGACCCCGACCTCGGGACGGTCGAGGACCTCCGGAAACTGGCCGCTGACCTCCGGGAGGAAGACATCTTGCTGTCGCTGGATTTCGTCATGAACCACACCGCCCGAGAACACGAGTGGGCTCAGGCCGCCCGCCAGGGCGACGACCGTTTTGCGGACTTCTATCTCACCTTCGAGGACCGGACGAAACCCGACCGTTTCGAGGAGACCGTCCCGGAAGTGTTCCCGGATTTCGCGCCGGGCAACTTCACCTACGACGAGGCGATGGACCGGTGGGTCTGGACGAGTTTCTATGACTTCCAGTGGGATCTGGACTACGGGAATCCGGACGTTTTCGTCCAGATGTTCCGGGAGATGCTGTTCCTCGCGAACGTTGGGGTGGACTCGCTACGCCTGGACGCGGTCCCGTTCCTCTGGAAGGAACTGGACACAGACTGTCGAAACCTGCCGGAGGCCCACTGGCTCCTCCGGGCGTACCGCGCCCTGATGCGGATCGCTGCGCCGGGCGTTCTCTTCAAGGCCGAGGCGATCGTCTCACCCGAGGAGACGATCAAATATCTCGGCACGGACGGTCACGAGGGCGAGGAGTGCGAGATTGCCTACGGCGCGCCGCTGATGGCTCACGCCTGGCACGCCCTCGCCAGGGAGGACACCCGACTGCTCTCCCACGCGATGGAGGAACTCCCGCCGACGCCGGGTTCGGCGACCTGGCTCAACTACGTCCGATGTCACGACGACATCGGCTGGGGACTCGACGACGGGGACGTCCGGGCCGCCCTGGGGCGGGACCCGACTGACGAGCGTCGATTCTGTGCGGACTTCTACGCCGGCGACACGGCCAACAGCTATGCCGAAGGGTATCGATTTCAGGTCGAGGAGGCGACCGGCGAAGCGCGTACGTCCGGGACGATGGCGGCTCTGACCGGCCTCCAGCGTGCCCGGATCGAAGGGACGCCTGCGGACGTCGACCTTGCGATCCGGCGCGGGCTGTTGTTGCAAAGCGTCGTCTACGCGATGAAAGGGATGCCCCTGCTTTACAGCGGGATCGAACTCGGTCAACTCAACGATTTCTCGTACCTCTCGAACCCGATCAAAGCCGACGACAATCGCTGGGTCCACCGCCCGTCCTTCGACTGGGAACGGGCCGTCCGTCGTGACGAGGACGGGACCGTCGAGCAACGGTTGTTCGATGGAATCGCTGCACTCTCGAATGCCCGCAAGGGCCTGACGCCGGTACACGCTCAGGGTGAGGAGCGTATTCTCGACATCGGCCCGGACGAGGTGTTCGCCGTCGAGCGCGTCTTCGAAGGCGAGCGCCTGCTGGCCGTCGCGAACTTCTCGGGCGAGCCACAGGCGGTATCACTGGGCGCGCTCGCGGACGTTTGGAACCGAGGCGGACTGACGGATGTCCTCGGCGGGGGATCGGCTGTCTTCGCCGACCGGCGGATCTTTCTCCCAGCCTACGGCTACCGGTGGTTCCAGCCCGATGTCGGATTCGAACCCGGCGATAGCGTGTCGACGACGGTCGAGATCGACGTCGAGACGGAGTGGGGTGAGGACGTCTATCTCACGGGCAGTCTCGACGCACTCGGCGGGTTCGATCCCGACGAGGCGGTCCCGATGGACGCCGAAGACTACCCGACGTGGACGGCCGAGATTGAGGTCCCACAGGGCACGTACTTCGAGTTCGAGTGGCTCAAGAAGCGCGACGGCGAGGTGATCGAATGGTCGCCGGATCGCTACGGCGCGAAAGCCGGCGAGGGAACGGTTCTTTCCGGCTTGGAGCGGCCGTAGGCTGTGTTTTCCAGATAATTCCAACGGTCGCGACGACGCGGTCTCGCGAAAGCAGCCTGTCACGACGTGTCTGCCAGCGGTAATACCGTGACCTGTATTCGGCCTCCATCTTTCGATTTTGGTCGGTATTTGCCTGATTACGAGTCCTCGATCGAGTGTTACGGTGATTTTACAGTAACTGGTCGAGTCGTCGGTTTCATGCCTCCAGACGGATACACGACGATCTCAGGGACACGAAGCTAGCTCACCTCTTGTACCAGCGATTGTGTTCGTCTGAGACACACTCATGACCGCACGACGCAAGACGGTTACAGTACGCGTACCGTATGTCGCCGAGATTGACTGTGCTAAAACTAGAACGCATGCCGGTCACACCAAGATTCGAAGTCACTCTCAAAGTCATTGAACAGGTTGCGATGGAAGTGAGCAATATAGGGAAGTGGATACTCGTATTCACCATCCGAAGCATGAGCGACATAGCCACTTGCGTCTTCGATTCCTCCTTTTGGTGTCGCGTTGAAATCCTGCTTTTTGAAGCGTAAATGGTAGAAGACGTGGGCTTGGTCCTGATTCGCCTTCTCTACAGACAGGCACCAGTAGTCTCCGTGTTGGAAATCGTTTCGGAGTCCCCATAGAAACGAACCTCGTTTGAGATACTCTGGAGCTGCCTTGTTGTCTTTGCCTGGTAGAAAATAACGCTTCCCAATGTATTGGTTAAGACGCCGATTGAGAATTTCTCGAATGTGTTCGTTGTACAAATAGAGAGATGAGACATAATTGTGGACCCTCCGATACACTTCATTTTCTACGTCAGTCTTGTCGGCTTCTTTCGAGGTTTTAACCAACCCTGTGGACCCGATATCATCACACATCTCGGCCAGGTCACGGAAATTGCCGTGGACGATGTAGGCTGAGGACCGCGCACGGACCAAGTCTCTGTCTGTGATTTCTGACGAGGGTCCATCTGTATGACCCAGTAGTTGGTCAATAGTATTCGTAGATCCAGAACCGCTCATTGAAAAATCAGAGCTAGTCGTCTGCGTGGTGCTGAGGCTCCTCAGAACTAGACCGGGCCATCCGGGTGGATGCTTCCCGATCTTTCTGGAGCTGCTCTTCGGCCTGACCAGTAATCTTAGCCAGCTCCTCAATCGAAGGGATGTCTTCTAGCACCATTCTATCTATTGCTAAATTTCAGACCGACACGAATATAGCTTTCGCCAGTTTGCCTGTCTACCCTATTGGTCCATCCGTTCTAGTGTGATCGTCTGCGTAATACCGTGACCTGTATTCGGCCTCCGTCTTTCGATTTTGGTCGGTATTTTCCTGATTACGAGTCCTCGATCGAGTGTTACGGTGATTTTACAGTAACTGATCGAGTCGTCGGTTTCATGCCTCCAGACGGAGACACGACGATCACGGTTCCTGAAGAAACGGCCGAGATGCTGGCTCAGCTTATGGTTGATACAGTATTGCTAGGTGTAAATATATATCAGGCACCATCGATGTCAACGATAAATCTCGCAGGATATACTGCCTTTGGCCTCGCCCCCAGTATTCCGATAATTGGCGGCATGTGGATCGAGTCCCGACGGAATATGACATCCTCCGCGCCGTGAACAAAGAGGGACTACGTCCCTCAGGCAGTCGGGCGAAGCCCGACGACGGCGCGGTTTCCTCCGTAGGAGTCTCGGCTATGCCGATTCCCCGGAAGCAATATTCCCGTCACGGTGGACGGTACTTGGGTCTGTGCGCTGTTCTTTGGGACTTTCATGAGAGCGTGGTAGCTCCGACCACTCGTGGTCGTCCCACTCGAACCGTGCTTGAAAACGCTGCGCGTTTTCAGCATCCCGGAAACCGTCGGTTTCCGAGGACACGGGCCGTGCCATCGGCCTAACTGCCTGCTCTATCTGCCGCTTCAGGAACGTCTCTGACGCCGTAAGGTCGGCGTGGCCCTCGAACCCGCACTGACAGGTGAGTGTGTCTTGGTGCCGTGTCGTTCGGCCCGTCGAACCACACTGCGGGCACTCTTGGCTGGTCCACACCTCCGACCGGACTTCCACCGAGATACCGTATTCTTCGGCGGTACACGCCAGTCGTTCGGTGAACTGCTTGAACGCCCAGAAGTTGTGAGTCTTGGCGTTGGTTTCGACCGACCAGTGCGTTTCGAGTACGTCGGTCAGGCCACCGATATACACGGTATCGACACCTTCGGCGTACAGTCGTTCGAGTAGGTCACGACACAGTGCTTCTTGTGCGTGGTCGCGGCGACGAGTGCGTTTCCGGTACAGCCGCCGGATGCGCTCACTACTGTACCTGCCTTCTTCGAGTTTCGACTGTAACCGGGCGATTTCTCGTGTCGTTTCACGGAATCGCTGGAACAACTCGCGGCCTTCGTACAGATATTGCTCGCCGGTCGTC
>NZ_SPQG01000015.1:70826-71145 GCF_004944975.1 Halorhabdus amylolytica
CGCACCAATATCCAGAGCGGCCTTCTCGTCGGCCAGTGGAGTATCCCGTGCATCGTCAGAAACAGTCACGGGGTGCGAAGCCCTGAACGTGTTGTCAGTCTCGTCGTACCACAGTTCCAACCGGCTCTGGTCCTCGTAATCAGGCCAGTTCGGGTCGCCAACGATTTCGAGCCGAAGACGACTTTTCGGGCTGTTGTGCCTGTCACGGAGTTCTTTTCCGACGACCATTTCAAGCCGAGAACGGTCACCCCACTTGATGGTGTAGGCGTCCTTTCGGACAACGCCTTTGAGAACACGTCCGTCGTCTTCGTTGTCGAGG
>NZ_SPQG01000016.1:0-883 GCF_004944975.1 Halorhabdus amylolytica
CCTCGACAACGAAGACGACGGACGTGTTCTCAAAGGCGTTGTCCGAAAGGACGCATACACTGTCGAATGGGGCGACCGCTCCCGACTTGAGATTGTCGTCGGAGAACAACTCCGAGACAAGCATAACAGCCCGAAAAGTCGTCTCCGGCTGGAAATCGTTGGCGACCCGAACTGGCCTGATTACGAGGACCAGAGCCGGTTGGAACTGTGGTACGACGAGACTGACAACACCTTCAGAGCTTCGCACCCCGTGACTGTTTCTGATGATGCACAGGACACTCCACTGGCCGACGAGAAGGCCGCTCTGGACATTGGTGCAAACAACCTCGTCGCCTGTACCACGACGACCGGCGAGCAATACCTGTACGAAGGCCGCGAGTTGTTCCAGCGATTCCGCGAGACGACACGAGAGATCGCCCGATTACAGTCAAAACTCGAAGAAGGCCGGTACAGTAGCAAGCGTATTGGGCGACTGTACCGCAAGCGAACCCGTCGCCGCGACCACGCCCAAGAAGCACTGTGTCGTGACTTGCTTGAACGGCTGTACGCTGAAGGTGTCGATAGCGTGTATATTGGCGGCTTGACCGACGTGTTGGAGACGCATTGGTCGGTCAAAACGAACGCCAAGACCCACAACTTCTGGGCGTTCAAGCAATTCACCGAACGGCTGGTCTGTACCGCCGAAGAATATGGTATCTCGGTCGAAGTTCGGTCGGAAGCATGGACCAGTCAAGAGTGCCCGCAGTGTGGTTCGACAGACCGAACGACACGGCACCAAGACACGCTCACCTGTCCGTGTGGATTCGAGGGGCACGCCGACCTTACAGCATCAGAAACGTTCCTGAGACGTCATCAGAACTCGGAGAGTTCTGATTGGCGAACG
>NZ_SPQG01000016.1:1009-55798 GCF_004944975.1 Halorhabdus amylolytica
AGCCACGAATGGCTGGAGTCACCACGCTCTCCTGCGACGGAAAGTCCCAAAGAACAGCGCACAGACCTGAGTACCGTCCACCGTGACGGGAATGTTGCCTCCGGGGAATCTTAGACCGGCTGAGACTCCCACGGAGGAAACCCCGTCGTGAACGACGGGGAGGATGTCATTCCGGCCGGGAACAAAACCGTTGGCCCCCGAGTATCCCGACGGGGAACGCGGAACCGAAATGTCTTATTGTCCGTCCAGTCAAGGACCACTCACATGATAACGGGCACGTCGACGGCCCAGGCGATCGCGGCGGCGGTTTCCCAGCGACTCGGCGAACCACTGGTCGACCTCGACGCGGACGGCACCGCCGAGGCCGCCGAGAACGTCACCGTCGGCGCGGACGAGCGGGTCGTCGTCATCGGCTCGACCACTTCGAGTCGGTCACACCTCGAACTGCTCGAACTACAGGAGCGGGCACTCGAGCGAGATCCTGCCGAGATCGTCACCGTGATCCCGTATCTGGGGTACGCACGTCAGGACAAACTCTTCGAGCCCGGGCAGGCCATCTCGGCCCGGGCGGTCGCCAGGGCGATCGCCGCGAGCACGGACCGGGTCTACTCGGTCAACCCGCACAACATCTCGGTACTCGATTACTTCGGGATCCCGGCCGAACCGGTCGACGCTGCCCCGCAACTCGCCAAGCCGCTGCCTGACGACCTAGTCGAGCCGGTGTTTCTCGGTCCCGACGAGGACGCCGAGTGGCTCGCACGGTCCGTCCGGAACACCTACGGCGTCGGGCTCGTCGAGAACTTCGAGAAGGTCAGACACTCCGCGACCGAGGTCGAACTCTCGGCTGACGAGAAGGACTTCTCCGGCCGCGACGTCGTCCTCGTCGACGATATGATCGCCACCGGCGGCACCATGAGTGAGGCGGTCAATCTCCTCGCCAGACAGGACACCCGGCGCGTGTTCGTCACCTGCATCCACCCGCTGCTGGTCGAGAACGCTCTGAGCAAACTCCACCGGGCCGGCGTCCAGTCGCTTTACGCCACCGATACTATCGACCGCTCGATCAGTCAGGTCAGCGCCGCACCGCCGATCGCCGACGTCCTTCAGCAGTAACACCTGCGGCCGATTCTGCCGTCCTTCGTCTCAGCCGTCGTCGATCCCGATACTCTCACGTAGTTCCGTGAGTGCGCCGGGGATGTCCTCGCGTCCGAACAGTGACGACCCGATCACGAACGTGTCGACGCCCGCCTCGGCACACCGGGGCCCGGTCTCTTCGTCGACGCCGCCGTCGACCTCGATTTCGGTGTCCGTCTGTTCCGCGATGCGTTCGACGCGGTCCAGCGTTTCGGGCTCGAACGACTGCCCGCCGAAGCCCGGCTGAACGCTCATCACGAGGACCATGTCGACGGTGTCGAGCAACGGTTCGATCGCTTCGATGTCGGTGTCCGGGTTCAGTGCGACCCCGGCGTCCATATCGTGATCGTGAATTTCTTCGACGATGGCACGCGTATCCTCGCGGGCTTCGACGTGGACCGTCAGCCGGTCGACACCGACCGATGCGAAGTCCTCGACGTAGCGACTCGGCCGTTCGATCATCAGATGGGTATCGAAGTACAGGTCGGTCCGCTCGCGCAACGAGGCGATCACCGGCTGTCCAAACGAGATGTTCGGCACGAACTGTCCGTCCATGACGTCCAGATGCAGAAGGTCGACGCTTCCCTCGACCTGGCTGACGTCACCGTACAGATCGCTGAAATCGGCCGCGAGGATCGACGGTGCGATGCGACGCATACCTGGCAGTTCAGAACGGAGTCGTATCAACTCGTCGTCTCACACCAACGGAGCACCAGTCGTTTCAACTCGTCGTCTCACACCACCGGGCGAGCGTCACTCCGCGCGTCCGCCGTCACCCACTGCCACGTCCGAACTGTCGGTCTTTGCGTCTCGCGCCTCGACCTCGAAGGTCGACAGCAGGCTCCGGAGCCGGTCGGCCCGATCGTTGAGGGACTCGACAGTGGTACTGACTTGCGACATCGACGCCGCCTGCTGTTGGGCCGCCGCGGACGCACTCTCGCTTTCTTCGGCGACCCTGTGACTCACGTCGGCGACGTTTTCGATCGAGGAGACGACTGACTCAGTGGACGTGGCCTGCTCGTCGGTCGCCCTGTTGATCTCCTGGATCCCTTCGTCGGTTTCCTCGGCGTTTGTCGCGACCTGTTCGAACGCCTCGGCGACCGCTTCGGCGGCTTGGACCTCCTCGAGCACGTACTGCTCGGCCGTCCGAGCTTGCTCGACGGTCCGTTCGGTCTGTGACGTGACGTCTGCGATGAGCGCCTCGATGTCGGCTGCTGACTTCTGTGTCTGTTCGGCCAGTCCTTTGACCTCCTCGGCGACGACGGCGAACCCGTCGCCGCCGTCCTCGCCGCCGGCTCGTGCCGCCTCGATGTTGGCGTTCAACGCCAGCATGTTCGTCTGCTCGGCGATGTCGCCGATGAGATCGACGATCTCGCCGATTTCGGCCATCCGCTCCTCGAGGGATTCGACGCTCTGGACTGTCGAGTCGATCGCCGTTCGTGCGTCCCGTGCGTCCTCGATTGCACGCTGGGCAGTCTCCTCGCTTTCCTCGGCAATGCGCGCCGTCTCGTGGGACCGCTCGGCGACCGTTTCGGCCGAGGCGGCCACCTCCTCGACGCTCGCAGAGAGGTTCGACATCTCTTCGGAGGCGGCCTCGAGCATCTCCCGCTGATCGGCTGCCGCGCTCGCTATCTCCTCGACCGCCTCGCTCACCTCTTCGCTCGCGTTCGCGGCCTCTTCGGTCCCCGAAGTCGCTTCGACGCTCGCGTCGGTGACGGTCTCGGCGAAGGACTGCAGTTCCGTCATCGCCGTAGCCGTGTCCTCGATCATCTCGTTGAACGACGCGGCGATCTGGGCCATTGCGTCGCTCTCGACGCCATCGTCGAGTCGGATCGTGAGATCGCCGTCGGCGGCCTGCCGGATCTTCGTGCTGTAGGCGTCGGCCGTCGCTTCGAGGTGCTCGTTGGCCCGCTCGATCTCGGTCTGTCGGGCCTCGGCTTCGGCTTTCATCTCCTGGGCTTGGGCCCGTGCCTCCTCGATTTCAGCCTGTTTGGCTTCGAGGTCTTCGATCTCCCGACTCCTCTCGCGGGCCTCCCGGAGTTGTTCGCGTGCCTCTTCGCGGGAGCGCTCGGTCGAGTACCAGTGGGACATCAGCGCGATAGCTAGCGCCAGGACGAAGATACCGTGAATGAAGCCCCACGCCCAGGGATTGTTGATCGCGGCGGTGTGGTTGTAGACGCGACTCGGGTTCACCATACCGAACCCGCCGTGAGTGAGAACGACGTATCCGATCCCCAAGGCGAAGGGGAGCCAGTCCTCGTAGACCGCGACGACGGCCATCCCGACGAAGAAGTGAAAGTGCGCCTCGATGAACCCGCCCGAAACGTGGACCAGCACCACCGACGCCGACAACAGGCCAGTCGTCGCCAGCGCGGTCCGCGCTCGGCGGGAGAACCGAGGGACAGCAGCGGCGAGCGCAAAGGCCACGACGATCGCGAGTTCGACGAGCAGATACGACAGGGGGATCGCCGGGATCGTCGCGCCGGTGACGACCGATTCGGTGCCCTCGAAGGTTCCAAGCACAAACAGGAACGGAACGTGGGCGAGAATCAATACGACAATGTTCCGATGGCGACTCCGCCAGGACTCCTCCGGGATCGACTGCCCGCTCGGGACGTACTTCAGCGTCTCCTGTATCCGGCGTCTCCACCCAGCTAATCGGTTAAATTCGCCGGTATTAGGCGTTTCTGTGCCTTCCATACCCGTAGGCATGGATACCCGGTGAAAAACCCGTCTCCCGTGGTATCAAATCCTGAAACGACGATCGCGAGTGGCACTCTCCGGGGAGTCTCCGTCAGCGTCTAACAGTAGGTATTTGACGCGGAGTCCTAACGTACGGACATGGACGAACGAACGCGAACGGAGGCGAAGCGACGAGCGAGCGAGAGCGCGGTCGAGGCTGTCTCCGATGGGGACGTCGTCGGTCTCGGAAGCGGGAGCACAGCCGAACACGCGATCCGGATCCTCGGGGATCGAGTCGATTCCGGGCTTGACATCGTCGGCGTCCCGACATCCTTCCAGGCGCGGGAGGTCGCAATCGAGGTCGGCATCGAGTTGACGACCCTCGACGAGACCGACGGGCACATCGACGTGACGATCGACGGTGCCGACCAGTTCGTCGGAGCGGATCTGATCAAGGGCGGTGGGGCCGCTCACGCCCGCGAGAAGATCGTTGCGAGCGCGACCGACGAACTGGTGATCGTCGTCGACGAGACCAAACGCGCCGACGTCCTCGACGAACCCGTGCCCCTGGAGGTGCTGCCCGACGCCCGAACAACGGCTGCCGCGGCAGTCGAAGAGTTGGGCGGCGATCCGATCCTCCGGCGGGCCGAACGCAAGAGCGGCCCCGTCGTCACGGACAACGGGAACCTGCTGTTCGACTGTGACTTCGGTGCGATCGACGATCCGACGGCGTTGGCTACCGATCTGGCGACGCTGCCCGCCGTCGTCGAACACGGACTGTTCCCTGCATTCGCCGATGTGATTCACGTCGGTACGACCGGCGGTGTCGATATCGTCGAACCGTAGCGACGAAGTGAGTTAAAACTGATAGTTCCGCCCGGTCCCATCCAGGTACCGAGAGAAACGTCGAGGCCCCGGAGCGTGATCGACGGGAACGTCGACCGACCGGTGTCCGTTCGGGCCGATGTCGATCGGTTCTCCTGCCGTCACGGCTAAGTCCGTCCCGCCACTGACTACCGATATGGGCGAGGACGCGACTCTCGGCGACTTCGTCGAGGGGGAAGACGGATCCCCGGGCAATCGTCGGGAGTCGGGGGAGACCGACGCCGCCGGGATCGAGCCGGCACGGACGACCTATGCGTTCGTCCCGGACGGAGGAACCTGTGAGGCGTGTGGGGAGCTGAGTGAAGGTCGCTGGCATCAGGACGGAGACCTCGTCTGTTCGACCTGTAAGGAGTGGTGAGCGTGAACGTGACGTTACAACGGTCCAGACTGGTGTTCATTGCGATCCTGCTCGGCGGCGTCGTCGGCTTCGGCCTGGCCGACTACGCCCTGGCGAACGCCGGCTATCCGATGGTCGGCGGGATCGTCTGGGCGGTCGGCTATCTCGGGACAGTGCTCGTCCTGTGGTACGGCTGGGTTCGTGATCTCGAGTTCCGCGGGCCGTGAGCCTTCGACAGTCGTCTCTCCACCTGCCGTGGCGGCGATTCCCAGGGGTAGCGGAAGTTTAATGATCGAGTCAGGGTGATTCTGAGACAAGAATGAACGGGCTAGGCCCCCTGCAACTGGTTGACAGCGTGCTCCTCAACTACAACGTGGGGGACGCGCTGTTGTTGTTGCTCGGTCTCTCGGTACTTGCGGCCATCGTGTTGCGCTCCAGGAAAATGTTCTCGACACAGGCGATCGCGTTCGGTCTGCTGCTGGTAGTAACCCCCACCGGTGCGCTGGAACCGGGCAACGGGAGTCTCCTCGGCTCGGTCCTGCAGTACAAGTTCTTCGGGCTCGTTCTGGTAGTGGCCGGTCCGGTGCTTTACATGACTACCAGACAGTGAATCGCTCGGTCACTCGAGTTTGCCGAGCGCAGTGAAGAACTCCAGAGCCGGGCCGGCGACCTGCACCGGCTGTTCGGCGCGTTCGATCGTCACCTGCGTCGGGGGCTCGATCTCTTCGGTCGTCCGGCCGTCACTGACGACCGAAGCGGTGTCGGCGTCCTCGACGCGGATCGTGATCGTGGTGTCCTCTTCGACGACGAGGGGTGGCATCGGTCGTTCGGCGGCCATCTCCGTGACGACCCAGACCGGGACGTCCGGATGGACCAAGGGACCGCCCTCGCTGAGGTTGTAGGCCGTGCTCCCCGTCGGCGTCGCCACCAGGACCCCGTCCGCGTGTCCGCTCGTGTAGAGTGCGTCGTCGACCCGGACTGTGACGCCGACGCCGCTGCCGTGGCCACGCTGTGGTCCCTGGACGACGACCTCGTTGAGTGCGGGCTGGAGGCTCCAGCCGTCGCCGCCGACCTGCAACCGCGGCAGTTCCCGTGTGGGGGTTGTCCCGTTCTCGCGGATGTCGGTAACGACGTCTCTGATCGTCTCGATGGCGTCGTTCGGGGAGACGGCGTTCAGGAACCCGACCTCGCCGAGGTTGACGCCCATGATCGGTGTCCCGGCCGATCCGCGGGCGGCGTGGAGGAAAGTGCCGTCCCCGCCGATCGAGACGACGAGACCACACTCACTCATCGTCTCGACCGAGACGCTCTCGGGGGGCTCGAGTTCCGGCGTGGCCACGCCCCCGTAGGTTTCGTGACGGTCGTCCGAAAGCGCCTCGGCTGTCACGTCGTCGACGACGACGTCGACGCCTTCGCCCCGGAGATCCATGCGAACGGCCTCTACCAGCGAGCGGGCTCGTGGATTGTCCTTCTGACCGACGAGTCCGAGCTTCATACCACGTGCTTGCTTGCCCCCACTGATAAAATCGTAGCATCTCCCTCGACGCGTGACGGACAGAGTTATTGAGTCCCCGCGCGAACCCACCGACATGACTGTCGGGCGGGGAGGACGTCCATGAGCGAGGACGACTCCGAGGACGACTGGTTCGAGGAGGCACTCGCCGAAGAGAGCGGCTCCGACGGGACTGGCGGGAACGTCGAGTCTTCCGACCCCACGGACGACGATTGGTTTCCCCAAGAAGACGGTACGGACGACGAGACGGCCTCGCCCGTTGGGGACGTCGAATCTGACGTCGAGACGGGGGACGTCGAACCCACGGAGCGGGCTGACACTCCAATCGGGAAGGGCTCCGAGGCCGGCGCCAACGAGGGAGCGACCGAGGTCGACGACGATTCGTTGTTCGAGGAGGACTTCGCCAGCGCGTTGGCATCCGCGGGCGGACCTGAGAGTGGCGAAGATGCCGGGGAGGGTGGTTTCGCCGAGGAGGACTTCGACTCGGAGATCCCACGGATCGATCTCGGTATCGAGGGGCTCGACGATATGATCCAGGGCGGGATCCCCCACCGCCACCTCATGGTCGTCATCGGCGCGCCGGGGACAGGCAAGACGACCTTCGGCCTGCAGTTTCTCAACCACGGTCTCCAGGCGGGCGAGAACGCCGTGTTCGTCACCTTAGAGCAGAGCAGAGAGAGCATTCTCGACACCGCCAACGAGCGTGGGTGGGACTTCGGCCGGTACGAACGCGAGGACCGGCTGGCGATCGTCGATCTCGATCCGGTCGAGATGGCCAACAGCCTAGAGAACATCCGTGGCGAGTTTCCCGAACTCGTCCGGGAGTTTGGTGCCGATCGGCTGGTGCTCGACTCCGTCTCGCTGCTAGAGATGATGTACGACGACCAGTCTCGCCGCCGGACCGAGGTCTTCGACTTCACCCGCTCGCTGAAGGCCGCGGGCGTGACGACGATGGTTACCAGCGAGGCCAGCGAGGACAACCCCTACGCGTCCAGACACGGCATCATCGAGTACCTGACTGATGCCGTCTTCGTCCTCCAGTACGTTCGCGGGGACGCCCAGGAGACCCGTCTGGCCGTCGAGATCCAGAAGATCCGAAACGCCAACCACTCCCGGGCGACCAAACCATACGCGATCACCCTCGACGGCATCGACGTCTACCAGCAAGCCAGTATCTTCTAGGAGCCACTTTTTCCTCGGGTTCGATCGCAACGGCGATCGAACCCGAGGAAAATTGGGGAAAACGCACCTGCGCACTCGCGAAGCTCGTCCGCAGCGAACGTCTCGCTCCGCTCGACGATGCTGCTGGACGTAGCCTGCTGAATGCGATGTCGAAGAGGCGGGACTACTTCTGCTGATCCAGATACTCTTGGGCGATGACGTCGCCGCTGGAAGCGCCGATGCGCTCGGCACCCGCCTCGAACATCGCCTTGGCGTCCGCCCAGGAACCGACGCCACCGCTGGCTTTCACGGGGGCGTACTCGCTCATGAGTTCGACGTCCGGGACGGTCGCTCCGCCGCCCCCGAAGCCCGTCGCCGTCTTGACGAAGTCCGCGCCCGCGTCGGCGACCAGCTGGCTGGCGCGGTGCTTCTCCTCGTCGGTCAAGAGTGGCGTCTCGATGATGACCTTCACCGGCTTCGTGGTCGCAGCGACGACGCTTTCGATGTCTTCGCGAACGGCATCGTCTTCGCCGGCCTTCAGCAGTCCGACGTTCATGACCATGTCGAGTTCGTCCGCCCCGGCCTTGACGGCGTCTTCAGCCTCCGCGACCTTGGCCGTCGTGGAGTGATTGCCGTGTGGGAACCCGATGACAGTCGCCACTTCGACGTCGGGAGCGTACTCGCCAGCCATCTCAAGGTAACACGGCGGGATACACGTGCGCAAGCCGTATTGGCTTGCCTCGTCTAACACTTCTTCAACGTCTGCCGGTGTCGTTTCGGGGCCGAGTACGGTGTGTTCGATCCGCGGGAGAACGTCTTCCATAGGCGTATATTAAATAATGCACCGCATAAAAAAGGACCGCCGCGCGACCGGTTGGACTGCTCTCCCCGCGGGCAGTCACCCTTCGAGCCAGGGATCCCTGGCGGACCCGCCGTAGAGTTCCCGCATCAGCGTCACGACGCTCTCGGGCGGGTACTGGCCGCGCTCGGTGACGATCGCGTCGACGTACCGTGCCGGCGTCACGTCGAAGGCAGGGTTCTCCACGGCGACGTCGCCGATCTGCTTGCGCGTGGCTTCGTCGAGCACCTCGCGTTCCTCGCGGGTTTCGATGTCGACGCTGTGGCCCGTCAACGAGTCCGGGTGCAGCCGCAACGTCTGGGCGGCGACGGTCACCGGGACGCCGCGCTCGCGGGCGATGACCGCCAAGTCGCTCGTCCCGATCCGGTTGACGACCGATCCGTCCGCGGCGATACTGTCGGCGCCCACGAGGACGTGGTCGGCGTCGTCGAGGAACCGCCGCGCCGCGCTGTCGACAATCACCGTGACCGCGATATCCCACTCCTGGAGCTGTTGCGCGGCGATGTGGCCCTGCTTGCGCGGGCGGGTCTCCTTGACGAACGCGTTGATCTCCTTGCCGTCCGCGAGCGCGTGTTCGAGCGTCGCAAGCGCGTCAGCCGAGTGCGAGTGGATCATTACCGTGTCGCCGTCCCGCAGTCGACGCGATCCGATCCGCCCGAGTGTCTCGCGCGCCCGGTCGATGTTTTCCTGGAACGTCCGGGCGGCGCCCGTCACCGATTCCCGGAGCGACTCCACTGTCTCGCCGTCCATGCGCTGAAAGAGATATCGCAGCGCGTTCGAGAGGCTATCGTCGTCAGGTCGGGCGTCGTGAAGCGTTCGTGCCGTCTCCCGCATCGTCTCGCGGAATTCCTCGGGCGTGTCGGCCGCGGCGTCTCTCGCCTGGGCCTCCATCGCCTGGGCCGTCTCGCGGGCGATGGTCGCGGTCCCGCGGATGTCCCGGTTCTTGATCTGTTCCGACACCGAGCGTACTCGCTGATGGGTCATTGGCCGGAACTATTCTCCCAGCCGTTAAGAAACCGCTGGCTCCACCGCGGGACGGCGTCGGTCCCCCGTCCAGCGAACGGCTGAACCACCACGTCTTTATGACTGGTGTCGACACATATCCAGTATGCCGATCGGCTTTATCGGGGGCAGCGGCATCTACGACGCGCTCCCGCTCGAAGACACTCGAACGATCGACATCGAGACGCCGTATGGCGATCCGAGCGCACCCGTCACCGTCGGCACGCTCGCCGGAACCGACCGGGATATCGCGTTCGTCCCGCGCCACGGCCGGGACCACGAGTACTCTCCCTCCGAGGTTCCCTACCGGGCGAACATCCACGCCCTGAAAGATCTCGGGGTAACCCACGTCATCGCGACGAACGCGGTCGGGAGTCTTTCGGGTGATATCCCGCCGCGGACCATCGTCGTCCCTGATCAGTTGTTCGACCGGACGCGCCACCGCGAGTTTTCCTTCTTCGGCGACGGGATCGTCGTCCATCAGGGCTTCGCCGAGCCGTTCTGTCCCGAACTCGCGAGCCACCTCGCCGACGCCGTCGAGGCGGCGACCGAAGAAACGGCCCGCCGCGGCGGTACCTACGTCTGCATCGAGGGACCGCAGTATTCGACACGTGCAGAGAGCGAGTTCTTCCGTCAGCAAGGCTGGGACATCGTCGGGATGACGGCTATACCGGAGGCGAAACTCGCTCGTGAAGCCGAACTGAGCTATGCGACGATAGCCGGTGTCACTGACTGGGACGTCTGGAAGGACGACGCCGAGGTGTCCCTAGAGGAAGTCCTGGAGAACGCGGCGGCGAACGAGACCGTCATCAAAGAGGCCGTCCAGCACGCCGTCGAGACGCTGCCAATGAATCACTCCTGTGCGTGTCACGCGGCGCTCGAGGGGACGATCAACACCGAGCCCGGTGCTATCCCCGAGGAGACATTCCGGCGCGTCGAACCGCTGGTCGGTGAATACGTCGATCGGTAGGCCACTCGAGGCCGTTCGGGATCGACTGACTGGCGTTGATCTCGGAAACTGAGCCGCCCCTGGGCGGGACATACCCTTTTGTTGTTCCATCCGGAAGGCTACTCCATGCTGAAACAGTCCCACCTGCAGATCGAGATGGATCAGTTGGCCGACATCGCACTCCTCCCGGGAGATCCCGATCGCGTCGATCGGATCGCGACGTACTGTAGAAACGTCGAGCAGGTCGCACGGAACCGCGAATACAAAGTCCTCAACGCGACGTACGAAGGACGTGACCTTACTATCGCTTCGACAGGGATCGGGGCACCCTCGGCTGCCATCGCGATCGAGGAACTCGCCAACGTCGGCGTCGAGACGATCCTCCGGGTCGGGACGACGGGTGGCCTCCAGAAGGGTATCGAGATCGGGGACATGGTGGTCGCGACCGCTGCCGCCAAGAACGAGGGGACGAGCGACCGCTACGAGTCCGCCGAGTATCCCGCCGTCGCCGACTACGACGTCCTCACGACGCTGGTCGAGACGGCTGAGGCGAACGACGAGGACGTCCACATCGGCCCGATCGCCACCGACGACGCCTTCTATAACGAGACCGAGGAGATCGTCGCCGATTGGGTGGAGGCCGGTATCCTCGCCGTCGAGATGGAGGCCTCGGCGCTGTTCACCCTCGCCCGTCGTCGCGGCATCCGCGCGGGCGCGATCTGCACTGTCGACGGCAACCTCGTCGAGGGGACTCAAAAGGGCGCGACCGACGAACGCGAACTTCCCGACAAGGCCAAGAACAACATCGGCCGGGCGACCGAGATCGCGCTCGACACCGCGACACAGCTTTGAATCCACTCTTCCTTCGTTTATATGGGAACCACACTTATAATGGATCGCAGTATTTATCAGTGGAATCCGACTAAGATCACGCGTCCATGATCGTACTACCACGCGACAGTCGCGGGGAACGGTTGCGCGCCGTGTCGTCGGATGGCGACGGCTTCGACAGGCGTCGTCGGATCGGTTCGCCGAACGTTCCCGTTCGGACTACAAGACGGCGCTCGAATCGCACGCGAATCGAACGTGGGGTGGCCCAATGAACGCGACCCTCGTCGCGCTCGCGACGCTGACTGGTCTTTTGACCGGGATCGTCTTCGGCTTCTTCGAAGTGCCGATCCCGGCACCGCCGAGTCTCGCCGGTGTGATGGGTATTGTCGGCATTTTCCTGGGGTACCGGCTGATGGGCTTCTTCGATTACGGGTTCGACTTGCTGGACGCTCTCGGCCTGTGATCGTTCCGGACTGCCGGAGCGAAAATACTGATTTCCCGGAGGAAATTGCGGTTTTCGGGGCGATTACACAGCGCGTGGACCGCCGGTGATGCCCGCGGGGTGGTGTCATTCGCCGTCGAGTTCGGCGACGAGAGCGGCAAGCCGTTCGATCGACTGTCGCTGGGCATCGGTACGTTCGCTGATGGACTTGCTGACCTCACTGGCCTCCCGAGCACGATCGCGAACGTTTTCGAGGGTCGTCGTCACTTCCTCGATCGCGGCCGCCTGATCGTCGTTCGCCTCGGCGATCTCGGCGATCCCGGTCGAAACCTCCTCGATCTCCGTCTCGATGTCTTCGAAGGCGTTTCGGGCCGTCTCGACCTCTTCGATCGTGGCCTCGATCTCCGCCGTGGCTCGATCGATGGTCTCGGCCGTCTGGTCGGTCTGGCTCTCGACGGTTTCGACCTGCCTGGAGATCCGCTCGGCGTGATCGCCCGTCTCCTCGGCCAGGGCTTTGACCTCCTCGGCGACGACTTCGAATCCCTCGCCGGCCTCGCCCGCGCGGGCGGCCTCGATGGAGGCGTTCAGCGCCAGCATGTTCGTCTGATCGGCGACATCCTGGATCACCTCGACGATCGTCTCGATCTCCGCCGTGCGATCCTCGAGTGCCTCGACCGTCTCGACGAGTTCGTCGCCGGTCTCGGCGAGCTCTGCCGCACTCTCCCGGGCGCGTCTCCCGGACTCGAGTCCGTCTTCGGCCGTCTGCTGGCTCCGTTCGGCGGCGGTCGCGATCTGGTCGGAGTTGGCCGCGACCTCCTCCATCCGGGCGCTGAAGTTCTCGAGTTCGGTCACTGCCTCGTCGAGGTCTCTGGCCTGGTCCTCGACGAGTTCGGTAATCTGACTTGCCTCGGCAGTGGTTTCGCTCGCAGATTCGGTCAACTCCGTGGCCTGGGTGTCGACTTGCTCGACGATCTGTTCGAGTCGCGCCGCCGTCTCGTTGACTTGTTCGAGAATGTCGAGTAAGTGAGTCGAGACGTGTGCTGTCTCCTCGAAGGACGCCCGCGCGTCCAGCGACCCCTCGCTCACGGCTGACAGCGTCTCGATGACCTCTTCGACGAGCGCCTCCGTGCGTTCCTGGCGGCGCCGTTGCTCGGTTTCGTCCCGGCATATCTGGACGACTGCCGAGAGCTCGCCGTCTGCGAAGATCGGCATCGCGTTGAACCGAACGTACCGTCGCTCCCCGGCGTCGTTCTCCAGCCAGAGTTTCGACTCGTAGACCGGTGTCTCCGTGTACGGCGAGGAGACGCGTTCGACCCGGTCGTTGCGATCGGCTTCGCGGGGATCGTCGACAACTTCGTTCGCCAGCGTCTTGATCCGGTTTCCGTCGTCGTCCCGACCGAAGAACTCGTCGGTCCCGAGCATCTCCTCGCGGCCCAATCCGAGCAGCGGTTCGAGGCCGTCACTCCAGTGAATCACCGTGTGTTCGCTGTCGAGTACGTATGCCGGGATCGGGAGCACGTCCAGCACCGTCCGGACGTCCACTCCGCTGGACATCTCGGCGGCAACGTCGTCATCCATGGCCGGAATGAAGACGCTGGGACGGATAAAGTATTATATAGCCATGGGTTTATAAAGCGGTACTTTATAATGGAGTCCGATCGTACGCCCGGATATGGAGCCCGAAGAACTCATCGAAGTGGCACACGAAGCCCGCAAAGAGGCGTACGTCCCCTACTCGGAGTATCCGGTCGGGGCGGCGCTCGAAACAGCGGACGGCGAGGTCTATCGCGGTTTCAACGTCGAGATCGTCAACTACTCTAATAGTTTCCACGCCGAGGAACTCGCCGTCACGGGAGCGATCCGCGACGGCCACACCGACTTCGAGCGGGTTGCGGTCGTCTCGGCGGAACACGACGGTGTCACGCCCTGTGGAATGTGTCGCCAGACCTTCGCGGAGTTCTGTGACGACTCCTTCGAGATCATTACGGAGGACGACGGCGAGATACAGCGGTACACGCTGGGTGAGTTACTCCCGGCCGCAATGAAGCCAGGGAACCTGCAAGACCGGTAACTCGCCCGTCGAACGCGTCGACGATCGATCGAGTGGACTACTGTTTTCGAGGTGACTGTCTGCTGACTGGAGTGACGATTGTGGAGATCTACCGTCCTGAATCAGCAGACAATCGTCGAAATCAGACCGCCAAGAATGTGGGACAGTGACGCTGAGACTACTCCTCGCCGGACTCGTAGTGTTCGCCGGCTTCGGCCGGCAGGCGTGTGTACCCGACGAACGCGAGCACGATGATGACTGAGACGTACGGCACCAGTCGGATCAACTCGGTCGGGGCCGGGATGAACGGGATCTGTTGGAGGCGGATCTGCAAGGCGTCCAGCCCCGCAAAGAGGATCCCAGCCGCGGCAGTCCCGAGCGGGTTGTAATTGCCGAACAGGTACGTCGTGATCGCGATGAACCCGTCCCCGGCGATCATCGTCTGGCCGCTCCCGATGAAGCGACCGGCCCGACCGACGACCAGGCCGGCACCGCCGAACCCGGAGAGGACTCCCGAGAGGACGACGCCGACGTACCTGACACGGTGGACGTCCACGCCGGCCGTGTCGAGCGCGGAGGGATTCTCCCCACTTGCCTCGATCCACCGGCCAAAGCTCGTGTGGTTGAGGACGAACCACGAGACGACGATCGTCACCAGCATCAGGATGACGATCGGGCTGGCGTCGAAAATGATTGGCCCGACAACCGGGATTTGAGAGAGTCCCGGGACCGTCACCGTGTTCAGCGTCGCGATGCTCGCGCTGTTGACCGATCCCCAGATTACGATGCTGAGGAACGGTCCGAGACCGAGTCCGACCAGCCAGACGGCGAGGCCGGCGATGATCTGGTCGGCCCGGAACTCGATGACGAGCACGGCAAACACAAGCGCGAGCAGCGTGCTCGCGAGGACACCGGCGAACAGACCGATCCAGACTGCCGACTGGGCGTCGCCGCCGAGCAGATGGGTGACTGCGACGGCGGTGAACGCCGAGATGATCAACAGTCCTTCGAGGCCGATGTTGATGACACCGCTCTTCTCGGCGAAGATACCGCCAAGCCCGGCGAAGACGATCGGCACGGCGATCCGCAGTGTCGACTCAACGAAGCTGGTGTTGAAGATCCCGACAACGGTCGACGCACGGGATCCCGGCATCACGACGTTGATCACCGCACCGAAGACCGCCGCGACGAAGAACGACCCGAAGACGATCCTCGGAATACGTCCGACGTTTGCGAACCAGTCGCGAACGCTCGCGAGCGTACTGCCGTCGGCCGGTGCGTTACTCATTGCCGCCACCTCCGGTCGCCGCGGAAGCCGGGTCCGGTTTGATGCCCAGCCGGTTTCCGAGCATCCGGAAGGCTTCCGGCATCGCGATGAACAGGATGATCATCCCGCGGAGGACGGCAACCAGCTCCGGCGGGACGCCGAGCTGGAAGTTAATGGCGTTCGAACCGCCTTTCAGGACGCCGAACAGCAGTGCCGCGGGGATGACACCGATCGGGTTGTTCCCGGCGAGCACCGAGACGGTAATGCCGTCGAACCCGACCGAGGGGACGCCCTGTCGCCAGGCGCCGATGACCATCATCGACCACATCGCGCCGGCGATGCCGCCGAGGGCGCCCGACAACGTCATCGTCGAGACGACCATCCGTTCGGCGTTGGCACCGCCGTACAGCGCCGCAGCCGCCTGTTTCCCCGAAACGCGCAGGTCGTACCCGAAACTCGTGTACCGCAGAACGTAGTAGACGGCGACGGTCGCGAGGAGTGCAAGGACGAGCGCGACCAGCGAGAACTGACCGCCCTGGGGGAAGACGATCCCGTTGAGCCGGGCGAAATCCGGGATCGGTCGGGTCTTGACGCTCTGGAGCGTCGGATCGGCGAAATACGCCGAAACGAGGAAAAAGGCCGTCCCGGTCGCGATGGTGTTGAGCATGATCGTCGTGATCACCTCGTTGGCGTCGGCATAGGCTTTCAGCGCCCCTGGTATTGCCCCGTAGAGCCCGCCGACGATCGCACCGACGAGCAACCCAAACGGGATCAACAGGAGCGTTCCCACGAGCCCGCCAGGGACGAACGGCGCGACCCAGACGAGCGCGAGCGCGGCCGCAAGCCCGCCGAGAACGAGTTGGCCTTGAACGCCGATGTTGAACAGATCGCCTCGGAAGGCAACAGCGACGGCGAGCCCGGCGAAGATCAACAGCGTCGTTTCCTTCAAGGTCGTTCCCATCGAGAAGTTGACCGGCGACCAACCTTCGGTGAACAACCGCGCCGAGTCGAGGGCGAAGGGTGAGCCAAAGGCCCCGTTGACAAGCACCGCGAAGATCTCGATGGGGTTGTAGGCCTCACCGGAGAGATACCCGGCCACAAGGACGATGATGCTGCTGACGATGATGGCCGTGACCAGTGCGGCGGCGCTTATCAAGATCCGTTCGACGACTGAATTCCCCACGAAAAACCGGAGGAACCGCTGCACTGGTGCGGGATACTGGCGATCGCTCATTCGTCGCCACCCCCGTACTCGTCGGGCATCTCACCGGCCATGAGCAGGCCGACATCCCGGTCGGTCACTTCCGCAGGGTCGACGATGTCCATAATCTCGCCTTCGTAGATGACCGCGAGCCGGTCCGAGAGCTGCTGGACCTCGTCGAGCTTCGAGGAGACAAGCAGGACGCCCTTGCCTTCGTCGCGAAGCTCGACCAACTGGTCGTGGATGAACTCGATGCTCCCGACGTCGACCCCTCGGGTCGGGTGGGACGCGACGATCACGTCGGGATCCCGGAGGATCTCCCGGCCCACGATGACCTTCTGTTGGTTCCCACCGGAGAGAGACTCCGAGGCGGTCTCGACACCCGGAGTCCGCACGTCGTACCGGTCGATTATCTTCTCGGCGTGGTCGCGCGTCGCTCCCCAATCAACTCGGGGGCCGTTCGTGAAGTCGGGGTCGTACTGGTTGCCCAGCAGCGCGTTCTCGACGAGATCGAAGTCCATCACGAGCCCGCGTGCCTGGCGGTCCTCGGGAACGAAAGACATCCCACTCATGATGTGTTCCCGCCGCGAGGCTCTCGTCATGTCCTCGCCGTCGAGCTCGACCGTGCCTTCGTCAGGAACATCGAGGCCGACGACCGAATCGACAAGCTGTGACTGGCCGTTGCCGTCGACGCCGGCGATTCCGAGGATTTCGCCCTCGTGGACCGTCAGATCGACCTCGTCGACCTGTCGAACCCCCTCGTCGTTCTCGACGACGAGTTCGGAGATCGACAGGGCGGGATCACCGGCTGGACGCTCGTCTTTCTCCACTTCGAGCATCACTTCCCGGCCGACCATCAACTCCGCGAGACTCTCTCGCGTCGCAGTCCCGGGGTCGACCGTCCCGACGTTCTCCCCGTCCCGGAGGACAGTGATGTCGTCCGAGATCTCCATCGCCTCACCGAGTTTGTGCGTGATGAAGATCAGCGTCTTGCCCTGTTCGGTCAACTCGTCGACGATCCGGAACAGTTCGTCGACCTCCTGGGGGGTGAGCACGGCCGTCGGCTCGTCGAAGATCAACACGTCGGCTCCGCGATAGAGCGTCTTGAGGATCTCGACGCGCTGTTTCTCCCCGACGCTGATGTCCTCGATCCTCTCAGTCGGATCGAGATCGAAATTGTACCTCTCGCTCAGTTCCCGGACCGCGTCACGGGCGCTCTTGGCATCGTACGCGAGCCCGTTCCACTTGCGTGGTTCGTTGCCGAGGGTGACGTTCTCGGCGACCGTCATCGTATCGACCAGCATGAAGTGCTGGTGGATCATCCCGATCCCGGCGTCGATCGCGTCCTGGGGCGTCTCGAAGTTTATCTCCTGGCCGTCCAGGTAGACCGTCCCCTCCTCCTGCTGGTAGAGTCCGTACAGGACGTTCATGAGCGTGGACTTACCCGCGCCGTTCTCGCCCAGCAGCGTGTGGACTGAACCTCGTTCCACTTCGAGGGTGACTTGGTCGTTCGCGACGACGCCCGGGAACCGCTTGGTGATGTTCTCCATCCTCACCGCTGGACCCGGGTCTGTACTCCCTCCGGTATCGTCTTCCGGTGGTTGTGTCGTTTGTGCCATCGTATCAAATAAGTATCAATGACCGGCGCGGTCGAGACTGATCAGAGGTCGTCAGGGTGGGACGGCACCGTCACGTCGCCATCGATGACAGTCTGACTCTGGGACTGGATCTCGTCTTTGATCTCCTGAGGGATCTGGTCGCCGATCTCAGTTCCGTACAACAGCGCGACGCCATCGTCGTCGAGGCCAAGCGTGATCGTCTCGCCGCCCTTGAACTCGCCGTTGATCGCGTTCCCAACCGAGGTGAGGACTGCCTCGTTGACCTGTTTGACCATACTGCCGAGGATCGCCCCGTTGTATTCCGGCAGCGTCTCGGACTGACGGGCGTCGACACCGATTCCGAACACGCCCCGCTCGTAGGCGGCCTGGAGGACGCCGACACCGGTCCCACCTGCGGCGTGGTAGAGGACGTCCGCGCCGTCGTCGATCATCGAGTTGGCGATCGACTGGCCCGAACTCGGTTCGCTCCATGAGCCGGAGTACGCCACGTTGATGTCGACGTTTTCGTTGACTCGCTGTGCGCCAAAGCGGTAACCGGCCTCGAACTTCTTGATCAGGCCCGTCTCTTTCCCGCCGACGAATCCGATCGTGTTCGAGTCGGTGTTCGTCTGACTCGGACCGGCGGAGAACTCTCGGCTCGTCAACATCCCGGCGAGAATGCCTGCCTGGAAGGACCCTTCGTGTTCGTTGAAGACGTAACTCGCGACGTTGTCGAGGTCCGCCGTCGAGTCGATGAACGTGAACTTCGTGTCCGGGAAGTCCGGCGCGACTTCCTGGAGGGCGCTCTTCTGGGAGAACCCGATCGCGAAGATCTGGTCGTACTCCGGATTCGACGAGGTTGCGAACTGTCGCTGGAACGTACTGAACTCGCTCGGGGACTCCGGTTCGGCGTTCTGGAATTCAACGTTGTACTGCTCTGCGGCCGCCTTGATGCCCCTGTTGGCCATGTCGTTGAACGAGTTGTCGCCGAGGCCACCCGTCGAGTACACCATCCCGACCTGATGGGGGTCGCCGCTCCCGCCTCCACTGGTCGATTCGGTCGTGTCGCCGCCGTCCTCGTTCGAAGGCTCGCTCGACTCGCCGTCTTCGTTCGCGGGCTCGGTCGTGTCGCCGCCACCCGAACAGCCAGCCAGCGAGACGCCGAGTCCACTGACAGCGATACCCTTGATGACTGATCGCCGATCGTAATTTCGAGGCATTACATCCGTTGTGTGGGTCGAATAGTGATAATAGTTATGTTGCTTTCCGCCTTTTAATATAGCACATTGGTTTAAAGGGGCACCGGACAACCCCTCGTCACCACGATCCTGCGCTCTATGGACACTCCCGGTAGATGGGCAGAACAGGGCCACACAACGGTTCCGGCCGAGAGCCGAGACGCCGAAGACATCCACGACCTGACGAACGCGCCCTCGTCACGCGCGCTTTCCGGGTATAGCGCACTCTTCTAGCCACGATCGGCTATCCATCTCGCGTCGGCCCGGGGTGGGTAGCCGTCACGATGGCGAATATTATATAAAAGTCCAGCTTAAAAAGGCGGATAGGATGCCCGGAGACAGTGAGGACCCAAACGAAGACGAACAGTATCATCTCGCCGTCACGCCCGAGGATGTCGCCGAGACCGTGTTGCTCCCTGGCAACCCGGAACGGATCGAAAAGATCGTCCGGTTCTGGGACGGCTACGAGGAGAAAGCTCACCACCGTGAGTATCGGACGGTGACCGGGGACTACGACGGGACTCCCATCTCGGTAACGTCGACGGGGATCGGCTCGCCCGGCGCGGCCATCGCGGTCGAGGAACTCGCTCGCGTGGGTGTGGACACGTTCATCCGGGTCGGCTCGTGTGGCTCGATCCGCGAGGAAGTCTCAGTCGGCGATCTGGTCATCACGACCGGCGCGGTCCGACAGGAGGGGACGAGCGACGAGTACGTCCGGGAAGACTACCCCGCGACCGCAGACCACGAGGTCGTCTCCGCGCTCGCGGCCGCGGCCGAACGCCTCGACTACGACTACCATCTCGGGACGACGCTGAGTGCGGACAGCTTCTACTCAGGCCAGGGTCGTCCGGGTTTCGAGGGCTTCGAAGCGCCCTGGAGCGAAGGGTTGGTCGAGGATCTCCAGGAGGTCAACGTCACCAACATCGAGATGGAGGCCAGCGCAATCCTGACGATTGCGAACGTCTACGGCCTGCGCGCGGGTGCGGTCTGTGCTGTCTACGCAAACCGCGTCACCGGCGAGTTCCGGACCGAGAGCGACCAGCGCGCTTCCGAGGTCGCCTCTCTCGCCACGAAGCTCCTCGCGCGCATGGACCAGGTGAAGGCCGAGGCCGGCGTCGATCACTGGCACCCCGGCCTGGAGCTTTAGACTATTCAGCCACAAAGGGCAACGCATGAATATGGATCTATTCGGAACGACAGGGATCAGAGGTCCGGTCGCGACGAAGGTGACCCCCGAACTCGCGCTGTCGGTCGGCCGGGCGGCCGGCGAGTACGGCGAGGAGTTCGTGATCGCCAGGGACGGACGACGAACAGGGCTGGCGATCGCCGCTGCCCTCGAAGCCGGGCTCGAAAGCGCCGGTGCCGACGTGGTGCGGATCGGCATGGCGCCGACGCCGGCCCTGTCGTTCGCCTCCTATGGACGCCACGGCGTGATGATCACGGCCAGTCACAACCCTTCGCCGGACAACGGGATCAAGTTCTTCGTCGACGGCGTCGAGTACACCACGGCGGACGAGAACCGCATCGAGGAGCGGATCGACGCCGATCCCGGGCCCGCCCCCTGGGACGAGTGGGGCCGACGGACCCGTGAGGAACCACTGGCAGCCTATCGGGACGCGGTCGTCGAGTACGCACGGGCCCACGGCACGTCCCTCGATGGGATGACGATCGCCGTCGACGCCGGCAACGGCGTTGCCGCGCTCGGGACCCCCTCAGTTCTCCGTCGACTCGGCGCGACGGTCCACACGCTGCACGCCAATGTCGACGGGCACTTCCCTGGACGACCGAGCAAGCCATCGCCGGAGAACATTACGGACCTGACCCAGTACGTCCGCGAGCGCGAGGTAGTCGATCTGGGGATCGCCCACGACGGCGATGGTGATCGGATCGTCGTCGTCGACAGCGACGGGTCGATCGTCCACGAGGACACGATTCTCGCCGTCCTCTCGTCGTACTTCGTCGAACAGTCCGACGCCGACGATTCGGTCGTGATGACGACGCCGAACGTCTCGGGCCGCGTCGACGAAGCAGTCCGGGCTGCGGGCGGACGCGTCGAACGCACCGCGCTGGGATTGCTCCACGAGGGGATCGCCGAGGTCGAGGCCAAGAGTGAAGAGACGGCTGTCGCCTTCGCGGGCGAGCCCTGGAAGTGCATCCATCCCGAACTGGGGATCTGGACCGACGGCATCGCGACCGCGGCCGTCCTGTCCCGGCTGATCGCCGCCGAGGGACTGGACGCCTTGCTCGACCCGATCACCGAACGGCCGCTGGAGAAAAAGCCGGTCGACTGTCCCGAGGAGGCCAAAGCCGACGCGATGGAACGCCTGTCGACCACTCTTCCCGAGCAGTTCCCGGACGGGAACGTCTCACTCGAATACGGCGTCCGGATCGAACTCCCGGACGCGTCGTGGTTCCTCGTCAGGCCTAGCGGGACTGAGCCCTACATCCGCGTCTACGCCGAGAGTGACGACGCGAAGGCACTGCTCGAAGAAGTCCGAGAGACCGTCAAAGAAGCCGTCGAGGCCGCGACCTGACTGTTCACGTGTTTCTCCGCGTCACCTGATGACCGTGACCGGAACGGGCGAACGCCGGACGACCGTCTCGGCGACGCTACCCAGCAGGATCCGGGAGACGCCCGAACGACCGTGACTCCCCATGACGATCTGGTCGATGTCGTTCTCCTCGGCGTGTTCGACGATTACGTGGGTGGGTTTGCCCACTTCGATGACGCCCTCGACGTCGATTCCACGCTCGCGAGCGTCGGCCTCTATCTCGTCGAAGCGCTCCTGGGCCTGTTCTTTCTGGCGTTCGTACCACTCCTCGGAAAACGTCGGGATCGACGCCTGGACGCTGTAACCAGCGTCTGCGGGGTTGATGACGTGCAACAGCGTCAGGTTGGCCTCGGGAAACTCGTCCATCGCGAACTCGCAGGCTTCCATCGCCTGTTCGCTACCGTCGATCGGGACCAGAATATGCTTGCCCATACGTGGGGGTTCGTCGCCCGGTCCCATCAACGTTCGGTGCCGGCGAGGATCACACCCCGAACTGCGTCGTCGTCCGTTCAGTCCCGTCCGTGTCGGGTCACGCACTCCGACAATCCGATCAACTCGACCGGTTCAGAGTTGTCCGGCGAGTAGACGACCATCTGGCCCTGCTCCATGTAGGGGACTTTCGCCTCCAGGTGCGTCGGGATGTTGACCGCCGAGATGGCGTCCTCGTCGCCGAGGTTGAGGACGACGGTGGTGTTGATCTGCTTGAAGACGGGATCGGCGATGTCCTGGGGGTCCTGGGTGATGAGAAAGAGACCCAGGCGTTCCTTGCGGCCCTGTTTGGCGGCGTCGGTGAACTTCCCGATGACCTTCCGGGCCTGGACGCTGTCGGCATCGGTCAGGAAGTTGTGGGCCTCGTCCATCCCGACGATCAGCGGCGTCTCCTCGATACGCTCGTAGGTCGGGTCGTTCGAGAGTTTCTCGTCGACAAGCAGCGATGCCAGCGCGAGTACGACTGTCTCGGTCGCCCGTGCGTCGTTGATGTGGTAGGTCGGAACGACTGTCAGCCCGCCGGGACGCACGAACTCGGCGACGAGATCGGTGATCGGGCGGGCATCCTGGTCGAATATATTCCCGAACCCACGCGCCCGTCGGCGGACTGCGTCGTATGTCGCCTCGTGGACTCGACCGGTCTCGTCGAGTTCCTCCTTCAGCGCGGGATCGTCTAAGAACGACGTGAACTGGTCGTAGGTACCCTCCCGGCCGTACTGCTCGCGGAACATGGGCAACAGAACGTTCACCAGGGCGCCGTACTGGTTGTCGTTGAGGCCACTGCCGGCGATCAGCCAGGGATTGTCGTAGACCAGCGAGAACGGGATGGTGAAGGCGACCTGTTCGGCGCGGTGGTGTTCGGCGGAGTAGGTCGCCCCACCGACCTCCGGGACGAACGCCACGGTGTCCTCGTGACCGCCGCAGGCGACTCCCTGACGCTCACAGCGACGCCGGAATTCGTCGGACAATTCGCCGTCGTCGTGCATCTGGGCGTACTCGTCCTGGGGATCGAACTGGACCACTGCGGGCCGGATCGTCCGGTCACTTCCCGTCTCGACGGGGTAGGACCTGTCTTCGCTGAGGAACTGCCGGAGGACGTTCTTCGCGAAGTGGGTCTTTCCGGAGCCCGTGCCACCGGCGACGAGTGTATGGCGGAAGACCAGCGGGTCGCCGGCGTCGTAGGCGTCCTTCAGCCGGTAGTCGATCGTCGGCGGCTGGGCGGCCGTCTCGACCTTCTGGCCGCCGACCGAGAGATGGCCCAGGAATACCCCGTCTTCCGGGATCTTGAGGCCGGTCTTGATCGCGGATCGTTCCTCGGCGTGGCTGACGACCGTCTCGGGTTTGGGGACGCGGTCTGTCATCCGCCGCTGGAGGTCGCCGTCCTGTTCGTATAGAATCGCCACCGGCTCCAGGGTCGCGATGAACTTGAAATCCTGTTCGTCGATGCCGCTTGAACGCATCGCCCGGCGGGCGTGGATCTCGGTCGCGTCGTCGGCCCGGAACTCACGGGCGTACTCCAGGGCAGTGATCCGACAGAACAGCCGCTCGTCGGTCGCGCTGTCGGGATAGGGCGCGAGCAGATAGGTCCCGATGCGAACGTCAGCGCGATTACCGACGGTGACGTACGCGCGCAAGCGAGTTTCCTCGCCGTCCTCGCTGATCGTGAGTCCCTGGGCCGCAGAGAGGACGCCGATGCCCCGCTCCTCGCCCGCCGTCGTGACCGAGACGGACTCGAAGTCGTCATCGTCGTCGGTCTCAGCCGGCGCCGACGACCCGTCGCCGCCATCCGTCTCGCCCGTCGCCGGATCGCGATCGCCGTCGAATTCGGTGAAATCCCCGAGGTCGGACATACTACTGCAGTGTGGGCCGACGGACAAACCCGTTTCCCCGCACGTTCCGACCCCCTCCTTTACTTCCGGAGGCACAAACGTCCTTACCCGGCCGCTCGAAGGCCAGTCACATGCCACCGTGGCTTCGCGCCATGACCTACAACGTCCGATACGACACTCCCGACGACGGTGCACACGCCTGGGAGCATCGCCGCGAGGCTGTCGCGAGTACGATCCGGTTCCACCGACCGGACGTGATCGGACTGCAGGAACCGCTCGATCACCAGTTGGCCGACCTCGCCGAGCGCCTATCCGACTTCGAGTGGGTCGGCTCGGGCCGCGTCGACGGCGACAGCAAGGGGGAGTACGCGCCGATCGGGTACCGGCGTGACCGCCTCGACAGCGTGGCGTCGGGGACGTTCTGGCTCTCTGAGACCCCCGAAGAGCCGGGAAGTATCGGCTGGGACGCCAGTCATCCGCGGATCGTCACCTGGGCACGACTCCGCGACCGCTCGACCGGCGCGCGGTACCTCCAGGCCAACACGCACTTCTCCCACGACGGGCCACGTGCCCGCCGGGAGAGCGCCAGGCTGGTACTGGATCGGCTCGAAACGCTCGCCGACGGGGATCCGATCGTCCTCACCGGAGACTTCAACGCCGTCGCGGGCGATCCAGTCTTCGACGACCTGGTCGGGGCCGGGGAGCGGGGATCGCCGCTATACAGTGCGCCGGAGCGGTCGCCCGACTCGTCCCACGGACCGTCGACATCCCGGACTGACTTCGAGGATCTCATCCCCGACCGCAAGATCGATCACGTCTTCGTGACCGGGGACGTGACCGTCGGTCAGCACGGGGTCTGCTGTGATTGCTACGACGACGGCCGCTATCCTTCCGATCACCTGCCGGTACTGGCCGAACTCGATCTCTCCGGGGAAACCGAACTCGGCCGTTCCGGGGACTGAAACCGCGCGGGACGGCCCGCTTTTGTCCGTGGAGGTCTTCCTTCTCACCATGTTGCTCATCCGCGGTCGAGCAGGCGGCACGGAACTGACCGGGACGCTGTACGAACCCGGCGAAGCGGCGCCGAACTACGAGGGGGCGCCGGACGTCGAGGCGCCGTACGTCTGGGTCTGTGACGCTTTCTATGCGGTCGAGAGCGGCGGCACCGTCCAGCGTATCGACGGCCGGGATGTCAACGTCGCTTTCGAAACGCCCGCTCCCCGTGGTTTCACGGATCGGGACAGTGCGATCGAGGCGGCCGAGGAACACCTCCAGACGCAGTTCGGTCGGGTCGGCGTGTCCGCGTCGGCGGTCGAGATCGAACGTGAGGCGATCGAGGGCGACTCTCGGAACGACGACGAGGGGGGTGAAGCCTGACAGGATGACTGTCCGACAATGTGGGATCGATCCGCTGACTCACGGCCCCGTTACGTACGGCTTAACGTGACCGTCTGACAGTGTGGGATCGATCCGGAACGCTCCATCATCGCTCCGCGAGAAAGTCCGCACACTGCTCGCGGCCGAGATCCAACAACTCCGCGATGAACTCGGGGTCGCGATCGAGTTTCGTCGAGCAGTGGTAGTTCGTCCCCATTTCGATCCGATGGATCTCCGTCTGTGCGAACTCCTCGACCGGGAGTTTTCCGTCTTCGACCCACTCGTTGATCTGCTCGACGAACCCTAGCTCCTGGTTCAGCGAGATGTTGCCCGACAGTTCGTTGCGCCGGTCGGCGATCGCCTCTAAGCTCGTCGGTTCGCCCTCGAACTCCTGTGGATTGATCTGGATGATCCAGAGTTCGTCGGGTTTGCGTTCCGGTGGCTGGTGCATCAAATCGTGGACAGGCGGGTTCTGGGAGAACAGGCCATCCCAGTGATAATGGCCGTTAATCTCGACGGCTTCGAAGACGTTGGGGACTGCGGCGGACGCGAGAATGGCCTCGACGGTAACCGCCTCGTCGACGAACGTTTCGAAAACGCCGGCGTTGACGTTGACCGTCCCGACAACGAGCTCCGGGTTGTTCAGCCGGCAGTAATCCGGGATCGCCTCGAAGTCGATGTGGGTTTCTAGGACGTCTCGGATGCGCTCTTTGCCGATCTCCGTGCCCGGTACCTGATAAGGGCTGATCTGTGGGAGCGGCCAGCCCTTCGATCCGAGTTTGTTGATGCTCGTCAGCCAGGAGTTGAGCATGCGATCGTCGTAGTCGTTGGCGGCAAGGTCGTCCCAGATGGCGGTGACGAGGTCACCCGCCCGTTCCGGCCCATCGGTCACGAGTCCGTACCAGGCAGCGAGAGCGTTGAACGCCCCGCCGGAGGCCCCGCTGATCCCGACGAGTTCGAACTCTCTCTCCCAGTCGCACTCGCGGAGCATCTCCTCTAAGACGCCCGCCGTAAACGCCGTGTGGCTGCCGCCGCCTTGACAGGCGATAGCCACGTTGGTTTGCTTACTCATTTTCCCTTATCCCTTCGAGTGGGCCACTCATCGCTCGGACGTTCACGCGGCTCACTCATAGATGGTAGTGGAGCCCGGTCGAACAGGATGGGTGGTAGTGTAGTCCTGTCGAAGGGGAGGCCCCTTCCTTGAGGTGGCTGGCGTGGCGGGAGAAGCAAAAGACGACGCCGGACGTGGTCAACTCGCTGAAAAAAGCACCCCGGAGACGCCGTACTTCTCTTCGTTGGTGGTTGATATTTCTAATACGTTCCGCACCTTCACCAAAAATTATATTGAACTCGCGGGAAATAGCAGATTCGATGCAAACTGGAGTCTGTTATTTCCCGGAACATTGGCCGCGAGAACGCTGGGAAACCGACGTACAGCGGATGGCAGAATCGGGGATCGAATACGTGAGAATGGCGGAATTCGCTTGGAACGTCCTCGAACCCGAGCCCGGCGAGTACGACTTCGAGTGGCTCGAAGAGGCAGTCGAACTCGTTGGTGAACACGGCATGCAGGCTGTCCTCTGTACACCGACGGCAACCCCCCCGAAGTGGCTGGTCGACGAGTATCCGGATATTCGTCAGGAACAGGCAGACGGGACACCACTGGAGTTTGGCAGCCGTCGCCACTACTGTTTCAATTCCCCAGACTATCGCCGTGAAAGTCGGCGTATCATCGAGAAGATGGCCGAGAACTTCGCGGATAACGAGTACGTGGCTGGGTGGCAGACTGACAACGAGTACGGCTGTCACGAAACCGTGCGGTGTCACTGTGACGACTGTACGACAGCCTTCCGAGAGTGGCTTCGCGAGAAGTACGGCGACATCGAGACGCTCAACGAGGCGTGGGGCAACGCCTTCTGGAGTCAAGAATACCGTCGTTTCTCGGAGGTCGATCTACCTGGACCGACCCCAGCCGAGCACCACCCCGCCCGGCTGCTTGACTACCAGCGCTTCGCCTCCGACAGCGTCGTCGAGTACAACCAGTTGCACGTCGACATCCTGCAGTCGGCGAACGCCGACTGGTTCGTGACCCACAACTTCATGGCCGACTTCGAGCCCCTGGACGGCTTCGATGTCGGCGAAGACCTGGACTTCGCTGCCTGGGATTCCTACCCCACGTTGCACGCCCAGCAAGCACCGGACAACCCTGCACCCGAGGGGGATCCACAGGCCCAGCGCGTCGGCGACCCCGACGTCACGGGGATGAATCACGACCTCTATCGGGGCGTCAGCGATGGGGCGTTCTGGGTGATGGAGAACCAGGCCGGAGACATCCGTGCGTTTCCCTACTCGGCCGAACCGGGCGAGGGGATGATGCGCCTGTGGGCCCACCAGGCCGCAGCCCACGGGGCCGACGTCGTCTCGTACTTCCGGTGGCGACGCTGTCAGTTCGGCCAGGAACAGTACTGGGGCGCGCTCAACAACTACGACGGCGAACCCGATCGGGGGCTGGGAGAGGCGGCCACCGCGGCCGAGGAGTTCGAAGCATTGCCCGAGATGGCACCGCCGGCCGGTGACGTGGCGATTCTCGTCGATTACGACAGCCAGTGGGCGCTGCACAACGAGAGACACACTCCGGACTTCGAGTACTGGGGCCACCTCCGGGCGTACTACCGCGCGCTCCGCAGTCGCGGCGTGACGGTCGACCTCGTCGACGCTGACACCGATCTCGCGGGATACGCCGTCGTACTCGCCCCGTCACTGCATCTCGTCTCCGAAGACCGCGCCGATCGCCTGGCTGCGTACGTCGAGGACGGCGGCGAACTGGTATTGACGATCCGCTCTGCAACGAAGACAGACACCGACAAACTCCGTGACGATCTCGCGCCGGGGCCGCTCGAACCGGTCCTCGGGGCCCGGATCGAGCAGTTCGAGAGTCTCGCGCCGAATCTGGAGCCCCAGGTGACCTACGACGGAGACACCTACGACTATCGGACGTGGGGTGAGTGGCTCCAGCCGGAGGACGCGACTGTCTTGGGCCGTCACGAATCCGGGCCCGCGACGGGAGAAGCCGCGATCGTCGAAAACGAGGCCGGTGAGGGACGAATCACTTACGTCGGGGTCTGGCCGGAGCCCGACCTCGCGGACGCGATCGTCCAGACGACTCTCGAAAGCGCAAACCACCCCGTGGGCCAGCGCCTTCCCGAGCGCGTTCGGCTGACCGAACGGGACGGCCACACCTGGATCACGAACTTTCGTACCGACTCGGTTACCGTCGACGCCGGGGCAGGTGACTTCGTCCTCGGCGAGGAGACGGTCCCTGCCCGGGACCTGGCGATCGTCGACGTGCCGGCTCACGAGATAACTATCTCGAATAAGTGAATCAACTCTCTCGAACGGAAGCCGACGTCGGACGTTGCGTCCCGTCCGATCCCCTTGATCGGTGGCGTGGTTCTCGAAAAAGTCGGTTCGTGACTCAGTTCTCGCTGTCGACGCGCGTCTCGGCGAAGTAGACGCGACCCTTCTGTGGGACTTCACGGCGCCCGGTTACCTCGAAGGTGGCGTCCGCCTCGATGTCAGCCGCCGACGAACCGATCCGGAGTTCGTACTCGCCGGGTTCGACGACCACGTCCATATCGGCGTCGTGATAGGCGAGTTGCGAGGCGGCGACGTCGAACTCGACGGTTGCGGACTCACCTGGTTCGAGATGAACGCGGTGGAAGCCGACGAGTTCCTGGACAGGTCTCGCCTGGGTCGGCCAGCGCTGGTGGGCGTAACACTGGATGACTTCGTGGCCGGCCATCTCGCCGGTATTCTCGACAGTGATCGACGCCGTGACGGTTCCCGCGGGGGCGATCTCCGTCGCCGAGAGTTCGACGTCACCGTAGGCGAAGTCCGTGTAACTGAGCCCGTACCCGAATGGATACAGCGGGTCGCTGTCGGCGTAGACGTGGCGTTCGTTACGACTGTTGGGTTTCCGGCCGTAGTAGACGGGAAGCTGCCCCACGTTCTTCGGGATCGAGAGCGGCAACCGGCCACTCGGATTGTGCTCGCCGAGGACGACGTCAGCGATGCCATAGCCCCCCTCCTCACCGGGGAGCCAGCCGTGGACGACCGCCGGGACGTGCTCGTCGATCCAGGGTGTCGCGTGGGGCTTGCCGCTGACGAAGACGACGACGAGAGGGGTCTCCGTCTCCTGAAGCTCTTCGACCAGTTCTTTCTGGACGCCCGGGAGGCCGAGATCGGCCACGTCCGCGCCCTCGCCGCTGGTCGGGACGTCAGGCCGTTCGTCTCGCTCTGCGGCGTCGGCCTCGCTGAGGGCGACGGCCGACCGCGCCCCGACGAACGCCAGCGCGACGTCTGCATCCTCGGCCGCCGCGACGGCGTCCTCGAAGCCGTCTGTTCCAGGTCCGGTCGTGGTACAGCCCTCCGCATAGGTGACGCTGTCGGCCCCGAGGCGCTCCTCGAAGGCTTCCAGCGGTGTAACGACGTGACGGTTGGATTCTTTCCAGGGGTAGTGGGCGGCGTAGGCGTAGTCACCTAGCTGGCCCGCCGATGTATCCGCTTTTGGGCCGACGACGGCGACTCTCTCGTCGTCCGCGATCGGTAGCAAGTCATCTTCGTTTTTCAGCAGTGTCACGGACTCGCGCGCGAGCTGACGGGCATACTCGCGATTGGCCTCCGGCCCGAACGCTGCTTCGACGTCCCCCTGGTCCGTGCCGTAGTCCTCGAACAGCCCCTTCTCGACTTTCTGTCTGAGAACGCGACGGGCCGCCGTTTCGATCGTTTCCCGTTCGATCTCGCCGGCCTCGACCGCGTCGACGAGAGTGTCGTAGCACTCGATCTGCGGGAGTTCGACGTCCAATCCCGCCTGAACGGCCTGGACCGCCGCCGTCTGATAGTCCGAGGCGACACCGTGTTCTTCCTTGAGGAAGCGGACGCTGAAGTAATCGGAGACGACCGTGCCCTCGAACTCCCACTCCCCGCGGAGAATCCCGGTCAACAGCGACTCGTCGGCTGCACAGGGGATGCCGTCGACATCGTGATAGGCGTTCATCACCGACTCGGCGCCGGCTTCCCTGATCGCTACCTCGTAGGGGAACAGATGGACCTCGCGGAACTCGCGCTCGCCAACTTGTACAGACGAGCGGTTCTTGCCGCCCTCACCGACACCGTGTCCGGCGAAGTGTTTGAGCGTCGCCGAGATGCCCGTCCTGGGATCCTCGCCCTGTAACCCCTCGACGTACGCTGAGGCCATCCTCGCGACCAGGTAGGGGTCCTCGCCGAAGGTCTCCTCGGTTCGACCCCAGCGGGGATCACGCCCGATGTCGAGTACCGGCGAAAGGGCGTGTACCGATCCGATCGCCCTCAATTGCTCGCGGATCCGGTCGGTCATCTCCCGAACACGGTCGGGTTCGAACGTGCTCGCAACGCCGATCATCTGGGGATAGGTCGTCCCGTCCGGACCCATATAACCCGAGAGACATTCCTCGTGTGGGACAGCCGGGACGCCCAAGCGCGTCTCCTCGACGAGATATTCCTGTAGCTCTTCGGTCACTTCGGCCGCCCGCTCGGGCGAGATGCCGCCGCCGCCGGCCAGACGGGTGAAGTGACCGACGCCGTGTTCGAGCAGCGACTCGGCCTCCTCCCAGACGATTTCGCCGTCCTCGTCGAGTAGCGCCGGCTCCGTTGTTCCGGTCTCGGAGATCCGCTCGGACGGCACGGACAGCAGTTGCGCGACCAGCTCTTCGAGCGTCATTCGGTCGAGTAAGTCCTCGACACGCCGTTCGACGGGTGCCGATGCGTCTAGGTACACCGGTGTGTTGTCAGTTGTCACGTCCAACACTGACTCGGAGTGACGACAAAAAACTTCGGTAAACGACCCTTATCGTCGTCTCTGCTAGCGATTACAGTGATCCGACGGAGCGGCCGTCCGCCGAGAACGGGCGGAGTTCGACCGTGAACGCGTACTCCTCGACGGGGACCCGGTACTCGGGTCGCGTCCAGGGGCCACAGCTCCCCGATCCGACCCCGCAGTGCTCGTGATCCAGGGTGAGCGTGTTCGTTTCCCTGCTTGGGAGGTCGTAGGTGTGGGCCGCGGCCTCGAGGTCTTCGATCGAGTAGTCGTGGGCGCTGAAGTCGTTGAGACCGGGACCGGACGCTCGGAGTCCGACGCCACGGCCGTCAGTCAGGGCGACCCACCGGACGTCGGTGCGGTTGCCGTTGTGCTGTGGCCGGACGTACGCCGTGTGTAGGTCCTCGAGGTCACGTTCGTAGCGACCCACGGCCGTCGCGTCCTTGCTGTCGACGTAGCTCTCACCCGGTCCCCGGCCGTACCACGTGACTTGATCGAGGTCACCCGGATGCTCGACGACGAGACCGACCCGCGGGAGCGTCGGGAGCTGCGAGAAGTCGCCTTCTGGCGAGAGCACCGTCTCGACGGTGATCGAGCCGGCGCCATCAACGGTATAGGACTGTTCGAGTGCGAACCCGTGATCGTACATCGGGGGCGCGAGCCGGCCCGTGACGTCGATCGATCCAATGCCGTCGGTGACGCCCGCTTCGACGTCGTCGACGCGCAACCTGAGATCGTCCAGCGCGTACTCACGCCAGAAGTCCTCGAAACTCACCTCCCAGTACTCCCCGGGGAGAACGTCGTCGGCTGCATCGGATCCGGTGAGGTGACGACGGTCCATGGGCAACCCACGATCGTTGTCTATCGGCGCGCGCCAGAGGTTCACCCTCGGCCCGGAGGTGATGACCTCGCGACCCCGGTAGGTCATCGAATCGATGACGCCGGCTGTCTCTTCGAAGTCGAGTTCGAAGTCGGGGCCGGTCAGACGTAGCTTCCCGTTCGATTCGTCGAGGGCGACCGGAGCGTCCGAAACGGGCTGGCCAGTCTTCGCCCGATCGGTACCGGCTAGTTCGATATCCGCCTCGGCAATGACGTGACCACCATCCGCCCAGCTCGTCGATCCGGCGAGCGAGACAGAAACGTGCAGGCGGTACTCGCGGTCGTCGGCCGGCATCTCGAGCGGGACCTCGACGGTCCGTTGAGCGCCAGCCGGGACCTCCGGGAGTTCGAGTCGACCCGAATCGACCACGTTGCCGTCCGCAAGCAGCGACCACGAGGCCCGGAGATGCTCCAGGGAGCGGAAGTCATAGCGATTTTCGACGACCACTTCCCCCGTGTTGTCGCCCGCCTCGAACGCGACGGGTGCGATGACGGCCTTGTACTCTTCGAGGCCGGGCGAGGGTTCACGATCCGGGAAGACCAACCCATCACAGACGAAGTTCCCGTCGTTGGGATCGTCGCCGAAGTCACCCCCATACCCGAAGTACTCCGTGCCCTCCGCAGTCGTCGTTCGAAGGCCGTGGTCGATCCACTCCCAGACGAACCCACCCTGCGTTCGCTCGTTGTCGCGGAACGTCTCCCAGTAATCGGCCAATCCACCCGGTCCGTTGCCCATCGCGTGAGCGTACTCACAGAGGATGACGGGTGTCTCAGGGTACTCTTCGAGGAGTTGTTCGACCTGCTCTATCGATGGATACATCGGCCCCACGATATCCGAGACTTCCTGCTCGAAGTCCGGTTCGTAGTGGATCGGCCGAGTCGGATCGATATCCCGGGCCGCCTCGGCCATCGCGACGTGGTTCGATCCGAAGTCGGATTCGTTACCGAGCGACCAGATCACTACCGATGGATGGTTTTTGTCTCGTTCTACCATCCGGACCATGCGATCGACGTAGGCGTCTTCCCAGTCGGGATCGTCGCTCAGGTGCGGCGTCGTCTCGGCGTACTCCAGCCCGTGACACTCCAGGTCAGCCTCGTCGATGACGTACAGCCCGTACTCGTCACAGAGGTCGTAGAATCGGGGATCGTTCGGGTAGTGGGCTGTCCGAACGGCATTGACGTTGTGGCGTTTCATCAACTCGACGTCACGGCGCATCGTTTCGAGCGGGACCGCCCGACCCCGGTCAGGATGGAAGTCGTGACGGTTCACTCCTCGGATCGTGATCGGCTCGCCGTTTACCAGCAACTGGCCGTCCTGAATCTCGACCTCGCGGAACCCGATCGTCTGGGGGACGACCTCGATGACCTCCTTGCTGTCCCGGACGGTAACGAGAAGCGTGTATCGGTTCGGCGTCTCGGCGGTCCACTTCGCCGGGTTCTCGACGTCGCTCTCGAGTCTCAGTGTCCGCTCTCGACCGGATTCGATCGTCGCCCCTTTTTCGACTGTGAGGACAGTCTCTCCGTCGTCGATCAGTTCTACCTCGACTTCTACCGACGTTTGGGTACGCCCTTCGTTGGCTACATCGACGTCAGCCGTGAGCGACCCGTCCCGATACTCGTCGTCGAGAGCCGTCCTGACGTCGACATCCGAGACGTGGGCCCCAGGCGTACAGTAGAGGGACACGTCACGGAAGATACCGCTCAGCCACCACATGTCCTGGTCTTCGATGTAACTGCCGTCCGACCACTTGAGAACCCGAACGGCGACGGTGTTTTCGCCCGTCGAGAGTTCGTCCGTGACGTCGAACTCGGCCGGAATCCGTGATCCTTGACTGTAGCCGACGCGTTCGCCGTTGACCCAGACGGTAAATGCCGAATCGACACCATCGAACCGAAGTACCGTCCGCCGGCCGTCCCACGATTCAGGGACATCCACGGTTCGGACGTACGCGCCTGTGGGATTATCGGTCGGTATTTCCGGCGGATCGATAGGGAACGGATAAACGACGTTCGTGTACTGCGGTGTCCCGTACCCGTCCATCTCCCAGTTCAGCGGGACCTCGATTTGATCCCACTCCTCTCGATCGAAGGCAGGATCGTGGAAGCTTTCAGGGACAGCACCCGGCCTTTCGAACAGTTCGAACTTCCATTCGCCGTTGAGTAATTTAAACCATGGTGAGGCTTCCCGATCACGCGTCCGTGCGGACGTGCGGTCGGGATAATGAACGGCGTTCGTCCTCGCGGACTCACGGTTTTGTCCGACAACTGTCGGAGTCGACCAAGGATCACCCATACTGCACCCGATCACAGGCCACTACTATTAATTTTGCCTCCATGTTGGTTAGATATCAAGGGGAGATGATCGCCTCGCCGTAAACGGAAAGGGATCGAAGATCCCTCAGGCAGTCGGGCGTAGTCGTTCGAAAGGCGCGAGCGCCTTTCGTGATGAGCGTGGGACTCGTGAGCCCTACGAACCTGCGAGCGGGCGGCTTCGTCGCCCGCGAGCAGATGACGAGGCCACACCGCCGTTACTCCTATCCCGGCAGAGGACTCGGAATTATCGAGCGTAGGTCGGATATGAAACTGAACGTCAGTTTCAACGATCGGCTCCGGGTGCCCGCTCGCGTGCCGTATCGAACTACGACCGCCCCATCCGTATCTGAATACGATCAGTACGATCAGGAAAGAATATCGGTATTGGGTTCGTTGAAGTTACTCGCTGCGATCATATCGTCGATACGTACGATAGTGACAGTCGCGTCAACAGCCGAATCGATCGCGGCGTTTTTGACCCGGAGCGGTTCGACGACACCCCGTGCCGTCATTTCAGCGACGTCACCGGTAGTGGCGTCGAGACCTGTGGCGATAGCACCCTCTGCGTGATGGGTCCGTAGTTCGGTGAGGATATCAATCGGATCTCGGCCGGCAGTTCTGGCCAGCGTTCGCGGGATTGTCTCGAGGGCGTTTGCGAACGCTTCAACAGCGAGTTGCTCGCGGCCGTCGATCGCGTCTGCATCGGAACGTAATTGCCTGGCTAGTTCGATTTCAGACGCGCCGCCACCAGGAAGCACAGCCCCCTCTTCAAGAGCGATTTCGACAGCATCAACCGCGTCTGTAACGGCAATTTCCATCTCTTTACCGACGTGTTCTGTCCCACTCCGTAGGAGGAGGGTGACTTCCCCAGGATCTGTATCGCTTGCGAACGCGACGTATTCGTCGTCGCCAAATATACGCCGTTCGACCGACCTAGCGTGGCCGAGATCACTATCTGAGAGTTCGTCGAGGTCAGAAACGACCCATGCATCGGTTGCACGCACTATAGCGCGCTGATCTTCTTTGTCGACCTGATCGAAAGCGAGGACCCCTTCCTCGGCAAGGAAATGCATGACCATATCGTCGACATTGCCGTCGACAAGGACAACGTCGGCTTCAGAAACTTCGTCGGCCATATCGCGAAATTGGCGTTCTTCTTCTTCAATGATCGTCTCGAACTGCCCCGGATCCGTGATATCGATCGCTGGATCGGACTGAGCGTCGTCGAATGTCAGATCCGAACCGTATACTAATACCGTTGGGTCATCGATATTGTAGGGCATGTGGTCGTGGATTCGCTCTTCCTCGATGAGTACACCTTCGAGAAGCTCCGACTCTTTGGGAGTACCGCTGCCGACAGATTCGACCACGATATCGTCGCCATCTCGCTGGTCAACGGTACGAACTGCCTCCACGACGAGTGACGACAGATGATCTCTCGCCACGTCTACATTCTTGCCCGTCATTGCAGTGGCCGCGACCTCCTGGAGGATGCCGCTGTCAGCCGTAATATCGATGGCGATCTCCGGTAGCAGTTCGCGTACCCGGTCAATAGCCTGGTGATACCCACGTTCGATCGTCGTTGAGTGGATACCGTCGTCCAAGAGCCGTTCGGATTCCTTGAGCAGTGATCCCGTGAGGATGACTGCCGTCGTCGTCCCGTCCGAGACTTCTGCCTTTTGAGTACTCGCGACATCGGCCACGATCTTCCCGGCGGGATGTTCGATATCCATCATCGAGAGGACCGTCTCACCGTCGTTTGTGACAGCGAGTCCGCCACCCTGATCGGCTAGCATCTTGTCTCTGCCTCGCGGTCCGAGGGTGGTCTTGACCACATCAGCGACAGCTCTCCCAACGGCGATGTTCATCGAGCGTGCGTCTCGGTCGGACGCTCGATCGATATCTTCGGAAAGAATGTTTGAAGGATGCAGTCCCGTCCGTTCGCTCATCTGTACTAAATATTCTTTTTAATGAATGGTAAGCCTTCCGCTATATTACGAACCACATGTTGGCACAATGCGAGCGAACTGGACTGGATCTGAAACTAACGCGAAAGATTATTCCTCATCTAGTTGCCACAAGGGACAAGTTATATGGGATGAGACGTACGACAATCGTCCGTAGTGTGATAAACAATGGTGGACAAATCAAATAGAAGACCGAAAGATCCTGAACCGGATGACGAGGATTACTCACGTCGTGGTTTTATGGAGGCAGCCGCGACAGTGGGTGCAGTCGGTGCCGCTGGCCTCGCTGGCTGTGGCAGCGACGGTGGTGACGGTGGTGGCGGTGGTGACGGTGGTGGTGACGGCGGTGACGGTGGTGGCGACGGTGGCGACGGTGGCGACGGTGGTGACGGCGGTGATGGCTCTCAGCAAACGTCCGAACAGAACTTCGTGTTCTGGACGATGCGTGGTTATATCCCAGAAGTTTCTAATTCGATTCAAGATACAGCGAAGGCGTTCGAGGACGAAGCGAGTTCACCGGTAAACCTTACGACGAACGTGATCGTCTGGGCGCAGGTGTTCCCAAAATGGCAGTCGTCCATCCAAGGCCGTAACGCGCCAAACGTCAGCGAGATGGCCGGGGAGCACGCTGTCGACTTCGGCGACCAAGGAGTCAACGATCCGGTTACTGACATCTATAGCGACTTTGACGACTGGTTCGAGACGATGGACTACTGGACCTCGTACGATGGCGAAAACTATGGTTTGCCGTGGTTCCTTGAAGTCCGTTCGTACCTCTACCGTATGGATCTCCTCAGTGACGCGGGCATCAACGAGGCGCCCCGGACGTGGGAGGACCTGATCAGTGCCGGCAAGACTATTCGTGATCAATTCGGTGAAGAGATCACGCCCATTGGTCAGCCCGGGGGATCCGATTTCGCTACCGGCCAACAGATGTTTGACGCCACCCACAAATTCGGTGGCGACTTCTTCCAGTACGAGAACGGACAGTGGAATGTGACGCTCGACGAATCCGACGCAGTGTTCGGTCATCTTCTGCAAGCGAGTCTCGGCCAAGATCACTGGGACGTTGCCCCGCGTGGCTGGACCGGGATGGCAGGTTCAGACGTCCGCGCCCTTTTCCAGGAGGGGTCCGCTGCGATGTACCAGGCGAACGGCGAACCACTCCGTGCAGCCGTCAACAACCCCGACGAAAAGGACAACCAGAACATTATCGAGCATACTGAGGTCATGACCGCGCCAACTGGTGCAGTAGAAGAGCGCGGCAACGCGGCCTTCATGGGGGGGTCCGTCGTGAGTCCGTTCTCAGAGAACGTCACGAAGAACAACGCACCCGACCTCAAGACCGAGTTCCTCGAGTACTGGATGAATCCCAGTACCCAGCAAAAAGTCTTCACCGCCGCGGCACCGATCTTCACACCGGTGCGTCAGTCTCAGACCGAAGCTCCGCCGTACGGCGGCGAGAACCCGACCGACCTCAAGCAAAGCTGGTTGGACGCAATGTCTGAACAAGCCGAAAAGGCTGTCCGCTACGGTGTTAGCGGCGCAAAACGTTGTTCACCGTTCCTCGGATCGACTGAAGGCAACACGACTGGCTACTCGCAGGCATTCACCAGCATGATCGGCGCCGGTAATCCCCCATCCCAGATTCAGAACATGGCCAATCAGATGCGTAACACTGCCTCTGATCGGCTCGATTATACGCTCCAGGAACAGTCAGACGGTGTCTCGCTGGACAATCTCAACGACCAAGCTATGGCCTGGGCCGACGGAAGTGGCCCCCACCAGATCTGGAACCCGCTTGAGTAGGCTCCCTCGTTTTCTCATACTTTTGCATCATCCGTTCAATTGTCAGTGATTTTTTAGGTAACATCCCCCACAAGTTGGGGCCCGATTTCGGATATGTAAACAGATAAATAACAAAAGTATCGAACATATTTATGGGGGAAAATACCCAACGTCATATGATTCTAACATTTTCGGTTACGTCGAACCGACGGCAGCGGAGTCTCGGTACGAAGCCTTCGACGTCGGGCGAAACCGATGTCACAATCAACACGAACCCAGACCGATCCGACATATTTTTATATTTGGATTCTGAATTTCTCTTCAATGGTGGCGGAAAAGTACAGGAGAATCATCGATGAAAGTGACATAATAAAAGAATATCAGTACTGGCTTTCATCGGAGTCAGTATGGGGGTGGGTGTTCCTCCTCCCAACGATTGCAGCTATCGGATTGGTGAATGTTTATCCTGTAATCAGGGCAATATATCTGAGTTTCACTGATTACGACGGTATTACCGAACCCACCTGGATTGGACTGGAACATTACATCAGGATCTTCACCGGCTGGCCGGAATTTTGGCAGGTACTGCAGAACACTCTCGTATGGGTGTTCGGGACAGTCGTTGTGATGCTCGTGTTGGGCATGGGATTTGCCGTTCTACTTAATCATGATTTCCCCGGGAGCGGAATAGCTACGTCGCTGCTGTTGCTCCCGTGGGTGATGCCGTATATTGCTGTCGCCCTCAACTGGCAATGGATGTACCGTTATCAGACCGGGGTGTTCAACGGTCTTCTCCAACTCGCCGGTTTGGAGCGGGTCCTTTGGCTCGGTAGCGGCAAGTTCGCTCTCGCCGCGGCAATGGTCGGTTGGATCTGGCGCAACTTCCCATTCTTTATGATCAGTTTCCTCTCAGCCATGAAAGCAATCCCGACCGAACTCTATGAAGCGGCACTCGTCGATGGCTCTTCGCGATGGGAGCTGTTCCGTCATATCACTTTCCCGTATCTTCAGCCGATTCTCATCGTCACAACGCTTTTGATGAGTCTTTGGACGTTCAACAACTTCACTATGATATTTGTCCTCACCGGCGGCGGGCCGGGACTCTCTTCGATGGTTCTCCCGGTGTATGTCTACCGGAAGGCATTCATCACTGGCGATATGGGGATGGCCGCCGCTATCGGCATCGTAATGATGCTGATAATGCTAAGCTACGGGTTGGTCTATCTCCGGTTCTACCGGGCAGATATCGGACAGAAATGATGTGATCATCCATGGCAACTGAAACTGATCCAACCACAGGCACTGCACCGGGCGAACCAGACACCCTGTTTCAGCGGCTCAAGCAAAACGACACCGTCAGACTTCTCAGTTTCGAGGGGCTCGTCTGGGGGCTGGTATTGATCGTTTTGTTCCCGATCATCTGGATGATGCTCTCGTCGTTCAGTGCTGCCTCACTCAGTGACATCGTCGAAAATGGTCTCGGTTGGTATCTCTCCTCGATGTCCCTTGAGAACTATGTGGATATGGTGGAGTCAACCCGTTTCGTGACGTGGTTCAAAAACAGCGTGATCGTTTCCCTCGTCAGCACAGCTCTCAGCATTGTCATTGCGACGTTTGGGGGCTATAGTATCGGCCGACTGCGGTACAAGGGTCGATCAGCTTTCGCGGTTTTCTTGTTGATTACCCAGATGTTCCCGTACGCAGTTATCATCATTCCCCTGTTCATAATCTTCCGTAATTTAGGACTCTTCAACAGCCTTACTGGACTTATCGTCGCCTATGTCGCGTTCACACTTCCGTTCACAACGTGGATGTTGCGGGGATTCTTCGAAAACCTCCCCGAACAGCTGGAAGAGGCGGCTATGGTGGATGGTAGTACCCGTGTCGGGGCGGTCGTCCGTGTCATCTTGCCACTGTCAGCTCCGGCTGTTGCGACGACTTTCATCTTTGGCTGGTTGCTTGCGTGGAACGAGTTCCTGTTCGCATTGGTACTTATCAACGATCAGGCACTGAAGACCTTGCCCCCGGGGATCCAGCAGTGGGTCGGCCAGAACACGATTAATTGGGGACTTATCATGGCTGGTGCGACTACAGTAACGGTACCACTGTTACTTTTGTTCGCGTTCCTCCAACAGTACTTCGTACAGGGATTGGCAGAAGGTGCGGTCAAGAGTTGATGGAGACTCGATAACTTGGTTTTCTTCGCTGAGTATTAATAGTCCATGATTGATTGAATATTTAGAATATCTATTCACATATCTGTTCGGAAACTAGTAAGTTATTTGTCAGAATCACTTGGGGAAACGAGCGGACGCCGACACCCGATAAGTTGTTCGCGGTTCAACCACGTTAAACGATCGTCTCCGTGCGGTCAAGGAGTGTTGGACTGGGTATAGGTACCGAGTGCTGTTTTTCGGATAGAAGTGTATTTTCATCTATTGGAAAACAAATTATTAACTATTCATCCCCTGACGTAGGATTGTGCCATACCGCAATCCAATCATTCCTGGATTCAATCCCGATCCGACAGTTTGTCGTGTGGGGTCGGAATATTATCTCGCCACAAGCAGTTTCGAGTATTTTCCGGGGCTTCCGCTTTACCGGAGTCGTGACCTAGTCGAGTGGGAGCCGATCGGCCACGCACTCGACAGAACAGACCAGATCAATTTGAGTGGCCGCCCATCATCACGTGGCATCTTTGCCCCGACGCTCCGGTACCAAGACGGAACGTTCTACCTCACAACCACGGATGTCGAGGGAGAGGGTCACTTCATACTAACGACCGACGATCCGGCGGGATCTTGGTCAGACCCAACCTTTGTGGACGCACCGGGGTTCGATCCAGACCTGTTCTTTGGAGATGAAGTGGTGTACTTTACATACAAAGCTGAGCAAGGGATCAATCAAGCGCCGATTGAACTCGCGACGGGCGATCTCGGAACGACACGCACTGTCTGGGAGGGGGTTGAGGATCCGCTCCCAGAAGCGCCGCATATCTACAAGATCGACGGACAGTATTACCTTCTCGCGGCGGAAGGTGGCACCCACTTCGGCCACATGATTGTTGCCGGGCGCTCGGACAGCCCGACAGGGCCGTTCGAACCCCATCCTGAGAACCCGATTTTAAGTCATCGGGCGAAAGTCCCGGAAAACATCCATGCGACCGGTCACGGCGACTTGGTGCAGGCACACGACGGCTCATGGTGGATCGTCTTTCTGGCAGTACGGATGACGGGCCGGTGGCCACGCCACCACCATCTAGGTCGGGAGACTTACCTTGCTCCTGTCTCCTGGAAAAACAGATGGCCTGTGATCAACGATGGCAAACCGATCGGTATCGAAATGGATGCCGTTCCACCCGATCCGGATCCGGACGCCCCGCCGATTGATGGCGACTCGGTGACAGCCGGCCATGAGACATTCGATGGAGCGCTCGGGCCAGCGTGGAATTATCGCCGGACGCCTGCACCTGATCACATTGAATCTGTAGATGGACTTCAGATTGATCTCGTACCCGAGACGCTCAGTAAAGGGTGCCCGACGTTTGTCGGTCGGCGACAGCAACACTTCGTGTATACAATCCGAACACGGCTGGACTTCGATCCGGATCGGGCTGTCGAAGAAGCGGGAATTGCCGTACTGATGAACGAACGCCACCATTATGATCTCGGCGTGCGCGGCGGCGAGAATCAACAGGCATTTCTCAGGCGACAGCTTGGAGACTACTCCTCAGTCGTCGAAACTGAACCGATTGAGACTGATAGTGTAATTCTCACGATCAACGCCGACGAGGTCGCGTATCACTTCGAGATCGAACCTGTCGCCGAGACCGGCAACCGTGTCAATTTGGGATCAGCCGAGACGCGTTATCTCTCGACTGAGACCGCTGGTGGCTTCACAGGCGTGTATATCGGACCATACGCTACCTGCAACGGAGACGAGAGCGATCGAACGGCCCGGTTCGCATGGTTCGAGTACAAGCCAACGGACGAGGAAGGATTCGAAGGTGAGTGGGACATATAACTCGAATATATGCTCAGCTACTGTCGGTTTTGACGTTTTGTGGCGTCCACATGAGAAACAACTGATGACATTCCAGTAAATATCTGCATTAATGAATCCCCTTGCTTTGTCATTGTAGTGCCGAGAGACAGTCATCAAGTCTTTCGGCATTTTAGCGTCACCTGAGCGGTAGTGCAAAATTCTTCACACACCCTGAGCTGCCCGATCTCGGTTTTTGAGTGAGACAAGATTTCGCTCTGATATGAGCTATCCAAGCACGGGGACCCATATCGGATCTTCCAAAATATCGATCAGACTTGCCAGGTAATGCCCGAGAGGAACAACGCGGCCATTGTTGGAGGAAGCACCGAGAGGACACTTCTCTTTCTGTCGAGTTCGTACAACCGACCGACGATTGGCAAGATCAAAAACCCAATAACGGCCCAGCCAACCATCCTGAGAACTCGGATGGCATACATTTGTGGAGTCGTTAAAATCTCACGGCGATACTGCGCTAACTCCGTCGCAATTGTTGTCGCGTTGGCCGTGGGTTCGGACGGAAGGGGATACGGTTCCCCAGAGACAGTGAGTGCCAAAACGATTCCAATCAGGAATAATGGGATGAATAGAACCGAAACGTATCCTCCAAGTTTAAATACCGCTGGACTGTACTGTCGTTCATCACTCAGAAATCCTGCAATGGCACCAACGCCACCGAAGTACAGGAAAACCGCTAACAGGACGAATGAAGAAGTATACACGAAAACAACAATCATTGTAACTGCGGCTCCGTCAAAGAGGTATCCACTTATTATGACAATCGGTTCCATCACATAGATCAATATTGTCCGCACGAGGATGTGCAAAAGGAGACCAAGCATCGGACCCGCCCAACCGTAATCAAGAATAACAGATGTAACGTCGTCAATGGTTTGTGCGCGCCGGAGCGCTCGCCAAGGTGCGAGCGGTTCGAAATCGATCTCGAGAAGTCCGATATCGAGAAATGGCGAATTGTCGGTCATCCCGATTTAATTCTATAGATGCCGTCAAAAGAGATTTTCTACTCACCACTACAAACATTTCGCCACTGTTGAGTCGATTAACCAATGTGACCGATTTGGAAATTTATATATAAATGAAATATAAATCTGATTGTACAATAAATGCTGATGAAACCGAGGTCACTCAAGACAACGAGGCACCGACGCGAAGTTGGATATAAATAATCAGAGAAGAGAGATTAATCGTCGGCTGCAATCCGTTCTACACGACCAGGGGACTCTTCGTTGAGCACGTTTAACCCGGTCTCCTCATCGAAGAGGTGGATTTGTTGGTCATCAAAAGTCAGGTAAATATGTTCGCCGACATCGGGATGATAGTTGGGATCGACAAATGTGACGTACTCACGTCCCTCTGTATCGGCTTCCGGTAGGTCGAAGTACATGAGATTATCCCGGCCCAGTGGCTCGATGAGTTCAACCACAACCTCAAAGGTATTCGCATCAGATCCGACCTCCGCCAATTGGAGGTCTTCAGGCCGAACGCCCAGCGTATAGTGTGTGCCCCCGTGGTCGTCAACTCTTGTGGCTACTTCCTGAGAGAATTGGTATTCGAAGTCCCCCGTCAGAGTATTGTCCCCTGGATCGTAGACCACATCGAAGATATTCATGCTGGGGCTACCGATGAACTGTCCCACGAAAAGATTATTCGGTTCTTGATAGACTTCTGTCGGTGTTCCGACCTGCTGGAGAACACCCTGATGGAGAATAGCGATCCGATCAGACATCGTCATCGCTTCCTCTTGATCGTGTGTTACATAAATCGTGGTCGTTTCGAGATCCTGTTGAATCCGGTTGAGTTCGGTTCGCATGTGTTTGCGAAGTTTCGCATCGAGATTAGAAAGCGGCTCGTCGAACAGGAAGACCTCCGGCTCACGGACAATCGCACGGCCGGTCGCGACACGCTGTTTCTGACCGCCGGACAGCTGCTTCGGTCTGTCATCGAGAAGTTCCTTGATATCCATCATCTCCGCCGCCTGATTGACGCGCTTCTTGATTTCCTCCTTCGAAAGATCCGTCGAACGTTTCAGTCCGAAAGCCATATTCTCGTAGACACTTAAATGAGGATACAACGCATAGTTTTGGAACACCATTGCGACATCACGCTTGCGGGGCGGTAGATAGTTAACGACTTCACCGGCCAGACGGATCTCGCCGTCGGTGACGCTCTCAAGCCCCGCCAACATCCGAAGCGTCGTCGATTTACCGGATCCACTGGGCCCAACCAGGGTGAGAAACTCGCCGTCTTTGACTTCGAGATCTAGATCTTTGACAGCGTCTATATCACCTTCATACGACTTTGATACTGTGTCGAACGTGATGGTTCCCATACCTAATCATGATATATGGCCCCAATTAGAAAAAAATGTCGCAAAGTTTTTGGTCATATTCTAACTGATGTCCATTTACAATAAATTAAACTAGTTATAGATAGATAAATTAGTCGTCCTGGACGGTCATCGCAGTATCGAATTCCTCTTGATCCATCTGGTCGGATTTCCGCTCAGGCTCGAACGGCTTCCGGTTGTACACGATATCGTCGATTCGAATATAGCTGTTAGCGAGCTCGACTGCGCGGACGAGTGCGTTCGTCCGAACGAGCATCGGGTCCAGCGCGTTGTTCTCTGCGACGACGTCGTCATCGACAGTTCCGTCAACACCGATTCCGGCACGATCATTGCTGTTGGCATGTGCTGAGCGGATTGCAAGGAGCTGATCGGTCGGATCGGCTCCCGCATTCCGAGCCATCGTCGCGGGAATGGTCTCAAGCACGTTCGCGAATGCTTCGACAACAAGCTGTCGCCGGTCGTCAATCCGTGGCGCAAGCTCGCGAACTGATGCTGCCGCAGCCATTTCCGGAGCGCCACCACCAGGTAATGCCTGTGGACGCTTGATCGCCGCCCGCACCCCGTTAAGGCCATGCTTGATGCGGCGTTGGGCTTCCTCAGCCATTCGCTTGCTTCCACCTCGAACAGTTATCGTCATGGCATCGGGCTTCTCAGGAGCTATCCCCTCAACGCGGAGCCATTCGTCGGACTCACCAATATCTTGGTTCGGCACTGTGATCGATGTCTTGCCAAGCCAGTTGTGTTTGATCGGTTCCGTCGGGACGATAGCCCCTTGGACGGTTCCACCACTCGCGTGGGCGAGGAACCGCAAGTGATGGTCGGGGACATCTTGAACCGTTATGATGCCGGCATCAGCGAGCGTACTTGCGTCACTTACTGAGACTGCCTGTCCGGAAAAGACTGCAACGACGCCAGCATCGGCAAGTTCGGTAACGAGGTCGTTAAACCACTTCGTCTTCCGGGTAGCTGTATCTCGGTGGACATTCGCGACGTCATCTCCCGTCAACCGCATCTGCTGGTTCGGCGAGGGGGACTCAAATTTGCCTGAGACGAACAAAGCCGTCCCCTCCAGTGGCGCAGCAGGGTATGGGACGATTGGTTCCTTCGGAATGTATTTCCCTTCGAATATAGTCGAATCCGTGACGTCGCCACCTGGTATAGCCTGGGTATCAATCAATGAAAGATCGACAGTACCCGCCTCCCAGTCTGCAACGCGAATGGCGGCGTCCACGACGTGTTCGCTAAGCCCCTCAAGCGGCCAAGAAACCACGTCTCCCCCTGTCATAGCAGCAGTCGCTATCATCTCCATCCGGTCACGATCGATCTCTCCATCGGACGCAAGTGGTATCGATATCTCGTCCCAGGTCTCGAGGGTGCGCTGAGCGGCGATCGAGAAACCGTCGATAATGGTCGTCGCTGTGATCCCTTCCTCGATCAATTCAAATCCAGTTTCGATCAACTCCCCACTCAATACGGTTGTCGTCGTCGTCCCGTCGCCGTATTCGTCTTCCTGTGCCCGGAGTGTCGATATAAAGTGTTCTACAACAGGATCGCTAGAGATACTTTCAAATTCATTGATGATCGCACCGCCGTCATTACTGACAAAGCCGCGTATTTCTTCACTTTCCTGTTCTCGGACGACGAGAGTATCTAGCCCTCGCGGCCCGAGCGTTCCTTTGACTGCATTGACGATCTCGTTGACTGTGTCGAGGACAATCTCGTTCTTTTGTGCTTCGTCATACCGACGACAGCCAAAAACCGGCCACTCCTGTTCGTTCGTGTTCATATGTATCATTGATTGGACTCTAACTGGCTTAGCTTTTGGGACCTAGAAACATCTCGGGTATTATCGTCATCCCACATATGGATATGAGACCAGGCCCTAATGCTAAAACTTTCCTGAGGGTTCGAGGTCGCGTTACGGTAGAGAATGAGGCGTTCGACGTTGGTTTATCTCGAACTCCACGCTGTTTCGTGCTCCATCGGAGCCCTTCGTTTTGGTTCTCATGGCATGAGAAACGAGGGACGTTTTATTTCTGTCGTTGCGCTCGTTTGTTTGTGGTCACTGAAATAATGAGCGATAGGTGACAAAAAGGCGCTCTAAGACAACATGCAAGGGAACACAACGATCGCTGTGATCGGTGGCGGCGTCGTCGGGACGGCAATCACGAGAGAACTTTCAAAATACACACTCGACATCGTTCTTCTCGAAGCCGCCCCGGACGTCTGCACCGGGACGAGCAAGGCTAACACGGCGCTGTTGCACGCCGGGTTCAACGCGGACCCGGAGAAGCTGAAGGGTCGATTGAACGTCAGGGGCAACGAACTCTATCACGAGCGGATTCAACACGAACTCGACGTCCCGATCGAGTGGTGCGGTGCACTCGTCGTCGCCACGGACGAATCCGAACGACCGAAACTCGACGCGCTATTGGACAAGGGACGGGAGAACGGCATCGCCGACCTCGAAATCGTCGAGGGGAACCGACTCCATGACCTGGAATCGACCCTCAACGACGATGCGATCGCCGCACTGTGGGCGCCCACGGCGGGTATCGTCAACCCCTTCGAACTCACTGCCGCCTTCGCCAACAACGCCGTCGAGAACGAAGCCTCGGTCGAACTGAACGCCGAAGTCACCGACGTGACCGCGGTCGGCGATACCTTCCGCGTCGAGACAGTGAGAGGCGACATTGAGGCCGACATCGTGATCAATGCCGCAGGACTCTACGCCGACGAGGTTTCGGCCATGGTCGGCGTCGAGGACTTCGAAATCACGCCGCGGCGGGGCGAGTACTACCTCTACGACAAGAAGATGGAGGTCGATGTCGAACACACGATCTTCCCCGTTCCCTCCGAGGTCAGCAAGGGAATCGTCGTCACGCCGACCGACGAGGGCAACGTGATGATCGGCCCCAACGCCGAGGAGGTCGACGCTCCGACGAACAAGGCCACGACCAGAGGGGGCTTAGACGAGGTACTCGCGGGCGCACAGAAGACCGTTCCCGAACTATCGAAAGACGACGTCATCCGGGAGTTCGCGGGGCTGCGTCCGGCGATCAAAGAGACCGGGGACTTCCGGATTCAGATCGAACGCGACGATCCCGGATTCATCAACGTCGCCGGCATCCAGTCGCCGGGGCTTGCCTCCGCACCGGCGATCGCCGAATACGTCGTCGATCTCGTCGCGGACCTCCGTGGCGAACTCGCTGAAGATCCGACCTTCGATCCACAGTATTCGGGACCGCCGAAAGTCAGGCACATGAGTCACGCCGAACACGCTGCCCTGATCGAGGAGAATCCCGAGTATGGCCAGATTATCTGCCGCTGTGAGTCAGTTACGGAAGGTGAAATCCGGGACGCGATCAACGAACCGGTCGGGGCCCGAACGATCAACGCGATCAAGCGTCGGGTCCGGCCCGGGGCCGGACGCTGTCAGGGCGGGTTCTGTCAACCCCGCGTCGTCGAGATCCTCGCCGAGGAACTCGGTGTCGACGAAACCGACATCAAACTCGAAGATGACGGCTCGGAAGTCCTGATCGGCGAGACCAAAGAGCTGCTACTTGCCGAGAGTGGCACGGAGGTGCGTGTCGATGACTGAAACCGAGATGGAGCGTGCTGAATCTGCCCAGTCAGCCGCCGAAGCCGAGCAAGCGATCCGACGGGAAACGCACGATCTCGTGGTAGTTGGGGGCGGCCCCGCGGGGCTGGCCGCGGCGCAGGAAGCATACGATCAGGGCGTCGAGGACATCGTGATCCTCGAACGGGACTTCGAACTCGGCGGCATCCTCCAGCAGTGCATCCACAACGGCTTTGGCTTACACTACTTCGACGAGGAGTTGACCGGCCCGGAGTATGCACAGGAATTCATCGAGAACGTCGCCGAGCGGGGCGTCGACATCCGGCTGAACACGATGGTCGAGGAGGTGACCGACGAGAAGATCGTCTACGCCGTCAGCGAGGACGACGGCCTGACCGAGATCGATGCCGAAGCCGTCGTGTTGGCGATGGGGTGTCGCGAACGAACCCGGGAGGCCCTGGACATCCCCGGGGACCGGCCGGCTGGCGTCTTCACTGCCGGGACCGCCCAGCGCTACATCAACATGGAGGGGAAGATGCCCGGCGAGAAGGCGGTTATCCTCGGATCAGGCGACATCGGACTTATCATGGCCCGGCGGATGTATCTTGAGGGGGCCGACGTCGAGGCCGTCCTGGAGATCCTGCCGTACACCGGGGGGCTCACCCGCAACGTCGTCCAGTGTCTGGAGGACTTCGACATTCCGCTGCGGACCCAACAGACCATCACGGAGATTTACGGCGACGAACGCGTCGAAGGCGTCACAGTCCAGGAAGTCGACAAGGACTTCGAGCCGATCCCTGGAACCGAGTACGACATCGAGTGTGACACCGTCCTCCTGTCGGTCGGCCTGATCCCGGAGAACGAACTTTCGGAGGGTGCTGGCGTCGACATGCATGCCGTCACTGGCGGCCCTGTGGTCGACGACGGTCGAGAGACGAGCGTCGATGGTATCTACGCCTGCGGGAACGTCCTGCACGTTCACGACCTGGTCGACTGGGTGACTGAGGAGAGCATGATCGCCGGTCGATCGGTCGCCAAACAACTCCAGGGAGACATCGAGGTCCGCGAGGACCCGATCGAGATCGAATCCACCGGCGCAGTGAGCTACGTCGTCCCCGAGCGGATCACCAAAGCCGACGACGACCGCGAGAAACTCCCACTGTATCTTCGGGTATACGCTCCGATGGACGAGGTCTTCGTCACGGTCGAATGTGGTGACGAGCAGTTAGCTCGCGAGTTCGAGCGTCGTGCCGAACCAGGGGAGATGATCACGGTCGATATCGATACCGAAGCGCTCGCGGACCTCCCGGAGAATCGTCTCACGGTCGACGTCGTCCCGAAGGAGGAGATCTAGATGAGCAGCGACACCGTCGAGATAACCTGCATCGCCTGCCCGGTCGGCTGTGACGTCTCCCTGGAGGTCGATGACGGCGAGATCCAGTCGATCGAGGGCAATACCTGCCCGAGAGGTGCGGATTATGCGAAAGAGGAATACCGAAACCCGACCCGTATCCTTCCGACGACCGCTCGGGTCGCGGGTGGCGTCCTGCCGCGCGTGCCCGTGAAGTCAGCAGAACCGATGCCCAAACCCGAGTTAGAGGACGCGATGGCCGAGATCGCTGCAGTCGAAGTCGACGCACCGATCGAACTCGGCGACGTGATCGTCGAGAACGTCTGTGACACCGGCGTCGACATCGTTGCAACCCGGGACCTCCCGGCCACAGAAGAGTGAGCCACACTGATGTGAGTAGTTTCTCTTTGCATATCAATCGGATACAGGAAAGCCCAACTCGAATGCCATACTGCACGCCTCTCTAACGAGAAACCGGTGCGTTTATAGGCTGAACAGGCGCAATACCACGGCCTTCAGGCCGTGGATACGCGCCGTCACTTTGGGAAAAGTCCACCATTCAAATACCGGTCCCGAGTTTCCAATAGTGGCGTTTAAGGCAGAATGGCTCCTCGATACCGCCCAACCGTTGAAGATGCAGGCGTCTCGCTCACGAGATCTCCGTGATCGGGCCGAAGATGGCGAGCTGATGCTGGGGACACCTGATACGTGGCTCATCTACAATCTCACCGGGAACCACATTACGGACGTGACGAACGCTTCCCGGACGATCCTTTACAATATTCACGATCTCGAATGAGACGGTGAGCTGCTCGCAGAGTTCGACGTGCCCGAACCGATGTTGCCCGAGGTTCGACCGTCCTCCGACGAGAACGTTTACGGGTACACTGATCCCGATGGCTTTCTCGGCGAAGCGGTTCCCATTGCAGGGGCGTTAGGTGACCAGCAAGCGGCGCTGTTCGGTCAGACCTGTTTCGATGAAGGGGACGCGAAGAATACCTACGGAACTGGATCGTTCTATCTGATGAACACCGGTCCCGAGGCTGTCGACTCCGATTATGGGCTCCTCACTACCATCGGTTTCCAGCGATCGGGCGAACCCGTCCAGTATGCGCTCGAGGGATCGATCTTCGTCACCGGTGCAGCGATCGAGTGGCTCGAAAATGTCGAACTCATCAACAACGCCGCCCAGACGGCCGACCTTGCGCGGTCGGTCGACTCGACGGAGGGTGTGTACGTCGTTCCCGCATTTACCGGACTCGGGGCTCCCCACTGGGGTGGCCGTGCACGGGGAACGATGGTCGGGCTAACTCGCGGGACGCGAAAGGAACACATCGTCCGTGCGACCCTCGAAGCTATCGGATACCTGACTCGCGATGTAGCGGAAGCGATGGAAGCCGATTCGGACATCGAAACGACGACGCTCAAAGTCGACGGTGACGCCGTCAAAAACGATTTCTCACACAACTCCAGAGTGACATCCTCCAGATGGAGATTCAACGCCCAGAAGTCGACGAAACGACGGCACTCGGGGCTGCCTATGCAGCAGGCCTCGCCGTTGGCTATTGGGGCTCCCTGGACGAACTCCGTAACAACTGGCGGATCGACCGAACCTTCGGGCCGGATGTCGAACCCGAGGCGGCTGACGCGATGTACGACCGCTGGAACGATGCTGTCGAGCGCTCGCTCGACTGGACACGCGAAGAATGACGGCCGCCCGAGACGAGTGCATTTGAGATGGATTTCCCGTGAATCTGTCCGAGACAGTACACGCGCTCTCCTCGATGCACGCGGCCGAATCGAGCGAAGTAAGGTTGAATAGATACTGCACGGCACTGTCGGACGTACCACGATGAGGTCCCAAAGCGGTGTAGTGAGATTTCGGCCAAAGCCAAGAACTCGAAGAGTGATTGCGAGAGGTCCGGCCGGGTCAGTCGTTCGTTTCGAGGATGTCCTGTGCCGACTCGATCGCCTGGATGTTCGCAGCGAACGGGTCTTCCAGTGCGGGATAGAGTGACTCGTAGATCTCGTAGTATTCGTCGTAGACCTGCGTGTGTGTCCCGTTCGGCTCGACGCTGTCGACGATGTCGACCGCCCGTTCGGTGGCGCCCTCGACGCTGTCGTAAACGCCGGCACCGACCCCAGCCAGCAGTGCCGACCCGTAGGCGGGACCCTCGTCGACGTTCGGTGTCAGAATCTCCGCGTCGAAGATGTCCGCCTGGATCTGCTTCCACAGCGGGCTCTTGGCGCCACCACCGGCCGCCTTCAGTTGCCCGGTGTCGACGCCCAAGTCGTCACGGACGATGCGTAACGAGTCACGGAGGCCGTAGGTGACGCCTTCGAGGACGGATCGGACGATGTGGGCCTTCTCGTGTCGCGTCGACAGACCGAAGAAGACGCCGCGGGCGTCGGCGTCTCGGTGGGGCGTCCGTTCGCCGTTCAGGTACGGGAGGAAGATGAGCCCTTCAGAGCCCGGCTGGACAGTCGTGGCTTCGTCTGTCAACACGTCGAAAGTATCCGTCCCCAGCTGGTCGGCGACCACCTCCTCTGGGCCGCCGAGTGTGTCGGCGAACCAGCTGAACGCGCCGCCGGCGGCCAACATTACTCCCATGGCGTGCCACTTGCCGGGAACGGCGTGACAGAACGTGTGAACCCGTCCATCGGGATCCGTTCGTTCCTCGTCGGTCGCGACGAAGATGACTCCGGAGGTTCCGATCGACCCCCAGACGTCACCGTCCTCGACGACCCCCGATCCGACGGCACCCGCAGCGTTGTCACCGGCACCGGCGACGACCGGCGTCCCGGCCGGGAGTCCCGTTCGCTCGCTCACGGCGTCTGTGATCTCCCCGGTGACCTTGGGTGACTCGTACACTTCCGGGAGCAGTTCCCGCGGGATGTCTAGCGTCTCCAGAATCTCGGTCGACCAGTCGCGCTCGCCGACGTTCAACAGGAGCGTTCCCGAGGCGTCGCTGACGTCGGTCGCGAACTCGCCGGTCAGTTTCAACCGGATGAAGTCCTTCGGCAGGAGGATCTTTTCGGTCCGCTCGAAGACCTCGGGTTCGTGCTCTTGCACCCAGAGGATCTTCGGCGCGGTGAACCCCTCGAAGGGCGGGTTCGAGGCGAGTTCGATGATCCGATCCTCACCGACGCGCTCCTCGATCTCCGCACACTGCTCGGAGGTCCGCGTGTCGTTCCAGAGGATCGCCGGCCGGAGCACCTCGTGATCCCCGTCTAAAAAGACCGAACCGTGCATCTGGCCCGTGAGTCCGAGTCCCTCGATCTCACCCGGATCGACGGCGGGATCGTCGAGAACTGCCTCGATTCCGGCGACTGTGGCGTCCCACCACTCGGCCGGGTTCTGCTCTGACCAGCCCACTTCAGGCTGGTACAGCGGATACTCCTCGGTAGTGGTCGCGACGACCTCGCCGTCCGCGTCCGTGACGAGGATCTTCACGCCTGAGGTCCCCAAATCGAGACCCATCAAAAGACTCATGGTACGTTCTCACAATCGAAAGTTCTAATGTTAAGTTTTGTCTTCTTCCGGGGAAGTCTGTCGGGCAAACCCCGTAGGTCGTCGAATACGGAGGGAACGCCGGCCCGGTGGTCAGGAATTGTCGTCAGGATTCGTCTCTCGAACCAGACGAGCGTTCCGACGCTCTGTCGAAACTGGGCTGTCAAAAAGGAGGGAACGCTTCGGTGAGCGAGATCACTCCGAACGGGTAAGATACCGGTCATACCCGGCTATCCGGGACGAATACCGCAATGTTCAAGTGGTCTCTGAGAGCATTTCATTCGTGTTTGTCCTACAAACAGTGATATCATGAGTGAGTACTTCCCGGAGATCGACGCGATCACGTACGGTGGACCGGCGTCCGAGGACCCCCTCTCGTTCAACTACTACGACCCGGACCGGGAGATCGGCTCCAAGACCATGGAGGAACACCTCCGGTTCTCGGTGGCCTACTGGCACACCTTCACCGAGGACGGATCTGACCCCTTCGGTGTCGGAACGATGGAGCGGCCGTGGGACGATATCGACGACCCCATGGAGAAGGCCCACGCCCGCGTCGATGCCGGCTTCGAGTTCTTCGAGAAACTCGGCGTCCCGTATTTCTGTTTCCACGATCGTGACATTGCACCCAGGGGAGAGAATCTCGCGGAATCCAACGAGAACCTCGACGAGATCGTCGATCACGTCGAGGAGAAGATGGACGAAACGGGCGTCGAATTGCTCTGGGGGACCTCCCAGCTGTTCATGGAGCCGAAGTACATGCACGGGGCCGCGACCTCACCGAACGCAGACGTCTTCGCTCACGCCGCCGGCCAGGTCAAGAAAGCCATGGAGGTCACCGAACGCCTCGGCGGCGAGAACTTCGTCTTCTGGGGCGGCCGCGAGGGCTACAAGACACTGCTGAACTCGGACATGGGCCGGGAACTGGATAACATGGGTCGGTTCCTCCAGATGGCTGCCGACTACGCTGACGACATCGGCTTCGAGGGGCAGTTGCTCATCGAGCCCAAACCCAGAGAACCCACGAAACACCAGTACGACTTCGACGCGGCGAACGTCCTGGCGTTCCTCCGTGAGTACGGCCTGGCGGACCGCTTCGCCCTCAATCTCGAGGCCAACCACGCGACGCTGGCGGGCCACAACTTCCGACACGAACTCCAGTACGGCCGGATCAACGACGCGCTGGGCAGCGTCGACGCCAACCAGGGCGACAAGCTCATCGGCTGGGACACCGACGAGTTCCCGACCGACGTCTACATGACGACTCTGGCGATGTACGAGATCTTAGAGAATGGCGGCCTCGCCCCGGGCGGACTCAACTTCGACGCGAAGGTTCGCCGGGAGTCCTTCGAGCCGGTCGACCTCTTCTACGGCCACGTTTCCGGTATGGACGCGTTCGCCCGCGGGCTGGAGGTCGCCCACGAACTCCGCGAGGACGGGATCTTTGAGGAAGTCATCGACGAGCGTTATAGCAGCTACGAGGAAGGTATCGGCGCCGAGATCGTTTCGGGGGAAGCCGACTTCGACTCTCTCGCGGAATACGCGTTGAACAACGACGGTTTCGATCTGTCCTCCGGTCGTCAGGAGAAACTCGAATCGATCCTCAACCGCTACATCCTGGAGTCCTGAAATCGATTCCGCCAGTCGGGTTCACGTCGGTCCCCTCACGTGGTCGGATACTCTCCCGGTTTGGTCACAGCTGGTGACTGCTACAGTCGGGACTCCCGAGTAAGGAAAGTAA